>NZ_JBQPOL010000002.1:0-1199031 GCF_052220165.1 Microbacterium sp. RD1
CTCGCCCACCTCTGCACCCGCCACCACACCCTCAAAACCGAAACCCCCTGGACCGCCACCCAACACCCCAACGGCACCATCCACTTCCACAGCCCCCTCGGCCACACCTACACCGACCACCCCCCACCCCACGTCACCTTCATCCCCGACAACCAACCCCCACCCTTCTAACAACCCCGCACGCACGCGCACCACCCCACACGCGAGGGGGCGACGCGTCGTCTCGCCTACGGCTCGCTCAGCGACCGGAAGGGGGCACCATGCCACGCGACGGGGCGACGCTTCGTATCGGCTACGGCTCGACCAGCGACCGGAGGCAGGGCGCTTCGACTCGCTCGGTCGGCGACCGGGACGGCGTCGCGGCGGGTCGCTGAGCGAGGAGCGGAGCGACGAGACGGAGCGCCCGCGTTCCGGAAAGCGAAGTCAGCCGTCGATGCCGAGGATGTCGAGCACGTAGACCTGCGCCGAGCCACCGTCTGCGCCGGGGAGCACGACGAGCACCTGCGAACCCACGGTCTGTCCCTCCAGAGCCTGGAGCACGGGTTCGGGAAGGCTCTGCGCCGAGGCGGCCACGGGGGCGGCGTCCCACGTGGAGTCGAGGACGTCCCCGCTCTCCCACGACACCGCGGTGTAGGCGACCCGGGCGGCGTCATCCCCGCCCACTTCGCCGCCGTCGCCCCGCTTGAGCACCTGCACGACGGTGTCCGAGGGAGCGGTCGCGTCCGGGACGATGATGCCGGGTCGACCGTTCGGTGCGCGGACGACAGTCGGTAGGCCGTGACTCTCGGTGAACTGATCAGCACCGTTGGCCTTCGGCAGGTACACCTTGCGCACGTCGACGACGGCCACGGCCGAGTCGTCTTCGGAGATGCCGAGGCTCCCCGCAACGCCCTCCGCGAGGTCTTCGGGAGCGAGGCCCACCACCAGCCGTGAGCCTTCGGTGGCGCACTCCAGTGCGGTCGCGAGGCCCGGGAAGCCTTGCGTCCACTCCGACAGCGGGAACACCCGTGTCAGCTCGCCGTTGTACGGCGTCGCGATGACGGATTCACCGCTCGAACCGCTGCTGATCGCGATGTCGAGGACCACCAGCTGGTTGTCCTCCTCGATCGCCGGCCCGTCGCCGCGCTCCAGCACGTCGGATGAGGTCCTCGTCACGTGGAAGGGAGTTCGGACGTCGAGCTCCGGCTGACCGTCGCCCGAGCCCGACACCTGCACGCCTTCGAGCGCGCCGGCGAACTGAGAGGTGGGGTTGCACGAGGCATCCGGAGCCGCCGTGCAGCCGACGAGTCCGACGGCTGCCAGGGCCGTCACGGCGAGGAGAGCGGAGGTTCTGCGCACCGGATCAGCTTAGTCCGTCGGCTCCGACGCACCCTGTCCCGACGCCTGACGGATGCCTTCCGCGGCCTTCTGCGCCTCGCGAACGCGTTTGCGGAGGTTCTTGTCGGTGATCTCGCGGTCCCCCACGGCCCCGGGAGTCCATGCTTCGATGTCCTCCTCGCCGTAGGTCGGCTTCTTCAGCGCCCGCCGGCGCACATCCGGCGGAACCGCGCCGGGCGCAAGGCGCCGGGCGGTGATGAGGAATCCGGTGTGCGCGACCATCCGATGATCGGGGCGCACGGCCAGTCCTTCGACGTGCCATCCGCGCACCATCGTCTCGCTGGCCTCCGGCTCGGTGAACAGCCCGGTGCCGCGCAGGTACTCCGCGACGCGGCTGAGCTGCGTCGCGGTGGCGATGTAACACAGCACCACGCCCCCCGGAGTCAGCGCATCCGCGACCGCGTCGACGCACTCCCAGGGCGCGAGCATGTCGAGCACCACGCGATCGACGGATCTGGGCGCGACGGCGCCGGGGAGCTCCTCGACCAGGTCGCCCACGACGACGTCCCACGAGGCAGGGTGCTCGCCGAGGAACGTCTCGACGTTCGCGCGAGCCACATCGGCGAACTCCTCACGGCGCTCGAACGACAGCAGTCGCCCGGAAGGCCCGATCGCCCGGAGAAGCCAGAGCGCCAGGGCGCCCGATCCCACTCCGGCCTCGACGACGACGGCACCGGGGAAGATGTCGGCCTGCGCCAGGATCTGGGCGGCGTCCTTGGGGTAGACGATGGCCGCGCCGCGAGGCATCGACATGACGAAGTCGCGGAGCAGGGGACGAAGAGCGAGGTACTCGTGCCCGCCGCTGTTGACCACGACGCTGCCGTCGGGCTGGCCGACGAGGCTCTCGTGCGCGAGCACGCCGTGGTGGGTGTGCAGCTCGCCGCGCTCGCGCAGCGTGATGGTGTGGAGCCGCCCTTTAGGACCGGTCAACTGCACGCGGTCGCCGATGCGGAACGGTCCGCTCAGGTGCGATGTCTCGCTCATCTTCCCTCCTCCGCCCGCCGGCCGTGTGTGGCGTGCAGGGCGCGCAGGTCATTCGTGGTCCGCCCCTCGAGCGTCGGCCACAGCTCGTGGGCACCGGCCCCCTCCAGCGGCAGCATGAGGGGCACGCCGAGGCTGACCGCGCCACTGGCGACCGCGGCGCGCAGGCCGTTCGGCGAGTCCTCGATCGCGACGGTGTCCCGCGGATCGACGCCGAGCGCCTCGCATGCCTGCAGGTACGCATCGGGGAAGGGCTTCGGACGCGGAGCGTCGTCACCAGCGATCACGACGTCGAAGGCGTCGAACTCGATCAGGTCCACGACGCTGTCGGCCATCCGCCGGATCGACATCGTGACAAGCGCCGTCGGGATCCCCTGGGCGCGCAGGTCGGCGAGGAGCTCGCGCGCGCCCGGACGGAAAGGCACGCCCGTCACCGCCAGGGAGCGCATGACGTCATCGGTGAGGGTGTCGATGATGTCGCCGACCCCCATCCGCACGCCCGCCGCCTGGAAGATCCGTGCCGAGTCCTCCAAGCCCAGCCCGACCAGCTGCAGGGCCTGCTCGTGCGACCAGGTTCCGCCGAACCGCTCGACGAGCGGAGTCTCCGCCGCCATCCAGTACGGCTCGGTGTCCACGAGCGTGCCGTCCATGTCCCACAGGACGGCGGCGGGAAGGGGGGAAGTCATCCGACCATCGTATCGAGGGGGCGCGCTCCCCCAGCCGCCCTCGGCCCCCTTCCAGCGTGATGCGCCTATTGTGGAGTCAGCCCTTTCCGGGCAGAGGAGGTTGCGTGGACGCACTGGGTCGTCGGGTCTTGGTCACCGCCTTCGACGGCTGGAACGACGCCGGCGAGGCGGCATCCGCCGCTGTGTCGCTCCTGCGCGAACAGGGCTCCTACGAACCGGTCTTCTCCGTCGATCCGGAGCTGTACTTCGACTATCAGTACACCCGGCCGCACATGGTCGCCGACGGCGAGGGGCACCGGACGCTCCGCTGGCCCGACGCCACGCTGTACCGGCCGACCCACGCTCGCCGGGGCACCGAGCTGTGGCTCCTGACCGGAGCCGAACCCGCGCGCGCCTGGCAGGGTTTCGCGGCGGAGTTCGTCGACGTGGCGTTGCGCGAAGACATCACCGGCATCGTGGCGCTCGGCTCGATGATGTCCGACGTCCCGCACACGCGTCCCATCTCGATCTTCGCCGGGAGCGAGAACGAGCGCATCCGCACGCTCCTGAATCTCGAGCGGAGCACCTACGAGGGGCCCGTCGGCATCCTCAGCGTCCTCAGTACCGTCGCGGATGCTGCCGGCATCCCGTCCGCGAGCCTGTGGGCGAGCGTGCCGCACTATGTCGCCGGCCACACGCCGTCGCCCAAGGCGACGCTGGCCCTCCTCGACCGGCTGGAAGACATCACGGGCGCCGATCTCCCTCGCGGCGACCTCGCGACCGAGGCCGTCGCGTGGGAGGCGTCGATCGACGCCGCGGCGGCGGACGACGAGGAGATGACCGAGTACATCCGCCAGCTCGAGCGCACGCGTGACACGTGGGACTCCCCGGAGGCCTCCGGCGACGCCATCGCGCAGGAGTTCGAGCGCTACCTCCGCCGCGGCGGCGACGGCCCGAGCAAACCCGGCCGGGACGACCCGCCCCGACGGTGAGCCGCGCTCAGTAGGGCTGCAGGACGTTCGTCGCCAGGAGCACCATCAACAGCGCGCCGAGTACGACGCGGTAGATCACGAACGGCAGGAAGCTGCGTCGCTTGATGTACTGCATCAGGAAGGCGATGACGCCCAGGCCCACGGCGAACGCCACGACAGTCGCCACGCCCGTCTCGGCCAGGTTGTAGGGACCGCCCGGCTCGTCGAAGCTCTGCACCAGCTCGTAGATGCCGCTGCCGAAGACGGCGGGGACCGCGAGCAGGAAGGCGTACTCCGCAGCCGCGGGGCGCGTATAGCCGAGCGCCAGACCGAGGGTCGTCGTCGCCCCCGATCGCGAGACACCCGGGATCAGCGCGAGGGCCTGGGCGAACCCGTAGGCGATGCCGTGCGGGTAGGTCAGGTCCTTCAGCTCTCGCCGGCGCTTACCCCACCGGTCGGCGGCGCCCAGCAGCAGGCCGAAGACGATGAGCACGATCGCGACGAGCCACAGGTTGCGGAAGGTGTTGCGGATGACGTCCTGGAAGAGGTAGCCGAGCACCCCGATCGGGATCGTTCCCAGGATGATGAGCCAGCCCATCCGGACGTCCGGATCGTTCCGCGGCACACGCCCGACGAGTGCCTGGGCCCACCGGCTGATGATCCGTACGATCGTGCCCCAGAAGTACACGAGCACGGCGAGCTCGGTGCCGATCTGAGTGATGGCCGTGAAGGTCGCCCCCGGATCGGTCGCCGAAGGGAGGAACTCCCCCACGATGCGCAGGTGTGCGCTGGAGGAGATCGGCAGGAACTCGGTGAGACCCTGCACCAGTCCCAGGATGATGGCCTCGATAACGTGCATGCGCGCCTTTCAGTACGTGCGGAGGAGGTCGGTGAGCACACGCTGGCCGAACACGAGCGCGTCGACGGGGACGCGTTCGTCCACGCCGTGGAACATGCCGGTGAAGTCCAGGTCGCCGGGAAGGCGCAACGGAGCGAAGCCGTAGCCGGCGATCCCCAGCGTCGACAACGCCTTGTTATCCGTCCCGCCGCCCATCAGGTATGGCAGCACCGGCACACCGGGGTCGGCCCGGTCCAGCGCGCCGACCATCGCATCGACGAGGGGCCCGGCGAAGGGCACCTCGAGCCCGATGTCCCGGTGCACGATCTCGACGTCGATGTGCGGGCCGACGATCTCACGGATCTGGGCGAGCACCGCGTCCTCGGTGCCGGGCAGAGCGCGCACGTCGATCAGCGCCTCCGCACGGTCGGGGATGACGTTGTGCTTGTACCCGGCGGTGAGCCCGGTGGGGTTGCTCGTGGTGCGCAGGGTCGAGCGAAGGAAGGGAGCGGCCGGTCCTACGCGGGAGGCGAGCGCATCCGGGTCGCCGCCGGCATCGTCGCCGGTGAGGTCGGCCAGGCCCGCGAGGAACTTCTCCGTCGTCTCGGTGAGGCGCACCGGCCAGGCCGTGCGGCCCACCGCGGCGACCGCCTCCGCGAGAGCGGTGACGGCGTTGTCGGGGTGCAGCCCGCTGCCGTGCCCGGCGCGGCCGCGGGCGACGAGCCGGATCCAGACCAGCGCCTTCTCCCCCACCTGGAGGAGATACGCCCGGGAATCCCCGACCGGGATCGAATAGCCGCCGACCTCGCTGATCGCCTCCGTCGCACCGGCGAACCACTCCGGACGGTCCCGGACGACGAGCGCGGATCCCTCGACGCCGCCGTTCTCCTCATCGGCGAAGAACGTGAGGACGAGGTCGCGCTCCGGCTGCGCGCCGGCGCGGAGCAGGTCCGCGACCGCGGTGAGGATCATGGCGTCCATGTCCTTCATGTCCACGGCGCCGCGCCCCCACAGGACGCCGTCGCGGATCTCTCCGGCGAACGGATCGACGCTCCAGTCCTCCGCCACGGCGGGCACGACATCGAGGTGACCGTGCAGAACGAGCGCCGGCTTGTCGCGATCGCGGCCCGGCACACGCGCAGCGACGTTGGTGCGGCGCGGGATCGGCTCGTAATACTCGGCGCGGAGCCCGAGGCTCTCCAGATAGGCGCCGACGTACTCGGCCGCCTCCCGCTCGCCGTGCGCCTTGCCGCCGCCGAAGTTGGAGGTGTCGAAGCGGATCAGGTCGGCCGCGATGCGCGCGACCTCGGGAAGCTCGGACTCGCTCGCAGGCATGCCGTCTACGCTACCGGGATGCGCTCTCGGCGCCTGCCATCGCGATTATCGGCAGCCCGCACGACGTGCTAATCTCGATCTTCGGTTGCGAAAGCGATTCACCCATGCGCGGGTGGCGGAATAGGTAGACGCGCTAGCTTGAGGTGCTAGTGCCCGTATAGGGCGTGGGGGTTCAAGTCCCCCCTCGCGCACAAATGAAAACGGCCCCGTCAGGGGCCTTTTTCATTGGCGGGCAGGGAGGCCCGCTGCGAGCTCGGCGAAGACGGATGCGGCGTCGTCGTGCCGCGCGAGCGAAGCACCCTGCCCCATCCACAGCGAAAGCAGCTCCTCCTCGTCGCGCTCCGCCGCGACCGCGCGGAACCTGCCGGTGAGCCAGTTCTGCGCGGGGAACGGCGCGATCTCCCCTCGCGCCTCGATCGTGCGGATGGCGCGATTTGCCGCGCCTCGGGCGAGCCGTCCGCTCATCGCGCGAGTGAGGACCGTCGCCTCCGCCGGCGTCCGGCCGATCGCGGCACGATGCGACGGCGGTGCCACCGACTCGCGGGTGCGGAGGAACGCGGTTCCCACCTGCACTCCCGAGGCCCCGAGCGCGAACGCCGCAGCCACACCGCGTCGGTCGGCGATCGCGCCGGCGGCGATCACCGGCACCGACACGGCGTCGACGACCTGCGGCACCAGCGCGAAGGTGCCGACGAGCGAGTTCTCAGCGGGCGCCAGGAAGGACACGCGGTGGCCGGCTGCCTCCGCGCCCGTGGCGACGATCGCGTCCACGCCGCCCTCCTCGAGGGCGACGGCTTCCGCCACCGTGGTCGCGGCCCCGATGATGCGCACGCCCCGCTCGTGCGCCCTCTGCACCGTCTCGGGTCCGGGCACGCCGAACACGACGCTGAGAATGGCCGGCCGCGCCTCCAGGACCGCGTCGATCTGCGATGCGGCGTCGGGGAGGAACTGCGCCGGAGGGTCGGGTATCGCGACGCCGACCTCATCGAAGAAGCCCGACACGACGTCGACGGCGGGCGCGAGATCCACCTCCGCCGGAGCGACCTCATCGCCGGTGGGAAGCCAGAGGTTGAGAGCGAACGGCCGTGTCGTGCGTTCCCGGAGCCGCAGCGCGGTGTCGGCGATGCGGTCGGCGTCGTAGCCGTACAGGCCGTAGGAACCGAGCCCTCCCCGCTCGCTCACCGCGGCCGTCAGATCGACCGATGACAGCCCGCCGAAGGGGCCCAGCACGATCGGCTGCTCGATCCCGAGGAGATCTGCGAGCTGGCGCGCGCTCATGCGACGCTCACCCCGAACGCCAACCCCAGGAGGTAGGTCACCGCAGCAGCCCCGAAGCCGATGAGCAGCTGGCGGGCTGCACGCCGTAGCGGCGATGCGCCCGAGAGAAGGCCCACCGTCGCGCCGGTGCACAGCAGCGCGATGCCGACGAGGACGAGCGCGACGGCCACGGCGACGACCCCCGAGAGCCCGAAGATCCACGGCAGCACCGGGATGACCGCCCCCGAGGCGAAGAACAGGAAGCTCGAGATCGCCGCACCCCACGCCTTGCCCACGACTTCGTTCGTGTCGGTGGCCGTCTCCGGTTCGCCCGCGCGCAGCGCGCCCCTTCCGGAGTCATGCGCAGCGGTCACGACGCGGCGGGCGCGCTGGAGCGCCTGTTCCTCGGGCATCCCCCGCGTCCGGTACACCAGTGCGAGCTCGTTGGCGTCGAGGTCGAGATGCGGCAGGGCGTCGTCGGCATACTCGTTCGGCTGGGTGGCGGCGAGAAGCTCCCGCTGCGAGCGTACCGAGACGAACTCCCCCGCCCCCATCGACAGCGCCCCGGCCAGCAGCCCCGCGATGCCGCTGAAGAGCACGAAGCCCGGCGCGACGCCGGTCGCCCCGATGCCCATCACGAGCGCGAGGTTCGACACGAGCCCGTCGTTGGCGCCGAACACCGCCGCGCGGAAGGTGCCCGAGAGCCGCCGGCGTCCACGGGCCGCGAGGCCTCGCACGACTTCGTGGTGGATCTTCTCGTCCGCGGCCATCGCCGCCGTGGCGTAGGGCTCGCCCGCGTAGGGCGAGCGCCCTTCGGCGTTTTGGGCCAGAGCGAGGACGAAGATCGACCCGAACCGCCGTGCCATCCACGCGAGCGCGCGGGTTCCGAGGTCGGGACGCGGCAGCCGCGCCGGCTCGCCACCGAGGAGAGCGAGCCAGTGCGCCTCGTGGCGGCCCTCGGCATCGGCGAGCGCGAGCAGGATGTCACGCTCCTCGCCGTCGCGGCGGGCGGCGAGATCGCGGTACACCCGCGCCTCGGCGCGTTCGTCGACGAGGTAGCGCACCCAGCGACGGCGGTCGCGATCGGTGGGGTCGCTGAGGGGACGAGACACGGCGGCTCCGATCGGAAAGGATGCTTCCACGCTATCCAGCGCGCATCCGGCGCTCGGCCGGATCGGCGGAACTGCCAGCATTTCGGGGTTCCGAACAGCGGCGAAGGTCAGGAGTGGACGCGCCGGCGGAGCACCTCGATGCGCGCCTGCAGCTGTGCGACGGTCGCGTGCGACACGGCCGGTCCGCCGCAGATGCGCCGCAGCTCCGCGTGCACGAGGCCGTGCGGTTCGCCCGTCTGACGCGCGTACAGCCCCACGAGGCTGTTGAGGAGTTGGCGCTGCTCCTTGAGCGTGCGGTGAAGCGCCTGCGGCGGGGCGGGTTCGACGGCCGTCTCGCCGGATGCCGCGCCCTCGCGGGCCTCGCGGGCCGAGCGGTGGCGCGACTGCCGCGACACGCGCGACATCAGCACCTCGTGCACCTGGTCGGGTTCGAGGAGCCCGGGGATCCCGAGGAACTCCTCCTCCTCCAGCGAGCCCGGTACGGCGAGCTGGCCGAACTCCTTGCCGTCGAACATCACCCGGTCGAAATGGGCGAGCGACCCCAGCGCCTGGAACGTGAACTCCTCGGTGAGCGCGTCGGAGGCCTTCTCGTCGCGCTCGGCGGCGTCCATCAGGTCTTCTTCGGCGTCCCATTCGTCGCCGTCGGAGTCGCGGTCGAGGGCGTGGTCGCGCTGACGCTCGAGCTCGCCCGCCAGCGCCAGCAGGATCGGCACGTTGGGGAGGAAGACGCTCGCTGTCTCGCCGCGACGACGCGCGCGGACGAAGCGCCCGATCGCCTGCGCGAAGAACAGGGGCGTCGCCGCCGAGGTCGCGTACACACCGACGGCCAGGCGGGGGACATCGACGCCTTCGGACACCATCCGCACCGCGACCATCCACCGCGACTCGCTCTGCGCGAACTGCTCGATGCGACCGGAGGCCTCCGCCTCGTCGGAGAGCACGACGGTCGGCGCCTCGCCCGTGATGCCCTCGAGGATGGCGGCATAGGCGCGCGCGGCCGTCTGGTCGGTCGCGATGACGAGCCCGCCGGCATCCGGCACCTGCGCGCGGACCTCGCTCAGCCGCTTGTCGGCGGAGCGCAGCACGGCCGGAATCCACTCACCGTGCGGGTCGAGCGCGGTGCGCCATGCCTGTGCGGTGATGTCCTTGGTGTTGTCCTGGCCGAGCTGGGCTTCCATCTCCTCGCCGGCCTTCGTGCGCCAGCGCATCGCACCGGCGTAGACGAGGAAGAGCACGGGGCGCACGACACCGTCCTCGAGTGCGCGGCGGTACCCGTACGCGTAATCCGTGCGGGAGACGCGGATGCCCTTGGCGTCGGGGTGGTACTCCACGAACGGGATGGGGGCGGTGTCGCTGCGAAACGGCGTCCCGCTCAAGAGCAGGCGCCGCGTCGCGCGGCTGTACGCCTCGCGCAGCGCGTCGCCCCAGCTGAGCGCGTCGCCGCCGTGATGCACCTCGTCGAGGACCACGAGCGTCCGCGCGTCCATCGTGAGGCGCGCGTGCACGGATGCCTTCACCGCGACCTGTGCGTACGTCACGGCCACCCCGTGGTACTGCCGCGAGGGGGCCGCGTGACGGTTGCTGAAGGCGGGGTCGAGGCGGATGCCGACGCGAGCCGCCGCGTCGGCCCACTGCGTCTTCAGGTGTTCCGTGGGGGCGACCACGACGATCCGGTCGACGACCCCTCGGCGCAGGAGCTCACTGGCCAGACGCAGCGCGAACGTGGTCTTGCCGGCACCCGGCGTCGCCGCCGCGAGAAAGTCCCGCGGGCCTTTGCCGGTGCCGTCCGGTCCGTCCATGCCGAAGTAGGCGTCGAGGGCCTCGGCCTGCCAGGCACGAAGGCGTTGCGCGGTGCCCCACGGGGCGCGCTGCGGCCATGTGGGCGAGAGGTGTTCGGCGGCGAAGCTGCCGAAATGGTGCTCGTCGGGGGTGTCGTCGACGGAGAGTTCGGGAGAGGCGAGGGCGTCGTCCACAGCATCCCCTCTCGATCGGTCTTTCCGGCGGCGCGAACATCCACGATAGGCGAGTCCTCCCCCACTCGGATCCCTCCTGCGGGGATAGCCTGATGGGAGGAGGAATCCATGACCGACCCGTCTTCCCGCACGTCGCTCGCGGCCAACGCCGGCCCCCACCCCTGGCGCCGTTTCGTCGCGATCGGCGACTCCTTCACCGAGGGGATCGGTGACCCCGAAGAAGGCTCGCCGGGGGGGCATCGCGGCTGGGCCGACCGGGTCGCGGAGGTGCTCGCGTCGCAGGTCGACGACTTCGCGTACGCGAACCTCGCCGTGCGCGGAAAGCTCATCGGCCAGATCACGGCCGACCAGATCGCCCCCGCACTCGCCCTCCAGCCCGACCTCCTCACCTTCTCCGCCGGCGGGAACGACGTCATCCGCCCCGGCACCGATCCCGACGAGGTCGCGCAGCAGTTCGAGGACGCTGTCGTGCGGCTCTCCCGCGACGGCGCGACGCTCGTGGTGTTCACGGGCATCGACACGAACTTCACGCCCGTGTTCCGCGGCATCCGCGGCAAGATCGCCATCTACAACGAGAACATCCGCGCCATCGCCGACCGCTACGACTGCATCGTGGCCGACCAGTGGGGCCTGAAGGTCGTGCAGGACATGCGCTTCTTCACTGACGACCGCCTGCACTACAACTCTTTGGGGCACCACGAGGTGGCGCGCATGGTGCTTCGTGCACTGAATGTGCCGAACGAGCTGCAACCCATGCAGCCCGATCCGCTTCCGACCACGACGTGGCGTGCCGCGCGGGAGAAAGACCTCGTGTGGGCCCGCGAGTATCTCGTCCCGTGGGTGCTGCGACGCCTGCGGCACCGATCGTCGGGCGACGCCATCACCGCGAAGCGCCCCGAGCCGCTGCCGGTCGTCCTCACCGCCGCGGAGGCCTCCGAGGCGGTCGCACGCGACGACGACCGCTGAGCGGCGTCAGCGGGTGAGTGCCCAGAGGGCGACAGCGGAGGCGGCGGCGACGTTGAGCGAATCCACGCCGCCGGCCATCGGAATCGTCACGATCGTGTCGGCTGCCGCGAGGGCCCGACGGCTGAGCCCGTCGCCCTCCGCGCCCAGGAGCAGCGCCACGCGGTCGGGCCGCGTCGCCGCGAAGGCATCGAGGGCGACGGCGTCGTCCGACAGCGCGAGGGCGGCCAGGTGCAACCCCGCGTCGTGCAGGAGGGGAGCCGCCTCATGCCACTCACCCAGCCGCGTCCACGGGACCTGGAAGACCGTTCCCATGCTCACCCGCACGCTCCGGCGATAGAGCGGGTCGGCGCAGCGGGGCGTCACCAGCACCGCGTCGGCGCCGAGGGCGGCGGCGCTTCGGAAGGCGGCGCCGACGTTGGTGTGATCGACGATGTCCTCCAGCACGACGACCGTCCGTGCACCGGCGACGACGTCGGCAACCGGACGTAACGGCGGGCGATGCATCGCCGCGAGCAGCCCGCGATGCACGGCGTAGCCGGTCACCGCCGCGGCAACCTGCTCGGGCACGACGTAGATCGGTACACCGGGGTCGGGAACGAGCCGCTGCGCGTCGGCGAGCCACTTCTCCTGCACGAGCACCGATCGCGGGCGGTGCCCGGCCGCGAGGGCGCGACCGAGCACCTTGGCCGACTCGGCGATGTAGAGCCCGCCGAGCGGCTCCTGCACCCGGCGGAGTGCCACGTCGGTGAGGTCGCGATAGTCCGAGAGTCGCTGATCGGCTGCATCCGGGATCGCGACGACGGTCATCCCCCCACTCTGCCACCCCTCCGCTGTGGCGCTTCCTCCCCGCTCCCCCGCACCGAGATGCGGCTCCGCAGGCCGCGAGGCGGCACAACGGTGCGGGCGAGCAGGACGAGAGGCGCCCGCGCGAGGGGGCCCCGGCACGCGCCTACACTCGGAACCGGGGAGGTGCGCGTGACGATCGAGCAGCACGAAGCGACCGGCGCGGTCGATCGCGCCGTCGAGATCCTCCGGGGCCGCCGCCTCGCCGTCCTCACCGGCGCCGGAGTCTCCACCGACTCGGGCATCCCCGACTACCGCGGCAAAGGGGCACCCGCTCGCACTCCCATGACGGTGCAGCAGTTCCTCGCCAGCGAGGAGGCGCGCCGCCGCTACTGGGTCGGCGGTCACCTCGGGTGGCGCACGTTCTCCAGTGCGCGGCCCAACGACGGGCACCGGGCGATCGCCGAGCTCGAGCGGTCGGGCGTGGCCGCCGGCGTCATCACGCAGAACGTCGACGGTCTGCATCTTCGCGCCGGCAGCCGCCGCGTCGTGGAACTCCACGGCACCATGCGCCGCGTGTTCTGCACACGCTGCGGCCAGGTCTTCGACCGCCGTGACCTCGCCGAGCGGATGGAACGGGAGAACCCCTGGCTCGCCACCCCCGAGAACGTGCCCCTCGGCCCCGACGGTGACGTGCGCCCGGAGTCGGTCGAGGGCTTCCACATCCCGGAGTGCACGGTGTGCGGCGGGATGCTCAAGCCCGACGTGGTCTTCTTCGGCGAGTTCATCCCGGTCGAGAAATTCCGCGAGGCCGAACAGTTGCTGCAGTCCAGCGACGCTCTCGTCGTCGCGGGATCGTCGCTCGTGGTCAATTCGGGCATCCGTCTGGTCGAGCGGGCGCGACGACGTCGTCTCCCGGTCGTGATCGTCAACCGCGGCGAGACCCGGGCGGATGCGCGGGCGACGGTGAAGATCGACGCCGGCACGACGGAGGTGCTCGGCGCTCTCGCCGTCGCGCTCGCACAGCCGACGTCCATCTGAGCGCCGATACGCTCGGACCGTGACGATCCTGACCTTCGTGCGCCACGGCGAGACCGACTGGAACCGCGACGGGCGCATCCAGGGCACCACCGACATCCCGCTCAACGACACCGGCCGACGGCAGTCGAGGGAGGCGGCGGAACGGTTCGCCGCCGACCGTGACCCCGCGGTTCCCGTGCTCGTGGTCTCCAGCGATCTCTCCCGTGCCGCCGAGACGGCCGACATCATCGCCGAGGTGCTCGGCGCTGCCGAGCCCACGCGCTACCGACGGCTCCGCGAGCGGGCGTACGGCGATGCCGAGGGGCTGGAGGCGGCGGAGTTCGCCAGACGGTGGGGCGACTGGAGCACCGCCGTCATCCCCGGCGCGGAGGCGTGGCCGGATGTGCGCACACGCGCGCTCTCCGCCATCGCCGACATGGTCCGCGACGGTCGACGACGCTACGCCCCCGTCGCGCCGTGGATCATCGCCGTCGCGCACGGCGCGCTCATCCGGCAGGTGATCCGCTTCGCGACCGGCGGTGAGCTGCCCCGCCCCGGAGAGCGCCTGCACAACGCCTCCGCGCACACGCTTCTCGTCGAGCGCGACCACCTGCGGATGCTGGCGCCGGTCGCCGCGATCTGAGTCCCCCGGGGAGCCTCAGGCGCGCGAGAGCACGTGCCGCGCGTGCCGGAGCACCGGCTCGTCGACCATCCGGCCCTCGAAGCGGAAGACGCCTCGCTCACCCTCGGCGGCGCGCAGCACACTCTCCGCCCACTCCCGCAGCTCCGGTGCGGGGCGGTACGCCTCCCGGATGACCCCCACCTGGGAGGGGTGGATGCACGCGGTCGCGGCGAACCCCGAGGCCGCAGCGTCTTCGGCCTCCGCCGAGAGCCCTGTCGTGTCGGCAATGTCGAGGTAGACACTGTCGATCGCCGCCTTCCCCGCCGCGCCGGCGGCGAGGAGGACGCGTGAGCGCGCGTAACGGGCGACCTGACGGTACCGCCCGTCTCCGTCGCGGCTGGACGTGCCGCCGAGGCTCGCCACGAGATCTTCGGCCCCCCACATCAGCCCGACCACCCGGTCGGAGGCGGCGAGCTCGTCCGCGGCCGTCACGCCGCGCACGGTCTCGCACAGCGCCAGGATCGAAAAGCGCGGATCGATCGAGCTGAGCGACGTGGCCGATTCGGCTTTCGCGACCATGATCGTGCGGAAGTCGGTCTGCGCCAGCGTCGCGAGATCGGCGACGAACGCCTCCGTCCCCGGTGGGGAGACCCGCACGATCGTGCGGGCAGGGTCGAGGTCAGCCTCGATGACCGCTCCGCGGGCCGCCGTCTTCGCGTCGGCCGACACGGCGTCTTCGAGGTCGAGGATCACCGCGTCCGCGCGCTCGGCCGCCTTGGCGAAGCGCTCGGGCCGATCGGCGGGGCAGAACAGCAGCGCGGGGCCCATCGCGAAGCCGCTCACGCCCGCGTCTCCGCATCCGCGCGCCAGACGAGAGCCGTGCGCGTGACAGTGGCCACCACGGTGTCCTCCTGCGAGCGCCCGGTGTGCCGCATCGTCACGATCCCCTGCTCGGGCCGCGACTTCGACGGGCGGGCGGAGACGATCTCGGTGTCGGTGTAGAGGGTGTCGCCGGGGAACAGCGGAGCGGGAAAGGAGATGTCCGACAGCGCGAGCTGCGCGACGAGGGTGCCCTGCGTCAGCTGCGCGACGGAGGACCCCACGACTGTCGCGAGGGTGAACATCGAGTTGACCAGCGGGCGGCCGAACGGCTGGGTGGCGGCGTATGCCGCGTCGACGTGCAGCGCCTGCGGGTTCATCGTGATGTTCGAGAAGAGGATGTTGTCGGCCTCGGTGATGGTGCGTCCCGGACGATGGGAGTAGCGCGCGCCGACGTCGAATTCCTCGAAGTACAGCCCGCGCTGGACGATGACGTTCACGTCCCCCACGCTAGCCCTCGAGCCCCAGCGCCCGGGAGATCACCAGCAGCTGCACCTCCGTGGTGCCCTCGCCGATCTCGAGGATCTTCGAGTCACGATAGTGCCGGGCCACCGGGTACTCGTTCATGAACCCGTTGCCGCCGAACACCTGCGTGGCGTCGCGCGCGTTGTCCATCGCGGCCTCCCCCGCGACGAGCTTGGCGATCGCCGCCTCCTCCTTGAACGGCTCGCCCGCATCGCGCAGACGCACGGCGTGCAGCCATGCCAGGCGTGCGGTGTGCACCCGTGCGCGCATGCGCGCCAGGAGGAACTGGATGCTCTGGCGCGACGAGAGTCGCTCGCCGAACACCGTGCGGGTCTTTGCGTAGTCCACGGCCGCCTCGAGGCACCCCTCCGCGGCGCCGGTGGCCAGGGCCGCGATCGCGATGCGGCCCTCGTCGAGGATGTGGAGGAAGTTCGCGTACCCGCGTCCGCGCTCGCCGAGCAGGTTCTCCTCCGGGACGCGCGCGTCCGAGAACGCCAGCGGGTGCGTGTCGGACGCGTGCCAGCCGACCTTGTCGTAGGCGGGCCCGACGACGAAGCCCGGGGTGCCGGAGGGGACGATGATGGTCGAGATCTCGGGGCGGCCGCCGGCGGCCCGGCCGGTGACGGCGGTGACCGTGACGAAGCGGGTGATGTCCGTGCCCGAGTTGGTGATGAACTGCTTCGCGCCGTCGATCACCCACTGACCGTCCTCCAGCCGCGCGCTCGTGCGCGTGGCGCCGGCGTCGCTGCCGGCTTCGGGCTCGGTGAGACCGAAGCCCGCGAGGGCCCGCCCCGCCAGGAGGTCGGGGAGGTAGCGGGCGCGCTGCTCCTCGGTGCCGAAGCGGAAGATCGGCATGGCGCCGAGGCTCACTCCCGCCTCCAGCGTGATGGCGATCGACTGATCGACCCGTCCGAGTGCCTCCAGCGCGACGCACAGCGCGGCGTAGTCGCCACCCTGGCCGCCGTACTCCTCCGGGAAGGGAAGCCCGAACAGACCGAGCTCGCCCATCTGGGCGACGACATCCAGCGGAAGGGTGCCCGTCCGGTCGGCCTCGTAGGCGCGGGGAGCGACCACCTCATCGGCGAAGGCGCGGACCATGCCGGCGAGCTCGCGCTCCTCGGCGGTGAGGCCGTAGGTCAGGGTGTCAGTGTGCATGTGCGGCCTCCTGGACCTGCTCGAGTTCTTCGACCTGCTCGGCCGGTTCGTCCACGGCAGCCACGCTCTCGTCGCGGGCCACCGACGTCCCGACGCCCACGCGCAGCCGGGCGATCCCGGCGCGGGGAGCTGTGAGGGTGTGCTCCATCTTCATGGCCTCGATCGTCAGCAGGCGGTCGCCCGCTTCGACGCGGTCGCCGTCGGCGACGTGCAGCGCGACGACGGTGCCCGGAAGAGGCGCGGTGAGCCCGGAGTCGCGGGCGCCGGCTGCCGGACCGAGTTCGCGGAGGGTCGCCTCGCGGCGCGAGATCGGCACGACCCGCGCCGTGCGGCCGGCGCTGTGCACCCACGCGGCACCGGATGCCTCGACCGCGACGAGTGCGTCGCCGTCTGCCACCGCATCCGGGTCAAGACTCTCGGTTCCCGCCGGCGTGTCGAACGTCGCGGCGGGGACCTCTCTCCTGCCGCCCATCCGCCATCCGTCGCCGGCGCGCCACAGCTCGCCCCGTGGCGGCTCCATCGCGTCACGCACCGCCGCGAGGGCGGCGGCATCGACGGGTGCAGCGTCCGGCACGGGCAGGCGATCGAGGAGCCCGGTGTCGAGGTCGCCGCGCACGACGCGCTCGTCGGCGATCACGGCGCGCAGGTACGCGATGTTCGTGTCGACGCCGAGAAGAACGGTATCGGCCAGCGCGTCGTCCAACCGCCCGAGCGCCTCGCCGCGGTCGACGCCGCCGGCGATGACTTTCGCGACGAGCGGGTCGTAGTCCGTGCCCACGCGGCTGCCCGTCTCGACGGCGGAATCGGTGCGCACGGTCTCCGCCGGGCGCCATTGCAGCACGTCGCCGGCGGCGGGCAGGAAGCCGCGCTCGGGACTCTCCGCATACACGCGCGCCTCGATCGCCCAGCCGCGCAGCGAGACGTCGGACTGGGCGAAGTCCAGTGGGATGCCGGCGGCGACCCGTACCTGCTGCTCGACGAGGTCGAGACCGGTGACGAGCTCCGTGACGGGGTGCTCGACCTGGAGGCGCGTGTTCATCTCGATGAAGAAGAACTCGTCCGGACGCTCACCGCTGACGAGGAACTCCACGGTGCCGGCGCCGCGGTAGCCGACGCTCGCCGCTGCCGCGCACGCCGCCTCGCCCAGGCGCGCGCGCAGCTCGGGGCCGACCAGCGGCGAGGGCGCCTCTTCGATGACCTTCTGGTGGCGGCGCTGCAGGGTGCATTCGCGCTCCCCGAGATGCACGACGGTGCCGTGCGCGTCGGCGAGCACCTGCACCTCGATGTGGCGGGGTGCGGCGATGTAGCGCTCCAGCAGGAGCGTGTCATCGCCGAAGGCTGCCGCGGCCACCCGACGCGCGCTGGCCAGAGCGTCGGCGAGCCCGGCGGGCTCGCGCACGACCTCCATGCCCTTGCCGCCACCTCCGGCGGAGGGCTTCACGATGAGCGGGTAGCCCACCTCGGCCGCCTGCGCAGCGATCTCGTCGGTCGACAGCCCGGCTGCGGCGAACCCTGGAACGATGGGCACCCCGGAGTCCACGACGTGGTCGCGCGCGCGGATCTTGTCCCCCATGACGTCGATCGCCTCGGGCGAGGGCCCGATGAAGACGAGCCCGGAGGCCGCACAGGCGCGAGCGAACTCGGCGTTCTCCGAAAGGAAGCCGTATCCCGGATGAACCGCCTGCGCGCCCGTGCGGCGCGCCGCACCGAGGATGGCGTCGATGCTCAGGTACGACTCGCGCGCGGCGGCCGGGCCGATGCGCACGGCGATATCCGCCTCGCGCACATGCGGTTCGCCGGCATCCGCGTCGCTGTAGACCGCCACCGAGCGGATGCCGAGGCGGCGGAGCGTGCGGATGACGCGGCGGGCGATCTCGCCGCGGTTGGCGACGAGGACGGTGTCGAACGTTTCACGGGGCTCAGGGCGACGCATGGTGCTCACATCCGGAAGACGCCGAAGCGCAGGTCGGGCAACGGCTGGTGGGAGAGGACCTCGAGGGCCATCCCCAGCACGTCGCGGGTGTCTGCGGGATCGAGGATCCCGTCATCCCAGATACGCGCGGTGGCGTAGTACGGGTCGCCCTGGGTCTCGTAGCGCTCGCGGATCGGCGCACGGAACGCCTCCTCGTCTTCGGCGGCCCATTCCTCGCCGCGAGCATCGAGCTGATCGCGCTTGACCGTGGCCAGCACGGCGGCCGCCTGCGGTCCGCCCATCACGGAGATGCGGCTCGCCGGCCAGGTCCACAGGAACCGGGGATCGTACGCGCGGCCGCACATCGCGTAGTTGCCGGCGCCATACGATCCGCCCACGATCACGGTCAGCTTCGGGACGCGGGTGGTCGCCACGGCCGTGACCATCTTGGCGCCGTCTTTCGCGATGCCACCCGTCTCCGCGTCGCGGCCGACCATGAAGCCCGAGATGTTCTGCAGGAACAGCAGCGGGATCCCGCGCTGATCGCACAACTCGATGAAGTGCGTCGCCTTGAGCGCCGACTCACTGAAGAGCACCCCGTTGTTGGCGATCACGCCGACCGGATGACCGTGGATGCGGGCGAACGCGGTGACGATGGTGGTGGCGTACTCGCGCTTGAACTCGTGCACCGAGCCGCCGTCGACGATGCGGTCGATCACCTCGCGCGCGTCGTAGGGACGCGAGACGTCGACGGGGACGACGTCGTACAGCGTCCGCGGATCGGCAGCCGGCGCGACGGTGTCGAGGACATCCCACGCGCGGGATCGAGGTGCAGGCAGTGTCGCGACGATGTCTCGGACGATCTCGAGAGCGTGCTCGTCGTTCTCGGCCAGGTGGTCCACGACGCCCGAGCGGCGGGCGTGCACCTCTCCCCCGCCGAGGTCCTCCGCACTCACCGTCTCGCCGATCGCCGCCTTCACCAGCGGCGGGCCGCCGAGGAAGATCGTGCCCTGATTGCGCACGATGACGGTCTCATCGCTCATGGCGGGCACATACGCGCCGCCCGCGGTGCACGACCCGAGCACCGCGGCGATCTGCGCGACGCCGGCGGCCGACAGCTTCGCCTGGTTGCTGAAGATGCGGCCGAAGTGGTCGCGGTCGGGGAAGATCTCGTCCTGCATCGGGAGGAAGGCGCCCGCGGAGTCCACGAGGTAGACGCACGGGAGAGAGTTGTCGATCGCGACCTGCTGGGCACGCACGTGCTTCTTCACCGTCAGCGGGAAGTACGCGCCGCCCTTGACGGTGGCGTCGTTGGCGATCACCAGGACGTGACGCCCGTGCACGAGCCCGACGCCCGCGACGATCCCCGCCCCCGGAGCGTCGCCGTCGTACATCCCGTCGGCGGCCAGCGGCGCGATCTCCAGGAAGGGGCTCCCCTCGTCGAGCAGGCGTGCGATGCGGTCGCGAGCCAGCAGCTTGCCGCGGCCGATGTGGCGCTGTCGTGAGCTCTCCGGTCCGCCGAGGGCGACCTCGGCGAGCCGCGCACGCAGGCGCTCGGCGAGGTCGGCCTGCGTGGGTGCGGAGTGGATCGTGTCGTACATGGTCATCCCAGAAGCATGGCGCGGCCGGGCTCACGGAGCACCCCAGCGACGTCGGTGAGGAAGCGGGCGGCCTCCGCGCCGTCGACGACGCGGTGGTCGAACGACAGCGTGAGGGTGGTGACGTCGCGGAGGGCGATCTCGCCGTGGTGCTCCCACGGCTGACGGCGGATGGCTCCGAGGGCCAGGATGCCGGACTCCCCCGGGTTCAGGATCGGCGTGCCGCCGTCGACCCCGAACACGCCGACGTTGGTGATCGTGAAAGTGCCGCCGGTCAGCTGCGCGGGTGAGATCGTGCCGCCGCGGGCCGCGCCGGCGATCTCGCCGATCGCGTCCGCGAGTTCCACCAGCGACATCGCGTCGGCGTCCGGCACGTTCGGGACCATGAGGCCGCGGTCGGTGGCCACGGCGATCCCGAGGTTCACGTACGACGGCTCGACGATCTCCCCGCCCTCCTCGTCCCACCGCGCTCCGAGGAACGGCGTGCGACGCAGGGCCAGACAGACGGCCTTCGCGGTGACGGCGAGGATCCCGAGCCGGTGCCCGGCCAGTGCCTTGTCTCTCGACAGCGATTCGAGCAGCTGCCGCGTCTCGGTGACGTCGACGGTGACGAATGTCGCGGCGTGCGGTGCGGTGAAGGCGCTTCGCACCATCGCCGCGGCGGTGTGCTTGCGGATGCCGCGGATCGGATGCCGCGTCACACGCTGAGCGTTGGCTGCCGCCGAGGCCCGAGCCGTGGCCGCGGGCTGCGGGAGCGCCGCGGCTTCGACGTCGGCCCGTGTGATGGGGCGGCCGTTCACCGCGATGGCGTCGAGATCGACGCCGAGCGTCTTGGCGAGGCGGCGCACCGGCGGCGTCGAGCGCGGACGCTCGCGCTCGCCGTCGAGAGGGGGCGGGGTCGCGAGCGGCGCTGTGGGAGAACGTCGGGCACGTCGCTGCGGACGCGCCCCCGATCGACCCACCGCGCCGTAGCCGACCAGGGTCGCCTCTCGCCGCGGCGCCGCCGACACGGCGTCGGTCGGCTCGGAGTCGGCGACGGGCTCCGGCGCGTCGACCGGCTCCGGCGCGGTGTCCGGCTCCGGCGCAGCCGGCTCGGGTGACGCCGCCTCGCCGCCGTCGAGCGCGAAGGTCACCAGCGGCGCACCCACATCGACGGTGTCGCCGGCGGCGGCGTGGAGCTGGTGGATCGCGCCCGCGAACGGCGAGGGCAGCTCGACGACGGCCTTGGCGGTCTCGACCTCGGCGAGCGTCTGGTTGAGGGCGACAGTATCGCCCTCGGCGACGAGCCACTGCACGAGCTCGGCGTCGGTCAGTCCCTCGCCGAGGTCGGGAAGGCGGAACTCCTGGATCATCGCTGTGCCTCCGCGAGGGTGGATGCGCGACCGGTCACCCGATCGACGGCGTCGAGGATGCGGTCGAGGTCGGGAAGGAAATGCCGCTCGAGCTTGGCCGGCGGATACGGGACGTCGTGGCCGGTGACGCGCACGGGCGCGGCCTCGAGGTACTCGAAGCAGCGCTCGGCGATGCTCGCGACGATCTCGGCGCCCACGCCGGCCTCGCGCGCGGCCTCGTGCGTGACGATCGCGCGTCCGGTCTTGCGGACGGAGGCGGCGACGGTGCGATAGTCGACGGGCGAGAGCGAGCGCAGGTCGATCACCTCGATCGACACGCCCTCGTCCTCGGCGGCTGTCGCCGCATCCAGTGCGGTCCCCACCTGCGCGCCGTAGGTCACCAGCGTGACGTCGGTGCCCTCCCGGACCACACGTGCCACGCCCATCGGCGGCTCGTCGGCGAGGTCGCGGTCGAGATCGACGTCGGCCTTGGTGTGGTAGAGCCGCTTGGGCTCGAAGAACACCACGGGGTCATCGCTCGCGATCGCCTGCCGCAGCAGCACGTAGGCGTCACGGGGGTCGGAGGCGGCGACGACCCGGAGGCCGGCCGTGTGCACGAAGTAGGCCTCGGGAGATTCCGAATGGTGCTCGGCCGCCCCGATGCCGCCGCCCCACGGGATGCGGATGGTCAGCGGCATCTTCACCGCGCCGCGGGTGCGGTAGTGGAGCTTGGCGACCTGACAGACGATCTGGTCGAACGCGGGGTACACGAAGCCGTCGAACTGGATCTCCACGACGGGCCGGTAGCCGCGGTAGGCCAGGCCGACGGCGGTGCCGACGATGCCGGCCTCGGCCAGCGGTGTGTCGATGACCCGCTCGGCGCCGAACCGATCGAGGAGCCCGTCGGTCACGCGGAAGACGCCGCCGAGGCGGCCGATGTCCTCGCCGAGGAGGACGACACGCGGGTCGTCTTCCATCGCGGTGCGCAGGCCCGCGTTCACGGACTGCGCGAGTGAGAGCTTGGTCATGACTTCTCCTCCGCTTCGACGAAGCTGTCCAGGTAGGCCGCGTACGCGCGTCGCTCCTCCTCGAGCCCCGAGTGGGGCTCGGCGTACACCGTCTCGAAGATCGACTCGGCCGAGCGCGTCGGCGCGGAGATGCACGCGGCGCGGACTGCCGCGGCCAGATCACCCGCGGCCGCGGCGATCTCGCTCGCGGCGGCGTCGTCGAGGATGCCCTGCGCACGGAGGTATGTCTCGAAGCGCGTGATCGGATCGCGCCGTTCCCATGCTTCGAGCTCTGCCGCGTCGCGGTAGCGCGTGGGGTCGTCGGCGGTCGTGTGCGGTCCCATCCGGTACGTCACGGCTTCGATGTAGGAGGGGCCCTCGCCACGGCGGGCACGCTCGGCGGCCCACCGCATGGCGGCGAACGAGGCGAGGACGTCATTGCCGTCGATGCGAAGGCTCGGGATGCCGAAGGCCGGTGCCCGCCCCGCGAGCGGAAGCCGCGACTGCAGCCCGACCGGCTCGGAGATGGCCCACTGGTTGTTGGAGCACACGAACACGACCGGTGCCCGGTAAGTCGCCGCGAACACCATCGCCTCGTTCACATCGCCCTGACTGGTCGCGCCGTCGCCGAAGTACGCCACGGCCAGTTCGTCGGAGCGGTCGCGCTGGATCCCCATCGCGTAGCCGGTCGCGTGGAGCGTCTGCGCGCCGATGATGACCTGCATCGGCGCCATGTGCAGGCGGGAGGGGTCGTAGGCCGCGTGCTCCTCACCGCGCCAGGTCAGCACGAAGTCCGACGGCTCGGCGCCGCGGGCAAGGACCACGCCCGTCTCGCGGTAGCTGGGAAAGATCATGTCGGTCGGCCGCAGCGCGTGGGTCGTGCCGATCTGCACGCCCTCCTGCCCGCGGCACGGCGGCCACAGCCCGAGCTGCCCCTGGCGCTGGAGCGCGAAACCCTCCGCATCGACGCGGCGGGTGAGCGCCATGTCGCGGTAGAGCCCGAGGAGATCCGCCGGCTGCAGGTCGGCGAGGAACGGGTCCAGCACAGCGTCCGCGACGCGATCTCCCTCGGCGGTGAGCACTTGCGCGAACTCGTCTGCGGCGACCGCGGCGGGGTGAACCGTCGCGGCGGATGCGGGGGTGGGCACCATCGTCTGACCTCCAGGTCGGCCCGCCCCTCGGAAGGCTGCGAGCGTCCGGATGCCGGCGACCTCGCCGACAGCGCCCACCGTACGACGGCAGCGCACCTAGCTCAACCATTGAAGAAATGGTTGAGCATGTTGCTCTACTTTCGTGCGCCCTAACTGCTAGAGTTGCGCATCATGTCTCGTCTGGACTCCGTCGACCTCGACCTGCTCCGTGCCCTCGCGGACGATCCCCGCGCCACGGTCGTCGCGCTCGCCGATCGCTTGGGGATGTCGCGCAACACCGTCCAGGCGCGCATGGCTCGCCTGGAGCGGTCTGACGTGCTGCTGTCGTACGAGCGCGCGCTGTCACCCGCCGCGCTGGGATTCCCCATCGAGGCGTTCGTGCATGTCACCGTGCGCCAGGCGGATCTCCCCCGCATCCGGACGGATCTGGAACAGATCCCCGAGATCGTGCAGGCGCACGGGATGAGCGGCACGATCGACCTGGTGGTGCGCGTCGCCTGCCGCGACACCCGCCACCTGTTCGACGTGGACGCCCGCATCCTCGCCGTGGACGGCGTCGAGCGCACCGAGACGTCTCTGGTCATGCGCGAGATGATCCCGTACCGCGTGGGGCCGCTCATGGAGCTGGCACGACGGGAACGATAGCCGCCTCGCCCTGCGGAGCGACGGCGGGATCGGCACGCACCAGGATGACGCCTGCGAGGACGAGCACGCTGCCCACCGCCTGGATGAGGGTGGGCGCCTCCCCCAGGAGCAGCCACGCGAACAGCACCGCGAAGAGCACCTCGGTGAGGCCGACGAACGACGCCAGTCGCGCACCGATCCGCGGAACCGCCAGAACTCCCAGACCGTAGCCGAGCGTGGTCGCGACGACCACGACCCAGGCGACGGAGACGAACCACGGCACGGCCGCACCGAGCACGTCGGTCGACACCGCCGGCGCGACGAACGGCAGAACCCCGAGGAGGCAGAGGACACCCATCAGCGCTGCTCCGACCACGAGGCCGCCCGCGGCGAGGGCCAGCGGGGGCATGGTGTCGGTGGTGCGCTCGGCGATCACGAAGTAGGCGGCGAGGCACACTGCGGCACCGAGCGCCAGGAGCATCCCCAGCAGGTCGAACGAGGCGCCGGTGAGGTCGATCACGAGCACCAGCCCCGCCAGCGAGACGGCGGTGCCGATCAGCACGACAGCCGACGGGCGACGCCGCGTGCGCGCCCACACCCAGCCGACCAGCAGCACGGGCGCGATGTACTGCACGAGGAGCGCGATCGCCACCGGCATCCGCTGCATGGCGGAGAAGAAGAACAGCTGACATCCGGCGACGCCGGTGAGACCGAATCCCAGGAGGAGCAGGCCGTGACGGCGCAGCAGCGTGCGATCGCGCATGAGGGCACGGATAAGCCACGGCGAGAGCAGGAGCGCTGCCCCGCCCATCCGCAGCAGCAGCGCGGCGCCGACCGACCACCCCGCCTCCAGCAGCGGCTTCATCACCGGACCGCTCGAGGCGAAGGACAACGCCGACGCGAGGCCGATGACGATGCCGGACGTGCGCACGCGCGTCACGTCGGGGAGGATGAGGGTGCTGGTCATGCGCCGGCCTGTCAGGAGTGTCAAGTCATTACACTGGTGACACTACGGTACGGCGAAGTCAGGAGTCAACATGGTTTTCATCCATGACACGCAGCTGTCCCTGAACGCTGCCGTCGATCTGGTCAACACGCTGCCCGAGACCTCCTCCGACCGGGTCGACCGGATGAGCACGCTCGGCGAGTTCGGCGTCTTCCTCGACTCGCAGCCCTACAGCGGTCGCGTGCAACGCGACGCCGAAGAGCTCGCCCAGGTCCGCAGCATCCGCCCGCGCCTGCACGAGCTGTGGACCGTCGATCGGGATGCCGCCGTGCCGCTGGTGAACGGCATGCTCGCCGACGGCAACGCGCTCCCCCAACTCGTCACCCACGCCGGTTTCGAGGAGTGGCACATCCACGCGACCGACGACGATGCGCCACTGCACGTCCGCATCCTCGTGGAGACCGCGATGGCCTTCATCGACGTCATCCGCGCGGACGAGTACGACCGTGTGCGGGTGTGCGCGGCGGATGACTGCGAGTCGGTGTACATCGACTATTCACGCAACGGCTCGAAGCGCTACTGCGACACGGGCAACTGCGGCAACCGCATGAACGTCAACGCGTATCGACGTCGGAAGGCGCAAGAAATCGCCTGATCGCTGCGGCGGCCTGATCGGGCGTCTCGTAGTGGATGAGATGGCCGACGTCGGCGATCTCGACGAGCTGCGCGCGGGGGAAGAGCGTCGCGAGATGCCGCTCGGCCTCGATCGGGGTGATGTCGTCCTTCTGCGCGGCGACCAGCAGCACCGGCTGCGCGATCCGCGGCGCGAACTCTCGCACGTCGTGCGAGACCGAGGTGACGAACGCCTCGTGAAGCACGTCGCGGTCGGCGAAACGCGAGAAGTAGGTGTCGTGCTGCTCGTGCACGAAGCGGCGGAGTGAGCGGTCGCGGGTCTTCGCCATCGCAACGCTCATGGCACGGACGATCGCCGGGTTGCGCAGGACCGCATCGCCGGCAGCGCGCGGAAGGCGGGCACCCGCCCAATAGTAGAACACCGCGAGGCGCGTCAGCAGGCCGCGGGGCCCCTCCAGCGCCGGAGCCCCGATCGGGTTCACGAGGATGAGCGCGGGGGTGTCGAGACCTCCCGCGACGGCCGCGGACGCGACGATCGACCCGAACGAGTGCCCGAGGATGACCGCACCCGGCGCCACCTCGCCGGCGAAGGCGGTGAGCCACTCGGCGTACAGCGCGAGATCGTGTGTGCGGCCCGGCACCGGGCCCGACTCGCCGAATCCCGGGAGGTCGGGTGAGACGACCCGGACCCCGGGGAGGTAGGCGACGACCGGTTCGAGACCGTGGTGCTCGCCGCGGAATCCGTGCACGGCGACGATCGTCGTGACGGCGTCGGCATCGCCGTAGACCCAGTAGGCCGTCGGGGCGCCGAGCACGTCCACCTCACGGCGTTCGAGCGGGATGCGCTCGAGCAGCGCGGCATAGGGGTTCGGCACGCTCCGAGTCTACGAGCGCCGGCGGAGTGCCTCCCGCACGATGTCGGCTCCCCACCCTACGGTGTGCAGCATGAGGCAGGAGCCGCTGGCGATGTTCGAGGCTCCGGAGTGGGCGCGCGTCGTCGGGGTGTTCGACCTCGAGACGACCGGCGTCGACGTGACGCGCGACCGCATCGTGACGGCGCACGTGGGCGTGCTCGACGCCGACGGCGGAGTCCTCACGGCGCGTGACTGGATCGCCGATCCCGGCGTCCCGATCCCCGAGGGGGCTTCGGCCATCCACGGCATCTCGACGACGTACGCGCGGGAGCACGGCCGGAAGGCGGCGGCGGTCGTGTCGGAGGTCGTCGAGGCACTCGCGGGGATCTTCGCCGCCGGCATCCCGGTGGTGGCCTACAACGCGCCGTACGATTTCTCGCTCCTGAAGCACGAGGCGCTCCGTCACGGCGTCGCGCCGCTCGCATCCCCTTCGCCCGTCATCGACCCGCTCGTCGTCGACAAGCGTTACGACCGCTACCGCCGAGGCAAGCGCACGCTGTCGGTGGTCGCGGAGCATTATGCGGTTCGCCTCGACGGCGCCCACGAGGCAGCCGCCGACGCGGTAGCCGCGGGCCGGGTCGCCCTCGCGCTGGCCGAGCGGTTCGCCGCTTGGCTTCCTGTCACGCTCGAGGAGCTGCACACGAAGCAGATCGGATGGGCACGTGCGCAGGCCGAGAGCCTCACCGAGTACTTCGTGCGCCTGGGTCGGATCGACCCCGACGACACCGTCGACGGCCGATGGCCCATCCGCTGATCCGGTAGCGGGCTCGAAAAGACGAAGGCCCCGCCGGAGCGGGGCCTTCGGAAAGCGGAGCTCAGTTGCCGCCGAAGTTCTTGAAGCGCTTGTTGAACTTCTCGACGCGACCGGCGGAGTCCATGATGCGCTGCTTGCCCGTGTAGAAGGGGTGCGACGCGGAGGAGATCTCGACATCGATGACCGGGTACTCGACGCCGTCGAGTTCGATCGTCTTGTCGCTGGTCACCGTCGAACGGGTGAGGAAGGTCTCACCCGAGCCGAGGTCGCGGAACACGACAGCGCGGTACTCGGGGTGGATGTCAGTCTTCATGGATGATCCTTTGAGAAGTGGTGCCCTGGGTTTTGCCAGGACGGTCAAAGTCTGGGGTGCGCACGGCACCAAAGAGCGATTCTATCAGCCTCCCGCCCGCGCGGGGAAACAGCGCTCAGGATGCGGCGCGCGCGGCGTAGCGACCGCCGTCCTCCGCGAGCGAGATCGGCGCCCCGAAGGTCTCGGTGAGGTTATCGGCGGTGAGGGTCTCGGCGAGAGGACCGGCGGCGACGGCGTCCCCGTCCTTCAGCAGCAGCACATGGGTGAACCCGATCGGGATCTCCTCGACGTGGTGAGTCACCATGATCATCGCGGGGGTCGTCGGCGCCTGTGCGTAGCCCGACAGGAGCGTTAACAGCTCCTCGCGCCCACCGAGGTCCAGGCTCGCGGTCGGCTCGTCCAGCAGCAGCAGCTCGGGGTCGGTCATGACGGCGCGCGCGATGAGGACGCGCTTCTGCTCGCCGTCCGACAGCGTGCCGAAGGTGCGGTCGGCGAGGTGATCCAGGCGCCACTCCCCCAGCACCCGCAGCGCGCGTCGCTCGTCGATGTCGTCGTAGCGCTCGCGCCAGCGGCCGAGGACCGAGTACGCAGCGGTCAGCACGACGTTGAGCACGCTCTCCTCCGGCGGGATGCGGCGGGCCATCGCCGACGACGCGAAGCCGATGCGCGGGCGCAGCTCGAACACGTCGGTCTGGCCCATCCGCTCGCCGAGGATCGTCACGGTTCCGGAGGTGGGATGCATGAGCGTGTCGGCCAGCTGCAGCACCGTGGTCTTGCCGGCACCGTTGGGCCCGAGGATCACCCAGCGTTCGTCGTCGGCGACCGTCCAGTCCAGGTGAGCGACGATGTCGCGGGCGTTCCGGCGGACGACGACGTCGGAGAACTCGAGGACCTCTGGCATGTCCCCAGCCTATCGGCCGGACTCGACCAGACTCCGGTACAGCGCGGCCGTCTGCGCGGCGATCCGGTCCCACCCGAAGTCCTCCACAGCGCGGCGTCGTCCGGCCGCGCCGTAGCCGCGTGCGCGGTCGGGGTCGCTCACGACCTCGGTGAGGACGCGCGCGAGGTCGTCGACGAACCGCTGCGGGTCGACCGGGGTGCCGGTGCCGTCCTGGACCTGCTCGATCGGGACGAGCCGGCCGGTCTCGCCGTCGACCACGACCTCCGGGATGCCGCCCGTGGCCGTCCCGACGACCGCCGCGCCGCACGCCATCGCTTCGAGGTTCACGATGCCGAGGGGCTCGTACACCGACGGGCAGACGAACGTCGTCGCCGCCGTGAGGATCGCGCACAGCTCGTGCCGGGGAAGGAGCCGGTCGATCCAGACCACGCCATCGCGAGTGGCCTGGAGCCCGCGCACGAGCTCCTCCACCTCGGCGAGGATCTCCGGGGTGTCGGGGGCTCCGGCGCACAGCACGAGCTGCACCTCCGCGGGCAGCTGTTCGGCGGCGCGGAGGAGGTACGGCAAGCCCTTCTGCCGCGTGATCCGCCCGACGAAGACGACGGAGGGGCGAGCGGGGTCGATGCCGTTCGCGGCGAGGAACTCGGGGTCCTCGACCGGATGCCACGCCTCGGCGTCGATGCCGTTGTAGATGACGTGCACCTTGGCGGGGTCCAGCGCCGGATAGCTCCGCAGGATGTCGGCGCGCATCCCCGCGCTGACCGCGACGATCGCGGCGGCCCCCTCGTAGGCGGTCTTCTCGATGTGGCTCGATACCGCGTACCCCCCGCCGAGCTGCTCGGCCTTCCACGGGCGGAGGGGTTCGAGGCTGTGCGCCGTCACGACGTGCGGGATCGCGTGAAGAAGCGACGCGAGATGGCCGGCGAAGTTGGCGTACCAGGTGTGGCTGTGCACGACGTCGGCACCCGCGACGTCGCCCACGATCTCGAGGTCGGTGCCGAGGGTCTGGATCGCCGCGTTGGCTTCGGAGAGCTCGGCGGGAACCGCGTACGACGCGGTCCCCTCTTCGTCGCGCTCCGCGCCGAAGGCGCGCACGCGCACGTCCCACGCCGGCCCTTGAGCCTGTCGGAGCGTTCGCAGCGACCGCACCAGTTCGGTGACGTGCACCCCCGCCCCCCCGTAGATCTCCGGGGGGTACTCCTTCGTGACGATGTCCACGCGCATGAGTCGAACGGTAGTACAGCTGTCAAGGCTCGTGGGGAGGCTAGGAACCGCCGATGCCGCGCCCTAGTGTGGGTCCATGCCAGCAGCGCCCAGAGTCTTCGGAATCATCCTCGCGGGCGGCGAGGGGAAGCGCCTCATGCCGCTCACCGCGGACCGGGCCAAACCGGCGGTGCCCTTCGGCGGTCAATACCGCCTCATCGACTTCGCCATCTCGAATCTCATCAACTCGGGCCTGCGGCAGCTCGTGGTGCTGACCCAGTACAAGTCCCACAGCCTCGACCGCCACATCTCGCAGACCTGGCGCATGTCGCCGATGCTGGGCTCGTACGTGGCCTCGGTCCCCGCGCAGCAGCGGCTGGGCAAGCGCTGGTTCTCCGGCTCGGCCGACGCGATCCTGCAGTCGATGAACCTCCTCACCGACGAGAAGCCCGACATCGTCATGGTGATCGGCGCCGACCACGTCTACCGCATGGACTTCGGGCAGATGCTCGAGGCGCACCTCGCCTCCGGCTCCCGCGCGACGGTCGCCGGCATCCGCCAGCCGATCTCGCTCGCCAATCAGTTCGGCGTCATCGACGTCGACCCCGCCGACCCCACGCGCATCCGCGACTTCCTCGAGAAGCCGACCACCCCCACGGGTCTCGCCGATGCCCCGCACGAGGTGCTGGCATCAATGGGCAACTACATCTTCGACGCGGATGCGCTCATCGAGGCCGTTCAGGTCGACGGCGAGTCCCCCACGTCGAACCACGACATGGGCGGTGACATCGTGCCCTACTTCGTGCGCCGCGGGGAGGCGTCGGTCTACGACTTCAAGGACAACGACGTTCCCGGATCGACCGAGCGCGACCGCGCTTACTGGCGCGACGTCGGGACGATCGAGTCGTTCTACGACGCCCACATGGATCTGATCTCCACGCTGCCGATCTTCAACCTGTACAACACCGACTGGCCGATCTTCTCGCAGACCGTGAACTCGCCGCCGGCGAAGTTCGTCCGCGATTCCGTCGGCCGGATCGGCAACGCGATCGACTCGATCGTGTCGCTCGGATCCGTCCTGTCGGGCACGCACCTGGAGCGGAGCGTGGTGGGGCCGTGGACCCTCGCCGGCGGCGGGTCGACCATCACCGACTCGGTGCTGTTCGACTATGTGCAGGTCGGCGCCGGCGCACGCATCCATCGCGCCATCCTCGACAAGAACGTCACCCTCGCCGCCGGCGCGACGGTCGGCGTCGATCGTGAGCGGGATCTCGCGCGCGGTTTCACGGTCACCGACACCGGTATCACGGTGGTGGGGAAGGGCGTGCGCGTCGACGCGTGAGCGTCAGTGCATCGTCATCCCGCCGGTGACGTTGATCCCCTGCCCCGTCAGGTACGACGCCAGATCGCTCGCGAGGAACAGCGCCACGCTCGCGACGTCGGCGGGCGTGCCGGTGCGTCCCAGGGGGACCTGAGAGCGGTCCTCCGCCTCGATGGCGGATGCGGTGAGCCCGCGGACGACCGCGCCCTCCTCGCGCTCTCGCCACTTCATGGGCGTCTCGATGATCCCCGGGCAGATCGCGTTGACGAGGATCCGATCGGGCGCCAGTTCCACGGCCATGGTCTTCGTGAGACCGAGTACCGCATGCTTGGACGCCACGTACGCGACCATCCCGCGGTACCCGTTCTTACCGGCCTGCGAGGCGACGAGGATGATGCGCCCCGGTCGCTTCGCGGCGCGCAGGCCGCGCGCGACGTGCTTGGCGAGGAGGAACGAGCCCTTCGCGTTGACGTCGAGGTTGACGTCCCACTCCGCGGCGGTGGTCTCGACGGCGTGGGCCATCGTCGAGGTTCCCGCGGCGTGCACGAGCACGTCGACCACGCCGAGTTCCGCGGCGATGTCGGCCAGGGCCTGCGCCACGGCGTTCTCGTCCGTCACGTCGAGCCGCAGAGCCCACACCCCGTCCTGCCCGCGGGCCAGCCCGCCCGCGGGATGCACGAGATCCGCGTTGACGACGGCTGCCCCCTGAGCGGCGAAAGCCGCGACCGCGCCCGCTCCGATCCCGCTCGCGCCCCCGGTGACGAGGACGACGCGTCCGACGAGGTCGGGGAAGACGGCGGAGCCGACCTCAGACACCGACCCGCTCGAAGGCGTCGAGGCTGATGCCCTGGGCGAGGACGACCTTCGCCCACTCGCGGGCCGTGTGCAGGCTGTGGTCGCGGTAGTTGCCGCAGCTGAAGAGGTCGACGCCGGGGACGTCGGCCTCGACGGCGTCGTCCGCGATGAAGCGCAGGCTCTCGGTCAGGTTCGTCACGAGGACTCCGACCTCCGGCTCACCCCACGCGAGAAGGTGGAAGCCGGTGCGACAGCCGAACGGCGAGATGTCGATGAGCCCGTCCATCCGGTCGCGCAGGAGGCTGGCGAGCATGTGCTCGAGCGTGTGGATGCCGGCGGTGGGGATCTCCCCCTCGTTGGGCTGGACGAGCCGCACGTCGAAGTTCGAGAGCACGTCGCCGCGAGGACCCGTCTGCGTCCCGATGAGACGCACGTACGGCGCTCGGACGGCGGTGTGGTCCAGGGTGAAGCTCTCGACGTCGGCCATGGGTACTCCTTTGGTTCTGCGGTGGTGCCGGTTTCGCGGTGGTGCAGGCGCAACTGTCCGAGCCTAGGCGGGCACGGCGGGCGGCGCCCGTCCATGACGCTGTGCGACGCGCGCTAGGGTCGAGGCCGTGCCCGACGCTTCCCTCCTCGTCGTCCTCGATGCCGACTCCACCCTCATCCGCAACGAGGTCATCGAGCTGATCGCCGACGAGGCCGGTCGCGGACCGGAGGTCGCGGCGGCGACGGAGGCGGCGATGCGCGGCGAGGTGGATTTCGCCGAGAGCCTGCGCGGGCGGGTCGAGGCGCTTCGCGGGGTGCCGCTCTCCGCCTTCGCGCGGGTGGTCGCGAGGGTCGAGCCGACGCCCGGTGTGCGCGAGCTGATCGCGGCGGTCCACGAGCGCGGCGGCGTCGTCGGGGTGGTCTCCGGTGGGTTCCACGAGGTGCTGGACGAGATCGCCCCCGCTCTCGGCGTCGACGTGTGGCGCGCCAATCGCCTGGAGGTGTCGGACGGGGCGCTCAGCGGCCGGGTGTCCGGCGCGATCGTCGACGCCGCGGCCAAGGCGGCGACGCTTCGGGAGTGGGCGGAGACCTATGCCGTGCCGGCGGCCCGCACGGTGGCCATCGGGGACGGCGCGAACGACCTGCCGATGCTGCGTGCGGCGGCGCTCGGACTGGCCTTCAACGCCAAGCCCGCCGTGCGGGACGGCGCGGATCTCGTCATCGGAGCCGTCGACCTCCGCGAGGTCGTCCCCCTCCTGCCGTGAGCGATGTCGGTCGGGGCCGGTAGCGTCGCGACATGCACATCTTTCTCGTTCCCGGTCTGTGGCTCGACGCGTCCACGTGGGACGGTGTCGTCCCTGAATTGGCAGCCGCGGGGCACACGCCGCACCCGCTGACGATGCCCGGCACGGGGATCCCCGCGTCCGGATCGGCGGACATCGGGTTCGCCGACTGGGTCGACGCCGTCGTCGCCGAGCTCGATCGCATCGACGAGCCGGTGGTCCTGGTCGGGCACTCCGGCGGCGGCAACGTCGTCTGGGGTGCGACCGACGCGCGGCCCGACCGGGTGTCGCGGGTGATCTTCGTCGACACCTTCCCGCCCGCCGACGGCGGCTCGATCTGGGAGTTTCCGATCGTCGACGGCGTGATCCCGTTCCCCGGGTGGGAGTTCTTCGAGGAACCCGAGATCGCCGACCTGGACGAGGCGACGCGAGCGGATGCCGCGTCTCGCGCGCTGTCGGTTCCCGTGCGGGTCCCCACCGACCCGATCCGGCTGTCCGACCCGCGCCGCTTCGGCGTGCCGGCGACGGTGCTCACCGGCACGATGCCCGTCGCGGACCTGTCGGGGATCCTCGCGAACCCACCCGCCTGGGCGGCAGATCTCGCCGCCGTCGAAGAGCTCGAGATCGTCGCCCTCGACTCGGGCCACTGGCCGCAGTTCTCCCAGCCCGCTGCTCTCGGACGGGCGATCGTCGAGGCGATCCGATCGGAACCGTCGCCGTAGCCCGGGGTCAGTGCCCCATGCCGAGGCCGCCGTCGACCGGGATGACGGCGCCGGAGATATAGGCGGCGTCATCCGATGCGAGCCAGGCGACGACGCCGGCGACCTCGTCCGCCGTCGCGAACCGGCCTGCCGGGATGCTGTTCTTGTACTGCGCCTGCGTCTCCTCCGAGAGCGCGGCCGTCATGTCGGTCTCGACGAAGCCGGGCGCCACCACGTTGGCGGTGATTCCGCGACCGCCCAGCTCGCGCGTGAGGGAGCGCGCGAAGCCGACGAGACCGCTCTTGGACGAGGCGTAGTTGATCTGGCCGGGCGAGCCGTAGAGGCCCACGACGCTGGAGATCAGGATGACCCGCCCCCAGCGTGCGCGGAGCATGCCCTTCGAGGCGCGTTTGACGACGCGGAACGCGCCGCCGAGGTTCGTGTGCACGACGGAGTCGAAGTCGTCCTCGGTCATCCGCAGCAGCAGCGTGTCCTTCGTCACGCCGGCGTTGGCGACCACGATCTCGACCGGGCCGAGCGCTGCCTCGACCTCGCTGAAGGCGGCATCCACCGCCGCGGCATCCGTCACGTCGGCGCGCACGGTGAGGGCTCCCTCCGGGCCCTCGCCGGAGCGAGCGGTAACGGCCACACGGTAGCCCCGGGCGACGAAGCGCTCCGCGATCGCGCGACCGATGCCGCGGTTTCCTCCGGTGACCAGGACGACGCGATCACTCGACATGGGGCTCCGATCTCGATGGGCGATCTCCTCAGCCTAGGCGAGCGCCCCCGCGGCGCGTTTGACACCGTCGTCTGCGCGCTGGGAACCTGGAGCGAACGTCCTGGAGGAAGAGACCCCGTGAGCGATCCCACCACCCCGCAGCAGCCCGCCGGCGAGCAGAGCGCACCCCCGCCGTACGTGCCGCAGCCCGTCGCGCCGCAGCCGCCCGCGTACGCGCAGCCGCCCGCCTACGGCGGAGCGCCGGTCTACGGTCAGCCCGCGCCCGGTGCCTACCCGCCGCCGGCCTATCCGACCGCGCCTGCCGCGCCCCAGGGCTACGGCTATCCGGCCGGCCCTCGCACCAACACGCTGGCGATCGTGTCGCTCGTGGCCGGGATCGCCGCGTTCGTCATCCTGCCCGTCATCGCCGCGGTCGTCGCGGTGATCACCGGGCACATGTCGCTCAAGCAGCTCAAGACGAGCGGTGAGGCGGGGCGTGGACTGGCCTTGACGGGGACCATCCTCGGATGGGTCGGGATCGGCGTCGGCATCATCCTCATCGTGCTGGTGGTGCTGTGGTTCGTCTTCATCTTCGGAGTGATCGCGACGTCGGGATACAGCTACTCCTGAGCGCTCTCGCGCGGCTCCCCCGGCGTAGGCTGGGGGTACCGTGAAATCCCCGAACTCCGCGCCCTCGGCGACATCCCTTCCCCGCGCACCGCGCGAGGATGCCGGCGCGCGGTTCACGAAGTACATGGTCACGATGGGGATCCGCGTGGCGTGCTTCATCGCGATGGTGCTCATCACCCCGTACGGCTGGTACACGTGGATCCTCGGCGCCGCCGCCGTCGTTCTCCCCTACTTCGCGGTCGTGATCGCCAACGTCGGCGAGGACACCAGGCCCGCCGTCGCCGAGAGCCCCGACCGCCAGATCGAGGCGCCCCGCGTCGCGCCCGAGCCCGCGGAAGAGCCACCCCGCGTTCTGCGGATCAGCGAGACGCCCCGCCCCGACACGGACCGCTGATGACGGTCGAATGCTCACGCGCCGGATGCCGCGCCGACGCCGGCTGGCGCATCGTGTGGCGCAACCCCCGCATCCACGCCGCCGATCGGCGCAAGGAGTGGGTGGCGTGCGGTGAGCACGTCGCATATCTCCGGGACTTCCTCGCCGCCCGCGACTTCCCCGTCGAGGTCGCCCCGCTCGAGCGGGAGAGCGCCTCATGAGTCGCCGGGAGGCGCCGGCCGCGCTCCGGTGGACGGTCTACGTGGCGATCGCCATCGTCTTCGCCATCGCGTGCGGGTTCCTCTCGAACTGGCAGTTCACGCGCAACGAGGAGCGCGCGCGCCAGCTCGCCCTCGTCGAGGCCAACTACGATGCCGAGCCCGTACCGCTCGCCGACGTCGTGGCGGCCGGCGCCGATCTGGACCCGTCCGACGAGTGGACCCCCGTCGCCCTCGAGGGCGAGTACCTCACGGACGAGCAGCTTCTCGTGCGCAACCGCCCCCACGGCGGTACGGCGGCGTTCGAGGTGCTCGTGCCCTTCCGGCTCGACGACGGGCGCACCCTTCTCGTCGACCGCGGATGGGTGGCCCCCGGCGAAGGCGACCTCCCCGATGAGATCCCCGCGCCGCCCGCCGGGGCGACCGAGGTGGTCGTGCGTCTTCGCCCGGAGGAAGCAGCGCCGCGATCCGGGAGGTCTGCGCCGGACGGACAGGTGCCCACGATCAACCTCGGACTGGTGGCGGATGCTGTCGCGTCAGGGGATTCCCTCGAACCCGGCTTCTACGGGCTGATGGTGACCGAGGATCCCGCCCCGGCGACCCTCCCCGGCGCGATCGATCCTCCGACCGACGACCCCGGACCCCACCTGTCGTACGCGGTGCAGTGGATCCTCTTCGCCGTGATGGGGTTCGCCTTCATCACGTACATCCTCGTCACCGAGCGCCGGTACGCGCGGGAGGATGCCGAAGAGCGGCAGGCACGGCGCGCGCGTCGCCGCGACCGTGACTCCGAAGAGGAGGACGCGCTGCTGGATGCGCGGTAGCGCCGTTCAGGCCAGCGCGACGAGGTCGGCGTAGTCGCGACCCCAGATGTCCTCGACCCCGTCGGGGAGGATCAGCACGCGCTCGGGGTTGAGCGCCTCGACCGCCCCTTCGTCGTGGGAGACCAGCACGACAGCACCCTCGTAGTGCGCCAGCGCCCCCAGGATCTCCTCGCGGGAGGCCGGGTCGAGGTTGTTCGTGGGCTCGTCCAGAAGCAGCATGTTCGCGCTGGAGACCACCAGGGTCGCCAGCGACAGTCTGGTCTTCTCCCCGCCCGAGAGCACACCGGCCGGCTTCAGCACGTCATCGCCGGTGAACAGGAACGACCCGAGCACCTTTCGAGCTTCGGTGGCGGTGATGTCCGGTGCCGCCGACATCATGTTCTCAAGCACCGATCGCCCCACATCGAGGTTCTCGTGCTCCTGCGCGTAGTAGCCGATCTTCAGGCCGTGGCCGGGCTCGATGATGCCGGTGTCGGCGCGATCGACACCGGCGAGGATCCGCAGCAGCGTGGTCTTCCCTGCGCCGTTGAGCCCCAGGATCACCACGCGAGACCCGCGGTCGATGGCCAGGTCGACATCGGTGAAGATCTCCAGCGATCCGTACGACTTGCTCAGACCCCGGGCCATGAGGGGCGTCTTGCCGCACGGCGCGGGTTTGGGGAAGCGGAGCTTGGCGACGCGCTCCTCCTGGCGGACGTCGTCGAGTCCGGAGAGCATCTTCTCGGCCCGCGCGACCATCTGGTGCGCGGCGGCCGCCTTCGACGCCTTCGCTCCGAAGCGGGCGGCTTGCAGCTGGAGGGCGGTGGCCTTCTTCTCGACGTTGGCGCGCTCCTTCTTGCGGCGCTCCTCGTCGGCCACGCGCTGGCGCAGATAGTTCTTCCAGTTCATGTTGTAGACATCGATGACCTGGCGGTTGGCGTCGAGGTAGAAGACCCGGTTGACCGTCTCGCCGACCAGCTCCACGTCGTGACTGATGACGATCAGGCCGCCCTTGTAGCCCTTCAGGAACTCCCGCAACCACGTGACGCTGTCGGCGTCGAGGTGATTGGTCGGCTCGTCGAGGATCATCGTCCCGGCGTCGGAGAACAGGATGCGGGCCAGCTCGATGCGCCGGCGCTGACCACCCGAGAGGGTGCGCAACGGCTGATCGAGGATGCGGTCGGGCAGCGCCAGGTTGTGGGCGATCGATGCCGCCTCCGCCTCCGCGGCGTACCCTCCGAGGGCTTCGAACCGCTCGGTGAGGTTGCCGTAGCGGCGCATCGCGCGCGCTGCCACGTCGACGTCGTCGTCGGCCATCTCGACAGAGGCCTCCTGCATCCCCAGCGCGAGGGTGCCCAGACCGCGGGCGTCGAGGATCCGGGTGCGCGCGAGCATGTCGGGGTCGCCCGAACGGGGATCCTGCGGAAGGTACCCGAGCTCCCCCGACCGGTCGACGCGACCCTCGCTCGGCAGCAGGTCGCCGGCGAGGACCTTCGTCAGCGTCGTCTTGCCGGCGCCGTTGCGGCCGACCAGCCCGATCTTGTCGCCGGCGGACACGCGGAACGACACGTCCGACATGAGGACGCGGGCGCCCACGCGGATCTGGAGGTCGTGCACGGCGAGCACAGCGGAAGTCCTTCGTTCGGGAGGTGGGAGGTCGTCCGGCCGATGGCCAGCCCCTCAGTATAGATCGCCGACCCTGCCGCCCGGCTGAGCGCGGTTTTCTCGACATCAAGACATTCGATTCGCGCCCGCCGCGCGCATCCTCCTAAACTAAGGCCACCCTTACCTAACATCCGAGGAGTTCCCTGTGCCCCGACGCATCCGCACCGCCGCCGCACTCGCGGCCGGAGCCGCCCTGCTTCTGACCGGCTGTTCCACCGCGACCTCGGCGGGAGGCGGTGACGCCGCCGGCGCCGACGGCTTCCCCGTCACCATCGAGCACGCCTTCGGCGAGACGGTGATCTCCGAGAAGCCCGAGCGCGTGGCGACGGTGGCGTGGGCGAATCACGAGGTGCCGCTCGCCCTCGGCGTGGTGCCGGTGGGCATGGAGAAGGCGACATGGGGCGATGACGACGGTGACGGCGTCCTCCCCTGGGTGGAGGAGAAGCTGGAGGAGCTCGGCGCCGAGACACCCGTGCTCTTCGACGGCGGAGACGGCATCGACTTCGAAGCCGTCGCCGACACCGAGCCGGACGTGATCCTGGCCTCCTACTCGGGTCTCACGCAGGAGGAGTACGACACGCTGTCGAAGATCGCCCCGGTCGTCGCCTACCCCGAGGTGGCGTGGGGCACCTCCTACGAGGACATGATCCGGCTGAACTCGCAGGCGATCGGCCTCGCCGACGAGGGCGACGCCCTCATCGAGGAGCTCACCGCCGAGGTCGACGCCGCGCTGGCCGACCAGCCGGAGCTCGACGGGGCCAGGGCGCTCTTCGCCTACCTCGACCCGAGCGACTTCAGCCAGATCGGCTTCTACACCAGCCACGACACCCGCCCCGGGTTCCTCGCCGATCACGGCCTGCCCCTCCCCGCCGTCGTCGAGGAGGAGTCCGCGGGCACCGAGGACTTCTATGTGACCGTCAGCGCCGAGCAGGCCGACCGGTTCGCCGACGTGGACGTCTTCGTGACCTATGGCGACCCCGACGGCGAGCTCATCGCCCAGATGCAGGCCGACCCGCTGCTCTCGCAGATCCCGGCGGTCGCCGAAGGGCGCATCGCGATCCTCGAGGACAGCACACCCCTCGCCGCGTCGGCCAACCCCACGCCGCTGTCCATCCCGTGGGGCGTCCGCGACTACCTCGCCGTGCTGGCCGCGCCGCTCGGCTGAGATCCGCGTGACCCTTCTCGATCGGAAGGCCGCCCTGCCGGACGCCGCACCTCTGCGGCGTCCGGCAGCGGTGCGCCTGCTGTGGCTCGGCGTGCTGGTCCTCGTCGTGCTCGTCCTCGTCGTCGCCTCGGTCGCGTTCGGCACGCGCCCCGTGTCGCTCGAGGAGATCGGGAACGCGCTCACCGGCCACGCCGGCGGCGTGGGCGAGGCGGCTGTCATCGCCCGCCTCCCCCGCACGGTGCTCGCCCTTCTCATCGGAGCGGCCCTCGCGCTCTCCGGGATGACGATGCAGGCCGTCACCCGGAACCCGCTCGCCGACCCCGGCATCCTCGGCGTCTCCGGCGGCGCCGCCCTCGCGGTCGTCATCGGAATCGCGTTCTTCGATATCTCGAGCCCGTACGCATATATGGCGTTCGCGATCGCCGGAGCCGCGGCAGCCGCGGTCTTCGTCTATGCCGTCGGCTCCCTGGGTCGCGGCGGCGCGACGCCGCTCAAGCTCGCGCTGGCTGGTGCGGCCATCACCGCGGCGTTCACCTCGCTGGTCAGCGCGATCCTCTTGCCTCGCGTCGACCTGCTGGAGACCTTCCGCTTCTGGCAGATCGGCGGCGTCGGCGGGGCGACGTGGGATCGCATCCTCGTCATCGTCCCCGTGCTCGCCGTCGGGGCAGTCATCTGCGTCGTCACCGCCCGCGGCATGAACTCGCTGGCCCTCGGGGACGACATGGCCACCGGGCTCGGCGAGCACGTCGCGCGCACGCGGCTCTTCGCCTCCGCCGGCGCGGTGATCCTGTGCGGTGCGGCCACGGCGATCGCCGGCCCGATCGCCTTCGTCGGTCTCGTCATCCCGCATCTGTGCCGGCTGCTGGTGGGGACCGACCATCGGTGGCTCCTTCCCTACTGCGCCCTCGCCGGCGCCGCGCTCCTCGTGCTCGCCGACATCGTGGGCCGCGTGATCGCCCCGCCGAACGAGATCGAGGTGGGCATCCTCACCGCTCTCATCGGCGCGCCCGTGTTCATCGCCATCGTCCGTCGTCAGAAGGTGCGCGAGCTGTGACCGTCGCCGTCGTCATCGCCGGGCGCCGCGCCCGAGCCCGCCGGCGCGGGACCGTCACTCTCGTGCTGACCGCTCTGGCGCTCGCCCTCTTCGTCGCGACCCTCATGGTCGGGCGCACCTTCTACGGCATCGACGATGTCCTGCGGGTCATCCTCGGCGAGACGGTGCCGGGCGCGTCGTTCACGGTCGGCGAGTTGCGACTGCCGCGTGCGACCCTGGCCGTCCTCACCGGGATCGCGTTCGGCATGGCCGGCGTCATCTTCCAGACGATGCTGCGGAACCCGCTGGCATCGCCCGACATCATCGGCATCAGCTCTGGCGCGAGCGCCGCCGCCGTGTTCGGCATCATCCTCCTCGGTCTCGGACAGACCGCGGTGTCGTTCCTGGCACTGGCCGGGGCGCTGGTCACGGCCGCCGCGATCTACCTGCTGTCGCACCGCGGCGGGTTCGCCGGAACGCGCCTCATCCTCATCGGCATCGGCGTGGCCGCCATGCTCGACAGCGTCGTCACCTACGTCCTCACGCGAGCGGCGGCGTGGGACCTGCAGACGGCCATGCAGTGGCTCACCGGCAGCCTCAACGGCGCGTCGTGGCAGGCGATCGTCCCGCTCTCGATCGCGATGATCGTGCTCGTCCCCCTGCTCGTCGCCGCCGGCCGCGACCTCAATGTGCTGCGTCTCGGAGACGACTCAGCCAGCGCTCTGGGCGTCTCGGTCGGCCGCACGCGCGTTCTGCTGCTCGTCGGGGCCGTCGCACTGCTAGCCTTCGCGACCGCGGCGGCGGGGCCCATCGCCTTCGTCGCCTTCATGTCGGGGCCGATCGCCGCCCGCATCGTCGGCCCCGGCGCCTCGCTGCTGGTGCCCTCCGCCCTCGTCGGCGCCGTCCTGGTGCTCGCCGCCGACCTGCTCGGCCAGTTCGCCTTCGACAACCGGTATCCGGTCGGTGTCGTCACGGGCGTCCTCGGCGCGCCCTATCTCGTCTACCTTCTCGTGAGAACCAACCGATCGGGGGGCTCCCTGTGACCGTCGCCCACTCCCTCGCCGCGGAGAGGGTCACCCTCGCCTACGGCGACCGCGTCATCGCCGAAAGCCTCGATCTCGCGGTTCCTCCCGGCCGGATCACCGCGATCGTGGGGGCGAACGGATGCGGCAAGTCGACGCTGCTGCGCGCGCTCGCCCGGCTGCTGCATCCGATGTCCGGCGAGGTGATCCTCGACGGCAAGGCACTGCACTCTCGACACTCCCGCGAGGTCGCACGGATCCTCGGTCTGCTGCCGCAGGGGCCGGTGGCGCCCGAGGGCATCGCCGTGGCTGATCTCGTCGGGCGGGGACGCCACCCGCACCAGAAGCCGCTGTCCCGCTGGAGCGCCCGCGACTACGAGATCGTGGCGGGGGCCTTGGAGGCGACAGGGATCGCCGATCTCGCCGATCGCAGCGTCGACGAGTTGTCCGGCGGCCAGCGCCAGCGGGTGTGGATCGCGATGGCCCTCGCCCAGGAGACCGACATCCTGCTGCTGGACGAACCCACCACCTTCCTCGACGTCGCGCACCAGATCGAGGTCCTCGATCTCCTCACCGATCTGAACCGCGACCGCGGCACGACGACGGTCATGGTCCTCCACGACATCAACCTGGCCGCCCGGTACGCCGATCACGTGTTCGCCCTGCGGGACGGCGTCGTCATCGCCGGGGGCGCGCCGACCGACGTGATCACGAGCGACCTCATCCGCGACGTGTTCGGGCTGGACTCCCTCGTCGTCCCCGACCCCGTGTCGGGCACCCCCCTCGTCCTCCCCCGCGGACGCCACCACGCCGCGGCCGCATCCTGAGATCGGACCATGACCACGACCACTCCTCCCCTCACCACCAGCCGCTTCTTCCGGGCCGCGGTGCAGTCGATCACCCATCTCACGCCGAGCTTCCGCCGATTCACGTTCGCCGGCGGCGATCTCGCCGACTACGGCGACCCGGGGCTGGATCAGCGGATCAAGGTCGTCTTCCCCACCGAGCTCACGACGCTGGACGCGATGCCGGTCGGCGAGGACTGGTATGCGCAATGGCGCGAGCTGCCCGAGCTCACCCGCCCGCCGTTTCGGACGTACACGACCCGTGCCGTGCGCAACGCCGTCGGTGAGGTCGACATCGACATGGTGGCGCACGACGTCCGGGGCCCGGCATCCGCCTGGATCGACCGCGCCGGCGTCGGCGACGAGGTGCTCATCTACGCACCGACCACCGCGCACACCGGCATCAGCTACGGCATCGACTTCGTCCCGCCCGCCTCGACCGGCTCCTACCTGCTGGCCGGCGACGAGACGGCGGCGCCCGCCCTCGCGGTGATCCTCGAGCAACTGCCGGCCACAGCCACCGGTGTCGTGGTGCTCGAGGTGCCGCACGAGCGCGACATCGCCTATCTCCCGTCCCACCCGGGATTCCGCTACCGCGGCGCGGCGCGGGGCGGGGCAGCGCGGCACACGCATCTCGTGGACGCCGTCGAGCGTGCCGCCGCGGAGCTCGTCCCCGGAGGGCGCGGGGCCGAGGTGGAGGAGATCGACATCGACGAGGGCATCCTGTGGGAGGTGCCGCGGACGGCGAAGGGCGGTGCCGCGCTGAAGAGCGCGCCGCTGTATGCCTGGCTGGCCGGGGAGGCCGGCGCCATCAAGACGCTGCGGCGCCACCTCGTGAGCGAGCACGGCGTCGACCGTCGTGCCGTGGCGTTCATGGGCTACTGGCGCGAGGGTCGCGCGGAGAACTGATCCTCACCGCCCTCCTCCACACGACCGAGCCGCAGGCCCGGCGCCAGGGCGAGGAGGGCGAGTGCGGCGGCGATCGCGAAGACCGCGGGAAATCCCGAGCCCGACGCGGACAGGCCCGTGAAGACGAGACCCATCACGGCGATGGTCACGGCCGATCCGAGCGCATCGGAGATCGCCAGCGCCGAGGAGTTGAAGCCCTGATCGCGCGGCGTCGAGTACGACAGCGTGAGCACCGTCAACCGCGGGTACATCAGCCCCATGCCCGCGCCGGCCAGCGCCCATCCGCAGATGAGGATCGCCGGATGCAGGTGCCAGAGCGCGGTGGTGAGCGCCGCGGCGGTGGCGGCGAGCAGCATCGTCACGCCGAACACCGAGATCCGGACGTTCCCCAGGCGATCTCCGATGCGCCCCTGCACCTCCGCGGCGCCTGCCCAGGCGAGCGCGGCGACGGTGAGACCGAGGCCCGCCCACGTGGGAGAGAAGCCGTACTGGTCGATGAGGAGGTACGGCACGTAGACCTCGGCGCCGAACAGCGCCCCGGCGATGAGTCCGCGCATGAGGACGACGCTGGGCAGCCCCCTCGCCGCCGCGAGGGTGCGCGGCGGCAGCAGGGGCCGCACCGCCAGCGCGATGATCGTCCCCGAGACCGCGACGACGATCCACGCCCAGGTGGACAGCCCGCCCGACAGGCTGAGCACGAGCGCGGCGACGGCGACGATCGCTGCCAGGGCGAGGCGCGGAGCCACGCGCGCGCTCGAGGGGTGGTCGGTGCCCAGCGGCAGGGCATGCAGACGTGCCACGACCATGGCGAAGGCTCCCACGGTGAGTGCGGCGACTCCGAAGAACACCCAGCGCCAGTGCAGGAACTCCGCCACCGCCCCCGCGAGGAACGGCCCGATGAGGGAGGGCACGACCCACGCCGCCGAGAACGCCGCGAAGATGCGGCCGTGGAGAGCGGCCGGATAGACCCGGGCCACCACAACGTAGAGCGCGACGGTCTCCCCGCCCGTTCCCAGACCCTGCAGGAGGCGCCCCGCCACGAGGATTTCCATCGTCGGCGCCGCGCCGGCGAGCAGGAGGCCGAGCACGAAGAGCACCACCGCGGTGGTGAGGGGGGCGAGCACTCCCCCGCGATCGCACCACGCCCCCGCCGCGACCATGCCGACCACGCTCGCGGCGAGCGTCCCGGAGAACGCGACGGCATACAGCGCCGCACCCGACAGGTCGTCGCTGACCACGGGCATCACCGTCGTCACCGCGAGCGACTGGATGGCGGCGAGAAAGATCAGCGCGAGGGCGCCGAGGGTCACCCAGACGAAACGCGCACTCCAGACCCCTTCGACGGCGGGTGTGCTCACGCCCGCGCCAGGGCGCCGACGCGTTCGACGGCCTCGCGCAGCACCTCGGGCGCGCAGCCGAAGTTGATGCGCACGTGACCGGCGCCCTCGGCCCCGAAGAGCGGACCGTGGTGAAGGGCCACGCCGCTCTCGCGACGGATGCGCGGGGCCGGGTTGTCGCCCCACCCGTACGCCGACACGTCGACCCAGGCCAGGAATCCGGCATCCGGAAGGCGATACCGGGCTTCGGGCAGGTGTGCGGCGAGAAGCTCGGCGAGGAGGTGCCTGTTCTCGTCGAGGGCGGCGAGGAGGCCGTCCAGCCACGGGTCGCTCTCGGGCGCGAAGGCGGCGTTGCCGGCCAGGACGCCGAACAGCCCCGTCCGCCACTCCACCTCCCACGGCAGTCGGCGGATGACGGCGGTCGTGTCCGCGCTCGACGTGACGATGACGGCGCACTTCAACCCGGCGAGGTTGTACGCCTTGCTCGCGCTGGTGATCGCGTATCCCACGGCCGCCGCATCCGGCCCCGCGTCCAGGAACGGGGTGAAGGTGGCCCCCGGGTGCACGAGAGGGGCGTGGATCTCGTCGCTGACCACGGACGCCCCGTGACGCGCGGCGATGCGCGCGAGCTCGGCGAGCGTCTCGCGGTCGTGGACGGTGCCGGTCGGGTTGTGGGGATTGCACAGCAGCACGGCACGGGCACCGGCGGCCAGGGCTCGCTCGATGCCCGCAAGGTCCAGGCGCCAGCGCGACCCGTCGTCCACGAGGGGGACGCGCTCGACGACAGCCCCGGCCTCTTCGACGGTGTCGAAGAACGGCGGGTAGACCGGCGGAGTCACCACCACTCGATTCCCCGGCCGGACGACGAGACGCAGCACCTCGACGACGCCCTGCATGACGTCACCGGTCCACCGGATGCGGGCAGGATCGACGCTCCACCCGAAACGGCGCTGGGCGAAGGCGGCGAACGCCTGAGCGATCCCCGGGTCCGGCGGGGTGTAGCCGGTGTCTCCGCGCAGCACGGCGGCCGTCAGCGCCGCGGTGATCGCGGGCGCGAGCGGGAAGTCGGTCTCCGCGACGAACAGCGGCAGGACGTCGTCGCCGTACGTACGCCACTTCGAGCTGGATCGCGCCCGAAGCTGCTCGAGCGGCAGGGCGCGCAACGGGGGAACACTCACGTAGCGAGCCTACGTCGAGGATCGGCGTGCCTTCGAGCCGCCCGTCAGATGGCGAAACCGAGCGCGCGCATCATGTCGCGCCCGTCGTCGGTGATGCGCTCCGGACCCCACGGCGGCATCCACACCCAATTGATGCGGAACCGCTCGACCACCTCGTCCAGCGCCTGGGCAGTCTGCTCTTCGAGCACATCCGTGAGCGGGCAGCCGGCAGAAGTGAGGGTCATGTGGATGACGAGCGCGTCGTTCTCGTCATCCCAGGCGAGGTCGTAGATCAGCCCGAGGTCGACGACGTTGACCCCGAGCTCGGGGTCCATGACGTCCTTGAGGGCCTCGGTGACCTCGTCATACTTCTCGGGAGCGAGTGTTGCGGTCATATAACGATCCTACGCGTCGTTCGCCCTCAGGCGTCGACCGCGGTCTCGGCCTCGGCGAGGAATCGGTCGTATCCCTCTTCCTCGAGGCGATCGGCCAGCTCGGGGCCGCCCTCCTCGACGATGCGGCCGCTCACGATGACGTGGACGAAGTCCGGGCGGATGTAGCGGAGGATGCGCGTGTAGTGCGTGATGAGGAGCACGCCCAGGTCGGTGTTCTCCTTCGCGCGGTTCACCCCTTCGGAGACGATCTTCAGCGCGTCGACGTCGAGACCGGAGTCCGTCTCGTCCAGCACGGCGATCTTCGGCTGCAGCAGCTCGAGCTGCAGGATCTCGTGACGCTTTTTCTCGCCGCCCGAGAAGCCCTCGTTGACGTTGCGGGAGGCGAACTTCGGATCCATGCGCAGGTTCTTCATGGCATCCTTGACGTCCTTCGTCCAGGCTCGGATGCCGGGGGCCTCACCGTCGACGGCGGTCTTGGCCGTACGCAGGAAGTTCGTGACGGTGACCCCGGGAATCTCGACCGGGTACTGCATCGCGAGGAACAGGCCGGCACGGGCGCGCTCGTCGACCGTCATCGCCAGCACGTCCTCGCCGTCGAGGGTGATCGACCCGCTCGTGACCGTGTACTTGGGGTGGCCGGCGATCGTGTACGCGAGGGTCGACTTCCCCGACCCATTCGGACCCATGATCGCGTGGGTCTGGCCCGTGCCGATCGTGAGGGTCACGCCGTTGAGGATGGGCGTGGTGCCCGCATCCGTCTCGACCGTGACGTGCAGGTCGCGGATCTCCAGGACAGACATTCAGACTTCCTTCGTTCGGGTGGGATCGATGAGCACGTCGTCGCCGTCGATCTCGACCGCGTAGACGGGCACCGGCTCGTAGGCCGGGAGGTTCAGGGGGTGGCCGGTGCGCAGCGAGAAGGCGGAGCCGTGCGCCCAGCACTCCAGCGTGTCGCCGTCGACGAATCCTTCCGCCAGCGAGATGTCGCCGTGCGTGCAGGTGTCGCCGATCGCGTGCACCTCTCCGGCCGAGTCCAGGACGACCGCGATGGGGACCCCGCCGACCTCCACCCGCACCGGGGTGTCCTGTTCGAGCTCGCTGAGGGCGAGCACGCGGGTGGCGCTCACAGCGCGCCTCCCTCGGCAAGTTCCTGCTCGATCGCCTCGGTCAGTTCCTGCTCGAGCGCGGGGATCCCGATGCGCTGCACGATCTCGCTGAGGAATCCCAGGACGACCAGGCGTCGTGCCTCGTCTTCGGCGATGCCGCGAGCCTGCAGGTAGAACAGCTGCTCGTCGTCGAATCGGCCGGTCGCGCTGGCGTGACCGGCACCGACGATGTCGCCGGTCTCGATCTCGAGGTTCGGAATCGAGTCGGCGCGAGCGCCGTCGGTGAGCACGAGGTTGCGGTTGGCCTCGTAGGAGTCGGTGCCCACCGCGTCGCGCCCGATCAGCACGTCGCCGATCCACACGCTTCGAGCGCTCTCCCCCTGCAGCGCACCCTTGTAGAGCACGTCGCCGGTGGTGTGCGGGCCCTTGTGGTGGAGGTAGACCTGCGATTCGAGATGCTGCCCGGCATCGGCGAACGACAGACCGTACAGTCGCCCCTCCGCGCCGGCACCGGCAAGCTCCACCGACGGGTTCACGCGCACGACGCCGCCGCCGAGGCTCACGACGACGTGGGTGAGCCGCGCGTCGCGATCGACGCGCGCCTGATGCGCGGAGAGGTGCACGGCCTCGTCTTCCCAGCGCTGCAGCGAGATGACGGTGAGGTCGGAGCCGTCGCGAGCGATGATCTCGACGTTCTGGGCCTGAGACGCGTTGCCCTCGTGCCGCAGGATCACGGTGCCCCGCGCATTCGCCTGGGCCTCGATCACGACGTGGGCGTGGGCGACGCCGCCGGTGCCGGTCAGCCGCACCACGACGGGCTCGGCCAGCTCGACGCCGGCGGGGATGCGGATGAGCGGAGCCTCCGCCTCCTGCACCCACGCGATGGCGCTCGGCAGGTCTTCGGGGCGGAAGATCTCGCCGCGCGGCGCCGCGCCGGGAGCGAGACGCCGCTGCTCCACGCCCTCCGGCGCGGAGACCTCGACGCCGATGACACCGCTCGGGGCGGGTTCGTTCGCGAACAGCGGCGCCAGACGCGCCACCGGGGTGTGCTTCCAGTTGACCTCGCGCCCGGTCGGCGCCGCGAAGTCCGCCGGGTCGTAGGACCAGGGGCGCTCCGAGCGGGTCTGGATGGGCACGTCGGCGCGGCCCCATCCTCCGTCGGTGTGCGCTGTGCTTCCCGGCAGGGGGGTGGTTGTGGTCGTCATCTAGCCGACGGATCCTTCCATGCCCATCTCGATGAGCTTGTTGAGCTCGAGGGCGTACTCCATGGGCAGCTCACGGGCGATCGGCTCGATGAAGCCGCGCACGATCATGGCCATGGCCTCGTCCTCGGGCATGCCCCGGCTCATGAGGTAGAACAGCTGCTCTTCGCTCACCTTCGACACCGTGGCCTCGTGCCCGAGTTGCACGTCGTCGACGCGGATGTCGATGGCCGGATACGTGTCCGAGCGCGAGATCGTGTCGACGAGCAGCGCGTCGCAGCGGACGGTGTTGGCGGAGTGGTGCGCGTTGGCGTCGACCCGCACCTCGCCGCGGTACCCGGCGCGGCCGCCCCCGCGGGCGATCGACTTGGACACGATCGATGACTGCGTGTACGGGGCCATGTGGATCATCTTCGCGCCGGCGTCCTGGTGCTGACCGGGACCGGCGAAGGCGACCGACAGGGTCTCGCCCTTGGCGTGCTCGCCCATCAGGAAGATCGACGGGTACTTCATCGTCACCTTGGAGCCGATGTTGCCGTCGACCCACTCCATCGTCGCGCCCTCGTGGGCGACCGCACGCTTGGTGACCAGGTTGTAGACGTTGTTCGACCAGTTCTGGATCGTCGTGTACCGGACGCGGGCGTTCTTCTTCACGATGATCTCGACCACCGCCGAATGCAGCGAGTCGCTCTTGTAGATCGGCGCGGTGCAGCCTTCGATGTAGTGGACGTAGGAGCCCTCGTCGGCGATGATGAGCGTCCGCTCGAACTGTCCCATGTTCTCGGTGTTGATACGGAAGTACGCCTGCAGCGGGATCTCCACGTGCACGCCCTTGGGGACGTAGACGAAAGACCCGCCGGACCACACCGCCGTGTTCAGCGCGGCGAACTTGTTGTCGCCCGCCGGGATGACGGTGCCGAAGTACTCCTGGAAGAACTCCGGGTGCTCGCGCAGGGCGGTGTCGGTGTCCATGAAGATGACACCCTGGGCCTCGAGCTGCTCGTTGATCTGGTGGTAGACCACCTCGGACTCGTACTGCGCGGCGACGCCCGCGACGAGACGCTGCCGCTCGGCCTCGGGGATGCCGAGGCGCTCATACGTGTTGCGGATGTCTTCCGGGAGGTCTTCCCACGTCTGCGCCTGCTTCTCGGTGGAGCGGACGAAGTACTTGATGTTGTCGAAGTCGATCTCGCTGAGGTCTGCGCCCCACGTCGGCATCGGCTTGCGCTCGAACAGCTGCAGACCCTTCAGCCGGGTCTTCAGCATCCATTCCGGCTCGGATTTCAGCCCGGAGATGTCACGGACCACCGCGTCGCTCAGGCCTCGCCTCGCGCTGGCGCCCGCGGCGTCGGCGTCGTGCCATCCGAACTCGTAGACTCCGAGTCCGTCGAGCTCTGGGCGGTCGATCAGGACATCAGCCATGTCGGGTCACTCTCCTCTCGGGCCGCAACGGTGTTCTCCGTCCCGGCATTCCCACGTCCTCCGTGGAGTTCCGGAGGGGGGACGCCGCTGGTGGGCCCGCTCGTGGCGCAGGACGCGCGCCTAGAATGTCAGTGATGCGGGACGCGCGAGCGCAGCATCTCCGACCACTCGATTCTACAGGTTCCGGCTTGCCCCCGGGGCCGCCGCCCGGGCACGCGCGTGCGCGGGGCCGGAGCCTTCAGGAGGCGACCCGAATGACCGTCCAGACCCCCGTGCCCGTCGACACCGCGCGGCGCCGCGGAGCCGGGAGCTGGCTGCCGGCGAGCATCGGCCGCCGCGTGATCGCGGCGGCGTGGGCGACGCTGGTCGTGCAGGTCGGGATCGTCGGCACCGGCGGGCTCGTCCGCCTCACCGGATCCGGGCTCGGCTGCCCCACGTGGCCGCGCTGCACGCCGGAGTCGCTCGTGGCGACGCAGGAGATGGGAATCCACGGCGTCATCGAGTTCGGCAACCGCCTGCTGACATTCGTCCTCGTCGCCGTGGCGATCGTGATGTTCCTCTTCGTCGTGCGGATGCGGCGCCAGCGGCGCGACCTGTTCTGGCTGTCGCTCGCGATCGGCCTCTACGTTCCGCTGCAGGCGATCATCGGCGGCATCACAGTGCTGACCAATCTCAATCCTTATGTCGTCGGGCTGCACTACTTCGCCTCCGTCATCCTGGTCGCCCTGTCCGCCGTGCTCGTCGCGCGCGTCTACGCGACACCCGGCCCCCGCGTGCGAGCCGTGCCCGCGTGGTTCGCCGCGGTGACCCACGTCACCAGCGCGCTGGTGCTGGTCACGGTGGTCGTGGGCATCCTGGTCACCGGCTCCGGCCCGCACGCCGGCGACGGCGGCGCGGCGCGCAACGGCCTGGATTCCGAGTTCATGCAGCACGTGCACTCCTGGCCGGCGTATGCGCTCCTCGCGGCGACGGTCGTGCTGCTGGTCGGAACGTGGCGCACGCCCCCCGTGCTTCGTCTGCGACTGTGGGTGGGTCTTCTCCTGGCCGTCGAGATCGCGCAGGTCGTCGTGGGCCTGTGGCAGGCCCGCACGGGCCTTCCGATCGTCCTGGTCAACATCCACATGGTGCTCGCGGTGCTCTCGGTCGCGGCGATGACCGCCGTGGTGATGCATCTCACCGCCGCACGCGAATCTGTCCGCTCATAGCGGATTCATCGCCGCCGCCGAGGCGAAGCGCGAGCTGATGCGTCAGGCTGGGCGGATGAATTCTCGACCTTCCCTCATCCGAAACATCCCGTTCTGGGTGCTCCTCGTCGTCTCCGTCGTGCTCACCGCCGTCGGGGGCTGGCTGGTATCCGACCGGCTCGGCCGCATCGAATCGGCCATCACGACCCCCACGGAGCAGTCGAACGTCGAGGTCTTCGTCAGCCAGTCCGCCGTCATCGGCGCGGGCGCCGTCCTCGCCGCCGGTCTCCTCGGGATTCTCCTGACCCTCACCGTCGCCGCCATCGCGTCGCTCCGGCCGCGGGTCGCCGAGGTCGTCGAAGAGATCGAATGGACGTCGGAGGACGAGACAATCCCGGCGCCGGCAGCCGCCCCGGTGATCGCCGAGGACCCCGACGTGGAGACTCCGAGCGACGCCACGCCGCCCCCCTCCGCCCGCGACTGACTCCGTCGATTCCGCCCGGCCGGTCTCCCCTGCCCTCGACCGGCATCCCGAAAGACTGGCCTCACAACCGACACCCCGACCCCTCCAGGGGTTCCACGGCAAGTCGGCCCCACGGCCAGTCTTTTCGACCCACGAGGTCGGGCGGAATCGATTCCCCGTCCACTCCACCGTCAACGGGCCGATCACCCAGCCCACCCTCGACCCCTATCCGAAAAGACTGGCCCGAGGTCCGGCACACCGACCCCTCCAGGGGTTCCACGGCATGTCGGCCCCACGGCCAGTCTTTTCGACCCACCAGGTCGGATGGGAATGGATGCCCGTCCACTCCACCGTCAACGGGCCGATCACCCAGCCCACCCTCGATCCCTATCCAAGAAGACTGGCCCGAGGTCCGACACCCCGACCCCTCCAGGGGGTTCCACGGCATGTCGGCCCCACGGCCAGTCTTTCGGGAGTCCCCGACTGGGGCACCGGGCTTGAGCCGGACCGGTCAGACCGGACGGATCAGAAGGGCAGCAGCGGGTCGACCGCGATCGCCACGAACAGCAGCGTCAGATACGTGATCGACGCATGGAAGACGCGCATGGGGCGCGGCTCGGTTCCGCGGACCGACCGCGCGTAGAGGCGGTGCGACTCGTAGACGAACCATCCGCCGAACACCAGCGCCGAGACGGAGTACACCAGGCCCATGGATGCGACGGGGATGAGCAGCAGCGAGCACGCCACGGTCGCCCACGCGTAGAGGATCACCTGCAGGCCCACCTGCGAGCCGCTGCGGGTGGCGCCCAGCATCGGGACGTCGGCCTCGTCGTAGTCGTCCTTGTACTTCATCGACAGCGGCCAGTAGTGCGGCGGCGTCCACAGGAACACCAGGACGAAGAGGATGAGCGCGGGCCAGCTGAGCGACCCGGTCACCGCGGACCAGCCGATCACGACGGGGAAGCAACCGGCGATACCGCCCCACACGATGTTCTGCTCGGTGCGGCGCTTGAGGATCATCGTGTAGATCACGACATAGAAGAAGATCGCGCTGGCCGACAGGGTCGCCGCAACCCAGTTCGTGGTGACCAGCAGCCACACCGTCGACGTCAGGGCCAGCGTCCACGCGAAGACGAGCGCTCCACGGGGCGAGACCGCGCCCGTGACGAGCGGGCGGTTCTCGGTGCGCTGCATGTGCGCGTCGATGTCGCGGTCGAGATACATGTTGAACGCGGCGGCCGATCCGGCGCTCAACGAGCCGCCGATGACCGTCGCCAGCACGAGCCACAGGTTCGGCAGGCCGTTCTGCGCGAGGATCATCACCGGGACTGTCGTCACCAGCAGAAGCTCGAGGACGCGCGGTTTGGTCAGCGCGACGTAGGCACGCACGGTGCGGCCGAGGGAGCGCTCGGGGGTCGTCGGCCTCACGTTCGACGTCGTCGAGATGTCCATCGTCCCCCGTTGTACGGCCGCAATCCGGTCGCTCCCAGTCTAGGCCATGCGCTCCGGACGACCGCGTCGCCCGGCGTCATCCCGGCCCTCGTCGAAGCACCGTTTCGCTATGCTGGCCATACACGCGCGCCCAGCGCATTCCCCCTGACCCTCGCGGGTTCGCCCCCGCGTTCCGAGTGCGGCTGGGCGGCAGGGATCGAGAAAGGCGACCGGGTGTCGGACTTGCAGTGGGATGAGATCGATCGGCGAGCGGTGGACACCGCGCGAGTGCTGGCGGCGGATGCCGTGGAGAAGGTGGGGAACGGCCATCCGGGTACGGCGATGAGCCTCGCTCCGGCGGCGTACCTGCTGTACCAGCGCGTGCTCCGTCACGACCCGGCCGACCCGCACTGGCCGGGGCGCGACCGGTTCATCCTGTCGGCGGGGCACTCGTCGCTGACGCAGTACGTACAGCTGTATCTCGGCGGCTTCGGACTCGAGCTGTCCGATCTCGAGGCGCTGCGGACGTGGGGCTCCCTCACGCCCGGTCACCCGGAGTACGGCCACACCAAGGGCGTCGAGATCACCACCGGCCCGCTCGGCCAGGGACTGTCGTCCTCGGTCGGTTTCGCCTATGCCCAGCGCTACGAGCGCGGCCTGTTCGACCCCGAGACTCCCGCCGGCGAGAGCCCCTTCGACCACCACGTGTTCGTCATCGCCTCGGACGGCGACCTGGAGGAGGGCGTCACGAGTGAGGCATCCTCGCTCGCCGGACACCAGAACCTCGGCAACCTCGTCGTGATCTACGACTCGAACCAGATCTCCATCGAGGACGACACCAACGTCGCCTTCACGGAGAACGTGGCCCAGCGCTACGAGGCGTACGGATGGCACGTGCAGACGGTCGACTGGAAGAAGACCGGGCAGTACGTCGAGGACGTCCAGGAGCTGTACGCCGCCATCGAGGCCGCCAAGGGCGAGACCGATCGGCCCTCGATCATCGTCTTGAAGACGATCATCGGATGGCCCTCCCCCGGCAAGCAGAACAGCGGCAAGATCCACGGTTCGGCCCTCGGCGCCGACGAGCTGCGCGCCACCAAGGAGGTGCTCGGCTTCGACCCCGAGCAGAACTTCGCCGTCGCGGACGACGTCCTCGCGCACACTCGTGCTCTCGTCGAGCGCGGTGAGGCCGAGAAGGCCGCGTGGCAGGAGCGTTTCGACGCGTGGGCCGCGGCCCACCCCGACCGCAAGGCGCTGTGGGACCGCCTGCAGGCGCGCGAGCTCCCCGCCGACATCGCCGAAGCGCTTCCCGCCTTCGAGGCGGGCAAGGACGTCTCCACCCGCGCCGCCTCGGGCCTCGTCATCAACGCCCTCGCGGCGGAGCTTCCGGAGCTGTGGGGCGGATCGGCCGACCTCGCCGAGTCCAACCTCACCACCATCAAGGACGCCAAGTCCTTCATCCCGGAGGAGTGGTCGACCCACGAGTGGGCCGGCTCGCCCTACGGCCGCGTGCTGCACTTCGGTATCCGTGAGCACGCCATGGGCGCCATCGTCAACGGCATCGTGCTGCACGGACCGACCCGCCCGTTCGGCGGAACGTTCCTCATCTTCAGCGACTACATGCGCCCGCCGGTGCGCCTCGCTGCCCTCATGAACATCCCGTCGGTGTTCGTCTGGACGCACGACTCCATCGCCCTGGGCGAGGACGGGCCGACCCACCAGCCCATCGAGCAGCTGGCGACCCTGCGCGCGATCCCGAACTTCTCGCTGGTGCGGCCCGCCGACGCGAACGAGACGGCCGTCGTATGGCTGGAGATCCTCCGTCGTCACGCCGGCCCCGCCGGTCTCGCGCTGACGCGGCAGAACATCCCGGTGTTCGCGCGCGGCGAGGGCGAGGCATCCGGCGACACGTTCGCCGCCGCCGCGGCGGCCACTCGCGGCGCCTACGTGCTCGCCGAGGCGCCGAACGGCACGCCGGACGTCATCCTCATCGGCACCGGGTCGGAAGTCCAGCTCGCCGTCGCCGCCCGGGAGCAGCTGGCGACGGAGGGCGTGAACGCTCGCGTGGTGTCGGCGCCGTCACTGGACTGGTTCGCCGAGCAGGACGAGGCGTACCGTGAGTCGGTGCTGCCCTCGGCCGTCCGCGCCCGCGTGTCGGTCGAAGCCGGCATCGCCCTCCCCTGGCGCGGCCTCGTCGGCGATGCCGGGCGCTCGGTGTCGATCGAGCACTTCGGTGCCTCTGCCGACTACAAGACCCTGTTCGAGAAGTTCGGCTTCACGGCCGAGGCGGTCGTCGAGGCGGCCCGCGACTCGATCGCCGCCGCAGCGAAATAAGGAGATCCCCATGAGCACCCCCACCGAACAGCTGTCCGCCGCCGGCGTCAGCATCTGGCTCGACGACCTGTCGCGAGAGCGGATCTCCACCGGGAATCTCGCCGACCTGATCGCCACCCGCAACGTCGTGGGCGTCACGACCAACCCGACGATCTTCGCCGGCGCCCTCGCGAACGGCGAAGCGTACGAGGAACAGGTCAAGCAGCTCGCCGCGAAGGGCGCGACGACGGACGAGGCGATCTTCGAGATCACCACCGACGACGTCCGCGACGCCTCCGATGTGTTCGAGCCGGTGTTCGCCGCCAGTGGCGGCGTCGACGGCCGCGTGTCGATCGAGGTCTCCCCCGACCTCGCCCACGACACCGAGGGCACGATCGCGCAGGCCAAGGACCTCTCCGCCCGTGTGGATCGGCACAACGTCCTCATCAAGATCCCCGCCACCAAAGCGGGGCTCCCCGCCATCACCGAGGTCATCGGCGCCGGCATCTCCGTCAACGTCACCCTGATCTTCAGCCTCGAGCGCTATGCCGAGGTCATCGACGCCTACCTGACCGGCGTCGAGAAGGCACAGGCTGCCGGCCACGACATCAGCACCCTGCAGTCGGTCGCCTCGTTCTTCGTCTCCCGCGTGGACACCGAGGTCGACAAGCGCCTCACCGCGATCGGCACCGACGAGGCGGCCGCCCTGAAGAGCAAGGCGGGCCTGGCCAACGCCCGGCTGGCCTACGAGCTGTTCCAGCAGAAGTTCGCCGAGCCGCGCGCGAAGGCGCTGCTGGACGCCGGCGCCACGGTGCAGCGGCCGCTGTGGGCCTCGACGGGGGTCAAGGATCCCTCGCTCCCCGACACGCTCTACGTCACCGAGCTCGTCGCGCAGGGGGTCGTGAACACGATGCCCGAGAAGACACTGCAGGCCACGTTCGACCACGGCGTCGTCACCGGCGACACGGTGACGGGTGCGTACGCCGACGCTCGCGACCTCTTCGCACAGCTCGCCGCCGTCGGCGTCGACTTCGCCGACGTGACGCAGGTGCTGGAGGACGAGGGCGTGGAGAAATTCATCGCCTCCTGGCACGAGCTTCAGGACACCGTGTCCACGGCCCTGCGGGCCGGTACCACCGACGCGGCGTCGGCTCCGCAGGGCGACGCGTGAGCTTCGAGATCCACGTCTCCGGGCGCCCCAAGGAGCTCGTCGAGACGACGGTCCCGGGCCTCGTCGCGTCGCTGATCGCCTCGGGCATCACCGCCGGTGACCCCTCGCTGTGGGGTGCGGAGGCCGAGGCAGAGGCCTCGCGCCGCCTCGGCTGGGTACAGGCCGTGACGGTCTCCCGCCCCCTCGTCGCCGAGATCGTCGAGCTCCGCGGGGCGCTCATCGCGGCCGGCGTGACGCGCATCGTCCTGGCGGGCATGGGCGGCTCGTCGCTGGCGCCGGAGGTCATCGCGCAGAGCGGCGGCGTGCCGCTGGTCATCCTCGATTCGACCGCACCCGGCCAGGTGCTCGCCGCGATCGACGGCGACGCGGAGGCGGGTGGGCTGGCGCAGACGGCGCTCGTGGTCTCCTCGAAGTCGGGGTCGACGGTCGAGACGGATGCGGCGCGCCGGGCGTTCGAGGCGGCGTTCCGCGACGTCGGTATCGACCCCGCCGAACGCATCATCGTCGTGACCGACCCCGGGTCGCCCCTGGAGGAGTCCGCGCGTGCCGCCGGCTACCGCGTCTTCCTCGCCGACCCCGAGGTCGGCGGCCGGTACTCCGCCCTCACCGCCTTCGGGCTCGTCCCGGCGGGGCTCGCCGGTGTCGACATCGACGAGCTCCTCGACGAGGCGGACGCGACGCTCCTGGAAGTCGCGATCGACAGTCCCGAGAACCCGGCGCTGGTCCTGGCCGCGGCGATCGCCGGCGGAGACCCGCGGCGCGACAAACTGGGTCTCGTCGCCGACGGCACCCACCTCCCCGGCCTCCCCGACTGGATCGAGCAGCTCCTGGCGGAGTCGACGGGGAAGACCGGCACCGGGATCCTGCCGGTGGTGCTCCTGCCCGTGTCTCCCGAGGTGGAGAATCCGCCCGCCGCCGACCTGCAGATCGTCCGCTTCGTCGACGACGCGGAGCACCTCCGCCTGTTCGAACGCCACCACGGCGAGATCCTGGTGAGCGGCTCGCTCGCCGCGCAGTTCATCGTCTGGGAGTACGCCACCGCGATCGTGGGGCGGATGCTGGGGATCAATCCGTTCGACCAGCCCGACGTCGAATCGGCCAAGGCGGCGACGCGGGGGCTGCTGGAGTCGCGGCCGGAACAGGCTCCCCCGGCGTTCACGGTCGACGGCGTCGAGGTCCGCGTGAGCGACCCGGCTCTTGCCGCGTCCGGGACCCTCGCCGGCGTCCTCGACGCCCTCTGGGAACGCCTGCCCGCCGACGGGTACGTCGCGCTCCAGGCATATGCCAACCGTCTCGCCGTGCCGCAGCTGCAGGGTCTGCGCGAGCTCGTCGCGGCCGACTCCGGCCGGCCGACCACGTTCGGCTGGGGCCCGCGCTTCCTCCACTCCACGGGGCAGTACCACAAGGGCGGTCCGGCGGTCGGGGTCTTCCTGCAGATCGTCGAGCACAGCGAGGTCGACCTGGAGATCCCGGGCCGGCCGTACACCTTCGGTGAGTTGCTGCGCGCCCAGGCCGCCGGGGACGCCGGCGTGCTGGCCGAGCACGGCCGACCCGTCGTCACTCTCACGCTCACCGACCCTTCGGTCGAGGTGCTGTCTCTGTTCGAGGCCGCGCAGTAAGGAATCCCGAATGACCGTTGAGATCTCCCGTGGGCACAACCCGCTGCGAGACCCCGAGGACCGTCGTCTCAGCCGGATCGCGGGGCCCAGCGCCCTGGTGATCTTCGGCGTGACCGGTGATCTGGCGCGCAAGAAGCTCATGCCCGCCGTGTACGACCTCGCCAATCGCGGACTGCTTCCCCCCGGCTTCGCGCTGGTGGGCTTCGCCCGGCGCGACTGGGAGGACCAGGACTTCGCGCAGGTCGTCCACGACGCCGTCAAGCAGTACGCCCGCACCGAGTTCCGCGACGAGACGTGGAAGGAGCTCCTCGAGGGCATCCGCTTCGTGCCGGGCGAGTTCGACGACCCCGAGGCGTTCCGGCGGCTGCGCGAGACCGTCGAGAAGCTCGACGTCGAGCGCGGCACCCTCGGCAACCATGCGTACTATCTGTCGATCCCGCCGAAGGCCTTCCCCCTCGTCGCGCAGCAGTTGAAGTCGTCCGGTCTGGTCGGCGACGGCGCGGATCGCGACTCGGGGTGGCGCCGCGTCGTCATCGAGAAGCCCTTCGGGCATGACCTGGCGTCGGCCCGCGAGCTGAACGCGGCACTGGAGACGGCGTTCCCCGCCGACTCGATCTTCCGCATCGACCACTACCTCGGCAAGGAGACGGTGCAGAACATCCTCGCGCTGCGCTTCGCGAACGAGCTGTACGAGCCGATCTGGAACCGCAACTACGTCGATCACGTGCAGATCACGATGGCCGAGGACATCGGAGTGGGCGGTCGTGCCGGCTACTACGACGGCATCGGGGCCGCGCGCGACGTCATTCAGAACCACTTGCTCCAGCTGATGGCGCTCACCGCGATGGAGGAGCCGATCAGCTTCAACGCCCGGGATCTGCGTGCCGAGAAGGAGAAGGTGCTCGCCGCGGTGCGGCTGCCCGAGGATCTCGCCCTCGCCACCGCCCGCGGGCAGTACGCCGGCGGCTGGCAGGGCGGTGAGAAGGTGCGTGGTTTCCTCGACGAGGACGGCATGGACCCGAAGTCCACGACGGAGACCTTCGCGGCGATCAAGCTCGAAGTGAACACGCGCCGTTGGGCGGACGTGCCGTTCTACCTGCGCACCGGTAAGCGGCTCGGGCGTCGCGTGACCGAGGTCGCGGTCGTCTTCAAGCGCGCGCCGCAGCTGTTGTTCAGTCGCAGCCAGACGGAGGAGCTGGGGCAGAACGCCCTCGTCATCCGGGTGCAGCCCGACGAGGGCGTCACGATCCGGTTCGGCTCGAAGGTGCCCGGCGACGGCACGCAGGTGCGCGATGTGACGATGGACTTCGGCTACGGCCACGCCTTCACCGAGGCGAGCCCCGAAGCCTATGAGCGCCTCATCCTCGACGTGCTCCTGGGGGATCCGCCGCTCTTCCCCCGCCACGAAGAGGTCGAGCTCAGCTGGAAGATCCTCGATCCGATCGAGAAGTTCTGGGCAGAGCAGGGCGGCCCGCTGGAACAGTACTCGCCCGGTTCGTGGGGTCCGCCCTCGGCCGACGAACTCCTCGCCCGCGACGGCCGCAGTTGGAGGCGCCCGTGATCATCGACCTGCCCGACACCACCGTCAGCCAGATCTCCAAGGCGCTCGTCAATGTGCGGGAGGAGGGCGGTGCGGTCGCCCTCGGCCGCGTGCTGACCCTCATCATCGTCACGTCGCACGGTGCCGAAGAAGAGGTCATCGAAGCGGCGAACGACGCGTCCCGCGAGCATCCGATGCGCGTCCTCGTGGTGCTCATCGACGAGGACGCGGACGCGGAGCCGCGCGTGAACGCGGAGATCCGCGTGGGCGGCGACGCCGGGGCCAGCGAGGTCGTCGTGCTCCGCGCGTACGGCGCCGCCGGATCCAACGCCGAGAGTCTCGTGACGGGTCTCCTGCTCTCCGACGCGCCGGTGGTGGCCTGGTGGCCCGCCGACACCCCGCCCTCGCCCGCCGGCTCCGCGATCGGCCGCATCGCGCAGCGCCGGATCACGGATGCATCGGCGCAGGCCGACCCGTCCGCATGGGTGGACGACCTCGGCAGCCACTACTCCCCCGGCGACACCGACTTCGCCTGGACACGGCTCACGCGTTGGCGCGAGCAGCTGGCCGCCGTCCTCGACCAGCCGCCCTACGAGCCCGTCACGGCCGTCGAGGTGCGCGGCGCGGCCGACTCCCCGTCGACGGTGCTCCTGGCGGCCTGGCTCCGCCTGAAGCTCGGGGTGCCGGTGGATTCGGCGTACCTCCCCGCCGACGAGTGGGCGAGCGGCATCAAGAGCGTGCGCCTCACGCGCTCGAGCGGCGACACGCTGCTCGAGCGCCCCCGCCCGGGCGTCGCGGTGCTCACGCAGCCCGGTCAGCCCACGCATGAGCTCGCATTCCCCCGGCGGACGCTGCGCGAGTGCCTCGCCGAGGAGTTGCGACGGCTCGACCCCGACGTGCTGTACGGTCGCGTCATCACCGAGGGCATGGAACTGCTCGAGCGGTCCGACCTCGACGGCAGCGGCAAGGGAGCGGCGACACATGGCTGATGCGGGCAACGAGAAGCGCGTGGTCATCAGCGAGGACGCCTCCTCGCTCGCGGTCAGCGTCGCACGGCGCTTCCTCGACCGCGTCACCAAGCGCGTCGACGCCGGCAAGACCGTCCACGTGTGCCTCACCGGGGGCACGATGGGCGGCGCCGTGCTGCGTGCCGCAGCGCAGGAGGAGCGGATAGCCGGCATCGACTGGTCGCGCGTGCACTTCTGGTGGGGAGATGAGCGCTGGGTGCCGCGCGATTCCGACGACCGCAACGAGAAGCAGGCGCGCCAGGCGCTGCTGGATGCGCTGCAGATCCCCGCCGAGAACATCCACCCGATGGCTTCCAGCGACCAGTCCCTCGACCTGGATGCCGCCGCGGTCGCCTATGCGGACGAGCTCGCGCAGTTCGCTCCTGCCGACCGGTCCGAGACCGGCCCGTGGCCGTCCTTCGACGTGTGCTTCCTGGGCGTCGGACCCGACGCCCACATCGCGTCGCTCTTCCCCGATCGGCCGGAGATCCAGATCACCGATCGGGCGACGGTGGCCGTCCGCGACTCCCCTAAGCCGCCGCCCGAGCGCATCTCGCTGACCCGACCGGTGATCAACTCGTCCAAGCGGGTGTGGATGGTCATCTCCGGCGCGGACAAGGCTGCGGCGCTCGGACTCGCGCTGGCGGGAGCCAGTTACGCGACAGTGCCGGCGGCGGGCGCCAAGGGCCGCCGTCGCACGGTGCTGTTCGTCGACGACGCGGCCGCGGCCCAGGTGCCGCCGCAGCTCATCGACCGCGAATACTGAGCGGACCGCCGCACACGGCGGGACGAGACGTCAGAGCTGGCCGCGGCGCTCGCGCAGCTGCTGCAGAGCGTCGTCGAGAAGGGTCTCGGCCTCTTCCTCGGTGCGGCGCTCCTTCACGTACGCGAGGTGCGTCTTGTACGGCTCGGTCTTGGCCAGCGCGGGAGGATTCTCCTTGTCGCGGCCGGCCGGAAGACCCGAGTGAGGAGAGTCGATGACCTCGGGGATCTCCTCCTCCGGGATGCCGGCGGCGAAATACCGCACGGTCTCGTTGCCGAGAGCGTCCCAATAGGAGACCGCGACGCGGTCTGCGTGGAAGCCGTGGTCCTGCTCGCCCATCGGACCCGCGCCGACGCGCGTTCCCCGGATCGCGTTGCCGCCTGTCGCCATGTCAGAGTCCCTGGAACTTCGTGATGAGGCCCAGCGCGACGATGGAGACGAACCATGCCAGCGCCAGGACGATCGTGAATCGGTTGAGGTTGCGTTCGGCGAGCCCGGACGAGCCGAGCGCGGAGGTCATGCCGCCGCCGAACATGTCCGACAAGCCGCCGCCGCGCCCCTTGTGGAGGAGGATCAGCAGGGTCAGCAGGAGGCTGGTGATGCCCAGCAGGACCTGCAGGACGAACTCGATGATCTGCACAGTGAAAAGCCTTTCGCGGCGACCCTCCCCGGTCGCACAAGCGTCAAGTATACGGGCGACGGTGCCTGAGCCTGTCGAAGCTAGACGCCGACGTGCTTCTGGTAGCGCACGATGGCGGCGAACTCGTCGACCACGAGGCTCGCGCCGCCCACGAGCGCGCCGTCGACGTCGGGCTCGCGCATGAAGCTGGCGATGTTGCCCGATTTCACCGAGCCCCCGTAGAGCACCCGGGTCCTGGCCGCCGCATCCGGGCCGAGGGCGTCGGCCACGACCTCGCGGAGCTTCGCGCACACCTCCTGCGCCTGCTCCGGAGTCGCCGCCTGGCCCGAGCCGATCGCCCACACCGGCTCGTAGGCCACGACGATGTCGGCGTCGGCGGGGACACCCTCCAGCGCGACCCTCAGCTGCCCGACGGGCACCGCGCTCGCGCCGAACTGCTCCAGATCCTCCGCCGTCTCGCCGACGCAGATCACTGGGACCAGCCCGTGACGAAGCGCGGCCTGCACCTTCGAGGCGACGATCTCATCGCTCTCGGCGTGGTACTGGCGACGCTCGGAGTGCCCGATGATGACGTAGCGGAGATCGAGCTTCGCGAGGAACTGCCCCGAGATCTCACCGGTGTAGGCACCGGCGTCGTGCGCGGAGAGATCCTGCGCGCCGATGCCGAACGGGATCTTGTCGGCGTCGACGAGGGTCTGCACGGTGCGCAGATCCGTGAACGGCGGGAAGACCGCCACCTCGACATCGCCGCTGTCGTGCTTGGCCTCCTTGAGCGTCCAGTGCAGCTTCTGCACGAATGCCACGGCCTGCAGATGATCGAGGTTCATCTTCCAGTTGCCGGCGATGAAAGGGGTACGAGCTACCGAGCCCATCCGAGGACCTCCAGTCCGGGAAGCTTCTTTCCTTCGAGGAACTCCAGGCTCGCGCCGCCGCCGGTGGAGATGTGACCGAAGTCGTCGTCGCCGAAACCGAGCTGGCGGACTGCCGCAGCGGAGTCTCCCCCGCCCACGACGCTCAGCCCGTCGACCTCCGTGAGCGCCTGGGCGACCGCGCGTGTTCCCGCCGCGTACGGTGCCATCTCGAACACGCCCATCGGACCGTTCCAGAACACCGTGCGACTGTCGCGGATCGCGGCGTTGAACGAGGCCGCCGTGCGGGGTCCGATGTCCAATCCGAGCCCGGCTGCTCCGAAAGGAGTGTCCTCGAGCCCGTGAGCGTCGGCGACGACGTGCTCGGCATCGGCGGAGAAGGAGGCGGCGACGACCGCGTCCACCGGCAGGAGGATCTCGACCCCGCGCTCGCGCGCGTCGGCGAGATAGCCCTTCACGGTGTCGATCTGGTCCTTCTCGAGCAGGCTCGCGCCGACGTCGTACCCCTGCGCGGCGAGGAAGGTGAACATCATCCCCCCGCCGATGAGGAGCCGGTCCACGCGCGGCAGCAGGTGCGCGATGACACCGAGCTTGTCGCTGACCTTCGATCCCCCCAGGACCACCGTGTAGGGACGGTCGGGGCGCTCGGTCAGCCGCTCGAGGACATCGAGCTCGGCCTCGATCAGAAGGCCCGCCGCGGACGGCAGGATCTCGGCCAGATCGTAGACGCTCGCCTGCTTGCGGTGCACAACCCCGAAACCGTCGGAGACGAAGGCATCGCCGAGAGCCGCGAGCTGCTCGGCGAAGGCGCGCCGTTCGCCGTCGTCCTTGGACGTCTCGCCGCGATTGAAGCGCAGATTCTCCAGCACGGCCACGTCGCCGTCCTCGAGCGCGGCCACCGCCTCGTGCGCGGACTCGCCGACCGTGTCCCGCGCGAAGGCGACGGGCTTGCCGAGCAGCTCCGACAGTCGCTGCGCCACCGGGGCGAGGCTGTACTTCGCCTCCGGCGTGCCGTCGGGCCGGCCGAGGTGGGACACCACGACGACGCGGGCGCCCGCGTTGATCAGGGCGTTCAGCGTGGGCAGGGACGCGCGCACACGGCCATCGTCCGTGATGACCTCGTCCGCGAGCGGAACATTGAGGTCACAACGGACGACGACGCGCTTGCCTGCGAGCGACCCCAGGGATGCGAGGGTGCGCAGAGCCATCAGCGAGCCTTACAGGCGCTCGGCGACGTACTCGGTCAGGTCGACCAGACGGTTGGAGTAGCCCCACTCGTTGTCGTACCAGCTCGAGAGCTTGACCTGATTGCCGATGACGCGCAGCAGGCCCGCGTCGAAGATCGACGAGTGCGGGTCGGTCACGATGTCACTGGAGACGATCTCGTCCTCGGTGTACTTCAGGATGCCCTTGAGCGGTCCTTCCTCGGCGGCGGCCTTGTAGGCGGCCTTGACCTCGTCGACGGTGACCGGGCGCGAGGCCGTGACGGTGAGGTCGGTGATCGAGCCGGTGGGGACGGGGACGCGCAGCGCGAAGCCGTCGAGCTTGCCCTTCAGTTCCGGCAGCACGAGGCCGATGGCCTTGGCGGCCCCGGTCGAGGTGGGAACGATGTTGATGGCGGCGGCGCGGGCACGGCGCAGGTCGCTGTGCGGGCCGTCCTGGAGGTTCTGGTCGGCGGTGTACGCGTGCACCGTGGTCATCAGGCCGTTCTCGATACCGAACGCGTCGTTGAACACCTTCGCCAGCGGCGCCAGGCAGTTGGTGGTGCAGGACGCGTTCGAGATGATGTGGTGGTTCGCGGGGTCGTACACGTCTTCGTTCACGCCCATGACGATGGTCGCGTCGTCACCGGTGGCGGGGGCGGAGATGAGCACCTTCTTGGCGCCCGCCTCGAGGTGCTTCTTGGCGAGCTCGGCCTTGGTGAAGAAGCCCGTCGACTCGATGACGATGTCCACGCCCAGCTCGCCCCAGGGGAGGTTTGCGGGGTCGCGCTCGGCGAAGGCCTTGATGACCTTGCCGTCGACGGTGATGCTGTCCTCGTCGTAGCTGACCTCGGCATCCAGGCGGCCGGTGATGGAGTCGTACTTGAGCAGGTGGGCGAGCGTCTTGTTGTCGGTGAGGTCGTTGACCGCGACGATCTCGAGGTCGGCACCCTGCGCGAGCGCCGCGCGGAAGTAGTTGCGTCCGATGCGGCCGAAGCCGTTGATCCCGATCTTGACGGTCACGGATTCACTCCTGATTGGTCGTGCGCGAAACGCGCTGTGATGAGGGTTTTCCAGATCGGACGGCGGCGTCCCGGCGGGGTCCCGCCGGGACGCCAACGCCGATTACGACAGTACCAGCAGACCCGCGGTCTTCTGGCGGGCGGTGGCGAAGCGCTCCTGCGCGTTGGCCCAGTTGGCGATGTTCCAGAACGCCTTCACGTAGTCGGCGCGCACGTTCTGGTAGTCGAGGTAGTACGCGTGCTCCCACACGTCCAGAAGCAGCAGCGGAACGGTGGCCGCGGCGATCTGGCCCTGCTGGTCGAAGATCTGCTGGATGACGAGGTTCTCTCCGATCGAGTCCCAGAAGAGCCCGGCCCAGCCGGAACCCTGCACGCCGAGCGCGGCGGCGGTGAAGTGTGCCTGGAACTTGTCGAACGAGCCGAAGGTGTCGTCGATGGCGGCCGCGAGCTCACCGACAGGCTTGTCGCCGCCGTCCGGCGAGAGGTTCGTCCAGAAGATGGAGTGGTTGACGTGACCGCCCAGGTTGAAGGAGAGGTCCTTCGTGAGCTTGTTGACGTTGGCCAGGTTACCGGCCTCGCGCGCCTCGGCGAGCTGCTCGAGCGCGGTGTTCGCGCCGGTGACGTACGCCTGGTGATGCTTGTCATGGTGCAGCTGCATGATCGTCGCACTGACGTGCGGCTCCAGCGCGGCGTAGTCGTAAGGGAGGTCGGGCAATGCGTACTTCGCCATGTTCTCTTCTTCCGTTCGGCGCGCGCCGATACCTCGGCGCAGCGAGGGTGACGTGTTCATCCTACTGAGCGCCAACGCGGCGGGTGGGCCCTTGCTTCCCGATATGACGCCCGGTATCGGGCGGGAGAGCTCAGTCCTCGACGCCCGCGGGGACGGCCGACTCGGTCCCCGGGATGCCGTCGGTCTCGGCCTTCTTGTCGGCCATCGCCAGGAGGCGCCGGATGCGACCGGCGACGGCGTCCTTCGTCAGCGGCGGGTCGGCGTGGTGGCCCAGCTCGTCGAGGCTGGCGTCGCGGTGGGCCAGGCGCAGCTCCCCCGCTTCGCGGAGGTGCTCGGGGACCTCGTCGCCGAGGATCTCCAGCGCCCGTTCCACGCGGGCGCAGGCGGCGACGGCCGCTTGCGCCGACCGGCGGAGGTTGGCGTCGTCGAAGTTCACCAGCCGGTTCACCCCCGCGCGCACCTCGCGGCGCTGACGCAGCTGATCCCATTCGGCGGCGGTGCGCCGGGCGCCCATCTCGGCCAGGGTGGCGCGGATGGCCTCACCGTCGCGCACGACGACGCGCGGCACTCCTCGCACCTCGCGGGCCTTGGCCGGTACGCCGATACGATGCGCCGCACCCACGAGCGCCATCGCCGCCTCGGGCGACGGGCAGGCGATCTCGAGGGACGCCGAGCGTCCCGGCTCGCTGAGGGTTCCGGCGGCCAGGAACGCCCCCCGCCACACGGCGGCCAGATCGGCACGAGATCCCGTGGTGAGCTTGTTGGGCAGACCCCGCACCTGGCGGCGACGCTGGTCGAGGAGGCCGGTCTGCCGTGCGAGGGTCTCCCCCGCCTCGATCACCCGCACCGCATAGTGGCCGCCGTTGCGTCCGCCCGACCCCTGCACGTGGACGAGCTCCGGCCGCACGCCGTACAGCTCGAGCAGGTCGCGTGCGACGCGTCGCGCAAGCTGCTCGGAGTCGAGCTCGGCCTCGACGGCGACGCGGTTGGCGATCGAGTGCAGCCCCCCGGAGAAGCGCAGGAGCGCCGTCAGCTCCGCCACTCGAGCCGTCGGCCGCGGGTCGCGGACGGTGGTCAGCTCGGCCTTCACGTCGGCGGTCAGCGGCACGATTCTCCTCGGGATGGACGAGCGGGGACGAGGGTAAAGCCTACTCGGCGTCGAGCCCTCACTCCCTCCCCAGGTCGCGATGGGCGACGCGGACGGCCACTCCGGGGAGGGAGCGCAATCGCTCGGCCAGCTCGCGCGCCATCGCGACGGAGCGGTGGCGCCCGCCGGTGCATCCGATCGCCACGACGGAGTGCCGCTTGTTCTCGCGCTGATACCCGGCCAGCACCGGCTCGAGGGCCGCGGCGTACGCGGTGAGGAACTCCTCCGCCCCCGGCGACGCCAGCACGTCCTGCCGCACGGCCTCGTCTTCGCCGGTGAGCGCTCGGAGCTGGTCGTTCCAGTAGGGGTTGGGGAGGAACCGCATGTCGGCGACCATGTCGACGTCGGTGGGGAGCCCGTACTTGAAGCCGAAGCTCATGAGGGTGACGGTGTGCTTCGCCGCCCCCTGCTCGCTGAAGAGCTCCACCGCGCGAGAGGTGAGCTGATGGATGTTCGTGGCAGTGGTGTCGATGAGCACGTCGGCGGCCGTACGCAGCTCGGCGAGCTGCTCGCGTTCCCGGCGGATGCCATCGAGGATCGTGCCGTCCGCCTGCAGCGGGTGCGGTCGGCGGACCGCCTCGAAGCGGCGGACGAGCGCGTCGTCTGCGGCGTCCAGGAACACCACGCGCACCTGTCTGCCGGCGCGGAGCGTCCGCATCACCTCGGGAAGATCGGAGAACAGCCCGCGGCCTCGGACGTCCACGACGACGGCGACGCGCGGCACCGCTCCGCCGGCGAGTTCGGTGAGCTCGAGCAGCGGCCGGAGCATCTGCGGCGGCAGGTTGTCCACGACATACCAGCCGAGGTCTTCGAGCGCGTTGGCGACCGTCGTGCGTCCCGCCCCGGACATGCCGGTGACGATCAGCACCTCGCCCGCATCGCGTGGCGCCGGATCCGTCATGTCCACCCCCGTCCCCCCACCCTAGCGAGACAGGTGCGCGCGAATCGACTCCGCCAGCTTCGGGCCGATCCCGGGGAGCTCGGTGATCTCCGCCACGGAGGCGTTCTTCAACGCGGTGACGGACCCGAAGTGGCGCAGCAGCGCTTTGATCCGCGCGTCGCCGAGCCCCGGCACCTCGGCGAGCACGCTCGTGATGTCGCGCTTGCGGCGCTTGCGCTGATGCGTGATGGCGAACCGGTGGGCCTCGTCGCGCAGCCGCTGCAGCAGATACAGCGCCTCGCTGGTGCGAGGGAGGATGACCGGGAAGTCCTCCCCCGGCAGCCACACCTCCTCGAGCCGCTTCGCGATGCCGCACAGGGCGATCTCCTCGTGGCCGGCGTCGGCGAGTGCCCGCGCCGCCGCTTCGACCTGCGGCTTCCCCCCGTCCACGACGAGGAGCTGCGGGCGGTAGGCGAAACGCGGGCGCTTGCGCGGAGCGGCCGATTCCTCGGATCCGTCGCCCGTCTCCGGCGCCTGCTCCTCCGGACGATCCAGATACGCCAGGCGTCGTGTCAGCACCTGGTAGAGGGAGTCGGTGTCGTCGGTGGTCTCGGGCACGCCGAAGGAGCGGTACTGGTCCTTGCGGGGCAGGCCGTCCTCGAAGACGACCATCGAGGCGACGACGTTCGTCCCCGAAAGGTGGGACACGTCGAACCCCTCGATGCGCAGCGGCGCCTCCGGGAGGTCGAGCGCCTCCTGGAGGTCGGTGAGCGCCTGCGTGCGGGCGACGTAGTCGCTCGTGCGCCGCGTCTTGTGCAGCATCAGCGCCTGCTGCGCATTCAGCGTGGCGGTTTTCATCAGCTCGGCCTTGCGTCCGCGCTGGGCGATCTGGATCGTGACGTTCTTGCCTCGCCGGTCGCGCAGCCACGCCTCCAGGTCGCCGGCGTCCTCGGGGAGGGACGGCACGAGCACCTGCCGTGGGATGTCCGCGGCGACGGCATCGCCGTAGGTGCGCTGCAGCACCTGGTCGACGAGGTCGGCGCCGTCGATGTCGATCTCCTTCTCGATCGTGGTCGCCCGGACCCCCCGTACGCGCCCGCCGCGAATCACGAAGTGCTGCACCGCGGCGGCAAGCTCGTCCTCGGCGATGCCGAACAGGTCGGCGTCGGTGTCGGGGGCGAGCACGAGCGCGCTGCGGTTGAGCACGGCGTCGATCGCCTGCAACTTGTCGCGGTAGCCGGCGGCGGACTCGTAGTCCATCGCGGCCGAGGCCTCCCGCATCCGCGCGGTCAGCTCCCGCGTGAAGCGCTGATCGCCGCCGGCCATGAACGCGACGAAGTCGTCGACGATCGCGCGATGCTCCTCGATCGTGACCTTGCCCGAGCACGGGCCGCCGCATCGTCCGATCTGGCCCGGGAAGCACGGGCGTCCCGATTGCATCGCCTTCTTGTACGACGCGTCACTGCAGGTGCGGATGGGGAACACCTTGATGAGCAGGTCGATCGTGTCGTGCACGGCCCACACCTTGGGATAGGGGCCGAAGTACTTGGCCCCCGGGATGCGCCGGTTGCGCGTGACCATGACGCGCGGCGCCTCGTCGCCCAGGGTGATCGCCATGAAGGGGTACGACTTGTCGTCGCGGTAGCGCACGTTGAACGGCGGATCGAACTCCTTGATCCACATGTACTCCAGCTGCAGCGAGTCCACATCGGTCGGGACGACAGTCCACTCCACGGATGCGGCCGTCGTCACCATCCGCCGCGTGCGTTCGTGGAGGGAACGCAACGGCGCGAAGTAGTTCGACAGGCGTGCACGGAGGTTCTTGGCCTTGCCGACGTAGAGCACGCGGCCGTCGGCGTCGCGGAACCGGTAGACGCCCGGGTTCGTCGGGATCTCGCCGGGCTTCGGGCGGTAGGGAAGCTGCGACATCCGTTCTCGGGATGCCACCGACTCAGCCCGCCTTGCGCACGTCGCTCGACGGCAGCCCGAGCGCCTCGGCGAGGAAGGCGCCGGTGTGGCTCGACGTGGCGCGGGCGACCTGCTCCGGCGTGCCCGTGGCGACGATGGTGCCGCCGCCGGAGCCGCCCTCGGGGCCGAGGTCGATGACCCAGTCCGACGACTTGATGACATCGAGGTTGTGCTCGATGACGATAACGGTGTTCCCCTTGTCGACGAGCCCGTTGAGCACCTGCAGCAGCCGCGAGACGTCCTCGAAGTGCAGTCCGGTGGTCGGCTCGTCGAGCACGTAGATCGATCGGCCGTTGCTCCGGCGCTGCAGTTCCGTCGCGAGCTTCACCCGCTGCGCCTCGCCGCCGGAGAGGGTCGTCGCCGACTGACCCAGGCGCACGTAGCCGAGCCCGACGTCCACGAGCGTCTTCAAGTAGCGGTGGATCGCCTGAATCGGCTCGAAGAACTCCGCCGCCTCGGAGATCGGCATCTCGAGGACCTCGGCGATGTTCTTGCCCTTGTAGTGCACGGCCAGGGTGTCGCGGTTGTACCGCTTGCCATGGCACACCTCGCAGTCCACGTAGACGTCGGGCAGGAAGTTCATCTCGATCTTCAGGGTGCCGTCGCCCGAGCACGCCTCGCAGCGTCCGCCCTTGACGTTGAAGCTGAACCGCCCCGCCTGATAGCCGCGCACCTTCGCCTCCGGCGTCTCGCTGAAGAGGGTGCGGATGCGGTCGAACACGCCGGTGTAGGTCGCCGGGTTCGACCGCGGCGTGCGGCCGATCGGCGCCTGGTCGACGTGCACGACCTTGTCGAGGTTGTCGAGTCCTGTCACGCGCGTGTGCTTGCCCGGGACGCGGCGGGCGCCGTTGAGGCGGGAGGCGAGCACCTCGTAGAGGATGCCGTTCACCAACGACGACTTGCCCGACCCGCTGACACCGGTGACGGCCGTCAGGACGCCGAGCGGGAAGTCGACTGTCACGTTCTTGAGGTTGTTCTCGCGCGCACCGACGACGGTGATCTGACGCTTCTTATCGATCTTGCGCCTCTTCTTCGGCGCCTCGATCGCCCGCCGACCGGAGAGATACGCGCCGGTCAGCGATCGCTCGTCCTGCAGCAGATCGGCCAGCGGACCGGAGTGGACGACGTGGCCGCCGTCGACGCCCGCGCGGGGGCCGATGTCGACGACCCAGTCGGCGGCGTGGATGGTCTCCTCGTCGTGCTCGACGACGATCAGCGTGTTGCCGAGGTCGCGGAGGCGGACGAGGGTGTCGATGAGACGGCGGTTGTCCCGCTGATGCAGCCCGATCGAGGGCTCGTCCAGCACATACAGCACCCCGGTGAGACCGGAGCCGATCTGGGTCGCCAGCCGGATACGCTGCGCCTCGCCGCCCGACAGCGTGGCGGCCGCGCGCCCGAGGCTGAGGTAACTGAGCCCGACCTGCAGGAGGAAGTCCAGGCGCGCCCGGATCTCCCGCAGCACGGCCGCCGCGATCTGCGCCTCGCGCTCGGTGAGCTCCAGCCGCGCGAAGTACTCCTGCGCATCGGCGAGGCTCAGCCGGGAGGCGTCGGCGATGGAGTGCCCGTGCACCAGCACGGCCAGGACCTCGGGCTTGAGACGGTCACCGTCGCACACCGGGCAGGGGACCTCGCGGAGGAACTCCGACCAGCGCTGTCGCTGCGTGTCGGACTCCGCCTGCAGATACTGGCGCTCGATGTAGGGGACGACGCCTTCGAAGCCGGACGAGTACCGCATCTCGCGGCCGTACCGGTTCTTCCACTTGACGGTGACCTTGTAGTTCTCCCCGCGCAGCACCGCCTCCTTGACGTCCGTCGGGAGCGCACGCCACGGCGTGTCCAGCGAGAAGTTCAGATCGCGCGCGAGCCCTTCGAGAAGACGCTCGTAATACTGGAAGAGTCCCTTGCCCTGCGTCGTCCAGGGAATGATGACGCCCTCGCGGATGGAGAGTTCCTCGTCGCCCAGCATCAGCTCGACATCCACCGACATGCGCGTCCCCAGGCCCGAGCAGGCCGGGCACGCGCCGAACGGGGCGTTGAACGAGAAGGTGCGCGGCTCGATCTCCGTCAGCTGCAACGGATGTCCGTTCGGGCACGCGAGCTTCTCGGAGAACGACTGCCACGCGGCGTCGCCTTCCTCGTCGACGAAGTTCACCTGCATGATTCCGCCCGCAAGTCCCAGCGCCGTCTCGACGGAGTCGGTGATGCGGCTGAGGATGTCGGGTCCGGCCACGAGCCGGTCGACGACGACGGCGATGTCGTGCTTGTAGCTCTTCTTCAGGGTCGGCGGTTCGGACAGCTGCACCAGCTCGCCGTCGACGACCGCACGCGCGTAGCCCTTGGCGCTCAGCTCCTTGAAGAGGTCGACGAACTCGCCCTTCTTCTGGGTCACGACCGGCGCCACGATCTGGAACCGCGTGCGCTCGGGGAGCTCCAGCAACTGGTCGGCGATCTGCTGCACCGTCTGACGCTGGATCTGCGCCCCGCACACCGGGCAGTGCGGCACGCCGATCCGCGCCCACAGCAGGCGCATGTAGTCGTGGATCTCCGTGATCGTCCCCACCGTCGAACGCGGGTTGCGGTTGGTGGACTTCTGGTCGATCGAGACGGCGGGGCTCAGCCCCTCGATGAAGTCGACGTCGGGCCGGTCGACCTGGCCGAGGAACTGGCGTGCGTACGCGCTCAGCGACTCGACGTACCGCCGCTGACCTTCGGCGAAGATCGTGTCGAAGGCCAGACTCGACTTGCCCGAGCCCGACAGACCGGTGAACACCACGAGCGCGTCGCGGGGGATGTCGAGGTCGACGTCCTTCAGATTGTGGACCCGTGCCCCACGGACGCTGAGCACCCCTCCGGTCCCGGAGTTCGTCGAAGGGCCGGGCAGGGCGACAGGGAGAATGGGCACCCCTCAAGCTTAAATGGGGCCTCCGACACCGGCTTCGGGTTGACTGGGAAGGAGCCTCGGATGCTAGGCGCGGCGCCCCGCGAACGGAGCCAGGCGGTCGCGCAGCTGGGCGAGCTCGTCGGCGTCCATCCCCACCAGCGCCATGATCTGCTCGGGCACGCGGAGGGCCTGCGTCCGCAGAGCCCGCCCCTCGTCGGTCAGCGCGATGTCGAGGACGCGCTCGTCGCCGGAGCGGCGCGTGCGCGTGACCCTGCCCTGTCCCTCCAGCCGCTTCACGAGCGGTGACAGGGTGGCCGGCTCCATGGCCAGTTCCGCCGCGAGTTCGCCGAGCGATCGCGGCGACTCATCCCACAGCGCCAGCATGACGAGGTACTGCGGGTGGGTGAGCCCGAGCGGTTCGAGCACGGGTCGATAGATCGATACGACATTGCGCGCCGCGGTGACCAGGGCGAAGCACACCTGGTTCTCGAGAGTCAGCAGATCGTCGGGGGGAACCATCCCACTTCCTCCATTCGTTAGTACACTAATGATCATGGCACGAAACAAGCCCGACGGGCCGCCGCTGCGGGACCGCGTTCGCGCAGCCGGGGGGTGGTACGCGTATCTCAATGCCCGGCTGATCCGCGTGGCGGGCCCGGCCTCGGTCGGCCCGTACGAGACGACGCCCGAACCCTCGCGGGCCGACCGGCCGTGCCCGCTGTGCGGTGCGGCCATGTCGGAGCACACATTCGATCGCTCAGGTCCCAAGCCTCTCATGCACTGCCCCTAGGGCGGCGATCTCACCCCAGCACGACGCGCCCGTCGCCGTCGAGGAGCCATCCGGGGTTGACCGCGACCTCCCAGGGATGGCCGTCCGGGTCGACGAAGACCCCGGAGTACCCGCCCCAGGCGGTGGCGGCGCCGGCGCGCCCGATGCGGGCGCCGGCCGCCGCGGCGTCGACGAGGATCGCATCGACCTCCGCCTCGGTACGCACGTTGTGCGCGAGGGCGACCCCGCCCCATCCGCCCTCGTCGGGGACCGCCGAGTCGGCGGCCAGCTCGCCGCGGTCCCACAGGGCGACGACCATCCCTCCCGCGTCGAAGAACGCCACCTCATCGGCGACGGACGACGGATGCGGCTGCCATCCGAGCGCGCGATAGAAGGCGAGAGCACGATCGAGGTCGCTCACCCCCAGCGTGACCAGACTGACCCGTTGCTCCACGGCGCTCCTATGCGTGCCCGGCGCGCTCCATGGCGCGCAGTTCCTTCTTGAGATCCTGCACCTCGTCGCGCAATCGCGCGGCGAGTTCGAACTTCAGCTCCGCAGCCGCGGCCAGCATCTGATCGCTCAGGTCCGCGATGGTCGCCTCGAGCTGGTCAGCACCCTCCGCCGCGATGCCGGTGCGCCGCAGCTGCGGCGTGGGGGACTTGCCCTTGCCGTTCTTCGCAGCGGCGCGGTCCTTGCGGGACAGCAGCTCCCGGGTGTCGCTGGCCTCCCGCGCCAGCACGTCGGTGATGTCGGCGATGCGCTTGCGCAGCGGTTGCGGGTCGATGCCGTTCGCGGTGTTGTAGGCGATCTGCTTCTCGCGCCGCCGCTCGGTCTCCTCGATCGCGTTCGCCATGGAGTCGGTGATCTTGTCGGCGTACATGTGCACCTCGCCGGAGACGTTACGTGCTGCGCGGCCGATCGTCTGGATGAGCGACGTCCCGCTGCGCAGGAACCCCTCCTTGTCGGCGTCGAGGATCGCGACGAGCGACACCTCCGGCAGGTCGAGGCCCTCACGGAGCAGGTTGATGCCCACGAGCACGTCGTACACGCCGGCGCGCAGCTCGGTCAGCAGTTCCACGCGGCGAAGCGTGTCGACGTCGGAGTGGAGGTACCGCACCCGCACGCCGTGCTCGCCGAGAAAGTCGGTGAGCTCTTCGGCCATCTTCTTCGTCAGCGTCGTGACCAGGATGCGCTCGTCCCGCCCGACGCGGACGCGGATCTGCTCGAGGAGGTCGTCGATCTGCCCCTTCGAGGGCTTGACGACGATCTGCGGGTCGACGAGGCCCGTAGGACGGATGATCTGCTCCACGACGCCGTCGGCGATGCCCATCTCGTAGCGACCGGGCGTCGCCGACAGGTACACCGTCTGACCGACGCGCTCCTTGAACTCGTCCCACCGCAGGGGGCGGTTGTCCATCGCACTGGGAAGACGGAAGCCGTGCTCGACGAGCGTGCGCTTGCGCGAGGCGTCGCCCTCGTACATGGCGCCGATCTGCGGCACGGTGACATGGGACTCGTCGATGACCATCAGGAAGTCGTCGGGGAAGAAGTCCAGCAGCGTGTGCGGCGGCTCCCCCGGCCCTCGGCCGTCGAGGTGCCGCGAGTAGTTCTCGATGCCCGAGCAGAAGCCGAGCTGCTGCAGCATCTCCAGGTCGAAGGTCGTCCGCATCCGCAGGCGCTGCGCCTCGAGGAGCTTCCCCTGCGACTCGAGCTCCTTCAGCCGCTCGGCGAGCTCGTGCTCGATCGTGCCGATCGCGCGCTTGACCGTGTCGGTGCCGGCGGCGTAGTGCGTCGCCGGGAAGATCGGGATCGCCTCCATCCGCTGCAGCACATCTCCCGTCAGAGGGTGGAGCATGTACAGCGCCTCGATCTCGTCGCCGAACATCTCGATGCGGATCGCGAACTCCTCGTACACCGGGATGATCTCGATCGTGTCGCCGCGCACGCGGAAGTTGCCGCGGGAGAAGTCGACGTCGTTGCGGTTGTACTGCATCGAGATGAATTTGCGCACGAGCGCGTCGCGGTCGTAACGCTCCCCCACCTGCAACGCGACCATGGCGCGCAGGTACTCCTCCGGCGAGCCGAGGCCGTAGATGCAGGACACCGTCGAGACCACGATGACATCGCGCCGCGACAGCAGCGAGTTGGTCGTGGAGTGTCGCAGTCGCTCCACTTCGGCGTTGATCGAGGAGTCCTTCTCGATGAAGGTGTCGGTCTGCGGGACGTAGGCCTCGGGCTGGTAGTAGTCGTAGTACGACACGAAGTACTCGACGGCGTTGTTCGGCATCAGCTCGCGGAACTCGTTGGCGAGCTGGGCGGCGAGCGTCTTGTTGTGGGCCAGCACCAGCGTCGGGCGCTGCACGGCTTCGACGAGCCACGCCGTGGTGGCCGACTTTCCCGTGCCGGTGGCGCCGAGGAGCACGACGTCGGTCTCACCCGCGGTGACGCGCGCGGCCAGCTCCGCGATGGCCTGCGGCTGGTCTCCCGACGGGGCGTAGTCGCTGATGACCTCGAAGGGTCGGACGGATCGGGTGGCCTGCATGATTCCAGCGTAGGACGAGCCTCCGACACCGGGGCGGGCGTTCGCGCTCCGCGGATGCGGTGTGCTAGCCGCGCAGGCGCTCCCACAGCGCGTCGGCCTGCGCGAGGGTGTGCGCCATCGTCCCCGCTGTGTCGATCACGACGTCGGCCAGTGCGAGGCGGGCCTCGTCCGACACCTGGGAGGCGATGCGCGCGCGGGCGTCCTGGGCGGTCATGCCGCGCTCTTCGACCAGCCGGGCGACGCGCACGTCCGCGGGGGCGTGCGCGACGACCACGAGCTCCCACGGGTCGTGGCTGCGCGCCTCGGCCAGGAGCGGCACGTCGTAGACCACCACCGCATCGTCGCGCGCGGCCTCGGCGAACCGGCGCTCCGACTCGGCACGGACGGCGGGGTGCACGATGGCGTTGAGTGCGGCGAGCCTGTCGGGATGGCCGAACACGCGGGAGCCCAGCGCGGCGCGGTCGAGCGTCCCGTCCGTCTTCACGACGTCGCCGCCGAACTCCGCGGCGATCGCCGCAAGCACCGGCGTGCCCGGAGCCTGCACGTCGCGGACGATCTGGTCGGCGTCGACGATCACGGCGCCGTGCTCGGCCAATCGTCGCGCGATGGTGGACTTGCCGGAGGCGATTCCGCCGGTCAGGGCGATCAGAGGCATGTGCCGAGCATTTCATGTTCCGCGGATTGGATCGTTCGTGGGCTAACATTTCCTCACACCGCCGGACACCCGACGTTCGGTGGACCATCGAGGTACTACGGATGCCGAACGCGCGTGTAGCGGTCATCATCGAGGACGACGCGGACATCCGTATGCTCATCCGGACGGTGCTCACCCAGGCCGGCTTCGATGTCCATGCCGCGTCGGCGGGTCTGGAGGGCATCGAGCTCGTGCGGGAGTTCTCCCCCGCCGTCACGACGCTGGATGTCAGCATGCCGGGCATCGACGGGTTCGAGACGGCGCGTCGCATCCGCGCCTTCAGCGACACCCGCATCCTCATGGTGACAGCGCGCGCCGACGAGGACCATGCCCGGCTCGGTCGCGAAGCGGGGGCCGATGACTACATCACGAAGCCCTTCCGCCCCCGCGAGCTGCGCGCGCGGGTCGAGGCCGCGATCACTCCCTCCTGACGCTCACCCCTCCGCCCGGATCACGGAGGCGTCGGGGCTGGACGCCGAGCGCCGAGCGGCCTCGTCCGCGGCGTCGGCGAGACGGGCGAGGTCGTAGCCGACCTGGTCGCTGAGGGCCACCCCCACCCCGACGACCGGCATCGCCGAGAGCCCGAGAGTGGCGAAGTCGTCGAGCAGCCGGCGGTGCATGATGCTGGCGATCCTGCGGACGTCGGCGAAGGACGTGGTGAGGAACGCCGCGAACAGGGTGCTGCGCCCGTTGTCACCGACGATCGCAGCGCTCGGCGCGTAGCGGCGCACGCCCGCGCGCCACGCGGCGGCGACGGATTCGGCCTCGGCCGGCCCGAACGCCACCGAGATCCTCCCGAGGTCGCCGATGCGCACCGCGATGATGCAGAGCGTCTCCTGGTTGCGCCGGGCGTTGTCCAGGATGGTCGACACGAGGGACTGGAAGGACGCCGGCAGCATGATCCCGTCGAGGGCGACGTGGAGGGTGATCGTGTCGCGCTGACCTCGCAGGTTCGATTCGCTCGCACGGAGCACCGAGGTGGTCACCACCGTGACGATCGTGAGGGTGATCGTCAGGATCGACGCGATCTCCGAGTCGAACCAGTCCTCGAACAGGGCACTGTCGGGGCCGCTTCCCACGAAGACCCCGGTGCGGATGACGAACCAGACCGCCTCGATGATGAGCACGACGGTCAGGCCGATGGCGCTCCAGCGGTCGGCGAGGGCACCGCGGCGGGTCTCGATCGCGCCGAGCGTGGCGAAGAGGGCGTTTCCGAGGAACATCGGCACCGCACCGGCCCAGTCGCCCCCGGTGGGTCCCGGGATGAGGGCGGCGATGAGAGCGATCGCCGCGACGGTGGCGAGGGCGCCGCTGGGGATGCGGAGGGGACGCTCGTTGAACGCGCGGCAGCCCAGCCAGATGAAACCCGCTGTCGAGACGAATCCGGCGTTGCCGACGGCGACCGCCAGGAAGGCCGACGGCGAGACCGACCACACCAGGTAGCACACGACAGTCAGGATGCCGGCGAGGAAGGCGATCGCCCACAGGCGCCCGGCCGGGCCGTCTTTGCGCATCAGCGTCTCGGTGATGTACAGGACCCCCGAGACGATGATGACCAGCGCGGAGATCAGGGTGATGGTGAACAGGTCGAGTTCGACGTTCATGCGCGGTCCTCTCCGGGGGCGACGGGAAGCCGCACCGTGAACGTGGATCCCCTGCCGGGCTGGGTCTCCACGAAGATCTCGCCGCCGTGCGCCGTCACGAAGTCGCGGCTGATCGCCAGGCCCAGACCGGAGCCGTGGGTCGTGGAGTTGCGCACGGCATCGGAGCGGAAGAACCTGTCGAACAGCAGCGGGCGCTCCTCATCGGAGATCCCCGGTCCGTCGTCGCTCACGGTGATCCATACGTGAACGCCGTCCTCGGAGACGCCGACCTGCACCGACCCGCCGTCGTGGTTGTACTTCACCGCGTTCGTCAGGAGGTTGTCGACCACCTGGCGGATGCGGTGCGGATCGATCAGCGCCATCGTCGGGCGCACCGCACTGGTGTCGATGCCGATGTGGCGCTCCGCGGCCCGCGGGGCGAGGGATTCGACGGCCGCCGTCACGATGGCCGAGACGTCGGAGGGCTCCGGATGCAGCGTCAGCTCGACGACGCCGTGCCGCGAGCTCGCGGAGAGGGCCAGGATGTCGGTGACCAGCTCCAGCAGCCGCTCGGCGTTCCGCTCGGCGATGGCGAGGTCGTGGCGGGTGGCCTCGGTAAGCTCCGGACGATCGAGCACCAGCTCGAGATAGCCCACGATCGATGTCAGCGGGGTGCGCAGCTCGTGCGAGACCGAGGCGACGAGGTCTTCCCGGGCGCGCAGCGCCTGCTCCTCGCCGGTGACATCGCGGGTCACCACGACGATGCCGGCCGAGGTGCCGTCGATGTCGGTGAGCGGCCGCGCGGTGACGGCCAGCGCGCGCCTGCCCTCGCCCGGCACGCCGTACCAGACGAGCTCGTTCTCGAAGGTCTCGCCCTGGCGCGCGCGGGCGACGGGCACCTCGTGCGGCGCCAGTGGCGTGACGCCGTCGGCGGCGAACACCGGGAGGTCGTCCTCGATCGGAGACGTGCCCTGCAGGCGTGCGTGAGCCTCGTTGGTGACGGCGAGCTGACCGTCCGGGGTGATGCGGACCACGCCGAAGTCGACGGCATCCAGCACCTCGGTGACGAGGTCCTCTTGCCGGCGCGCCCGATCCACCGAGCGTTGGAGGTGCACCGACTGCTTCTCCAGCAGCTCGCGCTGCGCGTGCGCGCGGCGGGCGGAGAGGAAGGCTATCGTCGCGAGCGCACCGACGGTGAGGGGAAGCAGGAACTGCGAGGCCGAGAGGACGGGCACCGGCTCCAGGAGGGTGATGACGGCCAGGAGGCCCGCGACGCTGACGGTGGACAGCACCACGCCGGCCAGCCCGAAGACGCTGCCGATCCACATCGCCGGAAACGCCCACAGCAGACCCAGGCCCGACGCCGGAGCCGATTCGCGGATGAAGGCGATCGCGAGGATGTCGACGATCGGGAGGATGCCCCCCGCCCAGTGCGGAAGGCGCTTCCACGGCACGAGCACCGCGGCGGCGGCGGCGATGAACACCGTCGCGGCGCCGACGAGGAAGCTCGTCGGACGCGCGACCTGGTCGAGGCCGAGGGCGAGCAGGGCTCCGATGAGGGTGACGCCGGCGAGGAGCAGCTGGTTCAGCAGGATGGTGCGATCACGCGTGGAGTCCTCCACGCGCACGCGCCGTTCGTCCCTGGACAGCCATGCCATGGGCTCGACAGTATCGCCCCGTGCGTATCGGGCCCGCTCGGCATGCCGGGCTCAGAATCCGTCGAACCCGCCGAAGTCTCCCCCTCCGAAATCCCCGAATCCTCCTCCGAAGTCGCCGAACCCGCCGGCGTCAGCCGCCGAGGCATCCGCGCCCGCGTCGGCGCCGCCCGAAGGGTCGCTGCCGTCGGCACCGTCGCCTCCCGCGCCCGGATCGTCGGCGAGGGCGGGCGCGAGGAGGCCGCCGACCAGCGCCGAGCCGATGACGTAGCCGCCGATCGTGCCGAGGACGGATGCCCCGAGCATCGATCCGAACCCCGGAGCCCCACCCCACGAGCGATTGCCGAAGGTGCGCTCCATGAAGCCGGGCTGCGTGTATTCCGCGCGCGTCGCGGCGCGCGCGAGCGCACGCGGATCGTCGCTGCCTGGTCGTTCCGCGGCGGGCAGACTCGCCGACAGGTCGCCGAGCACCTGCTGGCGCTGCGCCGGGGTCAGCCGTCCGAAGGCCTCGGCGTGCACCTGCTCGATCGTCTCCGGCGGCGCCGTCTGCAGGAGGTAGCGGTAGCGTTCGATCGCCTGCGCGTCAGCTCCCGCGGCCGGTGCGGCCCCGCCCGGCGGGGGCGGGGCGTACTGCCCGGAACCGTCGCGATGCGCGCTGGGGGGCGGTGCGGCGACGTTCGGGTTCTGTGCGATCGGGGGTGCGGGGCGAGCGGCGTCGTCCCGGCCGAACAGACGGTCGAGGAATCCCATGCCCCGACGCTAGAGCCCGGAGCTTTGAGCCGGCTGGGCTCCGGCATCCGCTCGCGCGTAGGCAGCCACCAGCTCTTTCTCGCGGGTGTGACCGGGCAGGAAGACGCTCACCACGACGGCACCGAGAGCGATCGCGATCGCGCCCACCAGGTAGGCCGCCCACGCCCCGGTGACGAGGCTCTGTGTCGCGCCCGCGAGGATCTCCGCGCGGTACTGCGGGTACTGGTCGGCGACGTGGAGGGCCGAGGCGTACGAGGCCTGCAGCGCGGTGGTGATCTCATCGGTCACGCTCGACGCCTCGGGAAAGGCCGCGATCTGGCGTCGGAAGGAGATCGCGAATCCGGCGGCGAGGATGGCGCCCAGCAGCGCCTGCATCACGGAGCCGCCGAGGTCGCGCTGCAGATCGGACGTCGCCGAGGCCATGCCGACCCGCCGCACCGGGGTGCTCTCCGTGAGCGCCCGCGAGGCGGGCGTCATGGCGAACGCGGCGCCACTGCCGATGGCCAGGAACCCGGTGCCGATGAGCACGTAGGGCGTGGCGGGGTTCCAGGTGAGGGTGGTGAGGAACCCGATGAAGACGAATGCGTACCCCGCGAGCATCGTCACGCGCGTGCCGCGAGCAGTGAGGAGCCGCGCCGACAGCGGAGCGCAGATCAGCAGGCCCACCGCAGCCGGGACCACCGCCAGCCCGGCCTGCAGCGTGGAGTACCCGAGGATGTTCTGCAGATACTGCTGCCCGACGAACATCGACCCCATGAGCGAGCCGAACACGATCGTGCCCCCGGTGGCGGGGACCCAGAACATGCGGCGCCGGGCGACGCGGAGGTCGTACAGCGGATGCTTCGCGCGCCATTGACGCCACGCGAACAGGCCCAGCAGAACTGCTGCCGCCCCGAGGAGCGTGGCGCCGAACGGCGTCTCCCCGGGAGCGAACACGGTGCCGATGCCGAGCACGAGCGAGGCGACGCCCAGCGTCGCGAGCACGCCGCCGACGTGGTCGACGGGCTCGGCGGACTCCTTGACGTGGGCGGGCACGGCGATCGCCACGAGCACGAAGGCCGCGGCCGCGATCGGCGCCGCGATCAGAAAGGCCGAGCCCCACCAGAAGACGGTGAGGAGAGCGCCGGCGAGAACCGATCCGATGACCGATGACATCGCGCTGACACCCGACCACAGCGCGATCGCGGTGGTGCGGCGAGCCCCTGGCGCCCAGAGGGCAGTGATGAGCGACAGCGTGGTGGGAAAGGCCATGCCCGCGGCGATCCCCGTGAAGATGCGGGAGACGATGAGCATGTCGATCGACACGGAGAAGGCGGAGAGGAAGCTCGCCGCCACCGTCAGCGCCAGCCCCAGGAGCAGAAGCTGCTTGCGGCCGTACCGGTCGGCGAGCGCACCGAAGTAGAGCACCGACATCGCCAGCCCGAGAGAGCATCCCAATCCGACGATGGTCAGCGCCGACTGCGTGGCCCCGAACGCGTCGCCGATCTCGGGAAGTGCGATATTCGCCGCCGCGAGGTTGATGTTGCACACCAGAGCCCCGAGGATGAGCGCCGCGAGGACGAGTCGCGCACGTGGCGGGGTGTCGGCATCGAGCCGGGTCTGCGTCACGCGCTCACTCTAGCGACGCGCCAGGGCTTCGCTCCGCCACCGCGCGAAGAGCCGCCACGGGTCCGTGACGCCGGCGCCGATCACCGCGATATGGTCGGCGAGCTCGTCGGACAGGCGGAACCACTCCGTCCGCGGCCAGCGGTCGGCGGCGAACTCGGCGTGGCGGCGCTGCTCGAGCATCCGATCACCGCGCTCGAACGCCAGCAGCTCGTCGTGCCGGATGGCGGCGAGGCGCTGGCGCGGATTCGCCGTCGTGCCGATCTTCACGCGATCGGCGTACCGCAGGTAGTAGACCACGTCGATGCGCGGCGGCGGCAGATCGCCGTCGGGAATCTCACCCTGGCGCCACTCGCAGTCGGCGCAGAGCCAACCACTCGGCCACCGGACGCCGAGCCGCGAGCCGCACAGCAGACACGGGGACGGCAGGAGGTCGGTCGTGCCGTACGCCCCCTCGTGCCATTCCGCCGCCAGCGCAAGATGGCGATCGCACAGCCGGAGCGGGGCATCCGGATCGGCGGTCTCACCGCATCCGTCTCCGAGGCACGTCGTCGCCATCCGCCGAGCGTATGCTCGGGGCCCGACATCCGCCTCCGGTCAGCCGCGCGGAGGACCGGGTCGGCGCGACGCGGATGATTCCGGCGTCGGTCCCGTCGGAGACGCCGTCAGCATACGCGTGCCTGCGCCGGCGCCGAGCTGCCGAACTCCTCAGATTCGGCCGCCGCATCGGCAGACCGGGCTCGGTTCGCGGGCCCGACGCGCATTCTTGAGGAGTTGCGCACCACAGCGGCGCGGTACCGCGCGGCGACGACGTCGGCGATGCGGGGATCGGGGGCCAACGGCGCGCTCACGGCATCGGCTCCGGCCGAGGCGATGACGTCGGCGAAGAATCCGTGCGCCAGCACGTAGCTGGCCGCGACGACCCGCCCCGCGCCGTGCGCGCGGGCCTCGGCGACCGCGGCACCGATGCGCTGCCCGTTCCCGGCGGCGAACCCCACGCTGACCGGGCGCCCGATGCGGACGGCGAGCATCTCGGCCGTTCGGGCGACATCGTGCGCTGCGGCCGGGTCGCTCGATCCCGCCGCGGCGAGGACCACGGCGTCCCCGGAGCCCAGGCCCGCCTCGCCCACGCGCGTGGCGAGCACGTCGACGAGCAGTTCGTGCGGGCCGAGCGCGGCGGTGGCGAGGGCTCCCGGATGCGCTGCCACCGCCCGCGCGATGTCGACGTTGGTGTGGAATCCGGTCGAGAGGAGAAGGGGCACCACCACGGCGCCGCTGCCCGGCGCCTCCCGTGCCACGACCTCGTCGACGCGCGGCTCCTGGACGTCGACGAAGGCCTCGACGACGCGGGTGTCCGGCAGCAGCATCCGCGCCTGTTCGACGATCGTCGCGATCGCGGCGCGACCGGGGAGGGAATTCGTCCCGTGCGAGCAGGCGATGAGCGTGGGCATCAGAACGTGGCCTCCCCCGGGTCGAGCACCGCCAGGCGGTACCCGCGTTTGACGACCGTCTTGATGAGGTCGGCTGCGCCCAGCGACTCGCGGACACGCGCCACGGCCACCTCGACAGCGTGCGCGCTGTCGGCCGACCGCGGCAGTGCTCCCTGCAACGCCGTGCGGGACACCACTCCCCCGCCCGCCGCGAACAGGGCCGACAGGACGGCCACCCCGGTGCGTGAGAGCGCGGTGAACCGGCCGTCCAGCACGGCGCCGCCGCTGCGCAGTTCGAGTCGGCCGGCCGCGGTGGGAAGGGACGGGGCGTGCCCGCCGCCGAAGTGCGTGACCACCGCGCGCACCAAGGATCCCAGCCGCCCCCGCTCGGCGATCAACGCGTCGATGCCGACGTCCCCGAGCGGGCCGGCGGTGATGGGGCCCACCGCCGCCATCAGCAGCTGTCCGGAGGCCGCACGGCTCACGATCGCGCCGAGCGCTCCCTCTCGCGTGGCGGCCGCGAGCCACTCCGCCGCCCCCGGCGCGGACGTGAACAGCACAGCGTCCACCTCTCCTCGCCCCGTCGCCGCGACCGATCGGGCCACGAGATCGGGGTCGGCGGGTGGCCCCCACCGGTACACCGTGAGACTCACGACATCCGCGCCGGCGTCCGCGAAGATCTCGTCGAGTCCGTCGGCACCGGATCCATGGTGCTGCACGGCGACCCGTCGCCCGGCGACGCCCTCGGCGAGGAGGAACTCGCCGAGCTCGGCGGAGGTCTCCGACTCCGCGACCCAGTCGGCCGTGAACCCGGCCTGCTGGATCGCACCGCGGGCCTTGGGCCCCCGAGCGACGATCTGCGCGCTCGCGAGCGCGGCATGAAGGTCCTCCAGGATCCCGGCCTCGTCAGCGGCCTCGATCCAGCCGCGGAACCCGACGCCCGTCGTCGCGACGACGACGTCGGGCGGCACGGCGATGAGCGCGCGCGTCGCTGCCAGCAGAGCGTCGTCATCGATGTGCGGCACGATCGTCAACGCCGGAGCGTGCCGCACCTGCGCGCCGTGACGCTCGAGCGCGGCCGCGAGCTCACCGGATCGCCTGTCGACGGCGATCACGATCGCGCACCCTTCGAGAGCGGCGGACAGGAGCGGACGGGGCGAAGCGGTCACTGGGATGCGACACCCGCCTCCACGCCGTCGGGCAGCAGGAGTCCCGCTCGAGCGACCTCGCCGACAACGATCACCGCGGGATTGCGGACCCCCGCCGCCGCCGCGTCGGCGATCACCGCGCCGAGGCTCGTCCGGGTCGTGCGCTGCTCCGATGTATGCCCGCGTTCCACGATCGCGACCGGACGGCCCTCCGGCACCCCCGCGTCCCGTGCCGCGGCCACGAGTCGCGGCAGGGCGGCGACGCCCATCAGCACGACCGTCGTGATCGCGTCGTCGGCCAGGGCCGCCCGTGTCGCCGGCGTGATCGCCGCTTGGCCGTTGACCACGTGCACCCCCGCAGCAGTCCCCCGATGCGTGACCGGGATGCCGGCGGCCTCGGGCACGGACACGACGCTCGTGAGTCCGGGCACGACCTCGACCGGCACGCCGGCGGCCAGGCATGCCGCCACCTCCTCGCCGCCACGTCCGTAGACGAACGGGTCGCCGCCCTTCAGCCGGACGACGCGCTTGCCCGCGCGTGCGCGGGACACGAGGATCGCATGGATCTCCGCCTGCGATACCGGGTGGTGCCCCGGCCGCTTGCCGACGTCGATGACCTCGACGTCGGGCTCCAGGTCGCCGAGCACGTCGGTCGGTCCGAGACGATCGGCCACGACCACGTCGGCTTCGGCCAGGAGGCGCCGCCCGCGCACCGTCATGAGATCTGCCGGTCCGGGACCGCCCCCGACCAGGTCGACCCGACCGACGCCGCGCGCGAGACGACGACGCCGGAGGGGCAGCATCCCCTCGCGCAGCAGCGCACCGATCGCGTCGCGCAGCCTCGCCGCCCGCCGCGGATCGACGCCCGCGTCGGAGAGGACTCCGACCACGACGTCGCCCGAGCGCGTCTCGGCAGCCACTCTCGCGGTGCCGTGCGCGCCGTCACTCGCGTTGACGCACAGGATGCGACGTGCCTCGCACCAGCCGGCCACGACGGCGTCCCGCCGCGCGTCCCCGGTGGCCACGTGCACGAGCCATGCCCCGTCGAGATCGTCTTCGCGCACCTCCCGGGCGGTCCACGTCGCACCGGCCCGCGCGACGAGCTCACGCATTTCCTCAGCGAGGGCGGGCGCGACCACGGCGATGTCCGCGCCCTCGGCGACGAAGCGGGGCATGCGGCGCGCGGCGACGGCGCCGCCTCCGACCATCACCACACGACGGCCCGTCAGGGTGATCCCGAGAATCGTCGTCATGATCCCTCCTCCGTGCCGACGCACACCCATCCGTCGTCGACGGCGACCGGCCAGACCCGGAGCGGTCGGGGATCCTTCCCCTGTGCGTCCAGGCAGGCGCCCGTGCGCAGATCGAACACCTGCTTGTACATCGGCGAGGCGACCGTCGGCACCTCCGATCGGGTGCCGACGATGCCGCGGGAGATCACGTGCGCGCCGCTGAACGGGTCGAGGTTCGCCACGGCGTGGACGCGCCCCGAGGCCAGGAGGAAGAGCGCGATCTGCGTGTCGCCGAGGAGGGCAGCGCGACCGCGCTCGACCTCGAGATCGGACACCCGGCACACCCGCACCCACGTGCGCATCGGTGTGAGGACTGTCGTCATCGGCGCACCTCCAGGACGGTTCCGGCGATGAGCACGCGGGGATCGTCGCGTTCGGCAGCCGTCGCCGGGCGCGGTTGGCCGCGTTCGGCGGTGTAGGCCAGAGATGGATCGGGCGTGGTCGGCGCGTTGACGAAGGACGCGAAACGGCGAAGCTTCTCGGGGTCGTCGAGTGTCGCCTTCCACTCGTCCTCGTACGAGCCGATGTGCCGCGCCATCGCGGCGTCGAGATCGGCGCAGATGCCGAGGCTGTCATCGAAGACCACTGCGCGCAGCGCCGCGATCCCGCCCTCGAGGTCTTCGAACCAGGGGGCCGTGCGCTGCAGCCGGTCGGCCGTGAAGATGTAGTACATCAGGAATCGGTCGACGGCGGTGAGGAGCTCGTCGTCGCTCAGTCCCTCGGCCAGCAGGACCGCATGACGAGGGGTGAACCCGCCGTTGCCGCCGACGTACAGGTTCCAGCCGGCCTCCGTGGCGATCACCCCGACGTCCTTGCCGCGCGCCTCGGCGCATTCCCGCGCGCACCCCGACACTCCGAGCTTGAGCTTGTGCGGGGAACGCAACCCGCGGTAGCGCAGCTCGAGCCGCACGGCCATGCCGACGGAGTCCTGTACGCCGTAGCGGCACCACGTCGACCCCACGCACGACTTCACCGTGCGCAGCGACTTGCCGTAGGCGTGCCCCGACTCGAACCCCGCGTCCACCAGGCGGCGCCAGATGTCGGGAAGCTGCTCCAGTCGCGCACCGAACAAGTCGATGCGCTGCCCGCCGGTGATCTTCGTGTACAGGCCGAAGTCGCGGGCCACCTCGCCGATCACCACGAGACCCGCCGGGGTGATCTCGCCGCCGGGGATCCGCGGCACGACCGAGTAGCTGCCGTCCTTCTGCAGGTTCGCCATCACGTGGTCGTTGGTGTCCTGCAGCGCGGCATTCTCCCCGTCGAGGACGTGCGCGCCGGTGAGCGTCGACAGGATGCTGGCGAGTGCCGGTTTGCACAGATCGCAGCCGCGCCCGCGACCGAACCGCTCGATGACGGCGGTGAACGTGCGCAGACCCGACACCCGGACGGCGTCGAACAGCTGCCGCCGCGACAGGTCGAAGTGCTCGCAGAGCGCAGAGCTCAGGGATGCGCCGGTCTTCGCGAGCTCGGCGCCCACGAGTCTCTTCACCATCCCGACGCAGGAGCCGCAGGCGGCCCCCGCACGCGTGCACGCCTTCACGGATGCCACGTCGGTGCACCCGTCGTCGTGTACGGCGGAGCGGATGGTCCCCGCGGTCACGCTGTTGCACGAGCAGACCAGCGCCGCATCCGGGAGCTCGCCCTTCGGCGCCTCGATCGCGCCCTCGGGGAGCAGGTAGGCGGCCGGGTCGCCGCCCAGAGCACCGCCGACGAGGGGGCGGAGGGCGCCGTACGCTGCCGCGTCCCCGACCAGGATGCCGCCGAGGAGCGTCCTCGCGTCGTCGGAGAGGACGAGCTTCTTGTACACCCCGGCCACGGGGTCGGCGTAGACGACATCGAGAGCACCCGGCGTCTCGGCGAAGGCGTCGCCGAAGCTCGCGACGTCGACGCCCGAGAGCTTGAGCTTGGTCGACAGGTCGTACCCCGGGAACGACGCGTCGCCGCCGAGAAGCCTCGTGGCCGCGACCTCGGCCATGGCGTAGCCCGGCGCGACGAGACCGACGCACTGCCCGTCGAAGCTCGCGACCTCGCCGATCGCGAGGATGCGGGGGTCGCTCGTCGCGCATCCGGCGTCGACGACCACCCCACCGCGCGGATGCACGACGAGGTCGGATCGGCGCGCGAGCTCGTCGCGCGGCCGCACCCCGACGGTGAACACCACGACGTCGGTGGGCGCATACGAGCCGTCGCGGAATTCCAGCCCTGCCACCTGGCCCGCGTGGTCGGGGTCGAGTCGGGTCGTGACGGTCTCGGTGCGCACCCGGATGCCGCGGGCCTCGATGAGGCGACGCAGCGCGCCGCCGGCCGCGGCGTCCAGCTGTGCGGACATCAGGCGGTCCGAGGACTGCACGACGGTGCAGTCCACCTCCAGGCCCTGCAGCGCCCCGGCCGCCTCGAGACCCAGGAGCCCCCCGCCGATGACCGTGCCGGTGAGGGGCCGGCCCAGCTCGGCACGGCGTCGGCGCACGAAGGCGGCGAGCCGCTCGACGTCGTCGAGCGTGCGGTACACGAAGCATCCGTCGAGGTCGTATCCCTCCACGGCCAGCCGCGCGGCGTACGAACCCGTCGCGAGCACGAGCGCGTCATAGTCGACGGCACGACCGCCGCGCGTGCTGACCCGCCGGGCCGCGCGGTCGACGTGGGTCACCGCGTCCCCGCGGATGAACTCCACCCGCTCGTCGTCGAGATGCCCGCGCTCGAGGGTCAGATCCTCCGCCGACGCTCCCGCGAAGAACGACGTGAGCCCTACCCGGTCGTAAGGATGTCGCGGTTCCTCGCCGATCAGCGTGATCCGCCAGTTGCTGCCGCCGCGCGTGAGCAGGCTCTCGACGAACCGGTGCGCGACCATTCCGGCCCCCACCACGACGACGTGGTGCCCGGTGGTGCTCATGCCCTCACGGTACGGAGCAGTTGTTGCATCCGCGTTCTGATCGTGTTTCGTCTTCTTGACGCTTCGTGCCACGGTGCGCTCCCTCGTCAGACCGCGGCCGGCGTCTTCTCGACCGCCGTCGCAGGGTTCGCGTCGGTCGCCGGAGCGACGCGGCGACGGCGCGGGGTGCGAGGGGAGCTCGATCGTGCGTAGGTGAAGTACAGCGGAAGACCCACGAACGCCAGTCCGCCGACGAGGTTGCCGAGGACGGTGGGCAGCTCGTTCCAGATGAGGTAGTCCCACAGCGTGAAATCGCCGCCGAGGAGAAGGCCCGAGGGGAAGAGGAACATGTTGACGATCGAGTGCTCGAACCCCATGAAGAAGAACAGCATGATCGGCATCCACATCGCGATCACCTTGCCCGGGACGTCCTTCGCGATCATCGACAGGACGACACCCGTCGCCACCATCCAGTTGCAGAGGACGCCGCGGATGAAGAGCGTGAGCATGCCCGCTGCACCGTGCTCGGCGTACCCGACGGTGCGTCCCTCGCCGATGTGCCCGATGGCCTCGCCGACCTCGTTGGGCGGGACGGAGAAGCCGTAGGTCACGACGACGGCCATGAGGACGGCGACGGTGAAGGCGCCGATGAAGTTGCCGACGAACACCAGGGCCCAGTTGCGGAGGATCCCGCCGATCGTGACGCCGGGGCGACGGTCGAGCCATGCCAGCGGTGCGAGGACGAAGACACCGGTGAGCAGGTCGTAGCCGAGCAGGTAGAGCATGATGAAGCCGATGGGGAACAGCACAGCTCCCAGGAGCGGGATGCCGGTGGTTACCGACACGGTCACGGCGAAGGCTGCCGCGATGCACAGCAGCGCGCCACCCATGATCGAGCGGATGAGCGTGTCTTTCGTGGACAGCAGCACCTTGGACGCGCCGGCGTCGATCACGGTGCCGATGAGCTCTGCGGGTTTGACGTAGGTCACGGGGAATCCCTTCGCATCGGGGACGCGGGCCGATCGCCGCGCACTTCGAAGCTAGGGACGGGATGTTTCACCCCGACCTCTTCGACGCGCCCGTTCCGTTACCTCTCCCTCTCTTTCGCCCTCGCGCGGTTGTGAGATCCGCCCACTTGCGTGAATCGGCTGCTGAATCGCGCGTCTTAGCCACCGATTCACGCAAGTGGGCGACGCGGATTCGCTCGCTAGGCGCGGGCGCGGCGCAGCGCCAGCACGGCGACCGCCGCCGACACCGCGAACATCGCGATCACGACGGTGACGAAGCCGCCCCATCCGGCTCCGGCGAACACCCATCCGAGCGCCCAGCCGAACAGGCTCGACCCGGCGTAGTAACCCAGGTAGTACAGCGACGACGCCTGCGCGCGCGTGTCGGAGCGCGCGGAGACCGGGGCCCAGCTGGACGCCACGGCGTGGGCGGCGAAGAACCCGGCGGTGAACACGACGAGACCGACCAGCAGGGCCGCCACCGCCGGGATGAACATGATCGCCAGTCCTGCCACGCTCACAACGATGGAGCCCAGGAGCACCGGCATGCGGCCGTACCGGGCGGTGAGCGAGCCCGCCCACGGCGACGACGCCGTTCCGGCGAGATAAGCGAGGAACATGAGCGTCACGATCCACGCCGGCAGGAGGAACGGCGGCTCGGTGAGGTGGAAACCGAGGTAGTTGTAGACCGCGACGAACCCGCCCATGAGAAGGAACGCCTGCACGTACAGGGCGAGCTGCACCGGCGACCGCAGGTTGACGGCGAGCCGCGCGGCGATGCGCGGGCCGCGCTCGGTCAGGTCCCGCCGCGGGACGAATCCGCGCGCCCGGGGCACGAGCCACAGGAACAGCGCGGCGGATGCGGCGCACAGCGCGGCCACCGCCCACAGCCCGGTGCGCCACTGCGCGAAGTCGGCCACCGGGCCTGCGACCAGACGGCCGGCCAGCCCGCCCACCGTCGTCCCGGAGATGTAGCTTCCGGCGGCCGCGGCGGCGTGACCCGCGTCGACTTCCTCGCTGAGGTAGGCCAGCGCGACCGCCGGCACCGCCCCCAGCGCCAATCCCTCGGCGGCACGAACCGCCAGGAACAGCGTGATCTCGCTCGCCAGGGGGGCGGCGAGACCGAGCGCCGTGGCCGCGACGATGCCGATGGCCATCGCCGGCACGCGCCCGATGCGGTCGGCGACCATCGACCACGGGAGCACGGCGGCCGCGAGGCCCAGCGTGCACGCCGAGACCGAGAGGGCGGCCGTCGCCGGCGGCACGCCGAGGTCGTCGGCGATCAACGGCAGTACGGCCTGCGGCGAGTAGAGCTGCGCGAACGTCGCGATCCCGGCGAAGAAGAGGCCGGCGAGCAGTCGCCGATAGTCGCGGCTTCCGTGCAGGTGTCCGGTGAAGCCACTCACCCTCCCACGGTACGGGCACGGGCGGCCGCGTCGTCCCGAAACGCCGCGCCACGCCGATCCTGCGACGCGTGCCCGACGAGCACGGGGACGGGTGGCGGATCCGCGGCCTCCCCCCAGGCGCGGATCCGCCTCCCCTTCGAGCCATTGTGTCGGCACGTCCGGCTCCTCGTCGCGCTCACAGCCGGCCGTGCCGGAGCGGAGGTGCGCCCGTTCCCGCGTCGTGCAGCGAGACCTCGCGGAGGCGTCGGCGTCCTCATCGCCGCGTTCACCCGTGTGATTTCACCCTTTCGGGCGATCGTCACCGAGGGCGTCGGCGTTGCGGACCCCCCACAGTGCGAGTTGCGTCCGATCCCCGAGCTGCAGCTTCCGCAGCGCGGATTTCACCTGCGAGCGCACGGTGTGAACCGACAGATGCAGGTGCGCGGCGATCTCTTCGTTGCGGGTGATGCCGGCGACCAGGGCCGAGACGATGCGCAGCTCGGCGGGCGCGAGCCGCGCGGTCTCGCCGTCATCCGGCGCCGACGATCGACGACGCTTGAGCTCGGCCAGCACGGGCGCGGTGACGCGCGACGACACCAGGGCATCCCCCCGTGCCGCGGCGCGGATGGCAGGGACGACGAGGTCGGAGTCGGAGCTCTTGAGGAGGTAGCCGGCGGCGCCGGCGTCGAGCGCGTCGAGCACGTACTGGTCGACGGAATAGCTCGTCATCACGATGACCGCCGGCGCGCTCGCACTCTCTTCTGCCGCGAGGCGCGCAAGAGCCCGCGTGGCGTCGAGACCCGTCATCCCCGGCATCTGCAGATCCATCAGCACGACCTGAGCGCGTTCCGCCCGCGCGGCGGCCACCGCGTCCGCGCCGTTGGAGGCCTCGCCGATGACGTGGATGCCGTCCGCGTGCTCGAGCATCAGGCGGAGCCCCCTGCGCACCTGCCGATTGTCGTCTGCGATCAGCACCCGGATGGGGGGTGTCGGCACCGTCATCGGGTCGAGCCTGCACTCGGTGCGATGGGGACCCGCACGCGCACGAGCCAGCCGCCGGTGCCGGTGGCCCCCACCCAGACCTCGCCTCGGAGCAGTTCGATGCGCTCGCGTATGCCGTCGATCCCCCATCCCAGCCCGAGGCCGGGAACATCCTCGGCATCCGCGCGCCGTGGCCCGTTCTCCACCACGACCTGGAGCAGCTTCCGCTCGCGGGCGATCGCCACGGCCACCGACGCACCCGGAGCGTACTTGGCGGCGTTGGTGATGGCTTCCTGCACAGCACGGTACGCGGTGGTCGACACCACGACGGGCAGATCGGTGATCTCGCCGTCGGTGCGCAGTGACACGTCCATCCCGCGCCGCCGCCAGAAGAGGACCAGCTCCGGTGCGTGTCGCAGATCTCGTGTCTCCTCGAGGGGATCGGCATCCGCTGCGCGCAGATCTGCCAAGGCTCCCCCGAGACTCGCGGCGGCGAACCGGCCTTCTTCACGCACCTCCCGCACGAGGTCCAGGGCATCGCTCGGTCGATCGGCCGCCAGTGCGACCGCGGCATCCGCGAGCGTGACAAGGCCCGCCAGATGCTGACCGGCGACATCGTGCAGCTCCTGCCCGATGCGCGCGCGCTCGACCGCCCGCGCACGGGCGATGCGCGCCTCGTGTTCGACGCGAGCGCGATCGGCCTCGTCCCGGGCCTGCTCGACCCGTCGCGTCTGCGCTCCCCACCACACGCCGAGTGCCGTTCCCCCGGTGGCTGAGGCAGCCAGCCCGAGGCCGTGCGACAGCAGGAATCCGGCGAGGACCGCACCGTCGGCGCCGACCGAGGAGGACCACGCGTAGGGCGCGCCCGCGCCGGTGACGATGACCAGGGCGCACCCGGTGAGAGCCGACGGCCCGGACGTGCGCGCGGCCAGGAGGAACAGCGACAGCGCGATCACGAGCTGCATGCTGAAGAGCCAGAACGGCGCGCCGAGGACGAAGAGGAGCGCGAGGTACACCAGGACGGCGAGCGTTGTCGCCGCCCCCGGCGACACGCGGCTGAGGAGCAGGCTGCTCGACTGCAGCGCGCAGCCGGTGATGAGGAGGGCGAGCGTGGCGCCCACGGGGATCGGCAGCGGCCACTCCTGCGCACCGAGGAGCGCAGCGGCGATGGGATCGACGAGCACCTGCGCGAGGGTGGTGACGAAGACGATGGCGACGAAGACGACCCCCGGCCGGATGCTGGCGTACAGCGGTGGTGGCTGCCGGTCGCCGCCGTCGCGGCGCGCGGGTCGAGGGGGATGGGGGGAATGCATGCGCGCCATGCTGTCAGAACCCGGCCCGAACCCTGGACGCCTCGGTCATCGTGCGATGACGTCCCTCCACCGCCGTGCGATGACGTCGCTCGCTGCGCCTGTCGCCCTCGGCAGATCGACAGCGCAGTTCGGCATCCGCCTTTCAGTCGAGGGTGGCGTGGCCCCAGCGATGGGCGAGGATGACCGCGTGCACGCGGTCTCGTGCGCCGACCTTCGCCAGGACGCGGCCCACGTGCGTCTTCACCGTCGACTCGCCGAGGAACAGCTGCTGCGCGATCTCGGCATTGGTGAGCCCCCGCGCCATCGCCTCGAAGACCTCGAGCTCGCGCTCCGTGAGGTGGGCGGCAGGGTCGCTGCCGGCGGGAGTGTGGGGCAGGCGGGAGGCGACGTGATCGAGGATGCGGCGGGTCACCCGGGGCGCGAGGATCGCGTCGCCTCCGTGCACGGCCCGCACGGCGCCGGTGAGCTCTTGACGCTGGGCGTCTTTCAGCAGGAAGCCGCTCGCGCCGGCCTGGATCGCCCCGAACGCGTACTCGTCGAGGTCGAAGGTGGTGAGCACGATCACCTTCGCGGTCGGCGTCGCCGTCACGATCCGTTCGGTCGCGGCGATACCGTCGACGCCGGGCATCCGCACGTCCATGAGGATCACGTCGGGACGAAGCCGCGTGGCCTCGGCCACGGCGCTCGCGCCGTCGGCGGCCTCCCCCACGACGACCAGGTCGGGCTCCGATTCGAGGACCAGGCGGAAGCCCACGCGGATGAGCTGCTGGTCGTCGACCAACAGGATCCGGATCTGCTCGCTCATCGCTGCTCCCCTCCCGGTTCGCTCGGGCCCGCCCCGGTGGGCAGCACCGCCCGCAGCATCCACCAGCCGTCGCCCTCCGGCGCCGAGATCATCGTTCCTCCCACGTGCGTCACGCGCTCCTGCACGCCGCGGATGCCGAACCCGCCGAGCGCGGGCACCCCCGACACACCGTCGTTGCGCACGGTCACCGTCACGCGCGCATCCGCGTACTCGATGCGCACCGCGATCGAGGCGGCACGGGGTGCATGGCGCATGGCGTTCGTCATCCCCTCTTGCACGATCCTCCCGATCGCGTACCGGACCGCGTCGGAGACGACCGGCGTTCCCGTCACCGTCAAGCTCGCCGGGAACCCGGCGTGCTGCGCGGTGGCGACCGTCGTCTCGGGCGAGACCGGCTCGATCGGCGTCAACGGAGCGGCCGTTGTACTGTCGCGCAGCACCCCCAGCATCGCGCGCATCTCGGTGAGGGCACCTCGCGCGGTCGTCGCGGTCGCATCCATCGCCGCACGGGCACGCTCCCGATCGGGCGTCGCGGCGGCCCCCTCGGACAGGGCCACGATCACCGTGAGCGAGTGCGACACGATGTCGTGCATCTCGCGCGCGATGCGGGCGCGCTCGGTCGCGGCGGCGAGCTGAGCCTGCTGATCGCGTTCGACGAGAAGCTGACGCGACCGGTCGATGATGGCGGTGAGATAGCGACGCCGGTTGCCGACGTTGATGCCGATGAGCGCGCCGATGAGCGCCAGCACCGCCTCGCCGATGATCGCGCTCAACATGGTCCCCATCGGCGCGAGGCCGTTGACCGTCACCGGGACCGCCACCAGCAGCAGGACGGCCATCGCCGCACCGAGCCCGATCCACGTGCTCCGCGCCGAGCGGTAGACCGCGAGCGAGTAGGAGGCGACGAGCAGAAGCGGGCTGCCGATACCGGGGGCGACGAGGAGGAACGTGGCCGAGCTCACGACCGCGACGGCGAACACCGTGACCGGCCAGCGCCGACGCCAGACGAGCAGGACGCACCCTGCGACGACCGTCGCGAACGGCACGAGTGTCGACCATTCCAGCGTCACATCAGGGTCGGACGTGTCGGGACCGGACGTGAAGGGCCCGGCCGAGATCAGCGAGATGAGAAGCACGACAGTCGCGATGAGGATGTCGGCGAACAGGGGGTGCCGCGCCCAGAACTGCCGGATCATCCCCGGCGCGCGCGGCAGCCGCAGCTCCTCCTCGGAGAGCGAGGACGAGCTGCGGCTGGGCGCGGATGACACGGCGTCGACTTTACGCGTCACGCATCCGCAGAACGGCCCACGACGAGGCCATGCCCGCCGCGACCCATCCTCCCAGGGCGAGGAAGGCGACCGGGGCGGAGAGGGCGGCACCCTCGGCCGTGGCGGTCAAGGAAGAGGACGCGAACATCGGCAGGTAGCTGCTCAGATCGTGGATCCACTGCCAGGCAGGTTCGGCCGGGAAGATGTTGACCACGATCGGGAGGACGAAAAGCAGCCCCACCGTTGCCGCGATCGCACCCGCACCGCTGCGGAGGAGGAACCCGAACGCCACTCCGATGAGTGCGAACACCGACATCGAGAACGCCGCACCCAGGAGGGGCCGGAAGGTGGCATCGAACGAGCTCCAGTCGATGCCGGCGCCGCCCGATCCGAGGATCGGGGTCACGACGACGGCCGCGATCAGCGAGATCGCCAGCGAGGCGACGAACATCAGCGCCGCGACCACGGCGGATTTCGCCGCGAGAACGGAACCGCGGATGGGATCGGCCGCGAGCGTCGAGCGGATCATGCCGGTGGAGTACTCGCCGGTCACCGCGATCACACCGAGGATGCCGGCGAGCAGCATCGTGAACTGCGTCGGCATCGTGACGGCCTGGATGCCCGTGAATTCGTCTCCGCCCACCGAGGAGGCGATGAGCAACGAGATCCCGACCGTCATCACCCCGACGAACGCGATCGACCACCAGGTCGAACGCAACGTCGCAAGCTTGATCCATTCGCTGTGCAGGGAGCGCGCGAAGGACAGGCGGTAGGTGGTCGGAGTGGACGTCCGCACGCGTGCGGCAGCGGTCACAGTGGTCATGAGATCTCCTTCGTGCGGTACTCGACCGATTCCCCGGTGAGTGCGAGGTACGCCTCTTCGAGCGAGCCCGTCGATGGCGTGAGTTCGTGGATGGGGATGCCGCGTTCCGCGGCCAGGTCACCGATGCGGGCGGCAGGCACTCCGACGATGTCGAGCGTCTCGGGGCTCGTCGTCACGATCTCGACGGCCGGACCCGCGATCGCCGCCGCGAGCTCGACGACGCGAGGGCTGCGCACCCGCACGGTCTGGGTCGTCCAGGCCCGTACGAGGTCCGGCAGCGGAGCATCCGCCAGCAGCTTGCCGCGGCCCAGGACGATGACGTGGTCAGCCGTCTGCGCCATCTCGCTCATCAGGTGGCTCGACAGCAGCACGGTGCGTCCTTCCGCCGCCATGCGCCGGACGAACTGGCGCACCCATCGCACGCCCTCCGGGTCGAGGCCGTTCACCGGCTCGTCGAGGATGACGGTGTGAGGGTCGCCCAGGAGCGCCGCCGCGATGCCGAGGCGCTGCCCCATACCGAGCGAGAAGGTGCCTGCGCGCTTGCCGGCGACCGACTCGAGCCCGGTGAGCCCGATGACCTCGTCCACGCGCGACCGCGGGATCCCGTGGGTGGCCGCCATCGATCGGAGGTGGTTGCGCGCCGATCGGCCGGTGTGGACCGCCTTCGCGTCGAGCAGCACCCCGACCTCGGTGAGGGGCGCCCGAAGCTTTCGGTAGTCGCTGCCGTTGATGGTGGTGCGACCCGCCGTGGGGCGGTCGAGTCCCACGATCATCCGCATCGTGGTGGACTTGCCGGCACCGTTGGGGCCGAGGAATCCGGTGACTCTTCCCGCGGCGACCGTGAAGGACACGTCGTCGACGGCTGTCTTGTCTCCAAACCTCTTCGTGAGGCTCTCTGCTGTGATCATGTCCCCGACGCTACGGACCGCCGTCGTGGCCCCGCATCCACCCCCGGTGCCGTCATCCGTCGCCGTCGTCGTCCCCCGGGATGACAGGCCCGGGACGGGCGGCGCGGAGCGCCATGAGCCACGAGGAATGGTGCTCCGTCCCCGTTGTGCCGAGAGCGGGGAGCGTGCGCCGAACGCACGAAAAAGCGGGCCGGAACCCGAAGGCTCCGGCCCGCTTCAGCGGTACGAGATCAGCGACCCGACAGCTTCTCGCGCAGAGCGGCGAGGGCGGCGTCGTCGGCCAGGGTGCCGGCCGAGGCCGACTCGGACGAGTACGACCCGCCACCACCGGTGGACGTGCCGGAGACTTCCGAAGCCGGCGCGTTGGCCTCGGCCTCGAGGGCCTTGGCGACGGCGGCCTTGTGGGCCTCCCAGCGAGCCTGAGCAGCGGCGTACTCCTGCTCCCACTTCTCGCGCTGCTCGTCGAAGCCCTCGAGCCAGGCGTTGGTCTCCGGGTCGAAGCCCTCGGGGTACTTGTACTCCCCGCGCTCGTCGTACTCGGTGACCATGCCGTAGAGGGCCGGGTCGAACTCGGTGCCGAAGGGGTCGACCGACTCGTTGGCCTGCTTGAGCGACAGCGAGATGCGGCGACGCTCGAGGTCGATGTCGATGATCTTGACGAAGACCTCTTCACCGACCGACACGACCTGCTCGGCGAGCTCGACGTGACGGCCCGACAGCTCGGAGATGTGCACGAGGCCCTCGATGCCATCCGCGACGCGGACGAACGCACCGAACGGAACGAGCTTGGTGACCTTGCCCGGTGCGATCTGGCCGATCGCGTGCGTGCGGGCGAACACCTGCCACGGGTCTTCCTGCGTCGCCTTCAGCGACAGGGAGACGCGCTCGCGGTCGAGGTCGACCTCGAGGATCTCGACGGTGACCTCCTGGCCGACCTCGACGACCTCGGAGGCGTGCTCGATGTGCTTCCACGACAGCTCGGAGACGTGCACGAGGCCGTCCACGCCACCCAGGTCGACGAACGCACCGAAGTTGACGATCGACGAGACCGTGCCCTTGCGGACCTGGCCCTTGTGGAGGTTGTTGAGGAAGTTCGAGCGCGACTCGGACTGCGTCTGCTCCAGCAGCGCGCGGCGCGAGAGAACCACGTTGTTGCGGTTCTTGTCGAGCTCGAGGATCTTCGCCTCGATCTCCTGGCCGAGGTACGGCGTCAGGTCGCGGACGCGACGCAGCTCGATGAGCGACGCCGGCAGGAAGCCACGCAGGCCGATGTCGACGATGAGACCACCCTTGACGACCTCGATCACGGAGCCGGTGACGACACCGTCGTTCTCCTTGATCTTCTCGACGTCGCCCCACGCGCGCTCGTACTGCGCACGCTTCTTGGACAGGATGAGGCGGCCTTCCTTGTCCTCCTTCTGGAGAACCAGCGCCTCGACGTGGTCGCCGACGTTGACGACCTCGTTGGGGTCGACGTCGTGCTTGATGGAAAGTTCGCGCGAGGGGATGACACCCTCGGTCTTGTAGCCGACGTCGAGGAGGACCTCGTCGCGGTCGATCTTCACGACGGTTCCTTCGATGAGGTCGCCGTCGTTGAAGAACTTCAAGGTCAGTTCGACCGCGGCCAGGAAGTCTTCGGCAGATCCGATGTCGTTGATCGCGACCTGCTTGGTGGCCGGGGCGGTCGTTGCGGTAGTCATGTAGTGGGTTGTCCTAGTTGGGTTGGTGTCGGGCTTCGACTCCCCCGGATCGGGATGCCGACTCGGCTCCGGAGCGGCCGCTCCCCTGACGCGCGGATTCCCGACCTTTCGACGTGATCCGTGCGGATCTGCCTGGGGCCGGTCCCTGAACGTATCGGAGGGACTGACAGCTTCCGTCACGCAAGCCGGCGCGAGCCGAAGCGAAGCGGATTGTTTTTGTGCGATGTCACCCTCGGCGCAGGCCGGGCGTGCAGAACGAGCCACACGAGTGACACCTGATGCTATCAAACGCCGGGGCGGTGCGTAATGTTCCCCCGAACGGGCGCGGCTCCCTGCGGATGTGTCACCGGGCTTCTGGTGTTTCTCGAACATTTGTTCTATACTTGAGGTATGAGCACAGCGGGCATCGCGTCGGCCGCAGAGACGCGGGACGAGGATGCCACGTGGTGGGATGAGGCGCCTTGGGACGCGGGCTTCCTGGATCCGTTGGATCTGGTGACGGATGTGTCGACGATGATGTCGGTACTCGCGGCCGAGCGGTTCGTGCGGGTGGATGCGATGCATCAGGACGCGCTGCGCGACTCGACGGTGTTCCGGGGCGCGCAGGTGGAGATCGTCGAGCGTTCGCTGCGGTTGGAGCTGGCAGCGGCGTTGCAGATCACCGAGTACGCCGCGGACCGGCTGCTGGTCACGGCCGAGGCCCTCGTAGGCCGGTATCCCGGGATGTTGGCCCTGCTCGCTCGCGCGGGCACGACGGAGCGGCACGCGGACGTGTTCGTCGAGCTCGTCGACACCGTCGAACCCCACCTGCGTGATGGGGTGATCCCCCGGGCGGTGGAGCTGGCTGAGACCCTCCCGGTGGGCGCGTTCCGCAGGCGGTTGCGCACCCTGGTCGACAGCGTCCGGGCAGCGGCGCTGGAGCAGCGGCATCAGGACGCGATCGCCACCCGCCGGGTAGCGGTGGAGGCGGGGTTCGATGGGATGGCGTGGCTGATGACGTACATTCCGGCCGTGGAGGCCCATGCCGCCTACGAGCGCGCCACCGCGATGGCGAAAGTGCTCGCCGCGGCCGACGGGGAGACCCGCACCCTTGACCAGCTGCGCGCCGACATCCTCGCCGACCTCATCATCGACGGCACCGTCGACGCCCACCCCGACGCAGCTCGCGGCATCCGCGCGCGCGTCGCGGTGACCGTCCCCGCCCTCTCCCTCCTCGACGACGACCACGCCGCGGGCAGCGAACCCGCCGTGGTCGAAGGAGTCGGACCGATCCCGATCTCACGAGCGCGCGAACTCTGCGCGAACGCCGACGGGTGGACGCGGATCCTCACCCACCCCGAGACCGGGATCGTCCTCTCCGTCGGCCGCGAGAAGTACAAACCCCCGGCAGCCTTGAGGAAACTCGTGCAATGGCGAGCCGACCGATGTATGGCCCCCGGGTGCGGAACCCCCGCCTCACGGTGCGAGATCGACCACCGCATCCCCTGGTCGGAAGGCGGTCGAACAGAACTCGCCAACCTCAACCCCTTCTGCACCGGGCACCACACGCTCAAACACCATGGCGGGTGGACGATCCAGCCCGTCGAGGGCGACGACGGCGCGATCGAATGGATCTCACCCCTGGGCAGGCGTTACATCACCCGGCCGGAGCGACGTGTGCCCGTGTTCCGGGTCGCCTGAGCGGCGAGAGATCGCGGATCACGCGCTCTCGGCGCGCCCGCCGAAGTGCTCAGCCGCAACGACCTGCTCCGCCATGCGCCGTAATGCGAGGATCACCGGCTCAGCCATCACCGTCCCCAGCACGACGTAGCGCACCACCGAATCGCGCGATTCGGTCGGGATGCCGGCCGTCTCCGCCTCGGCGATCTGTCGTGCCGCGACGACATACGCGTCGAGTACCTCCGGCGGCAGAGAGAAGCCCGATCGCTCCACCGTCCGCAACGCACGGGCCAGCACGGCGAGCTGAGTCGCATCGTACCGCTCGAGGTTGCCGCCGAGCCGGACGAACAGGTCGAGGGCGGCGGAAGTGTCGATCCCCTCCTCCACCTCCGGCGCGACCGCCGCGTGTGCGACTGCCAGGAGTTCGTAGGGGCTGGACGGTGGCGCATTCAGCGCGGCGATCACCTTCCGGGTTTCCGCGATGCTGACGCCCGACTCGACGAGGGCACGGATCACGCGCAGCCGCTGCACATGCACAGCGCCATACGCCGCCTGTGTTGGGGATGTGCGCAGCCCCTCGGGCAGGAGCTTCTCGCGCAGGTAGTACTTGATCGTCGCGACCGGCACGCCTGCCTCGGCGGAAAGCTCGGAGATTCTCATGGGCACCTCTTGACTTCGAAAGTACCACTATCCATTCTAGATAGCGGGACTATCGAAGAGGAGTGAGCCATGGCGCGGGTGATTCGTGGACGAATGACGCACCGGTACAGCGGAGAACTGGTGGTCTTCCACATCGGCATGCAGATCAACAAGTGGTGGCGCCCCGACCTATGGATTCCCGTCTTCTCCGCCATGCCGCCGATGCTGCGCGAGCTCAGTGCCGACCGCGACTCGGGGATGCTCAGCTACGAGCTGCTGCTCGGCGCCGGCGGGCCGTACATCGTGCAGTACTGGTCCTCCATCGACAAGCTGTACGACTATGCGACCTCTCCCACGCAGAGGCATCGACCGGCGTGGACGCGATTCAACAGGATGGCGCGGAGTGCGCCAGAAGTCGTCGGCGTGTGGCACGAGACGTTCCTAGTCGAACGCGCCGAGAGCATGTATGTGTCGACGAAGCCGATGGGTTTGCCGAAGGCGACCGAGCTCGTGGCCGTGGCCGCCTCCCATACGCACGCGCGCGATCGGTTCGTCGACGGGCGCACGCCCGCATCCGGACGCGATGACGAGCAGCCGGGAGAGGCTCAGCCGGTGGTCGAGCGCGGGAACACGGGGGCGAGAACCCTGCGCTGATCGGGCCGCCGTGTCCGCGGTTATCCACAGCCGCCCAGGTAACGCTCAGGTAACGGCTGCCAGGCTTAGGGATTTGTGTCCGCCGAACGCGGATCCGATGCGTCGTCCCGACGGCGAATCCCCCCGACACGGAACCAGAATCCATGCGCTCGAACACGTCGTCCGTCTCCACTCGTCGCACTCGCCGCGAAGCCCAGCGCCGCACGCGTCGGCGCCCGATCCTGGTGGTCGGAGGACTCGCGGTGGCCGCAGCCTGCACCCTGGGAATGAGCGCCACCGCTCCCACGCCTGCGCCTGTCGCCTCGGCCGCACCGACCGCGACGTTCGCGCTCGCCTCGTACGGCGTGGCGACGCAGATCGAGCCGTCCGCAGCACCCGAGATCACCGAGGCTGAGGACGCCGTCGCTGCCGCCGGCGCCTCGGTGCAGGCCGCGGTCGCGGTGACCAGCGAGATCGCCGCATCGGGTCTCGACGTCGGCGACCCGAACCCCACCGTCGACATCGCCCCCCTCGAGGCTGCCGCCGACAAGCTCGAGAACGCCGACGTTCTTCCCGCTCCCCTGGTCCCCGCCCTCACCGAGGATGTGGCCGAGCTGGTGGCTTCCGTCGACACCCGGGTCAGCGCCCTGCGCGGCGGGCTCGAGGGAGCAATCCAGAAGAAGGCCGAGGAGGAGGCTGCCGCGGAGAAGGCGAGACAGGAGGCCGAGGCGGCCGCCGCTGCGGCGAAGGCCGCGAAAGCCTCGAGCAGCGCGAGCTCGGCTCCCCTTCCCGCCGTGCCCGCCGGCACCGGAGACAACAGCCCCGCCGGTGCGCAGGCCACCGCGCGCGGCATGCTGGCGGCACGCGGATGGGGCGACGACCAGTTCAGCTGCCTCGTCTCCCTATGGAACAAAGAGTCCGGATGGCGCGTCAACGCGGCGAACCCGAGCGGCGCGTACGGCATCCCCCAGGCCCTTCCCGGCAGCAAGATGGCCTCGGCCGGTGCCGACTGGCAGACCAGCGCCGCGACCCAGGTCTCGTGGGGTCTCGGATACATCTCCGGACGCTACGGCACGCCGTGCGGCGCCTGGGACCACTCGGTCAACGTCGGCTGGTACTGACCCGCGTCAGCTTGCGAGCCCCCTCTCACCCTCGGGTGCGAGGGGGCTCTTTCGTCATGAACGAGGCGGGTGGCCGGGCGTGCGGAGAGTGCAGCTGCAGTCCTGCGCGGAACCGACGGTCACCCGCCGATCGCATCGTCGCGGGCGCCGCGCGCGAGCGATCGGAACTGCTCGAACCCCGCGTTCGGGACACGTTCCAGCCGTTGATCGGCGGCGCGCACCAGGTCCACGAGCCCGAAGGACAAGAACCACTCGTCGGGCGTCTTCGCGTCGAATCGGTACAGCCAGTCGACCATCGTGAAGAAGGGGAACCACGTGTAGCCGACGATGGGATGCCCTTCTGCGCGAAGGTCGTTCAGCTCGGCAGAGGACTGCCGCAGCCAGGCGATCCTCTCCTCGACCGAGCCGATCAGGGAGGTCTCGGTGACCGCGAGCGGCCCCCCGTACCGCGCCGAATACGCGGTCACGAGGTCGCGAAGACCCGCCGTACCGGCGCTCACCGGTGTGGTGGTCCCGTCGACCATGCGAACGGTGGTGAAGTGCGGGTAGTAGTTGACCCCGATGACATCCGGGTGCACGGCATTCGTCCGGAACCACTCGAAGTCGTTCTCGGTCACGCCGTGCGCCACCAGCCACTCGCCGACCACGCTGTCACGGTGCATCCGCCCCGTGATGAGATCCAGCGCGGCGAAGCGCCGCTCCTCGAGCAGTTCGCGGGGCAGCGGTGAGGTGTCCCCCTCGTAGCGGAAACCCGCATCGACGTGCACGAAGGTCGCGTCCGGATGCACGGCGGCGATCTCCTGCTGCGTGCGCACCATCCCTCTCGCCAGCTGCATGAGCACACGGATGAATCCGTCGTCTCCGACCAGGTACGGAGGCCAGGCACCGTTCTGACCGCACCACTCGGCGTTGACGATCGGCTCGTTCAACGGCGTGTAGTCCGTCCACACGTCGCGGTAGCGCTCGGCGACCGCGCGCCCGTACGAGGCGACCCGCTCCGGATAGGAGGAGTTGAGGAAGGAGTTGTCCAGCCACAGCGGCGTGCCGTAGTGCATCAGATCGACGATGCATCGCAGCCCCAGATCCCGCATGACCGCTGTCACCTCGTCCAGCCAGAACCAGTCGAACTCGCCAGGGCGGGGCTCGACCAGGTACCACGGGACGCCCCATCGGATGAACTCGGCACCGGCCTGGGCGGCGAGCTCGAGATCCTCGCGCCAATACCGGTAGTGCTGCGTCAACTCGTACTCGTCGAGCTTGCGATGACCCACGCGCTCCTGGGGGATGAAGGTGTCCTCGATGCCGACGCCGTAGCGCATTCGGTTCTCCTGGTACCACGGACTGTCGCTCACGGTGCCTCTCGTTTCGGTCTCACTTGAGCCCCGTCGTGGCGATGCCCGCGACGAAGCTGCGCTGGATGAGCAGGAAGAAGATGATCACGGGAAGAAGCGCCAGAAGCGATCCCGCCATGAGAAGGCCGTACTCGACGACGTGTTGACCCATGAACAGAGCCAGGCCCGCGGGGAGGGTGGAGCTCTCCACCGACGACGACATCACGAGCGGCCAGAGCAGGTCGTTCCAGTTGTACTGGAAGTGGAACAGGCCGAGGGTGAGCAGCGCGGGCCTGGCCAGTGGAAGGATGACGCCCCAGTAGATGCGCCACTCCGATGCCCCGTCCACGCGCGCTGCCTCTTCCAGATCCTTCGGCAACGACAAGAAGAACTGGGTGAGGAAGAAGATGCCGAAGGCGTTCGTCATCCGCGGGATGATCATGCCCGGGAGGGTGTTCGTCAGCCCCATCCCGTTGAGCATGTCGTAGAGCGGAATGAGCGTCACCTGGAACGGCAGCATCAGCAGGAGCAGGATGCCGACGAAGACGATCCCGCGCCCTCGGAAGGGAATCCGCGCCAACGCGTACGCGGCCATGGAGTCGAAGAGCAGGGAGATGACGGTGACTCCCCCCGCGAAGATGATCGTGTTGACGTAGAGACGCGCGAACGGGATGCGCTCCCACACCTCGACGAAGTGGTCGAGAGTGAGTTCGCGGGGCCAGAGCGTCGGCGGGTACGAGACGATGTCGGATTCCGGTTTGAACGCCGTGAACACCATCCAGATGATCGGCAGCAGCATCAGCAGACCGATCAGCACCGACGTCACGGTCAGCAGCACTGTCGCCGCCCGCGGGCCGGTGCGGCGAGGTGCGCGTGGCGGTCGAGACGCCTCCGGCGCGCTGCTCGAGGTCAGCACGGTTGTGACGGCCATCAGTAGGTCACCTGCTTCCGGCGAAGGTAGCCGAACTGGATCATCGACAGGATGAACACGAAGATCAGCAGGACGAAGGAGATGGCAGAGGCGTAGCCGAAACGCAGATCCTGGAAGCCTTCACGGTAGATCAGCATCACGAGGGTCTCCGTGCGGAAGAACGGGCCGCCGCGGGTCATCACGTAGATCTGATCGAACGCCTGGAGGGTCGCGATCAGCGCGAGCACCGAGACCAGCAGGGTCTGGTTCGACAGCAACGGAAGGGTGATGCTGCGAAAGCGCTGCCAGGGTCCTGCGCCATCCAGACGAGCGGCCTCGTAGACGTCCCCGGGAATCGACTGCAGTCCGGCCAGGTAGATCACCATGTAGAACCCGACGTTCTTCCACACCCCGACCACCATCACCGCCGCCATCGCATAGCGAGGATCGGAGAGCCATCCCTGCTCGGGGACGATCCCGACGAACCCCAGCCAGTACGACAGGAGGCCGATGTTCGGGTCGAGGAGGAACGCCCAGGCGATGGCGATGATGCCGAGCGACACGATGAACGGAAGAAAGATCGCCGTCCTCGAGAACGCCCGTCCGGCGAACCTCTGATTGAGCAGGATGGCGAACAACAGCGCGAGGACGACCGTCACCGGGGTGACGACCAGCGCGTACACCACCGTGTTGCCGAAGGCGTTCCAAAATGCCGGGTCGCGGAACAGCTCGGCGTAATTGGCGAGGCCGATGAACTCCGCGGCACGGATGAGGTTGTAGTCCGTCAGTGAGAGCCACACGGCCTGCACCATCGGGTAGAGGGTGAAGGCCACGAGCACGAGCAGGGCAGGGGTGAGAAACAGCCAGGCGGTGCGCGAGCGACGGGCCGCGACGTTACGCCGACGACGAGGGCGCGACGGACGCGACGAAGCGGCGGGGGCGACGGTGGTGGTCATGAAGTCTCCAGGGAGGCGGGCCGCGGATGACGCGACCCGCCCCCCGATGGGTGATCTGCTACTTGTCCAGCTCAGCCTGTACCTGGTCGGAGGCCGCGGTGAAGATCTCCTCCACGGTTCCCTCGCCGTTCAGGGCGCGCTGGAGTGCCGGGGTGAAGACGGTCTCGAGGATCGGGCCGCCGGCGGCGATGCCCGGAAGCAGCACCTGGGCACTGTCGACGACGTCTGCCGCGCCGAAGATGGCCGGATACGGGCTCTCGGTCACCTGATCCGCCACGTCGGCGCGGGTGGGAGGGAAACCCGACCCGCTCGACCACGTGATCTGGCCCTCGGCCGAGTTCCAGTACGCGAAGAACTCGTAGGCGGCGTTCTTCACATCGTCGCTCGCGTTCGAGGGCAGCCCCATCGCCACGACATCGGCCAGAACGTTCTCGCCTCCCGGGCCGGCGAAGGGCTTCGCGAGACCGAAGTTCAATCCGGCCTCGTCGAACCCGGTCGTCATCCAGGGCCCGACGATCTCGATCGCGGCCTTGCCGGTCTGGAAGAGCTTGTCGGCATCTGCGCCGTTGAGCCCGATCGGGCTGGCCTTCTGGTCACGGACCAGCGAGACCCAGAAATCGAGCGCCTCGATCGACTCCGGATCTCCGAGCGTCGATGTCGCGCCGTCGTCCGACACGATGCTGCCGCCCGTGCCCCACAGCAGCGAGGGGAAGATCGGCACTGTCTCGTGGTCGCCCAGCGCGATGGCATACTGCTCGGGCTTGCCGTCGCCGTTCTCGTCCACCGTGAGCTGGGGAACCATCGCCGCGAACTCGTCCCACGTCGTCGGCGGCGCCTCGGGGTCGAGGCCGGCGGCGGAGAAGAGGTCCTTGTTGTAGTACATCATCATGGGCGTGAAGTTCACCGGCACGCCATAGTTCTTGCCGTCGTAGATCGACGCCTCCACCGCCGCCGGCGCGAGCGCCGCCGTGTCGTGAGCGGCGTCGTCGTAGTAGTCGTCGAGCGGCAGGAACAGGCCCTCATCCGCGAACTGGGGCATGCGCGCCGCCGACATCGCGATGATGTCGGGGCCGTCCTTCGCCGCGACCGACGTGAGCACTTTCTGGTAGAGCGTGTCCCACGGCATGATGTTCGCTTTGACCTCGATCTCGTCCTGCGACGCGTTGAAGTCCGCGATCACCTGCTCCAGAGCGGGTCCGTCCGGGCCGGTGAACCCGTTCCAGAAGTCGAGGACGATCTTCCCGTCCGCGTTCGTGTCGCCTCCGCCGCCCGAGCCCTGCCCCGCGCATCCGGACAGCGCGAGAGCCACCGCCGAGGTCGTCGCGAGGCCCATCAGGATGCTGCGCCGGCGGCGGCGCCATGAGGTGGTGGGTGCGTGCTGTGATCTCATCACTCTTCCCCTTCGAATTCTCGTTCAACGTTGAACCAACCGAGTGACTACCGTTATACATGAACAGGTAATCGTTGAACAAGACACGCTGCCGTGCCAGTCTGAGCGGCGCGGTACTCACGCCGACAGAAGGACGAGGGATGGCGCGAACGACTCTGAAAGACGTGGCCGACCACGTCGGCGTGTCCGCGAAAACGGTCTCCAACGTCGTGAACGGCACGGGCGGGGTGACGGATGACCTTCGCCGGCGTGTGCGCGATGCGCTGATCGAGCTCGGGTACCGGCCGAACGCGGCGGCGCGACAGCTTCGCAGCGGACGAAGCGGAATGATCGGCCTCGCACTGCCCGAGCTCAGTCAGCCATACTTCGCCGAGCTCGCCGCTGAACTGGTGCGTGCCGCGCAGGAGCGAGCCATCACCGTCCTCATCAACCAGACGGATGGATCCGCCGATGCCGAGCGCCGTATCACGGACGGCGTGGACGCCCCCGTCATGGACGGGCTCATCCTCAGCCCCCTCGCCCTCTCCGCCCGCGATCTCGAGGGACGTCTGGACAAGACCCCGCTCGTCCTCCTCGGCGAACACATCGGGGAAAGCCGCTATCCCCACGTCACGGTGGACAACACCGCCGCGGCGCATGCCGCGACGACCCATCTCATCTCCCTGGGATGTCGTCGGATCGCGGCCGTCGGAGCCCAGGAGTCGGGGCCGAACGAGACGTCCACGCTGCGTCTGGAAGGCTACCGACGAGCTCTCGCGGACGCCGACCTGGAGTTCGACGAACGCCTGGTCCTGCCCGTCGACCAGTTCCACCGGGCGGACGGGGCTGCTGCGGCGCGTCGCATCCTGGAAGAGGATCTGCGGCCCGATGGGGTGTTCGCGTTCAACGATCTGCTCGCGCTCGGCGCGATGCACGTTCTCATGACCGCCGGTGTGCGCGTGCCCGGTGATGTGGCCCTCATCGGCTTCGACGACATCGAGGAGGCGCGGTACGCCACGCCGAGCCTGTCGTCCGTCTCTCCCGATACCGCCGCCCTCGCGCGCACCGCCATCGAACTCCTCCTCGAGGACGCCGAACCGGGTATCCGAAGCGTGTCCTTCACGATCTCGCACCGCGCCAGCACGAAGGGACCCTCGGAATGACCATTCCCGACGCCACCTCGGATGGTGGCAACCACCCCCGACCGCAGCTGATCCGCGCCTCCTGGCACGACCTGTCCGGCGCGTGGGACTTCGCGCGCGACGACGCGCTCGAAGGCCGGCTGGGCAGCGTGGCCTTCGATCGGACCATTCAGGTACCCTTCCCACCCGAGTCGCCGGCGTCAGGGATCCACGAAACCGGATTCCTGCCCTGCGTCTGGTATCGACGTCACTTCGGCCCGGAAGAGCTGCGCGAAGCCGGCTGGGACCCGACTCGCCGCACGCTCGTGCATTTCGGCGCCGTGGACCAGTCAGCCACGGTCTGGGTCAACGGGCAGCTCGTGGCAACGCATGAGGGCGGACAGTCGCCCTTCACCGCCGACGTCACCGAGGCAATGGACCCGATGGGGCCCAACGAACTGGTCGTTCGCGCCGTGGACAGCCCGCACGACGTCTCGGTGCTTCGCGGCAAACAGGACTGGCGGGAAAAGCCGCACTCGATCTGGTACCACCGGACGACGGGCATCTGGCAACCCGTATGGCTGGAGTGCGTGCCCGCCGTGTCGATCCAGCGCCTGTCGTGGCGCACCGACCTGCCCTCGGCCACGGTCGAGCTCGACGTCGAGGTGGAGGGCACCCTCCCGCCCGACGCCTGGATCCACGTGCGCCTGCGTCATGAGGGCGAACTCCTGGCAGCGGCGCGGGTCGCGGCCCTCGGCCGGTCGGCCGTCGCGCTGCGGATGGTCATCCCCCGCCAGCTCAACGGTCAGCAGTACGAAGAACTCCTGTGGCGCCCGGGACAGCCGACCCTGCTCGACGCATCGATCGAGATCCTCACCGCCGACGGCGACGTGACGGATGCCGTGGCCAGCTACGTGGGAATGCGCAGCGTGGCAGCCGGGGCGGAGGGACTCCTCCTCAACGACCGGCCGATATCGGTCCGAGCCGTGCTCGCGCAGAACTACTGGCCCGAGACCCACCTGGCGGCGTCGCCCGAGATGCTCAGGCGAGAGGTGGCGTCGATCCTCGAGCTCGGTTTCAACACGGCCCGCGTTCATCAGAAGGCCGAAGACCCTCGTTTCCTCTACTGGGCCGATCGTCTCGGGCTGATGGTGTGGGCGGAGACGGCGAGCGCGTACGCCTTCGATGCCCGCGCCATGACGAATCTCGTGGCGGAGTGGAGCGCCATCATCCGGCGCGACGCATCCCACCCGTCGATCGTCGTCTGGGTGCCCCTCAACGAGAGCTGGGGCGTACAGCACATCGCTCACGACCCGCGCCAACAGGCGTTCAGCAGGTCCATCGCCGATCTGACGCGGGCGCTCGATGGCACGCGACCGGTCATCTCGAACGACGGATGGGAGCATACGGCGTCGGATATCGCGACCGTGCACGACTACGAGCCCGACCCCGCTGTCATCGCCGCTCGCTACGGCGATCACGCGGCCGTGGCGCGGCTGCTCTCCGGCCGAGGCCCGGCGGGCCGTCTGATGTCGGTCGGCGCGCAAGCGGAGGGAACGGCCGTCATGCTCACCGAGTTCGGCGGAGTGTCTCTGGTCACCGGGTCGCACGAAGAGTGGGGTTACTCGACGGCCCCCGACCCTGAGGCGTTCGCCGAGCGGGTCACCGCGCTGCTGAGTGCGGCAGCGCACGCATCCGGCATCGTGGGCTTCTGCTACACGCAATTGACCGATACCGGGCAGGAGACGAACGGTCTGCTCTACGCCGACCGATCGCCGAAGGTGGACCCCGACCGCATTCGCGCGGCCGTGCTCGGTCGATCCTGAGCGTCAGGCTTCGGCGCGCGCCCCCAGGGCCGGCAGCAGAACACCGTCGATGATCGACACGAGGAACTCACGTGTCACCGGTGCGCGTTCGAGGAGAACGCGGTTGGCCACGATCGAGCTGCTGACGCCCGAGATCAGGTCGAGGTGCGGCGTGTCGGGGATCTCACCGCGATCGATCGCGCGCTGGATCAGGACGCGGGTCGCCGCACGCCGCGGCGCGACGATCGCCTCTTGCGCGGCATGCGCGAGTTCCGGTGACTTCGAGAGCATCGAGACGATGCCGGCCATGATGTGCATCCGGCGCTCGCTCTCCTGGAGCGTTGGCGGCTTAATCATCGCGACCAGGTCACCTCGGAGCGTTCCCGTGTCGGGCAGGTTGTCGAGATCGATCCTGGTCTTCTTCATGCAGGCCACGGCGTCGATCACCAACTCCGCCTTCGAGGACCACCGGCGATACACCGTCGCCTTGCCGGCTCGTGCGCGCGCAGCGACCTGATCGATCGTCATCGCGTCGTAGCCGTTCTCGGACAACACCTCGAGTGTCGCGTCCAAGATCTCGGCATCACGCGTGTGGTCACGCTTCCGACCGAGGCGCGGCGGGGGGCCGGCCACCTCCTCGGCGAGTTCGAGCTGCGCCATCGCATGCCTCCTTCGCTTCTGCGCTCCACCCTAGCGCAGGGCGAGACATGGGAGTTCAGGAACATTTCATTTCCGAAACGTCTCGGTTCCGTATTACTCTGTCGCCATGTCTTCGTCATCCGTTCCCTCCGAGGGCCCCGGACCCTCGCCGCGCCGGTGGATCACCCTGGTCGTCGTGGGCCTCGCGCAGCTCATGGTCGTCCTCGACGCCACCGTCGTGAACATCGCACTTCCTTCCGCGCAGGCAGACCTGGGTTTCAGCGACGGCGACCGTCAGTGGGTCGTCACCGCTTACTCGCTCGCTTTCGGATCCCTGCTGCTCCTGGGCGGACGCGTCTCCGACCTCATCGGCCGCAAGCGCACCTTCCTCATCGGCCTCCTCGGGTTCGCCGCCGCCTCCGCTCTCGGCGGCGCGGCACCCGACTTCGGTGTGCTGGTCGCCGCGCGCGCACTGCAGGGCGTGTTCGGAGCCCTGCTCGCACCGACCGCCCTGGCGGTGCTCACGACGACGTTCACGATCCCGAAGGAACGGGCACGGGCCTTCGGCGTCTTCGGCGCCATCGCGGGTGCCGGCGGGGCGTTGGGCCTTCTCCTCGGCGGCTTTCTCACGGAGGCGCTCGATTGGCGCTGGAACCTCTACGTCAACGTCGTCTTCGCGGTGATCGCCTTCGTCGGCGCGCTGATCTTCATCCGCCGCGTCGAAAGCGACGGCCCCCGGCCGAAGCTCGACGTGCCGGGCACGCTCCTCGTGTCGGGCGGCCTCTTCGGCATCGTCTACGGATTCGCCAACGCCGAGACGGAGGGATGGGGCTCGCCGCTCAGCTGGGCTGTTCTGGCCGGGGCGGGCGTTCTCCTCGTCGCCTTCGTCGTATGGCAGCGGCGCGCCTCTCATCCGCTGCTCCCGCTCTCGATCGTGCTCGATCGGAACCGGTCCGCAGGCTACCTGTCGATCCTGATCGCCGGCGCCAGCATGTTCGGCATCTTCTTGTTCGTCACCTACTTCCTGCAGGCGACGCTGCAGTTCAGCCCGATCCAGACCGGACTGTCCTTCCTGCCGATGATCGCCATGCTGGTCCTCGCGGCCCAACTGTCGACGAACCTGCTGTTCCCGCGCCTCGGTGCGAAGCTCATGGTGCCAATCGGCATGGCCCTCGGCGCGGTCGGGATGCTCCTTCTCACGCGGTCGACGGTCGACAGCACGTACGTGGCCGACCTGCTCCCGGCGCTGATGGTCCTCGGACTCGCGATGGGCACCATCATGCCCGCCTCCATGCAGACCGCCACCATGAACGTCGACCGGCACTTCGCCGGTGTCGCCTCCGCGATGGTGAACACCAGTCAGCAGGTGGGCGGATCGATCGGCACCGCCCTTCTGAACACGATCGCTGCGACAGCGACCGCCGACTACGTCGCCGCCCATCTCGCCGATGGGGCGGGCGCCGCAGCATCCGCAGCCGTCGCCGGCTACACCACGGCCTTCTGGTGGGGAGCGGCGTTCTTCGCCGGAGGCGCGATCATCTCCGCGGTGCTCTTCCGACGGAGGGTGCGCCCATCCCGCGGCTCGGTGGCGGATTCCGCAGAAGAGGAACTGCCGGCCGCGATCGCGGTCTGACGGGCGGGCAGTCGGTCCTCTCCCGTCCGGACACCCGCTGCACCCTCAGGCACCCGTGCGACGAGCAAGGAGACCCGCAAGCAGGGCGTACAGGAGGGGAAGACCGGACAGCGACATCAGCACGGTGCCGAACACCGGGTCATCCGGCCGCACCACGGCGCCCGCGATGAGGAGTCCGGCGAAGAGCACGGCCGCCAGGATGCGACTGCCCAATCGCTCGAGCGCGCGCAGGCGGCGCTCGAGCCGCGGACTCTGCGCGGTGAGACGCCCCTCCTCCACGCGCGTGATCACGGCATCCAGGCGGCGCGGCAGGCGGGCGCTCACGCCGAGCACGGACACCGCTTCTCTCGCGAAGGCCTGCACGACGTTGCCGCTCTCCTCGCGGATGAGCCGATTCGCGTACGGCTCGACGGCGTCCCAGATGTTGAAAGCGGGATCGAGGGAACTGCACATCCCGGACGTCAGCGACATCGCCCGGATGACGAGAAGGAAGTTCTCCGGCAGCTGGAACGGCAACGACCGCACGACGTCGCCGAACTCCACCGCGAACGCACGGAATTCGCGAGGGTCGACAGCTTGGAGCTCAGCGAAGCCCATCCCGCCGAAGCGGGCGAACAGCTGCGTCATCGCCCGTTCGAGCTCGGCGGTGTCGGCGCTCGGGAGGAGCACGCCGACGTCGCGGATGCCCTCGACGAGGCCTTTGCCGTCGCGCGATGCCGCAGCGATGAGCACTCGGCGAAGCCCCCGCCGGAGGTTCGTGGGAACCTCGCCCATCATGCCGAAGTCGACGAACGTGAAACGCCAGCGCCTCGCCTCATCACTTCGATCCTCACTCAGCGCTCGGGGGGACGCGCTGCTCGTTTCGAGCGGAGTGACGAAGACGTTCCCCGGGTGGGGGTCGGCGTGGAAGAAGCCATGCTCGAAGAGCTGGTCGAACATCACCGCCGCGAAGGTCTGCGCCACCTCCGCCGGATCGATGCCGGCGGCACGGAGGCCGTCGAGATCGTTGATCTTGATGGCGGTGACGTCCTGTAGGGTCAGCACCCGCTTCGTCGTCCGCTCCCACACCACGGCGGGGGCGCCGACCCGGGCGTCATCGGCGAAGTCGGCGGCGAACCGTTCGGCGTTGGCCGCCTCGTGCAGATAGTCGATCTCCTCGAAGCTGGTGGTCGCGAACTCCTCCACGAGGGCGGGCACCTCGACCCGATCGCGGACGACCTTGACGCGGCTCAGCCAGACGCCGACCTTCCGCAGCGCCCGGAGGTCGACGTCGACGACCTCGTCGATGCCCGGCCGTTGGATCTTGATCACGACATCGGTGAGACCCGCCTGCTCGGCGTCCGGCGCCGACAGCTGCGCGCGGTGCGCCTGCCCGAGGGATGCCGCGGCGAGCGGGGTCGGGTCGACGAACGCGTAGGCGCGCTCCAGCGGCACGCCGAGCTCCGCCTCGGCCAGCGCGCGGATCGCGGGGAACGGGACGGCGGGCACCTCGTCCTGCAGGCCTTCGAGCTCCTTCGTGATCTCGGGCGGCAGCACGTCCAGCCGCGAGGACATGAACTGGCCGACCTTGATCATGAGGCCGCCCAGGTCGACCGCGAGCACGTGGAAACGCTGAGCGATACGTCGCATCCGCATCGAGCGATTGCGTGCCGCCAGGCGCGCCATCCCGAACCGCGGGAGCACCAGCTCGTACCACCACGCCTGGACGAGATAGCGCGCCGCGAAGCGCGTGATGCGCCGATAGCGGGCGCGCATGGCGTAGACGTCGGTCACCGAGTCTCCTCGACGCCGGCGCTCGTCGGGCACCCGCGTCAGTCCTGGGCGAGGATGGAGTAGAGCTTACGACGTGCCTCTTCGAGGACGTCGACGGCCTCCTTCACCTGCTCCGCGCTCCCGGTGCGTCCGACCTGTGCCGCTGCCTGCGCGAGGTCGATGCCGGCCTTCGCGAGGCCCGATGCGCGGCCGCTGTCGCGGGTGCTCGAGTTCTCCCACGGCGCCGGCTTCTCCGCATCCGCTTCGGCCACGAAACGGCCCTCGTCGGTGAGCGAGTAGGTCTTGCGCCCACCCGACTCCTCCGCCTTCAGGAGCCCCTCGTCGGTGAGCATCTGCAGCGTCGGATATACCGAGCCCGGGCTGGGCTTCCACGATCCGCCGCTACGTTCGCCGATCTCGGCGATGATCTGATAACCGTGCATGGGACGCTCGAGGAGAAGGGCGAGCACCGCGGCCCGCACATCCCCGCGCTGCATCCGGGTGCTGCCCCCGACCTTCTGATCGAACATGCCGCGCAGCTGCTCCATCGCCTCCATGATGTGAGGCATCGGCCAGCTGTCGCCCGTCGCCCGCCCGCGTCCGGGGAACCCGTCGCCGAACAATGATCCGCTCATGAGAATACCTCCCTGTGCCAGGCCCACTCGGGCTCAGCGATACATAACGATATATCGCTCACGCGAGGGCGAGCGCTGTTCGCGGTGAACGTCCAGCTTCCGGCGACGTTGCCCCTGGACGGCGGCGACCCTAAGCTCGACGGACCGCGATGATGCACAACGGCGTGCATCATCGCGCGATCACCCCGTGGACCTTCCGAGAGCGGATGTAGCATCCGTCGCGGCGACGGCGGTGCGCCTTAGCCTGGAGCCATGCCCCAGAACTGGACCGACGTCCGCCCCTCCTTCGAGAGGGCCATGGTCGCCCACGTGGCGACGCTCATGCCCGACGGCGCGCCGCACAGCGTCCCCGTGTGGGTCGGCATCGAGAACGACCTCATCGCGTTCTTCTCGCTCGCCGGGTCGCGCAAGGACGAGAACATCCGGGCCGACCCGAGGGTCGCGCTCTCGATCACCCACCCCGACAACATGCTCGACATGGCGTCCGTGCGGGGCCGCGTGATCGAGCGCATCGACGGCGATGCGGCCATGGCGATCGTCGATCGGATCGCCGAGCGCTACACCGGAACCCGCTACGACATCCGATCGGGTCTGGCCGTCTTCCTCGTACGGCCGGACGTCTTCTGGGCGCGCAACTACGCGGAGTGATTCGGCGCGGGAATGCGCTCGCCGGTTTCGGGTTCTCCTCAGGAGCGCATCCCGCTTTCGAAAGGACCCCCATGACCCGCATCGGCTCGAGTGAACTCGACGTGACCCCGCTCTCCCTCGGCGGCAACGTGTTCGGTTGGACGGCCGACCGCGACACGTCGTTCGCGATCCTCGACGCTTTCTTCGACGGCGGCGGCAACTTCCTCGACACCGCCGACGGGTACAGCGCAGGGGTACCGGGCAACGCCGGCGGCGAGAGCGAGACGATCATCGGCGAATGGCTCGCCGACCGGAAGCCGCACAACGCCGTCGTGGCGACCAAAGTCAGCTCGCACCCGGATTTCCGGGGTCTGTCAGCACGCAACATCCGAGCCGCCGCGGAGGCGTCGCTGCGCCGCCTCGGCCGCGACAGCATCGACCTCTACTACGCCCACTTCGACGACGCCGACACCCCTTTGGAGGAGACGGTCGCCGCCTTCGACGAGCTCGTTCGCGACGGTCTGGTGCGCTACGTCGCGGTGTCGAACTACTCCGCTGACCGCATCCGCTCGTGGGTCTCTTCCGCGCAGGCCATCGGCGCCGACCTTCCCGTCGCCATCCAGCCGCACTACAACCTGGTGCACCGCAACGACGTCGAGGACCACATCGTCCCCGTGGCCGACGAGTTCGGCATGTCACTCGTGCCGTACTACGCGCTCGCGAGCGGATTCCTCACCGGCAAGTACCGGTCGACGGATGCCGCGGGCGACTCGCCGCGCGCCGGTGGAGCGGCCAAGTACGCCACGGCGCACGGGCTCGCCGTGCTGGACGCGCTCGAGCAGATCGGCCGTGACCACCAAGCGTCCATCGCGACGACGGCGCTGGCGTGGCTGCGCGCCCAGCCGACGGTCGTCGCGCCGATCGCGAGCGCCTCCCGCCCGGAGCAGGTCGCCGATCTCCTCGCGAGCACGCGCCTCGATCTGACGGCGGCCGAGATCGCGCGCCTCGACGACGTGTCGTCCTGGAGCCCTGCACGCTGACCCCGTCCGCTTCCGCCTGAGTCAGTACCAGTTCGTGGCCTGCGAGTGTCCCCACGCGGCGCAGGGGCTGCCGTACGCACGATCGATGTAGTCCAGTCCCCACGCGATCTGCGTCGCGGCGTTGGTCGCCCAGTCGCCGCCGAAGCTGGCCATCTTGCTGCCCGGGAGCGCCTGGGGAATGCCCGTGGCGCCACTCGAGGCGTTGAGGGCCTGGTAGTTCCAGCTCGACTCGCGCTGCCAGAGCGAGGCGAGGCATGAGAACTGATCGCTTCCCCAGGCGTACCTCTCCGCTGCTAGCTGCGCCGCGTACGCCTTCGCGCCGTCGGGGGTGTTGACGGCGGCGAGGATCTCCGCCTGACGCTGCGCCTCGGCCGCTGCGGCGGCCTCGGCCTGGCGTTGAGCTTCGGCGGCCGCTTCTTCGGCGGCCCGCTGCGCGCGGGCGGCCGCCAGAGCCTCTCGCACGGTCGCGACGCGCTCGGTGACGATCTTCGCGTGCGCTGTCGCATCGGCTCCCAGCTCGGGGAAGAGCAGCACGGGCACGGTCGGCGCTTCCTCGAGCCGGGCCGTCGCGGCGCGCAGGTCTGCCGTGTCGATGTCGGCCGCGCCGCCCAGGTCGAGACCGGAGGCGACCACCTCGGCCCTCACCGCCGAGGCCGCATCGAGCGCGCCTTCGGCCTCCTCGAGCGCGGCATCCGCCTGGTCGGTGCTCATTCCTACGCTCTCGGCAGAGGTGAGAGCCGCCCCGAGCGAACCCGCGGTGGGCGCACCGACGTACGCGGCGGTGAGGGAAGCGGCCATCGGGCCGGACGCGGGTGCGCCGACGGCGAGCGCGACGGGAGCGAGTACTCCTGCGGCGACGGCGACGGCCGCGGTGAGAGTGAACAAGGTTCGACGGGCGGGACGAGAGGTGAGGCGGAGGCGCATGAGTGGTTCGGGAAGTCCTTCGGGAAGCTGACGCACGACGGCGCTGTGCCTCTTCGGGTGAGACACAAAGGCCCGAGTCTGCGCCTCGCGTCTGGACGGATCCTCCGCATCGGCTGGGTGAACGGTGTGCGCGTCACTCCCCCGGGAGCGGAGGAAGCGGTAACTCCCGCGAGTCGTCCCACGGCTCCGTCCATCGGAGGCGATCGAACAGGCCGTTCAGCAGCATCGCGGTGAAGCCCCACACGAGATACTCCTCGCGGGCATGCTCGATGAGAAAACCAGGGCCCCGCCACTCGCGCCCGCCGCGGCGCATCACCGTCACGCCGCGCTTGGCGGGGTCGAGCAGATCGGCCACCGGCACGCGGAAGACCGCGGCTGATTCGGCCTCGTCGACGACACGGATCGGGCTCGGATGCTGCCACCACGCGATCACGGGCGTCACGAGATGCTCGGAGTACGCCAGCGGTATGGGGGCCAGAGAGCCGAGCACCTCGACCCCCGCAGGATCGATGCCGGTCTCCTCTCGAGCCTCACGCAGCGCCGCTGCCACGGGATCCGCGTCGCCCGGATCCTGGCGGCCTCCGGGGAACGCCACCTGACCCGCGTGGGAGCGGAGCGTGCTCGCCCGCGACAGCAGCAGGACGTCGAGATCGCGCGAGACAGCTGTCGCCCGCGCATCGTGGTCGCTGGCGAGCCGGTCGAGCACGCCGAACAGGATGAGCACCGCCGCGGGACGGGGGTCTGCCGGGTGCGGGAGTCCGACCGGCGCGAGATCCTGCGCGGGAGCGGATGCCAGGGCGCTCAGCTGCGACCTGGCGTCGTCGAGAAGAGGATCGGCAACCACTCGTCGAGGCTAACGCGCCCCTCATATGAGGAGGCGCAACGGACTCTCCACGAGCGCGACGAATTCGGCGAGCCAGCGCGCGCCGACGACCTCGTCTATCACCCGATGATCGCCCGACAACGTCACCGTCATCATCGTCGCGGGCGACACCTGTCCGTTCACCACGACGGCGCGCGGCGTTGCGGCACCGACGGCGAGGATGCCGGCGTGCGGCGGATTGACGATCGCGGCGAACTCATCCACGCCGTACATCCCTAGGTTCGAGATGGTGAAGGAGCCACCCTCCAATTCGTGCTGCTGCAGGCGCCCTGCCCGAGCACGGTCGGCGAGATCCGCGACGACGCCTGCGATCCCGCGCAGGGAGAGCCTGTCGGCTCCGCGCACCACAGGGGTCACCAGGCCGCTGTCGATCGCCACCGCCACCGCGATGTCGGCGCTGTCGAGACGGCGCATCGTCTCCCCCTGCCTGATGGTGTTGGCCTCGGGGACGGCGGCGAGCGCGAGCGCCGCGGCCTTGACGACGAAGTCGTTCACCGACACTCCGGCGGTGCTCGACTCCTTCACCCGACGCCGCAGCTCCAGGAGCGCGTCGACACGACAGTGCCGCGTCAGAGAGAACTGCGGCACTGTCGACTTGCTCTCGACGAGGCGCCGTGCGATCGCTCGGCGCATGCCCGTCACCGGGATGTCGGTGCCGCGCTCAACCGACGCGACCGGCGCCGCCGGCGACACGGGCGTTCGCGAGGCGTCGGTCGGCTCTCCAGGTCGCGCGCTCACATGGCGCTCCAGATCGCGGCGCGTGATGCGTCCGGCCGGACCCGTACCCTCGACCTCGTCGAGGGCGATCCCCTCGCTGCGCGCGAGCCGCCGCACCAGCGGACTGGCCGGGATGCGCTCCCGCGACGTGCCGCGTGCCGGGACTTCGGCGGGCAGCGGCTTTGCGTCGGTTCGTTCCGCGCCGCCCCGGGCGGGCTCGCGCACTCCCGCCTCCGCGAGCGCGCGCTGCAGATGCGAGTCGTCCTCCCCCTCGCCGAGGAGCACGGCGATCGGGGTTCCCACGTCGACGCTGACGCCCTCCTCGATGAGGAGACGGGCAAGCGTACCGTCCGCGTCGGCGGCGAACTCCACGACGGCCTTGTCGGTCTCGATCTCGGCCAGCGGATCACCACGGTGAAGCGCCTGCCCCGGTTGCACGAGCCACGTCTGGACGGCCGACTCCGTCACCCCCGCCAGCGCGACCGGCATCCGCACCACCGTGGCCATCAGCGACCGCTCGCCGCCGCGCGCACGCGCTCGAGTCCTGCCGCGATCTCGGGCTCGCGCGCGATGGCGGCGCGTTCGAGAACGCGGGAGATGCTCGGCGAGGCCTCACCACCGGATACGCGCGCGATCGGCTGGTCGAGCCAGTCGAAGAACCTCCGCTGGATCTCGTCGGCCAGCCACCCGCCGTAGGACGTTCCCCGTGCCCCCTCCTCGACGATCACGACCGCGTTGGTCTTTCGGATGCTCTCCCCGATGGTGTCCCAGTCGAGGGAGGCGCGGTCCAGCCAGCGCAGGTCGATGAGCTCCGCGTCCACCCCCGTCGACTCGATCGCGACGGCGCTGCGACTCACCATCGACAGGTAGGTGAGGACCGTGACTTCCGCCCCCTCGCGACGGATGGCCGCCTTCCCCGGCGGGATCACGTAGTCCCACTGATCGGCGAGTACCTCGTCGTCGACGCCGTACAGGTCGACGTGCTCGATGACCAGCACGGGGTCGTCCAGCGCGAGCGCGGCATTCATCAGCCCGACGTAGTCCGCCGCCGTCGACGGGGCGACGATCCGCCACCCCGGGCTCGTCGCGAAGATACCTGCCGGATCGATGAGGTGCTGGCTGCCGTACCCCGTGCCCATCGCGACCTTCGTGCGCAACACGTAGGGCACGGGGTTGGTGCCGCCGAACATGTGCCGCGCCTTTCCGATCTGGTTGAAGATCTGGTCTGCGGCGACCCAGAGGAAATCGGGGTACATGAACTCGACCACCGGCCGGTACCGCCCGTCCAGAGCCATCCCTCCGCCGAGGCCGCTGAAGGCGTTCTCACTGATCGGCGTGCCGAGCACGCGATCCTCGCCGTGATTTCGCACCAGACCTCTGGTCGCCCCGTTCGTGCCGCCGTTGAGGCGGTGCACGTCTTCGCCGAGCACGATGATGCGTTCGTCCTCGGCCATCCGACGGTCCATCACTCGCGCCACCGCGTCGATGAATCGCATTCGGGACCGCGGTGCGTCGTCGGTCGTGGGCTCACGTGCCTCCAGTCGGTCCAGCTCGCTCGCGTCGCCGCGGAGACCCCAGTCCACCCAGTCGGGATCGGGCCAGAGCTCCGGGCGCACGCGCCGCTTCCCGGAAGCATCGGGGTCGGACTCGAGCAGACGATCGACGACGCTCGCCACGGCCTTCTCCGCACGGCGTCGCAACGCCGCGCGGGTGTCGTCGTCGAGGAGTCCACGGCGCGTCATCTCGGCCGCGACGCGCTCCAGCGGATCGCGCTCCCGCCACTGCTGCTCCTCGTCCTTCGAGCGGTAGCCGAAGGCGCTTCCCGGGTACGGACCGTTCTGATGGAAGAAGCGGTACACCTCGGCCTCGATGACAACGGGCCCCTCCCCCGCGCGCATCCGCTCGGCGGCTCGCTCGACGGCCAGATGAACGGCGAGCGGATCCATCCCGTCCACGCGCCACGCCGGGATGCCGAAACCCTGTCCGCGCACCGAGAGTCGTGGGTCGGCGGTGGCCTCCTCGACGCGGGTCGACACGGCGTAGATGTTGTTCTCGATGAAGAAGGCCAGAGGCAGCTTCCATGCCGCGGCCAGGTTCATCGACTCGAGCACCGAGCCGATCTGGCTGGCGCCGTCGCCGAAGTACGTCAGCGTCAGGTCGCCCGTGCCGCTGCGTCGCTGGGCCCACGCGTTTCCCGCGGCGAACGGCACCGCGCCTCCGACGATCGCGTTCGTGCCGAGCGCTCCTGCCTCCAGCAGCTGCAGATGCAGGGAACCGCCACGTCCGTTGCCGTATCCGTCCGACAGACCGAGGATCTCGGCCATCGTGCGATAGAGCACGGTGTCGACGGCCTCCCCGAAGGGCTCCCGCGCCGACATGGTGCCGCCACTGACGTGGGTGAGCACCTTGGCGAGAAACTGATGGTGGCCCCGGTGCGACCCGTTCACACCATCGGTCGAGCGCAACCCCACGATCGAGCCGACCGCTCCGCCTTCCTGTCCGATGCTGGAGTGGGCCGGTCCGTGCACGAGACTCTCCCCGGCGAGGTCGAGCACGGCCTCCTCGAACGTCCGGATGAGCTGGATCTGGACGAGCATCGTCTCCAACAGGGCGGGGTCGGCGGCGTTCCAGTCTGCAGGCGTGGTGGTCAACTCGATCCAGTCGACATCGGTGCGCAGCGGTCGTCGTTCAGGCATGGGGTTCTCCCGGGAAGGTGGGTGCGGAAAGCCGCGCCGTCGCCTCGGCCACCCGCTGGGGCGGCGCGACGGATCGCGATGCGCCCGTCCAGAAGGGCGCAGAGGTGGGTCAGTCGGCGTGCGCCTCGTAGCGGCGCACAGAGGGATCGTCAGAGGACGCAGCGCCGTGGAAGGTCTCGGGAGAGGCGAGCCCCGCCGCCTCGTTCACGAACCAGATGGCCCGAGTCTCACCGTCGGAGGCATTGCGAAAGCGGTGCGGGATCGACGAGCTGAAGGCGATGGAGTCGCCCGCTTTCAGAATCGTGGAGTCGAACCCCACCTCCACGTGCAGCGCACCGGAGAGGATGACGCCGTATTCACGGCCCTCGTGACGCGTCAGCCCGCTGTCGGTGGCCTCCTCCGTCGACGGCGGATAGACCACCTCCAGGAACTCCGCGAACTGCTCAGGTGCCGCGGTGAGGCGCTCCCAGCGCGGGCCGCTGCGGAGCTTGAGGCTGGGCCGGTCAGCGCGCCGCAGAACGATGCCGCCCTCGAATGTCGTCCGCCCGGCCGTGGCATCCGCCGCACGGGCGCGGGAGGCCGCGGAGGACGTCTCGGCGGCCGCATCGTCGAAGAGGCTGTCCAGCGAGATGTCGAGCGCGCTGGCCACCGAATACAGCACCGCCGCGCTGAAGGAGCCGAGACCTCGCTCCACCTGCGACACGTGCTGCGGAGTCACGCCGACGCGCTGTGCAAGCTCGCGGGCGCTCATCCCGAGCTGGCGGCGGGCCTCCCGGATGCGGGCGCCCACATGCTGCCATTCATCCAGGCCGCTGGCCTTTCCGGACGAAGGTGAAGACACGCCGACTCCCCGGAATCTCGATGAAGGCGCCACTCTATCAGCCGCTCGAATCGGCCCGTTCATACTGCCACCGTCCTTCCTCTGCGTGACGTGAGAGTGCCGAGCAGGCCCCGTCGCAGGAACAGCGCGCACGCGAGCAGCACGATCCCCAGCAAGAGCCGGTTGATCTCCGCCGGAGGTTCCCAGCCGAAGAACGAGACGTCGGCGATGAACAGTCGCAGCACCTGTTCGAGCACGACGACGACGACCGCGCCGACCAGCGGACCTGCCCACGTGCCGAGGCCTCCGATGACGCACACGAGGACGATGTCCAGCGACAGACCGAAGTCGAACGCGCCCGCGGGTTCGATGTACGACGTCTGGAAGGCGAAGATCGCCCCGGCGATCCCGGCGATCGCGGCACCGATCACGAGAGCCTCGAGTTTGACCGGCGTCGTGCGCACCCCCAGCGCCCTCGCGGCCAGCTCATCCTCCTTGATGGCGCGCAACGCATATCCGAAGTTCGATCGGTGCACGAGCCAGGAGATGAGCGTGGCGAGGCAGGCGAGCGCGAACAGCAGGTAGAAGAAGAACACCGCCAGTTGACCCGGGGTCCACTCCCCCGCCATGGTGAGGAACAGTCCGTTCGCCCCACCCAGCTCGGGGATGTTCTTCGCCACGCTGATTGCGAGGAATGTCACGACGAGGGTGAAGATCGCGAAGTAGTGGCTGCGCAGACGCAGGGTCGCCACGCCGATGACCACCGAGCAGGCCACCGCCACGAGGGCGGCAGGTATGAGCGTCGCCCACAGCGACCATCCCGACCCTGCATTCAGCGACGCCGCGGTGTATGCGCCGGCACCGACGAACAGGGCCATGCCGAAGTTGAGGTATCCGCCGAATCCGCCCAGGAGGTTCCACCCCTGGGCAATCGCGATGTAGAAGACCGCGGTGGTGAGGGTGGTGACCCCGCCGAGGTTCAGCACCGCGCCCAGGACGCCGATCACCGCGAGGACGCCGATGGCCGTCGCCGGCTCGATCCAGGTGGTCCGACGAGAAGCCGGCGCGCTGGCGCGCGAGGGTGCCAGGGCGATGTCGGTGTCAGCCGGGGCGGGTGGGGGTGTGGTGTCGCCCATGTCAGACCGCTCTCTCTCGGGCGCCGCCCAGTCCCTCGCTGCGCAGCAGCATGACCACTGCGAGCAGCACGTACAGGGCGACGTAGGTGTACTGGAAAGCGAGGAACGTCCCCAGGAACGCCTCGATGACGCCGACCGCGAGACCGGCCACGAGCGTGCGCATGGCGGAACCGAGGCCGCCGACGATCACGACGAGGAACGACCAGGCGAGCCAGCGGACGTGCTCCTGCGGCGTGAACGTCGACGTGAGGGCCAGGATGATGCCACCGAACGCGGCCAGCGCGACCCCTGCCGCGAACACGTGCCGGGAGAGCTTGGGCACGTCGATGCCGACGAGTCGCGCGACATCCGGACTCTGAGCGAGGCCCCTCACCGCGGAACCGGTCATGGTCCGGGTGAGGAGAAGATGCACGGCGACCAGGAGCGCGACGGCCAGAGCCGCGGCGACGAGACGTGCGACGGGCACGAAGATCGGACCCAGGTGCACGACGCCGCTGAGGTACCCCAGGGGCACGGACTTGCTGTCGGTGGTCCACGTGACGATCGCAATGCTCTCGATGAGCACCATGAGGCCGAAGAAGGCGAGCATCACGGTGGAGTCGTCCTGGCCGCGCAACCGCACGCCCACGGTGCGATACACGCCGAGGCCGAGGAGATATCCGCCGATCACGACCGGCAGGATCATCAGGAGCGGATCCATGCCCGCACCGGCGACCAGCTGCCAGTACACGAGCGCGCCCAGCACGAGGATCGCGCTGTGGGCGAGGTTCACGATGCGGAGGACTCCGAGCAGCAGACTCAACCCGATCGCGAAGCCGCCGTAGATGCCTCCCAGCAGGAGGCCGTTGACGAGGGTCTGGAGAAGGTTCACAGCGGTCTCCGGTTCACAGGCTGAGCCAGGTCTTGATCAGCTGGTCCAGCTGGCCCGCGAACTCGTCGCGGGAGCCGGACAGATGGTTGCGCCCGTAGGCGAGGGTGAAGACCTCGTCGGCGAGGCCGACCGCGGCCTGCACGTTCTGGTCGACGAGAAGGATGGTTCGTCCCTCCTCCTTGAGTCGCGCGATCTCGTCGTAGACCTCGTCGACGAGCGCGGGAGAGAGCCCGACGGACGGCTCGTCGATGAGGAGCACGGCCGGCTCGGTGATGAGCGTGCGCGCGAACTCGACCAGTCGCGCCTGCCCGCCGCTGAGACTCCCGGCCATGCGGGCGCGCAGCGGCACGAGCGAGGGGTAACGCTCGAACATGGCCTCGACCGCGGTGTTCAGCCGGTCACCGTCGTGCCGGATCTGCCATGCGCCGAGGCGCAGGTTGTCCTGCACCGACAACTGCGGGAAGACCGATCGACCTTGCGGGAGGAGCGCGATCCCCCGCGACAGGCGCTCAGCGGGGTCGAGCCCGGTGATGTCGTCGCCGTCCAGGAGCACGGCACCCGAGCGCGGCGTGACGAAACCGGTGAGCACCCGGAGCGTGGTGGACTTGCCGGAGCCGTTCGGGCCCAGGACGACACTCACGCGCCCCGGCTCCACGGTCAGGCTCACGTCGTCGAGCACGATGTCGTGCGCGTGGTAGCCGGCCGTGACGTTCGCCATCGTGAGCGTGGTCATCCGCGTTCTCCTCTCGAAGCGGGGCCGTGTCCGAGATACGCCTCCACGACCTCCGGATGACCGATCACCGCGTCGGGGGTGCCGGCGGCAATCACTTTGCCCGCCGCCATGCACACGACCGTGGAGCACAGCCGTGTGAGGTCGGGGATCTCGTGGCTCACGATGATGAAGGCGGTACCGGACTCGTTGCGCTCGGCGATGCGTTCGCGCATCAGCACTTTCACGCTCGGGTGCACGCCTGCGAACGGCTCGTCCATGAGCACGATGCGCGGGTCGGTCATGAGCGCCCGGACGAACTCCAGCAGCTTCTGCTGACCGCCGGACAGCTCGCTCGCCGCCGTGTCGCGGTGGGCGGCGAGGCCGACGAACTCCAGCAACGCCTCCGCCTTCGCCCGGAGCGTCGCACGGCCCCCGCGGGAGTGGAGCACCGGGACGAGGAGGTTCTCCAGCGCCGTGAGGGTGGAGAAGACCCGCGGGTTCTGAAAGGTGCGCGAGATCCCGGCCTTCACGAACGCGGCGCTGGACCGGCCGCTCACTCTGTCTCCGCGCACGGCGATGCTCCCGCTGTCGGGGCGGATGGCGCCGCCGAGAAGATTCAACGTCGTGGTCTTGCCGGACCCGTTCGGACCGATGAGGCCGACGAGGGAACCTGCGGGCACCTCGAGGTCGACTCCGGCGACGGCATGGACGCCCCGAAACGACTTCGTCAGCTCCTCGGCCCGGATGGCGATGTCGCTCACGTGCGCCACGGTCATCCTCGAAGCGGCACGACCGCGTCGGCCGTGGCTTGGTCGGCAGGCCAGATGACCTGGTTGCCGGCGGATTGGAACTGCAGGAGCAGGCCGTTGAAGGCGATCGTGCCGTCGTCGTTGTACGTGACCTCGCCGACGACGGTATCGAATGTCCCCTCGGCGACGGCGGCGCGCACCGTGTCGTCATCGAGCGACCCGGCCTTCTCGACCGCCTGCTGGAGCACCTGCAGCGCGGTGTAGCCCACGGCGGCGTACGAGGGCAGGGTCGTCATCCCGAGGCTCTCGTCCAGATGGGCTGCCAGCTCTGCGAGACCTGGAGTGTCCTGCGCGGTCGAGGCGGCGCTGTTCGCGAAGACGTTGACAGCGGCGTCACCCAGCGCCGGCCAGTTCGGGAGCGTCGTCACCTGGGATCCGCACGAGCAGTAGAAATCGGGGTCGTAGCCCGACTGCGAGACGGCCGTCGCGATCAGACCCGCGTCGTTGGGCGCGCTCAGCCCGAGGAACACCTCGGCACCGGATTGCGACACGCGCTGGATCAGCGCGGAGAAATCAGTCGCGCTCTGGTCGTATTCCTCGTCCACGACGACCTCCATGCCGAGTTCCTCGGCACGGGCGAGTGCGCCACCCTCGCCGTCGTAGCCGTCGCGCGCGGCCAGGAACGCGGGGTTCTGCGCGGTCGCGATGGCGACGGTGCTGGGGCGCTCGGCTTCGGGCAACGACTCGAGATAATCGAACAGCGGATACGTCGCCTCGGTGTCCTGGTACGGCCAGCCCGTCACCATCGTGTCGGGGTACTTGCTGTGCAGCTCCTTGCTGAAGAAGCCGCCGTTGAACAGCAGCTTGCCGGCCCGCTCGGCGAGCGGCACGACAGCCCCTCCGACCGCCGTCGCGTACGGCGCGAGAAGCAGATCGACGTCGTCTTCGTTGATCAGCTGCTGGTACAGCGTCTGCGCGGTCTGCGGGTTGCTCTCGTCGTCGTAGATCTTCAGCTCGACCTCCCGCCCCAGGAGACCGCCGCTGTCGTTGACCTGCTCGACCCAGTAGTCGTACGTCTCGCGGTACGCCGCGGCGGCGGTGGCGTACGTGCCGGTCAGGCCGAGAGTGCCTCCGATGACGATCGGTCCGGATTCCTCGGTGCCGGCATCGGCGCTCTGGCTGGCCGCACAGCCGCCGAGCACCAGCGCTGCAGCGGCGATGCCGGCGGCAAGGGCCGCCAGTCGGCGCGGGAGGGGGGTGACAGAACTCATCGGTGACTCCTTCGTCAAACGTCAGGGCGCATCGCTGCGTGACCGTCATGCTGGCACGACGTAAACCCGAATGTCAATCAACACTTTATTTCTTGTCCTCGGATCGCCTTTCAGTTGACACATGCCCGCATTTTTCCTACTGTCAGTGCTCATCAGCGCTTGCCTAAATTAAATTCACCATGAATGCTGCAGGCCCTTATCTCCGAGACGAGAGGACGACGATGTCTCTTCAAGACTTTCTCCCCACCCCCGAATTCGAGGAGTACAGGGAGTTCTTCCAGGACTTCTACACGCTCGAGCGCCGCGACGACGGGGTGCTCCTCGTGCAGGCCCACACCCGAGGAGGTCCGGTACAACTGAGCGTGCAGAACCACCGCTCGCTCGGACAGCTGCTCAAGGTCATCGGGGCCGACCCGAAGAACGAGCTTCTGATCTACTCGGGGACCGGTGATGACTTCATGGTCGACTCCGACCCCGACGGCTTCGAGCTGGAGAGCTCCGACGTCGCCCATTGGGCCTACGAGTACGCATACAAAGACGGGCGCATCAACGTCAGCTCGATGGTCAACGACCTCGAGATCCCCACGATCGGCATCATGAACGGCCCCGGATTCCACTCCGAGATCGTGCTGATGTGCGATCTCACCCTCATGGCCGAGGAGGCCACGATCTTCGACCTCCACTACGCGATCGGCTCGGCTCCGGGCGACGGCATCCACAGCGCGTTCCAGGAACTGCTCGGGACGAAGCGCGCGGCCTATGCGCTGCTCACCGGCGAGGCGATCGATGCGGCGACCGCGCTGGAGTACGGCATGGTCAACGAGACGCTCCCGCGCGCGGAGCTTCTCGAGCGGGCCTACGCGATCGCGGACCACATCATGCACCAGCCTCGTACGATGCGTCGTATGACCACGCAGATCGTCCGGCGGCCCTGGAAGCGCCGCATCGTCGACGACCTCGACGGTGGCTTCGCGATGCAGATGTTCGCACACGTGGCCAAGGGCGCCCCTTCGCACGGACGCGACCACATCGCCACGACGACGAACTACTGGCGCGAGGGCAAGCGCACGCCGATCGACTGATGGCCGCGCGATCCGCGCTCTGCCGTCGTCAGGAAGGAACGCCGTGAGGGACATCGGATTCATCGGCTTGGGCACGATGGGGCTGGCGATGTGTCGCCGCCTCGTCGAGGCCGGCCACGACGTCGCGGTGTGGAATCGCACGCCGAGGGTCGGAGCGGAGCTCGTCGCCCTCGGCGGGAGGCGGGTTCTCCTGGAGGAGGCATTGGGGAGTGCCGTGGTGTTCTCGATGCTCTCCAACGATGCCGCCGCCGAGGCTGTCTTCTCCGAGGAGAATCTCCGGCTCATGCCGGCGGGAAGCGTCCACGTCGGTTTCGAGTCGCTGAGTCTCGCCGCCGCCGACTCAGCCACGGCACGTCACGCCGCGGCCGGCGTGGACTATGTCGCCGCACCGGTCATCGGACGGCCCCCCGTCGCGGCGGCCGGCCAGCTCAACATCCTGCTCGCCGGGAAGCGTGCCGCCGCCGACCGCGTCGAGCCCCTCCTCGCCGAACTGTGCTCGCGGACGTGGTATCTCGGCGACCGGCCGAGGCTGGCGAACCTGGTCAAGATCTGTGTGAACTACAACCTCATCCACACGCTTCAGGCGCTCAGCGAGAGCGTCGCGATCGCCGAGCGCGGTGGGGTCGACCCCGCATTGCTGGTGGAGTTGCTCAACAGCACGCTCTACCCGGGGCCCGCCTACGGCGGTTACGGACGTGAGATCGCCGCGCGGCGGTACGAGCCCGTCGGATTCAGCGTCGAGCTGGGCCTGAAGGACCTGAGTCTGGCTGAGCAGGCCGCCGCCGAGACGGGAACCCCGCTCCCCACGGCACCGGTGCTGCGCGAGATGTTCGAGCGCACCCTCGCCGAGCCGGATATCGCCGAGCTCGACTGGGCGGCCATCGCGGAGATCGTCCGCCGCGAGAGGGCCACGTCATGAGCGGTACGGTCGGGGTCAATCACATCGGGGTCACCGTCCCCGACATCCGGGGCGCCGTCCGCTGGTATAGCGACGTGCTGGGCCTGCGGTGCATCATGGGTCCGCGTGTGCTGCGGCCCGCCGCATCCGGGACCTCGGAGACCCGGAGCATTCTCGGTCCCGGGTTCGCCCTCGCCTATCAGGCTCACCTCCTCGGGCCCGACGGCGTGGGGCTGGAACTGTTCCAGTTCGTCGACCCGCCGACCCGCGAGCGTCACGAGGGGCTGGGCTGGGAAGAGCGCGGACCGTGGCACGTGTGCTTCACCGTGCCCGACGTCGAGGAGGCCCTCCAGCGCATCGAGGGCGCGGGTGGAGAGCGGGTCTCGGATGCGGTGGCGTTCGTTCCCGGCCGCCCGTGGCTGCTTGCTTACGCGCGCGACCCGTGGGGGACCGTCCTCGAGCTCATGAACGCACCGTATGCCGACGTCTTCTCGGCATGGCCGCAGCCGGGCGCGACCGAGGACACCGAGTGGCTCGAGGGCGGGCGGATGGACGGCGGCCAGGATCGGGCGGACCCGGCATGACGTCCGCGACGATGCGGGCTGCGGTCTACCACGGCCCCCACGACGTCCGTATCGAACGTCGCCCGATCCCCACGCCCGGCCCGGGCGAGATGCTGCTGCGCGTCGGTGCCGTCGGGGTCTGCGGAAGCGACGCCGGCGAGTACGACCACGGGCCGGTGAACCACCCGCTTCACGTCCGCCATCCCGCCTCCGGACACCTCGGGCCGATCATCCCCGGGCACGAGTTCTCCGGGACGGTGATCGCTCTCGGCGACGGCGTCGATCCCGGATGGCTCGAGCGTACCGTCGCCTCCTGCGGGCTGGTCGCCTGTGGTCGGTGCCGGGTGTGCACGGAGGGACGCAGCAACCTCTGCGAGAGCTACTACGGCAGCGGGCTGCATGTCGACGGCGCGCTGGCGGAGTACGTCCTCGCGCGGCCGGAGAACTCTGTGGCCGTCGACGACCTGGGCCTCACGCTGGCCGAGGCCGCGCTCGCTCAGCCCCTCGCGATCGCCGTTCACGACGTCTCCCGCGCGGGTCCCGTCACAGGCCGATCGGTCCTCGTGCAGGGTGCCGGCGGCATCGGAGCCTTCCTCGTCCACGCGCTCGTCCAGGAGGGCGCGCATGTCGTGGTGACCGACCTCGACGAGGATCGGCTCGACATCGCCCGCGAGCTGGGAGCCGACGCCACCATCCGAGTGGCAGGCACGCCCGACGACGTCGGACTCATCCGCGACCGGCTGCCCCGCGAGGTGAGCGTGCTGTTCGAGGTGACCGGCGCTGCCGGCGGCCTTCGCACCGCGATCGACCTGGCCCCGCGGGGCGGGGTGATCGTCCTGGTGGGGCTCGCGCCCGAGCCGGTCGCGATCGATGCTGCGCGCCTGGCGCTGCGGGAGATCGCGCTCGTGGGGACGAACGCCCTCGTGCGGGAGCGCGATTTCCCCCGAGCCGTCGAGCTCCTCGCGCGTCGAGCCGGTGACTGGGGACGGGTCGCGCCGCGCGTCCTCCCGCTGACCGACCTGGTCGAGGGCGCGCTGCGACCGATGGCCGAGAGACGGGCGGCGGCGATCAAGTACCTGATCGACCCGCACGCCGAACTCCCGCGCGATCTCTACGACACTCCTCCCCGACGCTGATGCCGGGATCGCCCTCTCACGGGCGCTGCGAGCGGTAGTACGCCAGGAGCGCCTTCGTGGACGGATCCTGTGCCTCGAGCGCGTCGGCGTCGCCCTCGATGGCCGGTGCGATCTGCAGCGCCAGCTGCTTGCCGAGCTCGACGCCCCACTGGTCGAACGAGTTGATACCCCAGATCGTCCCCTCGGTGAAGACGATGTGCTCGTACAGCGCGATGAGCTGGCCGAGGACCGACGGGGTGAGGGCGGGACCGAAGATCGACGTCGTCGGGCGGTTGCCGGGGAAGGTGCGGGCCGCGACCAGGGCGCCGGTCGTGCCCTCGGCCTCGACCTCCTCGGCCGTCTTGCCGAATGCGAGCGCCTTCGTCTGGGCGAGGAAGTTCGCCAGGAAGAGTCCGTGCACGTCGCGGCCGTCGTCCTGCAACGGGTACGCCGGGTTGGCGAACGCGAGGAAGTCGGCGGGGATGAGGCGCGTCCCCTGGTGGATGAGCTGGTAGAAGGCGTGCTGACCGTTCGTTCCCGGCTCGCCCCAGAACACCTCGCCCGTGTCGGTGGTCACGGGCGTACCGTCCCAGCGGACGGACTTGCCGTTGGATTCCATCGTCAGCTGCTGCAGGTACGCCGGAAAGCGGTGGAGCAACTGCGCGTACGGAAGCACCGCGTGGGACTGTGCCCCGAGGAAGTTGGTGTACCAGACGTTGAGGAGCCCCATCAGTACGGGGACGTTCCGCTCCAGCGGCGTGGTGGCGACGTGCTCGTCGACTGCGGCGAAACCGGCCAGGAGCTGCCGGAACGCGTCGGGTCCGAGCGCGACGGCCAGCGAGAGACCGATCGCGGAGTCGACCGAGTAGCGCCCGCCGACCCAGTCCCAGAATCCGAAGGCGTTGTGCGGGTCGATGCCGAAGGCGGCGACCTTGTCGAGCGCGGTGGACACGGCCACGAAGTGGTGGGCGACCGCGTCGGCGCGGGAGGCCTCGCTGCCGTCGATGGCTCCCGACTGCGCGAGTCCGGCCCACAGCCAGTCCCGGACCAGGCGCGCGTTGGTGAGGGTCTCGAGGGTCGTGAAGGTCTTCGAGGCGACGATGACGAGGGTGGTCTCGGGATCGAGCCCCGCGGTCTTCTGCGCGGCATCCGTGGGGTCGATGTTGGAGATGAAGCGCGCCTCGATCCCCGCGTCCGCGTACGGCTTGAGCGCCTCGAAGACCATGACGGGGCCGAGGTCGGAGCCACCGATGCCGATGTTGACGACGTGGGTGACCTTCTTCCCCGTCACCCCGCGCCACTCCCCCGAGCGCACGCGCTCGGCGAAGGCCGACATCGCATCCAGCACCTCGTGCACGTCGCTGTCGACCTGCTGCCCGTCCACGTCGAGCGGCGGTCGCAGACCCGCCGGCCGGCGCAGGGCGGTGTGGAGCACCGCACGGTCCTCGCTCGTGTTCAGATGGGCTCCGCGCAGCATGTCCGCGAACCGCTCGGCGACACCGGTCTCCTCCGCCAGCTGCAAGAGTGCGGCGAGGATCTCGTCGGTGACGAGGTTCTTCGACAGATCGACGTGCAGGTCGGCGAGCGGATGCGTGAGCTTCGTCACGCGATCGGGATCATCACCGAACCAGCCCCGCAGATCCGGGGTGAACCCCTCGCGGATGCGGGTCAGCTCGGCCCAGGCGGACGTGGACGTGGGATCGACAGGTGCGCGCACACCCCCACGCTAGCGAGATCGGCGCGCTCCAGGGTCCCTTACGGCCTCTCGATCTCGCGGACGGCGAGGGGGAGCTCACGCGCCAGTTCGCGCGCGAGGAATCCGAGACCGAGGCGGTCGGTGAGGCGCTCCCCCGCCCGCGCGTGCACCCAGGTGCCCCACGCGGCGGCGTGCGAGAGCTTCACCCCGCGAGCCACGAAGCCGGTGACGGCCCCGGAGAGGACGTCGCCGCTGCCGGAGGTGGCGAGGCCCGGGCCGCCTCCGCCGACGTGCCACACCTCGCCGCTCGGCGCGGCGACGACGTCGTAACACGTCACCACGGCGCGGTATCGCGCCGCCACCTCGCGGACGACGGCGGCCAGGTCATCGATGTCGGGCCCGCGATCGGCCAGGAGCGCCAACTCCTCGCGGTTCGGCGTGAGGACGAGCGCCTCGGGAAGGCGGTCGCGATCCAGCCGCGGCAGAACGCCGAGCGCGTAGGCGTCGAGGACGACGCACCGCGGCCCCGTGTCGGCGACCGCGAGCAGCGTCTCCAGCGTCTCGTCGGCATCATCGAAACCCGGACCGACCAGCACGGCATCCGCCCCCTCGACCTTCGTGCGGGCAGCTCCCTCGAGAGGGTCGGAGGCGTCGTCGGGGAGAGTGAGGATCGCCGCCTCCGGCAGGACCGCCCCGAGTTGCACGCTCACCGACCCGGGCGCGAGCACGCCGACCCGGCCGGCTCCGACGCGCAGTGCCGCCTCGGACGCGAGGATCACGCCCCCGGGCGTACGCTGCGAGCCGCCCACGACGGCGACGTCGCCGCGCGACTTCTTGTCTCCGCCCGGCGCGGGAAGCCCCCACCGCCGCAAGACGTCGGGCGTGACCTCAGTGGGCTCGGACATCGGATCCTCCCGGATGCTGCACGTCGGGGCTGCCCTCGTGCACCGTGACGTCGGCGCCTCCCACCCGCAGGTGCGCCACGTCGGAGAACGACGCCACCGCCCAGCCCGAGTCGGCGCGATCCACGCGCGTGATGGAAGCGTTGAGCACGGGGTGGGCCGCCGCGAAGGTGAGGAGCTCCTCCTCGGGCATCCCGGTGAGAAGTCCGACGATCAGCGTCACGACGGCGTCGTGGGCGACGATGAGAGCGGTCGACTCTGGCCGGGCCAGGAGGTCGCCCAGGAACGATCGCAGCCGCAGCGCCACGTCGGCCCACGACTCCCCGCCCGGGGGGCGGTGATAGTACTTGCCGAGGTGCCGGCGCCGCGCCGCCTCCTCGGGATGGCGCCGCTCGACGCCTCGCCACGTCAGCAGATCGAGCACCCCGAGCTCGCGGTCGCGAAGGCGCTCGTCGGCGGTGACCGAAGCCTCGAATCCGGCGAGCCCGATCGTCAGCGTCTGCTGGGCACGGAGATAAGGAGAGACCCAGTACGTGCCGATCGCCTCGCGCTGAGCGGCCAGCCATTCGCCGAAGGCGCCGGCCTGATCCTCTCCGACCGGAGACAGCGGCACGTCGGCGTCGCGGATGTCGATCGGGACGCGTTCGAGGCCCTCCCGCTCAGCACGGGTGGCCGCGACGTTGCCGATGCTCTCGCCGTGGCGAACGAGCCACAGAGTCTCGATGGACATGCGCCCAGCCTAGATTTCCGGTACGGGTGGGATCCGGGGCTTGCGTCACAGGTCACGCGGGTGCGACGGGCTGACGGAGAACGGTGCGGAGCTTCGCCGGCTCCGTCCGCCGGGGATCGCTGAGATAGATCTCGTGATGGGTCCCCGTCATCCGAAGGCCCCGCGCGGGGATGACCTCGTCGTGCATCCGTGCGAGCACCGCGGCTTCCTCGTCGTACGAGCCGATGTGCAGGGTCTGCACGCACGTTCCCTCGTCGAGGGTGCCCACGCGCAGACGCTCGATCGACGGTGCGTCCGCGGCATCCCGCCTCGCGGCGGCGACCAGATCATCGGTCACCCACTCCGGCACGAGGTTCAGCAGCGTCCAGGTCCACTGCGACTTGTCGCGTGCCGTCGTGAACGCCGTCCTGTCTGCGGCGTCCCACAGCGCCTCCAGCGGCGGGACGACATAGTCACGCTCGAGGTCGCGCTTGCTGCGGAACTTCAGCTTGTACGCCACGGGGTAGATCGTCTGAAGCGCCGCCAGATAGTCCTCGGCGGTGTTGGGGTCTCCGGCGCCGTCGATCATGAGGTAGCGCATCGGCGGGACGTCGACGACGTCGAAGACGCCGCTTCGCGCGCGATACGCCGGGATGTCCTTCTTCGGGTCGGCCTTGGTCACCTCTTCACCCTGGCCCGCATCTCATCCGGATGCGAGCGGCACGCGCAGAAGCCGATCGTCCTCGGCCGCGGGCGAGCCGCGCCCGTCGGTGTTGTTGGTGAGGAGCCACAGCGCACCGCCCTGGACGACGGCGTCGCGGATGCGGCCGAACTCGCCGACCCACAGCGCGTGCGGCGCCCCCACGACGGCGCCGCCCTCGACATCCACCATCCAGACGCGCTCACCCCGCAGACTCGCCACGAACAGGGTGCGCCCCGCGGCGGCCATCCCGCTCGGGCTGGCCTCGTCCGTCGCCCACGTCACGACGGGATCGAGGTATCCCGCCTCGCCGGCCGCCCCCTCGTGGAGCGGCCACCCGTAGTTGCCTCCCGGTTCGATGCGGTTGACCTCGTCAAACGTGTCCTGACCGAACTCGCTCGCCCACATCGTGCCGTCCGCGGTCCACGCCAGCCCCTGCACGTTGCGGTGCCCGAGCGAGAAGACCGCCGTGCCGGACGGGTTCCCGGGGGCCGGGGTGCCGTCCGGAGCGAGGCGGAGGATCTTCCCCGCCGCGGAGCCGGGGTCCTGCGCCGCACCGCGCAGTCCCGCGTCGCCGGTGGTGACGTAGAGGAACCCGTCGGGGCCGAACGCGAGGCGGCCGCCGTTGTGATTGCCCGCACGCGGGATCCCCTCGAACACCGTCTCCACCCGGCCGAGGCTCCGGCTGCCCGCGGATCCGGCGAGCGGCATCCGCACGACGCGGTTGTCGTCGGTCGTCCCGTGGTAGGCGTACAGCCACGTGCCGTCGGGCGATACGGCCAGGCCGTGGAGGCCACCCTCTCCCCCGGCCGCGACCCCGGGGACGGTGCCGATCCGGCGCGTCGCGCCGTCCGCCGCGATCTCGAGTATCGTCCCGGACCCGCGCTCGCTGACGAGCTGCGTACCGTCGGCGAGGGGCGCGGCCGACCACGGCGCCTCGAGTCCGGTCGCGACGACGACGGGGTCCCCGGCTGGACGCGCTGGCGGATCCGCCGTCGCCGACGGTGGGGGCGCGTCCGGCGCGACGAGAGGGCTCGGCACGTCCGTCGCCGTCGGCGGAGCGTCCGCCGCGCACGCGGCGAGAACGAGCGCCGCGGCGACCACGACGACGAACCTGATGGTCCTCGGCATCCCCGTCCTCCGTCCGGTCGGACTTCCCGCCTCGACCGCGGCCCCGCGCACCCGGGCTACAGGTCGAACTTCTCGTTGTCGCCCTCGAGACGCTCGCCCGTCACCTTGTGCTTGAGGAAGGCCAGCACCGTGGTGATCCGCCCACCGGGGCTGTCCCAGTATTCGCCGCTGAGGGCATTGACCTTCAGGAGCACGACCTCGGGGTCCTCCGGCCCGTTCGGGAACCAGGCCTCCAGGGCCGGGTTCCACTGCTCGCGCAGCTTCGCGGGATCCTCGACGAGCTCGGCGCTCCCCGCCAGCGAAAGCCACGCATCGTTCGAGCTGAACGACACCCCGACGGCCGGGTCGAGGCCGATGTGGGTCACGGCCGAGGCGGAGCGGCCGATCACGAACCACAGGTCACCGTCGAAGTCGCTCTCCTGCACGGTGAGCGGATGCGCGTGCAACGACCCGTCTTCGGCGCGGGTGGTGACCATGGCGAAGCGGAACTTCCCGAGCAGCTCGTTCAGCTTTTCGAGTTCGGTTGTGTCGGCCACGAGGCGTCCCTTCTGACGGTGGTTGCGTACAGCCCCATCCCAGCGGGAACGCGAGCACCAGGCGAGGCGTTGACAGCGGCACGGCGGGGCCCTACTTCCGCGAGGCGCACGTCGGAATACCAGCGGAGCATCGGCGTTGTGCTGCGGTGGAGGCATCCGTGACACAGGAACTGTCGCTCACGTTCGAGCTCTACTCGACGTCGTTCTGCGGCGCCTGCCGCCAGACGCGGGGAGTGCTCGACCGCGCGGCCCAGCTCGTCTCCGGCGTTCACGTCACGGAGCACGACGTCGCCTTCGAGCCCGACCTCGCAGAATCGCTGGACATCCGCGCGACTCCCACCGTGATCATCCGCCGCTCGAACGGCGAGCAGGTCCTTCGCGCCGAGGGCGTGCCGAGCATCGATCAGGTGCTCGTGGCCACCGCCAAGGCACTCGACGCGCCGTGAGAACTCACGGCTCGCTCCCAGGTTTCCGGGACCAAAACCCGCCCGCCATCCGTTTTCTCTGATGACCGCCGCAGCCAGCGACGGCATCGAGGAGGAACTGTGACCACCGAGTACCGCAAGACCCCCGAGGCGCTGAGCCGCCTCACCCCCACCCAGTTCCACGTGACGCAGGAGTCGGGCACCGAGCCCGCCTTCCGCAACCGCTACTGGGATGCGCACGAGCCCGGAATCTACGTCGACGTCGTCTCCGGCCAGCCACTCTTCTCGTCGACCGACAAGTACGACAGCGGGACGGGCTGGCCGAGCTTCACCCGGCCGATCGACGCCGGCGCCGTGGTGGAGAAGACCGACCGCATGCTGTGGATGACCCGCACCGAGGTACGCTCCTCGGGCGCCGACAGTCACCTCGGTCACGTCTTCGACGACGGGCCGCGGGAGGCGGGCGGGCTCCGCTACTGCATGAACTCCGCCTCGCTGCGCTTCGTCCCGCTCGCCGAGCTCGACGAGCAGGGATACGGCCCCTACCGCACACTCTTCGCCGACAGCGCGTCGGCACCCGACACCGAGGAGAACCACTCATGACCATCGACACCGGCGCCGTCACACGCACCCCCGGCACCGAGACAGCCGTCCTCGCGGGCGGCTGCTTCTGGGGCATGGAGGACCTGATCCGGCGCCAGCCGGGCGTCCTCTCGACCCGCGTGGGGTACACGGGCGGACGCAACGATCACGCCACCTACCCCTACCACCCGGGGCACGCCGAGGCCGTCGAGATCGTGTTCGACCCCGCACAGACGACGTACCGCGACATCCTGGCGTTCTTCTTCCAGATCCACGATCCGTCGACCCTGAACCGCCAGGGCAACGACATCGGCACGAGCTACCGCTCCGCGATCTTCCCGCAGAGCCCCGAGCAGGAGCAGGTCGCACGCGACACGATCGCCGACGTGGACGCGTCGGGCCTGTGGCCCGGAGAAGCCGTGACGACGATCGAGCCCGCGGGTCCGTTCTGGGAGGCTGAGCCGGAGCACCAGGATTACCTGCTCAAGTACCCGAACGGGTACACGTGCCACTTCCCCCGGGCCGGCTGGGTGCTCCCCCGCCGCGAGGAGCCCGCGAGCGCGTAGCACCCACCCACTTGCGTGAATCGGCTGCCAAATCGCGCGCGATAGCAGCCGATTCACGCAAGAGCGGGGCACACTGGTGCCCATGAGCGACGGCGAGGTCGGCGACGAGCGACCCTGGGTGCTGCACGTCGACCTCGACCAGTTCATCGCGGCGGTGGAGGTGCTTCGCCACCCCGAGCTCGCCGGGCGACCCGTCATCGTCGGCGGGCGCGGCGACCCGACCGAACGCGCGGTCGTGTCGACGGCGTCGTACGAGGCTCGAGCCTTCGGCGTCGGATCGGGGATGCCGCTGCGCTTCGCCGCCCGCAAGGTTCCGGATGCGGTGATCCTCCCCGTCGACGCCCCCCACTACACCGCGGCATCCGAGGAGGTCATGGCGACCCTCCGCGCACAACCCGGCGCCGTCGTCCAGGTCCTCGGATGGGATGAGGCGTTCGTGGGCATTCGCACCGCCGATCCCGAGGCCTCCGCGCGAGCGCTGCAGGCTGCGGTCCTCGCCCGCACCGGATTGCACTGCAGCGTCGGCATCGGCGACACCCTGGTGCGGGCGAAGGTCGCGACCGGGTTCGGCAAGCCGCAGGGCGTGTATCGCCTGACCGCCGAGAACTGGCCGGCCGTGATGGGGAACCGCCCGACGATCGAGCTGTGGGGAGTCGGATCGAAGATCTCGCGTCGACTCGAGAACCTCGGGATCCGCACCGTCACCGACCTCGCGACGGCCGAGCCGCAGGCGCTGGTCGCGGAGTTCGGGCCACGGATGGGTCCGTGGTACCAGCAGCTCGGTCGTGGCGCGGGCACCGGTACCGTCGACGACACCCCATGGGTCGCCCGCGGTCACGGCCGCGAGACGACGTTCCCGCAGAACATCGACGACCCCGCCGAGATCGAGCGCGCCGCGCGCGGGCTCGCAACGGAAGTCCTCGACGCCGTCGCGGCGGAGGAGCGGCCGGTGGTCGGCGTGGGGGTGAAGGTGCGGTACGCCCCGTTCACCACGAAGACCTTCACGCGCAAGATCCCTCCGACGTCCGACCGCGAGACCGTGATCACCGCCATCCTGGCCCTCGTCGCCAGGATCGACCCCGGCAGAGAGCTTCGCCTTCTCGGCGTCCGCGCCGAGATGCAGATGCCCGCCGACGCGCGCGAGGGCCACACCCCCACCCGCGGCGGCTGGTAGGGCTCACCCGCGCGTGGCGGAGGCGTCCGCGAGCATCTCCGGGCAGGCTCCGCCCGGAGAGGCGGCGCGCTCGAAGTGCCACGGCTCGTTGGCGTAGACCTGGCAGAGGCCCCATGTCGTTCCGTGTGTGCGCAGCCAGACCTGCGCGTCGAGCGAACCGATGTCAACCGACTGGCCGGTCACGTGGCGGGACTCGTCGGGGGTCGCGACGAACTGCCGCGCGACCTCGGCGTTCCCGTACGTCTCGACGGCGTTGTCCAGCAACCACTGCTGGAACGCGGCGCTCCGCCACCCGCTGGTGACATCCAGCGTGACCCCCTCGGCCGCTGCGGCCTCGGCGGCGTCGCGGAGCGCCTGCCGCAGGTCGGCGTCCAGGCGAGCCAGGGCCGGGAGGTGCTCCTCGGTGGCCGGCACCGAGGCGCCCTCCGGGATCAAGCCGTCGGCCACCCTCGGCGAGAACGGCCGGGCGGCGTCGGCGGCGATGCCGGCGAGCACGAGAGCGAGGGCTGCCAGCAGTGCGGCCAGGCACACTCCGATGGCGATGAACGCCGCAGTGCGCAGCCGGGAGGGCGGAGTGACGAGGGTCGTGGCGATCTGCATGATCCCAGCAGACGTGTCGCGGCGTTGCCCGGCCGTATCGCGGAGCGCATACACCCGCGATACAGGCTCCCACCTACGATGGCGGAGTGCGCGTGCTGATCGTCGAGGACGAACCGTATCTCGCGGAGGCCATCCGCGACGGGCTCCGCCTCGAGGCGATCGCGGCGGACCTCGCCGGCGACGGCGAAAGCGCACTCGAGCAGATCGCCGTCAACGCCTACGACGTCGTCGTGCTCGACCGGGACATCCCCCCGCCCGACGGCGACGAGATCGCGCGGCGCCTCGCGACGGACCCCACGAGCCCGCGCGTGCTCATGCTCACGGCGGCGGACCGCCTCGATGACAAGATCCAGGGTTTTGAAAGCGGTGCCGACGACTACCTCACGAAGCCGTTTGCACTGCGTGAGCTCGTCGTGCGGCTGCGGGCGCTGGAGCGGCGTCCGGCCGCCGGCATCCCCCCGGTGCTGGAGGTCGCGGGCGTGAGGGTCGACCCCTTCCGACGCGAGGTGTATCGGGACGGGCGCTACATCGCCCTCACGCGCAAGCAGTTCGCCGTGCTGCACGTCCTCGTCGCGGCCGGTGGCGGCGTCGTCAGCGCCGAGGATCTGCTGGAGCGGGCCTGGGACGAGAACGCCGATCCGTTCACCAACGCCGTGCGCATCACGATCTCGACGCTGCGCAAACGTCTCGGTGAGCCCTGGGCCATCCAGACCGTCCCCGGCGTGGGGTACCGCGTCTCCGCCGACGGCGGCGAGGATGCCTGACATCCCCCGGCTTCCGGGGCTCTCGGTCCGGGTGAAGCTCGCCCTGAGCTATGCGGGGTTCCTGGTCGTGGCGGGCATCGCCATGATCGCCGTCGGGCTGCTGCTGCTGCGCTACATCCCCGAGGGCAACCTCGATCTGGTGAACGGCGGATGGGTGCCCAACCGCACCGACCTCCTCGAGGTGTTCTACCGCTACGTCGGCTGGGCGACGGTCGGCCTCGTCGGCTTCGGGCTGGCAGGAGGGTGGGTGCTCGCAGGGTGGGTGCTGCGCCCGCTGCGACGGATCACGGATGCCGCGGCGCAGGCACGCGACGGAGCCCTCGACCGCCGCATCCGGATGCCCGGTCATCGGGATGAGCTGACGGAGCTGGCTGACGCCTTCGATGCGCTGCTGGACCGGGTCCAGCGCACCCTCGACGAGGAGCGCCGGTTCGCCGCGAACGCCTCCCACGAGCTGCGGACGCCTCATGCCATCGTGCGCACGCTGGTGGAGGTGGCGCAGGCCGATCCCGCCGGCCGCGACGTCGACACCGTGCTCGCGCGGATCGGCGAGACCAATGATCGCGCGATCGCCCTCACGGAGGCGCTCCTCGCGCTGGCGCGCGTCGGACGGGACGGGGCGCTGCAGCGGGAGGGCGTCGACCTGGCCGAGATCGCCCGTGAGGCGGTCGCGGAGACGTCAGCGGATGCCGCGGCGGCCGTCGTCACCGTCGAGGACCGCCTCGAGCCGGCGGCCGTCGCGGGCGATCGCACGCTCCTCGCGCGGCTGGCGGCCAATCTCGTGCGAAACGCGGTCGTCCACAACGATCCGGGGGGGACCGTGCTCGTCGCGACCGCGGATCTCGGCGACGCCGTCGCCCTCGTCGTCGTCAACACCGGTCGCGTGCTCCCCCCGACCCTCATTGCGACTCTCACCGAGCCCTTCGTGCGAGCCGGCGGCCGCACCCATCCCGCAGCAGGCGAGGGCTCGGGCCTCGGGTTGGCGATCGCCGACGCGATCGTCCGCGCCCACGACGGGTCGCTCACCGTCACCGCCCGCGAGGGCGGCGGTCTTCACGTGCGCGTCACGCTTCCCCGCTGACGAAAGCCCGCGACGCACCCCCGGGCCGTCGCGATCGCCATCGCGCCGAGCGCTCCCCCGACGCCGTTCCACAGCACGTCGGCGCCGTCGGGGATGCGCCCCGGAATCGAGGACTGGGCCGTCTCGACCGCGAACGACGCGACGACCGAGAGCAGAAGCGCCCACGGCCAGCCGCGCCGCGGCAGGACGGCCGCGAGCGCCGCGCCCAGTGGGACGAAGAGCGCGGTATTGAGGAGCCGCTCGGTCACCGGGTATCCCGACCCCGCGAGCAACGGCAGCTGCACCGCGTCCGCCCATCCCAGGAACGCGCCCCGCAGCGGCCCGACGACCGGTTGCGGAGCGAGGGTCAGGGCGGCCACCAGCAGAAGGGCGGCGGCGGCGAGAAGTCCGCGAGCGATCCAGAGCATCCCGCCACTGTGTGCGACGGGATGTTGCGGCAGCGTATGCGTCAGCCCTGCGCGAGGCGCGCCACGTCGTCCCACTTCTCCCAGCCGGCCAGCCGAGACTCGTAATCCGGGCGGACGATCGACATCGCGCTGGCTCCGAAGAAGACGCGCAGCGGCGGTTCGGCGGCATCGACGACCGCCAACAGCGCGGCCGCGGATGCGCGCGGGTCGCCGGGGCCGGCGGCGTTCGCCGCCGCACGCTGCCGCGCGCGCCGCTCACGGGCGGCGTCGTATGCGGGATGGGGATCGGCGTGACGCGAGCTCGGCCCCGCCCAGTCGGTGGCGAACCCGCCGGGTTCGATCAGCGTGACCGAGATGCCGAACTCCGCGACCTCCTGCGAGAGGGCCTGGGAGAAGCCCTCGAGCGCCCACTTCGACGCGTGGTACGCGCTCAGGTTGGCGAAGGCGGTGACACCGCCGATCGAGGAGACCTGGATGATGTGACCGGCCCCCTGAGCGCGGAGGACCGGTAGGGCGGCCTGCGTGACCCAGATCGCACCGAACACGTTCGTCTCGATCTGTTCGCGGTATTCCGCTTCGCTGAGTTCCTCGACCATGCCGAAGTGGCCGTACCCGGCGTTGTTGACGATCACGTCGAGTCTTCCGAAATGCGCCGCCGCCTGCTGGACAGCGGCGAAGTCGGCGTCGCGGTCGGTGACGTCCAGCTCGATCGGCAGCAGGGCGTCGCCGAAGCGGTCGGCGAGGTCGTCGAGCGCCGTGACATCCCGCGCGGTGGCGGCGACGCGGTCACCCCGCTCGAGTGCGGCCGTCGTCCACTCGCGACCGAACCCGCGGGACGTCCCGGTGATGAACCACGTTCTCTGTGTCATGCCGGGGTACGACGCGGCGAGGCGGTGCCGTATTCCCCAACTTTGTTGTGCACAACTCAATTGTGTGCAATCCTTCGATCGTGCCCGGCATTGACGACATGGTGTGCTTCTCGCTCTACTCGGCGAGCCGGGCGATGACGGCCGCCTACCGCCGCGTGCTCGCCCCGTACTCCCTCACGTATCCGCAGTACCTCGTGCTCGTCGCGCTGTGGACCTCGGGGACGCAGAGCGTGAGCGATCTCGGGACACGACTGGCGCTCGAGTCCGGCACCCTGTCGCCGCTCCTGCGGCGTTTGGAGTCACGCGGCGTCGTGAGCCGCATCCGGCGCCGCGACGACGAGCGGGTCGTGGACATCGCCCTCACCGACAAGGGCGCGGCGCTGCGCTCGGAGATGCGGGAGGTGCCGGGCCGGATCGCCGCCTGCATGGGCATGGACATCGGCTCCGCCCGCGCGCTCTTGACCTCCCTGCATTCGCTGACCGCGAGCGTGCAGGCCAGCAACGAGGCTCACGCCTCCTGATCCGAAGGACGTCATGGACGCTCTCTACACCGCAGAAGCCCTCTCGACGGGGGCGGGCCGCAACGGCCACGTCGCCACCAAGGACGGCGTCATCGACACCGACGTCCGCGTCCCGGTGGAGATGGGCGGACCCGGCGGCGCCCCCAACCCCGAGGACTTCTTCGCCGCAGGGTACGCAGCGTGCTTCCACAGCGCGCTGCAGGGCGTCGCCCGGGCACAAAAGGTGACGCTGGAAGACACCACTGTCGGCTCACGCGTGCACCTCGTCGGCGACGGAAAGGGCGGTTACCAGCTCGCCGTCGCGCTCGAGGTCGTCATCCCGACGCTCCCGCACGAGCAGGCGCAGCAGCTCGCCGACGCCGCGCACCAGATCTGCCCGTATTCGAACGCGACCCGCGGCAACATCGAGGTGACCGTCACGGTCTCCGACGACTGACCGGCGCTGCGTCGTTCTCGTCGTTCTCGTCACCGTCGCGGCGGGCGTCGGATGTGCGCGGCGGCGGCGGAAGGTGCTCGCCTTCCCCCGCCGCCATGCGTGTGCGCTCCTCCGCGTTCATCGATCGCCACGCTCATGGGCGTCCGCGGTGATCTCGGATGCGAGCGCCTCACCGTCCACCGGGCGCACGTCGGCGGCATCGGATTTCACTTCGTCACTCACCGCGTCGGTGGGCGGCGCCGCATCCGCCCGGGCGTCGTCGTCGTCATGCTGTCGCGTCTGGCTCATGAGGGGTCCTTTCGACGCCCTCACCCTCGCTCACTCAGGCGAGCGGAACACCCCCTGGACATCGAGGGGAAGGCGAGGTACCCGTCCGGGTCAGGCGTCCGCTCGGTCGGTGGTCAGGGCGAGCTCCTTGCCGGCTTCGAGGTCTTCCCGGAGGGCGTCGACCTTCGCCGTGGCGTACGCGTACGCGTCAGATCCCAGGATCTGGTGCAGTCGCGTGTCCCCCCGGTCGACGATGCCCACCAGAGCTGCGGCCGCTTTCGCCGGGTCGCCGAGCTGGTTGCCCTGCAGCTTGCGGTGGTCGTCGATCATCCGCGCGATGTCCTGGTAGGCGTCGCCGGCGTGGGTGACGGCCGTGAGCGCACCCGGAGTCAGGAAGCTCGTGCGCAGGTACCCGGGCTCGGCGATCGTGACGGTGACCCCGTACGGGGCGACCTCTCCCGCCAGCGCCTCGCTCATCCCTTCGAGGGCGAACTTCGCGGCGCAGTACGCGCCCCACCCGGGAACCGCCGTGAGGCCCAGAACGGACGAGACGTTCACGATGTGTCCCGAGCGCTGCGCGCGCAGGAGAGGCAGAGCGGCGCGCACGACGTTCCAGGCGCCGAACACCTGCACGTCGAAGAGCGTGCGCACGGCGGCGTCGGAGACGTCCTCCACCGCGCCCAGCAGGCCGTAGCCGGCGTTGTTGACCACGACATCGATCCGACCGAAGGTCTCCGCGGCCCGGTCGACGGCGGCGGTCACGGCCTGCTCGTCCCCGAGCTCCACTTCCAGCGCCAGCAGACGTCCGGTGCCGACCCCGTCGAGCGAGCTCAGCAGCCGTTCGCGCGACCGGGTGGTGGCGGCGACAGCGTCGCCGCGTTCGAGAAGCTGCGAGGCGAGCTCGAGACCGAGGCCCTGCGACGCCCCCGTGAGAAACCACGTGCGCATGATTCGTCCTTTCATTCCTCCGGCGTGTGCCGGTGAGTCCAGTTTTCGCCGGGAATGCCCTCGAGAGCGGGTCATAACGGGCCCTCTCGTACCGGGGTGGCCGCCGCCTAGGACGCAGCGACCCAGGCGCCGACGGGCAGGCCGCGGCAGAATCGGCCGTATGACGAATCGAGAGCTCGCCGACTATCTGCGACGAGCGCGCGCGGCGGTGGACCCGGCCCGCGCGGGTCTCCCCCACGATGACCGCGTCCGGCGGGTGCCGGGGCTCCGACGGGAGGAGGTGGCGCTGCTGGCGGGCGTCTCGACCGATTACTACACACGGTTGGAGCAGGGCCGCGCGATCGTGCCCTCCGACTCGGTGCTGGATGCGATCGCCCGCGCGCTCGATCTCGGCCCCACCGGCCGTCTCCACCTCGGCCACCTCGTCGGCGCACCGAGCCTTCCGCGGCGCCGCGGAACCCCGACGGTGCAGAAGGTGCGCCCGGGGCTGTGGCAGTTGCTCGAGACGCTCGACGGCGCGCCGGCGCTGATCCTCGGCCGTCGCAGCGACGTTCTCGCCTCGAATGCCCTCTCGCGCGCCCTCTTCACGGATTGGGAGGCGATGCGCCCCCGCGAGCGCAACTACGCGCGATGGATGCTGCTGAGCGACCAGGCGCGGAACCTGTTCGTCGACTGGGAGGATCAGGCTCGCGTCGCCGTCGAATCTCTCCGGCTCGACGCCGGGGATCATCCCGACGACGAACTGACGCAGCAACTGGTCGCCGACCTCGCGCAGCGCAGCGCTGAATTCCGCCAGTGGTGGACGCAGCACAGGGTGCATCAGCGGACCCACGGCACGAAGCGACTGCAGCATCCGGTGGCGGGTCCGCTGACCGTCGACTTCGAGACGCTGACCCTCCCCGGCGACGCCGACCAGACGCTGTTCGTCTACACGACCCCCGCCGGTTCGTCCTCGCGCCAGGCTCTCGAGCTGCTTGCAAGCTGGATATCGACTCCGACGGAGGGTGTCAACCGCCCCTCCTGACTGCCACCCGCCGCCTAGCGTGACGGGACGACATCAGCTCAGGAGGCGACGTGCCCGGCATCTCCGTCGTCATCCCGGTGAAGGATGACGCCGAACCGCTGCACCGCTGCCTGCGGGCGCTGGCCGCTCAGAGCCGCCTCCCCGACGAGGTGGTCGTCGTCGACAACGGGTCGACGGACGACTCCGCCGCCGTCGCGCTCGCCGCCGGTGCGCGAGTGGTCCGGTGCGAGTCGCCCGGGATCCCGGCGGCGAGCGCCCGAGGATTCGACGTCGCCCGCGGCGACATCCTGCTGCGGATCGACGCCGACTGCGTCCCGGCCGTGGGGTGGGTCGACGGCATGGCCGATGCGTTCGATAGGCGCCCCGACGCCGCCGCCTTCACCGGCGCCGCCCGGTTCATCGACGGCCCGCGGATGCTCCGGCGCCCCCTTGCCGCGGCCTATCTGCTGTCCTACGCCGCCGCCACCGCACCGGCCCTGGGTCACCTCCCGCTGTTCGGATCGAACCTGGGGCTCCGCGCGCAGGAATGGCGCCGCATCCGCGACGACGTCCACCGCACCGACGACGTCCACGACGACCTCGACCTCGCCTTCCACATCGGCCGGCATGCCCGTGTCTCCTACGTGCCCGGCGCCGCGATGGGCGTCTCGATGCGTCCGTTCGCCGATGCGCGCTCGTTCGCGCGACGCGTCCGCCGCGGAGTGCGCACCGTCGTCGCGCACTGGCCCGAGGACTTCCCCCCGGTGCGGTGGATGCATCGCGGAATGCGCCGGTACGTCGCCGGACGGAGAAGCCGTGCCCGCCGATGACGCGCTGATCGGGCCGGTGGAACCGCCGGAGCTGACGGTCATGACGTTCAACCTCCGCCGCGCTGCGGCGCGATCCCCCGGCTGGATCCGCCGGCGCGAGCGCGTGCGCATCCTGCTTCAGCGGGAGCGTCCGACGCTGCTCGGCCTACAGGAGGCGACGGCCGGACAGGCACGATACGTGCTCGGCGCCCTCGGCGACTCCTACCGCCGCGTCGGGGCGGGTCGCGGTGCCGACGGGCACGGCGAGGGCTGCCCTCTCCTGTTCGATGCCGCGCGTCTGGAGTTGATCGACGGCGATCAGCTCGCCCTCTCCCCGACGCCCGACGTGCCGGGCTCCCGCGGCTGGGGGGCGCTCTTCCCCCGCGTCCTCGTGCGCGTCACGCTTCGCGACCGGACGACGGGCGCGGCGTTCACCGCGATCAACACGCACCTTGACGTGCTGTCGGCACGCGCCCGACGGCGATCGGCCGAGATGGTGGCCGCGGCCGCGGGGCACGGTGCCGCGCTGGTGACCGGAGACTTCAACGAGGGCGCTGAAGCCCCCGCCCGTCGACTCCTCGCTGCCGCCGGGCTCACCGACACGTGGGACACCAGCGCGAGGCGCCTCACCCGCGCGCGCGGCACCTACGCCCCGCATCGACGGCGATCGAGGGGCGAGAGACGCATCGATGCAGTGCTCGCGCGCGGCTGGCACGTGTCGGAGGTCGGCATCGATGCCCGCCCCATCGCCGGCGGTTGGGCCTCCGACCACGCCGCCGTGTGCGCGGTGGTGAGGCGGGAGCGGCCGTGATCGCGAACTTCCTGCGCCGCCCGGTCGGAGTGGTCGCCTGGTCCGCGGATGCGGTGCGGGCGCTCGGCGTCCTCAGCGTGGTGCTCGCGGGCGTCGCGGCGTCACCCACCGACGCGGGGATCCTCGCGTTCGCGCTCCCGGCGCTGATGGCACCGCGCTTCCTCGCCGTCCGCCCGGGCCTCGACGTGGCATCCGGTGTCATCGTCCTGATCGCCGCCTGGAGCAACGTCCTCGACCTCTACCGCACGATCGCGTGGTGGGATCTCGCCGTGCACTTCGCCTGTACCGGCGCGATCGCCCTGCTGCTGTACATCGCCGGGGAGAGGTCGGGCGTCTTCGCCTCGCCCCGGGGTCGTGCCCGCACGCCGCTGCTGCTCCTGCCGACGATCGGCCTGGCGATCAGCGCACTGTGGGAGATGGTCGAGTGGGCGGGGTACACCTACGTGTCGGATGACATCTTCGTCGCCTACGCCGACACGGTCGGCGACATGACGCTGGGAGGGCTGGGCGCCGCCGCGGCCGGGGTTCTCGCCGCGCGCATCCGGCTGGTTGACTGAGGCCATGCCCGGCACCGCGATGTTCCCCCTGGGCGCTGTGCTGTTCCCGCACACGCCGCTGGCGCTGCGCGTCTTCGAGGAGCGGTATCTGGTGCTGATCGGTCGTCTTCTCGACCAGGAGGACCCGGAGTTCGGCGTCGTTCTCATCGAGCGCGGCCGCGAGACCGGCGGGGGCGAGCAGCGGTTCGAAGTCGGCACCCTGGCCCGCCTCACCCGCGTGCTGCCGCAGGACGATCAGATCGCGGTCGTCGCGCAGGGCACCGACCGGGTCGAGGTCGTCGCCTGGCTCGACGACGACCCGTATCCCCGCGCCGAGGTGCGCGTCCTTCCCGACCTCGATTGGCACGACCAGCTGGCGCCGCTGCTGCAGGAGGCGGAGCACATCGTCCGGCGGGTGCTCGCGCGCGCCGAGGAGGTCGGCGCGGCGCGCTGGGATCCGAACGTGGAGCTGTCGGAGGACCCGCTCGCCCGCGCCTGGCAGATCGCCGCGATCGCGCCGCTCGCCGAGATCGACCGCCTCGATCTTCTCCGCTCCACCACGGCCGGCGCGCTCCTGCGCCAGACGATCGACCTCACGCTCGCGGCGGAGCCCTTCCTCGCCGAGCCCGCGCCGGACGGACTGTTCGTCGTCGAGGACGACTCCGATGAGGATCCGGGCGACTGACGGGCCCGCCCTCAGGGAAGCCACGCCGCGCGTGGGGCATCAGCCGGCGCGGAAGGCCCTTCCCCCACGGCGATGTCGGCGACGACGGGATAGTGGTCGGAGGGCGGCAGCCCGTCCGGCTCGTCGCGGATGACCTCCGCGTGAGTCGCGCGCGCTCCCGCGGTTCCGGGGAAGTAGCGGACGTGGTCGATGCGCCGGTTCCACTGGTCCTCGCACTCGGACGGGGCGAACCGGTTGGTCTCGCTCAGAGTGCGAGGGTCGGCATGCGGGTCGGCGGCGTCCCAGGCATCGGGCATCTGCAGCGCCGCGAGCGCCGGTTGGGTGGGGTCGTAGTTGAGGTCGGCCAGCAGGATGCTCGGCGCCGCGCGCTCGCCTCTCCCCTCGCGCGTGAGGCGCTGCAGCGCGGCGACCTGCTGCGCCGTCTCGGCGACCCGCTCGGGCTCCCAGCTGACCGCGCCGACGACGACGCGAAGCTCGCCGAACGGCGAGTCGATGCTCGCCACCAGCGCATTGTTGCGCCGGTCGTCCGAGGGAAGCGGGACGCTTCCCACCTCGGTGATCGGCCAGCGGCTGACCAGGCCCAACCCCATCACTGCGCCCTCTCCCTCCTCGGCGGCCGGAGGCAGGTCCATCTCCACGAACGCGGCCGACGCGCTGAAAGCCTCCGCCACGACATCGGCCTGGGTCCCGTCGCCCGTGCCCCAGCACTCCTGGATGCCCAGGATGTCGGGGGCGACATCGCGCACGACGCGGAGAAGGCCCGGCTCCCGCTCCCGCCAGTTGCCGCCGAAGCGCCACCAGACGTTCCAGGTCATGGCACGGATGCTGTCCATGCGGCCACGGTAGGAATCCTCCCGCGCCCCGGGGAGGGGGTTGCGATCAGCGTGGTCGTCAGTCCGCGAGCGTCACGTCGACCTGGATCTCCGCCGCGATGCGCTCCAGGTCATCGCGCACGACCGCGATATCGACCCCCTCGGGGACCGACGCGGTGATCGTCGCCTCGAACAGGCGCCCGCCCGACATGGCGGCATCCCGCGTCTGCGTCGCCATGCGCTCGATGCTCACCGTGCGGGCGCTGAGTGCTGCCGAGATCTCCCGCACGATGCCCGGGCGATCGTTGCCGAGCACCTGAAGGGTGATCTCGCGCACCGCGGATGCCGGCGTGGACGGCGTGGCCGCAACGGCGACGGTGATCAGCCCGGGAAGGTCTTCCAGTGCCGTCCGCAACGACTCGGCGCCCGCGGCGGGGACGGAGACCTGCACGATCCCGGCGAAGGCTCCCGACAGCTCGGCCAGCTCGCTGTCCTCCCAGTTGCCGCCGGCCGCATCGACGGCGGAAGCGACGGCCGCCACGATGCCGGCACGGTCGCTCCCGACCAGGGTCAGTACGAGCGTCGTCATGTCGTCAGAGTAGTCCCGCCTCAGCAGGAGACGCAGAGGTTCGCGGTGGGACGCGCCTGCATCCGCTCGGGCGCGATCGGTCTGCCGCAGCGGGCGCAGATCCCGTACGTTCCGTCGGCGACACGGGCGAGGGCGGCGTCGATCGCGACGAGCTCCTCCCGCGTGCTGCGGCGGAGCACGTCCACGCGCGCCCACTCCCCGGAGAGGGTGGAGCCCTCCGGGTCGTGTTCGTCGTCGGCGGTGCCGTCGGCGCGGTCGGCGAGCAGGGCGCGCTCGTCGGCGTCCAGCCTCGCCATGCGCGCGAGGGCCGCCGCCCGCATCCGCTCGAGTTCATCCACCCTCCCACGGTACGCGCGCGGAGCCGGCTCAGAGCCGCTGTCCGCCCGATGCCTCGATGCGCTGGCCCGTGACCCAGGCCATGCGCGAATCGAGCACGGCGGCGACGGCCCGCCCGATATCGTCCGGCTCGCCGATGCGGCCCATGGCGACGCTCGGCAGGAGCATGGTGCGGTACTGCTCATTGTCGCGGATGACTCCCCCGGCGAAGTCCGTCGCCGTGGCACCGGGAGCGAGCACATTGACGGCGATGCCGCGCGGTCCGAGCTCCTGCGCGAGATACAGCGTCCACGTCTCGACCGCACTCTTCATCGCGGCGTACACCGAGTAGACCGGGTTGGCAGAGCGGGTGAGGCCGGTGGAGATGTTGAGGATCCGCGCGCCGTCGCTCACCAGCGGCGCGAGTTGCTGGGTGAGGAGCACGACGCCGGTGAAATGGACCGCGACGAGGCGTTCGATCGCGGGCAGCTCGATGCCACCGAAAGGGGTGCCCTCGCCGTACCCGGCGTTGTTCACGAGGATGTCGAAGCTCTCGCGACCCCAGGTCTCCCGAAGCACGTCACCGAGCCGCGCGGCGAAGTCCGGGAACGTCTCGGGTCGGGTGGTGTCCAGCGGCAGCGCGACGGCCCGGCGACCCCTCGCCTCGATCGCCGCAAGGACGTCGGCCGCCGCGTCCGCACGGGACCGATACGTGATCACAAGGTCGTCACCGGCCTCGGCGAGGGCGAGAGCGGCTGCGCGGCCGAGACCGCGAGACCCGCCGGTGAGAAGGATGATGCGTGGATTCGTCATGACTCCACCGTCGTCGCCGCGGGCGGCCTCATCCAGGCAGCGCTCATCGGAGGATCGGCGGTCCCTGGCTGGCGGCCGGCCGGCGGAGGAGGATGGACGCATGCGACAGCTGGCCGACTTCCTCCGCAAGCATCGTGAGGCCTTGCAGCCCGAGGACGTCGGCCTCTCCCGCGGACCGCGCCGACGCACGCCCGGACTGCGCCGTGAGGAGGTCGCGGCCCTGGCCGGCATGTCGACGGACTACCTCAACCGGCTCGAGCAGGCGCGAGGTCCGCAGCCGTCGGAGCAGATGCTCGCCGCTCTCGCCCGCGCCCTGCACCTCGACCGCGCCGAGCGCGACCACCTGTTCCGCCTCGCCGGTCACTCCGCGCCCGACCACGGCGCGACCTCGTCGCACGTCTCTCCCGGGATGCTCCGCATCCTCGAGCGGCTGACCGACACCCCCGCGCAGGTCGTGACCGAGATCGGCGAGACGCTCGTGCAGACGGAGCCGGCGCGCGCCCTGCTCGGCGATGCGCGCGCGCTGACCGGGCTCGCTCGCGCCACGGTGTACCGGTGGTTCACCGACCCGGCGTCGCGCGACATCTACGTGGCCGAGGATCACCCGGAGCGGGCGCGGGCATTCGTCGCAGAGCTCCGAGCGGTGTACGCCCGAGACGGCGACCGATCGACGGCCGGCGCCATCGTCGCAGAGCTGCTGCGCACCAGCGAGGAGTTCGCGGGAATCTGGGCCGAGCACGAGGTGAGCGACAAACATCCGATGACCAAGCTTCTCGCATCCCGACGTGGGTGAGATGACGCTGCACTGCCAGACGCTCCTGGACACCGAGACGGGGCAGCGTCTCCTCGTCTTCACCGCCGCCGCCGGCTCCGAGGACGCCGAGAAGCTCGACCTCCTCCGGGTCATCGGAACGCAGCTCACGGCGCGCTGACTGTCAACCCCGGGCGCGGGTCCCCCGTTCGACGAAGACTGGGTGGCCACGCAACGAAGGGCGGAGCACAGTGGCGAAAGAACTCTCGGTGGGCGATCGCGTCAGCTGGAACACCCCGCAGGGGCGCACGAGAGGCGAGATCGTCGACCGCCGCACCCGCGACTTCACCTTCGCGGATCAGCAATTCTCCGCGTCCGCCGACGAACCTGCGTATCTCGTGCGATCGGAGAACAGCGGCAAGGAGGCCGCCCACCGGGGGTCCGCCCTCCGCAAGCTGCGGTGACGCGCCTGCCAGACTCGACGCATGCGCATACCCGCAGCCTTCCGCGCGCCGCGGCGGGGACCGTTCCTCCAGGTCGTGAAATCGGCCGTCGCCACGATCGCGGCGTGGCTTCTCGCGGGCTGGCTCGTTCAGGGTCCGCCGCCCGTCTTCGCCGCCATCGCCGCGCTCCTGGTGGTGCAGCCGAGCCTGAACCAGTCGCTGACCCGCGCGATCGAGCGCAGCATCGGCGTCATCGTCGGCGTTCTGATCGCCTCGACCCTGGGCATCGCGTTCGGCTCGCAGACATGGGTGATCCTCGCGGCCACCGCGATCTCGCTGCTCACCGCCTGGCTTCTGAAGATGACACCCGGGACGACCAACCAGGTGGCGATCAGCGCCGTCCTGGTGCTCGCCCTCGGCGCCGCCACCCCCGGCTACGCGGTCGATCGCATCGTGGAGACGCTGATCGGCGCGGCGATCGGGTTCGTGGTGAACCTCGCGATCGTCCCGCCGGTCGCGATCGGCCCCGCGCGCGAGAAGACCGAGCGCCTCGCCGTCGAGCTCGCGGAGGCGCTGGAGCGGCTCGGCGAGGCGCTCCGCACGGCGCAGACCCGCCCGCAGCTGGAGGAGCTCCTCCTCACAGCACGGCTTCTGCGGCCCATGCTGGAGGCTGCCTCGACGGCCATCGACGACGCCGCGGAGTCGCTCACCTTCAACCCGCGCGGTCGCCAGCTGCGCGCCGATCTCGCGCGGATCCGCGAGGTGCTCACCATGTACGCCCCCATCGTCACGCAGGTGATCGGGATGACCCGGGCGGTGTACGACCGGTACGACCCGTCGATCGTGGCCGAGCCCGCCGTCCGCGCCATCGCCGAGCAGCTCGGCCGCGCCGCGCATGACGTGCGCCTGCGCCACGTCGGCGCCGCCCCGCACACGCCGTCGGCCACCGAGCCGCCCGCGCTCACGCATCCGCTGCAGATCGCCGCGCCCTCCGCCGACCACTGGATCCTCGTCGGCTCCCTGCTCGTCGACCTGCACCGCATCCACGAGAACCTCGGCGAAGACGACTGACGTGCCGACGGCCCTAGGCTGTCGCACGTGAGGGTGATCGAGCGCGGGGGGATGGTGCTCCGACGCATCCGCCGGGCGCTCCGGCCGTCCGTCACGATCACCGATCCCCCCGACGGAGTCGTCGCGGAGTGGAACGTGCCCGTGCCCATGCGCGACGGCACGATCTTGCGCGCGAACGTGTTCCGCCCCGCTTCGGCCGGCGCGTACCCCGTGATCGTGTCGGCTCACCCGTACGGCAAGGATCGCCTGCCGCACCGCCGCCGCGGGGGCGGGTGGACGGTGCCGCGGCAGTATCGGTTGCTCCCCCAGGACGAGCCGTTCGCACACTCGGCATGGACGTCGTGGGAGGCGCCGGACCCGGCGTTCTGGGTGCCGCGGGGGTACGTCGTGGTGAATGCCGACCTGCGGGGCTGGGGCACCTCGGGCGGCACCGGCGAGCTCTTCACGGCGCAGGAGGGCGAAGACGGCCACGACCTGGTCGAGTGGGCCGCCGGCCAGTCCTGGTCGTCGGGCCGGGTCGGGATGGCGGGCGTGTCGTATCTCGCGATCGTGCAGTGGCGGGTGGCGGCCACCCGGCCTCCGCACCTCTTCGCGATCAGCCCGTGGGAGGGCTTCACCGATCTGTATCGCGACTTCGCCTTTCCCGGCGGCATCCGCGAGGACGGCTTCAGCGTGCTGTGGAACGCGATGCTCACGCTGGCCCGGCGGCGAAGCGCCGGCCTGCGGCGCCTCATGCGGCGCCATCCGCTGATCGACGGCGCCTGGAACGGCCGCGATGCGCGTCTGGAAGACATCGAGGTGCCCGCCCTCGTCTGCGCCAGCTTCTCCGACCAGAATCTGCACACGCGGGGCAGCTTTCAGGGCTTCCTGCGGATCGGGTCGAGCGAGAAACGGCTGTACACCCACCGTGGGCCCAAATGGGCGACCTACTACTCCCCCGCCGCCCTCGAGGAACAGGCGGGGTTCTTCGACGAGCACCTGCGCGGCGCGCCCGCGCGACACGACACCGGGGCGGTGCGTCTCGAAGTGCGCAGCGACGGCCGCACCGTCGCGGCGGTGACGCGGGAGTCGAGCTGGCCCCCCGCCGATCTCTCCCCGCACACGGTGACCGCGGATGCCGGCGACGCGGTGCTCACCGAGCGCGCTCCGTCCCGTGCAGCGCTGCGCCGGACGCGGGGCGGCACCATCCGGTTCACCTACCGCTTCGAGACGGACACGGACGTGATCGGCCCGATGCGACTGCGCGTGCACGTGTCGACGGCGCGCGACGACCTGACGCTGTTCGCCCGCGTGGAGAAACGCTCGGGTGACCGGACTGTCGGATTCGAGGGGTCCTACGGATTCACGTCCGACGCTGTGGCGCACGGGTGGCTGCGCGCCTCGCACCGAGCTCTCACGGGCGAGCCGCCGCAGCATCCGCACGACCGGCGGGTGCCGATGTCACCGGGCCGAACCGTGCTGCTCGACCTCGAGCTCCTGCCGTCCGCGACGCGCTTCGCAGCCGGCGACGAGCTCGTCCTGTGCGTGACCGACAGCTGGCCGTACCCGGCCGATCCGCTGACCGGCGCGTTCCCGGCGCGGTACACGCGCACGCGCCGCCAGCTCTGGGCCGTGCACACCGGGCCGGTCACCCCGACGGATCTGACTTTCTCGGAACGGCCGGTGGTCAGCTGACGATCGCCTCGGCGATCGGCACCTCGCCCGAACCGAACCGCACGAACCGGCCGACCGTGCGGTCGTCGGCGAGACTCGCGGCTATCACCGCCGCCACATCCGCGCGCGGGACACGGCCGTCGCCGTCCGGATCGCGCTGGATTCGGCCGGTCGGCGGATCGAGGGTGAGCGTCCCGGGTCCGAGGATCGTCCAATCCAGCGCGCTGGCGCGGAGGTGATCGTCGGCGGCGAGCTTGGCATCGGCGTACGCATAGAACGCGCTGTCGGGGTCGACCCCGTGGTCGGGTGACGAGCCGATCCACGACACCATGACGTAGCGTCTCACCCGCGCACGTTCGGCGGCGTCCATCGAGCGGATGGCGGCGTCGCGGTCGACGGCGTACGTGCGTTCTCGCGATCCGCCGCCGGCGCCGGCCGTCCACACGACGGCATCGACGTTCGCGAGGGCGTCGGCGAGGTCATCGCCGCGCTCGAGGTCGAGGACGAGCGGGGTGGCGCCGGTCGCGGCCACCTCCTCGGCGTGCGCCGGGTTGCGGATGACGGCGGTGACGGCGTCGCCGCGGCCGGCGAGGAGGGGGGAGAGAAGAAGCGCCACCTTGCCGTGGCCGCCGAGGAGAAGAACGCGCATGACATCACGCTACGGCGCCGGGGCCCCGCAGCGGCAGGGCTTGACGCTCACGCGGCCGCGGCGACCGGGCCTCGGCGCTCACGGCCGCGGCGACCGGGCCTGGGCGCTCACGCGGCCGCGGGGCCTGCTCACGCGGCCGCGGCGACCGACTCGGCGGCGATCGCTTTCACGACCGCCCGGCCGGCCCGGTTGGCGCCGATCGTCGATGCCGACGGGCCGTACCCGATGAAGAACACCCGCGGGTCATCGAGCGAGCGCGAGTCGGCGACGCGGAACCCTCCCGCCGGCGTGCGGAGCTTCAGCGGGGCCAGGTGATCGAGCGCCGGGCGGAACCCGGTGGCCCAGAGGATCGCCTCCGCTTCGAGGAGGGATCCGTCGGGCATTCGCGCGCCGTGCTCCTCGAGACGCGTGAACATCGGCAGCCGGTCCAGCACGCCCCGCTCCTGCGCGCGGCGGGCCCACGGCGTCCAGTGCATCCCGGTGACGGAGATCACGCTTCCGGGAGGAAGGCCCTGCCGCACCCGCTCCTCCACGCCCGCGATGGCGGCGACGCGGGCGGGAAGGTCGAACTCGCTCTCGATCCACTCCGGCTCGCGGCGGGTCATCCAGAACGTCTTCGCGACGTGCGAGATCTCCTCGAGCAGCTGCACCGCCGAGATGCCGGCGCCCACGACGATCACGCGCTGGCCCCGGAACTCCTCGGCCGAGACGTAGTCGGCGGTGTGCAGCTGACGCCCCGAGAAGCGCTCCTGCCCCGGGTACCGCGGCCAGAACGGGCGGGTCCACGTGCCGGTGGCGTTCACGACGAAGCGGGTGATCCACGTCCCGCGATCGGTCTCGACCCGAAGCGCACCGCGCGGATCGTCGTCGACGGGTCGCACCGCGCGGACGGCGACGGGGCGCTGCACGCCGAGAGCGAACCGCCGCTCGTACTCGGCGAAGTACGGCGGGAGCACGTCGCGCGCCCGCGAGCTCGGGTCGGCGGCCGGGACGGGGAACCCGGGCAGCTCGTGGATGCCGTTGACCGTCGCCATGAGGAGCGATGCCCACCGGTGCTGCCACGCGCCGCCCGCGGCCTCGTTCGCATCGAGGACGATGAACGTTCGCGCGCCGCCCTCCGACGGCGGGGTGAACCCGCGACGACGGAGATGATAGGCGGCGGAGAGGCCGGCTTGGCCGGCCCCGATGACGACGACGTCCACCGTCTGCGGCTCGTCCGAGGTCATGCCGGGGGAAACGACCGCGACGTGAGCACTATTCCGCCGTGACGTCGCCGTCGACGTACAGCCACCGCCCGCCGCGGCGTGCGAAGCGGCTGCGCTCGGCGAGTACGCCGCGCTTGCCGCCCTCCCGCCACCGCGCGCGGAACGCGACGGTCCCCTCGTCGCCGGACGCGCTGGCCTCGACGATCTCGAGACCCTCCCACTCGATCGCCGGATCGAGGTGCACCGCCTCCGGACGCGTCCGCGGGTGCCACGTGCGCTCGAGGTGGGCGGCATCGCCGCGGACGAACGCGGTGTACCGCGAGCGCATCAGCCGCTGCGGCGACGGAGCGGGCGCCCCGGCCAGCAGGGGTCCGCAGCATCCGGAGTAGGCCTCACCGCTCCCGCACGGACAGAGCGCGGGGCGGGATGCTGCTCCGAAAGTCACGCACTCAGCGTAGAGCCGGGCGGAGCCGACGGTCAGCGCTCGGTGACGTCGACCGTGAACTGCAGCGGCTGGATGCCGCCCTGCTCGTTGACCAACTCGACCTCGGTCGTCCCGGCCGCCAGCGCCTTGACACCGGGGTTGAAGGTGGCGCTCCCCTTCTCACCGCCCTGCACGAACTCCGCGACGGCGGTGTCGGCGACGGTGCCGGTGTAGCTGTCTTCCGCCAGGTCGCCGGTGTTGATGTTCAGCACCTGTCCGACGACGAGGTCGACAGTGGCGCCCTGCAGGTCGTCGGCGTCCATCGTCACCGGAGCGATCACGGGTGTCATCTCCTCCGAGGGAGTGGAGCCCGACTCGGTCGGGGTCGACCCCGACGAAGCGCAGGCCGAGAGGCTGAGGGCGAGGGCGACCGCAGCGGCGGCGCCGAGAAGTGCACGGGTGTTCACGGCGTCAGTATGGCAGCGGCACGGGCCGCGCCCCGGTAACCGATATGGCTCCGTTACGGCGGGACCGTCAGACCACGGCTCCGCGGGCGTTGTAGACCGTCGCATCCGAGTCGCCGTATGCGCGGAAGACCGCCACCGCCTCCTCGCGACGGACGCCGATCGTGACGCGGATGCCGCGGGCCTCGAACTGCGCGGCCCAGTCTTCGACGACCGGCCCCTCGTCGAACCCGCTCAGCGCCTCGAGCTCGGGCCCGTCGCCGGCCACGACGAGCGAGCGGACCCCGCTCCACATCGTGGCGCCGTAACACATCACGCACGGGCGCCAGTTGACCACCAGCTGCAGATCGGCCCCGGATGCCCCCAGATCCCAGCGGGCGAGGGCACTCTGGGCGAGCCCGATCGCCGTGACCTCCGCGTGCATCGAGCTCAGCCCCGAGCTCAGCACGACGTTGACGCCGGCAGAGACGAGCCGCCCGGTGGCGGCATCGACCACGATCGCGGCGAACGGCCCGCCGTTGCCGGCGCGCCAGTTGCGATCGGCCAGGTCGTTCACGAGGTCCATGCGGTCTTCGAGCGTGGGAAGCACCACCGGAAGGTTCGGAAGATCGGCTTCGAGCCAGTCGGGAAGCGAGGCCGAGAAACCGGATGCGAGCGTCATGGCGTCATCTTGACGGAGGAATGTTTCCTCGCTGTTCCGGTGACGTGGCGGTAGCCGCCCGTCGCTGTGGATAACGGGTGCGTCAACGGGGAAGCGGCTCTAGCCTGGTGCGATGTTCGCCCGCGCGGTCCGTTCCCTCGCCACCGCGGCGTGCGCCGCCGTGCTGCTGGCCGGATGCACGGGCACCCCGGCTCCGACACCGTCGCCCTCCGCCTCGCTGACCGACGAGGAGGCGTTCGCCGCCGCCGAGGAGACGTACCGCGCCTACGTCGACGCCCTGAACCAGGTCGACCTGAGCGACCCCGCCACCTTCGAACCGGTCTACGCCCTCACAACCGGCGAGGCGAACGCGAATGAGCGCGAATCCCTCACACAGATGCACGCCGATGGTTGGAGCGTCGGCGGTGAAACCGTACTGGAACGCGTCATCGGAGACTCTGTCGAATCCAACAGCGGTGGGCTGTCGATCACGGCTCTGGTTTGCACCGACGTCAGCAGCGTGCGCGTCGTCGATGCAGCCGGACAGTCTGTCGTATCTCCCGACCGACCGCCCAAGTTCACGCTTCGTGTGGTGTTCGCAGAGATCGGCACCGGTTTCGCAATCAGCTCGAGCAACGCCGTTGAGGAGCCGGGATGCGACTAGCCGCCTGGGTGTTGGTAGTGGGTGTTGCGCTTTCCCCATCTCCGACCTCCTCGTGCGAAGGATCTTCCACTTGGACGCACTGTGATATCGGCAACTCCGGGTCGCAGATCGACGTGCTCGGGGAACACACCACACCCGGATCAGGCGCCGAGGACTCCGGGGGCGGCTCGGGGCGGGAGTCCGGCGGAGGCGGAGTGCCCGCCGGGCCCGCCCCACGCGACGACGGGTGCACGCGGATGACGGCCGGCACACCCGAGGAGTTCGACGACATCCTGGTGTGTCCGGCGACTCCGCCGATCGCACCGGGCATCCCGGCCGTGACCGCGCGCGACCTGGCGAGCTTCGCGCCCGCCCGCCCCGCCCTCTCCGGCGAGCCCGAGGGCGTCGGTGTCGTCGGCATGCCGGCCAACTTCGTCGCGGGAGCTGCGGCTCAGACGCTCACCGGCACGCTGTTCGGCCGCGCGGTCGCTGTGCGCTTCACACCCGCCTCGTACGTGTTCGATTACGGCGACGGCACGCAACTGCGGTCCTCCTCCGGTGGCACCTCCTGGAGCGATCTCGGCCAGGCGCAGTTCACGGCCACCTCCACCAGCCACGCGTACGCCCAGCGCGGCACCTACATCGTCTCGGTGACCACCGACTACACCGCCGAGGTCGACTTCGGGCTGGGCGCGTGGCATCCGGTGACGGGCGTCGTCTCCTCGACCACCGGCGGCTATCCGGTGCAGATCTACGAGGTTCGCACGGCCTTGGTCGACAAGACCTGCGCCGAGAACCCCGCCGGACCGGGCTGCTGACCTTCCGGAAACAGGACATTCGCCGGGTAACAGGACGACCCACCCCGATCGGTCCTGTTTCGGGCGATGCTCCTGTCCTGGGGCGACGGCGACGCGGCGTGGGAGGATGAGCCCATGCCCGACCGGCTCATGCTCCTCGACACCGCGTCCCTCTACTTTCGTGCGTTCTACGGCGTCCCCGACACGGTCAAGGCGCCGGACGGCCGACCTGTCAACGCCGCGCGCGGGCTCCTCGACATCATCGCCAAGCTCGTCACGACCTACTCGCCGACCCATCTGATCGCCTGCTGGGACGACGACTGGCGCCCGCAGTGGCGGGTCGATCTGATCCCGACGTACAAGACGCACCGCGTCGCCGAGGTCGTCGCCGACGCACCCGACGTCGAGGTCGTGCCCGATCCGCTCGAGGTGCAGGTGCCCCTCATCCGCGAAAGCCTCGGCGTCCTGGGCATCCCCGTCGTCGGCGCCGCGGAGCACGAGGCCGACGACGTCATCGGCACCCTCGCGACCCGCGCGGCTCTCCCTGTCGACATCGTCACCGGAGACCGCGACCTCTTCCAGCTCGTCGACGACGGCCGCGACGTGCGCGTCATCTATACCGCCCGCGGCATGAGCAACCTCGAGGTGGTGACGGATGCCACGATCGTGGCGAAGTACGGCGTCCATGCGTCGCAGTACGCCGACTTTGCCGTGCTCCGCGGCGACGCGTCCGACGGCCTCCCCGGTGTCGCCGGCATCGGCGAGAAGTCGGCCGCCACCCTGCTGACCGCGCACGGCGACCTCGCCGGGATCGTCGCCGCGGCCGAGGCCGGCGGCGGGATGCCTGCCGGCCAGCAGGCGAAGATCCTGGCCGGCGCGCCGTATCTCGCCGTCGCGCCGGCGGTGGTCGAGGTCGTCCGGAACCTCGATCTGCCCGAGCCCGGCCCCCTCCCCGGCGTCGACGACGCACGCCGCGCCGCGGCGACCGCGCTGGCGGAGCAGTACAACCTCGGGTCGTCGATGGGCCGCGCCCTCGCCGCCCTCGCCGCGTCGTAACTCCTCAAGATCAGGCCGCGCAGGCCGGATTCGGGCCGTTCGCCGCGCGGCGGCGTCGATCTTGAGGAGTTGCGGCGGTGGCTTGCCGCTACTCCCCGCGGAGTACGCCGAGGCGTCCCCGGCGCCGACGAGAGGCATAACCGCGCGGCGTAGCATCGAGCCCATGCCGAGCGACGAGCTGCCCCGATTCCGGCCGTCGCCTCTCCTGCGCCTTCTGATCCCCGTGGTGTTCGCCTTCCTCGTGCAGGTGCCGACGACCCTCGCCGTCTCGCTCTTCGCGCGCGTCGGACCCCTCGCCGTCACCGCCTCGGTCGCGCTGGCCGCCGGCGCCGCGCTCGCCCTCCTGGCCGCACGTCGCTGGCCGGGTCCCACCGTGGCTGTCGTGTCGGCGATGTCCCTCGCCGCGCTCCTGGTGCCGCCGGACGCGGGCCCGCCCCTTCTCGCGCTGCCCTTCGCGATCATCAGCGCCGTGGCCCGGGGCGCACGCATGTGGGCCCTCCTGTCGGTCGGTGTCGCATGGGCGGCCGCGGTCATCGCCGCCGGATTCCTCGACTCGGCATGGCACCCCATCCGCATCGCCGTCACCACCCTCGGCCTCGTGCTGTGCTTCGCGATCGGCGAGGGGATTCGCACCCGGATGGCTGCGGCAGCCGAGCGACGGGCGCAGCTGGCCGAGCGACGACGCACCGTCGAGCAGCAGGAGCGGGCGCGCATCGCCCGTGAGCTCCACGACGTGCTGGCGCACTCCCTCAGCCAGATCGCCGTCCAGTCCGGCGTGGGTCTGCATCTGTTCGACCGCGAACCGGAGAAGGCGCGCGAGGCGCTCGCCAGCATCCGCACCCTCAGCGCCACCGGCCTCGACGAGGTGCGGGGGGTCCTCGGCTTCCTCCGCGGCGACGAGCGCACCCCGACGGCGCCCCTCACCCCGCAGCCGCAGCTCGCCGACCTGCCCGCCCTCGCGGCGGCGCGCAGCGGCCTGGGCCTGACCGTCTCGTTCGAGGATCATCTGGGCGGCGACGCTCCCCCGAGCGCCGTGCAGACAGCGGCCTACCGCATCGTGCAGGAGGCGCTCACGAACGTCGTCCGCCACTCCGCGGCGACGTCCGCCGTCGTGCGGATCGACCGGAGCGACGACCACCTCGTCGTCCGCGTCGCCGACGACGGCACCGGGATCCCTGCCGACGGTGTGGCGGGCGGTGGCATCCGCGGCATGCACGAGCGGGCCGAGCTCGCCGGCGGCACGATCGAGCTCGCGGATGCCGCCGGCGGGGGCACCATCGTCGTCGCCCGTCTCCCCTGGAACGGAGCATCACCATGATCCGCGTCGCGCTCGCCGATGACCACCAACTGGTGCGGGCGGGATTCCGTGCGCTCCTGGAGTCCGAGCCCGACATCGACGTCGTCGCCGAGGCCTCCAGCGGCCAGGAGCTGCTGCGGCGCGTGCGCGAAACCGAGGTGGACGTCGCCCTCCTGGACATCCGCATGCCGGACGGCGACGGGCTGTGGGCGACGGAGCAGATCGCCGCGGATCCGGCGCTGTCGAACACCCGCGTCGTCATCGTGACCACCTTCGAGCTCGACGAGTACGTCGCGCGCGCGATCCGCGCGGGAGCCAGCGGCTTCCTCGTCAAGGACACCGAGCCCACCGACCTCATCCGCGCGGTGCGGGTGGTCGCGGACGGCGACGCGCTGCTGTCCCCCGGAATCACGCGGCGCCTCCTGGAACGCGCCGCGGGCGGACTGCGCACGACGCCCGACCCGGGCCTCCTGCACGAGCTCACCGAGCGGGAACGGGAGGTGCTCCACCTCGTGGCGCAGGGCCTGACGAACGAGGAGATCGCGACCCGCCTGTTCCTCTCGCCGCTCACCGCGAAGACCCACGTGTCGCGGATCCTGCAGAAGCTGCACGCGCGCGACCGCGTTCAGCTGGTCGTGCTGGCATACGAATCCGGTCTGGTCGCCCCCGGCTGGTCCTGACCGGTACTCCCGGCGGCGCATGTCAGGTGCGTCCTCCGGGCGGATGCGTGCGGGGCCCGCGCCGCGTGGAATCGAGGCATCCGACCGCGGACCCGCCGGGGTCGGAGGAAGGACGATCATGTCGACGATCCTCGCCACCGCGGCGACCCACTATCCCGGATGGGGCGGACCCGGCTGGGGCGGTGGGCCGGGACCGGCGCTCTGGTTCCTGCTGATCCCGCTGCTGTGGATCGTCGTGTTCGCGATCCTCTTCGCGGTGTTCGGCCGCCGGTGGCGCCGCGCCGCCGCGGAGAACGGCTACGGCCCGCACGGACGACTGAGCCCGCAGCGCTCGGCCCAGGCCACCCTCGCCCAGCGCTTCGCGAAGGGCGACATCGACGAGACCGAGTACCGGGCGCGCCTGGAGGTCCTCCGCACGATGACGTGACCGGGGCTCAGCGACGGGAGAACCGCATCGCGAGGAACGCCGCCCCCAGCAGCACCGCGTAGACGGCGGCGATCCCCACGAGGAGCCCCAGCGGCGCCGACCACGCGCCCGTCGCCTCGTGCAGGCCCCCGAGGAGGGGGCCTGCCACGGCCCCGATGGCGTACCCGCCGCCCTGCACGAGCGCCGACATCCCGGCAGCCTCGGCGTCCGAGCGTGCGACCTGCACCAGCAGGCTGAACACGACGACGAACCCGCCGGCGTGGGCGATGGCACCGAGAGAGAGCCACACCACCAGCAGCGACGGGGCCGTGAGCGTACCGATCATGAGCGCGAGCCAGCATCCGCTGATGGCGACGACGGTCACCCATGCCGGCGCGATACGCGTGAGGAGGGGCACGAGGAAGGCCCCGGCGATCGCCACGCCCTGGAAGACGGATGCGAGAGCGCCGGCCGCCGTCCGGTCCAGGCCCAGCACGTCGCCGGTGAGGACGGGGAGCCACGTCGTGAGGCCGTAGAACATGAAGGTCTGCGCGCCGAAGGTCGCCAGAAGCAGCCACGGCACCGGCCGCCGCAGAAACGAGGCGGCGCGCGCCGACACCACGGGCATGGGCCCGGTGAGGGTCCGCGGGTCGAGGTCCTCGGGGCTGGCCTTCCCCGGGGACTGCTCGCCGGGTGCGCCCCTTCCCGGCGACAGCTCGCCGGAGAAGCGTTCGTCGGCGTCGATGCCCGCGCGGCGTTCGCGGGCGAGATGCAGCCCCCACAGCACGATCCCCGCCACCGACAGCACCGACCACAGCAGCAGGGCCGTTGGCCAGCCGACGACCGCCGCCAGGGGCGCCGTGAGCAACGACGTCAGGAGGGATCCGGCGTTGAGAGTCGCCACGTAGGCGCCGGTCACGATGCTGACGCGATCGGGCGGCACATCGCGGCGGATGACGACGGGCACGACGACGTTGCCGATCGTGATGGCGGCGCCGATGACGATCGTCCCGGTCAGCATCCACCCGAATCCGGGCAGTGCCCGCACAACTGTTCCGACGAGCACTCCGCTCAGCGACACGAGCAGCGCGAGCTCGGGACCGGAGCGACGGATGACGAGGGCCGCCAGAGGAGTGAGCACGGCGAACATGAGCACCGGCGCCGTCGTGAGAAGCGCGACGGTGGCCGAGCCGATGGCGAGATCCTCGCCGATATCGCGGAGCACCGGGGTGGGGGCGATGATCGGCCCGCGAAGGCTCAGCGCGGCGACGAGGACGCCCGCCAGAAGCAGCCAGGGGACGGCGCGCCCCGCGGCGGAGGCGGGCGTAGGCGTCACCGATTCAGTCTAGGAGCGGGTCAGCGCTTCCTTCCCAGCCACGAGCGCAACCGCTCCAGCGGCCACGTGGTCACGACGCGGTCGGCGGGAACCCCCGCCGCTTCGGCGCGCGCCGCACCGTAGTCCAGCAGCGACAGCTGACCGGGCGCATGGGCGTCGGAGTCGATCGAGAACAGGCACCCGGCCTCGAGCGCGATCACGAGTAGGTCGTCGGGCGGATCCTGTCGCTCGGGACGGGAGTTGATCTCCACGGCGACGCCGTGCGCCGCGCACGCCTCGAACACCGCGCGGGGGTCGAACTCCGACGGCGGGCGGGTACCGCGCGAGCCCTCGACGAGACGCCCGGTGACGTGGCCGAGAACATCGGTGCGCGGATGCGAGACGGCGGCGACGAGGCGTCGGGTCATCGGCGCCCGCTCCATCCGCAGCAGCGAGTGGGCGGATACGACGACGACGTCGAGCTCGCCCAGCAGCGCGTCCTCCTGATCGAGAGCGCCGTCTTCGAGGATGTCGACCTCGATGCCGCTGAGGAGCGTGAACCCGTCGCCGGCGAACCCCGGCACGAGGGCGAGCTGCTCGCGCAGACGCTCGGGCGAGAGCCCGTTCGCCACCCGCAGCCGCGGCGAGTGGTCGGTGAGGGCGAGGTATTCATGGCCGAGCCTGCGGGCGGCGTCCACCATGGCCGCGATCGGCGTCAGGCCGTCCGACCATTCGCTGTGGCTGTGCAGATCGCCGCGCAGGGCCGCCCGCAGCGCCGAGGGACCCACCACGCCGGCCTTCTCGCGCAGCGTCGCCAGATACGCCGGCACCTCGCCGGCCAGCGCCTCCTGGATGACGCGGAACGTGGAATCGCCGATGCCCTTGCGCCGGCGCAGTCCCGGATCGCGCAGCTGCGCGTCGTCGAGCCCGGCGATGGCGTCGGCGGCGGAGCGGAAGGCCTTCGACTTGTACCGGCTGGAACGCTCGCGCTCGAGGAGATACGCGATCTCGGTGAGGGCGTCGAGCGGGTCCATGTCAGCCCGCCAGCTCCTGCGTGGTCCTCGCCCACTCGTCGAGCTTCGCCGCGGCCCGCCCGCCGTCGACCGCCGCCGCCGCCTCGTCGCGGGCCTCCGCCAGCCGCTCCACGATGGGGCGCTGTGCTTGGCCGGGGTCGCGGAACAGGCGATAGGCGACGATGCCCGCCGCGGCGTTGAGCAGCACGATGTCGCGGACCGGCCCGGCCTCTCCTCCGAAGACGCGCCGCACGATCCCGGCGTTGTGGGCCGGGTCTCCGCCGAGGAGATCGTCGATGTCGGCCAGCGAGATCCCGAGGTCGCGCGGATCGAGGTCGTGCTCGTGGACGTCGCCGAGGCTGATCTCCCACAGCCGGCTGTGGCCCGTCGTGGTCAGCTCGTCCAGCCCGTCGTCGCCGCGGAACACCAGGGCGGTCGCCCCCCGCGTCCGGAAGACGCCGGTGATGAGGGGGACGCGGTCGAGCGACGCGACGCCGACGGCGTTCGCCTCCGCACGGGCGGGGTTGCACAGCGGTCCGAGGAAATTGAAGACGGTGGGCACGCCGAGTTCGGCCCGCGTGGGTCCCGCGTGGCGGAAGCCCGGGTGGAAGGCCGTCGCGAAGGCGAAGGTGATGCCGGTGCGCGACAGGGTCTCGGCGACCGCCTCCGGGCCGAGGGTCAGATCGATGCCCAGCGCGGCGAGCACGTCCGACGAGCCGGAGGCGGAGCTGGCTGCCTTGTTGCCGTGCTTGACGACCGGGATCCCGGAGGCCGCGGCCACGACCGCGGCCATGCTGGAGATGTTCACGGTGCCGTAGCGATCGCCGCCCGTGCCGACGATGTCGAGCACCTCGGCGGGGACCGGAAGCGGCAGCGCCGCCTCGAGGATCGCGTCACGGAAGCCGACGATCTCGTCCACGGTCTCGCCCTTGGCGCGCAGGGCGATGAGGAAACCGCCCAGCTGCGAGGGGGTCGCCTCCCCGTTCATCACGCGCCTCATGGCCCACGTCGACTCCGAGACGCTGAGGTCCTGCCCCTCCAGCAAGGTCGTGAGAATCTCGGGCCACGCATACCGCTCCGCCATGGTGCGATCCTATCGAGCGGGCGCGAAGCGCCTCCGGCCGAACCCACTGGGCGACCTCGCGGCGGACTTCCCGGCGATTCTGAGACCCCACTTAGTTCGATGCCAGGGATATCGGGCAGGGCGTTGCCGAAAGGATGCCCCGGCATCGGCCATAATGGTTGGTGTGACGACGCCAGCGACTTACCCCCAGGCCCTCCGGTCCGTGAAACGGCCCGATCCGGTGGCCGTCGGCACCATCGTCTGGCTCGGCAGCGAAGTCATGTTCTTCGCGGGCCTGTTCGCGATCTACTTCACCCTGCGCAGCACATCACCCGAGCTGTGGGCCGAAGAGTCCTCGCTTCTGAACATCCCGTATGCCACGGTCAACACGATCATCCTCGTGCTGTCCTCGGTGACCTGCCAGATGGGTGTCTTCGCCGCCGAACGATTCCAGCCGTACCGCACCGGCGCGAGCCCGCTGAAGTGGGGAATGGTCGAGTGGTTCTTCCTCACCTTCGCCCTCGGCGCGATCTTCGTCTCGGGTCAGGTCTGGGAGTACGCGCAGCTGGTGGCCGAGGGCATGCCCATCACGGCCAACCCCTACGCATCCGCGTTCTACCTGACCACCGGCTTCCACGCCCTGCACGTGACCGGCGGCCTCATCGCGTTCCTTCTCGTCATCGGCCGCGCCTACGCGGTGAAGAACTTCGGACGCAAGGAGATGACCACCTCCATCGTGGTGTCGTACTACTGGCACTTCGTCGACGTGGTGTGGATCGCCCTGTTCCTCGTCATCTACTTCCTGAAATAGAGCGGAGCTGCACCTCGACATGGCACGTGAGAAGAAGCGTCGCTCCAACGGCCGCCGCAGTCCCCTGGCGGCCGCGGCCCTGATCGGCATCGGGCTGCTCCTGACCGGCGGCATCTACGCCGGCGCCACCGCCGCCATCGCGGCGACGGAGGACGAATCGTCCACCACCTCGACCCTGACGGCCGAAGACGGCAAGAAGCTGTTCCAGGCCAACTGCGCCACCTGTCACGGCCTCGACCTGCAGGGAACGGAGAGCGGCCCGTCGCTGTACGGCGTCGGCGAGCTGTCGGTGCACTTCCAGGTGTCCACCGGCCGCATGCCGCTGCAGGCTCAGGCGCCGCAGGCGCCGCAGAAGCCGGTGCAGTTCACCGACGAGCAGATCGAGGCCCTCGCCGCGTTCGTGCAGTCGACCGCTCCCGGACCGACCTTCCCCTCGGAAGAGGTCCTCGACGGCGAGGGCGACGTCGCCCACGGCGGCGAGCTGTTCCGCATCAACTGCGCGATGTGCCACAACGTCGCCGGCGCGGGCGGTGCGCTGACGGAGGGCAAGTACGCCCCCAACCTGCACACCACGAGCCCGCTCAACATGTACGCGGCGATGGTCACGGGTCCGCAGAACATGCCCGTGTTCAACGACCTCAACCTCACGCCCGAGGACAAGCGCGACGTCATCTCCTACCTGATGTTCCTGCAGGAGAGCGAATCGCCCGGCGGGTACGCGCTCGGCTCCCTGGGCCCCGTCTCGGAGGGTCTGTTCATCTGGATCTTCGGGATCGGCTCGCTCATCGCGCTGACCGTGTGGATCACGGCGAAATCCAACTGATCGACCGCCGACAACGGCATTCCGGAACGTACGAGGAGCACCATGGCACACGAGGACGACGCGCTCGAGCACGAGAGGGCTTCCTGGAAGCCGTCCTCCGGGCTCGCGGTCGCGGTGACCGACCCCGTGAAGAGCCCGGAGCTGCCGCCGCACCGTGAGCGCGTGACCGACAAGGACCCCCAGGCCATGCGCCGTGCGGTCCGCACCGTGTACACGCTGTTCTACCTCTCGGTCGCCGCCAGCGTCTGGGCGATCGCGGCATACATGATCTTCCCGATCGAGTCCGGCGCGCTGATCGACATCCGCTACAACAACCTCTTCATCGGCCTGGGCATCGCGCTCGCGCTGCTGGCGATCGGCGTGGGCGCGATCCACTGGTCCAAGGCCGTGATGAGCGACAAGGAGTTCATCGAGCCGCGTCACGCCACGCGCGGTCGCGATGAGACGCGAGCGGGCGCCGTGCAGGCGTTCGCCGCCGCCAACGAGGAGTCCGGCTTCGGCCGGCGGACGATGATCCGCAACTCGCTCTTCGCCGCGCTGGCCGCCTCGATCCTGCCGGGCATCACCCTCTTCCGCGGGCTGGCCCCGGAGAGCACGCCGGAGCACCCGCACGCCGGCGACCCGGTCTACCGCCTCGAGCACACCATGTGGAAGGAGGGCATGCGTCTCGCGCACGACCCTTCCGGCCGTCCCATCCGCGCGAGCGAGGTGACTCTCGGTTCGGCGTTCCACGTCATCCCCGAGGAGCTGGCGGGTATCACGCACCACGACGGCTACCTCGAGGAGAAGGCCAAGGCCATCGTGCTCCTCATGCGCCTGCTCCCCGAAGACCTCAACGAGCCCGAGGACAAGAAGGACTGGTCCTACGACGGCATCGTCGCCTACTCCAAGGTCTGCACGCACGTCGGATGCCCGGTCGCGCTGTACGAGCAGTTGACCCACCATCTCCTGTGCCCCTGCCACCAGTCGCAGTTCGACGTCGCCAACGGTGCGGCCGTCATCTTCGGCCCCGCCGCCCGTCCCCTGCCGCAGCTTCCGATCACCGTGGACGACGAGGGCTACCTCGTCGCACGCAGTGACTTCCACGAGCCCGTCGGCCCGAGCTTCTGGGAGCGCCATTGAGCACCGCGACTCATCCCACTGAGAACGTCACCTCCGAGCCGGCGTCGCACACCGACCCCGTCCCGGCCGGTCGCGACGGCAAGCCGCTGGGCGGACGTTTCGTCGGCGCTGCGGCGAACTACATCGACGAGCGCACCAGCATCTCCGGTTTCGTCAAGGAGCTCGGCCGCAAGATCTTCCCCGACCACTGGTCGTTCATGCTCGGCGAGATCGCGCTGTGGAGCTTCGTGGCAGTGCTGCTGTCGGGCACCTTCCTCACGTTCTTCTTCCAGGCGTCGATGGTCGAGACGCATTACGACGGCGCCTACGAGCCGATGCGCGGCGTCGCGATGTCGTCCGCCCTCGAATCGACGCTGCACATCTCCTTCGACCTCCGCGGTGGCCTCCTGGTCCGCCAGATCCACCACTGGGCGGCGCTGGTGTTCATCGCGGGGATCGGCGTGCACATGTTGCGCGTCTTCTTCACCGGGGCGTTCCGCAAGCCGCGCGAGCTCAACTGGGTGATCGGCTTCGTCCTGTTCATCCTCGCCATGGGCGAGGGCTTCACGGGCTACTCCCTCCCCGACGACCTGCTCTCCGGCAACGGCCTGCGCATCATCGACGGCATGATCAAGGGCATCCCCCTCATCGGCACGTGGACGTCGTTCCTGCTCTTCGGCGGCGAGTTCCCCGGCACCGCCATCGTCGGTCGCCTCTACACGCTGCACATCCTGCTGCTGCCGGCGATCCTCGTCGGGCTCCTCGTCGTGCACCTGATGCTGATGATCGTCAACAAGCACACGCAGTTCGCGGGGCCCGCCCGCACGAACAGCAACGTCGTGGGCTATCCGATGATGCCGGTGTACATGTCGAAGATGGGCGGGTTCTTCTTCATCACCTTCGGTGTGATCGTGCTGGTCGCCTCGCTGTTCACGATCAACCCGATCTGGAACTACGGCCCCTACGACCCCTCGCCGGTGTCGGCCGGTACCCAGCCCGACTGGTACATCGGCTTCGCCGACGGGATGCTGCGCCTCATCCCGCCGCACCTGGAGAGCGTGTTCTGGGACCGCACCTGGTCGTGGAACATCCTCATCCCCGTCGGCGTGCTGGTGCTGTTCATCCTGCTGGTCGCGATCTACCCCTTCATCGAGGCGTGGGTCACCGGCGACAAGCGCGAACACCACATCGCCCAGCGGCCGCGCAATGCCGCCACCCGCACGGCCATCGGCGCGGCCGGCGTGACGTTCTACGCCGTCATGTGGGCCGCGGCCTCGTCCGACATCATCGCCACGCACTTCTGGCTCACGATGGAGGGCGTCATCCACACGCTCCAGGCGCTTCTGATCGTCGGCCCGATCATCGCCTACTTCGTCACCAAGCGCATCTGCATCGCGCTGCAGAAGAAGGATCGTGAGATCGTCCTGCACGGATACGAGTCGGGCCGCATCGTCCGACTCCCCGGCGGCGAGTACATCGAGGTGCACCAGCCTGTCGACGAGTACGACCGCTGGAAGCTGGTCGACATCGACACCTACGAGCCTCTCGTCGTACGCCCGAACGCGCAGGGCCGCATCCCGTGGCACGAGCACCTGCGCGCGTCGCTGTCGCGCTGGTTCTTCGAAGACCGCCTGTCCCCGATCACGCAGTCCGAGCTCGACGCGGCCTCCGCTCACGCCCACCACGATCTCGAGCACGTCGAGCACGAGGCCGTGGCGGAGCTGGCGGCCTCCGACGAGCGCGCCGAGGCGGAGGGACGCCCCGTCGCCGCCGGGCACGACGAGCGCGCCGTGCCGGAGCCCCCGGCACCGAAGGGCCTCGAGGAGCGCAACCGCCCGACCGGCGGCGAGACCGCGTAGATCCGTCCATGTCACGCGAAAGAGCCCCGACCGCACGGTCGGGGCTCTTTCGCGAGATGGCAGGATTCGCGCGCCGGTAGGCCCGCGACCGGCTCGGCCGTATCCGGTGCCGGCCATAGCCTCGATGCATGAGCGAACTCGTGGACTTCTACCGCGCGCGGCTGGCCGCGGAGACCGACCCCTCCGACGTGTACGCCGCGCAGAAGGCGGGCGAGAGCCTGGTGCTCGTCGACGTCCGATCGGCGGAGGCCTGGGACCAAGGCCACATCGTCGGGGCCGTCCACCTGCCCTACCGGGAGATCGCCGAGCGCGCGCCGCAGGAGATCCCCGCCGACACGCCGGTGGTCGTCTACTGCTGGAGTCCCGGATGCAACGCCGGCGTGAAGGGGGCGCTGGAGTTCGCCCGGCTCGGCTACGCCGTGAAGGAGATGATCGGCGGCTACGAGTACTGGGTGCGGGAGGGACAGCCCGTCGAGAGCCTCGAGGGACCGCTCCCCCGCACCTTCGACCCGCTGACGATGGTCGTGCGGACCGATTCCGTACCGGCGTAACCCGCCGCGCCCTCGCTGTCCACCCCGTCGCCACCTCCCCCTCGGCGCCGGACCGTGGGGGGATGTCCCGCACGAACCGATCGACCCAATCGCCGGCCACCGTACCCGCGGGGAGTGCACCGTCGCGAGGACGGGTCCGCATCGCGTGGTCCGGCGTGCTGTTCGGCGTCGGCCTGATCGCCTTCCTCGATGAGGCGGTCTTCCATCAGCTGCTTTCCTGGCACCACTTCTACGACCGCGGTACGACCGCGATCGGGCTCGTGTCCGACGGGGTCTTCCACGCGTTCTCCTGGTTCGCCACCATCGCCGGCCTGTTCCTCCTCGCCGATCTGCGCCGTCGCGGGGCACTCCGGTGGGCACGCTGGTGGGGCGGTGCTCTGACGGGCGCGGGTGCCTTCCAGCTGTACGACGGGCTCATCAACCACAAGGTGCTGCGCGTCCACCAGATCCGCGCGTCGCACTGGCGGCCGCGTCGGTCGCCGGCCCCCTCGCATCCGCCGCCCACGACAGCTTCGCCGGGCACATGCACACCCACCTTCTCGCCGGCATGATCGCGCCCGTGCTCCTCGTGCTGGCGGCCCCCGCGACACTCGCCCTGCGAAGTCTGCCTGTCAGATCCGCCCGACGCTTGACCGCGGCGCTGCACTGGGCCCCCGTGCGGGCGCTGTCGTCACCGCTCTTCGCGGGGGCGCTCAGCGCCGGCGGCCTGTGGCTCCTGTACCTCACGCCGCTGTTCGCCCTCCTGCGGGAAGGCGCGTTCGCCCACGTGCTCGGAATGATCCACGTGCTCGCTGTGGGGTATCTCCTCACGTTCGCCCTCATCGGACGCGATCCCGCGCCGCGGCCGCGGCGCCGCCTGGTCGCCGCCGCGGTGCTCGTGGCGACGCTGGCCTCGCATGCCATCCTCGCGAAGTACCTGTACGCGAACCCTCCCGCCGGGGTGTCTCCCGCCGACGCGCGGGCGGGGGCGCAGTTCATGTACTACGCGGGAGCATGGGTGGAGGCCCTCGTGGTGTGCATCTTCTGCGCCGACGGGTACCGCTCGGCCGGCAGGCGCCTTTCCCGCCGCGTTCAGGCGGTGTCGACGTCCTCCGCGAAGTAGGACGCCGCCGACCCGGAGAACACCGGACCCGAGGGGGCGCCGGCATCGGCCATGACGTCGGTGACGACCGCGGTCACATTGTCAAGGGTGCCCGCCTCCACCGCCAGGGCGACGAGCGCGGCCGCCGCGTCGCGCGGCTCGTCCGTCTGCGCCAGCAGACGAGCGATGTCGGCCTCGGGCAGATAGTCGGTGACCCCGTCGCTGCACAGCAGCCAGCGGTCGCCCACGAGAGCGTCGCGCTCCGTCACCGAGACGATGTCGTCCTCGCCGCCTCCCAGCGACGCCGTGATGAGGTTTCGTCGCGGATGCGACGCCGCCGCCTCGGGCGCGAGGAGCCCGGAGTCCACGAGAGCCTGCACATACGAGTCGTCACGGGTCTCGCGGCTGAACCAGCCGTCGCGGAGCAGATACCCCCGCGAGTCCCCCGAGTGCGCCAGCAGCAGCGTCTGGCCGCGACCGCCGACGAACAGCCCGGTGAACGTCGTGGCCATGCCCTGCAGCGCCGGGTCGCGCCGGACGTGCGCGCCGAGGTCCCAGTTCGCCTCTCGGATGCGGACGAGCAGCTCCTCTGCATCGGGCGCCGTCTCGCCGCCGGCGACGAGCCGGTGCACGAGCGCCGCCGACGCGAGGTCGCCAGAGGGGCCACCCCCCACGCCGTCGGCCACGGCCGCGCCCCAGGACGCCGTGAAGGCGGCGTCCTGGTTCGTGCTGCGGTGCGGGCCGATGTCGGAGACCGCCGCCGCTCTCAGCCGGATCGGCACGCGAGGAGTCAGCGGGCGAAGTATCCGCGGTAGTACTCGTACACCCAGCCGACGATGGCGACGAGGAACACACCCAGGCCGATCGGCACCATCCAGGTGCCCACGGCCAGCCCGATGACTCCGAGGGCGGCAGAGAACGCGAGCACGATGGGCCACCACGACCACGGGCTGAACTCACCCATCTCGGGGTCGCCGTCGTCGATGTCGGCGGTCGCGATGTCTTCGGGCAGGTCGCCCCGCTGGGCCTTGTGCACACGCTGCACGTAGAACGCGATGAGCGCCGACATGAACGCCAAGAACAGCAGCGCGATGGAGCCGACCCACTCGATCCGCGTGACGATGTCACCGGTGTAGAAGATGATCGCCCACACGGTGTAGATCACCGCGACGACGAAGCTGAAGGCCGAGAGCAGCCACCACAGTCCGACGCTCGTGCGCATTACTTGACCTCTCCCTCAGCCGCGTCCACCACGGGCGCCTCGGGGGCGTCCTTCGCCGGCCCGACGCCCACCGGGATACCGGCCTCAGGATGATTGAGGTCGAAGGCCGGACGCTCGCTGCGGATGCGCGGGATCGAGGTGAAGTTGTGCCGCGGGGGCGGGCACGACGTCGCCCACTCCAGCGACGCGCCGTATCCCCACGGATCGTTCACGGTGATCTTCGGCGCCTTCCGCGCCGTGATCCACACGTTGAACAGGAACGGGATCATCGAGGCGCCGAGGATCATTGCACCGATCGTGGAGACCTGATTGCCCCACGTGAAGCCGTCCTCCGGCGAGTAGTCGGCGTACCGGCGCACCATGCCGTCGACGCCCAGCCAATGCTGGATGAGGAACGTCATGTGGAAGCCGATGAACAGCATCCAGAAGTGGATGTAGCCCAGGCGCTCGTTCAGCATCCGACCCGTCCACTTCGGCCACCAGAAGTAGAACCCCGCGAACATCGCGAACACGACCGTGCCGAAGACGACGTAGTGGAAGTGCGCCACGACGAAATAGCTGTCGGAGAGGTGGAAGTCCAGCGGCGGGGAGGCGAGGATCACGCCGGTGAGACCGCCGAAGACGAACGAGATGAGGAAGCCCAGCGCGAACACCATCGGGGTCTCGAAGGTGACCGACCCCCGCCACATCGTGCCGATCCAGTTGAAGATCTTCACGCCCGTGGGAACGGCGATCAGCATCGTCATGAGCGCGAAGAACGGCAGCAGGACGGCGCCGGTGACATACATGTGGTGGGCCCACACGGCCACCGAGAGGGCGGCGATGGCGATGGTCGCGTAGACCAGCGTCTTGTATCCGAAGATCGGCTTGCGGCTGAAGACCGGGAAGATCTCGGAGACGATGCCGAAGAACGGCAGGGCGATGATGTAGACCTCTGGATGACCGAAGAACCAGAACAGGTGCTGCCACAGCAGCACGCCGCCGGCAGCGGGGTCGTAGATGTGCGAACCCAGCACGCGGTCGGCGGCGGCGGCGAGGATCGCCGCGGCGAGCACCGGGAAGGCGAGCAGGATCAGGATGCTCGTGATCAGCGTGTTCCACGAGAAGATCGGCATGCGCCACATGGTCATGCCGGGCGCGCGCATCGTGATGATCGTCGTGATGAAGTTCACCGCGCCGAGGATCGTGCCGAAACCGCTCATGCCGAGCCCGAGCATCCAGAGGTTGCCGCCCACGCCGGGTGAGAACGTCGCGTTCGCAAGGGGTTGGTAGGCGAACCACCCGAACCCGGCGGCACCGGCGGGGGTCAGGAATCCGGCGACAGCGATCGTGGAGCCGAAGAGGAAGAGCCAGAACGCGAAGGCGTTCAGTCGCGGGAACGCGACATCCGGCGCGCCGATCTGCAGCGGCAGGATCGCGTTGGCGAAGCCCGCGAACAGCGGCGTCGCGAACATCAGCAGCATGATCGTGCCGTGCATCGTGAAGAGCTGGTTGTACTGCTCTTTCGTGGGCACGATCTGCATGCCCGGCTCGAACAGCTCTGCGCGGATGATGAGGGCCATGACGCCGCCGAGCATGAAGAACATGACGGAGGCGATCAGGTACATGTACCCGATGGTCTTGTGGTCGGTGGAGGTGATCCACTTGACGACGATGTTGCCCTTTTGCTCCACTCGGGACGAGCTCAGCAGAGCCGCCTGACGCGGGGGAAGCGTGGTCGGACGGCCGGGAGCCGTCTCCTGCGGGGGAACCGTGGTGGTCATCAGCCCTTGCCCTCCTCCGCACGGCCGAACCCAGTGTTCTTCTGGAGTCGGTCGTACGCTTCGTCGATGTCGCCGGTGTTTCCCTCTTCGCGCAGCGACTCGAGGTAGTTCTCGTACTCGTCCTCGCTGACGACCTTCACGTTGAACAGCATCGCGGAGTGGTACTCACCGCACAGCTCGGCGCACTTGCCGGCGTAGGTCCCCTCGCGGGTGGGCGTGAACGACCAGTAGTTGTCGCGCCCGAGGTACATGTCCTTCTTGTAGAGGAAGTCGATGATCCAGAAGGAGTGGATCACGTCGCGCGACTGCAGCTCGATCTGCACGGTCTTGTTGACCGGCAGGTAGAGGGTCGGAAGCGCTTCCTGGTCGACGGTGCCGTCACCGGCGGGCTCGGCCTGAACGCCCATGGTCCACACGGCGTCGGAGTTGTCCTCGTCCTCGCCGTTGTACTGGAAGTCCCACGCCCACTGCTTGCCGTAGGCGGTGATCGAGACGTCGGGATCCTCGTACTGCGTCTCGAGGATCTGCTGGTCGCGCGCCGTGAAGGCGAAGAATCCGACCACGAGGATCAGCGGCACGATCGTGTAGAAGATCTCGATCGGCATGTTGTAGCGCAACTGCACCGGGAGCCCGGTCTGTCCCTTGCGCCGGCGGTAGGCGATGACCGCCCACAGCATCAGGCCCCACGTGACAAGTCCCACCGCGAGCAGGACGATCCAGGAGTTGACCCAGAGGCCGGCGACCATGTCGACGCGGTCGGTCGCGGGGACGCCGTCCTCCTGGAAGCCGGGCAGGAAGCCGTGCAGCTGCGACGGGGTGCACCCGGCGAGCACTGCTGCCGTTGCGATCCCGACCGGGAGGATGGCCCAGCGGAGGCGGCGTTTCGAGGGCACGGTGCACCTTTCCGGGACAGAGATATTGCTCCCCCCAGTCTAGGGCAAGCTCTCATGCTTCTCAGGCCAAGCACTCAGCCGCGAGACAGCGAAAACCCGCGGGACGAGGCGAAATCCGCCCCGCGGCCCGCGGGTCTTGGCGTGTCGAGAAGGCTCAGTGGAACGAATCCCCGCACGCGCAGCTGCCTGCCGCGTTGGGGTTGTCGATCGTGAAGCCCTGCTCGGAGATCGTGTCCTTGAAGTCGATGGTGGCCCCGTCGAGGTAGGGCACGCTCATGTCATCGACGATGACCTCGACACCGTCGAAGTCGACGGCCTTGTCGCCGTCGAGGTAGCGCTCGTCGAAGTAGAGCTGGTAGATCAGTCCGGAGCATCCGCCGGGCTGGACGGCCACGCGCAGACGCAGGTCGTCGCGGCCTTCCTGGTTGAGCAGGTTCTTGACCTTCTCGGCGGCGGCGTCGGTGAGTGCGACGCCGTGTTCACGGACGGTCTGATCGGTCGTCAGCGCGGTGTCGGTCATGACATCCCCTCTCGGTCTGAAGTGTCGCACGCAGCGACGAGCCGATTCTACGCCGGTGCGGCCCCGGTCGGCTCCGTTGCGAGCGTCCGCGCGTCCAAAGCCTCCAACAGCAGCGCCTCGGATGCGATCGCGGCCCGGAAGGTGTCGAGGTGCAACGACTCGTTCGGGCTGTGCGCGCGGGAGTGCGGATCCTCGACGCCGGTGACGAGGATCTGCGCCTGGGGGAAGTCGCGCACCAGATCGGCGATGAACGGGATCGACCCGCCGACGCCTACGTCGACGGGATCGACGCCGTACCCCTCGGCGAAGGCGCGACGAACCTCGCCCACCGCCCAGCCCGCGGTGTCCACGAGGAAGCCGTCGCCGTTGTCGATGTCGGAGAACGTGAGCTCCGCCCCGAACGGCGCGTGCGCACGCAGGTGTCGTTCGATGGCGTCGTAGGCCTCGCGGGCGTCCTGACCCGGCGCGACGCGCGCGCTCACGACGACAGTGACCTCGGGCGCGAGGGTGTTGGAGGCGGCGTCGACGCTGGCGAAGTCGATGCCGGTGACCGTGATCGACGGCTGGTTCCAGATGCGGCTGAGGATCGTCCCCCGCCCGATCGGGCTGACCCCGTCGAGGAGCCCCGCTTCACTGCGGAGCGTCTCCTCGGTGTAATCCGGCGTCGCCGCGTCCCGCGCGGTGAGCCCGTCGACGGCGACCGCGCCGTCCTCGTCCCACAGGGTCGCGAGGAGCTTGATGGTGGCGAGCATCGCGTCGGGGACCGCTCCCCCGAACATCCCCGAATGGGATGCGTGCTCGAGTGTCCGTACGCCCAGCGTGAACCGGGCGTTCCCGCGGAGGGTCACCGTGAGCGCGGGCGTCCGCTCGTCCCAGTTCCCCGAGTCGGCCACCACGATGACATCCGCCCGCAGCGCGTCGGCGTGGTCGGCGAGGAACGAGGCGAAGGAGCGGGAGCCGTACTCCTCCTCACCCTCGATGAACACCGTCACCCCGAGATCGACGTCTCGCCCGAGGGCGTCGGTCAGCGCGCGCAGCGACGCGACGTGCGTCATCACCCCGGCTTTGTCGTCGGCGGCGCCGCGGCCGTAGAGCCGCCCGCCGCGGACCGTCGGCTCGAAGGGCGGCGACTCCCACAGCGACTCATCCCCGACCGGCTGCACATCATGGTGGGCGTACAGCACCACGGTGGGCCGCCCGTTGCGGGCCCGACGCGTCGCGAGGACCGCGGGCTGACCCTGCTCATCGGTGCCGGGGATCGCCGAGGACGTGACCTCGACGCTCTCGAAGAAGTCGAGCCCTCGGAGGAGGTCCGCCACCGCCTCGGCGCTTCGCCCCACCTGGGTCTGATCGAACGCCGGCCAGGCGATCGAGGGAATGCGCACCAGGGCGCCCAGGTCGGCGAGGGCGGCGGGCAGAACGGATGCCGCGGCAGCGCGCACAGCATCCCGGCGGGACGGGTCGGAGGTCATGCGGGTAATCTTAAAAGGCCCGCATCCGCTTGCTCTCGAGGTTCCCGTGGCCAAGACACCCGCTCCCGCACCCAACGACGCTCCCGTCGAGCCCTCCCGGCCCGGCAGCACCAAGGGACGCGCCACTCCGTCGCGTGCCGAGCAGGAGGCCGCCCGAAAGCGCCCCCTCGTCGCCGACACGAAAGAGGCGAAGGCCCGCGCTCGCGCGGAGCTCGCCGCCGCCCGGGAGAAGGCGCGCGCGGGGATGGCCGCCGGCGACGAGCGCTACCTCCCCGTCAAGGACAAGGGTCCGCAGCGCCGGTTCGCGCGGGACTTCGTCGACGCCGGCTGGCACCTCGGCGAGGGCGTCATGCCCTTCATGGTGATCGTCATCGTGGCCACCCTCATCCCGGTGCCCGAGTTCCAGTTCTGGGCCTTCATCGCGCTGTGGGTCTACATCCTCTTCGTCGTCGGCGACATGATCATCACGTCGATCCGGATCAAGCGCCTGGCGCGAGAGAAGTTCGGCGACGGGCGCATGGAGAAGGGCCTCGGCTGGTATGCCGCGATGCGCACCGTGCAGATGCGATTCATGCGCCTGCCCAAGGCTCAGGTCAAGCGCGGTCAGTACCCCGCCTGATCCGCGAAACGCCATCTCCGCCACGAGACAGCCGACGTCGTACGCTGTCTCGGCGCGCAGATGGAGTCTCGCGGTCGGCGCGAACCTCAGCGGCGGGCCAGCGCGCGGTTGATCTGCCGCGCCCACAGCGGACCGCGGTACAAGAACGCGGTATAGCCCTGCACGAGCGTCGCACCGGCGGCCAGCCGCTCCCCCACATCGGATGCGGTCTCCACGCCCCCCGCGGAGATCACGACGAAATCCGCCGGCACCGCTTCGCGAACCAGGCGCAGCACCGCCATCGCCCGCAGCTTCAGCGGCGCACCCGACAGCCCGCCGTCCCCCGCCGCCGCGACGATCGGGCCGGGGGTGCGCAGTCCCTCGCGTGAGACGGTGGTGTTCGTGGCGATGAGCCCCGACAGTCCGAGTTCGACGGCGAGCCGCGCGACGGCCTGGACGTCATCGTCGTCGAGGTCGGGCGCGATCTTCACCAGCAGCGGCGTCGCGCCCGCGGCGTCGCGCACGGCTTCCAGCAGCGGACGCAGGGTCTCGACCGCCTGGAGCCCCCGCAGCCCCGGCGTGTTCGGCGACGACACGTTGACGACGAGGTAGTCGGCGAGAGGCGCGAGCAGACGCGTGCTGCGGACATAGTCCGCGGTCGCCTCGGCGACCTCGACGACCCGGCTCTTGCCGATGTTGACGCCGATCACCGGGCGGATGCGGCGGCGGCGGAGACGCTGCAGCCGTGCGGCGGCCGCCTCGGCGCCGGCGTTGTTGAAACCCATCCGATTCACCACCGCGCGATCGGGGACGAGGCGGAACAGGCGCGGGCGCGGGTTCCCCGGCTGAGACAGCGCCGTGACGGTGCCGACCTCGACGTGCCCGAAGCCCAGCGCCCGCAGACCCCGCACCATCTTGACGTCCTTGTCGAAGCCCGCCGCGACGCCGAAGGGCGAGTCGAAGACGAGCCCGAGAGCCTCCGTGCGAGAGGCCGCGTCGGGGGATGTCAGCCGGCGAGCGGCCCAGGAGAAGGGCGGCACGCCGAGGAGCCGGATGACCGGGACGGCGAGATGGTGCGCCCGCTCGGGGTCGAGCCGCGAGAGAACCAGGCGGAACAGCAGCGGATACATCCCCGCCAGCCTAGGGGACGGCGCGAGGGCTACTCGGCGGCGTCGGCCAGGTCGGCGGGCTCCGGCCGGCGCTCGGAGTGGTCGGCGCGCAGCTGCCCGATGGCCGACTCGAAGTCCTCGAGGGACTCGAAGGCCTGGTACACGCTCGCGAAGCGCAGGAAGGCGACCTCGTCGAGCTCCCGCAGCGGTCCCAGGATCGCCAACCCGATCTCGTTCGCCTCCACTTGCGAGGCGCCGGTCTGGCGCACGGCCTCTTCGACGCTCTGAGCGAGCATCGCGAGATCGCCCTCGGTGACGGGCCGGCCCTGGCAGGCCTTGCGCACTCCCGACATCACCTTCTCGCGGCTGAAGGGCTCGATGACCCCCGACCGCTTGATGACGTTGAGGCTCGCCGTCTCCACCGTCGAGAACCGCCCACCGCACTCCGGACACTGACGGCGACGACGGATGCTGAGCCCGTCGTCGCTCGTGCGGGAGTCGATGACGCGGGAATCGGGGTGGCGGCAGAACGGGCAGTGCATGGCTCCGACAGACTACGCCTCGAATCGGGCGACCACGGCCTCGCCGTGGGCGGGGAGGGCCTCGGCGTCCGCGAGAGCGACGATGCCGTCGCGCACCTGGGCCAGAGCCGCGCGATCGTACGCGATCACCTGCTGCGGACGGAGGAAGGTCGCCGCCGACAGGCCCGGCGCGTACCTCGCCTGGCCGCCGGTCGGGAGCACGTGGTTGCTTCCGGCGAGGTAATCGCCCAGGCTCACGGGAGAGTACGGGCCGACGAACACCGCACCGGCGTGCACGAACATCTCCGGCTTCGGATCGCTCAGGTGGAGTTCGAGGTGCTCGGGGGCGTAGGCGTTGCTGAAGGCCGCGGCGGCGTCGAGGTCGTCCACGAGGACGATCGCCGATTGCGGCCCCCGGAGCGCTGCCGCCACCCGCTCGCTGTGCCGCGTTCGCGCCGCACGGTCGGCCACCGCATCCGTCACGGCCGTCGCGAGCGTCTCGGACGCGGTCACGAGCACGGCCGAGGCCTGCTCGTCGTGCTCGGCCTGGCTCACGAGGTCGGCGGCCACGAGGAAGGCGTCGGCGCTGTCGTCGGCGACGACGAGGATCTCGGTCGCGCCGGCCTCCGAGTCGGTTCCGACGCGGCCGGCGACGGCGCGCTTGGCGGCGGCGACGAAGTTGTTGCCCGGGCCGGTGACCACGTCGACGGGCTCGAGGCCGAGCGTGGCTACTCCCGCAGCGAAGGCACCGATCGCGCCGGCGCCGCCCATGGCGTAGACCTCCGTCACACCGAGGAGGGACGCCGCGGCGAGGATGACCGGATGCACGCGCCCCTCGAAGTCCCGCTGGGGCGGCGAGGCGAGTGCCACCTGCTCGACACCGGCCACCTGCGCCGGGACGACGTTCATCACGACGCTCGAGGGATACACCGCTTTGCCACCGGGCACGTACACGCCGACCCGCCGCACCGGCTGCCACCGCTGCGTGACCACGGCGCCGGGTGCGAGCTCGGTGGTCACCGGCGCGGGGACCTGGGCGGCGGAGGCGACGCGTACGCGTCGGATCGCCTCCTCGAGCGCCGCGCGGACGGCCGGATCCAGCGACGTGACGGCCTCCGCCAGGTGGGACGCCGGAACCCGGATGTCGTGCCCGACGGCCCCGTCGAAACGCTCGGCCTGCTCGCGCAGGGCGGTCTCGCCTCGCTCGGCGACATCGGCGACGATCTCAGCCGCTGTCGCGAGAGCTTCGGAGCGGGCAGCGGCGGCGCGGGGCACGGCGGCGAGCAATTCGGCCGTGCCCAGCGCGCGACCGCGCAGATCGATCGTGCGGAGCATGCTCCCAGGCTACCGGGGGGCCTCAGCCGCGCGTGACGCCGCTGGTGTCGTGCAGGTATCCGATACGGCCGTCCTCGTGGCGCACGACGAACACCTCGCCGCGGTCTTCGATCACGAGCGCCCACGCGGAGGGGCCGATGCGGAACAGCGGCGTGCCGTACTCGTCCACGACGTCGCGCTCGACCGGCACGAGCGCCCAGAACGCCTGCTGCGCGGGGGCGGGCGTCGCGGCGTGCGAACCCGAGAGCACGGTGTCTTCCAGGGGCTCGGCGTCCGCGACGGCGACATCGGCCGTGCGATCCCCTGTCAGCGGGGCGAAGACGTCCGTGCCGTACGCGCCCGTGTCGTCGGTCGCGCCGGGAGCTCCGCTCGGAACCGCGTACGCGGTCGTCTGCGGAGCCCCGACCTCGTCGGGGACGGCGGGGGCGGGGGCGCGACGCTCGCGGGGCGGGCGGGCGGTGACGGGGCGCACCGGGCGCGCGTTGCGGTGGGCGGGCACCTCGGGCCGACCCTGGAAGTCCTGCTCGAGCACCGGGATGATCGGGGCGAACACGGTCAGGACGACGCCGGCGAGCATGAGGACGACTTCGATCCACAGCACCCACGAGCGGGTCCAGAAGCCCGTCTCCAGGACGATGGCGACGGTGTCCCACAGCGACGACAACCACACCAGTGCCGCGACGGAGAACGCGACCGAGGCGAACTGATCGATCCCCAGCGAGCCGACACGGCGGATCCCCTGGGGCGACAGCCGGCGGAGGGCGAGGAGGAAGACCGCCACGGTGGGCAGGCCGATGGTCAGGATGAACGACAGCCCCGACACCCACACGTTGGCTCCGCCGAAGAGGGCGCGGGCGTTGCCGTCGACGACGTTCAGGGGCACGAAGGACAGCACGAAGGCGACGAGCCACACCGCACCGAGCGCCACCTCACGGATGGAGAACGGGCCGACGCCGTACTGCGGCGGGTCGTCGCGATCGGCGGGAGCTGCCGCATCCGTCGCGGAAGCCGCGTCGTCGGGGGTGCGGTCGACGAAACTGTCGTCGTGCAGTTCGGGGTTGGTCACGATGTTCCTCTCCAGGGGTGGGCGCGAACGATCCTACTCACGCCACCTCGGCGTCGCAGGGCGGCGACGCCGGTTGACAGACGATGACGGCGGAGCCGGCTACCCGAGGCAGTTCGGACCCAGGAGACCCTTCAGCTCGCCGTACAGATCGGCGGTGACCCGCACCGGATGCGGCACCTCGAAGACCTTCGCCGAACCGCCCTTGTGCAGCTTGAGCGTCACTTCGGTGTCGCCGCGGTGACGGTGGAGGGTCTGCAGAAGCTCGCCGACGAGGTCTTCGCTCGCCCGCTGCTCGGGCATGAGCAGCACAAGGGGCCCGGACTCGTCCATCGCGCCGAGATCGGGCGAGAAGGCCGACTGCGCATGCAGATTGAGACCGTCGTCGCGCCGGGACACGCGGCCGCGCACCACGAGGATCGCGTCGGCTTGCAACGCCGGGGAGAACTCCTGGTACGTCTTCCCCATGAACATCACTGTCACTTCGCCGTTGAAATCCTCGACGGTGATCATGCCGTACGGGTTGCCGCTCTGCTTCGCGACACGATGCTGCACGCTCGTGACGAGGCCGGCGATCGTGACCTGATCGCCGTCCTGCACGTCATCGGATGACAGCAGGTCGTGGATGTTCGTGGACGCGTGCTTGGCGAGGGGGACCTCGAGCCCCGCCAGCGGGTGATCGGAGACGTAGAGCCCGAGCATCTCCCGCTCGAACGCGAGCTTGTCCTTCTTCGTCCATTCCGGGCGTCGCGGGACCTTCGGGGGCGCGACCTCCTCGACGGCGTCGTACAAGCTGTCGAAGTCGAACCCGATGGCGCCCTGGGCCTCGTTGCGCTTGCGGTCCACCGCCGCCTCGGTGGCGTCCTCGTGGACCTCCAGCAGGGCGCGGCGGGTGTCGCCCGTCGAGTCGAACGCGCCGGCCTTGATCAGCGACTCGATCGTCCGCTTGTTGGCGACGTGCATCGGCACCTTGTCGAGGAAGTCGTGGAATGACGCGAAGGCGCCGGCCGCACGCGCCGTCACGATGCCGTCGACGACGTTCGCTCCGACGTTGCGGACCGCGCCCAGCCCGAAGCGGATGTCCTCGCCCACGGCCGCGAAGTACCGGATCGACTCGCTCACGTCGGGCGGCAGCACCCGGATGCCCATCCGGCGGCACTCGTTGAGGTACACCGCCATCTTGTCCTTCGAATCCCCGACGCTCGTCAGCAGCGCCGCCATGTACTCGGCCGGGTAGTGCGCCTTCAGATAGGCCGTCCAGTACGACACCAGCCCGTACGCGGCGGAGTGGGCCTTGTTGAACGCGTAGTCGGAGAACGGCAGCAGGATGTCCCACAGCGCCTTGATCGCCGCATCCCCGTACCCGCGCTCCTTCATCCCGCCGGAGAAGCCCTCGTACTGCTTGTCGAGCTCGGACTTCTTCTTCTTGCCCATGGCGCGGCGCAGGATGTCTGCCTGACCGAGGGAGAAGCCGGCGACACGCTGAGCGATCGCCATGACCTGCTCCTGGTAGATGATCAGGCCGTAGCTCGTGTCGAGGATGTCGCGCAGCGGCTCCTCGAGCTCGGGGTGGATCGGCGTGATCTCCTGCTGCCCGTTCTTGCGCAGCGCGTAGTTGATGTGCGAGTTCGCGCCCATGGGACCGGGCCGGTACAGCGCGATGACGGCGGAGATGTCCTCGAAGTTGTCGGGACGCAGGAGCCGGAGGAGCGAGCGCATCGGCCCGCCGTCGAGCTGGAAGACGCCGAGCGTGTCACCGCGGGTCAGCAGATCGTAGGCCGCGCGGTCGTCGAGCGCGAGGTGCTCGAGGTCGAGCTCTTCTCCCCGGTTCATGCGGATGTTGTCGAGGGCGTCGGAGATGATCGTGAGGTTGCGCAGCCCGAGGAAGTCCATCTTGATGAGGCCGAGCGCCTCGCACGAGGGGTAGTCGAACTGCGTGACGATCTGGCCGTCCTGCTCACGGCGCATGATCGGGATGATGTCCAGCAGCGGCTCGCTGGACATGATGACGCCCGCGGCGTGAACTCCCCACTGGCGCTTCAGTCCCTCCAGGCCCAGAGCCCGGTCGAAGACCGTCTTGGCCTCCTCATCGGTGTCGATGAGGCTGCGGAACTCGCTGGCCTCCTTGAACCGCGGGTGGTCCTTGTCGAACATGCCGGCCAGCGGCATGTCCTTCCCCATCACCGCCGGCGGCATCGCCTTGGTGAGCTTCTCCCCCATGCTGAAGGGGAAGCCGAGGACGCGCCCGGCGTCCTTGAGGGCCTGCTTCGACTTGATCGTGCCGTACGTGACGATCTGAGCGACCCGCTCCGAGCCGTACTTCTCGGTGACGTAGTCGATGACCTCGCCGCGACGGCGGTCGTCGAAGTCGACGTCGAAGTCGGGCATCGAGACGCGGTCGGGGTTGAGGAAGCGCTCGAAGATCAGCCCGTGCTCGAGCGGGTCGAGGTCGGTGATGCGCATCGCGTAGGCGACCATCGACCCGGCACCCGAGCCGCGTCCCGGCCCCACGCGGATTCCGTGGTCCTTCGCCCAGTTGATGAAGTCGGCGACGACGAGGAAGTACCCGGGGAAACCCATCTGCAGGATGATGCCGGTCTCGTACTCGGCCTGCTTGCGCACCCGGTCGGGGATGCCGTCGGGGTAGCGGTAGTGCAGACCCGCCTCGACCTCTTTGACGAGCCAGCTGTCCTCGGTCTCGCCCGCGGGGACCGGGAAGCGCGGCATGTAGTTCGCGCTCGTGTTGAACTCGACCTCGCAGCGCTCGGCGATGAGGAGCGTGTTGTCGCAGGCCTCCGGATGGTCGCGGAAGATCTGCCGCATCTCCTGCGCGGTCTTGACGTAATATCCGTCGCCGTCGAACTTGAATCGGTTGGGGTCGTCCAGCGTCGAGCCCGACTGCACGCACAGGAGAGCCGCGTGGGCGTCGGCTTCGTGCTGATGCGTGTAGTGCGAGTCGTTGGTCGCGACCAGCGGGATGGACAGGTCCTTGGCGAGGCGCAGCAGATCCGTCATCACGCGACGCTCGATCGACAGGCCGTGGTCCATGATCTCGGCGAAGTAGTTCTCCTTGCCGAAGATGTCCTGGAACTCCGCCGCCGCTGCGCGTGCCGCGTCGTACTGGCCGAGACGAAGTCGTGTCTGCACCTCCCCGGACGGACAGCCCGTCGTGGCGATGAGCCCCTTGCCGTAGGTCTCGAGCAGCTCCCGGTCCATGCGCGGCTTGAAGTAATAGCCCTCCATGCTCGACAGGGAGCTGAGCCGGAAGAGGTTATGCATCCCCTCGGTGCTCCGACTCCACATCGTCATGTGGGTGTACGCGCCGGAGCCCGAGACGTCGTCGCTCTTCTGCTCCGGCGTGCCCCACGCGACGCGGGACTTGTCGCTGCGGTGGGTGCCCGGTGTGACGTACGCCTCGAGCCCGATGATCGGCTTCACACCTGCGTTCTTGGCGGCGTTGTAGAACTCGAACGCCGCGAAGGTGTTGCCGTGGTCGGTGACGGCGATCGCGGGCATGCCGTATTCGGCGGCTGCTTGCGTCATCGCCCCGATCTTGGCGGCCCCGTCGAGCATCGAGTACTCGCTGTGGACGTGGAGGTGAACGAAGGAGTCGGAAGCCACGCATCGAGTCTAGGAACGAGCTCCGACGTTGCGGCCCGGCGATCCGCGCGTCCCCGGCGCGCCGCAGCGGAATCGCTTCACCTTCGACCTCAGGGTGAGACTCGACGCCTAGGGTGTCCCCATGCCCACGCCCGAATTCGTCCTGGAGCTGCGCCGCTTCGTCGGCACGCGCCCGCTGCCGCTGGTCGGCGTCACCGCCGTCATCGAGCGCGACGGTGCGGTACTGCTGGGCCGCCGCTCCGACAACGGCGCCCTCACCCCGGTCACGGGCATCGTCGACCCGGGCGAGGAGCCGGCGGATGCGGCGTGCCGGGAGGCGCTCGAGGAGGCCGGCGTTCTCGTGCGGGCGCTCCGGCTCGCGTGGGTCCACCAGATCCCGCGCATCACCTACGCCAACGGCGACCAGAGCGACTATCTCGATCTGACGTTCCGCTGCGCGTGGCTGTCGGGCGATCCCGTCCCGGTGGACGGCGAGATGACCGAGGTCGGCTGGTATCCGCTCGAGGACGCGCTTGCCCGCGTCGATGCCGACATGGCCGCCCGGATCCGCTCGGCGCTGTCCGACGGGCCCGCCGCATTCGAACAGCATCCCTGACCGCGCGGTCGGAGGGTCGGCGCCGGCTCCGGGGAAGGCGTCAGAGCGCGAGGCGCATGAGCACGCGCGGGAACCCGGCGAGCACGGAGGTGGTATCCGCGGCCTTGGTGAACCCCGCGCTCTCGAACAGCCGCCGCGTGCCGACGTAGGCCATGGTCAGATCCACCTTCGCGCCGGCGTTGTCCACGGGGTATCCCTCGATCGCCGGGACGCCGCGTTCGCGCGCATAGTCGACGGCGCCGGCGATGAGCGCATGCATGATGCCCTGTTTGCGGTGACCGGGCCTGACACGGAAGCACCACAGCAACCACACGTCGAGGTCGTCGATGCGGGGGATCTTGCGGTTCTTCGCGAACGACGTGGCGGCGCGCGGATGCAGGGCGGCCCAGCCCACGGGTTCGTCGGCGTCGTACGCGAGGACGCCCGGTGGCGGGTCTTGCGCGCACAGCTCCGCGACGCGCGCAGCGCGCGCCGGGCCCCGCAACGAGACGTTCTCCTTCGACCCGATGCGGTAGCTCAGGCAGAAGCACACGTTCGAGGCGGGGTTCTTCGAGCCGACGACGGCGGCGACGTCGTCGAAGACCACCGCCGGGCGCACCTGGATCACCATGCCCGCCATTGTGCCCGCTCCCGCCGACACGCGATGGATCAGTCGGCGCGGAGGACGTCGAGGGCGTGCTGCAGGTCGGCGGGGTAGGCCGACGAGAACGTCACCCAGTCGCCGGTGGCCGGATGCGCGAACGACAGCTCGCGCGCGTGCAGCCACTGGCGGGTGAGGCCCAGGCGCTCGGACAGGGTGGGATCAGCGCCGTACAAGGGGTCCCCCACACACGGATGCCGATGCGCGGCCATGTGCACGCGGATCTGATGCGTCCGGCCCGTCTCCAGGTGGATCTCCAGGAGGGAGGCGCCGGGAAACGCCTCGAGAGTCTCGTAGCGGGTGACCGAGTCCTTCCCGGCGGGCGTCACGGCGAACTTCCACGAGTGGGTGGGATGCCGCCCGATCGGGGCATCGATCGTCCCGGCGAGAGGATCGGGGTGCCCCTGCACGACCGCGTGGTAGATCTTGTCGACCTCGCGCTCCTTGAACGCCCGCTTGAGGAGCGTGTAGGCGTGCTCCGTCTTCGCCACGACCATGAGTCCGCTCGTGCCCACGTCGAGCCGGTGGACGACGCCGCGCCGTTCCGCGGCGCCCGACGTCGCGATCCGGAAGCCGCCGGCCGCGAGAGCGCCCAGCACCGTCGGCCCCTCCCACCCGACGGAGGGATGCGCGGCCACGCCGGACGGCTTGTCGACGACCACGATGTCGTCGTCGTCGTAGGCGATGCCGAGGTCGGGGACGGCGACCGGCACGATCTCCGGCTCGCGCTTGGCCGTCCAGGTGACGCTCAGCCATCCGCCCGCGCGCAGCCGGTCGGACTTGCCCACGACCCGGCCGTCGAGCTCGACACCGCCGGCATCGGCGATCTCGGCGGCGAAGGTGCGGGAGAACCCCAGCATCTTCGCCAGTGCGGCGTCGACGCGCGTGCCGTCCAGGCCGTCGGGAACGGGGAGGGTGCGAGACTCGCTCATCCGCGCGGCGGGGCCGCGTCGCCGGATGCGCCGTCCCCGGCGGGCGCACCGTCTCGGTCGGCCGACGCGTCGTGCTCGGGGTCGGCGATCGCATCCGGATCGTCATCGTCGTCGGCGGCACGCTTCTCGCGTGTGCCGTCCAGGCGGAGCCCCAGCAGGACCAGCAGCGCCACCGCGATCATCATCGTCACGATGAAGATGTCGGCGACGTTGTAGATGGCCGGCATCATCCACGGCGTGGAGATGAAGTCCACGACGTGCCCGACGGCGAATCCGGGCTCGCGGAAGAGCCGGTCGGTGAGGTTTCCGAGCACTCCGCCGAGGAGCAGCCCGAGGATCACGGCCCACGCGCGCGAGCTGACCCGTGTCACCCCGAGCCACACGATCACGGCGGCCACGACGGCCAACGCGATCGTGAAGATCCACGTGACGCCCTGCCCGAGGGAGAAGGCGGCCCCGGAGTTGCGGATGAGGAAGAACTGCAGCGCCTCGCCGACGATCGGCACCGCTTCCTCGGGCGGAAGACCCTGGATGGCGAGGAACTTCGTCAACTGGTCGGCGGCCAGCACCGTCACCGCGAGAAGCGCGATGAGGGTGCCGGCCGCCGCCTTGCGCAGGGGGGCTCGGCTGCCCACCGAGGCGGCCTAGAGGCCGATCGCCGAGACCGGGGTCGAACCCGACGGCGTGGCGGTGGTGTCGAGGTCGCGGAGCTTGCCCTCGATGTAGCTGCGCAGCTGAGCACGGTAGTCGCGCTCGAACGCGTTGAGCTCGGAGATGCGCGACTCCAGCGCGGCGCGCTCCTTCTCCAGGCGGGCGATCTCATCGCGACCCTTCGCCTCGGCCTCGGCCACGATGGCCGACGCGCGCGACTGCGCCTCGGAGATGAGCTGGTCGCGCTGCGCCTTGCCCTCGGCGACGTGCTCGTCGTGCAGGCGCTGAGCGAGCTCGATGATGCCGGCGGATGCGGCGGCCGGGTCGCCGACCGAGGTCGGAGCGGGCGCCGGGGCCGGGGTCTCGACGGGGGCGGGAGCATCGACCACGACCGGCTCGGCGGGAGCCTCCGCGGCGGCGGCCGGGGTCTCGCCGGATTCGTACGCGGCGAGCTTGGCCTTCAGCTCGTCGTTCTCGGCGATCGTCTTGCGCCACTCGACGACGATCTCGTCGAGGAAGTCGTCGACCTCGTCCGGATCGAAGCCCTCCTTGAACCGGACGTGCTGGAACTGCTTGGTGACGACGTCATCGGGAGTCAATGCCATGGTGGTTCCTCTTTCGAGAGCTGGTCGCGGACCGGGGTCCGGAGACATCCGGGGCGGTGTTGCTGCCAGCAAGCATAGCCGGGCGCTCCGGAGGCTGTCGAAGCCTCCTGCGCGTCGCGGCGTCGCTCACGCAGCGGCGAGAGTGCGCGTCACCCCGAGCAGGACGAAGCACAGCAGCATCGTCAGGGCGAAGGCGAAATCGATCGCAACCGGCCCCACGCGCAGCGGCGGGATGAACCGCCGGAAGAGCCGGATGGGCGGGTCGGTGACCGTGTAGACGAGCTCGGCCGCGACCAGCCCCGCTCCGCGCGGGCGCCACGAACGGTTGAACATGGGGATGTACTCGAGCACGAGTCGCACCAGCAGCACGAGCACGTACAGGAACAGGAGCGCGTTGAGGATCGAGGCGACGACGCTCAGCACGGCCACGATCGGTTACGGCTGGGCGAACGCGACGGACTCGGGGTCCGCCTGGGCCACCGCACCGTCGCCGGACACGGCGATGTTCTCCGGAGAGAGGAGGAACACCTTGCTCGTGACCCGCTCGATACGCCCGTACAGGCCCATCGACAGTCCGCTGGCGAAGTCGATCAGACGCCGCGCATCCGCATCGCTCATTTGCGACAGGTTGATGATCACCGGCACGCCCTCGCGGAAGTTCTCGGCGATGACCTGCGCGTCGCGATACTGCTTGGGGTGCACGGTGAGGATCTCGCTGATCGGCCCGGCAGCGGGCTGACGCACCACCGTGGGACGGTGGATCGGGGTGACCGGAGCCGCCTTCTCCACCGCCTGCGGGCGACGCCCGGCGGGCTGCGGTGCAGGCTCGTCGAAGGTCTCCTCCTCGTCGGCCAGACCCAGGTACACCATGGTCTTCTTGAGCGGGTTCGACATCGCTTTCTCCGTTCGCTCGTCTGTTCCGAGGCTAGCCGTGCACGGGCCGCGGGCCCGTGATTGCCGAGCCGATCCGCAGGTGTGTCGCGCCCATCGCGATCGCCTCCGGAAAATCTCCGGTCATGCCGGCTGAGATCCATGCCGCCTCGGGGGCGACCCTGCGTACAGCGTCGGCCGCTGTCCGCAGACGCTCGAACGCGCGCGCGGGCTCTTCGTCGAGGGGTGCGACGGCCATGACTCCGCGCAACTGCAGGCCGGCGCATCCGGCGATGTGCGCGGCCAGCGCCTCCGCGTCGGCGGGTCCAACTCCCCCGCGCCCGGCGTCGTCGGTGAGGTTCACCTGCACCAGCACGTCCAGCGGCTTCCCGCCGGCGGCCTCCAGCGCGTCCGCGAGCTTCGGCCGGTCCACGGAGTGCACGACGGATGCGGCGGCGCGGATCGCGCGCGCCTTGTTGGTCTGGGCCTGGCCGATGAAGTGCCAGCGGAGCCCTTCCAGACCGCTCAGCTCGTCCGCCTTCGCGGTGAGCTCCTGCTGGCGGTTCTCCCCGACGTCGCGCACCCCGAGCCGGTGCAGGTCGGTGACGAGGGATGCGGGGTGGAACTTCGTCACCACGATGCGCGTGATGCTCCCCGGATCGCGACCGGCCGCGCGCGCGGATGCGGCAATCCGCGCGTCCACGTCCGCCAGGCGATCGGCCAGTGCGCTGCTCACGGTGCTCCTTCATGCGGCCAGCGGCGGAACCGGGGCATGCCGGATCCGCCGCTGGCGGGTGTCTCCCGCTGTCGCCGGCCTACTTGAGGAAGTCGGGGATGTCGAGGTCGTCGTCGCCGAACGCGGAGTCGTACGCCGGCTCGGGAAGGCTTGCCGACACGGGGGCCGGCTCGCGCTTGTCCGTGCGCTCCTCGGGCTCCTCGGCGGCCGGAGCCTCGTCCCAGGATCCGTCGCGCGTGTCGAGGCTCGGGACCGGGGGCAGCCCGGGAAGCGTGGCAGGTCGCTGCGCGGCCCCCACGGCGTCCAGGCGGAGCGACGGCTCCCCGCCGTCGAAGCCCGCCGCGATCACCGTCACGCGCACCTCGTCGCCGAGGGTGTCGTCGATCACCGTTCCGAAGATGATGTTGGCCTCGGGGTGCGCAGCCTCCTTCACCAGCTGCGCGGCGTCGTTGATCTCGAAGATGCCCAGGTTCGACCCGCCCTGAATCGACAGCAGCACGCCATGAGCGCCCTCGATCGACGCCTCCAGAAGCGGCGACTCGACGGCCAGCTCGGCGGCCTTGATCGCCCGGTCGGCGCCGCGCGCCGATCCGATGCCCATGAGCGCCGATCCTGCTCCCTGCATGACCGACTTGACGTCGGCGAAGTCGAGGTTGATGAGTCCGGGAGTGGTGATGAGGTCGGTGATGCCCTGCACACCGGCCAGCAGCACCTGGTCGGCGGTGGCGAACGCCTCGATCATCGAGATGCCGCGGTCGCTGATCTCCAGGAGCCGGTCGTTGGGCACCACGATGAGGGTGTCGACCTCTTCCTTCAGCTTTCCGACGCCGGCCTCGGCCTGGCTCTGCCGGCGGCGGCCCTCGAAGGAGAACGGCTTGGTCACCACACCGATCGTGAGTGCTCCGATGGACTTCGCGATGCGTGCGACGACGGGCGCGCCGCCCGTGCCGGTTCCGCCGCCCTCGCCCGCCGTGACGAAGACCATGTCGGCGCCCGCGAGCGCCTCCTCGATCTCCTCCGCGTGGTCCTCCGCGGCGCGGCGGCCCACCTCGGGGTCGGCGCCCGCGCCGAGCCCCCGGGTCAGCTCGCGGCCGACGTCGAGCTTGACGTCGGCGTCGCTCATGAGCAGCGCCTGCGCGTCGGTGTTGATCGCGATGAACTCCACGCCGCGCAGACCCAGCTCGATCATGCGGTTGACGGCGTTCACGCCGCCCCCGCCGACACCGACGACCTTGATCACGGCGAGGTAGTTCTGGTTCTGGCTCATGCCGGCCTCCATGTTCGAACCGAAAACTTTAAACCTCATCTAGAGGGTTAAAGAATTGCTCGGTATGCAATTCCTGATCTGAAGGTAGGTCGCCCTCCGGCCCGCAGCCGGACCGACGCGGGCGTGTCGCCACATCCCCGGGAGAATCCGCCGCCCCGGCGCTAAGCGGACGACGATCGCCTTCGGGGACGACACGTCGTAGCTCACGACGTCGGCGGGCGGGCGGCTGATCATCGCGCGCTCGAGGACGACCGCCTTCTCGGCGGAATCCTCCGCACTCCCCCAGACGACTGTCGTGTCGGTGCCGCCGAGGGTGAGCGTCACGTCGTCCGCGGTGGTGGCCGAGACCGCGGTCACCTGGAGCCGGATCGGCTCGGGCAGTGAGCGCATCACCATCCCCGCCGCCGTGAAGGCGCGGGAGCCGACCCCTCCCTCGATCTGCAGCATCGGCTGCCCCGACGGCGCTTGCGCTGTCGTGGCGAGCGCCACGCCGGCGGCGTCCACGACGGTGAACCCGGCGCGGGTCTCGAGCACCCCCACCGGTGTGCGCTCGACGATCCGCACGAGGAGGCCGTGCGGCGGCTGGGCCTCCAGCGTGTACGACTCCACGAGCGGGAACTGCACGAGGGCGGCTTTGACCTCGCTCTCGTCGACGAGCGGGAGCGGCGTGCCGACCTGAGCCGCGAGGGCGTCGGTGACCGCCGCGGGGTCGAGCGTGCTCGTGCCGACGACCTCGATCCGCTCGACGGCGAAGAGCGGGCTGTACGCCGCGCCCACGGTCCCGAGGACGAGCAGCACCACGGCGGCGGCGATGCCGAGCCACAGCATCCGGCGGCGGCGCTGGCGGGCGGTGAAGCGGCGGACCTCGGCGCGGAGGGCGCGGCGGCGCGCCCGCGACGCGCGCCAGACGTCGCGCATTCCCACCGGCCCCACCGGCGGCTCGGCACGCGGCGGCTCGGGAGGCGTCGCCTGCGGGGCGGGGGCCGGGTCGATTCGCCGCTCGGGCAGAATCGGGACGACGGGCGCCGGGGCGGCGCCGTCGTCGCGTCCGGGCGCGGGGGGCGGCGGCAGCGGAGAGGGCCGGCGCATCCGGCTCAGCGCTCCGCGGGCTCGGCGCGGGGCGCGTCGGTGCGGGCGAGGGCGTCGAGCACCTGAGGGACGATGAGGTTCACGTTGCCGCAGCCGAGCGTGACGATGTAGTCGCCCTTGCGCGCGACGGATGCGGTGTAGTCGGCCGCGGCCTGCCAGTCGGCCTCGTAGTGCACGTGGCCGGGGTCCGCGAACGCACCGCTGACGAGTTCGCCCGTCACGCCGGGGACGGGGTCTTCCCGTGCGCCGTAGACGTCGAGCACGACGGTGTGATCCGCGTGGGATTCGAGCACGTCGGCGAACTCGCGGAACATCGCCTGCGTGCGGGAGTAGGTGTGCGGCTGGTGCAGCGCGATGATGCGACCCTCGCCGACCACCGTGCGCGCGGCGGCGAGGGCGGCGGCCACCTCGGTCGGGTGATGGGCGTAGTCGTCGTAGACGCTGACCCCGCGCCGCACGCCGTGCAGCTCGAACCGCCGGGCGGTGCCGCCGAACGGCTCGACGGCCGCGGCGGCGCCGGCGAGGTCGTAGCCGAGGGTCAGCAGCACGGCGATCGCACCGGCGGCGTTGACGGCGTTGTGCGCGCCGGGGACGCCCAGCCGCACAGCGGCGCTGACGCCGCGCGCGGTGACGGTGAAGGACACCGGGCCGTCGGTGCGGATGTCGGTCACGCGCACATCGGCAGCGGCATCCGTGCCGAACGTGATGATCCGCGCGTGTTCGAGGCGGTCGCGCACTCGGCGGGCACCGGCGTCGTCGGCGGAGATCACGACAGCTTCGCCGGCTCCCTCGGCGAAGCGCGCGAAGGCGGCATCGAACTCGTCGAACGAGCCGTAGTGGTCGAGATGGTCGGGGTCGACGTTCGTGATGAGCGCGATCGCGGTGTCGTACAGCAGGAACGTGCCGTCCGATTCATCGGCCTCGATCACGAACAGCTCGTCCGAGCCGGTCGCGCTGGACACGCCGTACTCGGCGAGGACGCCGCCGTTGACGAACGTCGGGTCGGCACCGAGCGCGCGCAGCGCCGTGACGATCATCCCCGTCGACGTCGTCTTGCCGTGGGCGCCGGCGACCGAGACGAGCCGCCGCCCGCCGATCAGCCAGTGGAGGGCCTGCGAGCGGTGGATGACGGCGAGGCCCCGCTCCTTGGCGGTGACGTATTCGGGGTTCTCGGGCCAGATCGCGCCGGTGTGGACGACAGTGTCGGCGTCGCCGAGGTGCGCCGCGTCGTGCCCCACGTGCACTGTCGCGCCGAGTTCGGCGAGGGCGCGCAGGCCCGGGCTGTCGGCCCGGTCGGAGCCGGAGACCCGGATGCCGCGCTCGAGGAACATGCGCGCGAGTCCCGACATCCCCGAACCGCCGATGCCGATGAAGTGGGCGGCCTCGATGTTCTCGGGGATGGGCAGGCTCAGGTCGGGGCGAATCATGGCTCGATCATCCTAGGTCGCCGTTCCTGGACGCCGGCTCCGGCACGCGGCACCGCCGCGCGGCCGCGCGCGGTTTGGGGCGCCGGATGTGCTTCGGGGCGACCGTTATGCGCCCCGAAGCACATCGAGCGCCCCGAACCGGGGTCAGCGAGCGGCGAGGACGTCGTCGATCATCGCGACGACGTTGTCGGTCCCGGCGCGCGTGCCGACGGAGGCCGCGGCGGCACGCATCGCGCCCAGGGCGCCGGCATCCCGCAGCAGCGGCACGATGTCGCGGCGGACCGCGTCGGACGTGAAAGCCGCATCCGGGACGAGGCGGGCCGCGCCGGCGGCGACCGCGGATGCGGCGTTGAGGCTCTGCTCGCCGTTGCCGACGGCGTACGGCACGTAGACCGCCGGGATCCCGAGCGCGCTGATCTCGCTCACCGTCGCCGACCCCGCGCGCGAGACGATCGCATCGGCCAGCGCGAAGGCGAGGTCCATCCGGTCGACGTAGCGGACGACCGCGTAGCCGGCGACCCCCGGATCGGGTAGCTCGGAGCGCTCCCCCGTCACGTGCAGCAGCTGCCAGCCGGCGTCGAGGACGTCGCGCCAGGCACCGGCGAACGCCTCGTTGAGCCGCTGCGCGCCCAGAGACCCGCCGAAGACGAGGAGCGTCGGACGGTCGGGGTCGAGTCCGAAGTGCGCGGCCGCCTCGCCGCGACGCGCCGGCACGTCCAGGTCGACGATCTCCCGGCGAAGCGGCATCCCGACCACGCGCGAGCCGCGCAGCGCCGTGCCGGCGAAGGCGACACCCACGCCGGCGGCCCGGCGCGCACCGAGGACGTTCGCCAGGCCCGGCCGGGCGTTGGCCTCGTGCACGACCACCGGCACGCGCTCCCGTCGCGCGGCGACGTAGGCCGGGGCGGATGCGTATCCGCCGAAGCCGACCACCACGTCGGCGGAGTGCTCCCTGATGTGCGCGCGCACCTGTGCGATCGCGCGGCGGAACCGGGCGGGGAACGCCGCGGACGCGCGGTCGAGGCGGCGCGGGAAGGGCACCTTGTCGACGATCAGCAGCTCGTAGCCCCGCTCGGGAACGAGCCGCGCCTCCAGCCCCTCCCGTGTGCCGAGCACCAGGACGGCGGCGTCGGCGTCGCGGTCGCGGAGCGCGTCGGCGACGGCGAGCAGCGGGTTGACATGCCCGGCCGTGCCGCCGCCGGCGAGAAGATACGTCGTCACCGTTCGACCCTAAGGCGTTGCCGCGCGCCCCGCGAAAGCACGGCCGCGCCCCGCCGCGGCGGACGCCCGGTCAGCGCGGCCGGCTCGACCCCCGCCGCATGCACGTACTCAGGCAGAACGCAGGCGCTACAGCCGACCCCCCGCGGAAACGCGCGGATGCGGCACCCGCGCACCGCGGCGGAGCCTGAGTACGTGCATGCACGCGGGAGGAGCGGACGACGCCACGCCTGCGCCCGCAGCCGTCCGCGCGCCTGGGCCAGAGGGCGAGTCCCGGCCGTCAGCGCGGCCGGACGGGCAGGGTACGGGCGAACGACAGCAGCACACCGCACGCGAGCAGCACCGACAGCAGGCTGGTGCCGCCCTGCGACATGAACGGCAGCGGAACGCCCAGCACCGGGAACACCCGCAGCACCACGCCGATGTTGATGAGGGCCTGCCCGACGATCCAGATCGTGATCGCGCCGGCGACCACTCGGATGAAGGGGTCATGCGTCTTGCGGACGATGTGAAAGGCGCCCACGGCGAACAGCGCGAAGAGCGCGAGCACGACCGCGCAGCCGATGAGCCCGAGCTCCTCGCCCACGATCGCGAAGATGTAGTCGTTCGCCGCGGCGGGGAGCCAGTCGTACTTCTCGCGGGAGTTGCCCAGGCCCAAGCCGAAGATGCCGCCGGACGCGAGCCCCCATACGCCGTGGAGCGACTGGTAGCAGGTGTCGTAGTAACAGTCGACGGTGTCGGGGTTGAGGAAGCTGAAGATGCGTGCGCGCCGGTTCTCGCTGCTGAGGGCCAGCGCCGCGACCGCGACGGCTGCGAGCAGGGCCGGGAGGATGAACATCCGCAGCCGCACCCCGGAGAAGAACAGGGCCGCGAGCACGACCAGGAACAGCACCATCGCCGTGCCCAGGTCGCGGCCGGCCAGCACGGTCGCGATGACGGCGCCGCCCACGGGCACGATCGGGATGAACACGTGCCCCCACGAGCGCAGCAGAGCCCGCTTGCGGTAGAGCACCGCCCCCATCCACAGGGCGAGGGCGAGCTTGAGGAATTCGGCCGGCTGGAACTGCAGACCCGCGATCGAGATCCAGTTGCGGTTCCCGTACGACTCGATGCCGAGCGGAGTGAACACCAGCAGCTGGAATGCGGTCGCGCCGATGAGCACGGGCCAGGCCATCCGCCGCCAGAAGGTCACCGGGAGGCGGCTGGCGACGAACATGAGGGGGATGCCGAGCACCGCGAACACGCCCTGCTTGAGAACGTGCTCGAACGGGTTCTGCGCTCCCCCGAGGGCCGAGGTCGCCGAGAGCACCATGACGAGGCCGAACCCCGTCAGCAGCAGCGCCGTCGAGGCGATGAGGAGGAACTCGCTCGGCACCGGCGTGAAGACACGACCGAGCGACACGCGCGCAGCGAGGCCGCGGCGCGCGGGTTCGGAGGGGTCAGGCGCCTGCGTCGGGGGCGGAGTCGTCGTCGTCACGCTCTCCCCCTTGCTCCCGGATCCGTTCCCGCACCGCGTCGGCGAAGCGCCGGCCGCGGTCGGCGTAGGACGTGAACTGGTCGAAGGATGCCGCCGCCGGTGCCAGAAGCACCACGTCTCCGTCGCGAGCGATCTCCAGCGCCAGGTCGACGACCCGTGCCATCACGTTCTCAGTCTCAGCGGCGTCGACCTCGAACACCGGAACCTCGGGCGCGTGTCGCGCGAACGCGGCGCGAACGGCCTCGCGGTCGGTGCCGAGGACGATCGCGGCCTTCACGCCCGACCCCCGCGCGGCGACGAGAGGACCGATGTCGGCGCCCTTGAGGAGACCACCGACGACCCACAGTGCGCCCGGGTACGCCGCCAGCGACGACGCCGCCGCGTGCGGGTTGGTCGCCTTGGAGTCATCTACCCAGGTGATACCGGCGGAGACGGCGACGACCTCGATGCGGTGGGGGTCGAGCGCGAAGTCGCGCAGCGCCGCGCGCAGAGCCGCGGGCGTCACATCCAGCGAGCGGGCGAGGGCGCTCGCGGCGAGGATGTTCGCGACGATGTGCGGGGCATCCAGACCCGCGGCCGCGAGATCGGCGACCGTGGTGATCTCCAGCGCCGACGTGTGCCGGTCGGCGAGGAACGCGCGGTCGACGAGGATCCCGTCGACCACCCCGAGATCGCTCGGCCCGGGCACGCCCAGGTCGAACCCGATGGCACGGGCCCCCTCCACGACATCGGCGTCCTCGACCATCTCGCGGGTTGCGGAGTCGGCCTTGTTGTACACGCAGGCGACCCGCGTGTGCTGGTACACGACGGCCTTGGCATCCCGGTAGGCCGCGAAGGAGCCGTGCCACTCGAGGTGGTCGTCAGCGAGATTCAGGCACACGGCCGCGTGCGGGGAGAGCGGCCGCGGACCCGATTGGAGTCCGAGGTACCACAGCTGATGGCTGGAGAGCTCGACGACGAGCACGTCGAAGCCGCCGGGATCGCGGACCGCGTCGAGCACGGGCGTGCCGATGTTGCCGCAGGGCGCCGCGCGCAGTCCCCCGGCGACGAGCATCGACGCCGTCAGGCGCGTCGTGGTCGTCTTGCCGTTCGTGCCGGTGACGAGCACCCAGTCGGCCGGCGTGCCGTCGGAGCGGAGCACCTTGTCGCGTACCCGCCACGCCAGCTCGATGTCGCCCCACAGGGCGATGCCGCTCGCGCGTGTCCATTCCACGATCGGATGCCGCGGCGAGAAGCCGGGCGAGGCGATCACGACGTCGGGGACGAAGGCCTCGAGCTCCGCGGGCACGGTCGCGAGCGATCCCGTCCACAACCGCGCACCGATGACGGGCAGGAGGCGCTCGTACTCCTCGTCGGCTGACTCGGTGACGACGAGGACGTCGGCCCCGAGCTCCGTCAGCGTGTCGGCGACGGAGAACCCGGTGACCGAGAGCCCCAGCACCGCGACGCGGAGCCCGCGCCAGTCGGCGTGCCAGCTGGTGAGGGCGTCCAGGCGCGAGGCGCTCATGCCCGCGAGAGCCACTCGACGTAGAAGAATCCGACGCCCGAGACGGCGAGCAACCCCGCGATGATCCACATGCGCACCACGATCGTGACCTCCGACCATCCGCGCATCTCGAGGTGGTGGTGGAAGGGACTCATGAGGAACAGGCGCTTGCCGCGCGTGATCTTGAAGTACCCGCGCTGCAGGATCACCGATCCGGGGCCGATCACGAAGACGCCGGCCACGAGCAGGAGGAGAAGCTCGGTGCGCGTGAGGATCGCCATGGCGGCGATGACGCCGCCGATGGCCATGGACCCGACGTCACCCATGAAGACCTTCGCCTTGGGGGCGTTCCACCACAGGAATCCGACGAGCGCCCCCACGAACGACGCCGAGACGATCGCGAGGTCGAACGGGTCGCGGGTGGCGTAGCAGGCGGGTTGGACGGCCTCGGCGACGTTGGTGCACACCTGCTGCACCTGCCAGAAGGCGATGAGGCTGTAGGCGCCGGTGACGAAGATCCCCGACCCCGCCGCCAGGCCGTCCAGGCCGTCGGTGAGGTTGACCGCGTTGCTCGCTGCCACCCCGATGAGGGAGATCCACGCGAGATACAGCAGCCAGCCGAGGATGGGGCCCAGGAAGAACAGCGACAGCAGCGGCAGGTCGCGGAACACCGAGATGTACTCCGACGCGGGCGTCTGGTTGACCCGGTTGGGGAACTGCAGGGCCACGATCCCGAACGGCACGGTCACGAGGATCTGCCCCACGATCTTGCGCCATCCCGTCAGACCGAGGCTCCGCTGACTGCGCACCTTCATGAAGTCGTCGATGAATCCGACGACGCCGAACCCGACCATCATCCACAGGACGAGAAGACCCGAGACGGTGGGCGGATTGTTGCCGGTGTAGCCGCCGACGAGGTAACCCACGATCGTGCCGACGATGAAGATCGTGCCGCCCATCGTGGGCGTGCCGCGCTTCGCGCCGTGCGAGGGGTTACGGATGTCCTCGGGGGTACGGATGACCTGGCCCCAGCCCCAGGCACGGAACAGGCGCAGGAACACCGGGGTCAGGAACAGCGTGAAGGCCAGGGAGATCGCCGCGGATGTCAGGAGGGATCTCACGAGAACGATTCTCCCAGACGATCGCCGAGGAACCGGAGGCCGGCGCTGTTCGACGATTTCACCAGCACGCGGTCGCCGTCGCGAAGCTCGGTGAGGAGGTAGTCGTAGGCGGCGTCGGCGTCGGGGAAGAAGACGGCCTCGCCGTCCCACGAGCCCTGCGCGATAGCTTCGAGGTACATCCGGCGGGCGTCGGCGCCCACCACGACGATGCGCTGGATACCCAGGCGCACCGCGAGCAGTCCGATACGGTCGTGCTCGTCGGCGGCGTACTCGCCGAGCTCGCTCATGGCACCGAGCACCGCGACCGTGCGTTCGTCCGGCCCGGTGATCTGCGCGAGGGTGCGAAGGGCCGCTGCCATGGAATCCGGGCTGGCGTTGTAGGCGTCGTTGAGGATGCGCACGCGATCCGAGCCGAGGGGCTGCATCCGCCACCGCTCGGCGATCTCGACCGTCTCCACGCGCGCGACGGCGTCCTCCGCCCGCACGCCCAGGGCCGTGGCCGCCGCGATCGCGGCCAGCGCGTTGGCGACATGGTGCTCGCCGAGCACCTGCAGGCGCAGCGTCATCCGCACGCCGTCCACCTCGAGCTCCGCGCGCGTCCCCGTCGCGGTGACCTCCACGTCGAGGGCGCGCACCTCGGCCGACGGGCCGCGGCCGAACCAGCGGACCTCCAGTCCGCGCTCGGCGGCGATCGGGGCCATGGCGATCACTCGCGGGTCGTCAGCGTTGAGGACGGCCAGTCCGCCGGGCCGCGCGGCGCGTACGAGCTCGGACTTCGCCGCGAACGTCGCCTCGATACCGCCGAATCCGCCGGCGTGGGCCATCCCGACCATCAGCACGACGGCGATGTCGGGCTCGACGAGAGCGGCCAGGCGCGCGATCTCCCCCGGCCCGCTCGCGCCGAACTCGTTCACGAGGAAGCGGGTGGTCGCCGTCGTGCGCAGCATCGTCAGCGGAGCGCCCACGGCGTTGTTGAACGACGCGCGCGGCGCGACGGTCTCCCCCTCGTCCTGCAGGATGCGGGTGAGGAGGTTCTTCGTGGTCGTCTTGCCGTTGGATCCGGTGATGCCCACGATGCGGAGGTCGCCGGCGACGCGCACGCGAGCGACGACGTCGCGGGCCAGGTCGGCGAGCGACCGGACGGCGTCGGCAACGACGATCTGGCTCACGGATGCGGCGACCGGCCGCTCGACGAGAGCCAGCGCCGCACCACGTTCGACGGCGGCATCGACGAATTCGTGCCCGTCGGTCACCTCGCCCGGCTTGGCGACGAAGATCCCGCCCGGCTCGACGAGGCGCGAGTCGGTCTCGACCACGCCGGAGACGACGGTCGTCGCGGTGTCATCGCCGGCGAGGCGGAGGGAGCCTCCGGCGGCATCGGATATCTGGGCGAGGGAGAGGGGAATCATGGCGGTGTACGGCCGCGGGTCAGCCGAACTTGGGCAGTTCGGGTGTCGTGGATCCGGAGGGCATGACCCGGTACGACTTCAGCACCTGGGTCATGGCCTTCTGGAACGCCTGCGCGTTGGCCGCTGACGACTTTACCGTCGTCGGCTCGTCGAGGGTGACCGCGACCACGTACTTCGGGTCGTCGGCCGGGGCGAACCCGATCATGGTCGTGTAGAACACGCCGTTCTTGTATCCGCCCATGCCGTCGGACTTCTCACCGGTTCCGGTCTTGATCGCGATGCGGTACCCGGGGACCTCGACCTGCTTCTTCAGGCTCCCCTGCGTCGCGACGTTCTCGAGCATGAGGGCGACATCGTCGGCCGCCTTCTCACTCACGACGCGCTCGCCGCCGGAAGCCGGGGCGTCGGTGACCGTGCCGTCCGGGGCGACGCACCCCTCGACGAGAGACAGCGGCAGGTGCACCCCGTCGTTGGCGATGGTCTGGTACGCGTTCACCAGCTCGGGGACGGTGGTGGTGAGGCCCTGACCGAAGTTGACGTTGTAGTACGTCTGCACATCCCACAGCGACGGGTCGCGCAGGTCGCCGCTCGCCTTGTCGCCGAAATCGATGGCGCTTCCCGAACCGATCCCGAACTTCCTCAGGTAGTCGTAACGGGTCTGGGCGTCGACGAGGTCGCCGAACTTGGCGATGCCGACGTTGGACGAGTCGATGAGCACGCCGGTGAGCGTGTAGTTGTTGACCGGGTGCCCGAACGGGTCGTTGACGCGGGCGCCGTTCGGGAAGGTCTCCTTAGACGCGGCGCTCACGGTCGAGGCGGGCGAAGCGCCCCCCGCGTCGATGGCGATGGCAGCGGTCAGCGCCTTGAACGTCGAGCCCGGCTCGAAAGAGCCGCTGAAGATGCGGCTGTAGCGGTCGTCGGGGCCTGCCGCGTCGACGTTGTTGGGGTCGACGGTGGGCCACTCCGCCATTGCACGCACCTTGCCCGTCTCGACCTCCACCACGGTGATGGTCCCCGACAGCGCGCCCATGTTCTGCGCCTGCTCACCGATCAGCTGCTGCAGGTACCACTGCAGATCGCGGTCGATCGTGAGCTGCAGCGTGCCCCCGTCCACCGCCGGCACCTCACTCGAGGTGCCCGGGATGGTGACGCCGTCCTTGCCGCGCTGGAACCGCAGGACGCCGTCGGTCGCGGCGAGACAGTCGTCGTCGATGAGCTCCAGACCGGCGAGCGGATCGTCGGTCCCCATGAAGCCGACCAGGTTCCCCGCGACCGCGCCGTCCGGGTAGGTGCGCGCCGGATGCGGGTCGAACGAGAGGAACGGGATGTCCAGGTCAGCCAGCGCGCGGTACTGGGCGGTGCTGAGCCCGCGCTGCAGGTAGGCGAAGCGGTTGTCGGGGTTCTCCGCGAGAGCGGCGGTGACGATGCCCTCCACCGCGGCCGGCTCCTGGCCCGTGATCGCGGCGATCTGGCCGGCCACCTCCGGCCAGGAGACCTCCACCCGCTCGCCGTCGTCGCCACGGCGGACGACGCCGCTCTGCGCGAGCTTAGGATCGAGCAGGCCGTCGTAACGGAGGATGCTGCCGGCGAGGGTCGCGCCATTCATGTCGACGATCGAGCCGCGCGTGCCGTAGAGCTTGCGCTCTCCCGCGAAGCCGAGCGAGAGCGAGTCGGCCACGTGCTCGCGGGCGTTGACGACCTGGATGTCGACGAGTCGCACCACGAGGGCCGCGATCATCGCGAGGACCACCGCGAGGGCGATCACCGTGCGGCGACGCGGGCTTCTCGTGCTGCGGGTGGTCATGGGGCTATCGTGTCGCGGGAGTCGGGAGACCCTCGGTGATCGGCGGGGGTGTCGCCGAACCGGTCTCCGGGGCGACCTGCTCTTCCGCCACCAGCGGAGCGCCCTGGATCGTCGCATCCGGCGCCGTCACGAGGGGGGTGTCGGTGATGAGGGAGTTCTGCACGGCCGGCCGGTTGAGTGCGTCGACTGTCGACGCCCACGCGGCAGCCTGGCTGGGCCCGAGGATCGCGCCGTCGCTGAGGCGCAGGTAGGACGGCGACTCGTTGATGACCATGCCGAGGGCGGCGGCGTTCGCGGCGAGGTACTGCGGGGAGCTCAGTCCGGCGAGTTCATCGGCGAGGATCTGCTTCTGGTAGGTCAGATCCCGCTGCTGCTGCGTGAGGGCGGCGACTTCGTACGTGCCCTGGGTCGTGAGGATCGACAGGCCCATCTGGGCGAGCGCGATCGCGACGGCGCCGCCGACGGCCACGATGCCGTAGGCCAGCTTCGGCCGGCGACGACGGGAGGGTTCCTCCACGACGCGCAGGCGCCGGTCGGGCGCCTCGGCGGGGAACCGGTGCGGAAGGGCACGAGCGAGATCGGTCACGCCGCCTCCCGGATGCGTTCGGCCGCGCGCAGTCGCACGGGGGTGGCTCGCGGATTGCGCGCGCGCTCGTCGTCGTCGGCGAGCTCGGCGCCCTTCACGAGAAGGCGGAAACGGGGGGCGTGCTCGGGAAGCTCCACGGGAAGCCCGGCCGGAGCGGTCGAGGTGGTCGCCGCAGCCAGCACGCGCTTGACGAATCGATCTTCGAGCGACTGGTACGACAGGACCACGATGCGTCCGCCCACGCGGAGGAGATCGAGCGCGGCCGGCAGCGCCCGGTCGAGCGCGGCGAGCTCACCGTTGACCTCGATCCGCAGGGCCTGGAAGACCCGCTTGGCCGGGTGGCCGGCGTGCGACAGCGCAGCAGGGGTGGCGTCGGTGAGGATCGCGACGAGCCGCCCCGACCGCTCGATCGGGGCCTCCGCGCGCGCGGCCACGATCGCGCGGGCGTAGCGACCGGCGAGCTTCTCCTCGCCGAAGCGTTCGAAGATGCGGCGGAGGTCGCCCTCGCCGTACGCGGCGAGCACGTCCGCCGCCGTCATCCCGCGGGATTGGTCCATGCGCATGTCCAGCGGCGCGTCCTGCGCGTACGCGAAGCCGCGATCGGCCACATCGAGTTGGAGCGAGGACACGCCCAGGTCGAACAGGATGCCGTCGACACGGTCGACCCCGGCGGATGCGACGGCCGCGCCGATGCCGTCGTAGACGGTGTGGAGCAAAGTGGAGCGGTTCCCGAAGCGGGCCAGCCGCTCCCCCGCGATGCGCAGCGCATCCGTGTCGCGATCCAGGCCGATCAGACGGAGGTCGCCGAACCGCTCCAAGAAGGCCTCGGAGTGCCCTCCCATCCCGAGCGTGGCGTCCACGAACACCGCGCCGGGTCGCTCGAGGGCGGGGGCGAGGAGCTCGACGCAACGATCGAGGAGGACGGGGGTGTGGATGTCGGAGCCGGTCATGATGCGGCGGTCCCGGTGATCCGGGGCTCTGATCCCCCTCCGCGTCGACCTGGCGCCGGGGAAGTGCGTCAGGGCGAGCGGCTGGGAATCACAGCCGAGGATCAGAACAGACCGGGGATCACCTCCTGCTCCATCTCGGCGTACGTGGTCTCGTTGCTCTCGGCGTAGGAGTTCCACGCCTCGGCGTTCCAGATCTCCGCGTGCGCTCCCACGCCCGTCACGACGAGCTCCTTCTCCAACCCGGCGTAGCTGCGCAGGGCGGGCGGGATGATGATGCGGTTCTGGCCGTCGGGTTTCTCCGCGCTCGCTCCGGAGAGGAACATCCGCAGGAAGTCGCGGGCCTGCTTGTTGCTCAGGGGCGCCTCACGGATGCGCTCGTGCACCCGCTCGAACTCCGACTCGCTGAAGACGTAGAGGCAGCGCTCCTGGCCTCGCGTGACGACCACGCCGCCGCCGAGGTCATCGCGGAACTTCGCGGGGAGGATGACCCGGCCTTTGTCGTCGAGCTTGGGGGTGTGCGTGCCGAGCAGCATCCGTGCACCCCCTTCGTCCCGGCCCTGCGAAGTACCCCCACTTTACTCCACTCTCCTCCACTTCACCATGCATTACGCGGGAAATCCGAGCGAAAGTGCCTATGGAGGCTCCGGGGACGCAAAAAAGCACCGACTCCGGAGAGTCGGTGCTTCAGTTCGAGCCGGGGGTGTCCCGGATCAGGGAGCGGTCGGTTAGCTGCCGCCCTGGCGGCGATCCCAGCGGTCGTTCATGCGGTCCATGAACGAGGAGCCGGCGCGCGACGCGGTGGCGCGAGGACCGGAGGAAGAGGTCGGAGACGGGACGGAACCCCGCATCGGCGTGACGGCGAGGATCACTCCACCCAGCATCACGACGAACCCCACGACGCCCAGGGTGATGCCGAGGGCGTTCATCCCGAGGGTCACTCCGAAGATCAGACCGCCCAGTCCGACGAGCACGAGAATCGCGCCGTAGACGATATTGCGGTAGCTCAGGGCGCGGCCCTGCGCGGAGACGACGTCGGCGTCGTTGCGCATGAGATGGCGCTCCATCTCATCCAGAAGGCGCTGCTCCTGTTCGGAGAGTGGCATGGAACCCCCTCGGGAATGCTTCGTCGCGACAATTCTACGCGTGCGGTCACTCACTAGGCTAGGCCCGTGTCGCCCTCCCCGGATCCCATTGAGGCTGTTTCTCAGCGACTGAACACCTTCGTCACGGCCCGGCGCGAGGAAACAGCCTCGTGGGGAGCGGAGGCGGAGCTGTTCGTGGCGGCGGCGGCCGATGCGCTCCAGGGAGGCAAACGCCTGCGGGCGCGCTTCTTCCTCACGGGGTGGCGCGCGATCTCGGGAGCGCGCGCCGACGCCCCCCTCACGGCGGAGGCGGTGGGCGGGGCGGCATCGCTGGAGATCTTCCACGCCGCGGCGCTCGTCCACGACGACCTGATCGACAACTCCGACACGCGCCGCGGTCGCCCGTCCTCTCATCGCGGACTCGAGGTGGCGCACGGCTTCCGGCACTGGGAGGGGGATGCCGCCGCCTTCGGGCGCTCCGGCGCGATCCTCCTCGGCGATCTCCTGGTCGCGTGGAGCGACGATCTCCTGGAAGAGGCCCTTCAGCGCGTCCCCGCAGACCGCGCCGCGGCGACCCGGCGCGCCTACGCCGAGATGCGCCGTGACGTGACCCTCGGCCAGTTCCTCGACGTCGCCGAGGAGTCCGCGTATGCGACGGAGCCCGACGCCGAGCACGCCGAGCGCGCGCTGCGGGTCGCGTCGCTGAAGTCGGCGCGGTACAGCATCCAGCAGCCGCTTCTCATCGGGGCATCCCTCGCCGGGGCGGATGCGGCGCAGCTCGATGCCCTCTCGGCGTTCGGGCATCCGGTGGGCATGGCGTTCCAGCTGCGAGACGACGTGCTCGGCGTCTTCGGCGACGCTGCGATCACCGGCAAGCCCTCCGGCGACGACCTGCGCGAGGGCAAGCGCACGGTTCTGGTCGCCTACGCCCGGGAGGCGATGCCGGCCGGTGCCCGCCGGATCTTCGACGAGATGCTGGGCGACCGGACGCTCGACGGAGACCAGATCGCATCCCTGCAGCGCACGATTGTCGACACCGGGGCGCTCGAGCGCGTCGAATCGCTCATCTCCGACTACGCACGGCAGGCCGATCGGGCCCTCTCCGGCGCACGGCTGGACAACGCCGCGGTCGGCGAACTGCGCGATCTCTCCCGCGCGGCCACGAGCCGCTCTGCGTGACGAACCCGCGGCGCGGGCGAGCGGGTTCAGCCCAGCGTTTGCGCCACGCGGCGCACTTCGCTCTTGCGTCCCGCGCGGAGAGCTTCCAGGGGCGCCATCCCGATCGACTCCTCCGGAGCGAACAGCCAGTCGATCGCCTCGTCGTCGGTGAAACCCGCGTCGCGCAGCACGAAGACGGTCCCCCGCAGGGAGGACAGCGGATGCCCGTCGACGAGGAAGGCCGCGGGGACCTTCAGCGGCCCATCCCGGCGTGAGCCGATCAGGTGGGAGTCGTCGATAAGGCGCCGCACGCGGCCGAGCGGCTCACCGATCTCTTCGACGAGTTCGGGGAGGGTCAACCAGGCGGTCGGGAGCGGTTCGGAGCCGGACACGATGCCACTATCTCATCCCTTCCGGCCACTCGCCGCATCGCTCCTGCGCCCCGTCGGTCACACTCTTCTCATATGCAACAACAACCTCATCTGTTGACATCTGTTGACAGCCGTACCCATCCGTGACAGCGTGACCGCACGAGAATGGAGCTTGAGATGCGACTTTCCGGGCGATCCCCCCGCGCCCGCTCGATGACCGCCAGCCTGCCTCTTGCGCTGGCCGGCTCCATCGCGCTGGCCCTCCCGTCCCCCGTCTCGGCGGCCCCCGCGGCCCGCCTGGCGCCGGTCCCGGCCGATGCCGAGGCCGCCACCCGCGCAACCCCGGCGGCGCCGCGCCCGGCCGCGCCGGCGTTCGCGGCGATGGCGCTGTCGGCGCCCGCCGACTATGTCGTCGCATCCGGAGACACCGTCAGCGCCATCGCGGGCAGATACGGCCTCCGGACGGCCGATGTCCTCGCCGCCAACGGACTGGGCTGGTCGTCGATCATCTACCCCGGGCAGGTGCTCCGGCTGGCTCCGCCGGTCGCGGCGGCACCTCCCGTCGCGCCGCCTCCCGCCCCCGCGCCGCCGGCGACGGCGTCGCACACCGTGGTCGCGGGCGACACCGTGAGCGCGATCGCGCAGGCGCACGGACTGAGCACGCAGGCGGTGCTGGATGCGAACGGGCTGACCCGGGCCTCCATCATCTATCCGGGCCAGTCGCTGGCGATCCCCGGGATGGCGGCGGCTGCCGCCGTCGCTCCCGCAGCACCGGCATCTCCGGCCCCACCCCCCGGCGTCGCCGGTCTCGACGCCGAGCAGGTCGCCAACGCGCAGCTCATCATCCGCGTCGGGCGCGAGCTCGGAGTCCCCGACCGCGGCATCACGATCGCGCTCGGAACGGCGATGGTCGAGTCGTGGTTGCGCAACCTCGACTGGGGCGACCGCGATTCGCTCGGCCTCTTCCAGCAGCGCCCGAGCACCGGTTGGGGCACTCCCGCCGAGATCCTCGATCCGGTGCGCTCCACTCGGGCGTTCTTCGGCGGCGGCGGCGACCCGAACGGAACCCGCACGCGGGGGCTGCTCGATATCACCGGGTGGGAGTCGCTCCCCTACGCGGCGGCGGCCCAGGCGGTGCAGATCTCCGCATTCCCCGACCGGTATGCACAGTGGGAGCAGCCCGCCTCCGCGTGGCTCGCCGCGCTCGGCTGACGCTCTGCTACGGCTGTGTAACGCAGGTGAGCCGCTCCCCGGGCTCACAGCACGCGCTCCGTAGACTCTGAGCGTGAGCACGAGTCAGCAGGCCGACCCGCTGATCGGACGTCTGGTCGACGGCCGATACCGGGTGCGCGCGCGCATCGCGCGCGGCGGCATGGCGACCGTGTACGTGGCGACCGACCTCCGTCTGGAACGCCGCGTGGCGCTCAAGGTGATGCACGGTCACCTCAGTGACGACACCGTGTTCCAGAGCCGCTTCATCCAGGAGGCGCGCGCGGCAGCACGACTGGCCGACCCGCACGTCGTGAACGTGTTCGACCAGGGCCAGGACGGCGACATGGCGTACCTCGTCATGGAGTACCTCCCCGGCATCACCCTGCGCGAGCTCATGCGCGAGAACCGCCGCCTGACGATCCCGCAGACGATCACGATCATGGATGCGGTGCTCTCGGGCCTGGCCGCCGCGCACCGCGCGGGAATCGTCCACCGTGATGTCAAGCCCGAGAACGTGCTCCTCGCCGAGGACGGCCGCATCAAGATCGGCGACTTCGGACTCGCTCGCGCGACGACCGCCAACACCGCATCGGGCCAGATGCTGATGGGCACGATCGCGTACCTCGCACCCGAGCTCGTCACCCGCGGCACCGCGGACGCGCGCAGCGACATCTACGCGCTGGGGATCATGCTGTACGAGATGCTCACCGGTGAGCAGCCGTACAAGGGCGAGCAGCCGATGCAGATCGCCTTCCAGCACGCCACCGACTCCGTGCCGCGACCGAGCGTCAAGAACCCGGGCGTCCCTGAGCAGCTGGACGAGCTCGTGCTGTGGTCGACGGAGAAGGTCCCCGACGACCGCCCGCTCGACGCCGACGTGATGCTCACGCGACTGCGGGAGATCGAGCGCGAGCTCGGGGTCGCCCCGCAGGTCGCCCGAGCGGTGTCGGTGGGCACGACCACCTCCGACGACGCCGTCGACTCCGGCGAGCTGACGAAAGTCCTGCCACAGCCGGTGACCGCCCCCACCCCGGTGGAAGACTCCGACAACGGCGCACGCCTGCGTGCCCGCACGAAACGCCGCACGGCGCGGGGCGCGTGGCTCGTGGTGCTCGTGCTGCTGCTGGCCGGTGCCGCCGGTGGCGCCGGCTGGTGGTTCGGTTCCGGGCCCGGTTCGCTCGTCGCTGTCCCGGACGTCGCGGGCACGGCCTCCTTCGCCGAGGCGCAGGCCCGACTTGCACAGGACTCCCTCGTCGCGACAGAGGAAGGGGTCTACGACCTCGACATCCCGGCCGGGACGGTCGTCGGCACCGATCCACCGGCCGGCTCGCGCCTGGAGCGCGACGCGACGGTCGTCGTCCACGTCTCCCTCGGCCCGCGGCCGCAGCAGATCGAGGCGCTCGCCGGCATGTCGGCGGACCAGGCCCGAGGCATCCTGCAGGGGATCAATCTCGAGGTGACCGACCCGGATGCCACGGAGTTCAGCGCCGACGTGCCATCGGGTGCCGTTCTGGCCGCCACGCTGACCCCGCGTGCGGGAGGCGACGCGCTGGACTGCTCGCCCGGATGCTCCGCGCTCGAGGGCGACACCGTCACCCTTCTCGTCTCCCTCGGCCCCGTGCCGGACGTCTCCGGCGACGGCGTGGACCGCGCGACCCAGCGGCTGACGGAGGTGGGCCTGCAGGTGGCCGGGAGCCTGCAGGAGGCCGCCAGCGACACCATCGACAAGGGCGACGTCGTCGGGATCGCCGCTCGCGACGGGGGCGGAAACTGGCGACCGGGCGAGACCGTCACGCTCATCGTGTCCACCGGTCCGCCGCTGTTCGCGGTCCCGAACGTCGTCGGCATGACGCGCGATCAGGCCAAGCGGGCGCTATCGGACGCCGGCTTCACGTGGGAGTACCTGCCCACGTGGGACATCTTCCCGGACGCCGCGACCGAGGTGGAATCACAAGACCCCAAGGCGAACACCATGGTCGTCAAGGGGACCCGTGTCTCCCTGCGCCTCAACGTCTCGGGCTAACCCCCTCCGCGAGAACGCGCAAACGCACACTCTTCACGTGCGCAGAGTGTGCGTCCATGGGTTCTCGCGGAGGGCGCGGGCGATACGCGCGATCAGGGCGCGAGGGTCTGGCCACAGGTCGTCGGTCACCTGGATGGTGCGGTACCCGGCATCCTCGAACAGCTGTAGCCGCGTGAGGTCCTCGCGCCACTGCGCGCGCGATGTGCGGTGGTGATCGCCCTGGTATTCGATCAGCAGACGCACGCCGGGGTAGCCCGGATCGCTGTGACGTCGACCCGCGACGGTGTCGACCGGCAGTTGCACCACCGGCTCCGGCAGACCGTGCAGGATGAGCGCCATCCGCGTGAGGGACTCCTTGGGTGACTGCGGCCCGGCGCGCACGAAGCTCAGTGCGAGCGTCAGCAGTTTCGCCCCGCGCTTGCCCGCTCGCCGGTGCACGGCGTCGATGAGGTCACGGCGCGTGCATAGCGCCGGATGTGCGCGATCTCCGGTGAGAAGGAAGTCGCCGATGGCGACGAGCCACTCCAGCCCGAACGCCCATGACTGCGGCCTCGGCAATGCCGACAGCTGGGCCCATACGTCCGCGGGCGCGACGACGGGGAGCCCCTGCCGTACCGCGCGCCGGAGGCCGCCGGGCTCTGTCTCCCACCCGACGACGCCGGGCCGGCGGACACGACCGCGCGCACCTTCCGAGAGCACATGCAGCGCGCTGTCCTTCGGCAGCCAGGGCAGCGGCATGCCCCACAGCCGGGCGGCAGTCAGGTGACGGAAGCAGTGACGCTCATCGAGCAGCGTCCACAGCGCCTCGCACCTCTCGACGACCGTGACCGCCGGGTCGCCGACCCGATACACGCCGTGGAAGGGATGCTGCATCCCGCGCCGCCGCACCACGCCGCGCGGGATGCCGCCGACTCGCAGGTCGGCGGGTGTGACGAGGCGTCCGGGACGGAGCAGGGGTTCGCGCATTCCCCCACCCTGCCGTCCGCCGCGGCCCGCCTCCCCGAGGTTTCCGGTTCTGTGGACCCCCGCCTCCCGGCGCACCCTGTGCAGAACCGCGAGAACGTACGAACGCACGGTTCCCGGCGCCCGGGACCGTGCGTTCGGGTGTTCTCGCGTGAGCGGAGGCGGGTCAGCGCTTCTCGAGCTCCTCGGCCACCAGGAACGCGAGCTCGAGGCTCTGCATGTGATTCAGGCGCGGGTCGCAGAGGCTCTCGTAGCGGGTCGCGAGGGTGGCCTCGTCGATCATCTCGGAGCCGCCCAGGCACTCGGTCACGTCATCGCCGGTGAGCTCGACGTGGATGCCGCCGGGGAACGTGCCCACGGCGCGGTGCGCCTCGAAGAACCCGCGCACCTCGTCCACGACGTCATCGAAGCGCCGGGTCTTGTACCCGGTCTGCGTCGTCATGCCGTTGCCGTGCATCGGGTCGGTGACCCACAGCGGGGTCGCCCCCGAGGCTTGCACGGCCTCCAGGAGCGGCGGCAGGGCGTCGCGAATCTTCCCCGCGCCCATCCGCGTGATGAAGGTGAGGCGCCCGGGCTCGCGCTCGGGGTCGAGCTTGTCGATGAGGGCGAGCGCGGTCTCGGGCGACGTGGTCGGGCCGAGCTTCACGCCGATGGGGTTGCGGATGCGCGAGAAGTAGTCGATGTGCGCGCCGTCGAGGTCGCGGGTGCGCTCCCCCACCCACAGGAAGTGCGCCGAGGTGTTGTAGGGCGTCCCGGTGCGCGAGTCGATGCGTGTCATCGGGCGCTCGTAGTCCATGAGGAGGCCCTCGTGCCCGGTGTAGAACTCGACGCGCTTGAGCTCGTCGAAGTCGGCGCCCGCGGCCTCCATGAACTTGATGGCGCGGTCGATGTCCGTCGCCAGGCGCTCGTACTGCTGGTTGGCGGGATTCTGCGCGAAGCCGCGGTTCCAGCTGTGCACCTCGCGGAGGTCGGCGAAGCCGCCCTGCGTGAACGCGCGGATGAGATTGATGGTCGACGCGGCGGTGTGGTAGCCCTTGAGCAACCGCGAGGCATCCGCCTTGCGCGACTCCTCCGTGAAGTCGTAGCCGTTGACGATGTCGCCCCGGTAGGCCGGCAGCGTGACCTCGCCGCGCGTCTCGGTGTCGCTGGAGCGCGGCTTGGCGAACTGACCCGCCATGCGGCCCATCTTCACCACCGGCATCGATGCCCCGTAGGTGAGCACCACCGCCATCTGGAGCACGGTCTTGATGCGGTTGCGGATCTGCTCGGCCGTCGCGCCGGCGAAGGTCTCTGCGCAATCGCCGCCCTGCAGCAGGAACGCCCGGCCGGATGCCGCGCGCGCGAGGCGGTCGCGCAGGTTGTCGACCTCGCCGGCGAACACGAGCGGCGGCAGGGTGGCGATCTCAGCGGATGCTGCCGCCACCGCGGACTCGTCATACCACTGGGGCTGCTGCTTGATGGGCAGAGTCCGCCAGTGATCGAGTCCGTCGAGGTGCTGAAGCATCCTCGAAGTCTATCGGCGCGCCGGACCCCGGGATGCCGCGCGGGTGGCCAGCAGACGGTCCTTCACCGTCGACGCGTACACGTCCTCGTACTCCTGCTCCCCGAGCCGCTGGAGGGCCACCATGATCTCGTCGGTGACCGAGCGCAGGATGTACCTATCGCTCTCCATTCCGGCGAAACGGGAGAAGTCGATCGGGTCGCCGATCACGACACCGACCCGCCCGATGCGCGGGATGCGCTTGCCGATCGGCTGGATGGCGTCGGTGTCGACCATGACCACCGGGATCACCGGCACGTGCGCCTCCAGCGCCATGCGGGCGATGCCGGTCCGCCCGCGGTAGAGCTTGCCGTCGGGGCTACGCGTCCCCTCGGGGTAGATCCCCAAGAGCTCGCCGCGCCCGAGGACGCCGAGCCCGGTGTTGAGCGAGGCCTCGGAGGCTTTGCCTCCCGTCCGGTCGATCGGCAGCTGACCCGTCGCCTTCAGGAAAACGCGGGTCGCCCATCCCTTCATCCCCTTGCCGGTGAAGTAGTCGCTCTTGGCGAGGAAGGCCACGCGCCGGTCGATCATGAGCGGGAGGAACACCGAATCGGCGAACGACAGATGGTTGCTGGCGAGGATGGCGGCGCCCTCCGTGGGGATGTTGCGCCGACCCACGATCCACGGCCGGAAGATCGCCTTGAGGAGAGGCCCGATCACGACGTACTTCATCAGCCAGTAGAACATGTCAGCTTCCCCCGCCCGCGAGGTCTGCCACACCGATCAACCCGGCGTCGTTGCCGAGCTGCGCGACCGCGAACTGCGCCACCGGCCGATCGCCGTAGCCGGGGAGCGACGTCTCGTATGCCAGTCGCACGGGCTCGAGGAGCACGTCCCCCAGCTGCGCCACGCCCCCGCCGATCACGAAAAGGTCGGGGTCGAGCACGGCTTGGAAGCCGCCGCACGCCTCGCCGAGCGCGGTCGACACCCGCCGCAGGGCCTCCAGCGCACCGGGGTCGCCGGCGAGCACGAGACGCGAGATCTCGCCGCCGGGAATGGCGCCCGAGGCGTCGCGCGCGGCGGCGAGCTCCCGCCCGATCGGCCTCTCATCCGCGACCGCGGCCGCTTCCCGCTGCAGGGCGCGGCCCGACGCATACTGCTCGAGGCATCCGTTCTGTCCGCATCCGCACGCCCGCCCGTTGCGCTCGAAGCGGGTATGGCCGAGTTCGGCGGCGATGCCGTGGCCGCCGCGATACAGCACGCCGTCGGTCACCACGGCGCCGCCGACGCCGGTTCCCATCGTGAGCATGACCATGTCGGTGGAGCGTTCTCCGGCGCCGAAGCGGAACTCGGCCCAGCCCGCGGCGTTGGCATCGTTCTCGATGAAGACGGGCATCCCCAGCCGTGCCTCCAGCGCCGCCTTCAGCGGTTCGTTCCGCCAGGCGATGTTGGGCGCATAGATGACCGTCGAGCGATCGTGGTCGATGAATCCGGGGGCCGCGACGCCGATCGCGGAGATGTCGTGCCGCGAGCGCAGCTGCACGGTCATGTCGACGACGGCATCCACGACGACGGTGGCGTCCGCCGGCGTGTTCACGCGCAGCTTCTCGACGATCGTGCCGTCCGCATCCACAACGCCGCCAGCGATCTTCGTCCCGCCGATGTCGATTCCGACGTTGAGCACTGCGCACCCTTCCGGCCGACGTCCGCCGACGGCGCCTGAAAGTCTAGTCACGGCGGGGACCGGGACGCGTACGCCTCTGCGGATAGAGTGGGAAGGGTACATTTCGACCTCCACCGGTACCGAAGGAGTTGCCGTGACCCAGTTCGAAGTCCCGCCGATCGTGCCCGCCGATCCGACGGCGAACATCGCCGATCTGCTTGCGATCCGCGTCGCCGAGACGCCCGAGCGACCCCTCTTCGCCGTGCCCGACGGGGACGGATGGCGCGACATCACCGCCGTCGAGTTCGAGCGGCAGGTCATCGCCCTTGCGAAGGGCTTCGTCGCGGCCGGCGTGCAGCCCGGTGACAAGGTCGGCTTCCTCGCCCGTACGACGTACGACTGGACGCTGGTGGACTTCGGCCTGTTCTATGCCGGTGCCGTCATGGTGCCGGTCTACGAGACGAGCTCGCCCGCGCAGATCCAGTGGATCCTTTCGGACTCGGGCGCCACCGCGTGCATCGTGGAGTCGCCCGATCACACCGCGCGCCTGGACGAAGTGCGCGCCGACGTGCCGCTCGTCCGCGAGGTGTGGGAGATGCACCGCGGCGATCTCGACAAGCTCGTCAGCGCCGGGGCGTCGGTGGAGGACGCCGAGATCGAGCGCCGCCGTCAGCTGGCCAACGGGGACGACATCGCCACCCTCATCTATACGTCCGGGTCGACGGGGCGCCCCAAGGGGTGCGTCCTGACCCACAGCAACTTCGTCGAGCTGTCACGCAACTCCGCGAAGGCGCTCCACGAGGTCGTGGAGACGCCGGGCGCCTCGACGCTGCTGTTCATCACGACCGCGCACGTGTTCGCGCGGTTCATCTCGATCCTCTCCGTGCATGCCGGCGTGAAGGTCGGCCACCAGCCCGACACGAAGAAGCTCCTCCCCGCGCTCGGCTCCTTCCAGCCGACCTTCCTTCTTGCGGTCCCGCGGGTCTTCGAGAAGGTCTACAACTCCGCCGAGCAGAAGGCGGAAGGCGGCGGGCGCGGCAAGATCTTCCGCGCCGCCGCCCACGTGGCGATCGAGCACTCGAAGCTCCTGCAGGAAGGCGGGAAGGTCCCGTTCGGGCTCAGGGTGCGCTTCGCCCTGTTCGACCGGCTGGTCTACAGCAAGCTGCGGGCGGCGATGGGCGGGCGCGTGCAGTACGCCGTGTCGGGCTCCGCTCCCCTCGGCGAGCGACTGGGCCACTTCTTCCACAGTCTGGGCGTGGTCATCCTCGAGGGGTACGGCCTCACCGAGACGACCGCCCCCGCGACGGTCAACCTCGCCACGAAGTCGAAGATCGGCACCGTCGGTCCGGCCCTGCCCGGGGTCGGCCTCCGTCTCGCCGACGACGGCGAGATCGAGGTGCGCGGCATCAACGTCTTCAAGGAGTACTGGCGCAACCCCGAGGCGACGGCCGAGGCCTTCTCCGGGGACTGGTTCAAGACCGGTGACATCGGGTCGTTCGACGCCGAGGGTTTCCTCTCGATCACCGGCCGCAAGAAAGAGATCCTCGTCACCGCCGGCGGCAAGAACGTCGCGCCGGCCGCGCTGGAGGACCCCATCCGCGCCAACCCCATCATCGGCCAGGTGGTGGTCGTCGGCGACCAGAAACCGTTCATCTCCGCACTCATCACGCTCGACTCCGAGATGCTGCCCACGTGGCTCGGCAACAACGGACTCCCGGCCGACCTGTCGTTGACCGACGCGGCGCAGAACGAGGCAGTCCGCGCCGAGGTGCAGCGCGCGATCGACCACGCCAACAAGGGCGTGTCTCGCGCGGAGTCGATCCGCAAGTTCACGATCCTCGACACCGAGTGGACCGAGGCGAGCGGTCACCTCACGCCGAAGCTGAGCATCAAGCGCAACGTGATCATGACGGACTTCGCCGATGCGATCGAGGAGCTCTACGCCGCGCCGGCGACGACCACCAACGTCACGCTGCCCTGACCCGGCTCCTCGCGAGAGTGCATCGACCCGCCGAAGCGGCACCGATTTCGGTGCACTCTCGGCGAGACGATGCACGTTCGGTGCGGCCTGGGGCTAGAACCAGTCGCTCTCGCGGATCTGGCGCATCGCCTCGCGGCGGGCGTCGGCCGGAAGCCGCGAGACGAACAGCATCCCGTCGAGGTGGTCGGTCTCGTGCTGCAGGGCCTGGGCCATGAGACCCTCGCCCTCGAGCACGAGCTCGTCGCCGTCGAGGTCGATCCCGACGACCCTGGCGTACGGGTGGCGGAGGGCGTCGTGCCAGACCCCCGGGATCGAGAGGCATCCCTCCCCCGTGGGCACGGGCTCACCCGCGGTCTCCACGAGCACGGGGTTGAGGATGTAGCCGATGACGCCGTCGACGTTGTAGCTGAACGCTCGCAGCCCCACGCCGATCTGCGGGGCGGCCACCCCCGCGCGGCCCGGGGGCTCGACGGTGTCGAGGAGGTCGCGTACGAGCGCGTGCACGCCGTCGTCGATCCGCTCGATCGGAGCGCTCGGCGCGCGAAGGACGGGGTCGCCGAAGAGGCGGATGTTGCGGACGCTCACGGGATCACGCGGCCGGAACCCCAGCGCGCAGACCCTCGACGACCGCCGCGGCGAGCTGCCGGGCCGCCTGACGGGTCCCGGGCTGCAGGTCGCGGAAGGAGATGTCGCTGCCGCCGCCGATGAGCGGGTCGTACGGCATCCGCACGACGGAACGCACACGCGTGCGGAAGTGCGCCTCGAGTTCGCTCTCGCGCACGAGCGGTGTGCCGGGGCGGGCGCTGTTGAGCACCACGACCGCCGCGCGCACCTGCTCGGCGTAGCCGTTCGTCTCCAGCCAGGTCAGCGTCTCGGACGCCAGGCGCGCCTCGTCCACGCTGAGCCCGGCCACCACGACGATCTGATCGGCCAGCTCGAGCGTCGCCCCTGTCACCGAATGGACGATGCCGGTGCCGGTGTCGGTGAGCACGATCGAGTAGTAGTGCGCTGCCACGGCGGCGACGTCGTGATAGTCACGGTCGCTGAAGGCTTCCGACACGCGGGGGTCCGAGTCCGAGGCGAGCACGTCCAGCCGCGTCGCGTCACGCGCCACGATCGTCGAGATGTCGTTGAATCCGGTCACATCGCCCCGACGGCGAGCGAGATCTCGAACGGTGCGCCCGCCGGTGCGGCCGATGCGATCGGCGAGGGTCCCGCGGTCGGGGTTCGCGTCGATCGCGATGACCCGGTCGTCCCGCGCGGCGGCGAGCGCCATTCCCAGGAGCGTCGTGACCGTGGTCTTCCCGACGCCGCCCTTGCGGGAGAGCACGGGGACGAATCGCGCCCCACCGGTGAGCGGCGCTGCGATCCGACGGTCGAGCTCCTTGCGCGCGCGCGCCTTGCGGCTGTCACCGAGGTTCACACGGTGGCGGGTGAGGGAGTAGACGAACTGCTGCCACAACCCCTCGGGTTCGGCGCCGCTGAGCTGACCGCGCTCGAGGAGCCGGTCGGCGGTGAGGAGGTCGGGCGTCTCGCGGTTCGCATCGAACTCCCCCAGCCGCTTGGAGGTGAGGGAGAGCTCGGGCTGCGGCGGATGCACCCGCTCCACGGCGTGCGCGCGTTCGCCACGACCGTGCTCGTCGGCGTGGTGCGCCTCCCGGCGCGTCGACGGGATCGCGCCCGTGAGCGGAACCGGCTCACCGACCGGCACGCGCTCCTGCGCCGTGCCGGCGGACGCGGGCGGGGCCGCGGCGGAACCGGCCGACGACTCGTCGCGGACCGGAGCCGAACCCGAGACGGTGCCCCCGGTCTCCGGCACACCCGACGCCGATGCGACGGGCTCGCCCTCGGACGACGCGGATGCGACAGCCTCGGGCTCGTCCGCGACGACATCGGCGTCGTGCACATCGGCCGAGAGCTCCTCGGGACCGGCCACGTCCTCGAGGATGATGTCGCCGGCGGCGATCTCCTCGATCGGGGCATCGTCGACGGCTTCGTCCTCAGCCGGGTCGTCGTCGTCGGCCGGGAGCGTCAGGCTCACCTGCGCTGTACGCGCGCCGAGGATGCCGATTCCGGCCGTATCCACGCTCGCAGCGTCGGCGAGCAATCCGTGTTCCGACTGCTCGTCGGGGTTGTCGTCGCGTCGATCGGGCGTCACTGCAGGTCTCCAAACGGGGGTCGGGCGCCGAGCGCCCATCCCTCGAGATTACTGCGCGGGGGTGATCACGACCAAAAGGTCACCTGCATCGACCTGCTGCGTGCCGCTGATCGCGATGCGCTCCACGACGCCGTCGACGGGGGCGGTGATGGCCGCCTCCATCTTCATCGCCTCGATCGAGGCGACAGGCTGCCCCGCGGTGACCCGGTCCCCCACCTCGGTCTTGATGGTCACGGCACCCGAGAACGGCGCCGCCACCTGACCGGGCTTGGACGTGTCGGCGCGCTCGGCCGACTTCGTCTCGACCGTGACCGAGCGGTCGCGCACGAACACCGGACGGAGCTGACCGTTGAGCGTGGTCATCACCGTGCGCATGCCCTTCTCGTCGGCGTCGCCGATCGCCTCCAGCCCGACGAACAGCTGCACGCCGCGCTCGATCTCGACGACGTGCTCGGAACCGGGCGCGAGTCCGTAGAGGTAGTCGGCGGTGTCAAGGATGCTGAGATCGCCGTACGCTTCGCGCGCCTCATGGAACGCCCGCGTCGGCGCCGGGAAGAGCAGCCGGTTCAGGCGGCCGCGGCGCTGGGCGGAGGTGCCGGCGAGGTCGGCGGCGTCGTCGTCGGTCAGCGCCGTCACACCGATCTTCACGTCGCGCCCCGCGAGCACCTTCGTGCGGAAGGGCTCGGGCCAGCCGCCCGGCAGGTCGCCGAGCTCGCCGGCCATGAAGGACACCACCGAGTCGGGCACGTCGTACTTGCCGGGGTTCTGCTCGAAGTCCGCGGGATCGGCCTTGACGGCGGCCAGGTGCAGCGCGAGGTCGCCGACCACCTTCGAGGAGGGGGTCACCTTCGGCACCCGCCCGAGGATCTTGTTCGCCGCGGCGTACATGTCCTCTATGAGCTCGAAGTCGTCGGAGAGTCCGAGCGCGATCGCCTGCTGGCGCAGGTTCGACAGCTGGCCGCCCGGGATCTCGTGCCGGTAGACGCGTCCCGTGGGGCCGGGAAGACCCGACTCGAACGGTGCGTACAGGTGCCGGACCGCCTCCCAGTAGGGTTCGAGGTCGGAGACGGCCGACAGGCTCAGGCCCGTGTCGCGCTCGGTGTGCGCGAGGGCGGCGACCAGCGCCGACAGCGAAGGCTGACTCGTGGTGCCCGACATGGGTGCGGAGGCTGCGTCCACCGCATCCGCCCCTGCCGCCGACGCGGCCAGCAGCGTCGCGAGCTGCCCGCCGGCGGTGTCGTGCGTGTGCACGTGCACCGGGAGGTCGAAGCGCTCCCGCAACGCCGTCACGAGCTGAGCGGCCGCCGCCGGGCGCAAGAGGCCGGCCATGTCCTTGATGGCAAGGACGTGCGCGCCGGCGTCGACGATCTGCTCCGCGAGGCGCAGGTAGTAGTCCAGCGTGTACAGGCTCTCACTCGGATCGAGGAGGTCGGCGGTGTAGCAGACCGCGACCTCGGCGACCGAGCGCCCCGTGGCGAGGACGGCATCGATGGCCGGGCGCATCTGGCTGACGTCGTTGAGGGCGTCGAAGATACGGAAGATGTCGATGCCGCTGTCGGAGGCCTCGGCGACGAACGCGTCAGTCACCTCGGTGGGATACGGCGTGTAGCCGACGGTGTTGCGCCCGCGCAGCAGCATCTGGATCGCGATGTTCGGAAGCGACGAGCGAAGGGCGTCGAGCCGCTCCCACGGGTCTTCGCCGAGGAAGCGCAGGGCGACGTCGTACGTCGCTCCGCCCCACGCCTCGACCGAGAGGAGCTGCGGCGTGAGGCGCGCGACGTAGGGAGCGGCCGTGACGAGGTCCTTGGTGCGCACCCGCGTGGCCAGGAGCGACTGGTGGGCGTCGCGGAAGGTGGTCTCGGTCACCGCGAGGGCGTTCTGCTCGCGGAGCACTCGCGCGAAGCCCTGCGGACCCAGCTCCTCGAGGCGCTGCCGCGACCCGGCCGGGGCGGGGGCGAGCACGTCGATGGCGGGGAGCTTCAAACGCGGGTTGACCGTCAGGGGGTTCTCGCCGTTCGGACGGTTGACCGTGGCGTCGACGAGCCAGCTGAGCACCTTGGTGCCGCGATCCTTCGACTCGCGCCCCTTCAGAAGCTCGGGGCGCTCGTCGATGAACGACGTGCTGACGTCGCCCGCGAGGAACGCCGGGTCATCGAGTACCGACTGAAGGAAGGGGATGTTCGTGGAAACGCCCCGGATGCGGAACTCCGCCAGCGCGCGGCGGGCACGCGCCACCGCGGCGGGGAAGTCGCGCCCGCGGCACGTGAGCTTGGCGAGCATCGAGTCGAAGTGCGGGCTGATCTGCGAGCCGGCGGCCGTCGTGCCGCCGTCCAGACGGATGCCGGCGCCGCCGGGTGAGCGATACGTGGTGATCTTGCCGGTGTCGGGGCGGAACCCGTGGGAGGGATCCTCGGTGGTGAGACGGCACTGCAGAGCCGCACCGCGCAGGTGGATGTCGTCCTGCCCGAGGTGCAGGTCGTCGAGGGTCTGCCCGGCCGCGATGCGCATCTGCGACTGGACGAGATCGACGTCGGTGACCTCCTCGGTGACCGTGTGCTCGACCTGGATGCGCGGGTTCATCTCGATGAAGACCACCTCGCCGGTGCGGGGGCCCGCCGTCTCGAGCAGGAACTCCACGGTGCCGGCGTTCTGGTAGCCGATCGATTTCGCGAAGGCGACGGCGTACCCGTGCAGGGCCTGCCGGATGTCGTCGGCCAGGTTCGGCGCGGGAGCGATCTCGATCACCTTCTGGTGTCGCCGCTGGAGGGAGCAGTCGCGCTCGAACAGGTGCACAGTGTGACCGGTGGAGTCGGCGAGGATCTGCACCTCGATGTGACGCGGGCGCTGAACGGCCTGCTCCAGGAACATGCGGGCGTCCCCGAACGCGCTTCCGGCCTCGCGCATCGCCTCGGCCAGCGCCGGCTCGAGCTCGGCCTTGGTCTCGACACGGCGCATTCCGCGGCCTCCGCCACCGGCGACCGCCTTGGCGAACAGCGGGAACCCGATGTCGTCCGCCTGCGCGACGAGGGCGTCGATGTCGTCGGATGCCTCCGTCGAGCGGAGCACCGGGACGCCGGCGGCGACGGCGTGCTGCTTCGCGGTGACCTTGTTGCCGGCCATCTCGAGCACCTTCGCCGGCGGACCGATGAAGGCGATGCCGTTGGCGGCGGCCTTCTCGGCGAGCTCGGGGTTCTCGGAGAGGAACCCGTATCCGGGGTAGATCGCGTCGGCGCCGGCTTCGCGCGCGACGCGGATGATCTCGTCGACGTCGAGGTAGGCCCGCACCGGGTGGCCGCGCTCGCCGATCTGATACGCCTCGTCCGCCTTCAGGCGGTGCAGCGAGAACCGATCTTCGTATGGATACACCGCGACGGTGCGCGCACCGACCTCGTATGCGGCGCGGAAAGCTCGGATCGCGATCTCTCCACGGTTGGCCACCAGGATCTTCTGGAACATGCACACCTCTTCGGGGGCGGCGGGCTGAGTGTGCTCTCAGCCTAGGGGACGGTAACGTAGACGACCGTGCACGTACTCTCGGTGAGCTCCCTCAAGGGCGGCGTCGGCAAGACGACCGTCACCCTCGGGCTCGCCTCGGCGGCCTTCGCCCGCGGGGTGCGGACCCTCGTGGTCGACCTCGACCCGCAGTCGGATGTCTCGACCGGCATGGATATCCAGGTCGCCGGCCGCTTGAACATCGCCGACGTGCTGGCCAATCCCCGCGAGAAGGTCGTCCGCCAGGCGATCACGACCAGCGGCTGGGCCAAGGTCCATCCGGGCACGATCGACGTGCTCATCGGCAGCCCGTCGGCGATCAACTTCGACGGACCGCATCCGAGCGTCCGCGATGTGTGGAAGCTCGAGGAGGCCCTCGCCACGATCGAGGCCGATTACGACCTCGTGCTCATCGACTGCGCTCCGTCGCTGAACGCGCTCACGCGCACCGCATGGGCGGCGAGCGACCGCGTCATCGTCGTGACCGAGCCCGGGCTCTTCTCCGTGGCCGCCGCCGACCGAGCCCTCCGCGCGATCGAGGAGATCCGCCGGGGCCTGTCGCCGCGTCTGCAGCCGCTCGGCGTGGTCGTCAACCGCGTGCGCCCACAGTCGATCGAGCACCAGTTCCGCATCAAGGAGCTGCGCGACATGTTCGGCCCGCTCGTGCTGAACCCCCAGCTGCCCGAGCGCACGTCGCTCCAGCAGGCGCAGGGCGCCGCCAAGCCGCTCCACGTCTGGCCGGGCGACTCCGCTCAGGAGCTCGCCGCCGATTTCGACGCCCTGCTGGACCGCGTGATGCGCACCGGCCGCATCCCGGTTCCCGGCGACTCGACAGCGCGCGTCTGATCCGACCGCTGCCGGATACAGGAACACCGCCCGGAACAGGAGTTCCGCTGCCGATCCGTCCTGTTCTCGGCGAATCGCCTGTTCTCGGCGCGCGCGGACGCTGAGCAACCGCCGCGACCTCCGGACGCTGAGCGAGCGCAGCGAGACGAAGCGGGAGGGAAACGCCCTACGCGGAGCGGCGCGACCGACGCGCGGCGAGCTCGTCCACCGGGTCGGGCGTCGTCGCGTCGAACTCGACGAGCGTCGACTCCACCTCGCGGAGCACCTTTCCCACGGCGATTCCGAAGACGCCCTGGCCGCGGCTGACGAGGTCGATGACCTCATCGTTCGACGTGCAGAGGTAGACGGATGCCCCGTCGCTCATGAGGGTCGTGCCGGCGAGGTCGCGGATGCCGGCGGCGCGCAGCTGCTCGACGGCCGTGCGGATCTGCTGAAGCGAGATGCCGGTGTCGAGGAGCCGCTTGACGAGCTTGAGCACGAGGATGTCGCGGAAGCCGTAGAGACGCTGCGACCCGGAGCCGCTGGCGCCGCGGACCGTGGGCTCGACGAGCTCGGTGCGCGCCCAGTAGTCGAGCTGGCGATAGGTGATGCCCGCGGCACGCGCGGCCTGTGCACCGCGATAGCCGACCTCGTCGTCCATCTGCGGGAGGCCGTCCGTGAACAGCAGGTCGGAGACGAACCGGGGTTCGCCGACAGCGTCGCCAGCGGTCATACCGGATGCCTCCTCACCGGATCGGTAACGTCCACGCTAGACGAGCGATCGCGGTCCGACAACGACATCCGGCTCGGGGCGTCGGCGTGTCGCCGAGTTCCCGAGAACGAGACGCGATCGCTCGAGACCCACAGGCGATCGTCGGCGCCGCTCACGAGAGCACGCGCTCGAGCGCCTCGCGCGTGAACACGGCACGCACGTCGTCGAGTCGGCGCGCCAGCTCGGGAGCGAGCTCGCCCGCGCGGCCGCGGGAGGCCGCATCCGTGCGTCGCAGGAGTGTCGCGAGGGCGGATTCGATGAGCGCTGCCTCGCGCTGCGCGCTCTGGCGGAGCGAGCGCAGGTGACGGGGCTCGATGCCGTGGCGATCGAGGGCCACGAGCGCGCGCAGGAGCGACACGGTCTGCTCGCTGTAAGACTCCGCGCCCGCGATCACCCCGGTGCTGATCGCATCGTTGAGCAGCTGCGGTGCAGCCCCCGCGGCGGAGAGGAGCTCTTCCCTGCGGTAGCGCCGCGGGGCCGGCACGATCGAGGGGACGGCGCTCGGCGGGGCGGGGTTGCGGCCGGCGTCGAGGTCTTCGAGGTACTCGCGGATGACGGTGAGAGGCAGGTAGTGATCGCGCTGCAGGGTGAGGGCGAGGCGCAGCCGGTCGAGGTCGGCCGCGCAGAACTTGCGGTAGCCGGAGTCGGTGCGGGTGGGCGAGACGATCCCCTGCACCTCGAGGAAGCGCAGCTTGCTGGAGGTCAGCGACGGGAACTCGGGTGTCAGCCGCGCGAGCACCTGGCCGATACTGAGCAGACCCGCGGACGTGGCACGACCGCGGGCGGATGATGCCGGCATCAGTCGTCTGCCGCCAGGGGCAGGTCGGCCGGCGAGACGAAGAAGGTCAGCCGGAACTTGCCGATGCGCACTTCGGCGCCGTTCGAGAGCGCTCCGCGGTCGACGCGCTCTCCGTTGAGGTAGGTGCCGTTGAGCGAGCGCTGGTCGACGAGGTCGAACCGCGTGCCTTCGCGCGTGATCTCGGCGTGCCGGCGCGACACCGTCACGTCGTCGAAGAAGATGTCGGCCTCGGGGTGACGCCCGACGGTCGTCACATCGGTGTCGAGCAGGTAGCGGGCACCCGCGGTCGGGCCGGAGCGCACGAGGAGCAGCGCCGCGCCCGACGGGAGGGCGCCGATGGCCTCGACCTCGGCCTCGTTGAGCTCGCTGCCGAACGGGACGAACGACAGGTCGGCGTCGTGGCCGAAGGTCTGCGTGGTGTCGTGCGTGCGCGCCGGCGTACCGGCATCGGCGCTGCGCCGGATGTCATCCGGCTCCGGTCGACGTGTCTCGTCCACGAGTCCTCCTTCCGCGTCCACCCTAGTCGATGGCCGCTCCCGCGTCGGGCCCGAGGGCCCCTCCCGCAACGCTTCGGCGCGGCCGGCGCATGTTGCGCCGTGTGTCGGCCGCCCGGGTCCGCGACGCCGACCCGGCTTAGCCTGGCGGGACTTCGAACCTACTGACAAGGAGTTCCCCGTGTCGAGCCCGTCCCGCCGTCGCCAGCCCCTCGAGGTGCGCGAGCGCGAGACGTGCATGTGCGCGAGCGGCGGACGCTGCACCTCCTTCGCCCGCGGGCACGCGCTGCACCTCATCCAGTTGCGCCTCGCGGCCGCCACGCCGTCGGAGTGGATCGACGCCGTCGTGGAAAGCGCCGACGACGCCACGGGCGAGATCGCGCTGCGCACCCTCGCGGAGGGCTCACCCCTCGTGGTCTGGCACGCCGCCGGAGTGGAGCTCGCGCCCGGCGAGCCTGTCGCGCTGCACCGACGCTACGCCGTGCTGTCGGCGCGCGGCGGCAGCCGAAACGTCGCCGTCCTCGACTGAGCGGCGCCTTTCAGGCAGCCGCCATCATCGAGTCCTTCAGCGCCAGGCAGGCGTCCGCGCACGCCCGGCAGGCCTGAGCGCACATCTCGCACACGGCACTGTGTCCGGCGTGCTCCAGGCACTCGTCCTCGCATGCCTCGCACATGGCGATGCAGGCGTCGAGCATCGACATCATCGCTGCCGGAGTCATCCCCTGCATCCGCAGCATGCTGCGGAGCATCGTGTTGCACATGTCGGCGCAGTTCATGCACGCCGGAGCGCACGACATCTCCTGCGTGGAGGACACCGTGCACGCCTGCTCGCAGGCCGCGCACGCGTCCATACACGCCTGCAACAGCTGTGAATCCATCGTCGACATGCCGGGCATCATCATGGTCTCGCCCGACATCGCGTCCATCATCCGCGCATCCATCCCGCACCTCCGTTTTCTCCGGCAGCGGGCAGGTCCACCCGCCTGCCGCCATGGTAGGGCCGTGGGGAGGCGTGGCATAAGAGGCGGATAGGCTCGAACGGTGACCGTTCCGCGCTCGTTCCCCCGTCTCGTGGCCGCGATCGCCGCCGCCGTCCTCCTCGCCTTCTGCGCCGTCTTCGCCGGGGCGCTACCGGCGACCGCGCACGACCAGCTGCTGGAGACCGACCCGGCCGACGGCGCCGCCGTCGACGCGCTCCCGGCGGAGCTCACCCTCACCTTCAGCGCCGAGCTGCTCAGCGACGGCGGCGGCAACGAGGTTCAGGTGACCGCCGCGGACGGCAGCGCGCTCACCGACGGGCCCGCCGTGGTGGACGGCACGACGCTGATCCAGCCGCTCCTGGCGAGCGAGGCATCCGGGGCGGTGTCGGTGCTGTGGCGCGTGGTCTCCAGCGACGGGCATCCGATCTCAGGCGAGTTCTCCTTCACCGTCGCGGGGGCGCCTGCGCCGACGACGAGCGCCTCGACGCCGTCAGCGGCCGCGTCGACCGAGCCCGAGGCCTCTCCCGAGCCGACGATGACCACCCTGGTCACCTCGGACGAGGAGGCGGGCATGCCGGTGTGGATCTGGGCCGTCCTCGGGGTCGTCGCCGTGGCCATCCTCGGAGCCGTCGTCGCCCTCCTCGTGGCCCGCGCCCGCGGCGACCGGCGCGGTCCCGACACCGGCGCCGAACGATAGGCTGGGAGTCATGCCTCATTACGACGTCGTCATCCTCGGCGCGGGCCCCGGCGGCTATGTCGCAGCGGTCCGCAGCGCACAGCTGGGCCTCTCGGTCGCGGTCATCGAAGAGAAGTACTGGGGCGGTGTGTGCCTGAACGTCGGCTGCATCCCCTCGAAGGCGCTCCTGCGCAACGCCGACCTCGCGCACACCTTCCACGCGCAGGCCGACCTCTTCGGAATCTCCGGCGACGTGGACTTCGACTTCGGCGTGGCGTGGGATCGCAGCCGCAAGGTCGCGGACACCCACGTCAAGGGCATCCACTACCTGATGAAGAAGAACAAGGTCACCGAGTACGAGGGCCGCGGATCGTTCGTCGACGCGAACTCGATCGATGTGACGAAGGCCGACGGCTCGGTCGAGCGTGTCACCTTCGACAACGCCATCATCTCGACCGGATCCACCGTGCGCCTTCTCCCGGGCGTCACCCTCAGCGAGAACGTCGTCACCTACGAGGAGCAGATCCTCAACCGCGAGCTGCCCGAGTCGATCGTCATCGTCGGTGCCGGCGCGATCGGCATGGAGTTCGCGTACGTGCTGGCGAACTACGGCGTGAAGGTCACGATCGTGGAGTTCCTCGACCGTGCCCTCCCGAACGAGGACGTCGAGGTCTCTAAGGAGATCCAGAAGCAGTACAAGAAGCTCGGCGTCGAGATCCTCACCTCCACCAAGGTCGAGAGCGTCGTGGACTCCGGCGACAAGGTCACCGTTACCTACTCCGCCCAGGACGGCACGAAGGGGTCCCTCGAGGCCGACCGCGTGCTGATGTCGATCGGCTTCGCCGCGCGCGTCGAGGGCTACGGCCTGGAGAACACCGGCGTCAAGCTCACCGAGCGCGGCGCCATCGACATCGACGACCACATGCGCACCAACGTGCCGCACATCTACGCGATCGGCGACGTCACGGCCAAGCTCCAGCTCGCCCACGTCGCCGAGGCGCAGGGCGTGGTCGCCGCGGAGACGATCGGCAAGGCCGAGACCCAGACCCTGGGCGACTACCGCATGATGCCGCGGGCCACGTTCTGCAACCCGCAGGTCGCGTCCTTCGGCCTCACCGAACAGCAGGCGCGCGACGCCGGCTACGACGTGAAGGTCGCGAAGTTCCCGTTCTCGGCCAACGGCAAGGCGAACGGCCTCGGCGAGCCCATCGGCTTCGTCAAGCTCGTCGCCGACGCCGAGCACCTCGAGCTCCTCGGCGGCCACCTCATCGGGCCCGATGTCTCCGAGCTCCTCCCCGAGCTCACGCTCGCGCAGAAGTGGGACCTCACGGCCCTCGAGGCCGCGCGCAACGTGCACACGCACCCGACGCTGTCGGAGGCGCTGCAGGAGGCGTTCCACGGCCTCGCGGGCCACATGATCAACATCTGATCCGCGCCTCGCGCTTCGTCTCGTCGCTTCGCTCCTCGCTCAGCGACCGGGGCTCGTCCTCACGCTCAGCGACCGGGGGTCGTCGCCACGCCCAGCGACCGGGGCTCGTCGCCACGCACAGCGACCGCGCCGTCATCCGGACGCTGAGCGAGCGAAGCGAGGCAGCGTCGAGCGCCGGTCAGCGACCGAGGGCGCGGGCGAGCTTGGAGTCGGATGCGGCGGGGCGGCCGCCCGCGGCGGCCACCGCGGCGTCGACGGCGGCGAAGAACGCCGCGCGACCCGCCTCGTCGGCCGGCGCGGCAGGTCCGAGCTCGACCTCCCATTCCCGCCACTCGCTGTCGCGGCCGCGGCGCTCGTTCCGCGCGCGCACGCGGTCGTCGACGAACTCGGCGACGAGGGCCCCCGCCGCGTCGAGGAGCGCGTAGGCCGTGCGGGTGTTGCGCAGGCGCGCGAGCGGCGTGAAGGGCGGTTCGGCCCAGCGGGCGACAGCGTCGACCACGTCCTCGGGGACGTCGTCCGCCTCACCGGCCTCGAGCGGCCACGCCCACTCGTGGCGGCCGTCGGGCGCCGACACCTTCACGTGCCACCCCTCGTCGGGGCCGCCGGTGCGCCGGCGAAGCGCGACACGTGCCCTCGCGAGCGCCGTGTCGCCGGTGTCGAGGTATCGCGCGTCGAGTTCGCGCACCTCGGCGGCACCGACGGACGCGACGCCGGGAAGCCCCGACCAGTCGGGCAGCGGCACGTCCGCGTCGACGTCGTACTTCCGCTCGACCTCGATCGAGCGTGCAGGCTCGGCGGAGCCGGTCAATCCAGCCGGCCCTCGGCATCGGGGTTGATGTCCTCGGTCTCCTCGCCGAACACGAAGGTGGCCTGGGAGGGGCCGTCCCCCTCGCCGGTGTGCTCCAGGACGCCCTGCCGCCGGTAGACCAGCTGCCCCTCGCCGTACGGGACGATGAGGGTGTCGTCGGTGTCGTCGTCCAGAGGGACGACCTGCCCGTCCAGCGGGCCGCCGCTCAGTCGTGCAATAGCCATTCCGACAGCGTAGTCCCGGCCCCCCGCGCCCGGTCCAGGTCGTGGTAACGGTCACATAGAATCGCTCGGGTGAAGGCCCTCCGAACGTTCACCGTCCGTCCTGTGCTCGCCGACTCGCTCGCTCCGCTGGACCGGCTGGCGTCGAATTGGCGATGGTCCTGGTCGCGCGCGACCCACGCCCTGTTCGCCTCGATGGACCCCGACCTGTGGGCTCGCGTCGAGGAGAACCCCTCGCGGATGCTGGGGGCGCTCGGGCAGGCGCGCCTGGACGAGCTTGCCCGCGACGAGGAGTTCGTCGCGCGGGTGCACGACGCGGACGCACGACTGGAGGCCTACCTCACCGGGGACCGGTGGTTCCAGCACCTCGAGGAGCCCAAGCCGCGCGCGATCGCGTACTTCTCCCCCGAGTTCGGCGTCGACGGGTCGCTCCCGCAGTACTCCGGCGGTCTCGGCATCCTGGCGGGCGACCATCTCAAGAGCGCCTCCGACCTCGGTGTCCCCCTCATCGGCGTCGGGTTGTTCTATCGCGCCGGATACTTCCGGCAGGCGATCGGCGAGGACGGCTGGCAGCGTGAGAGCTATCCCGTGCTCGACCCGTACGGGCTGGGCCTCGCCGTGCTGCGGGAGGCCGATGGCACGCCCGTCGAGATCTCGCTCGCCGTCACCGGCGACCGGACGCTCTCGGCCCGCGTGTGGATCGCCGACATCGGCCGCGTGCCGCTCCTGCTCCTGGACTCCGAGACGCCCTCAAACCCCGAAGACCTCCGCCGCGTCACCGACCGCCTGTACGGCGGCGGTGGGGAGCACCGCCTGCTGCAGGAGCTTCTGCTGGGTGTCGGCGGCGTGCGAGCGGTGCGCGCGTGGTGTCGCATCACCGGCGCGCCGGCACCCGACGTCTACCACACCAACGAGGGTCATGCCGGGTTCCAAGGACTCGAGCGCATGTCCGAGCTCATCGGCGAAGCGAGCGTGTCGTTCGACACCGCACTGGCACAGGTGCGCGCCTCCACCGTCTTCACCACACACACCCCGGTGCCCGCCGGCATCGACCGGTTCCCCCGGAGCCTCGTCGCCGACTACCTCGCCACGGGGCTCCTCGGCGGCCTCGACGCGCCGCGCGCGCTCGCCCTAGGGGTCGAGGACTATCCGGGCGGCGACCCCGACGTGTTCAACATGGCCGTCCTCGGCCTCTCCCTCGGGCAGCACGCGAACGGCGTCTCCCTCCTGCACGGGAAGGTCAGCCGGGCCATGTTCGGTGCGCTGTGGCCGGGGGTCGACACCGACGAGGTTCCGATCGGCTCCATCACCAACGGCGTCCACGGGCCCACATGGGTGCACCCGGCGCTCAAGGGACTCAGCGAACGGGCCTTCGGCGACGCCCTCACCACCGAGCACGACTGGCGCGACCGGGAGGTCGTCTCCGACGGCGAGCTGTGGGGCGTGCGGATGCAGATGAAGCAGGAACTCGTCGCCGAAGCGCGTCGGCGCCTGCAGGCCGCCGGCACCACCACCGGGGCGTGGGCCAAGGACGTGCTCGATCCCACCGTGCTCACGATCGGTTTCGCACGCCGCGTCCCGACCTACAAGCGCCTCACCCTGATGCTCCGCGACCCCGAGAGACTGACCCGCCTGCTCACCGACCCCGATCGGCCGGTGCAGCTCGTCATCGGCGGCAAGTCGCATCCGGCCGACGACTCCGGAAAGCTGCTCATCCAGGAGCTCGTCCGCTTCAGCCGCGACCCGCGCGTGCGCGATCGCATCGTCTTCCTCCCGGACTACGACATCACGCTCGCCAAGACCCTCTACCCGGGATGCGACGTCTGGCTCAACAACCCGCTCCGCCCCCTCGAGGCCTGCGGGACGTCGGGGATGAAGGCCGCCCTCAACGGCGCGCTGAACCTGTCGATCCTCGACGGCTGGTGGGACGAGTGGTACGACGGTGAGAACGGCTGGGCGATCCCCACCGCCGACACCGCCGACAACGACGAGGAGCGGGACGACTTCGAAGCCGCCGCGCTCTACGACCTCATCGAGCATCAGCTGGTGCCCGCGTTCTACGAGCGGGAGGGCGACATCCCGCGGGGCTGGCTCGACCGCGTGCGCCACACAATGACCGACCTCGGGACGAAGGCCACGAGCGACCGGATGGTGCGGGACTACGTCACCTCGCTCTACACCCCCGCGTCCATCCACGCCGCAGCTCTCGGTGCCGACGACTTCGCCGTCGCGACCGAACTCGCCTCGTACGTGTCGCGGGTGCGTGCGGGATGGGCGAACGTGCACATCCGCAGCGTCGACTACACCGGCGTTCCGCAGCAGGCACGCGCCGGCGACCGCCTGAGCGTGCGCGCCGAGGTGCAGCTGGGCGGTCTGTCACCGCAGGACGTCGCGGTGCAGCTGGTCTCGGGGCGCGCGGATGCCGACGGCGAGATCACCGGCGACCGGCCCCTCCTCCCCCTGTCCCCGGCCGGCGACGCCGGCGACGCGACGGTCTTCGAGGGGACCCTCGAACTCGACGTCACCGGTCCGTTCGGGTTCGCCGTCCGCGCCGTGCCGCAGCATCCGCATCTCGTCTCTCCGGTGGAGCTGGGGCTCGTCACCTTCGCGTCGTGAGACCGTTCGTCCTGCTGGCCACGCGCGCGGAAGACCTCCCCGCCGATGAGGAGTATGCGCTGTTCCTGCGGTACAGCGGGCTCCGGCCGGAGGAACTGCGGCGGGTGCGGCTCGAGGCCGAGCCGATGCCGCGCCTCGATCCGACGGAGATCTCCGGCATCATCGTCGGCGGCAGCCCGTTCAACGCCTCGGATGCGGCGGCGGACAAGTCGCCCGTGCAGCACCGCGTCGAAGCGGAGTTCGCCGCGCTGCTCGCGCGCGTGGTGGCCGAGGATGTCCCCTTCCTCGGTGCGTGCTACGGCGTGGGAACGCTCGGCACGCATCTGGGCGCGACGATCGACCGCCGGCACGCCGAGCCCATCAGCATCGTCCCCGTCACCCTCACCGACGCCGGCGCCACCGATCCGCTCCTGACCGGGCTGCCGCGCACCTTCGAGGCGTTCGTCGGGCACAAGGAGGCGATCAGCGTCCTCCCGGAGCCGGCGGTGCTGCTGGCATCGTCGCCGGCGTGCCCGGTGCAGATGTTCCGGGTCGGAGACAACGTCTACGCCACGCAGTTCCACCCGGAGCTCGACGTCGACGGGATCACGACGCGCATCCACGCGTACGCGTCGTACGGGTACTTCGCCGCCGACGAGCTCGACGTCACGCTCGAGGCCGTCCGCCGCGTGGCGGTGACCGAGCCGGGCCGCATCCTCCGCGCCTTCGTCGAGCGCTACGCCCGCTGACGCCTCGGAACGCGGACCACGCGGATCGGTCCGGTGACGGCGGGGTGCGAGCGCGCGAGGACGGGCGCCAGGCCGAGATCCACCAGATGTACCTCGCCGGCGAGCCGGGGGCCCTCGCCGCGGACGAGCCCGGCCTTGACGGCACCGAAGGTGACCGTGGTGACTGCCGGGAGCACGACATCGTCGGCCGCGCCGTCGTCCGGGTGCAGACCGCTCGGAAGGTCGACGGCGATCACCGCCGTCTCGGGGGCTCCAGCCAGCGGCAGGAGCGACTCCACGACGGCCCGCGCGACGCCGCGCAGGCGCGCATCGGCGGCGGCGCCGATCCCGAGGATGCCGTCGAGGACGACGGCGTACCCGCCCGGCTTCCGGCACACCTCCGACGCCGCGCGCAGCTGTGCGCCGGCGGACAGGGCGGCTGCGAGAGCCTCGCGGTGCACCCGGTCGGACGTGAGCACGACGTCGACCTCCTGGGCGGGGCCTGCGAGCTCGGCCGCGGCGTAGAGGGCGTCGCCGCCGTTGTCTCCGGCACCGGCGAGAACCAGCATGCGGCCCGGCGACCGCTCGAGACGTGCGCGCACGACGCCGGCCAGCGCCGCGGCGGCCTCCCGCATGAGGGGCTCGCCGGCGGCGAGGAGCGGCGCTTCGGCGGCGCGCACCGCCGCGGCGGTGTACGCCGACGTCAGCGCGGCCTCGGTCATGCCTTCTGCCGTTCCTCGGCCTCCGCCGCGCGCGCGCTGTTCAGCTCGTCACTCGCGGCGAGCACCCCGCGCTCGGCCTGCTGCACGCGGAACTGGGTCAGAGTGGTCGCGCCGTACCGCGCGCGCACGCGATCCTGATCCTCCTCGGCGCCGGTGACGATGAAGGCGGCCGCGAGGAGGATCACCTGGCTCGACAGGTTCAGCCACAGCAGCAGCGCGATGAGGGACGCGAAGGAGGCCAGCAGCGGATTGGACGTGGCGCCGCCCACGAAGAGTCCGGACAGCTGCTGGAGGACGGTGAGACCGAGGCCGCCCAGGGCGGCACCGGTCCACAGCGTCTTGGGGCGCGCTCGCACGCCCGACAGCAGCGCGAACGAGGCCGCGACGACGACGGTGTCGAGGATCAGCACGATGAGCGCCGAGACGAGCCAGGCGACGAAGCCGAGCGCCGGCTGATCCGCCGGGATCCCGAGCCAGTCGGTGAGGATCTCCAGCCCCGCCGTGGCGAGGAAGGTCGCGACGGCCGCGGCCGCGAGTCCCACGCCGATCCCGATGGCGAGCAGGAGGTTCCGCAGCAGCACCCAGATCCACAGCACATCGTCGGTGGCGAGTCCTGCGATGGAGCGCAGCGCATTGCGCAACGACCCGACGGCCCCGATCGCGGCGCCGACGAGACCGACGGCGGAGATGACCCCGGCGATGCTCAGGCCCGCCGGCGCCTGGATCTGGTCGAGGTCGACCAGGTCGAGCAGCCCGGGTATCGCCGCATCGAGCGCCTCCGTCAGTGCCTCCCACGCTTCTCGGTTCCCGGCCAGCCAGAGCGCCGCGACGGAGAACCCCAGAAGAACGCCCGCGAACAGGGAGAACAGCGTCCGGTAGGTGACCGAGTCGGCGAGCATGGGGCCGCGGGCACCGCTGTAGCGGAGGAAGGCGCGAACCAGTCGACGTCGGAGCGCCCAGGCGGTGACGCGGGAGAGAACCGTGCTCGGCATGCGGTCAGGCTACCGGCGGGGCCATCGGCAGCCGCGGGGGCTTGACGTGCATCATGCCTGTCGTCACCGGCCCGACAGCGGAGCCACCGCGGCGAAGAGGGCGAGCCAGGCACCCGCGAGCAGGAACGGGCCGAAAGCGAGGGCGGTGCCGGCGCGCGCCCGCCGGGTCACCACGAGAAGCACGCCGAACACCCCTCCGAGGACGAATCCGGCTGCCGCGCCCAGCAGCACGCTCTCCCACCCGAAGAACCCGAGGTACGCGCCCACGACCCCGGCCAGCTTGACGTCGCCGCCTCCCATGGCGCCCGGTCGGAGCATCCGGAGCAGCAGGTAGAACCCGAAGAGCGCCAGCGCGCCGCCGGCGACCGACCAGAGACGGCCGGGCGCCCCGCCCGCGAGGGCGGAGACGGTCAGCAGCACCGCCGCGATCGGATAGCCGGGCAGGACGTACCGATCGGGAAGGCGATGGGTGCGCACGTCCACGACGGCGAGGACGACCGTCTGCACCGCGAACGTCACGTAGGCGATCCCCGCGGAGACGGTGGCGACGATCAGACCCGGGTCCATGTCACGCGTCGAGCACGTCGAGGCCGATGCGGGCGGTCGTCCCCTCCTCGAGAGACTCCGCGTCGCGGACGGAGCGCTTGAGCGGAAGGGAGTACGCGCCGGAGGAGCCGGGGAAGATCGAGGTGCGCCACGTGGACCCGCCGATCTGCGCCTGCACCCGCACCGCCCCGAAACCTCGGGCGAAGGGCTCGGCGATCTCGCGGATGTCGGCGCTCAGCTCTTCGGGGACCTCCGCGAAGTACCAGGCGGAGTCCTGCCGCGCCTGCCAGCGATAGACCTCGGCGTCGAACTCGATGTGCACGCTACCTCCCGGGCTCCGCGGCGAGATCGCCGTCGTCGGGCCATGCGATGTCGGCTGCCCCGATCGCCGGCGCGCTCTCCTGTTCGCGTGCCCGGTACCACGGCGACCCCTCCGGCCAGCTCGCCGCGAACGTCGGAATCACGCGCCACACGCGGCGCCAGAGGGCGGATGGCCGGGCGAACGGCCGTGACGACACCGGCATCCGCAGGTCGGGGTCATAGCGCACGCCGTCGCTGGGGCGGAGCTGGATGGTCAGGTCGAGGTCGTCGTGGATGCCCGGGTTCGTACGGTCGACGCGGTCGCGGACACGCTCCCAGACGGCCGCGCGCATCGCGAAGTTCGACCCGAAGACCAGCGGTATCCCCAGCCACTGCCGCACCCAGAACGTGCCGCCACCGATGTACCAGTGCGCCCCGAGGTAGTGCACGAGCGGGGTGGCGCCGTAGAACTCCGCTCCCCCGGTGAGAACTCCCAGTCCCGGGTCGGCGACGAAGGCCTGGACGACACGGGAGACCCAGTCCGGATGCGGCCGGGAGTCGGCGTCCAGGCGCGCGATGATGTCGAAGTCGCGGGCCTCGTCGTATCCGCGCGCGGCGGCGGGCCAGATGCCGATGAGCGGCTCGGTCACCACGCTCGCGCCGGCGGCGCGGGCGAGGTCGGCGGAGCCGTCGCTGCTGTCGTTGTCCACCACGATGACGGCGTCGGGCTGCCGCGTCTGCGCCGCAAGCGCCGCCAGGCACGCATCGAGGAACTCGGCATCATTGCGGCACGGAATGACCACAGCGACGCGCGGGACGAGTGACACAGGGATACGCTACTCGCGCCCGGCGCCGGCGCCGGTGCGCCTCGCAGGTCAGCGGATGACGACGGGGGTGCCGGCGGGAACCTGCGCGAGGCGGTCGATGGCCTCGGCGGGGAGGCGCAGACAGCCGTTGGAGACGGGGCCGCTGTGGGTGTCGTGGTAGTGGAACGCTGTCACCGCCACGGAGGTGCCGCCGAACCCGTCGAGCGTCGGAGACTGCACCGACAGGTAGACCAGCGGATGCCCTCGGGTGTAGCCGAGCGACGGCTCGGCGCGCACCATCATCACGAAAGAGCGCCCCCGCGGGGTGGGGGTGGCGTCGGTGCCCCACGCGAAGTCGTCGGCGATCCGCTCGCGGGTGCCGTCGGCGCGGACGATGTCGACGGTGCGCGCGGTCAGGTCGGTCTCCACCGTCACGTCGGTCGGCGAGACTTCGACATCCGCCGCCCGCACCCACCCGGTGAGCTGGGCCGAGCTGCCCGTGGAGGGCACGGCGGCCCGCCCGGTCAGCAGCACGTGCACCCAGTTCTGCTGTCGCTCGATGATGGGGACGGTCGTGCCCTCGTAGAAGTGGTCCCGGGGCAGCGTGGCGACGGGCTCACCGGTGGGATCGGCGAAGACGGGGATCCGCTCGGCGGCGGCCCGCGCGACCTCGCCGGTGAGCGGGCCGTATGGATCGGCGTCGACCGGGAGTGCCGGGATGATCGCGAAGACCTCGACGACGGGGAGCGCATCCAGCGGGTACTCGGCGGTGTCGGCGGGGAACCCGGTCTCGGTGGGCGTCGCCGAGGGAGTCGGCGCGGAAGCGGACGGCGGGGCCGGCGACGGCGCCGGCGCGACGGCGCCGGGGCCGCGATCGGCGAACACCGCGACAGCGACCGCGCCGGTCACGACGATCGCCGCGGCGATCGCCATCGCGATCCAGGGGGCGCGTCGCCTGCGTGCGGAGGAGGGGGATGCCGTCACCGTCCCATGGTGCGTCGCTCGAGCGGACGTGGCAAGCCGAGGGTGTCAGTCGGGGGCGATCTCCACGCGTGCGATACGGTTGCCCACCAGTTCGAACGTGATCGGGCTCGCGCCGTTGTATCCGTCGCCGCTCACCGACAGGGTGACCACGTAGCTGTCCGGGGCGTCGCCGGCGGTGACGTCGACGACCTCGAAGTGCGATTTCTTTCCGATGTTGTCCGTGCGGTCCCACTCGGCGATGCCCTCGCGTCCGTGATACACCCGCCCCCAATCCGACAGCACCGCATCGTCGGTGAACGCCGCGACGAACGCGTCGCTGTCTGCCGCGTTGGTGGCGTCGACGAACGCCTGGATCGGCGCGGGCAGCGGATGCTCCGCCATGGCGGCCTCCTCGGTGGGGAAACGTGGTCCCTCACAGCGTGGCCCCGATCGGGCGACCCGAGCAACCCGCTATCGGATCATCGGATGAGCCCGGCCGCCCGCGCGGGTGCGGCGTAGGCCGCGGCGAGGGTCGCGACGGTGTCATGCGCGTTGAGTCCGCTCGGGTTCGGGACGACCCAGGTCGCAACGCCGCCGATCGCTGCTTCCTGCCGGCCCGCTGCCGCGCGCGGGTAGCCGAACCCCTGGCGGTAGGCGGTGACGCCGACCACCGCCACGACGCGCGGCTGCCATCGGGCGACGTCGGCGTCGACCCGCTCGGCACCGTCTCGAAGCTCCTGGCGGGAGAGCTCGTCGGCGCGCGCCGTGGCTCTGCGGACGAGGCTCGTCACCCCGATTCCCGCGTCGAGGATCATCGCGCGATCGTGCTCGTCGAATCCGCTGGAGAATGCCGGCACCCGCGGCAGGATGCCTGCCTCGGCCAGCGCCGGCCAGAACCGGTTCCCGGGGTGGGCGAACGGAGTCGCCGTAGCCGCCGTCCACAATCCCGGGTTGATGCCGACGAAGATCAGACGCGGATGCTCCGGCATCAGGTCGGGGATCGTCGCGTCTCGGAAGGAGTCCAACTCCGCTCGGGTGAAGCGCACGCCGAGGACCTCCCTCACCACTGCGGGTGGATCGTATCCCGCAGCCGTTCGTCGTACACGCGATGGACGGCCGCGTCGAAGTCGGCCAGGTCGGCGCGCCCGAGAAGATCGGCCGCGTCGGCGTTCGCCCTGGCCTGGTCGGGGTTTCGGGCGCCGGGGATGACGCTCGTGATCCCGGGCTGCGCGGCGATCCAGGCCAGCGTGGCGGCGGGAAGGCTCACGCCGTCGGGAAGGCTCGACGCCAGCTCGGCTGCTGCCTTCACGCCGGTCTCGAAATTCACTCCGGAGAAGGTCTCGCCGCGGTCGAACGCCTCGCCGTGGCGGTTGAAGGTGCGGTGGTCGTTGGCCGCGAACGTCGTCTCGGTCGTGTAGCGACCGGACAGCAGTCCCGAAGCAAGCGGCACCCGAGCGAAGATCGCGACCCCCGCAGCTGCCGCCGCGGGAAGCACCTCGTCGAGCGGCTTCAACCGGAAGGGGTTGACGATGATCTGCACGTTCGTCACGTTCGGGCGCGAGATCGCGGCGAGCGCCTGCGCCGCCGTCTCCACGGAGACGCCGTACGCGGCGATGGCTCCGGCGGCGACGAGTTCGTCGAGCGCCTGGTAGGTCGCGTCGTCCTCGATGACGGCGGTCGGCGGGCAGTGCAGCTGCACGAGGTCGAGCGTCTCGACGCCGAGATTGCGCCGGGAGCGCTCGGTCCATGCTCGGAAGTTCTCCGGCGTGTAGTTGCCCGGCTCCTGCGCGAGGCGGCGACCCATCTTCGTGGCGACGGTGATGCCGGAGTCCGCCCGCGCGGCGAGGAAGCGGCCGATGAGCGATTCGCTGCGGCCGTCGCCGTAGACGTCGGCGGTGTCCAAGAGCGTGACACTGGCGTCCGCGGAGGCCGTCAGCACCGCCAGCGCGTCGTCTTCGCCCACGTCGCCCCAGTCGGCGCCGAGTTGCCAAGTGCCCAGGCCTATCGCCGAGACGGAGCGGCCGGTGCGGCCGAGGGGGCGCTGCTGCATGGGGGATCCTTCCGAGAAGCGACGAGCGTCGCTACGACGATGTCACACCTGGCCGCGGGCGTCACTCGCTCGCGCCGGCCTCGACACGGCGGATGAGCGCGGTGATCTCGTCGCGCGCCTGCGAACGGGAGACGGGGAAGACGGCCGGGCCGTCGGCATCCGCGCCCCACGGCACCAGGACGTCGAACTCGACGTCGCGAAGGGTCCGCAGCGAATCGAGGTAGCTTGTCCGATCGCTCTCCCCCAGGAGCACCACCTGCCACCGGCCGCGGTGCACCCAGATCGTGTCTCCGACGAAGAGGAACCGGTGTGCACCGTCGTCCCACACGTAGGCCGTGGCGCCGTCGGTATGGCCGGGCGTCGGAACGACCTCGATGTCGTCGTCGAGCTTCGCCGGGCCGGCGAACGTGCCGGCGATGGGGAGGGCCCTGGCCGTTCGGGCCCGGTCGTCCTCATGCACCCAGATCGGTACCTCCAGCCGCGGAGCGGGGTACATCGCCTCGTGCCAGTGGTTGATGAGGAGTCGCTCCGGCGCGCCGGCGGCGGAGATGTCGGCGGATGCCGCGTCGATCCCCGGAGCGTTGTACACCAGGAGGTTCCCCCGAGGTCGCCGCAGGAGGAAGGAGCGTACGACGACGCCGGCGAGGAACGGCAGCGGCGCGGTGCCGGTGGCCGACAGACCGCCGAGAACGGGGGTGAGGCCACTCACAGCATCCGCCCCAGGGCGTCGGTGGTGTCGCGGAAAGGCAGGGGCGCAGGCGTGAGAGGTGAGGGGTCGCCGGAGGGCCGCGTGCCGTCGACCACGATCGTGGCGTACCGCCGCCACGCATCCGCGTCGCTGGCGCGGGTGGCGACGGCGACCGAGCCCACCATCACCGCCAGCACTGTCGTGTCCTGCCGCGTGAACCCTGGACGGAGCTCCCCGGCCGCGACGGCCGCGTCGATGAGCGCGTCGGCCGTCGTCGCGAGCTCGTCGAACCGCTCGGCGGAGAATCGCTCGTACCGGCCGGGTCCGAACAGCACGGTGGCCAGGCTCCGGTCCGAGGCGTGAAGCTCGATGATCCCGCGGAGGTACGCGCGGAAGGCCTCGCCCGGCGATCCGATCGCCGCCGCGTCGCGGACGACGCCGAGGATGCCGTCGATCTTGTCGTCGAAGAGCGCGTCGAGGAGCGCCTCCTTATCCGGGTACTTGCGGTAGATCGTGCCCACGCCCACACCGGCCGCGCGGGCGACGTCGTTGAGGGTCGCGCGGGGGCCGTGCTCGGCGAACACGCGCGTGGCGGCATCGAGGATGCGGCGGCGGTTGCGCTCGGCATCGGCGCGGGGACGGCGCTCGGGCGCGGCAGGAGGGCGGGTCATGGACTGATTCTCGCATAAAACGGATGCGGATATTCCGTTTCCGTTTATGCTGTCCTCTGCCGGCGCGCGCCGGTCCGGAAAACGGAGGAGCATCCCATGCCCACACTTCTGATCGTCGGATACGGACCCGGCAACTCCCACGCCCTCGCCCGACGGTTCGGCGCCGAGGGCTGGTCGATCGCCCTCGTCGCACGCAACGAGGAGCGCCTCCGAGACGGCGCCGCGCGGCTGCGCGCGGAGGGGATTTCGGCGCATCCGTTCCGAGCAGACGCCGCCGACCCGGCATCGCTGCGGGAGGCGGTCTCCCGCGTGCGCGACCAGCTGGGGCCGATCACCGCCGCCGCGCTCACCGCCTACCGCAACGTCGCCGTGAGCGATGTCCTCGTCGCGGAGCCGGAAGACCTCGGGGCCGCGATGCGCATCGGCGTCTCGGGACTGGCAACGCTCGTCCAGGCGTCCCTCGACGACCTGCGGGCGGTCGACGACGCGTCGGTGCTCGTCGTCAACGGCGGATTGGGCGCGCCCGGGCGCGACATCGACCGCTTCGCCGTCTCGTTCGACGGGGACGGCGTCGCCCTGGAGAGCGCCGCGAAATCCAAGCTCGTCGGTCTCCTCGCCGAGCGGCTGCGAGGCGACGGCATCTACGTCGGCGAGGTCGTGATCGCCGGCACGATGCAGGGGTCGCCGTACGCGGGCCCGACCGCCATCGACCCCGCCGAGGTCGCCGACCGGCTGTGGACCATGGCGCAGGAGCGCACCGAGGTACGCACCGTTCTCGCCGAGCGCGCCTCGGAGCGGGAATCGGCGCCACCCTCGGTGCGTTCCCTCCCGTGATGCGCATCTCCCTGCTCGACCGCTCCCGCACGCGCGCCGGCCAGTCCGACGCCGAGGCGGTGGCGAGCACGATCGAGCGGGCCGTGCGCGCCGACGAGCTCGGCTTCGACCGCTTCTGGACCGCCGAGCACCACGCCGTCCCGGGGATCGCCAGCGCCGCGCCGACCGTCATGCTCGCGGCGATCGGCGCACGAACGCACCGCATCCGCATCGGAACCGGCGGCGTGATGGTACCGAACCACGCTCCGCTCGTCGTCGCCGAGCAGGCGCTGCTGCTCGAGGCCCTGTACCCCGGTCGGGTGGATCTGGGCCTCGGCGGCTCGCTCGGCTTCACCCCCGCGGTCCGGCAGGCGCTGGGGCGGACGGCGCTTCGCGACGGGGAGTACGCCGCCGAGGTCGACGCCGTGCTGAGCTATCTGGAGGGTCGCGCAGCCATCACCGCGCGCCCGCGCGTGGCGCCGCCGGGGGTGTTCCTGCTCGCCATCCGGGACGGCCTGACGATCGCCGCGCAGCGGCGGCTTCCGGCGGTGGTCGGCGGGCCGCTCCTGAACGATCCGGAGGCGATCGCGCAATACCGGAGCGCGTTCCCCGATGGCGGGGCGCAGCTGATGGTCTCGGTCGACGTCGCCGTCGCCGACACCGCCGAGCGCGCCCGCGACCTGCTGCTTCCGGAGGCTTGGGCCCTCGCCCACTCGCGGCAGGTGGGCGAATTCCGCGCCCTGCAGCCCGTCTCGGAGGTGAAACGGATGCTCGCCGAGGCGCCACCGCGGACGACCGCGGGGGTGCGATCCTGGCTGGACGCTGCCGTGTTCGGCACGCCGGACGAGGTCGAGACCGCGCTACGAGCCCTCGTGGCGCGCACCGGCGCGACGGAGCTCCTCGCCACCGTCAGCACCTACGAACGCGAGGACACTGCCGCGATCGACCGGTTCCTCGCCTCGCTCCGGGAGGGCGGGCCAGCGCTCGTCAACGCGCCGGTCCGAAGTCGCTCCACGACTCGACGATGAACCCGAAGCCCTCGGTCGCACCCTGCCGCAGGCTCGCGAGTTTCTGGTACTCGTCCGAGTAGTACCAGGCCTTCGCCGCGTCGAGATCCTCCAGCTCCACGACCACGGTGAGCTGGATCGGGGGACCCTCGAGCGTCACGGTGTCCGGGCCGGCGAAGAACCGCAGGCCCTCCACCGCCTCCAGATGCGAGACGGCCTCATTCCGGTATGCGAGCAGCTGCTCGAAATCCTTGACCTCGGTGACGGCGAAGACGACGTACGCGGACATCAGAGGCTCCCCTGCGCCGCGGCGGCGGGAACCAGCCCCAGGGTCCGGGCGGCGTCGTCGGGCGACGCGATGGAGAGGTCGAGGGCCCGGGCGAGGGCGACCGCGCGGCGGACCAGAGGGGTGTTGCCCTCCACGGGCTCCCCCTTGCGCAGATAGAGCGTGTCCTCCATGCCGGCGCGCGCGTTCCCCCCGAGCGCGAGGCCGAGCGCCGTCAGCTGCAGGTTGGCCCGGCCGACGGGGATGATCTGCCAGATGGCGTCGTCGGGAAGCCGCTCGACCATCGTCTGCAGGTTCGCGGGCGTCGCCGCCGCACCCCCGCGGACGCCGAGGACGATGCTGAACTGCGGTCGCCCTGCGATCAGGCCCTCTTCGATCAGGCGCAGGCACAGCTCCACGTGGCCGGTGTCGTACACCTCGAGCTCGGGCTTGACGCCGAGTTCCTGCATCCGCGCGGCCAGCCGGCGCACGCCCGGGAAGGGGTTGCTGAACTCATGCTCGCCGAAGGTCATGCTCGCCGGATTCAGGGTGGCCATCTGTGGGCGAAGCTCCACCAGGCGGGCACGATCGTCGAAGTCGACCCCCAGCCCCACGCCCGTGGAGATCTGGATGAGGATGGGACACGCCTCGCGGACGAGCTCGACGGTGCGCTCGGCGATCCCGAGGTCGGCCGTCGGGAGGCCGTCCGCGTCACGGAAGTGCAGGTGCGCGACAGCGGCTCCTTCGGCGTACGCGGCGGCGACCGCATCCGCGATCTCCTCGGGGCTGGTCGGAAGCGTCGGGTTGTCGGCCTTCGTGGCGATGGGGCCGGTGGGAGCGACGGTGATGGTGACGGACATGTGAGACCTCCTTCTCTTCGTCGGTGCCGGGATCAGTCGGATGCTCCGGAGGCGAGGCCCCACACCGGCTCCCACGCACGGCGCATCGACGTGCCGTCGATGCGGGCGAAGCGCTCGTCGATGCCGTCGCGGGCGGTCTGCACCCGCTTCTCGAGCACCTTCCAGTCCTCCCCGACGAGGCGGCCGCCGCGCTTGCGTGCGACCCCGTCGACCCACACGTCCTCGACGTCGTGAGGGTTGGCGTAGAAGATCAGCGCCGACACCGCGTCACGCAGACCCGCCGTGTTCACCGCATCGAGGCGAGTGAGGACGATGTCGGCCTTCTTGCCGGGGGTGAGGCTGCCCACCTGGTCCTCCAGACCCATGCCGACCGCGCCGCCGAGGGTGGCGTACTTCAGCATGTCGGCCGCGGGATAGCGCGTCGTGAAGGGGACCGCGCCCGGGAAATCCCGTTCGTTGTCGCGGAAACGCTGCGCCTGCAGCATCAGGCGCATCTGCGTGAACATGTCGCCGGCGAAGGCAGACACGATGTCCACACCGAGCGAGGGGAGCTTTCCCGATGCCACGACGCGCTCGAGCACGGGGAAGGTTCCCGCCATCTGCAGCTCGGTGTCGGGGGTGCTCGAGACCCACCCTCCCTCACGGGCGAGCAGAGCGAGCTGCGAGTCGGTGAGGCTGTTGCCGTGCGAGAGCAGCAGATCGTCGCCGAGGGCTCCTGCCTCCGACAGATTCTCGATGATGTTGACGTCGTTGAGGCCGAATGCGGCGTGGAAAGTGATACGCGCGGGATCCAGCGTGCGGCTCCAGGCGAGCTCCTCCAGGATCGGCGCCATGTCGGTGAACGTGAAGAACTCGCTGCTGGCGAGCCCGAAGCGTACGAGCCCGTCGTTGTTCGCGAAGTGCTCCTCCCGCACGCGTGCCGCGTTGCGACGATGGAACTCCTCGATCGGTCCGGCGATCTCGGCGATGATCGACGACGGATCGATGTCGTCGCCCGGCGTGTACTTCGGGTTGCGGTACACGCCGTAGCCGAAGATCGCGCGGATCCCCGCGTCCTGCAGACCCTTCACCAGCCCGTCGGAGTGCTCCTCGGTGATCTGCAGGTGCGAGTGATCCATGATCGTGGTGACCCCGGCGTTGATCGCCTCGAGCGCGCCGTAATAGTTGCCGAGGTACGCATCGTCCGGTCCGTAGCAGACCGAGTACATCGTGCGCATCTGCACCACGTACTGGAAGAGGCTCCAGTTCGCTCCGACTCCGCGCAGCAGCGCCTGCCAGTTGTGGCGATGCGTGTCGACGAAGCCGGGACTGGCGACCATGCCCGTCGCGTCGACGACCTCGGCGTCATCGGTCTCGATGGACGGCGCGATGCGCGCGATCCGGTCGTCGACGATGAGGATGTCGCCGACGGGAAGGTCGGCGGTGTCGGGGTCGACAGTTGCCAGGAGGGCGTTCTTGATCAGCGTCTTCTTCATTGAATGGCCTTTCTTCGGGTGGTTCTCTCGGGTGGTGCTAGGAGGCGGATGCGGCGGCCCAGGTTCGTGGCCGGCGAGGGGTCGTGCGAGCCCGTGGCAGCTCGATCGGCTCCACGCCGGGGATGATCCGGCTGGAGAGCGTCCCGATGCCTTCGGCCACGAGGGTGACGACGTCGCCGGGGCGAAGGGGCGGCGGATCGTCTACGCCGGTCCTCCCCCAGTACTCGATGAGCGACCCGGCACCGCACGTGCCCGCTGCCAGGACGTCGCCGGGCTCGAGCTGGGCTCCTCGCGAGGCGTACGCGACGATCTCCTCGAACGACCACGACATGTTCTCGGAGCTGTCGCCGCCCGCGGGCAGGGGCACTCCATTGATCTCGGCGTGCATCTCCAGCGCGAGGCGATCGCCGCGCCGATACGGCTCGAGCTCGTCGGCCGTGACGATCCAGGGGCCGAGGGTGTTGGCGAAATCCTTGCCCTTGACCGGGCCGAGGCCGAGCGGGATGACCGGCGTCATCAGGTCGCGGGCCGACCAGTCGTTGAACAGCGTGTACCCGGCAATGTGATCCGCCGCCTGCTCGGGGGTGAGGTTCTTGCCGGGCTGGCCGATCACGGCCGCCAGTTCGAGCTCGAAGTCGAGGCGGTGCGATCCGGGCGGCACCTCCACCGCCGCATCCGGGCCGATCACCGCGTTCGTGTTGGAGAAGTAGAACACCGGCTGCTCGTACCAGGCGGGGTGCGGCGTCATGCCGAGCCCTCTCATGCTTCCCTCGAGGTGCTCCTCGAACGTGATGTAGTCGCGCAGGGTCTTCGGCAGCACGGGTGCGAGGAGGGTGACGGCGTCGAGCGGGATGGACGTCCCGATGGCGTGGCGCTCGACCAGCACCTCTCGCTCCTCCGGAGACGCCGCGAGGAGCTGCTCGACCTGTATCGCGGCCGCCAGCGGCTGCACGCGGGCGCCGTCGACGATCCCGACCGAGATCTCGCCGTCACGGGCGATCCGGGCGATCTTCATGAGTGTGCTCCCGTCGTCGCCGCGGAAGCGGCGTGGAAGAGGTGTGCCATGTGCGAGAACTGCTCGACACGCGTGGCGCGCGGCCGGTCGGGATCGAGGTGCTCGTAGACGGTGACGACGTTCGCGGCGATGCGCTCGTGCTCGGCCATGTCGGAGAACGGCGAGAGGTCGATCGAGGCGATCGCCTCCTCGACGTCGAGGCCGTCGGCGAAGCGCTGCGTCGCCTCGGTGTCGACGTACGCGAGATAGTCACGCACGCGCTCCACGCCGGTCTTGTCTGTGACGGGACCGTGACCGGGGACGATGGCGGTGACGTCGAGGTCGAGGAGCAGGTCGCACGCGGCGACGCTGCGAGACAGCGGCCCCTCCCACACCAGCGGAGCGGCGCCGACGAACAGGATGTCTCCGGTGTAGACCACGCGCGCGTCGGGCACATGGACGATCACGTCGCCGGGGGTGTGCGCGGGGCCGACTTCGACGAGGCGGACCTCGCGGCCGCCGACGTCCAGCGGAAGCGACCCGGTGAAGGTCCGCGTCGGCCCGGTGGCGGTGATTCCGGACGGGTCGAACCCGCCCGCGACGGTGCGCACGAAATCGCCCAGCGGACCGTCGAGCCGCCAGAGCTTCGCGAGCTCCTCGGCGGCGGCAGGCGTCATGGCGGCCGCCGCTGCCGCGGACGCGACGATCTCGACATCCGGACCGGCCACGAGCTGATTGCCGAACCAGTGGTCCCCGTCGGAGTGGGTGTTCACGAGTGTGCGGATCGGGCGCCCCGCGGTGAGCGCGCTGAAGGCCTCGAGCATCTCCCGGGTGTGGGCGAGGTCGAGGTGCGTGTCGATGAGGAGCGAGGCGTCGTCTCCCCGGACGAGTCCGACGTTGCTCCTCCCCCACTGGCCCTCGGGGATCAGCCAGGCGTGGCAGTCGTGCCCCAGATCGTGGGGTCCGTTCGGATAGGTTTTCATCGCGTCCGCATCTCCATCGATTTCGCGTGGGGATCATTAGCTGCACTTGAGTGCAGTAGATCGGGAATGAGTCTGCACCCGGATGCAGTTAATGTCAAGATCGACCGCGAAGAAGGGACAGACGCCGATGGTGGGGCAGAACCAGCCGGAGCGCCGAGCGGCCACGCGCGACGCCCTGTACGACGCCGCCGTGGCACTCTTCGCCGAGCGCGGCTACGAGAACACGACGATGGCGGACATCGCCGAGCGCGCGCGCACCTCGCGGCGGACGGCGTTCAACCACTTCCCCCGCAAGAGCGACATCCCGATGCTGTGGGTGCGGCGCCTGGCGGATGCCGCCCTCCTCGAGGCCGATCCGGCGATGATCGACACGACCGAGCGCGTGCGCGACTACTTCCGCCGCATCTCCCGCCGGGCGGAGGCGGACCCCGAGGTGTCGCGGCAGATGATGCTCGGCTGGATCAGTGCCGCCGGTCCGGTGGTCTACGAGCTGGAGCCGGTGGTCGACCTCGTTCGGCTGCTGTCGTCCGGCCAGGGCGAAGGTCAGATAGCCCGCGACGTCGATGTGGCAGTGGCGGCGGAGACTCTCAGCGACGCGCTGATGGGCTCGACACTGCGGTGGGTGCGCCTCGCCGGCGAACCCGTGTCCCTGGAGGAGATGGTGGACGCCGCCGTCCGCCTCGTCCTGAGGGGGATGCAGGCGCGCTAACGCGTCTCCGAGCCCGCCGATGCCCTCTTGCGTCGCCGCGGAGCGGCCGATCGTGGCGGCGCATCGCGCATGTGGTCGCGCGCGCGACCGAGGATGTCGGCCAGCGTCTCGATGTCGGAGCGCGAGAGCGACGCGAACAGCAGGTCGTCGAGGATCGCGATGTGCCCCGGGAACACTCGCGCGAGCACGGCACGGCCGTCCCCGGTGAGAGTGACGGTGACGCTGCGCTCATCCTCCGCCGACGACGACCGCGTCACCAGGCCGCGCTTCTCGAGCACCTGAGCCTGATAGGTGAGCCCGCTGCGACTGTAGACCACGCCGTCGGCGAGGTCGGTCATGCGCTGCGTCCCCTCCGGAGAGTCACCGAGGGTCGCCAGGAGCTGGAACTGCACGTAGCTGAGATCCCCCGCGTCGCGCAGCTGCTGCTCCACCGCGTGCTTGAGCAGGCTGCTCGCCTCGATGAGGGCGAAGTACGCGCCCAGCTGGGTGGCGTCGAGCGAGGGTGGCGGGGTGGTCATGTCGGAAGTCTATCAGTGCTTCACATTCGAAGCACTTGCTTCAGATTCGAAGCAGTGTTACGGTCTCCTCAGCTGCTTCGAATCCGAAGCACACGAGCGAAGGAAGACATCATGAAGGCAGTACGTTTCCACCAGTCCGGCGGGCCGGAGGTCCTCCGCTACGAGGACGCCGAGCAGCCCGTTCCGGGGCCCGGCGAGGCGCTCGTGCGGGTTGCGGGCTCGGCGTTCAACCCCGCCGATGCCGGTATCCGCGGCGGTTTCCTCCCCTTCCCGGTCACACTCCCCCACGTCCCGGGCTACGACGTCTCCGGCACCGTGGAGGCTCTCGGCGACGGCGTGGGCAACCTCGCCGTCGGCCAGCGAGTTGTCGGGTTCATCCCGATGGGCGCCGACGGCTCGGCCGCGGAGTTCGTGGTCGCCCCTGCGACCGACCTCGTGTCGGCCCCCGCGCGCATCCCTCTGCCGGATGCCGCCGGGTTGCCCTCGGTCGGGTTGACGGCGTGGCAGGCGCTGTTCGAGGCGGGTTCCGTCGAGGCCGGTCAGCGCGTGCTGATCAACGGGGCCGGCGGACCGGTCGGCGGGTACGCCGTGCAGCTGGCCAAGCGTGCCGGTGCGCACGTTCTCGCGACCGCCAGCCCCCGCAGCAGCGGGGCGGTGCGGGCCGCGGGCGCGGACGAGGTCATCGACCACACGGCGACATCGCTGCGGGCCGCGGTCACCGAACCCGTCGACGTGCTGCTCAACCTCGCCCCAATCACCCCGGAGGGGTTCGCGGCACTCGTTCCGCTGGTGCGCGACGGCGGAGCTGTCGTCTCGACGACGCCGGCCGTGCCGACACCGGGCGACGAGGCGCGAGGCGTGCGTGCAGTGACGATCTTCCTGCACCCGGATGCCGACGTTCTGACGCAGCTCGTCTCGCTCGTGGACGGCGGCGACCTCTCCGTCGACATCGCCGACCGCGTGCCGCTCAGCGAGCTGCCCGCGGTCCATCGGCGGGCGGAGGCGGGAGAGATCCGCGGCAAGGTCATCGCGGTGCCGACCGCCGAGTGAGACGAGCCTGCGCCAGGAACGCGGAAGGCCCGGAATCTTGCGAGAGATTCCGGGCCTTCCGCCGTTGCAGGTCAGCACATCTTCCCGCCGTCATGGCTCGCCCATCAGAGCCGCGGACGAGGACCCAGCCGCGCAAGGTCGCGCGATATCGCGCGAGAGATCGCCACGACCGCCGATTCCACCATATTTCCGTCGAGGGAGCCGCTTGTGCCGAGCACTGAAAGCGCCGCGACGCATTGGCCGACGCGATCGAATATCGGCGCCGCGATCGTGTCCACAGGTTCCGGATGCTCACGAGAGAATCTCCCGAACCCATCGACCACGACTTGGGCCAACAACTCCCGGGTCAGAGCTGGACTGACGGGGGTTCCCTCCGGAAGCATCTGGCGGGGCGAAGAAGTGTAGGCCGCCCGAAAGTCGGCGTCGGCATGCGCGAGAAGCACCGTGCCAAGACCAGAATGATGAAGCGGGACACGAGCGCCGACGTGGTAGAGCACGCGTCCCGCGCGGGGCGCAGAGAGACGCTCGACGATGACGACCGACTCTCCTTCACGGACTGCAAGCTGCACATGCTGTCTGGTAGCTCGGTGCAGGTCCTCCATGTACGGCAGAGCCAATGCACGCAACCCGTGCCCCCGTGGGGCAAGGGCCGCGTACTCGAGCATACGGATCCCTATTGCGTATCTGCCGTCGGGAAGACGCTCAAGCGCACCCGCCTTCACCAGCTGCCTGCACAATCGCAAGGTGGTGCTCGTGGGCAATCCCGAGGCGTGCGCAAGCCGACTCAGCGTGAGTGCGGGGTCCTCCGCGGTAAAGACATCGAGCAACCGGAATGCTCGCTCGATCACGGGAGGGCTCTGGGGCGGTCGCTGCCCTCGTTGATGCCCTCGAGGCGCGGCGCCGGGGATCGTCATGGCCGAAGATTGCCGTCCATTGGCAAAGAACGCAAGTGCATCGTGCATTCCGGGTCCAAGATGGGCGTCGACCACGATCCGAAGGAGCATCGATGTCAGACAACAATCCGATCCCCATCACTCTGTTAGACGGCGCAATGAGCGGTTTCGCTCAGCTGCCCGACAGCCCGAACGACCTCCCCCTGGTCGTGTTTCTCCACGGCGGCGCCTTCAATGCGCTCTCCACAATGATCCCGGGCAGATCACAGCTCGGTCTGGCAGTCGAGCACCGTTATCCGGCGTTCGCGCTCAATCGACCGGGTTACATGGAGAGCGCACCGCTGAACTTCGACGGAATCTCTGACGCCGGGTACTTCGCCGCGTCCGCGGAACGTCTCGACGACGCGCTCCGCGAATTGTGGGACCGATACGGGGACGGTCGGCCTGGAATCATCCTGCACGGCTGCTCGATCGGGGGCGCGGTGACGCTTACGCTTGCGGCACGCTGGAGCGATTCGCTCCGCGCTGGGACCGCGACGTGGCCGCTTCTGGGAGTCGCCGTGGTCGATGTCGGTCACGTCGCACCTTCTTATGTCGCAGCGGCATGGGACTCGTTGCCGGCCGGGGAATTCATCACAGCCGACCCCGACAAGATGTTGTCGGCCCTGCCATCCAGTCCCCCGGCTTGGACTTTGCCACCTTCAGGCGGCCCTTCTCTTCCTCCGCTCCGGGTACCGCGCAACGAACTCCTCGAGATCGCGGGGGGATGGACTCGCGACTGGGAGTCGACGGCGGCAAGGATCACGGTCCCCGTGCACTACCGGATCTCCGAATACGACGTGCTGTGGGACGTCACCCCCGAGATCGTGGACGAGATGGCGAGAGCACTCGAGACCGCATCGCCGTATGTCGACGCAGCGATCGTTCTCGGTGCGAGTCACCCCGTGCACGTCGGCCCGGTCGGACTCTCGTACAACTTCGAGATGATGTCGTTCTTCGAGTTCCTTCGGGCCGCTTCGTCCACTCCCCAGCTTCTGACTGAGCGACGGGATCTCGTCGAGTGACGACTCGGTCCGTGGCCAAGATCGGAGCCGCGGATCGGTGCGGCCGCGATCGCGTCGAGGACGATCGCGGCCGAGATGCAGCGCATCACGGGCGAGCGGATCGGAGTTCGGCTGGGGGTGAGTTGCCTTCTCACACGAATGCGGGCATACCGGTGATGGTTCGGGCGACGATGAGGGAGTTCATTTCATGAGTTCCTTCGAAGGTGTAGATCGCCTCGGCATCGCTGAAGTACCGCGCCACGCCGGTGTCGAGCTGTACGCCGTTTCCGCCCGTGATTTCCCTGCAAAGGGCAACTGTCGCTCGCATGCGGGCGGCTGAGAAGGCCTTGGTCATTGACGCGTGATGGTCCTCGAGGCGACGGGATTCGAGGAGCGCGCTCGCTCGCATGCAGAGGGCCAGCGAAGTGGTGATGTTGGTGGAGATGTCGGCGAACTTCTGCTGAACGAGCTGGAACGAGGCGATGGGGCGTCCGAACTGCTCACGTTCGCGCGCGTAGGCGAGCGCCGCGTCGAAAGCTCCCATCGACGTACCCACGGCGTGCCAGGCGGATTCGAGACGGGTGTGCTTGAGGATCCCCGCGACGTCGCGGAAGCCGTTCGCATGCTCCAGCCGATCATGCTCAGATACGACGACGCCGTCGAGCACGATGTCGGCGTTCTCCACCGCCCGCATGGAGATCTTGCGCTGGATTTTCGTCGCCGAGAACCCGACGGCCGGCGTACGGACGAGAAACCCCTTCACGGAGCCATCGGCGATATCACGCGCCCAGACGACGACGACGTCGGCGAACGTTCCGTTGCCGATCCATCGCTTCGCGCCATTGAGGATCCACTCGTCGCCTCTCCGCTCCGCAACGGTCTCGAGCCCCCGAGCGGTATCCGAGCCGTGCCCGGGCTCTGTGAGGCCGAAAGCTGCAATCTTCTGGCCGGAGGCGAGCAACGGCAACCATTCCGCTCGTTGCTCGTCCGACCCGGTCGCCGCGATCGCTCCCATCGCGAGGCCGGAGTGGACCCCGAAGAGCACGGCCGTGGACGGGTCACACCGAGCGATCTCGAGACTGAGCCAGCCGCGGAACGTCGCGCTGTTTTCGAACTGGCTCGTTTCGGCGAAGGCGCATCCGAAGATGCCCAGTTCGCCACCTCGCTTGAGGAGGTGCCGAGGGCTCTGGCCGCGTTCCCAGTAGTCATCGGCCTGCGGTCGCACCTCCACGTCGAGGAACTCACGCACCTCGGCGATTTTCTCGCTTTCCCGCTCGGTCAGCTCAGATTGGAAGCCGAAAAGATCGGCTTCGAGGAGGGCAGCGGTCGAGGGGGTCATGTCTTCTCCGTATTGATTGATTCGCGGAAGGAGGTGGCGCGTCGGGCAAACCAGTCGAGGGTCTGCGGGTTGACGACTGAGTCCCGGTCAAGCTCTGCCAAAGCCGTTCCGGCGAATAGTCGCTTAACGGCTATCTCGACTCGTTTTCCGGAATGTGTCGTCGGGATCGCCGGAGCGACGACGATCTCGTCGGGAACGTGCCTCGCCGACGCATGGCGTCGAATGGCGTCATTGATTCGTGCTCGGAGAGCGTCATCGAGGGTTGCAGCGTCTGCGAGGGTCACAAACAATGGGAGGTAGTAGCCACCGTTCGGCAGCTCCAACCCGATCACCAATGAATTTCTGACCTCCGGCACACCGGCGAGCGCGCCGTAGATCTCGGATGACCCTAGGCGAACCCCGCCGCGGTTGAGCGTCGCGTCTGCCCTTCCGAGCACTTCGCAGGTACCGTCGCTCGCCAGGAGCATCCAGTCGCCGTGGGTCCACACGTCGTGGTATTGCTCGAAGTAGGCGCCCCGGTAGCGCGAACCGGATCGGTCTCCCCACAATCGCACCGGCATGGCCGGCATCGGTCGCGTGATCACCATCTCTCCGACTGCATCCCGGATGGACTCGCCCGATGAATCGAGCACATCCAGACCGACTCCCAACAAGGCTCCCTGCATCCGCCCCAGACGCACTGGCTCCAAGGGATTGCCGCCGACGAACGCCGAGCACACCTCTGTCCCGCCGCTCGCGTCCGACAGTCGAATCCGGGTTCCGACGGAGCGATGCAGCCAGAGAGCTACGGCGTCCGGCAGCGTCGACCCCGTCGAAGCGACGATGCGCAGTCGCCTGAGGTCGAACGCCGCGCCCGGTTCGCACCCCAGATCATGGACCACCTTCAGGTAGGCAGCACCCGCACCGAAGATCGTGACGTCGTTCTGGGCGACGATTTCGAAGAGTCGATCGGCGCGCGGAAACTGAGGCGAACCGGCGTATGTCACCACGGACGCTCCTGTCATGAGGGCGGACAGAAGCGTGTTCCACACCATCCAAGACGTGTTGGCGGACACGAAATAGCGATCGTCACGGGTCATCTCCAGATGCAGCCCGTGGCTCTTCAGGGCTTCCAGCACCATCCCGCCATGACCATGCACGATGCCCTTTGGCGTGCCCGTCGTTCCTGACGTGAAGAGCACCCATAGCGGGTGGTCGAACGGTACGCGCTCGAAGGACGCGTCGGCTTCCTCCGACAGCAGATCCTCGAAAGCCATGCGACGGGACAGTCGAGGATTTCGAGGCTTGCCGACCTCGACGACGTGCACAACAGTGGGTAGCCCTGCTGCGATCTCTTCGAGGTGGTCCGCCCGATCGATCCATCGACCGTTGTACTGATAGCCCACCGATCCGACGAGGAGCACCGGTTCCAGTTGCGCCAGTCGCGCAAGCGTTGCGGTCGGCGATAGGTCCGGGGAACAGACAGACCAGACAGCCCCCACGCTGGCGACTGCCAACAGAAGGATGAGCGCTTCCGGAGTGTTCGGGAGCACGGCGGCGACGCGATCGCCGATACCCACCCCCAGCCCGCGCAGTCCTTTCGCGGCCGCAGCGACTCTTGCGCCCAGCTCGTGCCAGCTGAGGTCACGTCGAATTCCGCTTTCGTCCACGTCGACAATCGCCACATCGTTCGCAAAGGGACCGCTGGCCCGGCGGAGCAGGTTCTCCGCGTAGTTGATACGTGCGTCGGGGTACCACCGCGCCCCGGGCATCCGGTCGTCGGCGAGAACGGGGCCGGGAAATTCGCCGATGACGGCTGTGTAGCGGCGAAGGACATCCCAAAATGTACGGATGTCGGCGACCGACCATTCCAGCGCGTCGCGATATGAGGTGACGTCACACCCGATCTCTCGAGTGGCAGCCGCAAGGAACGCCGCCATGGGGCCCGGCGGAGCTGACGGGTCCGGCCGCCACAACACTGTTTCTCGATGACGATCGTTGGTCATGCGACGAAGGTGCTCGTGATGGTGCCGATCGGCTCGATCGTCGTCGTGAGCGTGTCGCCTGCCTGCAGTGCGACTCCGCGCGCGGCGCCCACGCCGGCAGGCGTGCCGGTGAAGATGAGATCACCGGGGTAAAGGGTGACCACTCTTGAGAGATCAGAGACTATCCGAGCCACCGAGAAGATCATGTCCGCCGTGTTGCCATCTTGAACCGTCCATCTGCCGTCGTGTTCCGAGGCCGTGGGGCCTTCGACGACAGCGGTGATACGCAGACGCGAGACATCGGAGATCTCGTCGGCTGACACGACGAAGGGGCCGAACGGAGAGAATCCGGGAAATGACTTGGCAAGCCCGAACTGGGGTGCTGGTCCTCTCAGTTGCATGTGACGTTCGCTGAGGTCCTGACCGACGGCGAAGCCGGCAATTGCGGTGTCCGCTTCGACCGCGTCGATGTCATGGACCTCGCGCCCGATCACCGCGACCAACTCCGCCTCCCAGTCCACCGCCCCACGCGGTAGCGCCACGGTCGAGACCGGACCAGCGAGTGAGGACACGAACTTGGTGAAGACGACCAGGGCGTCAGGATGCGCCAGGTTGGACTCCGCCGCATGATCGGCGTAGTTGAGCCCGATCGCGAAGATCTGGCGGGGGCTTGGTACCGGCGCGCCGAGCGCAGCGTAATCGAACTCGTCACCCCTGGGCAACTCGGCCCTGCGAGCCCAATCGAGCACGTCGCTCCACGATTCGAAGACGGATTGTGGATCCGGGCCGAACCTGCCGCTGCTTGCGCCGGCGATATCCACCGCACGACCGTCTGCGACGAGAACCGCTCTGCCCGCGAGGTTGGCGATCCGCAAGTCATGCCTCCTCGGTAGCGGGATATCCAACGCCGTCGAGGAGCGACGGATCGGATGCGATGCGCGAGGGCCACGGATCATCGAACGTCATCACCGTTCGCAGCTGGGCCGGTGGATACTCGCCGGCGTAAGCCCTGCGGTGGATCTCCTCGGGCGAAAGGCCCGCTGCCCGAGCCACCACCAGCGATTCTGGATCGAATTGCGGACCGACTTGGTCTTCAGCGAATTCCTGAGACGCCCACATCCATTCTTTCGACAGCCCCCCGTCACCGAAGACGTCGATCTGGATCTCCACCCCGTTGCCGTCAGGGTCGGCGTAGTACATCGACATCGTCATCCCATGGTCAAGACAAACGACGGGTCGAACGTCTGCGTCACGGAGACGGACGTAGTTGTCCAGCCACTGATCGAACGTCGGATATTCGAATGCGGTGTGGTGAAGGCCGGCGCTATGAGGCTTGTCGATAGGCGGATGGGTCCCCGGGATTCGGAGGAGCGCGATGCGGTGATTGGCTTCGTCATTGGTGAGCCACGCGGCGTGAGCTGCGTAGTACACCGGCTGCAGGCCGACTGCGAGTTCATACCATGCGACCATCGCATCGACATCCATGGTCATGAACGTCGCGTGGTGCAGCTTCGGAGGTTGAATCGGTCGCGGCTTCGGCGTCCGGAAGTACTGACTGTGCTCGAGCGTCATGAGTCTCTCCTTTAGTGAGCAGTAGAAGTGGTCGCACGCCAGCCGGCAGCGAGAGGTATGTCGATGTGAGCCGCCGTGCGCCCTCGACTTGCGATGTGCTGGTCGGGACGAACGAGCAGTATGTGATCCTGAAACGGATATCCGTCTGGCAGGACGACGATCTCGAGGGGGACGCCGTGAACGGCCGCAGATGCGATAAGCGGTTCCCGCTCGCTGTGGATGAGACCGCGGGGAACCAATGCCGTGAATCCCCGACCGAGGACGTCGTACAAAGATCGGCCGTCCGCCAACCGGATATGCGGCAGGCGCCCGCCTGGGTTCGTGGACGGACGGTAGTGAGTCACATCGGCGACGACATCGACCCCGGAAGCGACTACTGGCGAGTCCGCATACTGGTAGCCGAGCGTGAGTCCCAGGGAGTGGAACTCCTCGTTCTTGGCTATGTGAATCTGCCGAGCGCTGACCCCGCGCTGTGCGGCATTGGCAGCCAGGTTGGCCGCTGCCGAGGCGATAGTCACGGCTGCGATCTTCTTTCGCTCGCGCTCGTAGCTGTTGAGGAGTTCGGGGCCGCCCCATCCGTGAAGCAATGCCGCAATTTTCCATGCTGCATTCACAGCATCGCCAACGCAGGTATTGAAGCCATGGCCGCCGAACGGCGGATTCACATGAGCACTCTCGCCCACCAGCAAGACCGGTCCGCTTTGGAACTGATCAGCTGTGAGCATCCGCGCCTCCCACGGATCGACCGCCAGTACCTCGATCGGGGCGTCGTATCCGATCGCCGAATGGATTCGACCGACCAGTTCGGAATGAGGCGTGTCAGGTCCCAGGCCGGCGAACCCGATCCACCAAGTGCTCTCGAGATCGAGACGACCGGCCACCGTGAGGCCGGTCTCCCCGACGACCCAATATTGGACCGCGGGGCCGACTCGCTCGCCCAGCCCGGGCGCTTTGAAAACGGCGTTCAGGAACGGGACCTCCCACGCCGAGCCAATGAGCGTCGCTCCGATCGCGGTGCGGCTGGGGCTGCGTGATCCCTCGCATCCGAGCACGTATCGCGCGTCGATCTCGTAGGAGCCGTTCACTCCCGCGACCGACACGCGCGCAGCGTCCGGCTCCACCTCCACCATCGCCGTCCTGTCCCCGAGCCGAACGTCGATGAGCGGATGAGCGGCCGCCGCCTCCCTGAGAACCTCTTCGACCAGGTACTGAGGCACCTGTTGTCCGCGCTCAGCGACAAGGTCCTCGGGATGGGTGACGAGTCCGAACACGTCGTCGAAAGCAGTGATGGCGTCGCCCGTCAATGTCGAGCAGAACACGACACGATTCGACCAGTCGGGTGACAAGGGCGCCCGCCGACGAATCTCGTCGGCTACACCCCAACGGCGGAAGTGTTCCATCGTGCGAGGACTCGTCGTCTTGGCGCGCGGCCGACTGCGGTCCACGGTGGCTCGGGGCTCGATCAGGATGCTTGCGATGTTGTGATACGCGAGTTCCAGTGCTGCTGACAGCCCGGCTGGGCCGCCTCCGCTGACCACGACGGGGGCGTGTCGACGACGACCGTCGGTCATTCGGCGCATCCTCCGACGCGCGGATCGCGGCGTGATTCCCCAACGTCTCTGGCCATGAACGAACTCCCTTGTTCCAAGAACGCCTTCACATTCGCGGCGCGCTGAAGCGCATTGCGATCTTCCCGGCGGGTGACCGAATCGAATCGGCGCGTTGCCACTCAATGGCAAAGCGAATTCACAACCTGTGAGCTGCCAGCGGTTTATCGGCGGCGGAGGCGGGAGAGATCCACGGCAAGGTCATCGCGGTGCCGACCGCCGAGTGAGACGGTGAGGTCCTGGGCCCGGATGTTCAGCCGAGCTGGTCGGCTTCCGCGGCCCAGGCCACCCCGAGAGCGAAAAGGGTCGAGACGCCGTAGTGGTCCATGGCGGCGGCGACCCGGCGGCGCCCGGTCCTCGGATTCATGCCGAGTGTGCGCGAGGCCGAGTCGAGCGTGATGCCCTGGCGCATGAGCCGCAGGAGGGGCGTCCACGGGTGGACGGCGATTCCGATCGGCTCGGATCGGCGCCACAACTGATCGAAGAGGCTTCGCCCCATGGCGGCGAGCGCGGTGTTGCGCACCCCCAAGACACTCGTCGGCCATCCCTCCCCCCATTCGAACGGCAACGCGAGAGTGTCGCCGTCGATCCACAGCCAGCTCGGCAGATCGTCGGACAGCCGGAACTCCACACCGGAGGAGGCGTAGCGCTCCGACATCTCGACGAGTCGCGGATCCGTCAGCACGGACTTCGGCAGCAGCGCACGCACCGACTCCTTGCGGGAGAAGGCTTCGGCGAATCGCGCGGCGCGCTCGGGGTCGCTCGCCAGGTATCGCTCGACGTTCGGCAAGACCGCCCATGCGCTGGCGGTGGTCTCGCGCGCCACGTCGTACCAGAGGTCCTCGGCTGCGCGGGGGCCGTGTCGGGCGAAGACCGGCGCGAGATCCCCCGACAGCTCACCCACGGACCAGTGTCGGAGCATCGAGGGGAGCTCGGCGAGGATCCCCTCGATGCCCGCCGATGCCTGGGCCGACGACTCCCGGAGGGCGCGGGTGTGGTCTCCGACGACGCCCGCCGCCCAGGATGCCGGATGCGGGTAGCTGAGCATGCCGTCTCGCACCGAAAGGACGCCCTTCGCCTCCAGGCGCAGGACGCCGTCCGCCACGTCGGACTCATCGAGATGCGCGACGGTGGAGAGCTCGGCGATCGTGCCCGGCCGGCTGCGGTAGATCAGTTCGAGCAGTCCGCGATCATCCACGGCGTCACCTCCCGAGCGCTCTCCCCCATTGTGAAGCACGTGGCCGCATCCGGACGACCGGAAGAGGACATGACCGCAAGCGGGTCTTGTCCTGTCCTCTTGTGTCCATTCACACTGGAGCGTAGGGGCGAGGAAGCGTCGGCCCTGCCCGCCTGACTCCGGGGCCGAGCGGCATCGCGACCGCCTCTGCACATAGTCATCGCATCCTCTGACACCGGACGAGCGTCCCCGATCACACTTGGCGGTCCTCTCGTGACTCCTTCCTCTCGCGGCATCCGACGCACTCATCGCGCGACCCTGGCGCTCACCTCGGTGGCGGTGACGGCAGGCCTGCTCGCGGCCTGCGCCGGCCCGCCGGCCGCGGAACCGCCGACGCCGCGTTCGTCAGCGCCGGCCGTCGAGCGACCCGCGGCGCCCGACGGGGAATTGCCCGCCGAGCTGGTATCCGCACTGCAGAAGACGATGCAGGACACCATGGCCGAGTACGGCGTCCCCGGTGCCGCGGTGGGCGTGTGGATCCCCGGGGCGGGGTCGTGGACCGCGGTCGCCGGCGTCGCGGATGTCGAGAACAACGAGCCGGTGACGGCCGAGATGCAGTGGCCCATCCGCAGCATCACGAAGTCGTACACCGTCACGCTGCTCCTGCAGCTCGTGGACGAGGGAGTTGTGAGCCTCGACGACACGATCGACGAGTACGTCGACGGCATCACCGACGGCGACTCGATCACACTGCGCGAACTGGCGGATATGTCCAGCGGCAACTCGGACTACTTCACCGACGCGTTCGTGCAGGACTGGTTGGTGGATGACCCCGACCGGATCTTCACCCTCGACGAGCTGAACGGCTACGTCGTCGACCAGCCGGCGCAGTTCGCGCCGGGTACGGAGAAGATCTACACCAACGCCAACACGAACCTGCTCGGCAAAGTCGTCGAGGTCGCGACCGGCCAGGACTTCGCCGACGTCCTGCAAGAACGCATCCTCGACCCCCTCGGTCAGACCGAGACCGCATACATCACCGACGTGTCGACGTGGACCGAGCCCCACGCCCTCGGATATTCGCCCGCCGAGACCGGCAGCGGCCGCGAGGAGCAGATCGCCAATCTCTCGGTCCTCGGCCCCGCCGGCTCCATGATCACCTCGCTCGACGACGCGCGCGCCTGGGGCGAGATGCTCGCGACGGGCGCCTTCCTCACACCCGCGACCCAGGACGAACGGATGAAGGGCGCTCCGCTGGACGCCGGCCCGCCGTATGACATCTATGCCCTCGGCATGGGACAGACCGACGGATGGTGGGGCCACAACGGTGAGGGTCTCGGATACACCGCCGCGAACTTCCACAACAACGAAACCGGCGCGACCATCGCCGTCTTCTTCAACCTGTCGGACTACGAGCCGAAGGCGCATCCCGCCGATCAGCTCTTCCGCCGGCTCGCCGCGGTTATCGAGAGCGCCCCGTGAACCGGCGATCGGCCGCCGCCGCTTCCTCGCTGATCCTGGTCGCTGCGTCCCTCGCCGCCTGCACGGCGGATGCCGCCTCCGACGGGTCCGCGTCCGATGACCGCAGCGGCATCCCGGAGGCCGCCCTCACTGTCATGGACGAGGAGCGCTACGCGAACGCCCGCTGGCAGATCTACGTCGAGGATCTCGAGACCGGAGACGTTCTGGTCGACTATTTCGGCGACGCGATGGCCGAACCCGGTTCGTTCGTCAAGACGTACAGCGCCGCGGCGGCGTGGCTCGAGTTCGGATCCGACAGCACCGTCACGACCCCGGTCAAGGCGTCGGGGGACGTCGTCGACGGCACGCTCGCCGGTGACCTGATCCTCGTCGGCCAGGGCGACCTCACGATGGGCGGGCGCACGAAGCCCGACGGCACCGTTGATTTCACCAACCTCGATCACAACGACGCGAACCCCCTTCCCGGGGCGACGCTGACCACCGAAGACCCCCTCACCGGACTCGACGATCTCGCCGCGCAGGTCAAGGCCGCCGGCATCGATGCCGTCGGCGGCGAGGTGATCGTCGATGACCGCCTGTTCGTCGGTGAGCTGGCCGGGCAGCCGGTCACCCCCATCAACATCAATCAGAACCTCATCGACGTGCTGATCACGCCGGGCGCGGCCGCGGGCGACCCGGCGACGGGCGAGCTGATCCCCGCCGTCGCCCCCTGGACGCTGACCGTCGACGTCGAGACCGTCGAGGCCGGCGGGAAGACCCAGATCGCAGACCCCGTCGACACCGGCGAGGGGAAGCTGACCGTCACCGGGACGATCGCGGCCGACGCCGATCCGACCCTGAAGGTCTTCGTCTTCGACGACCCCGCGACCTACGCCCGGACCGCGTTCATCGAGGCCCTTCAGCGCGCCGGCGTCACGGTCACGGCTGATCCGATCGCGACGAACCCCGACGCCGCGCTACCGGCCGAGGAGTCGGTCGACGCACTTCCCGCCGTCGCCGAGCTCGAATCGCTTCCGCTGTCCGAGGAAGTGAAGTACGTCATGAAGATCAGCTACAACCGCGGCGCGCAGACGTTCGTCTGCCGACTCGCGGCCGCGCGCGGATCGAAGGACTGCGACGACGGCATGGCGATCGCCGGTGAGATCTGGCGGGAGGCGGGCCTGGACACGACGGGCGCCGCACTCATCGACGGCTCCGGTCTCCCGGGCAACTTCGTCACCGCCGAGAATGCCGCGCAGGTGCAGCGCATCCTCGCTGAGCGCCCGGATGGCGAGCTCTGGCGCGACACACTGCCCATCCTGGGCGTCGACGGTTCGCTGACCACCGTGCAGCCCGACAGCGATGCTGCCGGAAAGGTGTACGCCAAGACCGGGACGCTCGCGGCGTTCGACGATTTCAACACCCGTTTCCGCATCGTAACGAAGACCCTCGGCGGCGTGATCGACGCCGAGAGCGGGCGCACGCTGCTCTTCACGGTGATCATGAACAACGCATTCGCGAGCCCCGAGACCTACATTGACGCCGTCTTTCAAGCGAACGACGACGTGGGAGCGGTGGCGGCGGCCATCCAGCAGGAGTTCTGACCCCCGGCGATCCCTGGAATGACGAGAGGCCCGGATCGCTGCGCTTCTGCAGAAACCCGGGCCTCTCGTTCGACCTTCCGGTCGGGATGACAGGATTTGAACCTGCGACCCCTTGACCCCCAGTCAAGTGCGCTACCAAGCTGCGCCACATCCCGATGCCCGGCGAGCGGACAACTCCCCCATCCTAGCCTCTTCGCAAGAGCCCCGCGAACGGGCCCGTTACTCCCCCTCCCCAACGGCCCTGTCCCGGAGATTCTCCACCGCTTCCCGCAAATTCGAACAAATGTCCGAGGGTGGTGCTGGAATGGAGGTATGACAAGCCCCGTCGACGGACTCCTCGAGACGCTCATCGCGTTGCGGTCGGCGTGGGGCGAGGCGGTGCCGGCGGGCGACGAGCGCGCGATGACGGATGCCGCGCTCCTCGACGTCAACGAGCGACTCGCGGCAGCGCGGCGACTTCTCGACGCGCTGCACGCGCGCGTCGCGGCCGAGATGGCGCTCCGCTCCCGGCCAGAGCAGGGCAAGGACGGTCTTGCGCGACAGGCGGGATTCCGCACCCCGGCGAAGCTCATCGCCGCAGCCACCGGCGGTCACCCCGCTGACGCGGCCCGCCTGATCCAGGTCGGCGAAGCGACGCGCGAGCGCACCCTCCTCACCGGCGAAGCCGCCCCCTCCCGCCACCCGCACGTCGCCCACGCCCTTCGTATCGGCCGGATCAGCGTCCCCGCGGCGGCGGCGATCACCAGTCTGCTCGACCGGATCGAGCTGAGGGTGGAGGAAGAAAAGCGCGACAGCGCGGAACGATCGCTCGTCGTCCATGCGACACAGTTGTCGCTCGAGGAGTTGCAGGCCGTGCTCCGCCGCGCGGAAGCCGTCCTCGATCCCGACGGGCTGGAGCCGGCGGTGGCGGCCCTGCACGCGGAACGGTTCGCGAAGATCGTCGTGGAACCCTCCGGCGCGATCCTCCTCACCGCACGTCTCGATCCGGAGAGCGCCGCGCCCGTCGTGGCCGTGCTCGACGGCATCGTGACCCACCAGCTCCGCGCCTCCCGCGGGCGCAACACCCCCGACGGCGTCAGCGTCGACCGTGCCGGGGCGGCGATGCCCGAGAACCGCACGCTCCCGCAGATGCGCGCCGACGCGCTCGCCGCGATCTGCCGGCACGCCATCGGATGCGACACCGACCGGCTCCCCGGGTCCGCGGCCACCGTCGTCGTCCGGATGAACCTCAGCGACCTCGAGACGGGCACAGGCATCGCCACGATCGACGGCATGGAGCAACCTCTCGATGCCGGCAGCGCTCGCCGGATCGCCGCGGCATCCGGCATCATCCCCGCCGTCCTCGGCACCCGAAGCGAAGTCCTCGACCTCGGACGCACCGCCCGCCACTTCACCCGAGCCCAACGGCTCGCGCTCGTCGAGCGAGACGGCGGGTGCGCCGGGTGTCACCTCCCGCCCGGATACACCGAAGCCCATCACCTTCGCTGGTGGACGAGGGATGCCGGACGCACCGACCTGGTCGAGGGCATCCTTCTGTGCACCGCCTGCCATCACCGGGTCCACGAAGAGGGGTGGGAAATCCGCATCGACGCACCACCGGGCGGGTCGCCGCTCGCCGGCACCGTCTGGTTCGTCCCACCGCCGCACATCGACCCCGCGCGCACCCCGCGGCCGGGCGGGCGGAAACGCTACGACCCTCTCACGTGGGACCTTCTCGGCGAGGGCACCGCCCTGTCGGATGTCGCGACCGCGCGCTAACGTCCCGCTATGAACGTCCGCATCCTCCCCGCGACGACCGACCGCTTCGACGACGTCGAGATCACCCTCACCGGTGGCGGCGACGGCCCGTCCTGCCAGTGCCAATGGTGGACGTTGCCGGCGAAGGAGTTCCAAGCCCGCACCCGGGACGAGAAGGAGCAGCTCCTGCGGGACGAGGTGGGCGAGACCCCCTCCCCGGGACTGGTCGCCTACGTCGATGACGCCGCGGCCGGGTGGGTGCGGATCGGACCACGCACACGGCAACCCCGCCTCCTCCGCACGCGCCTGGTCACCGCCCACACCCGAGAACCACTCGATGACGCCGCCGTGTGGGCGGTGTCGTGCTTCTCGGTGCGCAAGGAGCACCGGCGGGCCGGCCTCATGGCGCCGCTTCTGAGCGCCGCGATCGACCACGCCCGCACGAACGGCGCCCGCGTGGTCGAGGCGTACCCGTTCGATCCGACCGTGAAGAAGCGACCGTCGAACGAGCTGTACCACGGCGTGCTCTCGACGTTCGTCGACGCCGGCTTCGACGTCGTCGCCCAGCCCACGCCCGACCGGGCGTTGGTGGCACTCACCCTCCGCGAGTGATGCCGCGGCCTACGATGGAGCGCGTGGGGGACGCAACGACACCGGCCGGCCGCTCGCGCGCCGTACCGAGGTGGACGTGGGGCTTCGCGCTCTACGCCCTCCTCTCCCTCGTTCACATCGTGGCCCTTGCCGCCGACGCCGACGAGATCGCCGGACCCACCAAGCTGCTGCTGATGCCGGCTCTGGCGATCGGCGTGCTGTGGGGCGGCCGGGGCACGCGCTGGGGCACCCCCGCGACCCTCCTGTTCGCAGCGATCGCCCTGTCGTGGCTCGGCGACGGCGCGTCGTGGTTCTTCCCGATGCTGCCCGAACTTCCCGTCATGCTCGCCTGCTTCGGTCTGGCGCACCTGGCCTACATCTGGCTGTTCTGGCGCGTCATCCCCCGCCGAGCCCTCCCGCCATGGACGCTCGTCTACGCCCTGTGGTGGGGCATCCTGCTCGCAGTCCTCTGGCCGCAGCTCGGCGCGCTCACGGTCGCGGTCGCGGCGTACGGCGTGGTGCTCGGCGGGACGGCGGCAGCGGCAGCGCGGGTCAGCCCGCTCGTGGCCACGGGCGGAGCGCTCTTCCTGGCCTCCGACACGCTCCTGGCCTTCCGCCTCTTCGTCGAGTCCACGCCCGACGCGGTGAGCCCCCTCGTCATGCTCACCTACACCGCGGGTCAAGGACTGATCGCCGCCGGCGTCCTCCAGGAGGTACGGCGACGATGACCTCCCCCTCCGTCCGTATCGACGCCTGGCTGTGGGCCGTCCGCATCTACAAGACCCGCTCCCTCGCCACCACCGCCTGCCGGGCCGGCCATGTCCGCCTCAACGGGGAACGCGTCAAGGCCTCGCAGCAGGTGCGCCCCGGCGACGAGATCCGCGTGAGGATCGCCGGTTTCGACCGCATCCTCGTCGTGCGCGAGACGCTCGCCAAACGCGTCGGGGCGCCACAGGCGGCGCTCGCCCTCGAAGAGCGCACCCCACCGCCGCCACCGCGCGACAGCATCCCCGCGTTCGCGCTCCGCGACCGCGGCACGGGGCGCCCCACCAAGCGAGAGCGCCGCGACATCGAACGCCTCCGCGGCCGCTGAGTCAGTCGAGAAGGTCCCGCAGCCATCCCGCGCCGCGGACCGTTGACCCGAGCGCCGACACGCGCTCGCGAAGCCCCCGGTCGCTTGTGACGACGATCGCCTGATCCGGATGCGGGAGTGCAGCCGTCTGCGCGACGATCTCGTCGTCACCCTCGGACGGGGCCGAGACGACCGTCACGCCGGGGGCCTCATCCGCTGACCGGGCAGCGCCCTCCAGCACGGCCACCAGCGGCGGAAACCAGCGCGTTCCGGGCAGCCCCAGCGCATCGGCCGGGATGCCTCCGCGCGCAAGGTCCGCCAGACGTGCGAGGAGCCGTCCGGCTGCTCCGGCACGATCCCGCCACCACCCGTCGGGAGTCGACCCCATCACGTTCGCGATGTCGACGACGATCGACGGGCGCGCCGGAAGCGCGTCTCGCAGCCGCGGCCAGGCGTCGGCGAACGCCGGATGCAGGGGCAGGTCGTCCACCTCGCCGATCGGCACCCACGCCAGCGCATGGCTCTCCGGATCGCTGATGATCGGCTCGAACGGCGCCACCACGTCGGCGACGAGGGTGCTGTACGTCCACACACCCACGTCCAGCACGCTCTCGAAGCGCGGCGTCACCGCCCCGTCGGGAACGCCCGCCTCCTCGGCAGCCTCGCGCAACGCCCCGTCGCGCGCCGATTCCCCCTCGTGGCGCGCACCTCCGGGGAGGGCCCACGTGTCGCCGAAGTGGCTCCACGACACCCGGTGCTGCAGGAGCACGCCGCGCTGCGGATCGAGCGCCAGAAGGCCCGCCGCCCCGAAGCGCCCCCAGTAGCGTTCGCCGGTGTCGGCCACGACCCACGCATCACCGGGATCACGCGGCCCGGAGGGGCGGCGCGGCTCGCCGGGAGAGGGCGGCTGAATCGTCACCAGCCCAGCCTGTCACAGCAGCCCGCGTCGTCGCGCTGTGCGGCGCACCGTTAAGGCGAGAATGAGCGGATGGAGTACGACCTCGATGACGACCCCCGCCGCCTCGACCGTGACGCCGTCTGGAAGTGGCTGTCGACCGACGCCTACTGGGGACGGTGGCGCACCCGCGATCACGTCGAGGCGCAGTTCGACTCCGCGTGGCGCGTCGTCGGCGCATATCGGCGCGACACCGGAGAGCAGGTGGCGGTGGCTCGAGCGGTCGGCGACGGCGTCGCCTTCGCCTACCTCGCCGACGTGTTCGTCGACGCCGCGCACCGCGGCGCCGGGCTCGGCACGCGCGTCGTGCGAGCGATGATCGACGACGGCCCGGGCGCTTCGTTTCGGTGGACGCTGTTCACGGCCGACGCGCACCCGCTCTACGAGCGGTTCGGGTTCGCTGCGCCGGACACCACGGCCATGGTGCGCCCCGCGGCCCCCGACATGCGCTGATCAGCGCTGACGACGCTCCCGCACGCGCATGTTGAGCACGATCGGCGTGCCCTCGAACCCGTAGATCTCCCGCAGACGCCGCTGGATGAATCGGCGGTAACCGGCGTCGAGGAACCCGGTCGTGAACAGGACGAACGTCGGCGGCCGGGTCGCGGCCTGCGTGCCGAAGAGGATGCGCGGCTGCTTGCCGCCCCGCAACGGATGCGGGTGCTCGGCGACGAGCTCGGAGAGGAACGCGTTGAACTTACCGGTGGGGATCCGCTGATCCCACGAGGTCAGCGCGGTCTCCAGCGCGGGGACGAGCTTCTCGAGGTGCCGACCCGTCCGCGCGGAGATGTTGACGCGCGGAGCCCACGCCACATGGGCGAGGTCCTGCTCGATCTCGCGCTCGAGATAGCGGCGTCGATCGGCGTTCTCGAGCTCGGGGGTGTTGAGCAGGTCCCACTTGTTGAAGGCGAGCACGAGGGCGCGCCCCGACTCCAGCACGAGGTCGATGATCCGCACATCCTGCTCGCTGAGCGACTGCGACACATCGAGCACGACGACGGCCACCTCGGCCTTCTCCAGTGCCGCCGAGGTGCGGAGGGACGCGTAGAAGTCAGCCCCCTGCTGCAGATGCACGCGGCGGCGGATGCCGGCGGTGTCGACGAAGCGCCAGAGCTTGCCGCCGACCTCCACGATCTCGTCGACGGGGTCGCGCGTCGTGCCGGCGAGCTCGTTGACGACGACCCGTTCCTGCCCTGCCGCTTTGTTGAGCAGCGACGACTTGCCCACGTTCGGGCGCCCGAGGATCGCCACGCGACGTGGCCCGCCGATCTCATGCTTGGCGACGGCCGACACGTCCGGCATCACCTTGAGCACCTCGTCGAGGAGGTCGGCGACGCCGCGACCATGGATCGCGGACACGGGGTGCGGCTCTCCGAGGCCGAGGTTCCACAGCGCCGCCGCCTCCGGCTCCTGGCGCGCGTCGTCGATCTTGTTCGCCACGAGGAAGACGGGCTTGCCGCTTCGCCGCAGAAGCCTCACGACGTGCTCATCGGTCGACGTCGCACCCACGCGCGCGTCGACGACGAACAAGACGATGTCGGCGAGGTCGATCGCGATCTCGGCCTGCAGGGCGACCGAGCGGTCGATGCCGCGCGCATCCGGCTCCCACCCGCCGGTGTCCACCAGCGAGAACCGGCGGTCCATCCACTCCGCCTTGTAGGTCACGCGATCGCGCGTGACGCCGGGAGTGTCCTCGACGACGGCTTCGCGCCGGCCGAGGATCCGGTTCACCAGCGCCGACTTGCCGACGTTCGGGCGACCGACGATCGCCACGACGGGCAGCGCCGGAAGGTACTCGATGCCGTCCTCGCCCTCGGCGAGACCGGCGAGGATCTCGGCGTCGTCCTCGTCGAGTTCGAAGTCGTCGAGACTCGCCCGGAGGGCGGCCGCTCGGGACTCGGCGAGCGTCTCGTCGAGATCGGCCATCTTCTCGGCGAGCGCGTCGGGCCCGCCTTCGTACTCGTCTTCAGCGCCCATCGCGGGCTCCCCTCGTGCGAGCGACCACCGCCAGGACGGCGTCGACAGTGTGTGCGAAGTCGAGGTCGCTCGAATCCACGACCTCCACCCCGGGTGCCGCGGTCAGGAAGTCCACCACGGCCGAATCGGATGCGTCGCGCCGGTGCAGCGCGGAGGCCACTGTCGCGGCGTCCTGCGTCGCCAGTTCGGCGCTGCGCCGCGCCGCCCGGATCTCCGCAGCGGCGGTGAGGAGGATGCGCACCGGCGCATCCGGGGCGACCACGGTCGTGATGTCGCGGCCCTCGACGACGACGCCGTCGCGCGCGCACGCGGCGATCAGGCGGCGAAACAGCGCGTTCACGGCCTCCCGCACGGCGGGGACCCGCGCGACGCCGCTGACGGCGTCGGTAACGCGCGGCTCGCGGATGGCGGCGGTCACGTCGGTGTCGCCCACGCACACCCGGTAGTCGTCGGGGTCGAGCGAGATCGCGTAGTCGAAGTCCCCGAGCACCTCCACGACGCCGGTCGCGTCGGACGTGTCGACGCCGCGCTCCAGGGCATGCCACGCGAGCGCGCGGTAGGCGGCGCCGGTGTCGAGGTAGCCGAAGTCCAGCCGACGCGCGACCTCCTTCGACACACTCGACTTGCCGCTCCCGGCCGGGCCGTCCACGGCCACGACGAAGACCTCAGTCATGCGTGCTCGCGATCCGCCAGCCGCGCGCGACCAGCCCCTCGGTCGCGCGTCGCACCGCGTCGGGCACGACGCTGATCTCCGCGAGACCGAACAGGGCGCCCGGCGAATGCTCCAGCCGCAGATCCTCCACGTTGACCGACAGCTCACCGAGCTCGCCGAACAGGCGCCCGAGCTGCCCCGGTGTGTCGTCGATCATCACGACGAAGGAATCGAACCGGCGGTTCTGCCCGTGCTTCCCCGGGAGACGCTCCACGCCATCGTTGCCGCGCCGGATAGTGTCGGCCACCGCGCGGCGTGCGCCCGGCGCATCCGGCGTGCGGAGGGCATCGGCGACGGCGGTGAGGTCGTGGGCCAGGGCGTCGAGCACGTCGACGACGGGCTCGGCATTGGCGCCGAGGATCTGCACCCAGAGCTCCGGTGCGGAGGCGGCGATGCGGGTGGTGTCGCGAACGCCCTGCCCCGCGAGGCCGAGCGCGGCGTCCGGAGCGTCGACGAAGCGCCCGGCCAGCAGGCTCGCCACGAGTTGCGGAACGTGGGAGACCAGAGCGACGGAGCGGTCGTGCTCCTCGGGTGACATCTCCAGCGGCACCGCGCCGAGCTCGAGGGCCAGCGCCTCGACCAGCGCGAGGTCATCCGCCGGGGTGTCGGCGTCGCGGCACACGACCCACGGCCGCCCGACGAAGAGGTCGGCGCGCGCCGAGATCGCCCCGCCCCGCTCACGCCCGGCGAGCGGGTGCGACCCGATGTAGTGCGTCAGATCGATCCTCAGGGCCTGCAGCTCACGGAGGGGTTGCAGCTTGACGCTCGCGACATCGGTGACGACAGCGCCGGGATGGGCGGCGAGCTCCCGCTCGATCACACCCGCCGTGACATCGGGCGGCACGGCCACGACGACGAGGGACGGCGCATCGTCGGGGCGCGCCGCGCGGCCGGCGCCGTAGTCCACGGCGAGGCGCAGTTGTGCGGGCGATGCGTCGTCGAGGGCGACATCCACGCCGCGGCCGGTGAGGGCGTGACCGATGCTCGATCCCAACAGGCCGGCGCCCACGATGCGCACCGTCCCTCGAACGCGCGAGGCCAGCGGTGCGGCCGCGCGTTCGGGAGAAGTCGTCGAGTCGCTCACGGGGTGTCGTCCGGTGCGTGCTCGCGACGCGAGAGGGTCAGGAGCGCACCGCGTTCCAGCTTAGTCAACTCCCGCGCCCGCCCGACCGGGAGGGTTCCCAGGTGAAGCGGCCCGAACTGGCGGCGCACGAGCTCGACGACCGGATGCCCCACCTCGGCCATCATGCGGCGCACGATCCGGTTGCGGCCGGAGTGCAGCGTGAGCTCGACGAGGCTCGACTCGCCCGACGCGTCCAGCAGCCGCGCCTTGTCGGCCGCGATGGGACCGTCCTCCAGTTCGATGCCGCGCGTCAGCCGCGCGATCGTCTGCGCCGTCACCCGGCCGTCCACCTTCGCGATGTACACCTTGGTCACCCCGAAGGAGGGGTGGGCGAGGACGTGCGCGAGATCCCCGTCGTTGGTGAGGACGAGCAGGCCGCTGGTGTCGGCATCCAGGCGTCCGACGTTGTAGAGGCGCTCCGGCCAGTCGCCGGTGAACTCCCGGAGGTCGCGGCGTCCCCGCTCGTCCTTCATCGTGCTGACGACGCCGGTCGGCTTGTTGAGCATCACGTACCGCTTGTCGGCGTCGAGCTGCACGGCGATCCCGTCGACATCGATCAGGTCGCTCTCGGGATCCACGCGGCTGCCGAGCTCCGTGACGACGGCGCCGTTCACGCGCACGCGCCCCTCGACGATCATCTCCTCCGCCACCCGTCGCGACGCGACACCCGCGTTCGCGAGGGCCTTCTGCAGCCGCACGCCGTCGCTCATCGCACGACCTCCGCGTCGAACCCGTCGGCACCGTCGTCCAGCAGCGGCGAGATGCGCGGAAGCTCGTCTAGGGAGTTGATGCCGAGGTTCACCAAGAGCGCGTCGGTCGTCCCGTAATGGATGGCTCCGGTGTCAGGGTCGGTGAAGACCTCGGTGACGAGCCCGCGAGCGAGGAGCGTCCGCACGACCGAGTCGACGTTGACCGCTCGGATCGACGCCACCTGTCCGCGGGTGACGGGCTGCTTGTAGGCGATGACCGCGAGGGTCTCCAGCGCCGCCTGCGAGAGGCGGGAGGGGGCCTGCGTGTTGACGAACTCCGAGACGAGATCGTCATGCTCCGCGCGCACGTACAGCCGCCAACCGCCGCCCACTTCACGCAGCTCGAATCCGCGTCGAGGTCCGCCGGCGCGGCCGTCGTAGTCGTCGACGAGCCCCTCGATGGCCTGGCGCACGGCGGCGACCGGCGCGCCGACCGCGGCAGCGAGGCTCACGAGGCTCTGGGGCTCCTCCACGATGAGCAGGATCGCCTCGAGGCGTCGGGCGACATCGGTGGACGGGTCATCGGTCATAGTCGGCTCCCAAGGTCGCGAGGTTCTCCTCCGACCAGCGTTCGGCGGTCCAGCGGAGCGTCAGCTCGCCGAGCGGCTCCACCTGTTCGAAGCTCAGGGCGGCGTGGCGGTACAGCTCCAGCACGGAGAGGAATCGGGCGACGACGACACCCGTCTGGGCGACGCCGGCGATGAGGTCGCGGAACGTCAGCGAGCCCGCGTTCCGCAGCAGCGTCACGACGACGGCTGCCTGCTCCCGGATGCTGACGAGTGGTGCATGCAGGTGGTCGAGGCCGACGTGCGGGATCTCCTTCGCAGCGAAGGCCAGCAGCGCGAGCGCGGCGAAGTCGTCGGCGCTGAGCGTCCACACCAGGTCGGGGGCGGCGTTGCGGTACTTCTCCTCGAGCCGCACCGCGCGCGTGTGACGCCGATCCTCCGACTGGAGTCGCTCGGCGAACCAGCTCGACACCTGCTTGAAGGCCCGGTACTGCAGCAGCCGTGCGAACAGCAGGTCGCGGGCCTCCAGCAGGGCGACCGATTCGGCGTCGACAAGCTCGCCCTGCGGCAGCAGCCCCACGACCTTCATGTCGAGGAGGGTGGCGGCCACGACCAGGAACTGCGATGTCTCGTCGAGGTGGGCGTCGGGCCCCAGCGCGCGCAGGTACGCGATGAACTCGTCGGTCACCGCACTCAGCGCGACCTCGGTGATGTCGAGCTCACGCTGCGAGATGAGACTCAGGAGCAGATCGAAGGGCCCGTCGAAGACGTCGAGGGAGACGCGGAACCCTTCGTCTCGGCCTTCGGCCTCGCTCAGGGACCGCCCTTCGTCGGACGATGACTCGTCAGGCGACGGCGCCACGGGCGACCAGCTCCCGGGCCAGGCGCAGGTACGCCTGGGCAGCGGCGTGCTCCGGGGCGAACTCGGTGATCGGCACGCCCGAGACCGAGGCATCCGGGAATTTGACGGTACGGCCGATGACGGTCTCGAGCACGTCGTCGCCGAAGGCCTCCACGACACGCTCGAGGACCTCGCGGGAGTGGAGCGTCCGCGGGTCGTACATCGTGGCGAGCACACCGTCGAGGGCGATCGCGGGGTTGAGGCGGTCGCGCACCTTGTCGATCGTCTCGATGAGGAGGGCGACACCGCGCAGGGCGAAGAACTCGCACTCCAGCGGGATGATCACGCCGTGGCTGGCCGTGAGGGCGTTGACGGTGAGCAGACCGAGCGAGGGCTGGCAGTCGACGAGGATGACGTCGTAGTCGTCGGCGACCTTGCGAAGCACCCGCGCGAGGATCGTCTCGCGGGCCACCTCGTTGACCAGGTGCACCTCCGCGGCGCTCAGGTCGATGTTCGCGGGGATGACGTCGAGACCCTCGACCGACGTCTGCACGATCGTCTCGTGCGGGTCGCGCTTGGAGTCCAGCAGCAGGTCGTAGATCGTCGGGATGTCGTGGGTCTGGATGCCCAGTCCCGCCGACAGCGCGCCCTGCGGGTCGAAGTCGATCGCGAGCACCTTGCGGCCGTAGCCTGCCAGCGCGGCGGCGAGGTTGATCGTCGTCGTCGTCTTGCCGACGCCGCCCTTCTGATTGCACAGCGCGATGATGCGCGCCGGTCCGTGACCGTCGAGCTTCGGCGGGGTGGGGAACCCGTGATAGGGGCGACCCGTCGGGCCGAGGGTCACCTCGTCGCCCGAGGACTTCCTCGTGCCCTTCGTCGAGCTGCCCGCCACCGACTCTCCTGACCTCGCCATAACGTGCACCGATTCTAGCCGCCGCATCCGGTCGTCCCCGGGATGCGCGCCGCGGGTCACCGCGCGCGCGGATGCGACGTGGCGTAGACGTCGCGGAGCGCATCGACGCTCACATGCGTGTAGATCTGGGTCGTCGCGACCGAGGCGTGCCCCAGGAGCTCCTGCACGACCCGCACGTCGGCGCCGCCCTGGAGCAGGTGCGTGGCGAAGGAGTGCCGCAGCGTGTGCGGGGACACGTGCGCGGTGAGTCCGGCGCGCTCGGCTGCCCGCTGCAGGATGAGCCACGCGCTCTGGCGTGAGAGCGGCCCGCCGCGCACGCCGAGGAAGAGGCGGGGGGTGGCATGCCCGCGGCGGGCGAGCTCGGGGCGGACGCGCGTGAGGTACGCGTCGACGGCGTCCCGTGCGTAGGAGCCGACAGGGACGATCCGCTCCTTCGAGCCCTTGCCCCGCACGCGCAGCACGTCGCCGGTGGCGAGGTCGTCGACGTCGAGCTGCACGATCTCCGAGACGCGCGCTCCCGTCGCGTAGAGCAGTTCGACGAGCGCCCGGTCGCGAAGACCCGCCAGGTCGCCGGGGACGGCGTCCTGCGGCGCAGGCCCGGCGGCGTCGAGAAGCTGCTCGACCTGGTCGATCGTGAGCGCCTTCGGGAGGCGCTGGGCGGCCTTGGGAGGACGGAGTCGGCGCGACGGGTCGTCGGCGACGATCCCCTCCCGGGCGAGGAAGCGGTGGAGCCCCCGCACCGAGGACTGCAGCCGCGCGAGACTGGCCGGCGCCGGGGCGGGGACGGCGGAGGCTCGCTCGGCCGCGAACGCCGAGACGAGGGCGGCGGTCACGGCATCCGTGTCGTCCGCACCGTGCTCGGCGAGCCACGACGCATATGCGCTCAGGTCGCGCCGGTAGGCCGCGACGGTGTGGTCGGACAGACCGCGCTCGAGAGAGATGTGACGCAGATAGGCGTCGACGGCGCGGTCGAGGTGCACCTCACGCCTCGCGGCGCAGCACCTCGGCCGCTGCGAGGGCTCCCGCGGTGAGGATGCCGTTGGTCAGGCGCCCGTCGAGGATGCCGTCGACGACCTCCGCGAGCGGCACCCGCTCGACGCGGATGTCGGCTTCCTCGTCCTCGCGCGCGAACCTCTCCGGTGCATCCGACAGTCCACGCGCGAGGAAGATGTGCACGACCTCGTCGTTCCCGCCCGGGCTCATCCGCGACGCCAGGAGCGGCTGCCACCGGTCGGCCACGAGGTCCACCTCCTCGGCCAGCTCGCGCTGGGCCGTCACGAGCGGCTCCTCCCCCTCGACGTCCAGCAGGCCCGCGGGAATCTCCCAGTCCCTCAGGCGCACGGGGTGGCGGTACTGCTGGATGAGGACGACGCGCTCGTCGTCGTCGATCGCCACGATGGCCGCAGCCCCCGGGTGATCGATGTACTGTCGCACGATCTCGCCGTCGTTGTACTGGACCGTGTCGGAGCGCACGTCCCACACGCGCCCCGAGTACACCAGGTCGCTGGAGAGGATCGTCGGCTCGACCGGTTCGTCGCGCAGCTGCGGCACGTCAGGCCTGCTCGACGTCGAACAGCTCGCTCGCGCGGTGGCGGTCCAAGGCGGCGCCGATGAGGCCGCGGAACAGCGGATGCGGCTCCGTCGGCCGCGACCGCAACTCCGGATGCGCCTGGGTGGCGATGTAGTACGGGTGCACGTCGCGCGGCAGCTCGACGTACTCGACGAGCCCGAACTCGGGGTTGAGCCCGGAGAACAGCAGTCCGGCGTCGCGCAGCTGGTCGAGGTAGGCGTTGTTGACCTCGTAGCGGTGGCGGTGGCGCTCCGACACGCGCGGTGCCTCGTACACCTCCTCCGCGATCGATCCGGCGAGCAGGTCGGCCGGGTACAGCCCCAGCCGCATCGTGCCGCCGAGGTCGCCGCCGGCGAGGATGTCGACCTGCTCGGCCATCGTGGCCACCACGGGGTGCGGGGTGTCGGGGTCGAACTCCGTCGAAGACGCCCCCTCGATCCCGGCCACCGTGCGGGCGTACTCGATCACGATGCACTGCAGGCCCAGGCAGATCCCGAGCGTCGGGATCCCCTGCTCGCGGGCGAACCTCAGGGCGCCGAGCTTGCCATCGATCCCCCGGATGCCGAAGCCACCGGGGATGACGATGCCGTCGAGGGCGCCGAGCGCTTTGGCCGCGCCCTCGGGCGTCTCGCAGAGGTCCGAGGGGATCCAGGTGATGTTCACGTGCGTCTCGTGAGCGAATCCGCCGGCCTTGAGCGCCTCGGTGACGGACAGGTAGGCGTCGGGCAGGTCGATGTATTTCCCGACGAGCCCGATGGTCACCTCGTGCTTCGGGTTGTGCACGGCCTGCAGCACCCGCTGCCAGCGCGACCAGTCGACGTCGCCGGCGCCGGCGAGGCCGAGAGCCCGGACGATGTACTCGTCGAGCCCCTGTTCGTTGAGCATCGAGGGGATGTCGTAGATGCTCGGCACGTCGACCGCGTTCACGACGGCGTCCTCGTCGACGTCGCACATGAGCGCGATCTTGCGCTTGTTCGACTCGGTGACGGGCCGGTCGCTGCGCAGCACCAGGGCGTCGGGCTGGATACCGATCGAGCGGAGCGCGGCGACGGAGTGCTGCGTGGGCTTGGTCTTCTGCTCGCCCGATGCGCCCATGAACGGCACGAGCGACACGTGGACGAAGAAGACGTTCTGACGTCCGAGCTCGTGGCGGATCTGCCGGGCCGACTCGATGAAGGGCTGGGACTCGATGTCGCCGACCGTGCCCCCGATCTCGGTGATGATGACGTCGGGGCGCGGCTCCTCGGTGGCCTGCAGCCGCATCCGCCGCTTGATCTCATCGGTGATGTGCGGGATCACCTGCACCGTGTCGCCGAGATACTCGCCGCGGCGCTCCTTCGCGATGACCTCGGAGTAGATCTGGCCGGTCGTGACGTTCGCGGCCTGGGTGAGCTCGATGTCGAGGAAGCGCTCGTAGTGACCGATGTCGAGGTCGGTCTCGGCGCCGTCGTCGGTGACGAAGACCTCGCCATGCTGGAACGGGTTCATGGTGCCCGGATCGACGTTCAGATACGGGTCCAGCTTCTGCATCACGACACGCAGTCCGCGCGCCGTGAGCAGGTTTCCCAGGCTCGCGGCGGTGAGGCCCTTGCCCAACGAGGAAACGACACCACCGGTCACGAAGATGTGCTTGGTGGTGTCGTTCGAACTGTCGCCGCGGGGAGAACCGGAAGTCTGCATCACGGGCTTCTATCCTATCAGCCGAGCGGGCGGGGAAGCGGAGGCGCTCGCGAGCAGTTCGCGCGCGTGGGTGATGGCGGCGTCGGAGTCGGGCATGCCCGAGAGGAGGCGCGCCATCTCGGCCTCGCGCTCGGCGCCGTCGAGCCGGCGCACGCTGGAGGCGGTGACGGCGCCGTCGGTGCCCTTCACGACCGACAGATGGTTGCCCGCGAAGGCGGCCACCTGCGCCAGATGGGTCACCGCGATCACCTGCGACGTCTCGGCGAGGCGGGCCAGGCGCCGGCCCACCTCGATGGCGGCCGCGCCGCCGATTCCGGCGTCGACCTCGTCGAAGACAAACGTGGGCACGGGGTCCACGCCCGCGAGGACGACCTCGATCGCCAGCATGACGCGGCTGAGCTCGCCGCCCGACGCGCCGCGCGCGACAGGTCTCGGCTCGGTTCCCGGATGCGGCGCCAGCAGGATCGTGACCTCATCGCGGCCGGTCGCGCTCGGCGGCGCGGGGGCGACCGCCACCCGGAGGGTGGCGTCCGGGAGTGCCAGCGCGTGGAGCTCCTTGGTGACGGCGGCGCCCAGGCGCACCGCCGCATCGACGCGCGCTGCCGTGAGCGCGCCGGCCGCCTGGTCGAGCACGGTCGTCGCCTCGGCGCGCGCGGCGGAGAGGCGCTCTGCCCGGTCGGAGTCGTCGTCGAGCTCGACCAGCCTCTCCGATCCGGTCTGCTGGAGGGCGAGGGCCGCCTCGATGCTCCCGTGAACGCGAACGAGCCCAGCGAGGACAGCTCGGCGCTCCTCGACGGCGGCGAGCTCGTGCGGGCCCGTCTCGTCGAGATCCGCGAGGTAGCCCGACAGCGCTGTGGCGAGGTCCGCGGCCCGGTACCCCAGATCGGCGGCGGCATCCGCGAGGGCCGCGAGGGCGGGATCGGCGCTCCCGGCGCGCTCGAGAGCACGTCGCGCGTCGCCGAGGAGAGCGGAGACGTCGGGAGCGCCGACCTCGGAGGACAGCGCCTCGTGCGCGGTGGCCGCCGCCAGCCGGAGTTCCTCGACGTTCGACAATCGCTCGGCGCGGGCCGCCAGCTCGACGTCCTCACCGGCCAGCGGCGCGGCCGCCTCGATCTCGGCCAGTCGGAGCCTCAGGTCCTCGGCCTCGCGCGCACGCTGATCCCGCTCCTCCTGCAGCGTCGCGATCTCGGCGTCCAGGGCCCGCCACGTCTCGAACGCTGCGCGATACCGCGTCAGCGCTTCGGCGACGACCGCGCCGCCGAAGCGGTCGAGCGCGTCACGCTGAGCGGACGCGGAGCGAAGCCGCAGCTGATCGGATTGCCCATGGACGACGACCAGGTCATCGGCGAGGTCGGCGAGGACACCGGCGGGGGCCGTGCGCCCCCCGACCGTCGCGCGGCCGCGTCCCTCGCTCGAGACGGTCCGTCCGAGGTACAGTTCCGCGCGCCCGGCTCCGATCGGCTCGACGTCGCCCCCTGCCTCCCGGACCCGCTCGACGACGGGGCCCGTCTCGGGGACGAGCCACACTCCCTCGACGGAGGCGGCGTCGGCGCCGGAGCGCACGGCGCCGGAGTCGGCGCGCTGGCCCAGCAGGAGCCCGAGACCGGTCACCACCATCGTCTTTCCGGCGCCGGTCTCCCCCGTGATGGCGGTGAAGCCGGGCCCGATCGGCAGCGTCGCGTCGGCGATGACGCCGAGGTCGCGAAGACGCATCTGCTCGATCATGACCGGGTGCCCTCGGGACCGCGCCACCCCTCCACAGGCAGGCGGAACTTCTGCACGAGCCGGTCGGTGAAGGCGGCCGGATGCAGCCGCGCCAGCCGCACCGGACGACTCGATCTCCGCACCACGACCCGGGCGCCGGGAGGGAGGTCGTGCGAGCGGCGCCCATCGCACCACAGGATCCCGCCGCCGCTCGTGCGCTCGAGCACTTCGATAGCGACGGATGCCTCGGGGTCGACGACGAGCGGTCGCGCGAAGAGGGCGTGCGCCGACAGCGGGACGAACGCGATAGCCTCCACGCTCGGCCAGATCACCGGGCCGCCGGCGGAGAAGTTGTACGCCGTGGAGCCCGTCGGGGTCGCGACGACGACGCCGTCGCATCCGAAGGACGACAACGGGCGCCCGTCGACCTCCATGACGACCTCGAGCATCCGCTCGCGACTGGCCTTCTCGACGGTGGCCTCGTTGAGAGCCCACGTCTCGTACACGACGGCGTTTCCGGCGTCCTTCACGCGGACGGCCAAGGCCATGCGCTCCTCGACCCGGTAGTCGCGCGCGATGACGCGGCGTACGGCGTCGTCCATGTCGTCGCGCTCGATCTCCGCGAGGAAGCCGACGTGTCCCATGTTGACCCCGAGGATCGGAGCCGTTCCGCCCCGGACGAGCTCCGCGGCGCGCAGAATCGTGCCGTCCCCACCGAGGACGATGGCCAGCTCGATGTCATCGAGGGGAACGTCCTCACCGAGCGTGCCGACGCCGCTGAGGTCGAGGACCGTCTCCAGCTGCACGCGGTCTTCGGCCGACAGCACGGGGTGCGCCGACGCCGAACGCAGCTCCGCGATCACGCGACCGGCGGCGTCGATCGTGTCGTCGCGGTGGGCGTGGACGACGAGCAGGATGTGTCGTTCGATCGAGGTCATCGGGTTCCGGCCACTTCGTTCACGGTGCTCGACCATTCTGAGGGATCCGCGCCGCGCAGGGCCGAGAGATGGACGAGGAACTCGCGGTTGCCGTGCGTGCCGAGAATCGGCGAGGGGAGGATTCCCACCGTACGCAATCCCGTGTCCCACGCCGACCACAGCACCCCGCTGACGGCGTCGGCGCGCACATCGGGATCGGTGACGAGGCCGCCGCGCACCGCCGTCCGACCGACCTCGAACTGCGGCTTGACCAGCAGCACCACATCGGCGTCGGCGTCGGCGACGCCGGCGAGGGCGGGCAGCACGTGGGTGAGGGAGATGAAGGACAGGTCTGCGGTGATGACCTGCGGCGCCGTGGCCACCCCGGTGGCGGCGGCGAGGTTCGCCGCGTCCATGTACCGCACGTTGTACCCCTCGACCGCGATCACGTCGGGATCGGCGGCGACAAGGGGCGAGAGCTGGGCGTGACCGACGTCGACGGCGAGGACGGGAGTCGCGCCGCGTTCGCGCAGCACCTGCGTAAAGCCTCCGGTGGAGGCACCCAGATCGAGCGCGGGCCGTCCGGCCACCTCGATGCCGAAGCCGTCGAGTGCCGCTATCAGCTTGTGCGCGCCCCGGCTGACGTAGGCGTCGTCACCGGACACCTCGATCTGCGCGCCCTCCGACACGGCCGTGGCGGGCTTGATGACCGGGGTTCCGTCCACGCTGACTCGACCGTCCGCGATGAGCCGGCTCGCGTGCGTGCGCGATCTCGCCAGCCCTCGCGCAGCCAGAGCGGCGTCGAGGCGAGGAGTCATCCTCGCGCGCCGCCGTCCAGGCTCGGTCCGGACTCGAGCCGGCGCGCGAGCTCGTCCGAAAGGGCGAGGTACGCCTCGGCGCGGTCGGCGAGCGGCTGCTCTTCGATCACCCGCAGGCGCGGGATGAGCTCGCGGTCGGCGTCATCCGCGGAGTCCGGGGCGTCGGGCATGCCGCCATCGTACCGAGCTATACGCGCCAGAACGGGTCGGCATACACGCGTTCGTCGATCCGGAAGCCGAAGATCGCTCGCCCTGAGCTCCAGATGGCCGCGGCGGCCGCGCGGACGAGGTCGATGGGACGCTCCCCCGCCGACACCACCCGCAGGTCGGGACCGTCGATCTCGATGGTCGCGCGTCCCACGCTGGTGCGAGCGCCGGACACGACGGTCGCCGGATACGGCTCGGAGAGCTCGCGCAGGTCGCTCAGGAGGAAATCGGGCCGTGAGTCCGGCGGGGCGGCAAGGACGTGCTTGGGGCGATCGATCCCCGTCAGAACCAGTGCCGAGCGGAGTCCGGCGCGCGATGCGCCCTGGATGTCGGTGTCGAGGCGGTCGCCGAGGAAGAGCGGTGAGGCCGCCCCGAACCGCGCGACCGCCTCGGTGAAGATTGGCGTCTCGGGCTTGCCCGCCACCGTTGCCAGGCGACCCACCGCGGTGTGCACCGCAGACACGAGCGTCCCGTTCCCCGGCGCGACGCCACGCGCCTGCGGAATCGTCCAGTCGGTGTTGGTCGCGATCCAGGGGATCCCGCCCTCCTCTTCGGGAAGCTGGAGCGCGTAGGCGGCCTCGGCCAGCTGCAACCACCCCACCTCGGGAGCGAACCCCTGCACGACCGCCGCCGGCGCGTCCTCGGCGCTGCGGGTGACGGTGTACCCCGCCTTCTGCACCTCGACGACGAGGCCCTCTCCGCCCACGACCAGGATCGTCGCGGGCGGCGGCACGATCTGCCGCAGCAACCGCATGGCGGCCTGAGGGCTCGTGACCACATTGTCGGCGCGCACCGACAGGCCGAGCGATGTGAGATGCTCGGCAACGGACGCATCCGTCCGCGAGGCGTTGTTCGTGATGAAACCGAGCCGCCGACCGTCGTTCGCGGCGGCGTTCAGGCTTTCGACCGCGTGAGGGATCGCGCCAGGGCCGGCGTATACGACGCCATCGAGGTCGGCGAGCACCACGTCGACGCCGTCGAGCGGCGCAGGAGCCGGCTCCGGCCGACGGCGGAGGATCACTCCGGTCGCTCCGGGGCGCCGGCGGCCTCGTCGGCGTCAAGGTCGTCGACGACGAGCGCCTCCTGAGCGGCGAGGCCGGACGCGGCGTCCAAGACGTCGCCGGCGATCTCGGCGCGGCGGTACCACTCGGCAGCCTCTTCGGCGCGTCCGAGCTCCTCGAGGACAGCGGCGCGCGCGTCGAACAGCGCAGGACTCCACTCGAACGCGCGGTCGGGATCGAGCTCGGGGATCTCGAGCTCCTGCAGAGCGCGCTCCGGCTCGCCGAGATCCAGACGCGCGCCGGACATCGCGATCGCCAGCTGTACGCGCACACCCGGCGGGAGAGTGCCACGGTCGACGGAACGGCCGACCTCCAACGCGCGATCCGGCCTGCCCACACCTCGCTCACTGTCCACGAGAAGAGGCAGCTGGTCGTCTCGACCGGAGATGCGGCGGTAGGTGCGAAGCTCCCGCAGCGCCAGGGCGAAGTCGCCCACGGCGTACGCGGTGATGGCTGTCGTCTCGCGCACGACCCCCACACGCCCCGCGCGCCGCGATGCGGCCAGAGCGTGCTCGTGGGCCAGCGCCGGGTCGTCGTCGATGAGTCGCGCGGCCATCGCAAGGTGACGCGCGACGGTGTCGGCATTCTCCTTGCTGAGCGTCTTCAGCTCGTTCCGCGCCGCCGGCGCGAGGTCACGGGCGGTGATCTCCTCGGGAAGGTCCGGCTCCGCCACCTTGGCGCGGCGGGTCTCGTCGTCGCGGGGAGGGCGTGACGCACGGCGGTCATCCGTACGCGCCTGCCCGGCGCCGCCGCGGAAGGGCGGTTTACCGCCGCGGGGGCGATCGGAGCGCTCGGGACGTGCCCCCCGTTCCGGACGAGCTCCTCGGTCGCCCGAGGGCTTACCGCCGGGCCGGCCCTGCGGGCGCTCTCGGCGATCCCGCCGCCCCTCGCCGTCGAACGCTGCCACGTCGTCGATCCCTCCTCGGAAATGTGTCCGTAAACGCGAAATGGCCACCCAGCACTGGGTGGCCATTTCTCGAAAGAAGTCCGGCGGTGTCCTACTCTCCCACAGGGTCCCCCCTGCAGTACCATCGGCGCTGAGAGGCTTAGCTTCCGGGTTCGGAATGGGACCGGGCGTTTCCCTCTCGCTATGGCCGCCGAAACACTATTGATGTTTCAGTCTGCACAACAAAAGTCATTGTCATGCGATTCCCGACCGTACATCGGGAACCACTCAGTGGACGCAAGCACCTCGCAAACGGAAGTGTTATCAAGTCATCGGCTTATTAGTACCAGTCAGCTGCATGCATTACTGCACTTCCACATCTGGCCTATCAACCCAGTAGTCTGGCTGGGAGCCTCTCGCCCGAAGGCATGGAAGTCTCATCTTGAGGCCGGCTTCCCGCTTAGATGCTTTCAGCGGTTATCCATCCCGAACGTAGCTAATCAGCGGTGCTCCTGGCGGAACAACTGACACACCAGAGGTTCGTCCAACCCGGTCCTCTCGTACTAGGGTCAGATCCTCTCAAACTTCCTACGCGCGCAGCGGATAGGGACCGAACTGTCTCACGACGTTCTAAACCCAGCTCGCGTACCGCTTTAATGGGCGAACAGCCCAACCCTTGGGACCTACTCCAGCCCCAGGATGCGACGAGCCGACATCGAGGTGCCAAACCATGCCGTCGATATGGACTCTTGGGCAAGATCAGCCTGTTATCCCCGAGGTACCTTTTATCCGTTGAGCGACAGCGCTTCCACAAGCCACTGCCGGATCACTAGTCCCGACTTTCGTCCCTGCTCGACCTGTCAGTCTCACAGTCAAGCTCCCTTGTGCACTTACACTCGCCACCTGATTGCCAACCAGGTTGAGGGAACCTTTGGGCGCCTCCGTTACTTTTTGGGAGGCAACCGCCCCAGTTAAACTACCCACCAGGCACTGTCCCTGAACCGGATTACGGTTCTAAGTTAGACATCCAGAGTGACCAGAGTGGTATTTCAACAATGACTCCACACGAACTGGCGTCCATGCTTCAAAGTCTCCCACCTATCCTACACAAGCCACACCGAACACCAATACCAAGCTGTAGTAAAGGTCACGGGGTCTTTCCGTCCTGCTGCGCGTAACGAGCATCTTTACTCGTAGTGCAATTTCGCCGAGTTCGCGGTTGAGACAGTTGGGAAGTCGTTACGCCATTCGTGCAGGTCGGAACTTACCCGACAAGGAATTTCGCTACCTTAGGATGGTTATAGTTACCACCGCCGTTTACTGGGGCTTAAATTCTCAGCTTCGCCTTGCGGCTAACCGGTCCTCTTAACCTTCCAGCACCGGGCAGGCGTCAGTCCGTATACATCGTCTTGCGACTTGGCACGGACCTGTGTTTTTAGTAAACAGTCGCTACCCACTAGTCTCTGCGGCCTCCAAACGCTTTCGGAGCAAGTCCTAATACGTCGAAGGCCCCCCTTCTCCCGAAGTTACGGGGGCATTTTGCCGAGTTCCTTAACCACGATTCTCTCGATCTCCTTGGTATTCTCTACCTGACCACCTGAGTCGGTTTGGGGTACGGGCGGCTTGAACCTCGCGTCGATGCTTTTCTTGGCAGCATAGGATCACCCACTTTTCATCCGCATCGTGTCTCAGCCTGTATGAGTGACGGATTTGCCTATCACTCGGCCTACGCACTTGCACCAGGACAACCATCGCCTGGCTTGGGCTACCTTCCTGCGTCACACCTGTTAATACGCTAACCGCACCAGCATGGGGTCGAGCGTTCGCCAAGACGGCTTCACCCCGAAGGGATCCGTCCATTCCTGGTTAGGACTCTTAGCACCACTGGATTAGCTTGGGCGGTTCTTCGCCGGTACGGGAATATCAACCCGTTGTCCATCGACTACGCCTGTCGGCCTCGCCTTAGGTCCCGACTTACCCAGGGAAGATTAGCTTGACCCTGGAACCCTTGGTCTTTCGGAGGACATGTTTCTCACATGTCTTTCGCTACTCATGCCTGCATTCTCACTCGTGTAGCCTCCACGGCTGGTTCACACCGCCGCTTCGCTGGCCACACGACGCTCTCCTACCCATCAACACGGCTGGACCACGAAGGCCTACCAATAATGTCAATGCCACAACTTCGGTGGCGTGCTTGAGCCCCGTTACATTGTCGGCGCGGAATCACTTGACCAGTGAGCTATTACGCACTCTTTCAAGGGTGGCTGCTTCTAAGCCAACCTCCTGGTTGTCAAGGCAACTCCACATCCTTTCCCACTTAGCACGCGCTTAGGGACCTTAGTTGGTGGTCTGGGTTGTTTCCCTCTCGACTATGAAGCTTATCCCCCACAGTCTCACTGCTGCGCTCTCACTTACCGGCATTCGGAGTTTGGCTGACGTCAGTAACCTTTTGGGGCCCATCGGCCATCCAGTAGCTCTACCTCCGGCAAGAAACACGCAACGCTGCACCTAAATGCATTTCGGAGAGAACCAGCTATCACGAAGTTTGATTGGCCTTTCACCCCTATCCACAGCTCATCCCCTCAGTTTTCAACCTAAGTGGGTTCGGTCCTCCACGACGTCTTACCGTCGCTTCAACCTGGCCATGGATAGATCACTTCGCTTCGGGTCTAGGACACGCGACTGAATCGCCCTATTCAGACTCGCTTTCGCTACGGCTACCCCACTCGGGTTAACCTCGCCACGTATCGCTAACTCGCAGGCTCATTCTTCAAAAGGCACGCTGTCACAGCTGCTATGGCTGCTCCAACGGTTTGTAAGCAAACGGTTTCAGGTACTATTTCACTCCCCTCCCGGGGTACTTTTCACCTTTCCCTCACGGTACTTGTCCGCTATCGGTCATCTGGGAGTATTTAGGCTTATCAGGTGGTCCTGACAGATTCACACGGGATTTCTCGGGCCCCGTGCTACTTGGGATACTCTTCGCGCCAAGGGAGGCATTTCGACTACGGGGTTCGCACCCTCTATGACCAGGCTTTCAATCCTGTTCGTCTATACCTTCTTGTAACGCCGGCTGCTCGGCAGAACAGCCAGAAAAGTCCCACAACCCCGAATACGCAACTCCTGCCGGATATCACACGTACTCGGTTTAGCCTGTTCCGGTTTCGCTCGCCACTACTAACGGAATCGCGGTTGCTTTCTCTTCCTGTGGGTACTGAGATGTTTCACTTCCCCACGTTCCCTCTACCCGCCCTATATATTCAGGCGGGAGTCACTAGGTCGGCACGCCGCCCAGCGGGGTTTCCCCATTCGGAAATCCTCGGATCAAAGTGTGCTTATCCACTCCCCGAGGCTTATCGCAGATTGCTACGTCCTTCTTCGGCTCCAGATGCCAAGGCATCCACCGTTTGCTCTTAAAGACTTGAAATCACATGAGTTTGAATCAGAATCGGATCCGGTAAACCGGATCAGAAATTGACTAATGATCTATAAAGATCATCTTGTGAAACGATCCGAAGATCGTCTCTAAGATGCTCGCGTCCACTGTGTAGTTCTCAAAGTACGGGCGGTACCTTCTCCGCGTGCCGCTGCTGCGACATCGAAAAAGGCCCTGAGGTTCAGCTGCGGTTTCCCGCATCCGGTCCCTCAGGACCCAACAGCGTGCATGTGCCGATCGTCTCACCAGGATCTCTTCCAGTCGCAAGCGACGTACTGGGATCCGGATGTTCCGAAAGGCACCTTGTCTAATGTTCCACCCATGAGCTCCCAGCGAAGAACGTGTGTCCTCGATCTGGGTTCTGGAAGGCCGAAGCCTTCAGATGCTCCTTAGAAAGGAGGTGATCCAGCCGCACCTTCCGGTACGGCTACCTTGTTACGACTTAGTCCTAATTACCGATCCCACCTTCGACGGCTCCCTCCACAAGGGTTGGGCCACCGGCTTCAGGTGTTACCGACTTTCATGACTTGACGGGCGGTGTGTACAAGACCCGGGAACGTATTCACCGCAGCGTTGCTGATCTGCGATTACTAGCGACTCCGACTTCATGAGGTCGAGTTGCAGACCTCAATCCGAACTGGGACCGGCTTTTTGGGATTCGCTCCACCTTACGGTATTGCAGCCCTTTGTACCGGCCATTGTAGCATGCGTGAAGCCCAAGACATAAGGGGCATGATGATTTGACGTCATCCCCACCTTCCTCCGAGTTGACCCCGGCAGTATCCCATGAGTTCCCACCATTACGTGCTGGCAACATAGAACGAGGGTTGCGCTCGTTGCGGGACTTAACCCAACATCTCACGACACGAGCTGACGACAACCATGCACCACCTGTATAGAGACCTTGCGGGGCGACTGTTTCCAGCCGTTTCCTCTATATGTCAAGCCTTGGTAAGGTTCTTCGCGTTGCATCGAATTAATCCGCATGCTCCGCCGCTTGTGCGGGTCCCCGTCAATTCCTTTGAGTTTTAGCCTTGCGGCCGTACTCCCCAGGCGGGGAACTTAATGCGTTAGCTGCGTCACGGAAACCGTGGAATGGTCCCCACAACTAGTTCCCAACGTTTACGGGGTGGACTACCAGGGTATCTAAGCCTGTTTGCTCCCCACCCTTTCGCTCCTCAGCGTCAGTTACGGCCCAGAGATCTGCCTTCGCCATCGGTGTTCCTCCTGATATCTGCGCATTCCACCGCTACACCAGGAATTCCAATCTCCCCTACCGCACTCTAGTCTGCCCGTACCCACTGCAGGCTGGAGGTTGAGCCTCCAGTTTTCACAGCAGACGCGACAAACCGCCTACGAGCTCTTTACGCCCAATAATTCCGGATAACGCTTGCACCCTACGTATTACCGCGGCTGCTGGCACGTAGTTAGCCGGTGCTTTTTCTGCAGGTACCGTCACTTTCGCTTCTTCCCTGCTAAAAGAGGTTTACAACCCGAAGGCCGTCGTCCCTCACGCGGCGTTGCTGCATCAGGCTTGCGCCCATTGTGCAATATTCCCCACTGCTGCCTCCCGTAGGAGTCTGGGCCGTGTCTCAGTCCCAGTGTGGCCGGTCACCCTCTCAGGCCGGCTACCCGTCGACGCCTTGGTGAGCCATTACCTCACCAACTAGCTGATAGGCCGCGAGCCGATCCCAGACCGAAGTTCTTTCCAGACGTTGAAGATGCCTTCACGTCTCGTATCCGGTATTAGCAGCTGTTTCCAGCTGTTATCCCAGAGTCTGGGGCACGTTGCTCACGTGTTACTCACCCGTTCGCCACTGATCCAGAGAGCAAGCTCTCTTTCACCGTTCGACTTGCATGTGTTAAGCACGCCGCCAGCGTTCATCCTGAGCCAGGATCAAACTCTCCGTAAAAGAATTTTGCTGCGATCGAACCGGAATGGGTTCGATCGAGCGAGTTTGATCTGACGATCGGATGTCATTACTGACATTTATCCGTTTAATCTCAAAAGAATCTCATCGGTCAGACAAGCTGACCGCGAGGTTTTTTGGCATTTGACAAGTGCACGCTGTTGAGTTCTCAAGGATCGGATGCTCCTGCTGCTCAGCCTCTCAGCTTCGCCCGCAGGGCAACTTCTCTACTGTATCCGATTCGCTCCGCTTGTCAAGTCGACGTTTTCACGCTCCGAATCGGAGCAGGGCGTCGGGGTGACATGGCCGGGGCGGCCGGAAACCCCATCCTAGACCCGGAGGTCGTTCACACTCAAGTGGGTGTGAGGTTGGGGGTGGTTCTCCGCTTGAGAGGAAGCGGGGCCTTTCGGCCTCTCCGCTCTCCCCTGTGGGGCGAACAAGTAATAAGTTACGTGGGATCCGCAGGACGGGCAAATCAGGGCGCATCCCGGGCGTGTCGCGGGCGAGAACCCCGAGATTCCGCGATTTCAGCCTCGAGGCCCGTTAGGCCCTCTGACGGGCGCGGAGGGCTTGTACGAGCACCGCCAGCAACAGGCTCGCGCCTCCCCACGCCGCGCAGGCCGGGGGCAGCACTCGATAGGCGAGGTGGGCGGCGGTGAACTCGTCCGAGAGGGAGCCGGCGACGGCCAGACCCCCCACCCAGGCGAGGATCAGGATCGCCGGCAGCGACACCCACCAGCTCACCCTGACCGCTGCCGGTAGGAGCCGCCTGACCGGCTCGACGGGGCGCCGCGTCAACCAGACGCCCGCCCACACCGCGAGCCCTGCGAGACCAAGCGCGCTGGACAGATGCTGCAGCCACCGGTATCCCGGCAGCGGTCCCCACATCTGGGCGAGCGCGGGAAGCAGGGTCACCCCGCCCCTCCCCTCGTGCGTGAAGAGGTCCCACGCGATATGCGTCACGATCCCCACGGCCAGGGAGACCAGCGTCAACCCGAGCGTCGTCGGGGAGAACCGTCCGCGCCCGACGCCGAGGGTCTCCCGGATCCCGTGTGCGGCACCGGCGTCCCATTCCGCCGGCAGCCGCGCCGCCAGTGCGGACGGGGCGAGTTCGCGGGTGGCCGGGCGCAGCGCGACCCGCCAGATCAGCAGAAGCGCGAGGGCCCAGACGAGGGTGAGCGGGAGCCATGCCAGGTCATGCGTTCGGCCGTAAGCCGGCACGATCGCCCGCACGAACAGCGGCAGATCGGGGGTCATCGCGCCGACGGCGATCGCCGCCGGAATCAGCGGCGTCCGCACGAACGCGAGAGCCACGACGGCGTGACTCGGAGTGAACGGCATGGGCGTTCAGGCGAGGAGGATCCCGGCGAGTGTCTTCTTGCCGCGACGCAGCACCGACACTCCCCCCGGGAGCGAACCGGTCACCACCGCGTCGTCGGCGGCGACCTTCTCGCCGTCGAGTGACACCCCGCCCTGCGAGATGGCGCGCCGCGCCTCACTGAGGCTCGAGACCAGACCCGTCTCCACGAGTGCCTCCACCACCGGCGTCCCCGCCGCCAGACGTGCGTTCGGGAGCTCCTCCAGGGCGCTGCGCAGCGTCGCGGCATCCAGCGCCGCCAGATCCCCTGCCCCGAAGAGCGCCTCGGATGCCGCCGCAACCGCCGCCGCCGCCTCCGGGCCATGCACGAAGGTCGTCACCTCGGCAGCCAGCCTTCGCTGCGCCGCACGCCGGAAGGGCTCCTCGGCCACCCGCCGTTCGTACTCCGCGATCTCGGCGCTCGGGAGGAACGTGAACACCTTCAGTCGTGCGATGACGTCGGCGTCCAGGGTGTTGAGCCAGAACTGGTAGAACGCGTAGGGGCTGCACATCTCGGCATCCAGCCAGATCGCGTTGCCCTCGCTCTTGCCGAACTTCGTCCCGTCCGCGTTGGTGATGAGGGGCGTACCGAGCGCGTGGACGGCTGCGCCCTCGACGCGGTGGATGAGATCCACACCGCTGGTGAGGTTCCCCCACTGATCGCTGCCACCGGTCTGCAGGACGCAGTCGTAGCTGCGGAACAGCTCGAGGTAGTCCAGGCCCTGAAGGATCTGGTAGCTGAACTCGGTGTAGCTGATCCCAGCTTCGGAATTCAACCGCGCTGCGACGGCGTCTTTCTTGAGCATCGTGCCCACGCGGTAGTGCTTACCGATCTCACGGAGGAAGTCGATGGCGCTGAGCGGCGCGGTCCAGTCGAGGTTGTTGACGATGCGCGCGGCGCTGTCGCCGTCGAAACTCAGGAACCGCTCCACCTGGGTGCGCAGCGACCCCACCCACTCCTCCACCGTCTCCCGCGTGTGAAGCGTGCGCTCCGCGGTGGGACGCGGATCGCCGATGAGCCCGGTCGACCCGCCGACTAGTCCCAGCGGACGGTGCCCCGCCAGCTGGAGCCGGCGCATCGTCAGCAGCTGGACGAGGTTCCCCAGGTGAAGGCTCGGCGCGGTCGGATCGAAGCCGCAGTAGAAGACGATCGAAGGCCCGCCCAGGAGCTCGCGCAGCGTCTCCGCGTCGGTGGAGACGTGGACGAGACCTCGCCACTCGAGTTCGTCCCACACGTTGCCGAAGGTGGGATCGTTCGCGGGCGCGAGCGCGTTCAGACCGCTGTCGGACGGGGAAACAGACACGCCTTTCAGGCTATCAGCGGGGTACGCGGCATCCCGCCACGGCTAGGACGCCGCGCCCCACCAGACGAGGAATGCCGCGCCGAGGGCGGCGACCCAGCTCACGAGGCTCCCGACGAGGAAGTACTCGGCCCGGTCGCCGCTCTCGCCGTCGCGCGAGATCTCGGGGAACCGGACGATGCCCTTCGCAGCGAGGACAGCGGCCAGCAGCGTGTAGGCGCCGGCCAGGGTCAGGGCGAAGACCAGCACGCGCTCGAGAGGGCCGATGAGCCGGCCGCCCTTGAGCCCTGACTCCGCCGGCGGGAGGGCCATCTCCCGTCGAAGCGCCGAGCGCACGAGGATGTTGCCCGATTCGAGGAGGAAGACGACGGCGCCCGTGGCTGCCACGAGCGTATCCAGCGGGACGGCGCCGAACGGGCCCGCGGGCTGCCACAGATCCGAGAGCGGCCCGGGTGCCGGCCGGGCGGGCGCCGCAAAGACGGCAGCGGCGCACACGACGGCAAGCACCGCTGCCGCCCAGATCCCCGCGCGCGACGTGCCGTCGGCCTTGACCACGAGCACCCACGCCGTCGCCGCCAGGGCACCGATCACCGCAGCGGGCACCGCATCGAGGGCGGCGGTCGCTCCGAGGAGGATCAGCCCCGCGATGAGGTACACCAGCCAGCGCCGCCGGCGCCCGGCGAACTGGCGCACGAGATCGGCCCCGCCGACACTGAGCAGCACAACGCCGGCGAGGATCATGCGCGCACCCCGTCGAGAGCGTGGAAGCCCTCGACGATCGCGCCGCCGCCGGCGGCGGCGAGCGCCTGCGAGACGGCGGATTGGGTGATGTCCTCGGCGGCGGCGAGGGAGCGCTGCGTTCGTCCGAGACACCGCCCGTAGACCAGACGCCGGGTGCGCTCGCTCATGGTTCCGACGAGCTGATCGCGTGTGAGCAGGTAGGCGTTGGCGAAGGCCACGATGGGTCCCATGGCGGCATTCTCCTCGGGGGCTGCGACCACGCGGACGCGGGCGCTCGGCGCGGCGCGCTGCTGCAGGGCGTGAACGGTCTCGATCGCGGCGCGGGCCGCCCACCACCCCGGCCCGTCGGTGAGATCGGGGGCGCGGGAGGGTATGGAGCCGATCTCCCCCCACCCGATGCCGAAACGGCACTCCACGTCGTCCGGGAGGGCGAGTTGTATCAGGAGCAGACCGGCCAGCGCGTCCTCGAGCGTGGGGTAGACCGCCTGCAGCTCGTCGCCTACGGTCGGAGCGAGCGGACGCTCGGCGCGGGGTTGCTCGGCCTCCACGCGTGCGATGGTCGCCTCCAGCACTTTCTGCGCGGCCCCGCGGTCGCCGAGTCGCCGTGAGCCGACGATGTCGGCGATCACCGCAGCAGAGGACGTCATGGAATAAGTATATAGCTGATCTTCTTCGATTATCAGCTATACCCTTATGTCCTACTCGAGGAGTTCGCGGGAGACGCTCTGCGCCCGCGCGATCAGAGCCCGCCGCTGCTCGGCCACCCGCATCGGCGCCGTGCCGCCCGCCCCCGCGCGGCTGGCGACGGAACCCTCGATCGTCAGCACGTCGCGAACCTCAGGGGTGAGCAAGGGCGACACGTCCGCCAGCACCGCATCCGGCGCATCCGACAGGCCGATCCCGCGTTCCTCGCACGCGCGCACGAGAGAGCCGGAGATCTCATGCGCATCGCGGAACGGCACGCCGCGACGCACGAGCCAGTCGGCCACGTCCGTCGCAAGCGAGAAACCCTCGGGCGCGAGCGCGGCCATCCGATCGGTGTCGAATCGCAAAGTGGCGATCATGCCGGCGAAAGCCGGCAGGACGAGCTCGAGGGAGCGGACGGAGTCGAAGACCGGCTCCTTGTCCTCCTGCAGGTCGCGGTTGTACGCCAGCGGCAGCCCCTTCAGCGTCGCGAGCAATCCGGTCAGATTGCCGATCAGCCTGCCCGCCTTGCCGCGGGCGAGCTCGGCGATGTCGGGGTTCTTCTTCTGCGGCATGATGCTCGACCCGGTCGAGTACGCGTCGTCGAGGGTGACGAAGCCGAACTCGCGCGTGTTCCACAGGATGACGTCTTCGGCGAAGCGGGAGAGGTCCACCGCGATCATCGCCGTGACGAAGGCGAACTCCGCGACGACGTCTCGCGAAGCCGTGCCGTCCAGCGAGTTCTCCGCCGGGCCCGACAGCCCCAGCTCGCGGGCGACCAGCGCCGGGTCCAGGCCCAGCGAGGAGCCCGCGAGCGCTCCCCCGCCGTACGGCGAGACCGCCGCACGTACCGACCAGTCGCGAAGCCGCTCGAGCCCGCGGACGAGCGTCCATCCGTAGGCCTGGAGGTGGTGGGCCAGCAGCACGGGCTGTGCGTGCTGCAGGTGCGTGCGGCCCGGCATGATCGCGTCGGGGTGCGCCTCGGCCTGTGACACGATCGCGTCGATGAGGCGCAGCAGTTCACGGGCAACGGTCCGCGAGTGGTCGCGCAGATAGAGCCGGATGAGGGTGGCGATCTGATCGTTGCGACTGCGGCCGGCGCGGAGCTTGCCGCCGAGGGCCGGCCCGACCTCCTCGATGAGCGCCGTCTCCAGGGCACCGTGGACGTCTTCGTCGTCGGGCCCCGCGACAAGGGTTCCGTCGGCGATGCGCTCGGCGAGGGCGTCGAGACCGGCGTGCATCCTCCGCGCCTCGTCGGCGTCCAGGTAGCCGGCGGCTTCCAGCGCCACGGCGTGCGCGTGCGAGCCGGCGATGTCGTAGAGCGCGAGATCCCAGTCGAAGGCCGTCGACCGGCTCAAAGCGGCGAGTTCGGGCGAAGGGCCACCCGCGAAACGAGCGCCCCACAGGGCACCCTCGTTCGTGCCGTGGCCGCTCGCGTCGCTCATGCACCCAGCCTATCGACGCGCCTCGGCAGGCCCCCGCACCACCGCTCGCGTCAGCCACGCCATCGCCGCCTCCAGCGGGCCGCGGCCGACGAGGATCACCCACAGGGTGCAGGCGGCCGTGATCCCGAGGGTCATCGGCCAGAACGGCTCCAGGCTCCGGAAGGCGTCCAGATGCTCCGTCGTCCCGAACACCGCGACAGCGGCGACCGCCCACACCACGAGCTGAGCCGTGTAGGCGGTCAGGGGCATCGCGCCCACGGCGCGCAGCGGCACCACGAGCCAGCGCAGGACCGTCCGGCACAGCAGGAGGCTGGCCCCGATGACCGCGAGCGCGAATCCTCCGGACCCGACGACCTCGAGAACGCCGCCGGAATGCGCACGCGCCGTCCACACGGCCGCAAGGAGGGAGAGGGGTTCGTCTGTTTCGCTCGATCCCGACCACGCGGCCAGACCGTAGCCTCCCGCAGCGAGCGCGGCTCCGGAGAGCAACAGGACGAACGCCACGCGGGCCGACCGCAGGTTCGTTCGCCCGACGGCCATCCCGGAGAGGAGGAAGGCGATCCAGAGGGGGAACGGGTAGGCCCACCCGATCAGGGCGCCCACGCTCGCACCCTCCGGGGTGTCCCAGAACGGCGATGCGTCCCACACCGCCTGCAGGAACGGCATGACCACCGCCACCGCAGCCGCGATGGCGAACAGCAGGGGCGGGCGCATCCCCAGGAAGGGCAGCGCGAGGAGGAAGAGGATCGCATAGGCCGGCAGGATCACATAGACCGGTACGCCCGTCGCGACCAGCAGGATGCCGAGCACCCACAGCCCACCCGCCCGCACCGCGAGCCGCGCGGATGCCCGCCCGCGCGCGGAGCCGCGCATCGGCGTGCGCCCGCCGGTCACGAGCGCGATGGACACACCGGCGAGGGTGGCGAACAGGATCGACGACCGCCCGTTGACGACGTCGATCCACGTCGCAGGATCGCCGAGGGCGAAGTCGTCGATCGCCACGAGGTGGGCCGCGAGCATCCCGACCACGGCGAGGCCGCGGGCGAGGTCGATGCCGCCCAGGCGCGAGGGCCCGTCGAACCGTCGCCAGCGCGTGAGGAGAGCGGCGTTCAGCCCTGGCGCAACAGCCACACCAGCAGCGCCTTCTGCGCGTGGAGCCGGTTCTCCGCCTCGTCCCAGACGACGCTCTGCGGTCCGTCGATCACCTCGGCGTCGACCTCGTATCCGCGGTCGGCGGGCAGGCAGTGGATGAAGGTGGCGTCGGGCCGCGCGAGGGACATGAGTTCCGTCGTGACCTTGTACGCACCCAGATCGCGCAGTCGCGCGAGCTTCTCCTCCTCCTTGCCCATCGACACCCACGTGTCGGTGACGACGACGTCGGCGCCGGCCGCGGCCTCGTTGGGGTCGGTGAGGAGGGTGACCGACCCACCCGTCCGGGCGGCGATGGCATCGGCATCGGCCACCACGTCCTCGCGCGGCGCATACGACTCCGGCGACGCGACGCGCACGTGCATCCCCGCGGTGACGCAGGCCAGCACGTAGGAGTGCGCCATGTTGCTGCGGCCGTCGCCGAAGAACGACAGCGTGAGGCCCTCGAGCTCGCCGCGGTGCTCCCGGATCGTGAGGAGATCGGCCAGCAGCTGACACGGGTGGAAGTCGTCGCTCAATGCGTTGACCACCGGTACCCGGGTGTCGCGGGCCATCTCTTCCAGCCCCGCCTGCGCGTAGGTGCGCCACACGATGGCCGCGACCTGCCGCTCCAGGACGCGGGCGGTGTCGGACGGCGTCTCCTTGCCGCCGAGCTGGCTGTTCGCGGTCGAGATGATGAGCGGCGACCCCCCGAGGTCCGCGATCCCCACCGCGAACGACACGCGCGTGCGCGTGGAGGACTTGTCGAAGATCACCGCGACGGTCTGGGGGCCCGCGAGCGGCTTGTGCGCCCAGCGGTCCTTCTTCAGCTCGATGGCCAGATCGAGGATCTCGGCCTGTTCGGCGGGGCTGAGGTCGTCGTCGCGCAGCAGGTGGCGGGTCATGCGGTCACTCCCTCGGGGGCGGCGGACTCGTCCAGCAGCAGCGAGTCGGACACGGTGGCCAGGGCCGCGGCGAACAGCTCGACGAACTCGGCGATCTCGGCGTCGCCGATGATCAGCGGCGGGACGAGCCGGATGGTGGCGTCATTGGGTGCATTGACGATGAGGCCGTGCTCCTGCGCGGCGGCGACGACGGCCTTGGCGACCGGATGCGCGAGCGCGACGCCCAGCAGCAGTCCGCGGCCGCGGATGCCGGTGACCAGCGGCGAACGGAGCCCCTCGATCGCTGCGCGAAGCTGCTCTCCGCGCACGCGCGCGTTCTCGACGAGCCCCGCGCGCTCGATCTCCGCGAGCACGGCACCGGCGACGGCGGTGCCGAGCGCATTGCCGCCGAAGGTCGATCCGTGGGTGCCGGGATAGAACAGCTCGCTGGCCGCGCCGAAGGTGATCAGCGCGCCGATCGGGAAGCCGCCGCCGATGCCCTTGGCGACGGTGATGGCGTCGGGGGTGATCCCGGCATGCTGGAAGGCGAACCACGCACCGGTGCGCCCGGCACCGGTCTGGATCTCATCGACGATGAGCAGTGCACCGGCGCGCTGCGTGAGCGCGCGGGTGGCCTCGAGGTAGCCCGCGGGCAGCTCGACCACCCCGGCCTCGCCGAGCACGGGCTCGACCACGAGGGCGGCGACCTGCTCGTCCAGCGCCGCCTCGAGCGCCTCGACCGTCGGGGCGATGTGCTCGACCCCGGGAACCATGGGGAGGAAATCCGCCTGGAGGGCGGGCTTGCCCGTCATCGCGAGAGTCCCCATGGTGCGACCGTGGAATCCTCCCTCCAGGGTGAGGATGCGCGAGCGGCCGCTGTCGCGGCCGTGCAGGCGTGCGAGCTTGAACGCCGCCTCGTTGGCCTCGGCCCCCGAGTTGCCGAAGTACACCCGCCCACCGGGGCCGGTGCCGGCCAGGCGCTTCAGCTGCGCGGCGAGCGCCAGCTGCGGCGGCGTGGCGAAGTAGTTGGAGACGTGCGCGAGGGTGGCTGCCTGCTCGGACACGGCGTTCACGAAGGCCGGGTGGGCGTGACCCAGGGCATCCACGGCGATCCCCGCGAGGAAGTCGAGGTAGCGCCGGCCCTGGCCGTCCTCGAGGTAGGCGCCTTCGCCGCGCACGAACAGCGCCATCCGGTCGCCGAAGCTGCGCACGAGATCGCGGCTCGCGTCGTCCTGCCAGGTGCCGATGTCGTTCATGCGACGACCTCCGTTCCTATCCCCTTGCTGGTGAACAGCTCGACGAGCACCGAGTGCGGGACCCGGCCGTCGATGATGGCCGCCGTGGGGACTCCGCCGTCGACGGCGTCCAGGCACGCCTGCATCTTCGGGATCATGCCCGACTCGAGCCGCGGCATCATCGCACGCAGTTCGGTCGAGGTGAGGTGGGAGACCAGCGAGTCCCGGTTCGGCCAATCGGCGTAGAGGCCGGGGACGTCGGTGAGGACGACGAGCTTCTCGGCTCGGAGCGCTGTCGCCAGAGCCGCAGCCGCCGCATCCGCGTTGACGTTGAGCGAATGGCCGGGGTTGTCGAGGTCGGGGGCGATGCTCGAGACGATCGGGATGCGCCCGGCGGCGAGGTGGTCGAGCACCGGCCGCGGGTCGACCGAGACCACGTCGCCGACGCGGCCGAGATCGTGCTCGACGCCGTCGACGACCACGCCCCGGCGTCGTCCGCCGAACAGACCGGCGTCCTCGCCGCTGAGTCCCGTCGCCAGCGGGCCGTGCGCATTGACCTTGGCCACCAGCTGCGGGTTGATCTGGCCCGTCAGCACCATTCGCACCACCGAGATCGCCTCGGTCGAGGTCACGCGATAGCCGCCCTTGAACTCGCTGGGGATCGCGAGGCGATCGAGCATCGACGAGATCTGCGGACCGCCGCCGTGGACGACGACGGGGAGGATGCCGACGTGACGGAGGTACGCGATGTCGGCGGCGAAGGCGTCCTGCAGCTCGTCGCTGACCATCGCGTTGCCGCCGTACTTGATGACGATCACCCTGTCGCGATAGCGGCGCAGCCACGGGAGCGAGTCGATGAGCGTCGCGGCCCATGAGCTGGCGGCGGCGGGATCGGTGTCCTGCAGGTCGATTCCGGTCATGACGAATAGGCGCTGTTCTCGTGGACGTAGTCGTGCGTGAGGTCGTTGGTCCGGATGGTGGCAGCCGCGTCGCCGACCCGGAGGTCGATCACCAGGTCGGTGGCGCGGGGCGTCAGGTCGACGTCCTCGCGGGGCCGGTCGGGGCCGCCCGCTGTGCACACGCGCACACCGTTCATCCACACGTCCACGTCGTACGGGTCGAACGCGGCATCCGTGGTGCCGATGGCCGCCAGGACGCGTCCCCAGTTCGGGTCGTTGCCGAAGATGGCCGCTTTGAAGAGGTTGTTGCGTGCAACGGAGCGGCCCACCGCGACGGCGTCGTCCTCGCTCGCGGCGGACACGACGCGGATGGTGATGTCGTGACTCGCGCCCTCGGCGTCGCCCTGCAGCTGCGCGGCGAGGTCGTCGCACACGGCGGTGAGCGCGACGGTGAAGTCCACCATTGCGGGCCGGACGCCGCTCGCGCCGCTGACCAGCAGCGTCACCTGGTCGTTGGTCGACATGCACCCGTCCGAGTCGAGTCGGTCGAAGCTCACCCGCGTGGCTGCGCGGAGCGCTGCGTCCGCCTCGGCCGCGTCGAGGACGGCGTCGGTCGTGATCACCACGAGCATGGTGGCCAGGCCCGGCGCGAGCATCCCGGCCCCCTTGGCCATGCCGCCGATCGTCCAGCCGTCGGCGCTTCGGACAGCGCGCTTGGGGCGGGAGTCGGTCGTCAGGATGGCCAGCGATGCGTCCACTCCCCCGTCGGGAGAGAGCGCGATGATCCCCTCCTCGACCCCGGCCAGCACTTTGCCGCGGAAGACCTCGTCGCCCGTGCCGATGAGGCCCGTGGAGCAGACGAGCACGTCCCCGGCGGAGACCCCCAACAACTCGGCGGTCTTTTCGGCGGTCTGATGCGTCGTCTGGAATCCGAACGACCCCGTGAAGCAGTTCGCCCCGCCGGAGTTGAGCACGATCGCCTCGACGACGCCGTCGCGGATGGCCTGCTCGGACCACAGGATCGGGTTGGCCTTGGCCCGGTTCGACGTGAAGACCGCGGCGCCGACCTTCAGCGGGCCGCGGTTGACGACGACGGCCACATCGGGCTTGCCGGTGGACTTCAGCCCGACGGCGACGCCCGCCGCCTCGAATCCGGCGGGGGCGGTGACGCTCACGGTGCCACTCCGTTCACGCTCAGCGCCCGGTCCTCGGGCAGCCCGAGCGCGATGTTCAATGACTGCACGGCCGCGCCGGCCGTCCCTTTCACGAGGTTGTCGACCGCGGCCACGACGACGACGCGGTTCGCGTCCCGATCGATCGCGAGGCCGAGCAGGGCAGTATTGGCACCGACGACGTCGGCCGTCCGGGGGAAAGAACCGGCCGGCAGCAGCTGCACGAACAGCTCCCCCGCGTACGCGCTCTCCCAGGCATCGCGGATCTGCGCGTCGCTGACACCGGGCGTGATCGGCGCGGACGTGGTGGCGAGGATGCCGCGTGCCATGGGGACGATCACCGGCGTGAACGAGATCCGCACCGCGGCCGCATCCGCCCCGGCCGCCACGAGGGCCTGCCGGATCTCGGGGATGTGCCGATGGCTGCCCCCGACGGCGTACGGATTCGCGGAACCGAGGATCTCGCTGGCGAGGAGGTTGGTCTTGAGGCTCTTGCCGGCGCCGCTCGGGCCGACGGCGAGGACGCTGACGATGTCGCTCGGGTCGATCACCCCGGCCGCCACCCCCGGCGCGACGCTCAGCGACACCGTCGAGGCGTTGCATCCGGGGGCGGCGATCCTCGTCGCGCCCCGCAGAGCCTCGCGTTGCTTGCCGCCGCCGACCGGCAGCTCGGGGACGCCGTAGGTCCACGCGCCGGAGTGGTCGCCGCCGTAGAAGCGGGCCCAATCCGCCGGGGACGTCAGCCGGTGGTCGGCGCCCGCATCGATCACGAGCGGCACGTCTGCGAGTGCGTCGGTGTATTGCGCGGACTGGCCGTGGGGCAGGGCGAGCACCACGATGTCGTGACCGGCGAGCACGTCGGGGGTCGTCTCCTGCAGAGTCAGGGCCGCGAGCGAGCGCAGGTGCGGCTGATGCTCGATGAGAGGCTGACCGGCGTTCGAGTGCGCGGTGACCGTGCGGATCTCGACGTCCGGATGGCCCGCGAGAATCCGCAGGATCTCGCCACCGGCATAGCCGGAGGCGCCGGAGACGGCGACCGAAGAGGGCATGACTTCCACCTTATTGTCTGGGACGACGGGGCCAGGAACGGCGACACCGGCCGCAGACGCGTCCCGGGGTCGCCTAGAGTCGGCGGCCGCCGCGCGCACCCGGGAAGCTCATGACGAGCACATCGGATGCGGAAGACATGCCGCGACCCTAGCCCCGCGACCCTCCCGCACGCAAATCCCCCGTTCCGCCGCATCGATCAGCGCACGGAGCATCGAGATTCCCGCGATCCGGTGCGGGTGAGCGGCTCAGGCAGTGCGGACCTGGGCGGCCCACGGCGGCAACTCGGCGTCCAAGGACGCCGGTTGCGCACCGTTGCCGAGCACGACCGGCGCGGCCGACCACTCGGCGAGCACGCCCGGCCAGACCGGCCGGCGCGGATCCGACGAGAGGTTCGCCACCACGAGCATCCGGTCGTCTTTCCAGCGTCGTTCGAACGCGAAGATCGCCGGGTCCCCGGCGTCGATCCGCGCGAAGGATCCGTGCGCGACGACCGGCATCTCGTGGCGGAGTCGCACGAGCGCGCGGTAGTGCGAGAAGACCGAGCGCGGGTCGTCGTACTGCGCGGCGGCGAAGATGCGGTCGGCGTTGGGGTTGACCGCGAGCCACGGGACGCCGGTCGTGAAACCGGCCTGCGGGGCGTCCTCCCACTGCACCGGGGTACGCGCGTTGTCACGGCTCTGCGACGACAGTCCGAGAAGCGCCTCGGCGGGCGAGGATCCGCGCGCGATCTCGTGCGCGAAGTGGTTCAACGATTCGACGTCGCGGAAATCCTCGATGGACGAGAAGACGGTGTTGGTCATCCCGATCTCCTCGCCCTGGTAGATGTAGGGCGTCCCCCGCTGCAGGTGCAGGATCGTCGCCAGCGCCGTCGCCGACTCCCGCCACCACCGGTCGTCGTCGCCGAAGCGACTCACCGGCCGGGCCTGATCATGATTGGCGAGGTAGAGGCTGTTCCATCCGACCTCGGCGAGCGCGTCCTGCCACGACGTGAACGACGCTGCCAGCTCCCCCGGCTCCAGCGTCCGCGTGTGGAACTTGCTCCCCGGTCCGTGGTCCAATCCGACGTGATCGAACTGGAACACCATGTCGACCTCGCGGCGGGCGGGATCGGTGAACAGCACAGCTTCGGACTGCGTGACCCCCGGCGTCTCGGCCACCGTGAGGAGACCGACGCGTCCCGCGAAGACCTCGCGGTGCATCTCCTGGAGGTATTCGTGCAGGCGCGGGCCGGCGGCGTAGTACGGGAAGCCGTCGCCGAACGCGCTGCCCGAGCGCACGGCGCCGTCGGGGAGATCCGGATGCTTCGAGATGAGGTTGATGACGTCCATCCGAAAGCCGTCGATCCCGCGATCGAGCCAGCGACGCATCATCGCGTACACCGCGTGCCGCACCTCGGGGTTCTCCCAGTTGAGGTCGGGCTGCTTGCGGTCGAACAGGTGCAGGTAGTACTCGCCGGTGGGCTCGTCCCACTGCCACGTGGGGCCGGAGAAGAACGATTCCCAGTTGGTCGGCTCGCTTCCTGGGCGGCCAGGCTCGGTGCCCGCACGGGCGGGCCGCCACCAGTACCAGTCCCGCTTGGGGTTGTCGCGACTCGATCGGGACTCCACGAACCAGGGGTGCTCGTCGGAGGTGTGATTGACCACGAGGTCCATCACGAGCTTCATGCCGCGCGCGTGCACGTCCTCGAGCAGCTCGTCGAAGTCGGCCAGCGTGCCGAAGGTCGGGTCGATGTCCTCGTAGTCGCTGATGTCGTACCCGTTGTCGGCCTGCGGCGACCGGTAGACGGGCGAGAGCCAGATCACGTCGACGCCCAGCATCTCCAGGTGGTCCAGGCGGCTGCGGATGCCGCGGAGATCGCCGACGCCGTCGCCGTCGGAATCCTGGAAACTGCGGGGGTAGACCTGGTACACCACGGCGCTGCGAAACCAGTCAGGCCGCTCGATCTCGGGGGGAGTCATCCCTCCCGAGCCTTGCACAGCGTTCGGCGGCTTGCCAGCGCGATGCCGCGTCAGTCGCGGATGCGGGCTCCGAGGCGCTCGGCCGCTACGGCCACCCCGGCGAGCTTGGCGTCGGTGGCCTCCGCCGCCGTGAGGGTGCGGTCGGGGGCGCGGAAGCGCAGCGCGAAGGTCAGGCTCTTGCTGTGTTCGGGGACGCCCGGGCCACGGTAGTCGTCGACGAGGCGCGCGTCCTCCAACAGCGGACCGGCGCCTTCCACGAGCGCGGCGCGCACGTCGGCGGCGGGTATGCCGTCGGTCACGACGAGCGAGACGTCCTGCGTCGCGGCCGGGAAGCCCGACAGCGACTCGGCCACGACGGCGCGGCCGGACAGCTCCAGCAGCCGATCCAGGTCGAGCTCGGCGACGAGGACGCGACCGGGAAGGTCGGCGGCCTGTGCGACGGAGGGCAGGAGTTCGCCGACGTATCCGACCTCGACATCGTCGACCCGCACGCTGCCGGTGCGGCCGGGGTGCAGCGCATGCCGCGCGCCCTGCAGCACATCGGCGCGCACCCCCGCACCCGCGGCGATCGTGCGGACCGCGTCCACGGCGTCGGCGAGATCGGCGGGGACGGCCGGCTGGCCGGGCTGCTTGGTCACGCGCATGCCCGCGAGAAGCACCGCCACGAAACGCCGTTGTCGCGGGATGGCCGCGTTGAGCTCGGCGAGGGTCGCCTCATCCGGTCGCTGGGCGAGGGGCGGAATCGTGTCGGTGCCGTAGACCACTCCCGGCTCGGGGAGGAACACCGTGCCGGTCTCGAACAGCGCCAGGTCGACCAGGCCCCGCGAGACATTGCGGTGAGCCGCGGCGAGCAGCCCGGGTATGAGCGAGCGCCGCAGGAACGGTGCCTGACCGTCGAGCGGGTTGGCGAGTTTCACGCTCGGCAGTGACTCCCCCGTCGCCGAGCCGTGCAGCGTGTTGAGCTCCTCGGTCGTGAACGGGAAGGACGGCGTCTCGACGTATCCCGCTGCGGCGAGCGCGTTCGAGACGCGCCGGCGCCCCTGCTGCGCGGCCGTGAAGCCGCGCCCGGACGGCGGGACGGGCAGCACCGAGGGGATGCGGTCGTAACCCTCGATACGCGCGACCTCTTCGGCCAGCGTCCATTTGTCGGTGAGGTCGGGCCGCCACGACGGCGGGACGGCTCGCCACGGGGACGCACTGTCGTCGACGTCGCATCCGACAAGTCGCAGGGCCGCCGAGACCTCTTCCGCCGTGTAGTCGACGCCGATGAGGCCGGCGACGAAACCGTCGGGGAGCGCGATCGCCTCGCGCTCGTAGGTCGTGCCGAGCGAAGCGCCGAGATCGGTGTCGAGGGTGCCGCCGGCGAGCTCGACCATCAGCTCGGCCACCCGCTCGGCCGCGACGAACGGAACGAGCGGGTCGACGCCGCGCTCGAAGCGGCGCGACGCCTCGGACGGCAGCTTGTGCCGTCGCGCAGTGCGGGCGATCGAGACGGTGTCGAAGGTCGCCGCCTCGATGAGCACGTTGCGGGTGGCGTCGCTCATCTCCGTCGTGCCACCCCCCATGACGCCGGCGAGACCGATGGGACCGGACTCGTCGGTGATGAGCAGGTCTTCCGGATCCAGCGTGCGCACCTGCCCGTCCAGGGTCTCCAGCTTCTCCCCCGCCTCGGCCCGCCGCACGGTGATGCCGCCAGTGAGCCGGTCGAGGTCGTAACCGTGGATCGGCTGGCCGAGCTCGAGCATGACGTAATTGGTGATGTCGATGAGCACCCCGAGGGAGCGGATGCCGCCGAGTGCCAGGCGCGCGGTCATCCACGGCGGGGTGGGGCGCGACGGGTCGACGTCGCGGACGATCCGCACGACGAACTCGCTCGCCCCCACACGGCCTCGGATGGGCAGGCGGTCGTCGACGACGATCGAGAAACCGGACGGCGTGCGGTCCGCGGCATCCGCGTGCCCGGCGCCGGGATCGCGGAAGTTCGCGCCGGTGGCGTGGGCGTACTCGCGCGCAACGCCACGCATCGACAGCGCGTAGCCGCGGTCGGGCGTGACGTTGATCTCCACTGCCACGTCGTCGAGCCCGAGGAGCGCGATCGCGTCGGTGCCGGGCTCGGCGTCGATCCCCAGCTCGGCCAGCCGCAGGATGCCGGAGTGCTCGTTGCCGAGGCCGAGCTCCTTCGCCGACGCGATCATGCCGTCGGAGACATGCCCGTACGTCTTGCGCGCCGCGATCGGGAAGGGCCCGGGAAGGACGGATCCGGGAAGGGTCACCACGACCAGGTCGCCCGCGAAGAAGTTGCCGGCGCCGCACACGATCCCGCGCGGGGCGTCCTCGCCGACGTCGACCTGGCACCAGCGGATGGTCTTTCCGTTGGACTGCGGCTCCTCGACGAACTCGAGCACGCGCCCGACGACGATGGGGCCCTGCAGCTCGAAGCGGTGCACGTCCTCCTCTTCGAAGCCCACCGACACCAGCGCCGCGAGGATGTCCTCGGGCGTCGCCTCCGCCGGGACGTCGACGAACTCGCGCAACCAAGACAGCGGGACGCGCATCAGACCACCATTCCGAACTGCTCGCTGAAACGCACATCACCCTCGGCCATGTCGCGCATGTCCTGCACGTCGCTGCGGAACATCAGGGTCCGCTCGATTCCCATGCCGAACGCGAAACCCGAGTACACCTCGGGGTCGATCCCCGCGGCGCGCAGCACGTTGGGGTTGACCATGCCGCATCCGCCCCACTCGATCCAGCGCGCGCCCCCCTTGAAGGTGGGGTGCCAGAGGTCCAGCTCGGCCGACGGCTCGGTGAAGGGGAAGAAGTTCGCGCGGAACCGCGTCTTGGCCTCCGGACCGAAGAGCACCTTGGCCGCGTGGTCGAGCGTTCCCTTGAGGTGCGCCATCGTGATGCCCTTGTCCACGACGAGCCCCTCGAACTGCGTGAAGACCGGCAGATGCGTCGCGTCGAACTCGTCGGTGCGGTACACCCGGCCCGGGCACAGCACGTAGATGGGCAGGTCGCGTTCGAGCATCGAGCGCACCTGCACGGGGCTCGTGTGCGTGCGCATGACGAGGTGCCGGGCGACGGGATCGACGAAGAACGTGTCCTGCATCTGGCGCGCGGGGTGATCCTCGTCGAAGTTCAGGGCGTCGAAGTTGAACCACTCGTGCTCGAGCTCGGGGCCCTCCGCGATCTCCCACCCCATGCCGACGAAGATGTCGGAGACCTGTTCCTGCAGGAGGGAGATCGGGTGCCGCGCCCCGACGCGGGCGCGCTGCGGGAGGGCGGTCACGTCGACGCGCTCGGCCTCCAGCCGCGCGGCGGTCTCGGACTCGGCGATCTCTCGCTCGCGCGCCGCCAGCGCTTGGTTGACCCGCCCGCGCGCCTGGCCGACGAGCTTGCCGAGCTCGGCCTTGCGCTCGGGGGCGACATCGCGCAGCTTCGCGTTGAGACGCGACAGCGGCGAGGACTCTCCGCTGTGCGCCGCACGGGCGGCCTTGAGCTCGGCGGTGCTGCCGGCCGCGGCGAACGCGGCGAGGGCCGCATCCACGGCGGAGTGGACCGCTGCTGCGCTGATCAACGGCGTGGTGATCTCGGGTGCGTCGGACACGAGAGACGAGTCTACCGAGGGGCGGATGCTCCGCCCGCCGGGTCAGACACTCGTGCTCGTGCCGTCGTGCTTGCCGAGTCCGCGCTGGGCGACGATCAGCTCGGTGTCGGTGACCTCCTGCGTGGGCTGGTTCGCACCCGCCACCCGCACGGTCCGCGGCGATCGGCGCAATCGTCGCTCCGCGAGCGTCGCGACGTAGGAGAGCATCAGGCACAGCGCGATGTAGATGGCGCCGGTGACGATGGTCGCCGGGATGATCGGCGAGCCGATGCTCGACTGCGAGCCGAGGTATTTGGCGTAGAAGAGCAGCTCGGGGTAGGTGATGATGAACCCGAGAGCGGTGTCCTTCAGCGTCACGACGAGCTGGGCGATGATCACGGGCATCATCGCGCGGATCGCCTGGGGAAGCAGGATCAGGCGCATGACACCCGACTTGCGGAGCCCGAGCGCGTATCCCGCCTCCTTCTGCCCCCGCGGAAGCGACTCGACGCCGGCGCGGAAGACCTCTGCGAGCACGGAGCCGTTGTACGCGATCAGCGCGATGACGACGGCCCAGTACGGCTCCATCCGCACCCCGACGACGGGGAGTCCGTAATAGAGCAGGAACATGAACACCAGGACCGGCACGGCGCGCAGCAGCTCGATGACGACGGTGAAAGGCGCCCGCACCCACGCGTGATCCGAGAGCCGTCCGATCGCCAGCAGGAATCCGAGAGCGAGGGCCCCGACGGCCGCGGCGGCGAAGGCGGCGAGCGTGCGAAGCGTCGCCTGGCCGATGTTGACCCACACGTTGGTGTAGGTGAAGGCCGCCCATTTCTGGGCCGTGAACTGCCCCGTCGCGGCAAGCCGCCACAGGAGGAATCCGATCACCGCGGCCACGACCAGCACCGTGAGAACACCGAGGATGCGGTTGCGGGCGATCGCCCGGGGACCGGGGACGTCGTACAGAACGCTGCTCATCGCGCCAGCCTCCAACGGTTCTCGAGACGTCGTTGCGCCCAGGACAGCAGCAGCACCAAGGCGATGAAGATCACCATGACCCACAGGATCACGACGAACTGGTTCTCGCCGCGCTCACTGAGGTAGCTGCGGATCGAGCCCAGGTTGATGACCGAGAACCCGGCGGCGACCGTCGTGTTCTTGAGTAGGGCGATGAATACGCTCATCATCGGAGGGATGACCGAGCGGAACGCCTGCGGCATCACGACCGACCCCATCACCTGCGCGAAGGTCAGCCCCAACGCGCGCGCCGCCTCGGCCTGACCGACGGGGACGGTGTTGATCCCCGACCGGATCGTCTCGGCGACGTAGGTGGCGGTGTAGACGCCCAGCGCGCAGATGGCCAGAGTGATCGAGACCGGCTCGGTCAGTCGCAACCCGAGCAGCGGCGGCAGCGCGAAGGAGAACGCGAAGAACACCAGCGTGAGCGGCGTGTTGCGGATCGTGTTCACGTAGAGCGTGCCGACCGCGCGTGCCACGGGGATCGGCGACACCCGCATCGCGCCGACGATCGTCCCCAGGACGAGGGCGAGCACGCCGCCTCCGGCGAACAGCAGAAGCGTCCCGAGGAGGAACGTCCCCCACAGGTCGAGGTTGTCGGTGATGACTCCCACGGCGGGTCCTTTCCGGGCTGTCGGCAATGGCAGGAAGCGGTGACGGGGACGGCGCGAGAGGCGCCGTCCCCGTCAGCTCACTCGTCGACGGCGGGCTGCTCGCCCTCGATGCCGGCCGGGGCGAGGTGCTGCTCGAACAGCGCGGTCCAGACATCTCCGCCGTCCGTGAACAGCGCGTTGATGTGATCCTTCAGCGCCGTGTCGCCCTTTTCCAGGCCGACGCCGTAGCGCTCCTCACTGAAGGGCTCGCCGGCGATCTTGAGCGCATCCGGCTCCTGTGCGACGTACCCCGCGAGGATCGCCTCATCCGTCGTGATGGCGTCGACCGAGCCCGCCTTGAGCTGCTCGACGCACTGCGAGTACGTGTCGTACTCGACCGTGTCGCCCGGGCTGTACTCATCGCGGATCCGCTGCAGGGGCGTGGAACCGGTGACCGAGCAGACGATCTTGCCCGCGAGATCCTCGGGTCCGCTGATCGAGTCGTCATCGGCGGCCACGAGGAGACCCTGACCGGTGAGGAAGTACGGCCCGGCGAAGTCGATCTGCTCCTTGCGGCCGTCGGTGATGGAGTAGGTGCCGACGTAGTAGTCCACGTCACCGTTGACGATCGCCTGCTCCCGGTTGTTGGAGGGGATCGTGACGTACTCGATCTGGTCCTCGTCGAAGCCCAGGGATGCCGCGATCCACCGGGCGATGTCGACGTCGAAACCGGTCCGCTCGCCGCTGACGGCGTCCTCATAGCCGAGACCGGGCTGGTCGTTCTTGACGCCCACGATGACGCCGTCCCGCTCGACCATGCGGTCGTAGGTCGGGCTGTCGGTGAGGTCGACCTCGGTGGCGACCTCCCACAGTGCTTCGTCGCCGCCGGTCTCCGTGCCGCCGGCGCCGGGGTCGGTGGGCGAGCCGCTGTTACAAGCGCTGAGAGTGATCATGGCGACGGCGGCGAGGCCGATGCCGGTGAGAATTCGGGACTTTCGCATTGGGGGATCTCCTTGTGCGGGAAGGGACGGTGGCGCGATCCGCTGAGCGGACCGGCGGGGGCGTCGAAAGGGTCTGGCGCGGCTCCTCTCCGGTGTCGGTGCTGTGCGGTCAGTGGGTGATGAGCTTGGAGAGGAAGTCCTTGGCGCGATCGGACTGCGGGTTCGTGAAGAACTGGTCCGGCGCGGCTTGCTCGACGATCTGGCCGTCGGCCATGAAGACGACGCGGTCGCCGGCCTTGCGCGCGAACCCCATCTCGTGAGTGACGACGATCATCGTCATCCCGTCGCGGGCGAGCCCGACCATGACGTCCAGGACCTCGTTGATCATCTCGGGATCCAGCGCGCTGGTCGGCTCGTCGAACAGCATGAGCTTCGGCCGCATCGCGAGGGCGCGGGCGATGGCTACGCGCTGCTGCTGACCGCCCGAGAGCTGCGCGGGAAGCTTGTCGGCCTGCGCGCCGACGCCCACCCGGTCCAGGAGCTGGCGCGCCTCGCGCTCGGCCTCGGCCTTCTTGACGCCGCGGACCTTCATCGGGCCGAGGGTGACGTTCTGCAGGATCGTGAGGTGGGCGAACAGGTTGAAGGACTGGAACACCATGCCCACGTCGGCTCGGAGCTCGGCGAGCGCCTTGCCCTCCTTGGGAAGCTCCTTCCCGTCGATCGTGATCGTGCCGGACGTGATGGTCTCGAGCCGGTTGATCGCGCGGCACAGCGTGGACTTGCCCGACCCCGACGGGCCGATCACGACGACGACCTCCCCGCGACCGACCGTCAGATCGATGTCTTTCAGGGCTTGAAAGTCGCCATAATGCTTCTGCACATCCGCGAGAACGACGAGGGGGTCGCCTGAAGCGCGGGAGCCGGGGTTCTCCATGGGTAAACCATAGGGATGCTCTCGGCCCGCGGCCAGGCATTGACCCGCGCCTTTACCGACTTGTGACAGCCGGTGCGGCGCGCGTCACGAACTCGCGCGCTGAGCGAAGGCAGTCTCGTAGAGGCAGACGCTGGCCGCCGTCGCGAGGTTCAGCGACTCCGCACGTCCGTAGATGGGGAGCCGGAGTGCCAGGTCCGCGTGGGCGAGGGCGGTCTCGTCCAGGCCGCGCGCCTCATTGCCGAAGAGCCACGCGGTGGCCTCGGCGAGGAGCTCCCGCGACGCGAGGAAATCGCTGCCGTCGACATCGGCGGCCACGACGCGCAGTCCCGCCTCGTGCGCGCGCTCGACGACGGCGGTCAGCTCCACCCCCACCGTCACCGGCAGGTGGAAGAGCGAGCCCGTGGTGGCGCGCACGACCTTCGGGTTGTACGGGTCGACCGTTCGACCGGTGAGGATCACGGCATCCGCACCCGCGGCGTCGGCCGCCCGGATGATGGTGCCGAGGTTTCCCGGATCGCGCACCTCTTCGCAGATCGCGACGAGCCGCGGGCCCGCGGCGAAGACGTCCTTCAGCGCCGTGGGCGCCTGCCGCGCGACGGCGACGATCCCCTGGGGCGTGACGGTGTCGGCCATCGCAGCCAGCACGTCCTCCGTCGTGAACTGCAGGTCGACGTCGGCGCTTCGCGCGGCATCGCGGATGTCGGTGTGCTTCTCCATCGCGGTGGGGGTGGCGAACAGCTCCACCACCGTGTCGGGGACGTACGAGAGCGCCTCACGGGCGGCCTGCGGGCCTTCGAGCAGGTACAGCCCGGTCTCGGCCCGGGCACTGCGCTTGCTCAGCTTCGCGACGGCGCGCACGCGTGGTGAACGCGGATTCTCCAGCACACGCTCAGTGTATTGACCGCGAGACTCCACGCCCGCCACGAAACAGCATCCGTCGCATGCAGTTTGGTGGTGCGGACGCCGTCTCGCCGAAATGCGAAAGGGGCGCCCTCCGAAGAGGACACCCCATTAAGCCGGATGCGGCGATTACGCGGTCTTCGCGGCGTTGACGTCGCCGGGCAGTGCGCTCTTGGCGGTTCCCACCAGCGACGCGAACACGGCGGGCTCGTTCACGGCGAGCTCGGCGAGGATGCGACGGTCCACCTGCACCCCGGCCAGGTTCAGACCCTGGATGAAGCGGTTGTAGGTGATGCCGTTCTGGCGGGCAGCGGCGTTGATGCGCTGGATCCACAGGCGGCGGAAGTCGCCCTTGCGCTTGCGGCGGTCCCGGTACGCGTAGACGAGCGAGTGGGTGACCTGCTCTTTCGCCTTGCGGTACAGACGCGAACGCTGACCGCGGTAGCCCTCGGCGCGCTCGAGGATGACGCGGCGCTTCTTGTGGGCGTTGACGGCCCGCTTGACTCTAGCCATTTCTTCTATTTCCTAACGTGCGAGGGCGCTCAGATACCGAGCAGCTTCTTGGCGACCTTGGCGTCACCGGGAGCAAGGATCTTGTCCGCGGAGAGGCGGCGGGTGCGCTTGGTGGGCTTGCCCTCGAAGTTGTGGCGGAGGTTCGCCTGCTGCTTCTTGATCTTTCCGCTGCCGGTGACCTTGAAACGCTTCTTGGCACCCGAGTGGGTCTTCTGCTTCGGCATTTCTCTTCCTTCGTTGTCTATCCCGCCGGGCGGGAGTCGTGGGGGCCTTACTCGGCCGGAGCCTCTGCGGGCGCTTCCGCCGCCGGGGCGTCGCCGCGCGCCGAACGCGCAGCTTCCTTGTTAGCGGCGCGCTGCGCGTCGCGCTGAGCGTTCTGCTCGGCCTTCGCGTCGGACTTGTTGCGGTGGGGAGCCACCACCATGACCATGTTGCGACCATCGATGGTCGGGTTCGACTCGACGGTGCCGAACTCGGCGACATCCTCGGCGAACTTGCGAAGCAGGCGCACACCCTGCTCGGGCCGGGACTGCTCCCGACCGCGGAACAGGATCATGGCCTTGACCTTGTCACCGGCCTGCAGGAAGCCCTCGGCGCGCTTGAGTTTGGTTATGTAGTCGTGAGCTTCGATCTTCAGACGGAACCGGACCTCCTTGAGGACCGTGTTGGCCTGGTTGCGGCGAGCTTCCTTCGCCTTCTGCGCAGCCTCGTACTTGAACTTGCCGTAGTCCATGATCTTGACCACGGGCGGCCGCGAATTGGGCGCAACCTCGACCAGGTCGAGGTCCGCCTCCTGAGCCAGACGCAACGCAGCCTCAATGCGGACGATGCCGACCTGTTCGCCGTTGGGTCCGACGAGTCGGACCTCCGGGACGCGGATGCGCTCGTTGGTGCGGGGATCGCTGATGCGGAACTCCTCTTTCTTCGGTGACGGCTCCTGCATCGCGGAAGCGATGGAGGCGGAAGAGGAGTCGCACGCCACCCGAGCACGACGCGAGCGCCGGCTTCTACGCCCGAACGACCCCGGCGAGCGGAGCGGAGCGTGTGGACCCGGTAGCCTGGAGCGGCAAGCGCGGGTGGGATGGAATCCTCTTTCGTTCGGAGGAGAACCCTCCGAAGCCCGCCATAGTCTAGCAGAGAGTACGACGTGGACACGATCTCCGGCGATTCCGCCGCCTCCTCCCCCGATGCCGAACGTCTGTCGCGCTGGGAGGACCAGGAGCGCGCCGCGTCATCCGCGTCCCGCGACATCGCCGACGTGCCGGCCGTCGAGGTGATCACGACCACGGCCGTGCACCTCCTCAGCGCCGCCGCGGTGAAGGTCGGCCTCGCCGACGACCCGGATCATCAGACCGACCTCGACGAGGCGCGCAAGATCATCAACGCCCTCGCCGGGCTCATCACCGCCGGCGCGCCGGAGATCAGCGACATGCACGCGCGGTCCTTGCGCGACGGCCTGCGCTCCGTGCAGCTGGCCTTCCGCGAGGCGTCGGTGATCCCGGATCCGATCGGCAAGGGTCCCGGCGAGAAGTGGACCGGTCCCGTCACCTGATCCTCCCCGTCGACTCGCCAACACACGTCGTGTCTTCGCGCGAAAGTCGACGTATTCTGGCGACTCGACGGGTGGTGGCTACGAGAGCTTCACCGTCAGGGAGTCCACGAGCACGGCGATGCGGTCGTCGGCGGCCCACCGGCGCGCGACGCGGGCGAGCACGGCGTCCAGCTCCTGCTGGTCGAGCCCCTGCATGAGCTGAAGGTGCACGATCAGCTCGGGGCCGCGGAGGCGGCCGGTGGGATCCCCCGGCTCCACGGCCAGATCGAGCACCGCGAGCTCGCCCGCCACGCTCTCCTGCAGGCCCGTGAAGACCTCGGCCGAGAGGTGGCTGGGTTCCCACGCGATCCCCTGGCCGATCGCCCACACCGCCGGGCGGCGCAGCACGAACTCCGTCGCGGAGCCCGGGTCGATCACGATGAGATCCGTGTCGTCGGATGCGGCGGCCAGCGCCGTCCGCACGCCGTCGGCCGGCACGGGCCGCGCCGCCGCATCCCACTGCGCCATCGTCGCCACCGATGTGAACACCGGCAGGACCTTGCGACCGTCGGGAGCGGCGACGGTGACGATCGACAGCTCCTGCGTCTTGTCGACCACCTGACCATGCGGCCCGATGCCCTCGTCGCCGCGGCCCGCGATGAGGGGGATGAGCAGTCGCGCCGACCGGTACGCCTCGACGACGGCCCGCGCGTCGGCGCCCCCCGAGCGGACGGCGAGCAGCGCCGCCTCCAGCGCGGGGTCGGCCGAGCCGTCGTCGGCCGAATGGGCGTTCGGTTCGAACCGGCGCCCCTCCCAGGGCACGCCCGCCGAATCAGCGCGCGCGTCGTCAGTCTCCGGCGACATCCAGCGCCTCGGCCAGCGTGAACGCGCCGGCGTACAGGGCCTTGCCGACGATCGCTCCCTCGACGCCGAGCGGAACCAGCTCGCGGAGCGCAGCGATGTCATCGAGGCTCGACACGCCGCCGGAGGCGATGATCGGTTTCGGCGTGCGCGCGGTCATCTCGCGCAGGAGTTCGATGTTGGGCCCCTGCAGCGTGCCGTCCTTGGTGACGTCGGTGACGACGTAGCGGCTGCATCCGGCGTCCTCGAGACGGTCGAGCACCGTCCACAGATCGCCACCCTCCCGGGTCCAGCCGCGCGCGGCCAGCGTCGTCCCGCGCACGTCGAGTCCGACCGCGATCGCCTCGCCGTACCGGCCGATGACGTCCGCTGCCCATTCCGGGTTCTCCAGCGCCGCGGTGCCGAGATTCACGCGGGCGGCACCGCTTTCCAGAGCGGCCTCGAGCGAGCGGTCGTCACGGATGCCGCCGGACAGCTCGACCTGCACGCCGCGCACCTGCTTGATGACCTTGCGCAGGATGCCGGTGTTGCTCCCCCGTCCGAAGGCCGCGTCGAGGTCGACGAGGTGGATCCACTTCGCTCCCTGCCGCGCCCACTGGGCGGCCGCGTCGACGGGGTCGCCGTAACTGGTCTCGGTGCCGGCCTCGCCCTGCGTGAGGCGGACCGCCTTGCCGTCGGCGATGTCCACCGCGGGAAGCAGGATCAGTTCGGGGGTCGACGCGAAATCGTTCATGGCTCCTCGTGTGCGCGCGGGCGGTCGCCGGCAGCGGGCACAAGCTCAGAGAGTAGCCGTGCCGAGGCCGTCGATCCAATTGGAGAGCAATCGGATGCCGGCCTCCCCCGACTTCTCGGGGTGGAACTGGGTCGCCGACAGCGGGCCGTTCTCCACCGCCGCCAGGAACGGCGTGCCGTGGGTGGCCCACGTCAGGGTCGGCGAGGGGAACGGGGGGTGGACGTCGAGGTCCCACGTGCGGGCTCCGAAGGAGTGGACGAAATAGAACCTCTCGTTCTCGATGCCCGCGAACAGACGCGACTTCTCCCCTACCTGCACCGTGTTCCAGCCCATGTGGGGCAGCACCGGCGCCTCGAGCTGCGTGACGGCACCCGGCCACTCGCCCAGACCCTCGGTGTCGACCCCGCGCTCGACGCCGTGATCGAAGAGCACCTGCATGCCCACGCAGATGCCCAGCACCGGCCGGCCTCCGGCGAGGCGTCGTCCGATCAGCTCGTCCCCGCGGCTGGCGCGCAACGCCTCCATCACCGCGCGGAACGCTCCGACACCGGGGACGACGAGGCCGTCGGCGTCCTGGATCAGTCCGCGATCGGCCGTGAGGCGCGCGTCGGCGCCGGCTGCGATCAGGGCCTTGACGGCGGAATGGACGTTGCCCGATCCGTAGTCCAGTACCGCGACGAGCGGTCTGTCGCTCACAGCGCTCCCTTGGTGCTCGGGATCCCCTCCACGAGCGGATCGAGGGCCTTCGCCTGCCGGAACGCACGCGCGAACGCCTTGTACTCCGCCTCGGCGATGTGGTGCGGGTCGCGGCCCTCGAGAACGCGGATGTGCACGGTGAGACCGGCGTGGAAGGCGATCGCCTCGAAAGTGTGACGTACGAGGGACCCCGTGAAATGACCGCCGATGAGGTGGTGCTCGTATCCGGCCGGCTCCCCGGTGTGCACGAGGTACGGCCGGCCGCTGACGTCGACGACGGCCTGGGCGAGCGCTTCGTCGAGCGGAACGAGCGCGTCGCCGAAGCGCGCGATGCCGGCCTTGTCGCCGAGCGCCTGGCGCAGGGCGTCACCCAGGACGATCGCCACGTCTTCGACGGTGTGGTGCGCGTCGATGTGGGTGTCGCCGGTGGCGCGCACGGTCAGGTCGGTGAGCGAGTGCTTCGCGAAGGCCGTCAGGAGGTGGTCGTAGAAGGGGACGCTCGTGGAGACGGAGCTTCGCCCGGTGCCGTCGAGGTCGAGTTCGAGCTCGACGCGCGACTCGCTCGTCTCGCGGCGAAGCGCGGCCGTGCGCGGTGCAGCAGATCCCCCGGTCATGCCCTCGATCCTACCGAGGCCAGGGCATCGAGGAACGCGGTCGTCTCCTCCTCGGTCCCGGCCGTGACGCGCAGCGCGTGCGGGATGTCGAGGTTGCGGATGAGCACGCCCCGGTCGTACAGCGCCTGCCAGGTCGCGTCGGGGTCGTCGACCCCGCCGAAGAGGACGAAGTTCGTCCAGGATTCGTACGGCTCGTAGCCGAGGGCGGCGACGGTCGCCGAGATGCGGTCGCGCTGGGCGACGATCTCGTCGACCATGGCCAGCATCGTCGGGGCGTGCGCGAGCGCTGCCAGCGCCGCCGCCTGCGTCAGCGCGCTGAGGTGGTAGGGCAGCCGAACGAGGCGCAGGGCGTCGACGAACGCGGGATCGGCGGCGAGATAACCGACGCGGGCGCCGGCGAACGCGAACGCCTTGCTCATCGTGCGCGACACCACGAGGCGCTCACGTCCGGGAAGCAGCGTCAACGCCGAGCGCTCTTCGCGCGGAGCGAACTCGTGATACGCCTCGTCGACGATCACGATCGCGTCCACGGCGTCATAGACCGCCGAGATGACGTCGAGGCTGAGCGGTGTCCCCGTCGGGTTGTTCGGTGAGCAGAGGAACACGACGTCCGGGCGGGCCTGCGTCACCTGTTCGACGGCGGACTCCGGCGAAAGGACGTAGTCGTGTCCGCGCTCACCCGCGATCCACCGTGCGCCCACTCCCCGGGTGAGGAGCGGGTACATCGAGTAGGTCGGGCCGAAGCTGAAGGCGGTGCGCCCGGGACCCGCGAAGGCCTGCAGGATGTGCTGCAGCACCTCGTTCGACCCGTTCCCCGCCCAGATCTGGTCCGCCGTCAGTCCGTGCCCCAGGTACTCGGCGAACGACTCGCGCAGCGCGGTGAACTCGCGGTCCGGGTAGCGGTTCACATCGCGCAGCGCACGGGCGAGGGAGTCGAGGATGTCGTCGGCGACCTCCTGCGGCACGGGGTGCGTGTTCTCGTTGACGTTCAAGGCGACAGGCAGCGGCGCCTGCGGTGCGCCGTAGGGCACCATTCCGCGGAGGTCGTCGCGTAACGGGAGATCGTCGAGCCGGGTCGTCATTCCTCCCATGCTACGGCGCGCGCGGTCACCGAGCGGGCGCGTACTCCGCCGGGATCGCGAGGCGCTGACCGGCCGACACCGTCGCGGACTCGAGCGCGTTGAGACGCGTGATCGCGTCGACGACCTCACGCGGGTCGGCATCGGGCGCGACGTCCTGCGCGATCGACCACAGCGATTCTCCCGACATGACAGTGAGTTCGGCGAACGTGCCGGCGGGCGCCCCGGCGTCCCCCGATGCCAGGGCGGCTCCTCCGCCGAGGACGGCCATGACGATCGCGACGACAGCCGGCAGAGCGGCCAGGCCCGCAAGGACGCGCCGGCCGCGCGCGGTCAGGCGCAGACGGATGGTGGGGGCGGTGCTTGCGAGAGTGGTCATGGCTCCTCCTTGTTCCGGCGTTGCTGCGCCGTAGGTTCGCATCCGGCTCTCGGCCGGGAGAGCCGGATGCGAACCTGTCTTCCGAATCTATCTTCGATACAATCGACGTGTCAACAGCATCCGAATCGGAAACAGATCGAACGCGACACGCGTCGCGCTCCGCGATTCCCGGCTTCGATCCGGATACGGTTTCGACATCGGAAGACCATCACGGACCTCCGACATTCGAAGACCGGTGCCATCGCCGGCACGGGAGGGGAGCACGACATGACCGACGCGACGGCCGACCTGAGCGCCATCTCGAAGCCGCAGACGCGTCGGCGCAAGAGCCTCAGCGACAAGCAGCTCGCCATCCTCGAGGTCATCCAGCGCTCCATCGCGCGTCACGGATACCCGCCGAGCATGCGCGAGATCGGCGACGCGGTGGGGCTGAAGTCGCTGTCGAGCGTCACGCACCAGCTGAACCAGCTCGAACTGAGCGGCTATCTCCGGCGCGATCCCGGCAAGACGCGCGCGATGGAGGTGCTCATCGACCTCCCCGGCACGGCCGCGGAGAATCCGGCCGACACCGCCCCCGCGCTCGGCGACGCGGCCCTGGTCCCCCTGGTGGGGCGGATCGCCGCGGGTGTGCCGATCACCGCCGACCAGCAGGTCGAGGAAATCTTCCCCCTCCCCCGTCAGCTCGTCGGCAGGGGCGAGCTCTTCATGCTCAAGGTCTCCGGCGACTCCATGATCGACGCCGCGATCTGCGACGGCGACTGGGTGGTGGTGCGCTCGCAGGCCGACGCCGAGAACGGCGAGATCGTGGCGGCGATGCTCGACGGAGAGGCGACGGTGAAGACGTTCCGCCGTCGCGACGGACACACCTGGCTGCTGCCGCGCAACTCGGCCTTCGAGCCGATCCTCGGCGACGAGGCCGTGGTCCTCGGTCGCGTGGTGGCCGTCCTCCGTGCCGTCTGACGTATCGCGCTAGCCCAGCGCGATACACGTGACCGCTGCGGCGGCTGCGACGAACCCGACGATCTGCAGCCCGCTGGCGCGCTCGCGCAATCCCACCTGGGCGAGCAGGACGGTCACCGCCGGATAGAGCGCGACGAGGACGGCGGTGATGATGAGGAGCCCCTGCCTGGTCGCCAGCAGGAACAGGATGTTCGCCCCCATGTCCGCCGCGCCCGCGACGATCACCGTGCCGATCGCCGCGCGTGCGGGAACGAGCGCGCGGCGGGCGAGGATGGCGACGACCAGCATGAGCCCGATCGATGCAGCGCGGGCGCCGGCCAGCGGCCACAGTCCGCTGTCGGAGCTCGATTGTGCCAGCAGCACGAAGAAGAGCCCGAAGAGAGCACCGGCCGCCAGCGCGCCGCCGGTCGTCCGGCTTCCGAGGAGCTCGCGCCATGCGGGGAGCCGTCCGCCCTCCGCGCTGACCAGCACGGCCGCGACGAGGGCGATCACGATGCCGACGACGGCCAGGAACGTGGTCCGCTCCCCCAGCACGACGCCGATGAGGACGGGGACGCCGGCGCTCCCGAGCGCGGTCAGCGGCGCCGCGACGCTCATGCTGCCCTCGGCGAGGCTGCGATAGAACAGCAGCAGCGCCACGCCGCCCGCGAGCCCCGCCGCGGCGCCCCACAGCAGCGAGTCGGCACGGAAGACCCCGGGGATCACGAGCAGACCGACCGCGAGCAGGAGCACGCCGAGCGCCTGCGACCACAGGATCACGGTCGTCGCCGGCGTGCGGCGCGCAGCGAGCCCACCGGCGAAGTCGCCCGCGCCGAACAGCACCGCGCTTCCCAGCGCGAGGAGGACGGCGATCATCCGCCCGCACCGCGGGCGGGGACACGATCGGCATCTGAGCGTCTGCGGGGGTGGTCGAACGCCTCCATCCCTGCACCGTATCTTCCGCAATCGAGCCGGGTGCCGCCCTTGACTTCCCGCTACGCGCGCGGATCGGCCCGACGCCGCGCTCCCGGGTGGGGAATCTGCGGCATCGGGCCGATGCGAGGCCCCGCGCGCGTCGTCAGGCCGAAACGGCGACGCGCTCGCGCGTGGCGCGTGTGGCCTCGATGATGTTCTTCAGCGATGCGACAGTCTCGTCATACCCGCGCGTCTTCAGGCCGCAGTCGGGGTTGACCCACACCTGCCGCAGCGGAAGCTCGGCGACGGCACGGTCCAGGAGCTCCCCCACCTCCGCCACGGACGGGACGCGGGGCGAGTGGATGTCGTATACACCCGGGCCGATGCCGTGGGCGAAGCCGGAGGTGCGGATGTCGCCGATCACCTCGCCGCGGCTTCGCGCGGCCTCGATCGAGGTCACGTCGGCATCGAGCGCGGCGATCGCGTCGATCACGACGGCGAACTCGGAGTAGCACAGGTGCGTGTGCACCTGGGTGGCGTCCCCGGCGCCGGCCGTCGCCAGCCGGAACGACCCGACCGACCAGTCGAGGTACGCCGGCTGCGCGTCGCGGTGGAGCGGCAGCAGCTCGCGCAGCGCCGGCTCGTCGACCTGGATGATCTGGATGCCGGCGCTCTCGAGGTCGGAGATCTCGTCGCGCAGCGCGAGCGCCACCTGGTTCGCGGTCTCCCCGAGCGGCTGGTCGTCGCGCACGAACGACCACGCCAGGATCGTCACCGGGCCCGTGAGCATGCCCTTGACCGGCAGCGAGGTCAGCGACTGCGCGTACGTCGCCCAGCGCACCGTGATCGGCGCAGGGCGCGAGACGTCGCCCCACAGGATCGACGGACGCGTCGCCCGCGATCCGTAGGACTGGACCCACCCGTTGCGGGTCACGGCGAAACCGTCGAGGTTCTCGGCGAAGTACTGCACCATGTCGTTGCGCTCCGGCTCGCCGTGCACGAGCACGTCGAGGCCCAGCTCCTCCTGCAGCGAGATGACACGGGCGATCTCCTCGCGCAGGAACCCCTCGTAGGCCGTCTCGTCGATCTCTCCGCGCGTGAAGCGGGCGCGGGCGCGGCGGATGTCGCCGGTCTGCGGGAACGAGCCGATCGTCGTCGTGGGAAGAACGGGAAGACCGAGCGCCTCCTGCTGCGCGGCGTCGCGGACGGCGTACTCGCCGCGCGAGAAGTCGGCGCTCCGCAGCGCCGTCGCGCGCTCGCGCACGGCGCCGTCACTCACTCCCGGAGCACTGCGGCGGTCCGCGAGGGCCGCGGATGCGGCGGCGATCTCGTCGGCGATCGCCTCGGCTCCTTCGCGCAGACCGCGCGCGAGGACGGCGACCTGGCCGATCTTCTGGTCGGCGAACGCCAGCCAGCTCACCAGTCGCGGATCCAGGTCGGGCTCGTCGCCGACGTCGTGCGGCACATGCTGGAGCGATGTCGAGGTGGCAACGGCCACCGCGGCGGCGCCGAGCGCGTCGAGCTCCTCCAGGCGTGCCTGTGCGGCACCGAGGTCGCCCCGCCAGACGTTGCGCCCGTCGATGACCCCGCCCACGAGCGTCTTCTGCTCGAGCCCGGCGGCACTTGAGGGGACGGCTCCGCGCGTGAGGTCGACCGCGAGCGCTTCCACGGGCGCGGCGGCCAGTGTCGCCCACGCGGCGTCGCTCAGCTGTGCATAGGGAGCGGCGACGAGGATCGACGGCCGGTCGGATGCAGCACCGAGCACGGCGTACGCGCGCTCGGCGGCCGCCGCCAGGGCCGCCGCATCCTCGGGCAGGCTCTCGCTGACCAGGGCGGGCTCGTCCAACTGCACCCACTCCGCACCCGCGGCGCGCAGGGTCGTGAGCAGCTCGGCGTACACCGGCAGGAGGTCGTCGAGCCGGTCGAGCGGGCGGAAGCCCTCAGGCGCACCGTCGGCGGGCTTGGCGAGGGCGAGCAGTGTCACGGGCCCGACCACGACGGGGCGGGTCGTGTACCCCTCGGCCCGCGCCTCCGACACGAGGCGGCCGTAGCGGTCGCTGGACAGGCTGAAGACGGTGTCGGGGGCGATCTCCGGGACGAGGTAGTGGTAGTTGGTGTCGAACCACTTCGTCATCTCCAGCGGCGGGTTCTCGCCCGCGCCGCGGGCCGCGGTGAAGTAGGCGGACAGCGGGATGCTGCCGTCGGCGCTGCGCAGGCTCGCGAAGCGCTCGGGCAGAGCCCCGACGGTGATCGCCGCATCCAGCACCTGGTCGTAGTACGAGAAGGTCTCGGGGATGGCGGAGTCGTCGCGTCCGAGGCCCAGCTCCGCGAGTCGCTCGCGCGTCGCGCGCCGCAGGCTCGCCGCCTGCGTCTCCAGCTCGGCCTCGTCGATCGCGCCGGTCCAGTGCGACTCGACGGCGCGCTTCAGTTCTCGGCGCCGCCCGATGCGGGGGTAGCCGAGGATCGTGCCGGTGGGGAATGCGGTCATCTCGCGGTCTCCTTGTGCGGGGTGAGGATGCCGGCGTCGCGGAGGACCGCGAGCACCGTGTCGTGGTTGTTGAAGGCGTAGAGGTGGATGCCGGGGGCTCCGCCGTCGACGACGGCACGCACGAGCTCGGCGGCATAGGCGACACCGACCGCGCGCTGTCCGTCGGCCGTCGGTTCGACCTCCAGGGCGATCGCGAGCTCGGACGGGAGCTCCTCGCCGGTCAGCTGCAGCACGCGCCGAAGCCGGGCCGGTGAGGTGATCGGCATGATGCCCGGGAGGATGGGGATCGTGACCCCCGCCGCGCGGGCGCGCGCGACGAAGCCGAGATAGTCGTCGGGATGGAAGAAGAGCTGCGTGATGGCCAGGGTCGCCCCGGCGGCCTGTTTCGCCAGCAGGGCGTCGATGTGCTCACGCGGATGACGCGAACGCGGGTGGCCGCTGGGGAACGCCGCCACCGCGATCTGCACGTGCGGGCGGCGATCCACCCGCGCGGCTCCCGGAATGCCGGGGATGCCCGACTCGGTGTAGGGCGCGCGTTCGGCCTGCACTCGGTCGATGAGCTGGACGAGCTGCGCCGCGCTTTCGAGATCGCCGAGCTCCACCTCTTCCTCGGGCACACCCGCCGGCGGGTCACCGCGCAGAGCGAGGAAGCTCTCGATCCCGGCGTCGAGGAACTCGCGGATGAGGGCGGCCGCCCCGGCGTAGGTGTTGCCGATGCACGTGAGGTGCGCGAGCGGCTCGACGTCGGTGGTGGTCCGGATGCGGCGCAGGACTTCGAGCGAGCGGCCGCCGGTGGACCCGCCGGCGCCGTAGGTGACCGAGAGGAAGTCGGGACCGGTCTCCGCCAGTCGCGCGATCGTCTCGTGCAGCGCCGCCTCCGAGCTCGCCGAGCGCGGCGGGTACAGCTCGAAGGAGAATGGCACGCGAGCGCGCGATTCGTCGGACATCTGTGGACTCTCGGGGTTTCGGGGCGGCATCCGCGACCGGATGCGGCGCGCACGGCGGCGCAGGCGAACACGGCCGTTTGCCCACGGTAGCCGCTCGCGCCCCCGCCGGGCAGATCGTGTGTCGCTCTGTTGCGCGTCGGCATCCGGAGTCGACGACCTAGGCTGACGGGCATGCGCCGCGCTCTCTCCCACGGTTCCTGGCCCTCGCCCCTCACCGCCGTCGACGTGGCCGCCGCCTCACCCCGGATCGACGGCGCACTGTTCGTCGGAGACGAGATCTGGTGGGGCCAGACGGTCCCAGAGGAGGCGGGCCGGACGACGGTGAAGCGCCGGCTTCCCGACGGCACGATCGACGACATCCTGCCCGCACCGGCGAGCGCCCGCTCACGCGTGCACGAATACGGCGGCGGCGCGTGGACGGCAACCGATGCGGGCGAACTCCTCTACGTGGAGAAGGGCGACCAGCGCGTCCGGGCACTGCGCCCCGGGACGGCGGCGCGACCTCTGACGCCCGACGCGCCAGGAGTACGCTACGGCGGGCTGCGGATGCAGGGCGATCGCCTGCTCGCCGTCCGCGAGAGCGAGGGCGACGCCGCCGTTCCGGTGCGCGACATCGTCGAGATCGACCTGGCCGGCACCGGCCAGGTGCGAAGCCTCGTCGGCGGAAGCGACTTCGTGGCCCAGCCGGCGCTCTCCCCCGACGGCACGCGCCTCGCGTGGATCGCCTGGAACCATCCCGACATGCCGTGGGATCGCACCGAGCTGCGAGTCGGCGAGCTCCGCGGCGGAGTCGTGACCTCGTGGACGGTCGTGGCAGGCGGCGAGGACCGCGCCCCGCTGCAGCCGGAGTGGACCAGCGATGACGAGCTCCTCTTCCTCGACGATCCCACCGGACGCTGGAACGTGTGGTCGGCGCGGGTCGGCGAGGAGCCGCGCCCCGTCGCACCGGCAGACGCCGACACCGGCGGCGGCCTGTGGGTGCTCGGCTCTCGCTGGTTCGCGCCGGTGGCCGGCGGCATCGTGGCCGTGCGCACTCACGGTGCCGATGAGGTCGTCGCGGTGGACGGCGACGGCGATCGCGTCCTCGCGGTGCCGGTCAGCTCCGGCGCGCTCATCGAGGACGCGCGAGGTCGGAACGTGCTCGTCTCCGGTGCGGGCGAGACCACCCCGGGCGGCCTGTGGCTCGTCGATCTCGACGCGGCCGAGGACGGCGCGGTGGTGGTGTCCGGTGGCGCGCCCGTGCTGCCGGGCGAGTGGATGCCGCGCGCTCGCGCCGTGACGGCCGAAGGCTCCCGCGGGCCCGTCCACGCCTTCGCCTACGACCCGAGAAACCCCGACGAGGGAGGTCCGGCGGATGAGCTGCCCCCGTATGTCGTGCTGGTGCACGGCGGACCGACGGCGCACGTCGGACCCGCCGCATCCGCGAAGGTCGCCTACTTCACCAGCCGCGGGATCGGGGTTCTCGACGTCAACTACGGCGGGTCCACCGGGTACGGGCGCGCCTACCGCGAGCGCCTTCGCGGCCAGTGGGGCGTCGTCGACGTCGAAGACGTCGCGGCGGCGGCCGCAGCGCTCGTCGCCGACGGGTCGGCCGACCCGCGGCGCCTCGCGATAGAGGGCGGGTCAGCGGGAGGGTGGACGGTCTTGGCCGCCCTCGTCGATACGGATGTCTTCGCCGCCGGTATAGCGCGCTACGCCGTCGGCGACGCGCGAGCCCTCGCCGCCGAGACGCACGACTTCGAGGCGCGCTACCTCGACGGTCTCATCGGCCCGCTCCCCGAGGCCGAGGACCTCTATCGGCAGCGCTCCCCTCTCCGTCGTCCCGAGCGCTTCCGCGTTCCGCTGCTGATCCTGCAGGGATCGGAGGACGCCGTCGTCCCGCCCGCGCAGGCCGAGGCCATCCGCGATGCCCTCGCCGCGCGCGGGGTCCCGCACGCGTATGTCCTCTACGAAGGCGAGGGACACGGCTTCCGCCGGGGGGACACGATCGTGCACTCGCTGGAGAGCGAGCTGGCCTTCCTCGGCGAGGTGTTCGGCTTCACCCCGCCCGGCGTCCCGCCGATCGTCCTCGCCTGACGTGCACGTCTTGCGTGAATCGGCTGCGAAACCCGCGGATTTGGCAGCCGATTCACGCAAATGGCGGGGGGGGTTTAGGAGACGAACGGCGACAGCTCGGCCGCCAGCCGCTCACCGACGTGCGCGTGCAGGTATGTGCCGTCGGCACGGTGCTCCTGCGCGAGGATGAGGCCGGACTCGTGCGCGGCCGACACGAGATCGCCCCGGTCGTACGGCACGACCGCGCGCACCTCGACGGCGGGCAGCGGGAGCGCCTCCTCGATCGCCGCGCGCAGCTCCTCGATCCCCTCGCCCGTGCGGCTGGAGGCGAACAGCGCCGTCGGCTCGAGGCCGCGCAGCACCAGTCGCGTGTCGGGGTCGATGAGGTCGGCCTTGTGGAAGACCACGAGCTCGCGCGTCGAGCGCGCGCCGACGTCACCCATCACATCGCGCACCGTCGCCAGCTGCGCGGCGGGGTCGGGATGCGACCCGTCCACGACGTGCACGATGACGTCCGCCCCGGCGACCTCTTCCAGCGTCGACCGGAACGCCTCGACGAGCTGATGGGGGAGGTTGCGCACGAAGCCGACAGTGTCGGTGAGCGTGTACACGCGACCGTCCGCGGTCAGCGAGCGGCGCACGGTGGCATCCAGCGTGGCGAACAGGGCGTTCTCCACGAGGACGCCCGCGCGCGTCAGGCGGTTGAGCAGACTCGACTTCCCCGCGTTCGTGTATCCGGCGATCGCGACGGCGGGGATCGTGTTCCGCTTGCGCTCGGCGCGCTTGGCATCACGGGCAGGTGCGAAATCACGGATCTGACGACGCAGCTGCGCCATGCGCGTGCGGATGCGACGGCGGTCGAGTTCGATCTTCGTCTCACCCGGGCCGCGCGAGCCCATGCCGGCCCCGCCCGCACCGACCTGGCCACCGGCCTGCCGGCTCATCGAGTCACCCCAGCCGCGCAGCCGCGGGAGGAGGTATTCGAGCTGGGCCAGCTCGACCTGGGCCTTGCCCTCGCGGCTCTTGGCGTGCTGACTGAAGATGTCGAGGATCACGGTGGTGCGGTCGATGACCTTCACCTTGACGACGTCCTCGAGTGCGCGCCGCTGGCTCGGAGCGAGTTCGGTGTCGGCGATGACGGTGTCGGCGCCGACGGCTGCGACGATGTCGCGCAGCTCCTGCGCCTTGCCGCGCCCGACGTAGGTGGCGGGGTCGGGGTGCGGGCGACGCTGCAGCACGCCGTCGAGCACGACGGCGCCCGCGGTCTCCGCGAGGGCGGCGAGCTCGCGGAGCGAGTTCTCGGCGTCTTCCTGCTCGCCCTGCGGGTGCACGCCCACGAGGACGACGTTCTCCAGCCGCAGCTGCCGATACTCGACCTCGGTGACGTCTTCGAGCTCTGTCGAGAGACCCGCCACGCGTCGGAGAGCGGCTCGTTCCTCACGATCCCACTGCTCGCCGTCGGTGTCGCCGTAGGCGACGGTGGTCTCGTCCTGCAGCGCCTGGGCGGCGCCGAAGACGCGAACCCCTGACCGCGCATCGGCGCGCGCGAGCACGCGGTCCACCGGGTCGACCGGGGATCCGGGGATGCTCGGGGCAGAGGTGTTCTGCCCGTCCTGGGGGGTGGTGTGTTCCGTCATTCGTTCCTTTCGTGATGCCGCCCGGGCGCACCCGGCCGCGGCATCCTTGCACTTTAGCCCTCCCCTGCGAAGGATGTCCTCCGCTACGCTTCCGGCATGGGGAGCGACCACTACTTCAGCGCGTCGCCATCAAGTCCCGCGCAACTGCGCCGCATCCGTGTCACGCTCGCTGGTCGCGACCGCGACGTGACGACGGCGTCGGGGGTCTTCAGTCCCGACAGACTCGACGCCGGCACCGCGGTCCTGCTGTCCAACACACCCCCGCCGCCGTCGGGGGGCCACTTCCTCGATCTCGGCTGCGGTTGGGGACCGATCACGCTGTCTCTCGCGCTGGACGCCCCGCGCGCCACCGTGTGGGCCGTGGATGTCAACGAGCGCGCCCTCGACCTCGTGCGACGCAACGCGGAGGAGTTCGGGCTCTCCAATGTCAACGCCGTGCGCCCCGAGGATGTTCCCGACGACGTCTCTTTTCGCACCATCCGGTCGAACCCGCCCATCCGCGTCGGCAAGAACGAGTTGCACGGGATGCTCGAGCGCTGGATCCCGCGGCTGGACGAGCGCAGCGACGCATGGCTGGTCGTGCAGCGCAACCTCGGATCGGACTCCCTTCAGCGCTGGCTCGCCGCCACGTTCCCCCGCGGCTTCAGCGTGCACCGCGCGGCAACCGGCCGCGGCTATCGCGTGTTGAAGGTCCGCCGACACGGGGCGGCCGAGACCGGAACGATCGCCGTCCCCTGACGCGCGGCGTGCCGCGGTTCAGGCGAGCGCGACCTCGCCGGTGTAGACGAGGCTCGCCGGTCCCGACAACAGCACCGACTCCCCCGACACTCGCACGCCCAGGCGCCCGCCGGGGACGTCGACGATCCACCGATCGGGGGCAGCCGCGCCTGCCCAGTGGCGCACCGCGAGGGCTGCGGCGGCCACACCGGTGCCGCAGCTGAGCGTCTCCCCCACGCCGCGCTCGAACACCCGCATCCGGATCGCGCCGACGCCGTCGCGGACGAGCGGGTCTTCGGGCACGACGAACTCGACGTTGGCCCCCGCGCGCGGCGCGGGATCGAGCAGAGGCTGGTAGGCCAGGTCGAGGTCGGCCAACTCGGAGACGGATGACAGCGCCACGACGACGTGCGGATTCCCGACATCGACCCCGACTCCGGGGCGCGCGACCGGCAGTCCGCGGGCGCGGACGAGCGTCTCGTCGGGAGCGATGGCGAACGGGCCGAGATCGACTTCGAACCCGTCGTCGGAGCGCGTCAGGCGCTTCACGCCCGCTCGCGTGCCGATCGAGAGTCCGTCGTCGATGCCGGCCAGCCCCGTCTCGAGCAGGTAGCGGGCGAAGACGCGTGTGCCGTTGCCGCACATCTCGGCTTTCGACCCGTCGGCGTTGCGGTAGTCCATGAACCACTCGGCCCCGGATGCGGCGGCCGCTGCCCCCTCGTCGATGGCGGTCGAGCGGACAACGCGCAGCATGCCGTCGGCACCGATGCCGAAGTGCCTGTCGCAGAGCGCGGCGACCTGGTCGTCGGTGAGGTCGAGCTCGCCGTCGGGGTCGGCGATCAGCACGAAGTCGTTGCCGGTGCCGTGGCCTTTGGTGAACGGGACGGTGCGCGGCATCCGCCCAGTCTACGGCGCCGTCGCGACCCGATCCCCGCCCTGCGAACCGGTGCGCTCAGCCCGGGAGCCGCGCGAGGTCGGCGGCCGAGGAGGCCCGGGCATCCACCCACGTGACACCGTCGTAACGGCGGAACCACGACACCTGTCGCCGCGCGTACCGGCGGGTGAGCGCCTGCGTCTGTGCGATCGCCTCGGCCTCGGTGACGTGACCGTGAAGCTGATCGAGCGCCTGTGCGTAGCCGATAGCGCGTCGCGCGGTGACGCCCTCCTCCAGCCCGCGTGCGCGCAGTGCAGCGGCCTCGGCGACGAGACCATCCGCCCACATGGTCTCGACCCGGGCGTCCAGGAGCGGCACGAGCTCGCGTCGTTCGATGACCGCCCCGATCATCGTCGTCCGCGGATGCCACCGCTGCGGCCGCTCGGGGAGCGCGGCGCGGTGCGTCGCGGCGCCCTGAGCGATCACCTCCAGCGCGCGCACGATGCGTCGCCCGTTCTTCGGATCGACGCGCGCCGCGGTCTCGGGATCGAGCCGTTCCAGCCGCCCGTAGAGCATCCCGGGGCCGTGCTGTGCAAGCTCGTCCTCGAGTCCGGCCCGCACGGCCGGGTCGCGCGGCGGGAAACGGAAGTCGTGCACGACGCTCGAGACATAGAGGCCGGAGCCGCCCACGAGGACCGCGTCGGCGCCGCGCGCGTGGATCGCCGTGATCGCTTCGCGCGCGGCGACCTGATAGTCGGCGACGGCGGCCTCGTCCGTCACCGCGAGCACGTCGAAGAGGTGATGCGCGATGCCCCGGCGCTCGGCGACGGGGACTTTCGCGGTGCCGATGTCCATGCCGCGATACATCTGCATGGCGTCGGCGTTGACGATCTCCGCTGGCCTGCCCGTGGCGATCAGCGTCTCCGCGAGGTCGAGCGAGAGGCGGGTCTTCCCGGTGCCCGTCGCCCCGACGATGACCCAGAGGCGCGCTGCGCTCACCCGAGACGAAGGGTCGGCAGCCCCAACGAGATCGAGCGGGGTGCGCCGGACTCGCCGACGGGCGCCGGCACCGCGCAGGAGTCGGCCTGCGCACGATCCCAGGCGTCCCCCGCGCGCGTGCGGCGGATGCGCAGCGCTCCGCCGTCGACGCTGTCGGCCAGGAGGTGGAAGGGAGCGGCGTGCGTGATCACGGCGGTCACCACGTCGCCCGGCCGCGGCGTCGGCGAGCCTTCCGGCACCTTCACATGCACGAGCCGGTTGTCCTCGGCGCGACCGGTCAGGCGCCGCGTCGCGGCATCCTTCTTGCCCTCGCCGCTGGAGACGAGCACGTGCACCTCGCGGCCCAGCTGACGCTGATTCTCTTCGAGACTGATGCGCTCTTGGAGCGCCAGGAGGCGCTCGTAGCGCTCCTGCACGATGTGCTTGGGGACCTGGTCCGGCATCGTCGCCGCCGGCGTGCCCTCCCGGATCGAGTACTGGAAGGTGAACGCGCTCGAGAACCGCGACGCCTCGACCACGCGCAGCGTGTCCTCGAAGTCCTCGTCGGTCTCGCCGGGGAACCCGACGATGATGTCGGTGGTGATGGCGGCGTGCGGGATGCGCTCGCGCACGCGGTCGAGGATGCCGAGGAACCGCTCGCTGCGGTACGACCGCCGCATCGCCTTGAGCACCCGGTCGCTCCCCGATTGCAGGGGCATATGCAGGGACGGCATCACCGCGGGCGTCTCGGCCATGGCGGCGATGACATCGTCGGTGAAGGCGGCCGGGTGGGGGCTCGTGAACCGGATGCGCTCCAACCCGTCGATCTCACCGGCGGCGCGCAGCAACTTGCCGAACGCCTGCCGGTCGCCGAACTCGACGCCGTACGAGTTGACGTTCTGACCGAGGAGGGTCACCTCGATCGCGCCGTCGTCCACGAGCAGCTTGATCTCACTGAGGATGTCGCCGGGGCGCCGGTCCTTCTCCTTGCCGCGCAGGCTCGGGACGATGCAGAACGTGCAGGTGTTGTTGCACCCCACGGAGATCGACACCCAGCCGCTCGAGGCGGAGTCGCGCTTGGTCGGGAGGGTCGACGGGAACACCTCGAGGGCCTCGAGGATCTCCAGCTCCGCCTCACCGTTGTGACGTGCGCGCTCGAGCATCCCGGGAAGGGATCCCATGTTGTGCGTGCCGAAGACGACGTCGACCCACGGCGCCTTGGTCAGCACCGTGTCCTTGTCCATCTGGGCCAGGCACCCGCCGACGGCGATCTGCATCCCCTCGCGGGCGTCCTTGCGGGACTTGAGGTGACCGAGCGTTCCGTACAGCTTGCCGGCGGCGTTGTCGCGCACGGCGCACGTGTTGATCACGACGACGTCGGCCTCGCTGCCGAGCTCCGCGCGCACGTAGCCCGCGCTCTCGAGCGAACCCGACAGCCGCTCGGAATCGTGCACGTTCATCTGACAGCCGAAGGTGCGCACCTCGTAGGTGCGACGCCGACCGTCGGCCGCGACGGCGGCGAGGGACGGCGCGATGGTCCGCGGCGATTCGGAGAGCAGAGTCATGATGCGTGCCATTCTACGTTCGCGTTCCCGCGCGGCGGTTCAGTCGAAACGCACGCCTCGGGGTCGCACGCGGGACTCTTCCAGGGCCTGCCTCGCCACGGACAGTGCCCTCGACCCGAACCCGCGGCGAGCCAGCTGACCCGCCAAACGGCGCAGAGCGACGTCGTGGTCGAGATCGGACAGCTGCGGCGCCTTCGCCCGCGCGAACTCCAGCGCGCGATCGACCTCGTCGTCCGGCAGCTCGTCGAGCGCGGCGTCGACGACGTCGCGCGGGATGCCGCGCTGCGCCAGTGTCTGGGCGATCGCCGAGCGACCCTGCGACTTGCGGGACAGCGCCTTGTCGATCAGCTGCTCGGCGAGGGCACGGTCATCGAGGTAGCCGAGCCCGACGAACCGGTCGAGGACCGCCTCGACCTGACCGGGCGCCAGATCGGCCTCCGCCAGGGCAGAGCGCGCTTCGCGCAACGACAACGAGCGCGTGCGGAGCTTGCGCAGCAGCGTCTTCTCCGCCGCGGCGATCAGATCGCTCGGCTCGGGGACCTCCTGCGGAGTGTCGGCGACCCAGGTGGCGTGCCAGCCAGGCACCTCGCCCTCATCCTGCGGCGGGGAGGCGGCGCCGAAGAGCGGGATCACGGGGGCGAGCGCGTCGCGCTCGCCCCCGTTGTGCGAGCTCATCTCAGGCGGGGCGGCGAGCGGCCAGCTCGTCATCCACGGCCACCGCAGCCTGCGGAGCGCCGATACCCAGCTTGTTCTTGATCTGGGTCTCGACCTCGGCGGCGACGTCGGCGTTCTTGAGGAGGAACGTCCGGGCATTCTCCTTGCCCTGGCCGAGCTGCTCGCCCTCGTACGTGTACCACGCTCCGGACTTCTTCACGATGCCGTGCTCGACGCCGAAGTCGATGAGGCTGCCTTCGCGCGAGATGCCGGTGCCGTACAGGATGTCGAACTCGGCCTGCTTGAAGGGCGGCGCCATCTTGTTCTTGACGACCTTGACGCGCGTCCGGTTGCCAACTGCGTCGGAGCCGTCCTTGAGCGTCTCGATACGCCGGATGTCCAGACGCACCGACGCGTAGAACTTCAGCGCCTTACCGCCGGCGGTCGTCTCGGGTGAACCGAAGAACACCCCGATCTTCTCGCGCAGCTGGTTGATGAAGATGGCCGTGGTCTTGGTCTGGTTCAGGCCACCGGTGAGCTTGCGCAGCGCCTGCGACATGAGGCGCGCCTGCAGACCGACGTGCGAGTCGCCCATCTCTCCCTTGATCTCGGCCTCGGGGACGAGGGCGGCGACGGAGTCGATGACCACGAGGTCGATCGCACCCGATCGGATCAGCATGTCGGCGATCTCGAGCGCCTGCTCACCCGTATCGGGCTGCGAGACCAGCAGCGCGTCGATGTCGACGCCCAGCTTCGCCGCGTAGTTCGGATCGAGCGCGTGCTCGGCGTCGATGAACGCCGCGATGCCGCCCGCGCGCTGCGCGTTCGCGATGGCGTGCAGAGTGAGCGTCGTCTTACCCGACGACTCCGGTCCGTAGATCTCGATGATGCGGCCGCGGGGCAGCCCGCCGATGCCGAGGGCGCTGTCGAGGGCGATGGAACCGGTGGGGATGACTTCGACCGGGGCGCGTTCGTCGCTGCCCAGCCGCATGACCGAGCCCTTCCCGAACTGCCGGTCGATCTGGGCGAGGGCCGACTCGAGGGCCTTCTCGCGCTCTGCGGGTGATGGCATGGCATGCTCCTTCAGCTGCACGGTTCCGTCGCCTGTAGGCTGTCGCGCTCCCCTCCGGCGGAGGGGATGCTGCGACAAGGCGTGAGGTGCTTTCCGACGCTTTCCACGGTAGGGAGGGCCTCCGACATTGCGGGGGAACCCGTCGGTCCCGTGGAGAGGACGCCATCGACACCTGCTGTGCAGGAGCCTACGTGGTTCTCGAACGAACGTTCGAAGACACGCCGAGTGAGTGGCGCCGTGTTGTGGAGCCCGTCGAAGAGTCGAGAATGCGCCGGCGCGTCGTCAGCGCCGCTTCGGCTCCACGCGCCCGACGCCGTAGCGCCGCGAGGCGGGCACATCCGTGGCAGCGCACAACGCGAGCCAGACGTCACGAGGCGGGGTGCCTGCCGCCAGCGCGTCGGCGGGAGTGCGACCGCCGAGCTCCGACAGCACCAGATCGCTGATCAGCGACGATCCTCGCGCTCCGAACTCATCCGCGACGGCGCGATCGAACTCCGATCGGCGCACCGTCAGTGAAGGGACAGCTCGGGTTCGACGGAGGCGACGAGGTCGTCGGGGACGACATCGGGGAACGTCTGCAGCCCCTCGAGAACCGAGATGCGGTCACCCACCTCGCGCATAATCGTGGAGATGGGGACGTCGAGGGCTTCGGCCACGGAGGCGAGGATCTCGCTCGACGCTTCCTTCTGTCCGCGCTCGACCTCGCTGAGGTAACCGAGCGCCACGCTCGCGCGGCCCGCCACCTGACGGAGGGTGCGACCCTTCTGCTGACGCAGGTCACGAAGGACTTCGCCGATCTCTTGACGTACCAGGATCATTTCGGGCCCCTCCTCACGCTTCCTCCGCCGTTCGCCGGGTGCACAACGGTACAACACCGACTGCTGCCAATCTAATCCCGCGCGCTGGGGAAAGGGTGGGAATCGCCGAATGTAACGGACACGAAACACCGGCTCTTCGGCCTCGGGTCGGGCGGTCAGAGAGCGACAAGCGCCCGCCTCACCGCGATCCGCGCGGCCTCCGAGCGGATCGCGTCCCGATCGCCGCTGAGGACCACCGAGTCGACCCTGGTGCCCAGCGGCGTCGACACGGCGATGTGCACGGTGCCGACCGGCTGCCCGTCGGGCGAGTCAGGGCCGGCGATGCCGGTGGTGGCGATGCCGATCTCCGCCGGTCGATCCTCCGCGCCGAGGACGTCGCGCACGCCCCTGGCCATCTGCCGCGCCACGCGCGGATGGACGGCGCCGTGCGCCTCCAGCAGTGCGGCGTCGACGCCGAGCACGCGGCGTTTGACGTCGGTGGCGTACGCCACGATCCCGCCGCGCACCACCCGGGAGGCGCCGGGGACGGCGATGAGCGACGCGACGACGAGGCCGCCGGTGAGGGATTCGGCGACGGCGAGGGTCCATCCCAGTTCGCCGACACGCTCGATGAGGTGCGCGGCGCTCTCCTGCGGGTCGCTGGCGAGCGTCTCCTCCAGATCGTCGGGCAACCCGTCGATCATGCGGCGCTCTTGCTTCGAGCGGCGCGGACCTCGGTGACGACGTAGTCGATCCCGCTGGCGATCGTGAGGAGGACCGCTGCCGTCATGGTGACGACGTTCACCCACCACACCGCGCCGTCCCAGACCGGGCTGTCCACGAGCGACGCCAGCGGGGCGAGGGCGAGAGAGAGCGCCACGGCCTGCGCCACGGTCTTGAGCTTGCCCATCCAGGCCGCGGCCAACACGTGATCGCTCACGACGACGAAGCGGTAGACGGTGATCCCGATCTCGCGGACGAGCACGACGATCGTCACCCACCAGGGCAGCTCGCCGAGGATCGACAGCCCCACGAAGGCCACACCGGTGAGGGCCTTGTCGGCGATCGGATCGAGGAGCTTGCCGAGATCGGTGACGATCTCGTATCGGCGTGCGAGGTAGCCGTCGACGCCGTCGGTGGCGATCGCCACGATGAACAGCACCGCCGCCCACCAGCGCAGCGGACCGTCGGTCCCGGCATCGGCGAGCAGCATCCACAGGAACACCGGCGCGCACAGGATGCGGACGATCGTGATGGCATTGGGCAGCTGCCGCGGTACCGCCATCAGTCACGCCCCGTCAGCTGCCACGCATCCTCGCCGCCCTCGTCGTCCTCCACCACGGGCAGGCCGGCGAACTGGGCATCGACGGGGTCGCCCTCGTAGCGGTCGTCGGCGGGAACGTCCTCGCCGCGCAGACGCGCGAGCACGGCGGGCAGCTGCTCGGCCGTGACCAGCACGTCGCGCGCCTTGGACCCCTCCGAGGGGCCGACGATCTCGCGCGATTCCAGCAGGTCCATGAGCCGGCCCGCCTTGGCGAAGCCGACGCGGAGCTTGCGCTGCAGCATCGACGTCGACCCGAACTGGGTGGACACGACGAGCTCGGCCGCCGCGAGCAGGAGCTCGAGATCGTCGCCGATGTCGGCGTCGATCTCCTTCTTCTCCGCGGCGGCGGCCACGTCGGAGCGGTACTCCGGGCGTGCCTGCTGCGTGACGTGGGCGACGACCTTCTCGATCTCGGCCTCGCTCACCCATGCGCCCTGGACGCGCAGCGCCTTGGACGAGCCCATCGGCAGGAAGAGCCCGTCGCCCTGGCCGATGAGGCGGTCGGCGCCGGGCTGATCGAGGATGACGCGGGAGTCGGTGACGCTCGTGACCGCGAAGGCGAGGCGCGAGGGCACATTGGCCTTGATGAGACCCGTCACGACGTCGACGGACGGCCGCTGCGTCGCGAGCACCAGGTGGATGCCGCTGGCCCGGGCGAGCTGTGTGATGCGGACGATCGAGTCCTCGACATCGCGGGGCGCCACCATCATGAGGTCGGCGAGCTCGTCGACCACCACCAGCAGGTACGGATAGGGCTTGAGGACCCGCTCGCTGCCGGCAGGCAGCTGGATCTCTCCGGCCACGACGGCTTTGTTGAAGTCGTCGATGTGGCGGAAGCCGAACGACGCGAGGTCGTCGTACCGCATGTCCATCTCCTTCACGACCCACTGGAGCGCCTCGGCGGCCTTCTTGGGGTTCGTGATGATGGGCGTGATGAGGTGCGGCACGCCGGCGTACGCCGTGAGCTCCACGCGCTTCGGGTCGACGAGCACCATCCGCACCTCGGAGGGTTTGGCACGCATCAGCAAACTCGTGATCATCGAGTTCACGAAGCTCGACTTCCCGGAGCCGGTCGAACCGGCCACGAGGAGGTGGGGCATTTTGGCGAGGTTGGCCACGACGTACCCGCCGCCGACGTCCTTGCCGACGCCGATGGTCATCGGATGCACCGACGACGTCGCCGCCTGGGAGCGCAGCACGTCGCCGAGCGTCACGATCTCGCGGTCGGTGTTGGGGATCTCGACGCCGATCGCGCTCTTGCCGGGGATCGGGGCGAGGATCCGCACCTCGTTGGAGGCGACGGCGTAGGCGATGTTGTTCGTCAGCGCCGTGATGCGTTCGACCTTGACGCCGGGGCCGAGGGCGATCTCGTACTGCGTGACGGTCGGGCCTCGGGAGAATCCGGTGACCCGGGCGTCGACGCTGAACTGCGACAGGACGCTCTCGATCGCCGCGACGACCGCATCGTTCGCCGCCGAGCGCTCCTTGTGGGGGGTTCCCGCGGCGAGGGCGTTCACGGACGGGAGCCGGTAGTTCGCCGCCGGCGGGAGCCCTTGCCCGTCTCCCCCGAGACCGGAGATCCCGGGCAGCTCGTCGTCGCCGGCGTCGGGCGCGTCGTCGCGCAGCGCGGTGCCACCACGGGCCGCTCCGGCAAGGGCCGCGGGGTCGAAGACCTCGGTCAGGGCGTCGGGGGCGGGCACCGGCGGCGGAGGCGGAGGGGTGGGGGTCGCGAACACCTGCTCGAACCCGCCCTCGGTCGTGCCGGGCGAGAGCAGCTCGGTGAGGTCCTGGGACCCGAGGCTGCCGTCGGCCTCCTCCTCACGGCCGGACTTGTTGCGCCGCCACCACGGCAGCGAGGGCTCCGCGTCGTCCGTGATCGCCGCATCCGCGTCGCCGGCTCCTGCGGGACGCTCGGCGCGCTCCATGCCGAACATCCAGTCGTACAGGTCGCCCAGGCGCCGGCCGATGCGGTTGGGCGGGGTCTTGGTGAGGATGAGGATGCTGAGGACCGCGACGAGCGCGAGGACGACACCGCCACCCACGGGCGTGAGAAGCGTCGCGAGCGGCTCGCCCACCATCCAGCCGAACAAACCGCCGGCGGTGCTCAGCTCCGGAAGACCGGCGCTGGGCTGCGGTCGCCCGCCGAGGACGTGGCAGAACCCCGCGACGGCGATCACGAACAGCGCGAACCCGATGCCGATCCGGCCGTTGTCGTGCACGGAGGCGGGATGGCGGAAGAGCCAGCCGGCCAGCAGCAGCAGAAGGACGGGGAAGACGAACGCCTCACGCCCGATGAGCCCTCCCACCGAGTAGGCGCTGATGTTCGCCGCGACGTCGGTGCCGATGAGGAACCACTCCACGACGGCCCCGGCGACGGCGAGCAGGACGAGCAGGAACGGGAAGCCGTCGCGACGCTGATCCTTCTCGAGCGTCTCGGGGCCGAAGGCGCGGAAGACGCCGCCGGCGGCGTGGGCGAGCCCCAGCCAGGCGCGGGCGATCACGGGCGGCTTCTCGGGCTCGCCGACGTACCGCTTGGGCGCGGGAGCCGGCTTGCGCGCGGAGCCCTTCGACGACGCGCGCCCGCTCGTGGACGTGGAAGTGCGGGGCATGCCTTCAACGGTATGCCGCCTCGCCGACGTTTCCGCGGATTGACGCGGGGCTCTCAGCGGAGGCGCTTGACCATGATGTCGCGGCCGATGCCGCTCTGGGTCACCGCGAAGCCCTCGGAGCGGTACAGCGTCGCGGCGAAATTGCCCCGCTCGACGCTCAGGCTGAGCCGGCCGAAGCCGGAGGCTCGCGCCGTGTCGCACAGCTCCTGGAGCAGCTGCCGGCCCACGCCGTGAGAGCGCCAGATGGGGCGGACGCCGATCGTGAGCTCGGGAACGCCGGTTCCCACGTATCCGAAGCCCGGATCGGTGCGCGGGAACATCCGGTACCAGGCCGCGCCGACCGCTTCGCCGCTCTCGATCGTCGCGACCGCTCCGGCGTCGCCGGGACGCATCCAGCCGGCGACGTACCTCTGGTAATCGGCGCCCGCCATCACCTCGTGACGCGGGCGCGCGGCGCCGGGGCGCCAGTTGGCCGCCTCGACGGCCATATCGGCGAGGAACGCCCCATCGGCCTGCGTGGCCGCGCGGACGAGGATCGCCGGCATGGCTACGCCTCGATCACCAGCGGGACGATCATCGGCCGACGGCGCAGGGTCTGGTTGACCCAGCGGCCGATCGTGCGCCGCACGATCTGGCTCAGCGCGTGGCTGTCGCGCACCCCCGACTGGGCGGCTTCGGCGAGCGCGGCGGCGATCTTCGGCTTGACGCTCTCGAAGACGCCGGCGTCCTCGGCGAAGCCCCGGGCGTGGACCTCCGGCCCGGTGATGACGCGTCCGGTGGCGGAATCCACCACGACGATGACGGAGATGAAGCCCTCTTCGCCGAGGATCCGTCGGTCCTTGAGGTCGGCCTCGGTGATCTCACCGACCGACGACCCGTCGACGTAGACGAACCCGAGGTCGAGTTTGCCGACGACCTCGGCGACGCCGTCGCGGAGGTCGACCACCGTGCCGTTCTCCCCGAGGATCGTCCGCTCGGCGGGGATGCCGGTGTCCTGCGCGAGGCGGGCGTTGGCCATGAGGTGACGATATTCGCCGTGGACGGGCAGGACGTTGCGCGGCTGGAGGATGTTGTAGCAGTACAGCAGCTCCCCCGCGGCGGCGTGCCCCGAGACGTGCACCTTGGCGTTGCCCTTGTGCACGACTGTCGCCCCGAGCTTGGTGAGGCCGTCGATGACGCGGTAGACGGCGTTCTCGTTGCCGGGGATGAGGCTCGAAGCCAGGATGACGGTGTCGCCGGGGCCCGGTTCGATCTCGTGGTCGTTGTTCGCCATCCGGGAGAGCACAGCCATCGGCTCGCCCTGCGACCCGGTGGACATGTAGACGATGCGGTCCTCGGGGAGGTCGCGCGCCTTCTTGTAGTCGATGAGCACGCCCGCGGGAACCTGGAGGTACCCCAGCTCCTCGGCGATGGTCATGTTCCGCACCATGCTGCGTCCGAGGAGAGCCACGCGGCGACCGTGCGCGTGCGCGGCGTCGAGCACCTGCTGCACGCGGTGCACGTGGCTGGAGAAGCTCGCCACGATGACACGTCGCGGTGCAGCGCCGATCACCTGCTCCAGAACCGGCCCGATGCTGCGCTCGGTGGGCGTGAATCCGGGGACGTCGGCGTTCGTCGAGTCGACGAGGAAGAGGTCGACCCCCTCCTCCCCCAGCCGGGCGAAGGCGCGCAGATCGGTGATGCGACCGTCCAACGGCAGCTGGTCCATCTTGAAGTCGCCGGTGGCCAGGGCCATGCCGGCAGGCGTGCGGATCGCCACGGCGAGCGCATCCGGGATGGAGTGGTTCACCGCGATGAACTCGAGATCGAACGGACCGAGTTTCTCGCGCTGCCCCTCGGCCACCGTGAGCGTGAACGGCCGGATGCGGTGCTCCTTGAGCTTGGCCTCCACCAGCGCGAGCGTGAGGCCCGAGCCCAGAAGCGGGATGTCGCTCTTGAGCTTGAGCAGATACGGCACGGCGCCGATGTGGTCCTCGTGCCCGTGGGTGAGGACGACACCGACGATGTCGTCGAGCCGATGCTTGATTGGCTCGAAGTCGGGCAGGATCAGGTCGACGCCGGGCTGGTGCTCCTCGGGGAACAGCACGCCGCAGTCGACGACGAGGAGCTTGCCGTCGTACTCGAAGACTGTCATGTTGCGGCCGACTTCGCCGAGGCCTCCCAGTGGAGTCACCCGGAGGGTGTTCGCGGGGAGCTCGGGCGGGTCGTAGACCAGGGTGGACATTCAAGCCTCCTCGGGATGCCGGAGCATCCGCGTAATCCCTCGCGAGCGCGAGGGTGATGTCAACGTGTGGTGCCGTGCACCTTCGGCAACGCTCCGCCTGCGGCAGCGTTGCGGTCGGGGCGGAAGTTGGAGAAGTCGGCGCCGGGGACCTCGGAGACGAGGGCGAGCTCGTCTTCGATGATCGCTGCTTCCCACTCCTCCGGACCGACCAGCGGAAGGCGCACGCGGGGGCTCGCGATGCGCCCCAGGCCGTGCAGGATGTACTTCGCCGCGACCGTGCCCGGCACGTGGGTCATGACCGCGCGCACGAGCGGCTCAACGCGCTGGTGCGCGGCGGTGGCGGCGGCGAGGTCGCCGCGGTTCACGGCATCCACGATCGTGCGGTACGGCGTCGCGGTGACGTTCGCGGTGACGCCGATGAGCCCGGTCGCCCCGATCGACAGGTGCGGCAGGACGTTCGCGTCGTCGCCGGAGAAATACATCAGGTCGGTCTGGTTGAGCACGCGGCTGACCTCGCTGAAGTCGCCCTTGGCGTCTTTGATCGCGAGGATGTTGGGGTGCTTCGCGAGGCGCAGGATCGTCTCGTACCTGATGGGGACGCCGGTGCGGCCGGGGATGTCGTAGAGGATCACCGGGAGGTCGGTGGCATCGGCCACCAGGCGGAAGTGGGTGAGGATCCCCGCCTGCGTGGGCTTGTTGTAGTACGGCGTGACGATCATGATGCCGTCTGCTCCGGCCTTCTCGCTGGCCTTGTACAGCTCGATCGCGTGCGCGGTCTCGTTGGAGCCGCCGCCGGTGATGATCTTCGCCCGGCCGGCCGCGACGTCCTTGCCGACCTCGACGAGGCGGAGCTTCTCGGGGTCGGTGAGGGTGCTGGTCTCGCCGGTGGTGCCGGTGACGACGATGCCGTCCGCTCCCGCGACGATGACATCGTCGATGTGCTTCTCGACGCCGGCCCAGTCGACCTCGCCGTCGGCCGTCATCGGAGTGACGAGCGCGACGAGCACCTGACCGAAGGGATTGCCGGAGTGCGTCATGGTTCCAGGTTATCGGTCGGAGGCAGCGCCCCGGGGCCCGGCCGAGGTCAGCGGCGCTCGCGGCCGCACCTGTGACCGAAAGACTGGCGACAGCGACGAATCGCCGCCGTGACTCCGGTCGCTCGGGGTGCCGGCTCGCGCGGCAGTCTTTTCGGAGGCCAATTCAGAAACCGGCGCGCACGCGACGGCCGAGATCCGATTCATGCAGGCCCCGACTGACGGCGGCCAGGATCGCGGCTTCGACGACCTCCCACTCGTGAAGGATCATCGCGGCGTCGAATCGCAGTGTCACGAACCCGTGGGACATCGCCACAGCATCGCGGATCAGGTCGCGGTGACGGCCATCGCCACCGTGAGTCTGGCCGTCCGCCTCGATGAGAAGACAGTCCCCCACCCCGAGATCCACGACCCCCACGCCCGGGACGGCGATCTGCGTGGCGCAATCGATCCCCCGCAGGTGAAGGCGCAGGCGTATCAGGGATTCCAGTCCGCTGTCGGCGTCGTCTCGAGCGAAATCGACGAGCCAGCGCAGCGGGTGCGGCACGCCTTCCCGGATGAGGCGCCGATCGGCGGCCGACAGCATCCGCTGGCGAAGGGCGGATTCCAGAGCGCAGAAGAACGGCTCACCGCCTCGGCACCACGCGATCTGTACGAGGCAGTGCGCAATACCCACGGTGACGAGATCGCTGTCAGAGCACGCCGCATCGCGGTGCCATGTGCATCCGCATTCGTCGTCGCCGGTGCGGTGGCGCTCGGGATCCGCCCACACGTGGGCGGGAGCATCCGCCCCGTCGTCGAGAGTCCACAATCCGAAGCGTCGTGCCGCGGTCACGCACGCGACCTTGCCGCGATGCGACACCGCCTCCCGGACGGCGGCGGGGGTATCGGGCAGTCCGTACACGCCCTGGCGGAGTCGCAGCAGCTGCCCGGAGGCTACGGCGTCTCTGAGCGCCGCCTTCGACAGACCGCTCGACATCAGCGTCGAGGTGCGGGCCACACCGCCGGCACCACGGCAGGCATCGACGGGACGGGGCGGCATGTCGCCACGCTGGTCCTCCTCGGCGGCCGGGGGCGCACATTCCCATAGATCTGTGGAGGACAGCGACCCCGGGCGGCCTGGGGAGGAACGGTTTCGATCCCGAAACACCGGTTTCTCGTCCGACACCCGACCCACACGGGTCGTGCCCCGGCGGGTCGCCCTCCGGCCAGTCTTTGGGAGAACGGATCGTGTCAGCGACCGCGCTCGGCGGCGCGGACCACCACGGAATCCGGCAGCACCCGCGACAGCGCGGCGAGCGCCTTGTAGCGCGCCGAGGGGATCGAGACGGAGCGGCCGCGGGCGAGGTCGCGCAGCGACTCGCGCACGACGAAGGGCGCATCGAGCCACATCCCGTCGGGGATGCCCTCCTGCCCGGGCGGCATGCCGAGCCGCTCGTGGAAGTTGGTGTGCACGAAGCCGGGGCACACGGCCGTGACGTTCACGCCGCGATCGCGATACTTCACGTTCGCCCAGCGGCTGAAGCTCACGAGCCACCCCTTGACGGCGCCGTAGGTCCCCCGTGGCATCAGCCCCGCGACGGATGCGACGTTCAGGATCTTGCCGCTCCCCCGCGCCAGCATGCCGGGAAGAGCGGCGTGGGCGAGTCGCATCGGGACCTCGACGTGGAGCTGTAGGTGTCGCACCTCGTCTTCGATGTCGTTGCGCTCGAAGGCCAGCGGTAGGCCGTAACCGGCGTTGTTCACAAGCAGGTCGACGGGACGTTCCGAGGTCAGCCGCGCGACCACCCGCTCCCGCTGCCGCGGCTGCAGGAGATCGGCGGCGAGCACCTCCGCCGTCACGCCCGTGTCGCGCCGGATCGACGCCGCCAGGCTCTCGAGCGCTCCCCGATCGCGCGCCACCAGGACCACGTCCATTCCGCGCCCCGCCAGCTGCCGCGCGTACTCGGCGCCCAGACCCGAGCTCGCTCCGGTGATCAATGCCGTCCGCGTCATGGCGTCAGCCTAGACACCGCGCGCGGCTACGGGGCGACCCGGCCGTTGGCGTTGAAGGCGGCGTGGGTGAGCGGCATGAGCTCAGTCCACAGCGCCTCCATCTTCTCCGCGCACATCTCGATCTCGCGCTGCGGGAACGAGGGGAAGTGCGTCCCCTCCACCTTCGTGCGCAGCGACAGGAAGTTCATCAGCGATCGGGCGTTCATCGTCACGTACATCGACGAGTAGATGTTCAGCGGCAGCACGATGCGCGCGACCTCGCGGGCGACGCCGGATGCCAGCATCCGCTGGTACGCGGAGAAGGCGAACTCCGCCGCATCCCGCGTCGCGGTGTCGACGACGGCGTGCTGCTCGGGGCTTCCGGGGAGGAACTCGTAGGCGCCGGGCTTTCCCACCTGGACGAGGTTGCGCTCGGGCGCGGGGACGTAGAAGACCGGGCGCAGCTCACGGTAGCGACCCGACTCCTCGTTGTAGGACGCGACGCGATGGCGCATGAACTCGCGGAAGACGAAGATCGGCGCCTGCACGTAGAACGTCATCGAGTTGTGCTCGAAGGGCGACCCGTGCCGGTCGCGCATGAGGTAGTTGATGAGGCCCCGATCGCGCGCCGTCGCCTCCTGGCCCGCCTGTGCGGACTCGAGCGTCTGCTCGCCCTGCGTGGACACGCGGGCGGCGAAGAGCACATCGGAATCCGAGGCGCTGGAGCGCACCAGCTCGACGGTGACATCACTGCGGAATTCGATCTCGGGGGCGGCGTCGGCGTCAGTCACGGTGCCACCCTACTGCGCACAACCGACGCCGATTGTTACGCGACGCCGCGTCATCTGCGCACTCGCGGCCCGGGGGGTGCCCGCGGATGGGTAGCCTGGTTCGCTGTGACGATTCTCGACGCCATCCTCGTGCTCGCGGCACTCCTCGTCGTCACGATCGTCGTCGGCCTCGTCGTCCGCCGCCAGAGCGCCCGTGTGCGCCGCCACATCCCGCACGAGGTCATCCAGCCCGAGCGGCTCGGCGCCGACGGCCTGGGCGAGACGGCCACCCTCCTGCAGTTCAGCACCGAGATGTGTGCCCGATGCCCGGGCGTGCACCGGATGCTGTCGGCCGTGGCCGCGGACTTCGACGGGGTGCGCCACCTCGACGTCGACCTCACCCACCGCCCCGACATCGCCAAGCACTTCCGCGTGCTGCAGACCCCCACGACGCTGATCCTCGACCACTCCGGCGCGGTGCAGTCGCGCATCGGCGGCGTCCCCGGGCGCGACATGCTCGAACTCGAACTCGTCCGCCTGACCGGAGAGGCAGCCCATGCCTGAGTCACGTGGCCCCCGCGGCATCGACCCCCGCGGACCGCGATTCGCCGCCGGGATCACCGCTGTGCTCCTGGCCGTCGACGTCGTGCTCGCGCTGACCGGCATCTCCACCGCCCGCTCGTTCGGCTGGTTCGCCTATCAGCCCCTGTCCGGCCAGACGTTCGGCGGCGACACGTGGGCACTGTCCGCCGCCTCGATCGGTGCCCGTGTCCTCGACCCGGCGTTCCTCCTGCTCCTCGTCATCGCGCTGCTGTTCCTGTGGGGCGTCGTGTCTCCCCGCACCGCGCCGTGGGGCGCGCTCTATCGCCGGCTCGTCCAGCCCCGCCTGAAGCCCCCGGCCGAGCTCGAAGACCCCCGCCCGCCGCGGTTCGCGCAGGGCGTCGGCCTGTTCGTGACCACGGTCGGTCTGCTGCTGCACCTCATCGGCGTGCCGTGGGCGCTCCCCATCGCCGCGGCGATGGCGTTCGTCGCAGCGTTCCTCAACTCGGTGTTCGGGCTGTGCCTGGGATGCCAGCTCTACCTGCTGCTGCAGCGCGCCGGGATCCTCGGTCGCGAGCGCTCCGCGACCGCGTGAGCGGATAGCATCCGGACCCTCCCCTGTCGAGGAGTGCCGGGCGTCGCCGGGGCCCGTTAGGCTCGCACCGACGCCGCCGCCGGCGGCGCGAAGTCGACCCGGGAGGTCCCTTATGTCCGTCACGAGCGAAGCCACCACCGCCTGGAAGGGAAGCCTGTTCGAAGGCTCCGGGCAGGTCGCCCTCACCACCTCTGGCGTCGGGACGTTCGATGTCAACTGGAAGGCGCGGAGCGAGGGATCCACGTCGGTCACGACCCCCGAGGAGCTGCTCGCCGCCGCCCACTCCGCGTGCTTCAGCATGGCGCTCTCGCACGCCCTGACGCAGAACGGCACCCCGCCGGAGTCCGTCGACGCCACCGCATCCGTGAGCTTCACCCCCGGCACCGGAATCACCGGCAGCCATCTGAACGTCAACGCGGTGGTGCCCGGGATCGACGCGGAGGCCTTCCAGCGGATCGCCGCAGACGCCAAGGCCAACTGCCCCGTGTCCCAGGCGCTCGCAGGCATCGAGATCACGCTCGAGGCCACGCTTGCCTGAGACCGGCAGAGTCGTCGTCGCGGGCGCGTCCGGCCTCATCGGACGCGCCCTCGTCGACAGCCTCCGCGCCGACGGCGTCGCCGTCACCACACTCGTACGCCGGCCCGCCGCCACCCCCGACGAGGTGGAGTGGCTGACCGACGCGACCCCGCTCGACCCCGACGTGCTCGCCGGCGCCGACGCGGTGGTGGGGCTCAACGGCGCGAGCATCGGCCGATTCCCCTGGAGCGCCTCGTACCGCAGCACGCTGCTGTGGTCGCGGATCACGCCCACCCGCACGCTCGCCGCCGCCGTGCGCGCCTTGGGCGCGGATGCTCCGCACTTCATCAGCTCGTCGGCGGTCGGATACTACGGATCGGTGCCGGGCAGGCGCCTTTCGGAGACGGCGCCGCGCGGGGACGGATTCCTCGCCGACGTGTGCGGCGAATGGGAGGCGGCCACCGCAGCCGCCGGCCCCGACGCGCGGATCACCCTTCTTCGCACCGCCCCCGTCGTGCATCGGCAGGGCGTCCTCAAGCCGTTGCTGCTGCTCACGCGGGCGGGGATCTCCGGCCCACTCGGCCGAGGCACGCAGGTATGGCCGTGGATCTCACTCGACGACGAGGTCGCCGGCATCCGTCACGTCATCGACCGCGGCCTCCTGGGCGCCGTGAATCTCTCCGGTCCCACTCGCGCGACCGCCAACGACCTCGGGTTCGCGCTGGCGCGGCGGATGAACCGCCCCTACGCCGTGCGGACGCCGCTGTGGGCCGTGCGGCTGCTTCTCGGTCGCGAGGCGACCGACGCCCTGCTCGCCTCCGACGCCGATGTCGTCCCCGAGGTGCTCGAGCGCTCGGGTTTCAGGTTCCGGCACGCCACGGTGCAAGACGCTGTGGCCGCGGCAGTTCCCGCGGGCTGATCAGGCGCGTCGACGCTCGGCGCTCTCGAGGCGGATCGCGCGGCGGATCGCGTCGCGCGCACGCCGCCGGTCGGACGCGGCGTCGTAGGCCAGGCCGAGGCGATACCAGGTTCGCCAGTCGGTGGGGCGCTCCTCAGCCTCGGCGCGATAGCGCGGGAACACCGCATCCGCGTCTTCCCGCTGCACGCGACCGCTCGGGCGGATCGCGACGTCGTCGTCCGGCAGCCCGCCTTCGCTCTCGAGCCGCGCGCCGAGGCGATCCGCCCGCCACCCGAACCACAGCTCGCGCCCCAGCGCCCACACCGCCAGGAGCGGCAACACGATGAGCGCCACCCCCAGGGCCACGCCGATCGGCTCGCCGCTGGTCAGCAGCAGCCATGCGCGCTGACCGACGAGGACGATGTACAGCAGCAGCGCCACCGCCATGACGGCGACGCCGATGCGCGCACTCATGCCTCGGTCGCCCGGGCGACCTGACCCGACACCGCGCCGTCCTCGATGGGGGGCTGCTCGCGCGGCGCGCGCGTGCGCAGCCCGATGTCGACGAAGCTGTCGAGCCCGACGATGACGCCTCGAGCGTCGCGCGCGGCGGTCAGGGCGAGCCGGATGCCGGGGGCATAGGCCTGTGCGGGGTCGACGGTGTCGTGGACGATCGTGAGAGACTCCCCCGGGCCCGAGAGCACGACCTCCTGCCGCGCCACCACACCGGGGCGGCGGAGGGAGTGGATCGGCACGCTGGCGACCTGCTGGCCGCGCGCCCGCTGGTCGACGTGGGGCGACTCGACCGGGCCTACGGCCGAGCGAGCCCCGGCGATCAGCTCCGCCGTGCGCACCGCCGTGCCGCTGGGCGAATCGATCTTGGTCTCGCGGTGCGCCTCGATGATCTCGATCGAGGGGAACAGAGGCGCCGCTGCGGCGGCCAGGGCGCTTCCCACCACCGAGCCGAGCGAGAAGTTCGGCACGAACACGGCTCCGGTCCCCGCAGCCTCGACGAGGGGCCGCACCAGCGCGATGCGTTCGCTCGACCACCCCGAGGTTCCGATCAGCACGTTGATCCCGCGCTCCACCGCGGCGCGCACGACGTCGATCGAGACGGCCGGGATCGAGGCGTCGACCACGAGGTCGGCGCCGCCGAGCTCGTCCAGGCTCGAGGAGGACGACAGGATCGCGGCGATCTCGAAGCCCGGCTCGTCCTCGATGACACGGCGGATGACGCTTCCCAGCTTGCCGGTTCCGCCTACCAGAGCCACGCGCGTCGTCATGGTTCCAGCCTAGGTGTCCTACCCTCGGAGCATGGTCAGCATCCGCCCGGTGCGCGTGGATTCCCCCGACGCGCACGGCCTCCTCGAGGAGTACTTCGCGCTGCGCGCTTCCGTCTTCCCGGGGGGCGGGTACCGCACGGTGTTCCCTGATCCAGCGGCGTTCGTCGAGCCCGACGGCGTCTTCCTCGTCCTGTACGACGGCGAGGAGCCGGCCGGATGCGCCGGCATCCGCCGCCTGGCCGACGCGTCATCCGGGCCGCGCTTCGAGGTCAAGCACCTCTACGTGTGCGACGCCGGGCGGGGGCGCGGATGGGGCCGGATGCTGCTGGAAGACCTCGAGCGCCGCGCACGCGAGGCCGGCGCCGCCGAGCTGGTGCTGGACACCCACCACACCCTCGATGCCGCGGGCGCCCTGTACGCGCGCTCGGGCTTCGAGGAGGTCGAGCCCTACAACGACAACTCCAACGCGACCCGGTGGTACCGCAAGGCGCTCGGCTGACAACGCACTCCGCGGATTCGGAGATCGACGCCGGATTCGGATGCTGACGCTGCAATCGTCCGAATCTGCGTGCCGTCGCCGAATCTGCGGACGGCGGATGCGGCGACTAGACCGGGCTCGGATCCGGCAGCCCCGTCCGCAGCTCGAACGGGAGGTGGGCCAGGTCGTTGTGGGCGAGCAGCGTCCACGGCCGGCCGGGTTTCTGCGCGATGACCGTGAGGCCGCAGTGCGCCTGATTGAGGGTCATCCAGCGCCAGTCCGGCGCCTGCAGCACCTCGCGCACGAACCATCCGATGACGAAGTTGTGGGTGATGAGGAGCTCGTGCACCTCGCCGGAGCGGCGCGAGAGGAACTCGTTCGTCGCATCCGACATCTGCGCGCGGCCGGCCTCGACCTCGGCCTCCGTGACGCTGCCGAAGAACGGCTCGAACGCCGCCGGCGTCTCCTCGGTCATGCCGGTCGGCACGCAGTCGAACAGCAGTGCCGTCGGCGTGGGAGACACGGCGGGGAGGCGCTCGGCGACCGCCACGGCCGTCTGCTCGGCACGCTGCAGCGGCGAATGCCACACCGCATCGAGCGGGACGCCCGAGAGGCGGTCGGCGACGGCCGCAGCCTGGCGATGCCCGCGCGGAGACAGTGGGCCATCCACCAGTCCGTGCTCCGCGTCGATGTGTTCGCCATGGCGCACGAGGTAGATGTAGTGCGTCACGTCAGCTCGCTTCGTCGTCGGTGGGCGTGCTCGGAAGCACCCTGCCAGCCTACGTCAGCGTCGCGACATCACGCCGTCGCGCGGGCGATGTCGGTCAGCTGCGCGCGGCTGAGCCGCACCCCGACGCCCTGCACGAGCTCTTCGACGTGCTCCGCGGCGAAGGCGTTCACGATCGGAGCGGTGATCACCCGCTGCGCCAGCAGCCAGGCGATCGCGACGGCCGCGACCGGCACGTTCAGCTCGGCCCCGATGGCATCCAGCGCGCGCAGGGTGCGGCTGCCCCGGCGCGTGAGGCTGGCGGCCATCTGCGCCCCCCGCACCGAACGCACTTCGCGGGGCCGGGTACGCTGCGCGCCGGCGAGGAAGCCGTGCTCGAGCGCGTGCGAGGGCGTCACCGCCATGCTCTGAGCGCCGGCGACCAGGCGCAGGTCGCCGTCGAACTCCGTGCGCCGCAGCACGTTGTACGGCACGTCGAGCACCGTGATGCGCGGGTACCCCGCCGAGGCGAGGATGCGGGCCTCGACCAACTGCGCCGCCGAGTATCCGTAGGCCCCGAGGGCACCCACCTTGCCGCTTTCCACGAGCCACTCCGCCGTGGCGAGCGTGTCTTCCAGCGGCACCGTGGCGTCGGACTTCGCGTCGAGGTAGAGCACGTCGATGCGCTCGCTCCCGAGCCGCGTGAGCGAGGCCTCCACCGCGCGGACGAGGTTCACCGCGCCGAGGCCCGGGTTGTCGGGGTGGCGGCCGATGCGCACCGCGACGACCATGCCGTCGCGGGTCCCCCGCGAGCGCATCCACTGCCCGATGATGTGCTCGCTGCGCCCGGCGGAGAAGCTGTCGGCGGTGTGGACCAAGTTGCCGCCGAGCTCGGCGTAGGTGTCGAGGATCGCGTGGCTGACCTCGACATCGACATTCCAGCCGAACTCCGCGCCGCCCAACGCGAGCGGGAACACCTCGAAGCCGGATTCGCCGAGCGGGACGCGCACGCCCTCGCCGATTCCCGGACCCTGCACGGGGATGGGGGCCGACGGATGCAGCGAGTGCTCCGCGCGCAGGCTCGCGGTCTGCTGACCGACGTTCGAGCCCGACATGAGTTGCCCCCCGCATACTGAGCCGGCCAACACGGTTCCTGCTGGAGCCGCGACCCCCGACGCGTACTTCCGAGGGTAAGGGGTCCCCGCCCGGCCCCCCGCGATTGAGACGGCTCGCCGGTAAATATTGGATAACGCTTTTTCCCACGACGAAGCCCGCCCCGCGGATACGGGACGGGCGTCGTCGAATGCGGGTCAGACTTCGGCGGGTGCCTCCGCGAGCTCCTCGGCGGGAGCGGCGGCCTCGGCCGCCTCTTCGCCCACGGGCTCGAGGGAGAGCTTGCCGCGGTCGTCGATCTTGGTGATGCGCACGAGCAGCTTCTGGCCGACCGAGAGCACGTCTTCGACGTTCTCGACGCGCTTGCCCCCGGCGAGCTTGCGAACCTCGCTCACATGGAGCAGGCCGTCCTTGCCCGGCAGCAGCGAGATGAACGCGCCGAAGGTCGCGATCTTCACGACCGTGCCCAGGAACTGCTCGCCCACCTCGGGGTTGGTCGGGTTGGCGATCGCGTTGACCTGGGCGCGGGCTGCCTCCGCGGAGGGCCCGTCCACCGCGCCGATGTACACGGTGCCGTTCTCCTCGATGGAGATGTCGGCGCCGGTGGCGTCCTGGATCGCGTTGATCGTCTTGCCCTTGGGGCCGATCAGCTCGCCGATCTTGTCGACCGGGATCTGCACGCTGATGACGCGCGGCGCCGTGGGCGCCATCTCGTCGGGCGCGTCGATCGCGGAGTTGAGCACGCCGAGGATCGTCAGCCGGGCCTCTCGGGCCTGGGTGAGCGCGGCGGCCAGCACCGACGACGGGATGCCGTCGAGCTTGGTGTCGAGCTGGATGGCGGTGACGAACTCGCTCGTGCCGGCGACCTTGAAGTCCATGTCGCCGAGGGCGTCTTCGGCGCCGAGGATGTCGGTCAGGGCGGCGTAGCGCGTCTGGCCGTCGACCTCATCGGAGACGAGGCCCATGGCGATGCCGGCGACGGGGGCGCGCAGCGGCACTCCCGCGTTCAGCAGCGACAGCGTCGACGCGCAGACGGAGCCCATCGACGTCGAGCCGTTGGAGCCGAGGGCCTCGGACACCTGACGGATCGCGTACGGGAACTCCTCACGGCTGGGCAGCACCGGCACAAGGGCGCGCTCGGCGAGGAAGCCGTGCCCGATCTCTCGTCGCTTGGGGCTGCCCACACGACCGGTCTCACCGGTCGAGTACGGCGGGAAGTTGTAGTGGTGCAGGTACCGCTTGTGGGTCACCGGCGACAGCGAGTCGATCTGCTGCTCCATCTTGAGCATGTTCAGCGTGGTGACACCCAGGATCTGGGTCTCACCGCGCTGGAAGATCGCCGAGCCGTGCACGCGCGGGATGACCTGCACCTCCGCGTCGAGCGGACGGATGTCGGCGAGACCCCGGCCGTCCATGCGCACGCCCTCGGTGAGGATGCGGCTGCGCACGATGAGCTTCGTGACGGCCTTGTACGCGGCCGAGAACTCCAGCGTCGCCACGGCCGGAAGCTCCCCCGCCTCGACGGCGGCGATGAGCTGCGCCTTGACCTCGTCCTTCAGCGCCTCGTCGGCGTCCTGTCGCGCGATCTTGTCGGCGATCTGGTAGATCGGCACGAGCTTGTCGTAGGCGCGACCGGCGACGAAATCGTAGGTCTCCTTGCTGTACGGCAGGAAGACCGGGAACTCCTTGATCTCCTTCGCCGCGGTGTTGGCCACGACGTTCTGCGCGGCCACGAGCTCCTTGAGGAACGGCTTGGCCGCCTCGAGACCCTCGGCGACGACCTGCTCGTTGGGCTTGGTCGCACCGCCCTGGATGAGGTTCCAGCTGCCCTCGGTCGCCTCGGCCTCGACCATCATGATCGCGACGTCGCCGTCGTCGAGCACGCGGCCGGCGACGATGAGGTCGAAGACGGCGTCCTCGAGCTGCGCGGCGGTCGGGAACGCGATCCACTGGTCGGCGGTGTCGCCGGAGCCGGGCATGAGCGCGAGACGCACACCCGCGATCGGGCCGGAGAACGGCAGGCCCGAGATCTGCGTCGACAGCGACGCGGCGTTGATCGCCAGCGCGTCGTAGAACTCGCCGGGCGCGATCGACAGAACCGTGACGACGATCTGCACCTCGTTGCGGAGGCCGTCGACGAACGACGGACGCAGCGGACGGTCGATGAGGCGGCAGACCAGGATCGCCTCGGTCGAGGGGCGACCCTCGCGACGGAAGAACGAGCCGGGGATCTTGCCGGCGGCGTACGAGCGCTCTTCGACGTCGACGGTCAGGGGGAAGAAGTCGAAGCCCTCACGCGGGTGCTTGCCCGCGCTCGTGGCCGACAGGAGCATGGTCTCCTCGTCGAGGTACGCCGCGACCGCGCCCTGCGCCTGCTGCGCGAGACGACCGGTTTCGAAGCGAACCGTACGAGTGCCGAACCGGCCGTTGTCCAAGACGGCTTCGGCGGCGGTGATTTCCGGACCTTCCAAGAGGTCCCTCCTTCTTTGTTTAGACTCGCGGGCGCGTTTCGCTCGCGAGATCGTGCGAAGGAGCAGGAACAGGCAGAAGGGCGCGCGCCGATGGATCGGCGTGGACACCGGGCGACTGGCCACCAGTAGACGACCACCATCCGTTCGAGGATGGGGATCCACCACAGGGGACCAGCGTCTGCCGGCCTGCTCCGCAGCTCATATGAAATTGAGCGAGTGCCGGGATCGGCAACCCGACCCAGCCTACCGCACCACTCCGACGGCAGCCGAGTGCGGATGGCGCGGCGCGGCGGACATCCTCTAACGTGACCTCATGCGTATCATTCGCCACTTCGGTCACATCGGCCTCGCCGGCGTGCTCGCGGTGGCGCTCGCTCTCCCCTCCGCCCCCGCCGCCACGGCGGCGGGACCCACCGTCGGCGACCTGCAGGCGCAGATCGCCGCCGCAGAGGAGGCAGCCGCCACGGCGTCCACCCGCGCGCTGGATGCCGCATCGGCGGCCGCCGCTGCTCGCACGCGCGCAGAGGCGGCGCAGGAGACGCTGGCGGGTCTCGCCGCGCAATCCGCGGAGGCGGCGGTCGCCTGGGACCGTGAGCGGGAACGCTTCGGCACGGTGGCGTCCGGTCTCTATCGCAGTGGCGCCGAAGGACCGCTGTGGGCCCGGCTGCTGACCTCCACCCACCCCGACATGCTCCTCGGCCGCCTGGGCGTGATCGAGCGGGTGGCCGAAGCATCCGCGCGATCGGCGACCGCCGCGCGCGAGGCGGCAGCCCTGCTGGCGTCCCTCGAGGCACAGGCGGAGGTCGCCGCAGCCGAGAGCGAGCGACTCGCCGCCGAGGCGCAGACCGCCGCCACCGCCGCCGCAACCGAGGCCGAGGATGAGAGCGCGGCGGTCGCGGCGGCTCGCGCCGCCCTGAACGACGCGTACGCTCGCCTCGCCGCCGCGAAGGGGACGAGCACCGCACGGGAGAAGCAGACCCACCTCGCCGAGCGCGCGGCCGCGGATGCCGGCGCGGCATCCGGGGCGGCAGGCGGGGGCGGGTCCACTCCGGCGCCGCCGGTGCCGCCGCCGACGACGCCGGTCCCGTCCGGCCCGGCGCTGTCACCGGCACAGGCGCAGGCCCACGCCGGCGGTGCGATCGGCGCGTACGGCTGGGGCGGCGATCAGTTCGCCTGTCTGGTGTCGCTGTGGAACCGCGAGTCGGGATGGCGGTGGGACGCCCTCAACCGTTCGAGCGGGGCGTACGGCATCCCACAGGCGCTGCCCGGCTCCAAGATGGTGTCGGCCGGGGCCGACTGGCGCACGAGCGCGCAGACGCAGATCGCGTGGGGTCTGGCGTACATCCAGGCCCGCTACGGGTCGCCGTGCGGCGCGTGGGATCACTCGCAGCGCACCGGGTGGTACTGACGCTTCGGACTGGCCTGGGTTCGTGGTGGCGCCTAGGGTGAGGGCATGAGTACCGACGACACGTCCGCAGGCGCCGCATCCGATGAGGTGAAGCGCAAGTTCCGCGAGGCGCTGGAGAAGAAGAACGCGACCCAGCGCAACGGGCAGGCCCACCTCGACGGCAACTCGGCGGTCTCCCACACCCATGGCGCGGCGTCGACCAAGCGCGAGTTCCGCCGCAAGAGCGGTTAGAGGACGATCATGACCTTCGATCCGACCTTCCACGAGATCGACGAGGAGGCCGCGGACCTGCCCGACCTCGACGGCGACCTCCCCGAGCCGCAGGACGCCGGCGATCTCCTGGCGGATCCCGAGGCCGACGACCTCCCCGCCGAGGGAGCCTGAGGTCAGACCGCGGCGACTTCGCCGCGCCGCGGCAGCGTGACATAGTCCGCGTGCTTGGCGTCGAGCCCGTCTCCTGCGGCGCGCCCGCGCAGACGTCGCCACACCCAGGGCAGCGCGTCACGCCGGATCCAGCGGACGGCGCCCCGCTCTCCGGCGTGCAACGCGGCATCCAGGTCGCCCAGGACGTCGGCGTCGGGGACGGCGAGGACATCCGCGGCCCGGTAGGCGACGAACCGGTGCCCGCTCGATCCCAGATGCACGCGGTCGTCCGCCCACAGCGGAAGCTCCCGGATCTCCGGCGTCGCCTCCAGGTCGAGCAGCAGGGCGCCGGTTCGCGCCGCGACGTCGCGCAGGCCGGAGTTGAAAGCGGCGAAGCGGGCGGCGAACAGTCTTGCTGCCCGTCGGCGCGGGAGGAACGGCGTCACCAGGAGCACATCGGCGTCGGCCTCGCGAAGCACCCGCACCGCCGCCTCCACGTCGGCCAGGAGCTGCGGGATCACCGGCCGCGGGCCCACGAGGTCGTTGGCGCCGATGAGGATCGACACGAGCTGTGGCTGGAGCTGCCGGGCTCTCGGCAGTTGCTCGGTGATGAGGTCGTGCACGCGACGGCTCCGCACCGCGAGATTGGCGTAGCGGAGCCCCGACGCGCTTCCCTGAGCCAGAAGCTCGGCGAGACGGTCGGCCCATCCGCGGTACTCCCCCGCGGGCATCCGTGACGTGTCGCACAGTCCCTCGGTGAGGGAATCGCCCAGGGCCACGTACCGGGTCCAGGAGCGCGGCGCGGCCGTCGCGACGGGGAGATCGGGGCGGCGCAGGGCGCGGGCGGGGAGCGCCTCGTCGATGCGACGCAGGGCGATCGCCTCACGGTAGTGGCCCAGGAGCTGCTGGCCGAGCGCCTCCCACGTGCGGCCGGCGACCCCCTCACGCGCCGCCGCGCCGAAGGCGCGCCGCTTGGCGTCGTCGCCGGCAAGGTCGGCGACCCGAGCGCGCAGGTCACCGAGGTCGCCCGGGCGATAGAGCCAGCCGTCGATGCTGCTGCGCACCAGGTCGACGGGCCCGCCGACCCCGGTGGCCACGACGGGCACGCCGCTGGACAGCGCCTCCTGGATGCTCTGGCCGAACGTCTCGCTCTCGCCGGGGTGGACGAACACGTCGAAGCCGGCGACCGCCCGTGCCAGCTCGGCGCCCTCGAGGTGACCGGCGAAGGAGGCCGTCGGCAGCATCCGTTCCAGCGCCGGGCGCGAAGGGCCGTCGCCGACGACCACGAGCCGGATGCCGGGGAGGTCGCCCAGCACGCGCAGGTCCTCGACCTGCTTCTCGGGCGCGAGACGCCCGACGTACCCGACGATGACGCCGTCCCCTCCGACGCGGCGCCGCCACGCCTCGTCGCGTCGCGTCGGCGCGAACCGGTCGGCGTCGACTCCTCTGCTCCAGCGGCGCACCCGATCGACGCCCAGCTGCTCCAGTTGACGCTCGGACGCCGACGAGGGCGCGAGGGTCATCGTCGCCCGCCGATGGAGCCTCGTGACGTGACGCGACACCACGGCGGTCGCCGAGGGGACGCCGTACCGGTGCGCATAGGCGATGACGTCGGTCTGGTAGACCGCGACGACCGGGACACCGAGGGCGTTCGCCGCTGCGATCCCCTGCCAGCCGAGGAGGAACGGAGAGGCGAGGTGCACGACGTCGGGGGCGAAGTCCCGCAGCAGCGCCCTCAGATGGGCGGCGCGCGCGAAGACCACGCGCACCTGCGGATACGACGGCAGCGGGACCGAGCGCAGCAGCGCGGTGTGCGCGCCGGAGAGATCCGCGTCGAACTCGCCGGCTCTTGGGGCGATCACGAGGGTCTCGTGCCCGGATGCGGCCAGGTGACGCAGGACATGGAGGACGGAGCCGGTGACCCCGTTCATGTGCGGGAGGAAGGATTCGGCCAGGAGTGCGACTCTCACGCTCCCAGGGTGGGCGCATCCGCAGCCCCCGGCGCGGTGCGACAGGAGGTGGCGCCGAGAGTTCACCCGCCGCATCCCGGCACGTCACCGGAGCAACCGCTCGGCTGCCCGCCGTTCACCCGCGGGTGCCAGGGTCGCGTCGTGATCGAAGACCTGCTCGCCGCGTTCGCGGCGACGCCGTGGGCGCTGCCGCTCCTGGCCCTCCTCGTGGTCGGCGACGCCTTTCTCGTCGTCGTCCCGGGGGAGGTGGCGGTGACCGCCCTCGGCGCCCTCGCGGTGAGCACCGGCTCTCCCGCTCTGGTCGCGGTCATCGTCGTGGCGGCGGCCGCCGCGGTCGCCGGCGATCTCGGATGCTACGCGCTCGGCCGGTGGGTCGGGCTCGATCGGTGGCGATGGATGCGGCGGCCTCGTGCGCAGGCGGCCTTCACCGCGGCCCGCCTCCGGCTCTCGCGGCGGATGGCGCTCGTGCTCTTCACGGCCCGCTTCATCCCGTTCGCGCGCCTCGCGGTGAATCTCTCGGCGGGTGCCTCACGGTTGCCGATGCCGCGCTACGCCGGTCTCGCCGGTCTGGCTGCGCTCGGCTGGGCGGCGTATCAAGCGATCCTGGGCGCGGCGGTGGCGGCGATCGTGCCGGGCGGCCCGGTCGTCGCCGTGCTCGTCTCCGTCGCGATCGCCGTCGGGCTGGGGCTCGCGCTGGATGCTGTCTTCAGCCGGCGCGCGCGCTGAGCGTCACGCCCCCCGTCCGCGCGGCTACTCCCCCGACAGACCGCCGAGGAGATGACCGAACGAGCGGCCCTCGCCGAGGTAGGACGAGGGGTCGTACGGGTCGGATTCGCGCGCCGGCGTGCGCGCAGCGATCGCGGCGGCGAGTTCGCGCGCACCCCGGGCCACCCGGCTGCCGAGCGGCGCCACCTCATCGGCGTGCGCACCCCAGTCGCTCGAGGCGGCGAAGACGCCGGTCGGCACCGGGTTGGCGTGGAGATACGTGAACAGCGGCCGCAGCGCGTAGTCGATGGCGAGCGAGTGCCGCGCGGTGCCCGCGTTCGCGCCGAGGAGCACCGGCACGCCGGCGAGCGCATCGGGGTCGAGGATGTCGACGAACGACTTGAACAGTCCCGAGTAGCTCGTCGAGAAGATCGGCGTGACCGCGATGACGGCGTCCGCCGAGACGACAGTGTTGATCATCGTCTCCAGCGCCGGCGGCGCGAACCCGGTGAGAAGGTTGTTGGTGATGTCGTGCGCGTAGTCGCGCAGCTCGAACACGTCGACCTCCGCGGCGATACCGTTCGGTTCGGCGGGCGTGGAGATCTCCTGCAGCGCCGACACCGTGGCGGCCGTCAGCCGGTCGGCGAGCATCCGCGTGGAGGACGGGTTCGACAACCCCGCCGATACCACGGCGATCCGACGGGCGGTCATCGCACGCCGCCCGTCAGCCCGAAGGCTGCGCCCGCGGGGGCCGGGGCGTCCTGGTACGGCGAGCCCGCGGTGAGGTTGTCGCCGCGGTTTGCGCCGGGCGTGGCCTGACGCGGCGCCGCGGCGCCGTACGTCTTGCGGACGAGGTTCGCGTGCGTGGGGGCATCCGGAACCTCGGCGGGACGGTTCTTGGCGAGCTCCCTGCGCAGCACCGGCACGACCTCTCCGCCGAGGATGTCGAGCTGCTCCAGGACCGTCTTCAGAGGCAGGCCCGCGTGGTCCAGGAGGAACAGTTGCCGCTGGTAGTCGCCGAAGGTGTCGCGCATCGCGGCGTAGCGGTCGATGACCTGCTGCGGCGAGCCCACCGTCAGCGGCGTCATCTCCGTGAAGTCCTCCATGGCCGGGCCGTGGCCGTACACGGGGGCGTTGTCGAAGTACGGCCGGAACTCGCGCACCGCGTCCTGCGAGTCGGCGCGCATGAACACCTGTCCGCCCAGGCCCACGATCGCCTGCTCGGGCGTGCCGTGACCGTAGTGGGCGAACCGCTCGCGATACAGCGTGATGAGGCGCTGGTAGTGCTCCTTGGGCCAGAAGATGTTGTTCGCGAAGAAGCCGTTGCCGTAGTAGGCGGCCTGCTCGGCGATCTCGGGGGTGCGGATCGACCCGTGCCACACGAACGGCGGAACCCCGTCGAGGGGTCGCGGTGTCGCGGTGAAGCCCTGCAGCGACGTGCGGAACTTCCCCTCCCAATCCACGACGTCCTCACGCCAGAGGCGGTGCAGCAGATCGTAGTTCTCGATCGTCAGCGGCAGACCCTGGCGGATGTCCTTGCCGAACCACGGGTACACCGGCCCGGTGTTGCCCCGCCCGAGCATGAGATCGGTGCGACCGCCCGACACGTGCTGCAGCATCGCGAAGTCCTCGGCGATCTTGACCGGGTCGTTCGTCGTGATGAGCGTCGTCGAGGTGGTGAGGATCAGCCGCTCGGTCTGGGCGGCGATGTAGGCGAGCGTCGTGGTCGGCGAAGACGACCAGAACGGCGGGTTGTGGTGCTCGCCCAGCGCGAAGACATCCAAACCCACCTCCTCGGCGTGCCGGGCGATCGTCAGGGTCGCCTGGATGCGCTCGGCCTCGCTGGGCGTTCGACCCGTCGTCGGATCCTCGGTGATGTCGCTCACCGTCATGATGCCGAACTGCATCCCGGGCCAGGTGTTGTCGTCCACGATCTCTCCGTCTCGCACGCCTGCGCAAATTCTATGCGCGTGAATGTAGTTGGGATAACGCGCCTGCGCCGAGGTTATTCCCGACCGGATGCGGCGAAAAGGGTGAGAAGATCGCGCACGAGCTGGTGCGGGGCGGTTTCGCAGGGGCTGTGCCCGGTGTCGTACACGGCGAGCCGGGCGCCGATGCGCGCGGCGTAGCCCGCGTGCTGGGCGACGGGCCACAGATCGTGGGAGCCCGTCGCCACGAGCAGGGGAACGCCGGCGTCGCGGACCGCGGAGGCGATGTCGGGCATCCGCATCATGAGCCCGACGATGTCGTCCACGCTCTCACGGCGCGTGAGCGCGAAGCGCTCCCGGACGAAGGCGAGTCGACGCGGCGGAACGCCGTTGAGGTTGTTGCGGATGCCCCACAGCATGAGTCCGGCCCCCTGCCGAGGCGACGCGAGGAAGCTGAATCGGCCGATGCGCTTGACGCCGCGGAAGACGTTGCCTGTCGCGGGCGGGGTGGACAGCAGCGTGAGCGAGGCGAACAGGTCGGGGCGGCGGGCGAGGGCCACCTCGGCGGCGAGCCCCGCGAAGGAGTATCCGAGCACGTGCGCCGGCGCGGAGCCGTCCGCCAGGAGGGCGATCAGGTCGTCGACGAACAGGTCGTAGTCGTAGTGGGCGCGGGGCGGCTGCAGCCGCTCGGGGCCGGCACGGTAGGACTCGTACTGGCCGGCGAGATCATACGACTCGACGCGATAGCCCGCCTCGGCCAGCAGCGGGAGCATGAGAGTGAAGTCCTCCTTCGACCCCGTCACCCCCGGGGCCAGCACGACCCGCCCCCGCTCCCCCGTGCCCATCGCGACGCGGGCGAGCCCGCCGCTCGGTGCAGCGAACACGTCGCTCTCGGCGCCGACCGGCAGCTCGCGCCAGTCGAGGTCCGACAGCGCCTGATCGCGGGCGACCGCATCGTCCAGGGTTGTCATCGGCCGTACACTATCGCCCGCCCGGATGCCGAGGGGTCGTCGGCACGCGAAGCGAGGGATAAGGTGGCGCCGATATGAGCGACGCCCCTCTCACCCGTGCATCCGGGCCCGCCGCATCCGACCCGGACGTCTCCGCCGGGGCCGCGGCGCGACCCCGGCGACGCGTGCCGTTCTGGGACAACGCGCGTTTCGCGTGCATCGTGCTGGTCGTCCTCGGTCATGCCGTGCAGCGTCTCACCTACGACTCGGACATCGCGCTCGGGCTGTATCTCGTCGTCTACGCGTTCCACATGCCGGCGTTCGCGATGATCTCGGGCTACTTCTCGAAGGCGGGCTCGCCCCCGCGACGCCAGATGGCCCGCGTGATCACCGACATCATCGTCCCCTATGTGATCTTCGAGGCCCTGTGGACCCTCACCAAGTGGCTCGTGGAGGGATCAGCCAATCCCAACCTCACGCAGCCGTCGTGGACGCTGTGGTTCCTCCTCGCCCTCGGGATCTTCCGCCTCGTGCTCCCCTACCTCGCGCTGCTGCGCTGGCCCCTGCTGTGGACGGTGGTCATCTCCGTCGGCGCCGGATACCTGCCCAACATCGACTCCACCTTCGCGCTGACGCGCACGCTCGGGCTGCTGCCGTTCTTCGCCCTCGGGTGGTGGCTGCGCGAGCACGACATCGTCGACCGCCTGCGGCTCCTCCGCCGGCGCCCGTGGTGGGTGTTCGCCGCGGCCGGCGCCGCTTTCGTCGCCGCCGGCCTCATCGCGTGGGCGTTCACCGACGTCTGGCGCGACGTCGACCTGCGCACCTGGCTCTTCTACGACGACGCCTACGCCGATCTCGTCGGCCCGCAGTGGTGGGCGGGGGCGGTGCGCCTGGCGCTGATGGCCGTGGCTCTCGTCCTGTGCACGGCGTTCTTCGCCCTCCTGCCGCGACGGCAGACCTGGTGGACGCACTTCGGGCAGTACACGATGTACGTCTACCTGCTCCACTCGTTCGTGCTGTACCCCTTCCGCGAGTCGGGGATGCTCCGCGACCTCGATCCCACGTGGATCTGGCTCCCGATCGTGGTGGTGGCGAGCGTTCTGATCGCACTCGCGCTCGCGACCCGCCCGGTGCGGCGGATCTTCCGGCCTCTCGTCGAGCCGCGCCCGGGGTGGCTGTTCTCCGACCCGACGCTGGCGGCACGCGAGGGCCGCCGCAACGACCCGACCGGCTCCCGTCGCCCCCGCGACGCGCCCCGATCCCCCGCTGATCCGCGCGGCTGAGAGGCGGGCATTCGACCGGCGCGGGTCGTCCGGCCCCGGATGCCCGCGCCCAGGCCGATGCCCGCGTCCGGTGCGCGCCGGATCAGGCGAACAGCGCCTCGCCGACGAACGACCCCGGCGCGATGCCGCCGGGAATCGCCCACACTCCCGAGCCGACGTGGCGGATGTACTCGTTGAGCGCGTCGGTCGACAGCGACCGCTGCAGCGTGACGAACTGCTCGGGGGTGCGCTGGTACGACAGGAAGAACAGCCCCGCGTCGAGGCGTCCGAGGTCGTTGTTGCCGTCGACGTAGTTGTATCCGCGACGGAGGATGCGGACACCGCCGTTGTGCGCCGGGTGCGCAAGACGCACGTGCGCGGCGTGGTCGATACGCGCCGCGCCCGCCGCATCCGTCGCCTCGAAGTCCGGCGAGGCGAACTCGTCGGAACCGCCGGACAGCGGTGCGCCCTCGGCCTTGTCCCGGCCGATGATGCGGTGCTGCTCGGCGAGGCGCTGACGGTCCCACAGCTCGATGATCATGGCGATCTTGCGGGCGACGAGGTATGAGCCGCCGGCCATCCACGCCGGTCGATCGGATGCCGCCACCCACACGCTCTCGTCGAGGGCGGCGCCGTCGCCGGCGAGGACGTTGGCGGTGCCGTCCTTGAAGCCGAAGAGGTTGCGCGGCGTCTCCTGGGCCGCTGTCGTCTTCGACGTGCGCCCGAAACCCAGCTGCGACCAGCGGATCCGCGCCCGACCGAAGGCGATGCGGCTGAGGTTGCGCACCGCGTGGACGGCGACCTGCGGGTCGTCGGCGCACGCCTGGATGCAGAGGTCGCCGTTGCTGGCCGCGGGGTCGAGGTCGTCGCCGAGGAACGCCGGCAGCCTCGACAGCTCGGGCGGACGCTGCGCCGCGACGCCGTAGCGGTCCACACCCTCGGTCGTCTCGAACAGCGTCGGGCCGAACCCGAAGGTGATCGTGAGCCCGCTGGGCGGCAGCCCGAGTGCTTCCCCGGTGTCGTCCGGCGGGGCTTCGGGATCGCCGCCGACCGCACCGGTCGCACTGACGTCGAGGCCGCGCGTCATCCGCGACGCCGCATAGGTCCAGTCCTGCAGCAGCGACACCAGGTCATCGCGACCGGTCCGGGCCATCATGTCGAACGAGGCGAAGTGCAGATGGTCCTGCACGGGCGTCGTGATCCCGGCTTGGTGCACCCCGAAGAAGTCGTCGGCGGATGCCCCGCCGATGCGCTCTCGAGCCCGCCCGACGGCGACCCCGGCTGTCGCGCCCGCTCCGGCACCGACGGCGAGGCCCGCCGCACCCGCGCCGAACGCGAGCCCGAGGAGACCGCGCCGACTCAGCCCGGCCGTTTCCTCGGACTCATCCGGGGTCGCCGTCGCGCCGGTGGGAGGCTCCGTGCTCGTGGTCACTCCAGAACGGTCGAGGTGAGCTGGGACAGCGGCTCGGCGAGCGCGTTGATGAGATCGGTGAACTCGCGCTTGTCGTCGTCGGTGAGCTCACGATAGTTCCCGAACCCGGCCTCGAGCGATCCGTGCGCGGCGAGCAACGCCTCCAGCTCGGCGTAGCCGGCGTCGATCTCCTCGACGAGCGCTTGGCCCTCTTCGCCCTTCGATGCGGCGAAGTCCCGCGCGAGCGAGAACGCCATCTTCGAGCCTTCGACGTTGGCGGCGAAGTCGAAGAGATCGGTGCCCGACCACCAGTCCTCCTCGCCGGAGATCTTCCCGGTGGCGACCTCGTCCAGGAGCGCGATCGCCCCGTTGGACAGCCCCGCGACGCCCTGCTCGTCCAGCGCGGTCTGGAAGTCGTCGGAGTGCACGTAGTCGTTGAGCTCTGCCACGTCCGCGACGAGCTGGTCGCCGAACGCCGCCCGCTCCTGCGGGGTCGACGGCGCCCAGTCCTGCCACGCCGGCGTCTCTCCGTCGGCGTTGAGCGCGTCCTGAGCCGGCACCCACAGATCCTTCTCGATGCGGTGGAACCCGGTCCAGTCGAGCCCCTCGGCGACCGCGTCGACCTCGCGATAGTCGATGCGCGGGTCGAGGTCGCCGAGCGCCTCGGCCACGGGCTCGATGCGCTCGTAGAACGCCCGCACCTGCGGGAACTGCTGCCGCGCCGCGGCGTCGTCACCGGACTCGTACGCGGTGACGAACTCGTCGGCGGCGGGGGCGAGCTGCTCGACCTGGTCTTTCACGAAGGCCGCGTACAGGTCGACGGCCTGCTGCTTCTGCTCGGCATCCGGTCCCTCGAGGGCGACCGCGTCACCCGACACGGTGAAGGCCGCGCGACCGACCCCCTCGCCGATCATCCCCGGCTTGCAGAGGGTGAAGTACTCGCCGGGCTGTGCGACGACGGTGAGGGTGCGGGAGGCACCGGGGGCGATGTTCTCCACTTCCCCCACGATGCGCAGGCCGTCCTCGGCCAGCAGATAGAACTCCGTGACATCGTCGCCCTCGTTCGCCACCTCGAACGCCAGCGTGCCGCTGGAGGCCGTGGCCGTGGAGACGCTGCAGGCATCGGCGGTCGACGACACCGTCAGCGCATCGGATGCGGCGACATCGGCCTTCGCGACGCAGCCCGCGAGGACGAGGGCTGCCGCGCCGACGGCGGTGAGAGAGGCGAGAGTGCGGGACGGGGTCATGCTGCTCCTTGCTGTGTGGGCACGACGGCGGGGCCGGCGGCGCGGGCATGCGCCGCCGGGCGGGACAGGACGCCGCGGGCGAAGAACGCGCCGACGACGAGAACGTAGACGAACCACGCGATGATCTGCAGCCACGACATCCTCGGCATGAAGCCGAGCGTCGCCTGGAGGACGGCGGCCAACGGGCTGCCGGGGGGGATGGCGGTGGACAGGTCGAACGCCCATCCGAAGGGGAAGGCGGTCCAGCCCACCGCGACGGCGCCGGTGTCGGCGCTCAGCGGCGCGGCCGCGGTGAAGGGTCCGGGAAAGGCACCGGCCTCCTGGAGGTCATGGACGGCGTACGCGAGCACCCCGGCCGCGACGACGACCAGGAAGGCCCCCGTCCACGCGAAGAACCGGCGGAGGTCGAGTCGGAGCATCCCGCGCGCCAGGAACCAGCCCAGCACGACGGCGGCGACCAGACCGAGAAGCGCCCCGAGGAGCGCCCCCGGCGCGTCGCCGAACGACTGCACCATCGACCACAGCAGGAGCGTCGTCTCGATACCCTCACGGGCGACGGAGACGAAGCCCAGCAGGACGAGGGCCCAGATCGTCCCCGAGCGCAGCGCCCGATCGATGCCGCCCTCGAGGGTGGCGCGAAGGGTGCGCGCGGCGCGTTGCATCCAGAAGACCATGGCGGTGACCATGGCGACGGCGACGAGCGACAGGATGCCGCCGATCAGCTCCTGGGCTTCGAAGGTCAGCGTGTACGCACCGAAGGTGAGGACCGCGCCGATCGCGAGGGAGAGGGCGATCGCCAGCGCCACGCCCGACCACAGTCGCGGGAGGGCGTCGCGGCGACCGAGTCGGGTCAGGTAGGCGACGAGGATGCCGACGACGAGCGCGGCTTCGAGGCCTTCACGCAGGCCGATGAGGAAGGTGGCGGGCACGCGGACGTTCCGAGTCGATGGCGGCGACGAGGGGCTCCTCGCCGGCGAGTGAGGTTAGGGTTACCTCACCAAACCGCCACAGTACGCTGTCGGGCTCCGCGCGTCCACTCGAGGCCCGCACCGGCGTCCGCGCCCTCGCGGGCGCCTGCTCATCGCGGTAACGTCCGGCAACATTCGTGCGCGCCCGGATGCGCCGACCTACTCTCGGGGCATGTCCGACCTGAACCTCCCCGTGCTCGACCTCTCCCTCCTGGACGCCGGCCCCGAAGCGGCCGAGCGGTTCCGGCAGGAGCTCCGCATCGCGACGCACGAGGTGGGGTTCTTCTATCTCGTCGGCACGGGCGTGACCCCCGAGCTCGAGGAGCGGCTCCTGGGTGCCGCGAAGCACTTCTTCGCACTCCCCGAGGCGGACAAGCTCGCGATCGAGAACGTCAAGAGCCCACACTTCCGCGGCTACACGCGCGTGGGCGGCGAGCGCACGCAGGGGAAGGTCGACTGGCGGGAGCAGATCGACATCGGACCCGAGCGCACGCCGGTCACCGACCTCGACGCCCCCGGTTATGCGCGGCTCATCGGCCCGAACCTGTGGCCGGCTGCGCAGCCCGAGCTGAAGGAGGTCGTCACCGAGTGGCACGACCACCTCACCGGCGTCGCCCGCAAGCTGCTGCGCGCGTGGGCCGTGTCGCTGGGCGCGGAGGAGTCGTACTTCGACCGGCACTTCGGCGAGCCGTCGACACTCATCAAGATCGTCCGCTACCCCGGCAAAGAAGACCCCACCCCTCAGCAGGGCGTCGGCGCCCACAAGGACTCCGGCGTCCTGACCCTGCTGTGGGTCGAGCCGGGAAAGGGCGGTCTCCAGGTGCAGCGCGACGGCGAATGGGTCGACGCTCCCCCGGTGCCCGGCGCGTTCGTGGTGAACATCGGCGAGCTGCTGGAGTACGCCACGCAGGGCTACCTCACGGCGACGAATCACCGTGTCATCTCGCCGCGCTACCCCGACGAGCGCATCTCCGTGCCGTTCTTCTTCAACCCGGCGCTCGACGCGCAGCTGCCCATCATCGACCTGCCTGCCGAGCTCGCCGCCGAGGCCCGCGGCGTCACGGACGACCCGGGAAACCCCATCCATGCGACCTACGGCGAGAACGCCCTGAAGTCGCGGCTGCGCGCGCATCCGGATGTCGCGGCGCTGCACCACGCCGATCTCCTCGCCGCGCGGTGAGCGAAGCTCGAGCCGAAAGACTGGTGAGGGTCCAGACACGCCGGGCCGCCGGCATCCGTAGCCGGCGTGTCGGAGAACAGGCCAGTCTTTTGGACATGTGAGGGGAAGGTCGCCCGACCCCTAGAACCACGAGATTCCGGGTACACCCGTCCGGGATGCCGGCTCCCCTGCCGACCCGAAAGACTGGTGAGGGTCCAAACACGCCGGGATGCGGCATCCGGAGACGGCGTGTCGGCCGAGGGACCAGTCTTTCGAGCGTCCGGGCACGGCCAGCACCCACTGAGAGGTGAAGGCCTCCCCACACCGTGGGGAGGCCTTCCAAGAATGTTTCGCGCGATTGAACGCTGGGTCGCTGCTCAGCGACGAAGACCGAGACGCTCGATGAGCGAGCGGTAACGGTTGATGTCGATGTCCTGGAGGTAGCCCAGGAGACGACGGCGCTGACCCACGAGCAGGAACAGACCACGACGCGAGTGGTGGTCGTGCTTGTGCTCCTTGAGGTGCTCGGTGAGGTCCTTGATGCGCTGCGTCAGCATTGCGACCTGCACCTCGGGGGATCCGGTGTCACCGGGGTGCGTCGCATACTCTTCGATGATCGCCTTCTTGACGTCTGATTCCAAAGCCATAGAGGGATCCCCTTCCTGCTTGTTGCGCGGCGCCGCACGGCGATTCCGTGGGCTCTCTTTCTCCGCGGCCGATCCAACGGCAACCGCATAAGCCTACCAGTCCTTCGTCCGGCGCCGCTCGCTCAGGCACCGGGGGCGCGCGGGTTAGCCTGGAGCGATGCGCCGCGACTCCCTCATGGATCTGCGGCCGCTGCGCACCCCGGCGTTCGCGCGCCTGTGGGTCGGTTCCACGCTCGCGGGGCTCGGCGGGCAGCTGACCGTCGTCGCGGTCATGCTCCACGTGTACGAGCTGACCGGCGACACTTTCGCGGTGTCGATGATCGCGGTGGCGGGCCTCCTCCCGATGATCGTGGCCGGCCTGTACGGCGGCATGCTGGCGGATGCGTTCGACCGCCGGATCGTCGCCCTGCTGGCCGCATCCGTGACCTTCGCCTCGACGCTCCTGCTGGCGGGACTCGCCTGGGCGGGTGGCGAGACGGTGTGGTGGCTGTACGCCCTGAGCATCGTGAACTCCGCCGCGAACTCCGTCGTCATGGCCAGCCGCGCGGCCATCGTGCCGCGCCTGATCCCCCGCGACCTGCTGCCGGCCGCCGCGGCGCTCCAGGGCATCTCCGCTGGCGTGATGGTCATGGCCGGGCCGGCTCTCGCGGGCGTGCTGGTGGCGTTCACCGGCTACGCCTGGACGTACACGATCGACGTCGTGCTGATGCTGGGCCTGTTCCTCGGACTGTGGACTCTGCCGCCGATCGCCCCGGAGGGCGCGGTGGTCAAGGCGGGGCTGGAATCCCTTCGCGACGGCTGGCGGTTCCTTCGGAAGGCGTCCAACATCCGCCTGCAGTTCGTCCTCGACATCACCGCGATGACCTTCGGTCAGCCACTGGCCCTGTTCCCGGCGATCGGGGCAGTGCTCCTCGGCGGCGGGGCGATCACCACCGGCGCCCTCACCGCGTCGATCGCCGGCGGAGTGCTGATCTCGAGTCTGTTCTCGGGGCCGATCGGACGCGTGCGCCGGCAGGGGCTCGGAATCGCTCGCGCCGTCCAGGCCTACGGCATCTCCATCCTCCTGTTCGGCGGCGTGCTCCTCGCGGCCGCGCTGGGGATGTTCGCCCCCGAGGTCGTGGATGCCGAATCCGCCAACGTGCCGCTGATCGTCGCGGCCATGGTCGCCCTCGCGGTCTCGGGCGGCTCGGACAACATCAGCGCCATCTACCGATCGACGATGCTGCAGGCCGCCGTTCCCGACAACATCCGCGGGCGGCTCCAGGGCGTCTTCATCGTGGTCGTCGCGGGCGGCCCGCGCGTCGGCGCGCTGTATGCCGGCACGCTCGCCACCCTCACGACACTGTGGTTCCCCCCGCTCCTGGGCGGGTTCGCGATCCTCGCGATCGTGGGCGTGCTCGTGCGCCTCAGCCCGCGGTTCCGCCGCTACGACGCCCTGCATCCGCAACCCTGAACGATCGGTTCACGCGCTGACCCCCGCCAGCGCGAGGTCCACCAATCGCTCCGCGAACGCGCCCGGGTCCTGCTGCGTCCGCGCACCGAGCGAGATGGCGTTGAGGTACGACGACGTCTTCGCGCGCTCGAGGGACGGCGCCCTCCGGATCGTCCGCCGCACGCTCCGGATGGTGTCGATGGTCGCGATCGGACCGAACCTCGCCGCCGAGCTCTGACGGTCGGCCGACGGACGATCATCGGCGGATTCCGGCCGTCGCATGGTCGGAACGCCACCGGCGTCCCACCCCGGAGCTATCGTCGGCGAGTGGCCTCCCCCGTACTCGCGCGCACCCCCTCGTCGCTGGCGATCGGCGTGCAGTTCGTCCTGACCGGGATCGTGTGGGGGTCGAGCTTCCTGTTCATCGCCGTCGCTCTGACGGGGATGAACCCGGCGCAGGTCGCGTGGTCGCGCTTGGTGTTCGGCGCTGTGTCGCTCGGGGCGATTGTGCTGCTGCGTCGCGAGCGCCTCCCCCGGTCCCCGCGGGTGTGGGCGCACCTCTCCGTGGTGGCCATGACCTTCTGCGTCGTGCCGTACCTGCTGTTCTCGTGGGCGCAGCAGCACGTCAGCTCGTCCCTCGCGAGCATCTTCAACGCCACCACCCCGATCATGACGGCGATCCTCGCGTGGGCGGTGTTCCGGGTCGAGCGTCTGACCGCCGGGCAGCTCGCCGGGATCGTCCTGGGGATCGCCGGTGTCGTGCTGATCATCGCCCCGGGTGCGGCGGTCGATCTGGGTGAGAGCCTGATCGCCCAGCTCGCGCTCTTGGGGGCCACGGCGAGCTACGGCTTCAGCCTCACGTACATGCGCCGGTTCCTCGCCGGCACGGGGCTCTCGGGTCTCGCCCTGGCCACCGGATACATCGGCGTCGGCGCCGCGATAATGCTCGCGCTCTCCCCGCTGATCTTCCTCGAGCCGGTGCGGTGGGATCCGTGGGTGCTCGGCAGCGTCGTGCTGCTCGGCGTGCTCGGCACCGGGCTGGCCTACGCGTGGAACCAGAACACGCTGGCCGCGTGGGGACCGACGCGCGCCTCCACCGTGACCTACATCACACCGGTGGTCGGGGTCCTCCTGGGCATCCTCGTGCTCGGCGAGACGCTCTCCTGGAACGAACCGGCCGGCGCAGTGGTCGTGCTGCTCGGCATCCTGCTCGTCCAGCAGCGCATCCGGTTCCGTCATCGCCGCGCCGGAGACGACGAAGCGGCGGATGCCGGAGCACCCGCCGCTTCGCGATGATCATGCCTGGAGCGAGCCCTGCAGCTCGAGCTCGAGGGTGACGTCTTTGCCGACGAGCACGCCGCCCGTCTCGAGCGCGGCGTTCCAGGTGAGACCGAAGTCCTCGCGGTTGATGACGCCCTTGGCTGTCGCACCCGCCTTGTAGTTGCCCCACGGGTCGGTGCCGAATCCGCCGAACTCGAAGGCGAAAGTGACCGGCTTCGTGATCCCGCGGATCGTCAGGTCACCGTCGACGAGGAACTCGCCGCCCTCGAGGCGCACACCGGTGGAGCGGAACTCCATCGTGGGGAAGTTCTCGGCGTCGAAGAAGTCGGCCGAGCGGAGGTGCTGGTCGCGGCCCTCGTCCTTCGTGTCGAGCGAGGTCACGTCCACGGATGCCTCGACGCGGGCGTCCAGGGGGTTCTCGGGGGCGATCAGCGTGGCGCTCTTCATGCCGAAGGTGCCGCGCACCTTCGAGATCATCATGTGGCGGACGGTGAAGGTGACCTCGCTGTGAGCGGGGTCGAGCACCCACGTACCGGCTCGGTAGCCGGGGACCTCGATCGGGGTGGCGGTGTCAGTCATGTCTCTCCTTGGAACGGGGACGAATCGTCACGGGGTCCAACGCCCCTTCGCCGGGTGTATTCCCCTGAATACGAAAAAGCCCGGCAGCGATCCGCTGCCGGGCCTCCGCGTCTCTCAGCCGACGGCGAGGAGATCGATGATGAAGATGAGGGTCTTGCCGCCGAGGAAGTGTCCGCCGGCAGGGCCGTAGGCGAGGTGAGGCGGGATCACGAGTTCGCGGCGTCCGCCGACCTTCATGCCCGGGATGCCGTCCTGCCACCCCTGGATGAGCCCGCGGAGGGGGAACTGAATGCTCTCCCCCCGGCCCCACGAGGAATCGAACTCCTCGCCCGAGTCGTATTCGACACCGGCATAGTGCACGGTGACGGTGTCACCGGGTTTTGCTTCGGCGCCGTCTCCGACGATGAGGTCGCGGATGACGAGGTCGGACGGAGCGGGGCCGCTGGGCGCGTCGAACTCAGGCTTGGTGCGATCGGTCATGACTCCATCCAAGCACGCGAGGGGCGCCCAGACGCCTCTTGACAGCCTCACGAACCAGGGGCATCCTAAAATCCAGAGACCAACTCAACGCCCGGGAGACACGCAGGCATCGCCGCGGCACCGGGCGTTGAGTATGTCCGCCGTGGGCGGGCCGGCGATCTCTAGGGGGCGAAGAGTCCGGCCCGGGCGGTCGCCGTCCGCTCCAGAAGGCTTCGCTCGGCCTCGGCCGCCTGGGCATCGCGCCCGCTGAGGGCTCGCTGACGCGCGGCGGCCAGGGCAGTGGCATCCGCGATGAACGTGCGCATGAGCGCGCGGCGATCCCCCCGAAGGCCCCGCGCCCACGTCATCGCCGCCCGGCGCCCCGGGCCGGTCGCCAGCATGTCCACCTCCTGCGTGGTGAACCACCCGGCGTGCGCGTACTCCCCCAGACGCGCGCGGGTCAGCCGTGCCTCCTCGCGGCGGAGCAGCACGATGCCGAGGATGAAGAGCACGAACAGCGGAACCTGCAGGAGGAAATACAGCGAGAAGAAGTCGGCGAAGACCGCCGACCCGTTCCAGAGGGCGTGCAGACCGATCGCACCGAGCAGCCCCACGAATCCGTAGCGGAGCGCACCGCCGGCTCCCAAGGATCGACGGGCGGCGAGCCCGATCGCGAAGCCGGTGAGGCTTGTGAACATGACGTGCGCGAAAGGCGAGAGGACCGCCCGCAGGAAGAACGTCATCGTGACATCCCCCACCCCGCCCTCCAGGAGGCTGACGGCGAAGTACTGGACGTTCTCGGTGAAGGCGAACCCGGCGCCGACCAGCGCACCGTAGACGACTCCGTCGACGGGACCATCGAACGCGCGGCGCGCGGCGACGAAGATGAGGAAGACTCCGAGCCCCTTCGCCGCCTCCTCCACGATCGGCGCCTGCACGACGGCCGAGAGCTCCTCGCCGGTGCCGCCCAGCACCACCGCGAGGACGAGATCCACGCCGAGAGCGATGCCGATCGCGGCGATCGCGCCCCACGCGAGGGCGAAGAGCACGAGGCCGCGGGGTTCCGGCTCCCAGCGGTCGACCAGGCGCACCGCCAGCCACACCCCGACGAACGGCACCGCGGCCAAGAGCACGCCGACCACCGAGGCGCCGGGGCCGAGGAACTGCAGGAAGTAGGCCACCAGCACGAGGAGGACCAGAACGAGGACCGCCCCGACCCAGATGAGTGCGGCGCCCGAGCCGCGGGGGCGCCGCGGCAGGGGCGGAACCGGCGGCGAGGCCGGGGCGGGAGGAATCAGAGCGCCCGACCCGGGGTGCGGCTGCGAGAGCGGTGAGGGGTACGCCATGCGCCCAGCCTAGAGGCGGGTGCGTCGGCGGAGGCGGGTGCTCCGGCTCTTGATGTCGTGGCGTGACATCTGTGTTACCGTCATGTCACGGAGCGACATCAGGTCGCTCCCCACTCTGAGGAGACGAACATGTCCGATCGCTTTCCAGGCCGGGTCGCCGTCATCACCGGCGGCGCCTCCGGCATCGGCCTCGCCGTCGCCACCCGGATCGCCGCCGAGGGAGGACGCGTCGCCCTGTGGGATGTCAACGCCGATGCACTCCACCGTGCCCAGGCATCCAGCGGCGCCGCCTTCACCGAGGTCGTCGACGTCACCGATGCCTCCGCGGTCGAGGAGGCCCATACGGCGACACTCGCCGCGCTCGGTCCGGTGGACATCCTGGTGACCTCCGCCGGCATCATCGGCCCGATGCGCCCCGTCGCCGATCTGCCGTTCGATCTGTGGCGGCACATCCACGCTGTCAACCTCGACGGCACATTCCTCAGCGCGAAGGCTGTCGTGCCCGGCATGCGCGAACGCGGCTACGGGCGTATCGCGACTGTCGCGTCGATCGCGGGAAAGGAGGGCGTGCCCGGCGGCGCCGCCTACGGCGCATCGAAGGCCGGCGTGATCAGTTTCACCAAGACCCTGGCCCGCGAGCTGGCTCCCGCGGGCGTGATCGTCAACACGATCGCTCCCGGTCCGACCGAGACCGGCATGGTGAACGACGTGCCGCCGGAGGCGATCGAGCGGATGCGGTCGATGGTCCCGCTCGGACGGATCGCCGCACCGCAGGAGATGGCCGACCTCATCTGCTTCATGGTGAGCGAGTCCTGCAGCTACACCACGGGTGCGGTGTTCGACGCGTCGGGCGGACGCGCCGACTACTGATAGGGGCCGATCCGCGGGTGGGGCATACCGCCGGCGGGCGTCCGAGCAGCGGAGGACGGCGGGTAGCGTGGAAGCCATGCGCTTCGCCCACATCGTCCCTCCCACATCGCCCGCACCCCGCCTCGTCGTGGTGCGCGAGGAGGAGTGCGCGTTCGTGGGGGATCTGTTCGCCGGGGCGCCCGAGACGCTCGACGCCCTCATCGCGGGCGGCGAGGAGCTGCTCGACCGCGTCCGCGAATCGAGCGCCTCCGCGGCGTGGCGGCCCCTGGCCTCGCCGGTGTTCGCCCCGGCGATCCTCACCCCTCCCGTCATTCTCGCCATCGGCTTGAATTACGCCGCGCACTCGGGCGAGCTCGGCCTGAAGACCGATGCCACGCCCACGGTGTTCGCGCTGTGGCCCAACTCCCTGAGTTCGCACGAGGCCACCACGACGTGGCCGCGGTCGCTCAGCGAGTCGGTCGACTACGAGGCGGAGCTCGGCGTTCTCATCGGCCGCCCCGCCCGCGACGTGGCGGAGGACTCCGCGCTGGACCACGTCTGGGGCTACACCGTCGTCAACGACATCACCGCCCGCGACATCCAGTTCTCCGAGGCGCAGTGGTCGCGCTGCAAGTCGTTCGACGGGTTCACCCCGACGGGCCCGTTCGTGGTGACCGCGGACGAGATCCCCGACCCGCAGTCGCTGCACATCTGGACCGTCGTCGATGGCCGGACCGTGCAGGATGCGACGACGGGCCAGATGGTGCGCCCGGTGTCGACCCTCATCGCCCACCTGTCACGGTCGGTGACGCTGCTGCCGGGCACGCTGATCTCGACGGGGAGCCCCGGTGGGGCCGGCTACTCCCGCGACCCGCAGATCTTCCTCCGCGACCGCTCGACCGTCACCGTCGGCGTCGACGGTATCGGCGAGCTCACGACGCACTGCCGCATTCTGGACTGAATCAGTCGTCCGCGGCGACGACGTTCTCCGCAGGGATGATCGGCAGGGCCTCGGTGATCGCCTCCAAGCCGGAGAGCCGCTTCGGCGACAGCTGCTTGCGCACTTCCTCGCGCGTCATCAGCTCGGCCTCGACCACGAGATCGGCGACGTTGCGGCCCGTGAGCAGCGCCGTCTTGGCCAGCGCGGCGGCGGCGGCGTAGCCGATGAAGGGGGTCAGCGCCGTGATGACGCCGACGGAGTTGCCCACCATCGCGCCGAGGCGCTCGCGGTTGGCCGTGATCCCCTCCACGCAGTTCACTCGCAGCGTCCACATCGCCTGCTGCATCCAGGTGATCGACTGGAAGATCGAATGCGCGATGAGCGGCTCGAACGCGTTCAGCTGGAGTTGGCCGCCCTCGACGGCCATCGTCACCGACAGGTCGGCGCCGGCCACCGAGAAGGCCACCTGATTGACGACCTCGGGGATGACCGGGTTGACCTTCCCCGGCATGATGCTCGAGCCGGCCTGGCGGGGCGGAAGGTTGATCTCCCCGAACCCGGCCTGCGGGCCGCTGGAGAGCAGCCGCAGATCGTTGCAGATCTTGGAGAGCTTGATGGCGTTGCGCTTGAGCGACGAGGAGAACGACATGAACGATCCCGTGTCGCTCGTGGACTCCACGAGGTCGGTCGCCGTCTCGAGGTCGAGGCCCGTGATCTCCCGCAGGTGACGGAGCACTCCGCGGCCGTAGCTCGGATGCGTCGTGATGCCCGTGCCGATCGCCGTGGCCCCCATGTTGATCTCGGTGAGGAGGTAGGCGTTCTCCGTGAGCCGGTTGTAGTCCTCGCCGAGCGTCGTGGCGAATCCGTGGAACTCCTGACCGAGTGTCATCGGCACGGCGTCCTGCAGCTGGGTGCGCCCGACCTTCAGCACGTCGTGGAACTCGCGGGCCTTGTCCAGGAACGCCTGGCGCAGCAGAGCCAGTTCGGACAGCAGGCTGTGGAGGTTCAACGACAGCCCCACCTTGATGGCCGTCGGGTAGACGTCGTTCGTCGACTGACTGCGATTGGTGTCGTCGATCGGCGACAGGAACGCGTAGTCGCCCTTTGCGCGCCCGGCCATCTCCAGCGCCACGTTGGTGAGGACCTCGTTGGCGTTCATGTTGGTCGACGTCCCCGCGCCGCCCTGGATCACCCCCACGACGAACTGGTCGTGGAACTCGCCGTCGATGACGCGCTGCGCGGCGGCATCGATCAGATCAGCCTTTGCGGGATCGAGCACCCCGATCTCGCGGTTGGCCCGGGCGGACGCCTGCTTCACCATCGCGAGGGCTCGCACCAGATCGGGGTACACCGAGATCGGTCGCTTCGAGATCGGGAAGTTCTCCAGCGCTCGGGCCGTGTGGATCCCCCAGTACGCGTCGGCGGGGATCTCCAGCGATCCCAGGGAGTCGGTCTCGGTTCGGGTGCGCATCGTCGCGTCCAGTGCCATGGGGGTCCTCGTGGGTGTGATCACGGCCGTCGGGGGATGCACCGAGCCTACCTCTCGGCGCCGGGTCGGCTGCTGGCCGTGACGTACGGCGATGCCCGGAGAAAGGACCCCGCGTACAGGTCAGCGCGCGGGCGGGCGCTTGCGGGAGAACGCCTCGAGGCGCCCCTCCGGGCTGAGCGCCGCCATCCGCTCGACCCACTCCGCGGAGAAGTACCCGGTCGGCTCGGTCTCGACGACCGGAACGACCGCGTGCGTGAGGGTGTCGTCGTAGACGTGCACCAGGTGGAAGGACTGACCGGCGTCCATGCCGTTGACCTCCACTCCCGGTCGCGCCAGGTCCATCGTGTAGCAGGTGGCCGCGGCCACGCTCACCGGAATGCCGGCGAACGTGCCGCTGGTGGAGTAGTGCAGATGCCCCGCGAGGATGGCGCGCACATCGGTGCCGGCGATCGCCGCGGCGAGTCCGGCCTGATCCCGCAGTTCGAGGATGTCGAAGAACGGGATGTGCGTCGGCAACGGCGGATGGTGAAGGGCGAGGACGGTGCCCAGCGGCGCCGGTTCGGCGAGCACCTCGCGCAGCCATCGCAGCTGGGCGTCGTCGAGATCGCCGTGATGCCAGCCCGGCACTGTCGAGTCCAACGCGACCAGCCGGAGACCGCCGAGGTCCCAGACACCCGTGATGGGCTCCTCGGTGGGCTCCCGATCGAGCAGATGCCGCCTCATCGCCGGGCGCTCGTCGTGGTTTCCCGCCACCCACACCACCGGTGCGCCCAGCCGCTCGGCGACCGGCTCGACGGCGGCGCGCAGCGCCCGGTAGGCTCCCGGCTCGCCGAGGTCGGTGAGGTCGCCGGTGAACACGATCGCGTCGGGGCGCACGCCCAGCGCCTCGACCGCCTCGAGCGTACGCGCGAGGTTCGCCGCGGTGTCGTACACGCCCGCCAGCCGCTCATCACCGGCGAGAAGGTGCGTGTCGCTAACGTGGACGAGGACGCGTCGGGCGGGGGGATGCTGACCGAACTGAACCGCGAGCATGGGACAACCCTAGAGCGGGCCCCCGACCGTCAGTGGCCGACGACGATGAGCACCAGGCCGCCGAGGACGGCCAGCGCACAGACCACGAAGCACCCGTAGGCCGCGAGAAGGGCGATGCCCTTCTGCGCGGGGGTGAGCGGGTTCTTCTTCGCCGCCTTCGCCGCCGCCTTGGCCGCGCGCTTGCGCTGCTTGTCGGTGACCACGGCGATCGCGTCGGTGAACTCCGCCGGCGCCACCACCGGCACCCGGCCGGCACGCACGAGCATGCGCAGCCCCAGCGCGTAGAAGAGGACGACGATCACCGCTCCCGAGAGCGCCGCGCCGAACACCTGCACGAAGGCGAGCCACTCGATGCTCATGCTCCGCTCCCCCGCTCGCCTTCGGCCGACGTCTTCTCCGCCTCGCGCGCCAGCCGCCGCTGGCGCCGTGTGGGCGGCGGATTGCGTTTGACCTTCACCGCCCGCCCCGACACGGCGACCTCGCTCATGGCATTGGACGAGTTGACCTGGTCGCGGCGAGACCGCCAGAAGAGGCCGAGGATGATGGCCAGGGCGAGCACCGCGTCGATCACGATGCCCCATGTCCCCAGCCACACCACGATCAGTGCCGCGAAGGCTCCGACGGCGCCGGCGGCGGGGAGGGTGAGCACCCAACCGATCGCGATCCGCCCGACGGTGCGCCAGCGCACGATCGACCCGCGGCGGCCGAGCCCCGAGCCGATGACCGAGCCGGATGCGACCTGGGTGGTGGACAGCGCGAATCCGAGGGCGCTGGAGGCGAGGATCGTCGAGGCGGTCGAGGTCTCCGCGGCGAAGCCCTGCGCGGGCTTCACCTCGGTGAGCCCCTTTCCGAGCGTACGGATGATGCGCCATCCGCCCATGTAGGTGCCCAGTGCGATCGTGAGCGCGCACGCGACGACCACCCACCACTCCGGCTCGGGATGGTTCTGCAGGCCCACCGTGATGAGGGCGAGGGTGATGACGCCCATCGTCTTCTGGGCGTCGTTGGTGCCGTGGGCGAGAGCCACGAGGCTCGAGGTGAAGATCTGGCCCCAGCGGAAGCCGTCTCGGCCGTCGGGCTTGGAATCGTAGCGGCGGGTGACCGCGTAGGCGATCTTCGTCACGGTGAAGGCGATGATGCCCGCGGTGAGGGGGGCGATGAGGGCGGGGAGGATCACCTTCGACATCACCACGCCGAAGTCGATCGCCGCGACACCGACGCCGACCAGCGTCGCCCCGATGAGCCCGCCGAACAGCGCGTGCGAAGAGCTGGAGGGAAGACCCAGCAGCCACGTGAGCATGTTCCAGGTGATCGCGCCGATGAGCCCGGCGAAGATGACGGCCGGGAAGACGGCCGCGGAGATCTGGTCCTCCCTCACGATCCCGCCGGAGATCGTCTTGGCGACCTCGGTCGACAGGAACGCTCCCACGAGGTTCAGCGAGGCCGCCAGCAGCACCGCGACCTTCGGCTTGAGGGCACCGGTGGCGATGGGCGTCGCCATCGCGTTGGCGGTGTCGTGGAACCCGTTGGTGAAGTCGAAGAACAGCGCCAGCAGGATCACCAGCACGATGACGATGAGGGTCGCGGTCTCCACTGTTCGCTTTCCGTGAGGGGTGGGGGATGCCGCGCGGGCGGCAGTGTGACGAACGAACAGTTCACCGGGTGGCCACGTCCGGTTAACCGGACGCCGGGGAAATCCTGACACCCCCGGGGGCCCCGGTCAACTCGCCCTCGCGCCGGACCCCGGAAGCGCTCGACTACCGTGGAACGGTGACCGAACCCGCCGCATCCGCCGTCGCACCGCGCGCTGTCCGCCGACCCACCCCCCGCAGCCACCATGGCGACACTTTCGACGACCCGTACGAGTGGCTCCGCGCCAAGGACGACGCCGAGGTGACCGCCCACCTCGAGGCCGAGAACGCCTACACCCGCGCGCGCACGGCCCACCTCGAGGGGCTCCGCGACCGGATCTTCGCGGAGATCAAGGGACGCACGCAGGAGAGCGACCTGTCCGTGCCGACGCGGCGCGGCGGATGGTGGTACTACGGCCGCACGCGCGAGGGGAGCCAGTACGGCATCCAGTGCCGCGCGCCGCTGACGTCGGCCGACGACTGGACGCCGCCCGAGCTGACCCCCGAGACCGTCGTGCCCGGGGAGCAGGTCCTCCTCGACGGCAACGTCGAGGCCGAAGGGCACGAGTTCTTCTCGCTCGGGAGCTTCGAAGTCTCCACCGACGGCACCCGGATGCTGTACGGCGTCGACGTCGCCGGGGACGAACGCTACACGCTGCGCGTGCGTGACCTCACGACCGGCGAGAACCTCCCTGACGAGATCCCCGACACCTTCTCCGGCGCGAGCTTCTCGCCCGACGGCCGGTTCGTCGTCTACACGACCGTCGACGACGCATGGCGGCCCGACACGGTCTGGCTCCACGAGATCGGCACTCCGGTCGCCAACGACGCAAAGCTGTTCACCGAGCCCGACGAGCGGTACTGGGTGGGCGCCGGCTTCACCCGCAGCGACCGCTACCTCGCGATCGGCGTGGGTTCATCGATCACGAGCGAGGAGTGGCTGGTCCCCGCCGACGATCTGCGCGCGGAGCCCCGCGTGGTGTGGCCGCGCCGCGAGGGCGTGGAATACTCCGCCTCCCACGCCGTCGTCGACGGCGAGGACGTGCTGTACATCCTGCACAACGACGACGCTCTCGACTTCGAGCTCGTGCGCGTGGCGGCATCCGACCCGCAGGGCGCGCGCGAGACGGTGCTTCCTCACGCCCCCGGGCGTCGGCTGCTCGACCTCGACACGTTCCGCGACTTCGCCGTGGCGGCGTACCGCAGGGACGGGCTCGAACGGCTCGCGATGCTCGACTACGCCGACGGATCGCTGCGAGAGTTGGCATTCGACGAGCCGCTCTACGCCGTCGGCACGGCGGGGAACCCGGAGTGGGCGCCGCCGCTGGTGCGGATCGGTTACGGCTCGTTCGTCACCCCCGGCACGATCTACGACTACAACGTCGCATCCGGCGATCTGCTGCTGCGCAAGCGCCAGCCCGTGCTCGGCGGCTACGACCCGGGCGACTACGGTCAGGCCCGGGTGTGGGCGACAGCGCAGGATGGCACGCAGGTGCCGATCTCGGTGGTGTGGAAGCGGTCGTTCGGGGATGCCGGCGTGGCTCCGCGTCCGCTGCATCTCTACGGGTACGGGTCGTACGAGCACTCGATCGACCCCGGATTCTCCGTCGCACGGCTCTCGGAGCTCGACCGCGGCGTCGTCTTCGCCGTCGCGCACGTGCGCGGCGGCGGCGAGATGGGGCGCCAGTGGTACGAGGACGGGAAGCTGGGCGCCAAGCGCAACACCTTCACCGACTTCGTCGACTGCGCCCTGCACCTCATCGACGCCGGGTACACCACGGCCGATCGGATGGTCGCCGAGGGCGGAAGTGCGGGCGGGCTGCTCATGGGCGCCGTGGCGAACCTCGCCCCGGAGCTGTTCGCCGGCGTCCTCGCCGACGTGCCGTTCGTCGATGCCCTCACGACGATCCTCGACCCGTCGCTGCCGCTGACGGTGATCGAGTGGGACGAGTGGGGCGATCCGCTCCACGACGCCGACGTCTACGCCTACATGAAGTCGTACTCGCCGTACGAGAACGTGCGCGAGGACGTGACGTATCCGCGCATCCTCGCTGTCACGTCCCTCAACGACACCCGGGTGCTGTACGTCGAGCCGGCGAAGTGGGTCGCGCGCCTGCGGGAGGTGGGGGCCGACGCGCTGCTGAAGTGCGAGATGGTCGCCGGACACGGCGGCGTCAGCGGCCGCTACAACGCGTGGCGGGAGCGGGCGTTCGAGCTGGCGTGGCTGCTCGACGTGCTCGGGGTCGCCGACGCCTGAGGCCCGCACGCCGCCCCGCGCAACGACGGGAGGGCATATCACCAGCGGAGGGTGGATGCGACGCATCCGGCACTCCGCTGGCGATATGCCCTCCGCTCGATGCCGCGGAATCGGCGGACGGGCTCAGCCGAAGAGCGCCGCGGCCTCTTCGTAGCGGTAGTACGGCACGGTGTTGAGCTCGCCGAGGGCCTCGGCGAACGGGACGCGCACGATGTCGGTGCCGCGCATCGCGACCATCTGCCCCCACGCGCCGTCCACGAGCGCGTCGGCCGCGTGCAGGCCGAGCCGCGTCGCCAGCACGCGGTCGAACGCCGAGGGCGAGCCGCCGCGCTGGATGTGGCCGAGCACCGTCGAGCGCGTCTCGATCCCGGTGAGCCGCTCGATCTCCGGAGCGAGGATCTCGCTGATGCCGCCCAGACGGGGCCGGTTGAAAGCATCGAGACCCTTGTCGCTGTAGGCCTCTTCCATCCCCTTGAGGGTGAATCCCTCCGACACCACGACCAGCGGCGCGCGGCCGCGATCGTGTGCCCGCGCCACCTGTGCGCAGATCTCCTCGATCGACATCGGCACCTCCGGGATGCAGATGACGTGTGCGCCCGCAGCGATCCCGGCGTGCAGGGCGATCCAGCCCACGTGACGGCCCATGACCTCTGCGACCATGCAGCGCTGGTGCGAGTCGCCCGTCGTGCGGAGGCGGTCCATCGCGTCGGTGGCGATGTTCACGGCGGTGTCGAAGCCGAACGAGTAGTCGGTGGCGCGGAGGTCGTTGTCGATCGTCTTGGGAACGCCCAGCACATTGATGCCGTCCTTCGACAGCCGGTCGGCCGCGGCCAGGGTCCCCTCTCCGCCGATGGCGATGATGCCGTCGATGCGGTGGCCGTAGAGGGTCTTGGAGATGTTCTCCGCTCCCCCGCGCGGGCCCTCGTAGGGGTTCGTGCGGCTGGTGCCGAGGATGGTTCCACCGACCTTGGACAGTCCCTTCACCTCGTGGCGGGTGAGGGGGAAGAAGTCGGCGTCGACGACGCCGCGCCATCCGTCGCGGATGCCGACGAACTCGATGTCGTAATTCGTCGCGCCCTTCAGCACGACGCCGCGGATGACGGCGTTGAGCCCGGGGCAGTCGCCGCCGCTGGTCAGGATGCCGATCTTCATAGCTGGGTCCTCGCTGTATCGGAGAAGGGAGCGGCGACGCTGCCACCCCGACCCTAGCGTCGGAGGGCAGCGGCTGCCAGCGAGCCTCTAGTCGGCGCCGAGCGCCCGGCGGAGCAGATGCGACAGCGCGCTCAACTGCACCGAGTCGCTCGATGTCGGATCGACGGCGACACCGTCGAGAGCCCGCAGCGCGAGGCCCTGCTTGGCGTCGATCAGCTCGGCGATCTTCGTGTCGATCGTGTGCGCCGCGATGATGCGCCACGCCGTCACCGGCTCGTCCTGACCGATGCGGTGCACGCGGTCGATCGCCTGCGTCTGTTCGGCCGCCGTCCAGCTGAGCTCGGCGAGCACGACGTTGGACGCGACCTGCATGTTCACTCCGACGCCGGCGGCCGTGAGGGAGCACACGGCGATCCCGACCGTGGGGTCGTTGTTGAACGCGTCGATCGCGTCCTGGCGCGCCGGAGTGGTCTGGTCACCGCGGATCGACACCGTGCGCACCCCGGATGCGGCGAAGTGGGCCTCGGCCGCATCCATGACGTCGATGTGCTTGGCGAAGAAGACGACCTTGCCCACCGAGCGCTGCAGCTGCACCGCGTAGTCGGCGGCGAGGTGGGCCTTGGCCTGGCCGATACGGCGCACCATCGAGAAGACGTTCTCGCTGCCGTTGCCGGAGGCCTTGGCCTCGTCGAGCTCGTTCTGCGCCACCAGGCGCACGATGTCGTCGTCGATCTCGCCGGGGGCCAGGCCCCGGTCGCCGCGCGCCTCGACGATGCGACGGTACCTCGCCGCGAGACGGTCGGCGAGCTCACGCTCCGCCGCGCGGATGGAGCGGCCGTCCTCGTCGTCGAGCTCGACCGGGAGGTCGGCGATGAGCTTGTCGGGGAGATCGGCGGCGACGTCCTTCTTCTTGCGTCGCACGATGCCCATCGAGATGACGGCGCCACGAGCCTCCGGGTAGAACGCCTTGTCGGCGGGAGTGAGCCCCGTCGCGTCGAGCTTCTCCATGAGCTGAGGGCCCGGCTTCTCGCCGTTGGTCCACCCGAGGAAGCGCCAGATCGCGTCGAAGTCCTCGACGTCGTTGATGAGCGGCGTCCCGGTGAGGGCGAGCAGCAGCGGGTCGCGCACCTGTTCACGGATCCGCGACGCCAGGGCCAGGACGTTCTGCGAACGCTGCGACGTGAGGTTCTTGATGAAGTGCGCCTCGTCGACGACCATGCCCTTCAGGCCGATCGAGCTCAGCCACGCCAGGTGGCGGTCGAGGATCTCGTAGTTGACGATGAAGACGTCGGCGAACGCGTCCATGCCCTCGCCGTCGCCGGAGATGACTGTCGCGCGGCGGTGCGGCGTCCACCGCTGCACTTCGCGCGCCCAGTTCATCTTCACGACGTTGGGGACGACCACCAGGAGCGGGTAGGCGTCGGCGACGGATGCGGCGAGCACCGACTCCGCGGTCTTTCCGAGGCCCGGCTCATCGGCGAGCAGGAACGTGCGGTGACCCTCGCGAACCGCCTCGACGAATCGCGACTGGTGCGGCATGACGTCGAGGCCGCGCGGCGACAGTCGATCGAACTCCGGTACGGGCGGCAGATCCATGGATGCCGCCGAGCCGCCGGCGCCCGTCTCGAACGCCTTGTACAGCGGACCCATGAGCTCCCAGCCGTCCAGACGGCGACGGGGGGTCGGGCCGGTGGAGCGCGCGGCCAGATCGGGGGCAAGGAAGGGGTTCGCCATCTTGCGCGCCTCGATGGCGGGCGGGATGACCTGGCGCTCGGCGAGCGCCGCCGGCACCACCGGTGCGCTCGCGGGGGTCGCGTCAGTGATGATGAGCTCGTCAGGCGGCAGCTCGGCACCGGATTCGAGAAGCCAGTCCCGTCGCATCCGTCGGGCGACCGGCGACGCCGCCTGGTCGGCCTCGAGCAGCTGGATGAGCGAGGTGTCCCGGGCCGCGGTCTTCGCGAGGATCGTCGCGACACCGTCGAGGCGCTTGAGCAGCTCGGCGCGCGCAGCGTCGGCGATCTCGGCGTCGGCCTTGACGCGGGCGCGCTCCTCGCGCACCAGGAACGCGATCACCTGGAACTTCACGCGGTTGGTGGGGCCCAGCTTTCCGCGCTGAGCCTTTGCCTCGACCTCGCGCACTTTGCGCGCGAGGATCGGGATGAGGGGTGCCTCGTCGTCGCGTCGGGCGGACGAGGACTTTCTGCGCCGCTGCACAGAGCCGGAAGCGGCGGTCGCCGTGGTCGGCATGCTCCTCCTGAGCGTGTCTTCCGCATCGCCTCAGGTACGGGCGATCCGGTGGGTTGCGATCCCGAAGGGCGGCAGAGCCGGAACTCCTTCGAGGAGGGTCCGGTACCGGTCGCACGTGCCTCGCGACAGCGAGCTGCGTCCTCGGGAAAGCGGACCCCGCGGCCCATTCTAGCGGTTCGCGGGCCGATCAGCCGCCGACGGTCGCCAGGATGTCCGTCGTGTAGCCCTCGGGGTCGACGTTGAGCCATGAGGTGGCGACCCACAGCCCGTCCCGCAGCGCGTGCGTCTCGCCGCGCGTGAACGGTTCGTCCTCGAGCGACACACCGCGCTGCTCGATCTCGCAGATCATGGCCCCCGAATCGGTCGCGCAGCCGAATCCTGACGCCGCCAGCGCGTCGGAGATCGTCGCGGACTGTTCGGCGTTCACCGCGGCGAGCGTCGTCGCCATGCCCACCTCGCCGGCGGCCCCCCACGTGCAGCGCAGGGAGGGGACGGAATCCAACAGCTCGAGGAGCGCCGCGTTCTGCGTGGAGTACATTGTGAGGCCCGGATCGTTCAGCGGCGGCACCTGGCTCTCGAGGGTGGCCCGCATGCCGGCGCTGTACACCGCGCCGCAATCGGTCGGCAGTGCCGCCGCGGAGGCAGACGGGGTCGGGGTCGATGAGCCGGCGGCACTCGGCGAGGACGACCCGGATGCGCTCGGCGCGGGCGAGTCCGAGATCTGCGGCTCCGGGACGCATCCTGCCAGCGCGATCGACAGCACCAGGGCGCCGAGCGCCGCCGCCGCGGTCAGAACGGATCGGGTCATTCGTACCTCCGAGATCGCTCGACCCTAACCCGGGGCGCGCGCGGCGCCCTGGCGCTCAGCGGGCGCGTCGCAGACGCAGGCTGTTGAGCACGACGAAAACACTCGAGAACGCCATCGCCGCCCCGGCGATCATCGGGTTGAGCAGGCCCAGGGCCGCCAGCGGGAGTGCCGCCACGTTGTAGGCGAAAGCCCAGAAGAGGTTGCCGCGGATGACGCCCATCGTGCGGCGACTGAGCCTGACCGCCGACACGATGGTCGCGGGGTCGCTGCGGACGAGGGTGATGTCGCTGGCGTGGATCGCGGCATCCGTCCCGCCGCCCATCGCGATCCCGAGGTCGGCGGTGGCCAGCGCCGCCGCATCGTTCACGCCGTCGCCGACCATGGCGACCGTCCGGCCGGCGGCGCGGAGGCGTTCGACGGCGGAGACCTTGTCTTCGGGGCTCGCTCCCGCCGAGACCTCGGCGATGCCCACCTCGTCGGCGACGCTTCGGGCGACTCGGGCGTTGTCGCCCGTGAGGAGGCGGACGTCCAGCCCCGCCGCCGCGAGCTCGCGAACCGCGACGGCGCTTTCCGGGCGTACCGCATCCGCGACGACGAAGACGCCCCGAGCCCGCATCGGCTCCGCGGCGTCGCTCCATCCGACGACCACGACAGTCCCGTCCTGCTCTCCCGCAGTCACCGCATCCCCGACGGCCGCCGAAACCTCGGCGCCGAGTTCGCGCGCGAAGCGCGGCGACCCGGCGAATGCGGGGCGCCCGTCGACGGTCCCCGTCACGCCCGCTCCGGCGGAGGAGCGGAAGCCCTCGACGACGGCGTCCCCCGCCGAAGCCGAGGCTACCGCGCGCGCCACCGGATGCTCGGACCGGCTCTCGAGAGCGGCGGCGACGCGACGCACCTCGGCCTCGTCATCGTCGGCGGGGACGCGGACGTCACGCAGGGTCATCGTGCCGGTGGTCACGGTGCCGGTCTTGTCGAGGACGATCGTGTCGATGCGGTCGGCGGACTCCAGCGCCTCGGGGCCGGTGATGAGGATCCCCAGCTGGGCACCGCGTCCTGTGCCGACGAGCAGGGCGATCGGGGTGGCGAGACCCAGCGCGCAGGGGCACGCGATGATGAGCACCGCCACGGCCGCGGTGAACCCGGCTTCCAGCGGTGAGCCGGCGAGGACCCAGACGGCGAGGGTGGCTACGGCCAGCGCGATCACCAGAGGCACGAAGACCGCGGAGATCCGGTCGGCCAGGCGCTGCACGCGGCTCTTGCCCGTCTGGGCGTTCTCGACGAGCCGCGCGATGTGCGCGAGGCGCGTGTCCGCCCCGACCGACGTCGCCCGGATGGTGAGGCGGCCGTCCACCGCGATCGTCCCCCCGGTGACCCTCGATCCCGGGGCGACCTCGACGGGGACCGACTCACCGGTGAGCATGCTCTCGTCCACGGCGGCGGAGCCGGTCACGACCACGCCGTCCGCCGCGATCGTCCCGCCGGGTCGCACGACGAAGATGTCGTCCACCGCGAGGTCCTCGATGCCGATCGTGCCGCCGTCCTCCCGCTCGACGGTCTTCACGCCGAGATCGAGGAGGGCGCGCAGCGCCGCGCCGGCCCGACGCTTCGAGCGCTGCTCGATGAAGCGGCCCAAAAGGAGGAACACCGTCACCGCCGCGGCGACCTCGAAGTACACCAGCGCGCTGGCGTCATGCACCGGCCCGAAGAGCACCACGTCGTGGCGGATGCCGATGCGCCCCGCCGAGCCGAAGAACAAGGCCCATACGCTCCAGAGGTAGGCGGCGAACGTCCCCAGGGTGATGAGCGTGTCCATCGTGGCCGCGCCGTGCCGCGCATTGGCGAAGCTGGCACGGTGGAACGGCCACCCGCCCCACAGCACGATGGGTGTCGCAAGCGCGAGCGAGACCCACTGCCAGCCCGCGAACTGCCACGCCGGCACCATCCCCAGCGCGACGACGGGCACGGCGAGCACGGCGGAGGTCAACAGGCGCGTGCGCAGCGACACGGCCCCCGGGCGGTCCTCGACGTCGTGGTCGTGGCCGCCGTGCCCGACGCCGGAGGCGGGGCGTTCATGCCGGGCCGCCCGGATGCGCGCGTCGTACCCGGCGTCCTTCACCGCCCGCAGGAGAGCGGCGGCCGGGACCGAGTCGGGGTAGCTCACTCGCGCCGACTCCGTCGCGAGGTTCACGGTGGCGTCGACGCCGTCGACGGCACGCAGACGCTTCTCCACGCGAGCGACACAGCTCGCGCACGTCATGCCGTCGATGTCGAGGGTCGCCTCGCGGCGGTCAGCGACGGGATGCTCGGTGTGGGTGGTCATGGTGCCTCCTCTCCGCCCGACAACCACGATACCCCCCTGGGGTATTCCGTCCGCATTCACCCCGGCGGGGTCCGTCCGGTTCTAGGGTGGTCGTCATGCCGACCGCGAAGATGACCCGCGACCAGCGGATGGTTCTGGGCATCGCGATCCTGGCGTCGTTCGTCTCGTTCCTCGACGGGACGGTCGTGACCGTCGCCCTGCCCGCGATCCAGGACGACCTCGGCGGTGGTCTGACGACGCAGCAGTGGGTCGTCGACGCCTACCTCGTCACCCTCGGGGCGCTCATCCTGGTGGCCGGATCCCTCAGCGACGTCCTGGGGCGCCTCCTGGTGCTGCGCGTCGGGTTGATCGGCTTCGGCATCACCTCTCTCGCCATCGCCGCGGCGCCCACGCCGGAATTCCTCATCGCCGCGCGAGCCCTGCAGGGGATCGCCGGCGCCCTCCTCGTGCCGAGTTCGCTCGCCTTAATCACCGCGAACTTCCGCGACGCCGCGCAATCCCGGGCGATCGGCATCTGGACGGCCGCGACGACGAGCGCGATGATCGCCGGGCCGGTGCTCGGCGGCGTCTTCGTGGACCTGCTGTCGTGGCGGCTCGTGTTCCTGATCAACGTCGTGCCGCTCGCCGTCACGCTGTGGCTGCTCGTCCGGCTGGGACATCCCGACGAGCGCCGTGCCGGAGCATCCGTCGACGTGTGGGGGGCCGTCCTGTGCGCGGTGGGTCTGGGCGCCACGGTGTTCGCCCTCATCGAGCAGCCGACCTTCGGATGGGGATCCCCGCTCATCTGGGGCACCCTCGTCTTCGGCGTGGCGTGCCTGGCCGGATTCCTGGTGCGCCAACGGGTGGCGAGGGCACCGATGATGCCCCTCGGGCTGTTCCGGGTGCGCAATTTCTGGACCGGCAACGTCGCCACGGCCTTCATCTACGCCGCCCTCTCGCTGAACGGATTCGTGCTCGGCGTCTACCTCCAGCAGGGCGCCGGGCTTCCCGCCACGCTGGCGGGGCTTGCGACCCTTCCGAGCACGGTGCTGATGATCCTCTTCAGCTCCCGGGTGGGGACGCTGGCCGGACGGTGGGGGCCGCGCCTTTTCATGACGGTCGGCCCGCTCCTCATGGCGGGGGGCGCTCTCCTGCTGCTCACGGTGTCGGCGGACTTCTCCTACTGGTGGCAGGTGCTTCCGAGCGTGCTGCTGTTCGGGATGGGGCTGACCCTCACCGTCTCGCCGCTGACCTCCGCCGTGCTCGGCTCGATCGACAGCGCCCGTTCGGGCATCGCGTCGGCGGTGAACAACGCGGTCGCCCGCGTGGCGGGCCTGCTCGCGATCGCGATGCTCGCCGCCGTCGTCGGGGGGTCGCTCGATCTCGACGGGTTCCATCGCGCCGCGATCGTGACCGCGGTGCTCCTGGCCACCGGCGGGGTGGTCTCCTACGCCGGGATCCGCAACACCCGCCACGCGTAGGCTGGGAGCATGCCCTCCCTCACCGAAGCCGAGCTGGCCGCCGCGATCGACCACGCGATCCTCAAGCCGGAGTTGACGCGCTCGGAGGTCGACGCGGAATTGGACGTCGCCGCGCAGTGGCGCGTGTTCAGCGTCTGCGTGCGGCCCTCCGACATCGCCCACGCTACCGAGCGTCTCCGGGGAACGGGTGTCGCGGTGGGCACCGTGATCGGCTTCCCGCATGGGACCACCTCCTCCGCGGCGAAGGCCGCGGAGGTCAGGCAGGCGCTCGCCGACGGCGCGAGCGAGGTGGACATGGTCCTGAACATCGGATTCCTGCGCTCCGGCCTCGACGCGGAGGTCGAAGCTGACATCCGCGCGGTCGTCGACGCCGCATCCGGGCACGTCACGAAGGTGATCCTCGAGACCTCCTACCTCGACGACGAGCAGATCGCCCGCGGCAGCCGCCTGGCCGAGCGCGCGGGCGCCACGTTCGTCAAGACCTCGACCGGGTTCGCCGGTGGTGGCGCCACGGTCGAGCACGTGCGGCTGATGCGCGCGAGCGTAGGCCCCGACGTGCAGGTGAAGGCGTCGGGCGGGGTGCGCGGGCTCGAGACCGCGCTCGCCATGCTCGACGCGGGCGCGACGCGCCTGGGCACGAGCGCGAGTGCCACGATCCTCGGGGAGATCCGCGCGATCGTCGCCGGCGAGAGCGCGACGGGCGCGCAGGACGACTCGTCCTACTGAGGTTCGCGCTCGGACGCCTCGACCAGCACCGCGCGTACGCGCTCGACGTCGTCCGCCATCTGGATCTTGAGCTGATCGACGCCCTCGAACGCGACCATGCCCCGCACGCGGGAGACGAAGCGCACTTCCACGCGGTGGCCGTACAGGTCCAGGTCCGTCTCGTCCAGGACGTACGCCTCGACCTGCCGCACCGGCACGTCGCCGAACGTCGGATTCACCCCCACGCTGATCGCGGCGGCGTACCGCACGCCCGGGCGGAGGCCGTCGGCTGACGCCTCGTCGATGAGCCACCCCGCGTAGATGCCGTCGGCGGGGACGAATCCCTCCAGGTCGGGTGAGAGGTTCGCCGTCGGGTACCCGAGTTCGCGTCCGCGCTTCTGGCCGTGCACCACCTCGCCCCACACCGACGGTGCGCGCCCGAGGAGCTTGCCCGCCGCGCTGACGTCGCCCTCGGCGAGCAGCTCGCGGATCCACGTCGACGACACTCGGCGATCGGCGTCGATGGCGCGGACGTCCTCGACGACATCGACGCGGAACCCGTACCGCTCCCCCATGCTGCGCAGCAGCTCCGGGTCGCCCACTCCGCCGCGCCCGAAGCGGAAGTCCTGCCCGACGAGGACCGTCCGCACCCCGAGCGCATCGACGAGAACGTGCTCGACGAACTCTTCGGCGGTGAGGCTCGCCAGTGCCTGATCGAAGGTCAGCAGGAGCGTGGCATCCACCCCCGACCGCTCGAGCAGGTCGAGCTTCTGATGCACGCCGATGAGCTCTGCCGGGCAGAGCTCGGGGCGCAGCACCGCGAGCGGATTGCGGTCGAACGTGACCGCTACGATCTTCGATCCTCCCGTGGCGTCCACGCGGGCGCGATCGATGACGGCGCGGTGTCCGGCGTGCACGCCGTCGAACTTGCCGATCGCGACGACCGAGGGGCCGAAGCCCGCGGGGATGTCTGCGGGATCGCGGAACACGATCACGAGGCCACCGCCGCCCGTGCGGGCACGGTGCGGTGCGCGACCAGCCACCACAGACCGAGGAACGGCAGCACCAACGGCACGAAGAGGTAGCCGATGCCGTACAGCGACCAGACGGTCGGATGCTGGAACAGTTCGGGCATCGTGAGGCTGAGCGTGCCGATGACGAGGACTCCGACGAGCTCGAAGCCGATCGCGATCCACGCCACGCGGTACCAGCCGGTGCGCGAGGCGAACACCAGGGCCAGCGTCGCGAGGATGTAGACGACGGCGCTCAGCGCCGACAGCGCGTAGGCGACCGGCGCCTCGTCGAACTCGCGCACGATCTGCACGAACGACCGGCCGGTGGCCGCGAGCGCCATGATGAGGTAGACGATGACCAGCACACGGCCGATCCCGGTCATCCGGCGAGGGTGAGATGTTGGCATGACCTGTTCATCCTAGGCCGGGCGGCGCGGGGTGCCCTGTCGACTCAGGCCAGCTGAACGGTCCAGATGGCGTGCATGCGCCACACCATGACGGCGACGGCGAGCGCGGCCACGCCCATGATGACGGTGCTCCAGCGGCTGCGCTCGACGAGCGCCCAGGCCACCCCTGCCGGGGGCAGCAGCGCCGCCGACACGAGGTAGACCCAGTACTCCAGGAGGCTCCCGGTCGGCGGGTTCCCGGCCAGCGGCGACACGATCCCGACGACGATCTGCGCGAGCAGGAGCACCTCGATGAGCGCGAGGCCGCCGACGGTGACGTCGCCGGGGCGACGGCCGGCGAGTCCGGCCACGATCGCCGCGACGCCGACCAGGCAGGCCAGCGCCACCTGCACGAGGGTGAACCACAGGATCATCCGCGAGCCTCCTCGGGCATGTTCATGATGCTCTTCACGTCGGCTCCCCGCGCCTCCACGACGCCGACGAGCTCGCCCGACGGGTCGATCGCCGCGGATCGGGCGCCCGGCAGCCGGACGGCTGCGCCGGCCAGACGCTTGCCGTGCCGGAGGTCGCGGGCCTCCTCCTCGGTGACGGCGAAGGCGCCGAGCGCGGCCCGCGCGACGAGCGCGGGCGCGCGGAGCCGCTCACGCGACAGATCGTCGACGCCGGTCGCGTCGGCGACAGAGAAGGGTCCCACCCGATCGCGGCGCAGCGCCGTGAGGTGGCCGCCGACACCGAGGGCGCCGCCGAGATCGCGCGCGAGCGCGCGGATGTACGTGCCGCTGGAGCAGTCGACGATCACGTCGAGGTCGATCGACCTCGTGTCGCGGCGGATGGCGAGGGTGTCGAACCGGGAGACGACCACCTCGCGCGGCTTCAGCTCCACAGCCTCGCCGGCGCGCGCGAGGTCGTACGCGCGGCGGCCCTGCACCTTGATCGCCGAGACGGTGCTCGGGATCTGGGCGATCGCGCCCGTGAGGGCGGCGATGCCTCGCCGGAGATCGGCCTCGTCCACCGCGGCCACCGCGTCCGCATCCGCTCGGCTCGTGACGACGCCGTCAGCGTCGTCGGAGTCGGTGCTCTCGCCGAGGCGGATCGTCGCACGATAGGTCTTGTCCGCACCCACGAGGAAGGTGAGCAGGCGCGTCGCGGCGTCCACGCCGAGAACGAGCAGACCGGTGGCCATCGGGTCGAGGGTGCCCGCGTGACCGATCTTGCGCGTGACGAGCGCGCGCCGCGCGCGGGAGACGACGTCGTGACTGGTGATCCCCGCCGGCTTGTCGACGAGGAGGATTCCGCCGGCGGGCATCAGCAGTAGTCCCCGAAGATGCGCGCGGGCACGGCGAGGTCGGAGTTGTCGACGATGGCGGATGCAGCGCGGCGGGGCTCTGCCTCCCGGCGGTAGAGCTCCTGCGCGCCGCGGAGGCGCCGGTTCGACGCGGCGTCCGGGTCGGGGTCGGTGCCGTCGCGCAGCGCCAGGCGCGCGAAGGCGACCGACGGGGGCACCTCCAGCCAGATCGACCAGTTCCACAGCCCCCGCAGTTCCGGTCGCAACAGGAACGCCCCGTCCAGGATGAGGACGGCATCGCGCGGAGCGGTCACCCACTGCGATTCCACGGGCGCATCCCGGCCGGAATCGAAGGCCGTCAGCTGGAAGCCCGTGCTCCCACCGATCCGGAACGGGTCCACCAGGACGCGGCGGAGCGTCGCGAGATCGAAGGTGTCGGCGTAGTAGCCCGCCGGCGACTCGGCTCCGCGGGCCAGGCGTTCGCGGCGGGGACGCGCGAAATCGACGAGCGACGCGCGGAAGGCCGCGGAGCCCTCCTCCGCGAACACCTCCGCGAGCCCGTCTGCGAAGAGCGTCTTCCCGGCGCCGTCGATCCCGTCGACGGCGAGGATGATGCGCCCTGCGGGGTAGAGGTGGCGCACCTCGTCGCGCAGCTCCCGCAGCAGGGCGGTCACGGGGGTGGTGGGAAGGCGCACCTTCCCAGCGTACGGCGCCTGCGCCCGTAGGCTGATCGGGTGCCCGAGCTCGTCGCCACCCTCTCCGGCTGGTACGCGCACGCTGCCCGGGACCTCCCCTGGCGCCGACTGGGCTTCGGAGCGTGGGGGACGCTCGTGAGCGAGTTCATGCTCCAGCAGACCCCCGTGAACCGGGTCATCCCGCATCTGCGCGCGTGGCTGGAGCGCTGGCCCACCCCCGCCGCCCTCGCCGCTTCCGCGCCCGCGGATGCGGTGCACCAGTGGGCGAACCTCGGCTACCCTCGGCGCGCCCTGTGGCTGCACCGCGCAGCCGGCGAGATCACCGAGCGCCATGGCGGCGTCGTCCCGCGCGACGTGGACGCGCTCCTGGCGCTCACGGGCATCGGCGATTACACAGCACGGGCGGTGGCGGTCTTCGCGTACGGCGAGCGCCACCCCGTGGTCGACACCAATACGCGACGAGTGCTGGCCCGGGCGCTGGGGGGTCGCTCTCAGCCGGGCCCGCCGTCGCGCCGCGACCTCGACGCGATGTCGGAGATCCTGCCGGAAGACACGGCAGCATCCGCGGTGTTCAACGCCGCCGCGATGGAGCTCGGGGCCACCGTCTGCACGGCCCGGCGGCCCCGCTGCGGGGAATGCCCGATCACGGCGCAGTGTGCCTGGCGGGCGGCGGGCTATCCCGAGACGGGCGACCTGCGTCGCCGTCAGGCGCGGTACGAGGGCAGCGACCGGCAGGCTCGCGGTGCGGCCCTGCGGATGCTGCGCGAGGCCGCGCCGTCGGCTGTCGCCCTCGACGCGGTGATCGCCGACTGGCCCGATGCCGCCCAGCGCGACCGCGCGATCCACTCCCTCATCGCCGACGGCCTCGCCGAGGCATCTGCCGGCTTCCTGCGCCTTCCCGGCGCCGCGTGAACAGGCGAATCGGTCGGACGCAGCACCCGTCGCCGGGTATTCTCCTGCATCCGGCCGATTCGCCCGATCTCAGCGGTCGGTGTCGTCGTCCGGTTCGGAGTCGTCGTCCGAGTCGGTCGCCTCCTCGTCGACCTCCTCGCGCGGCTTGAGGTACGGATCGGGGTCGCCGGCGTAGCTCCCGGATGCCGCCAGCGCGGCCACGGCCTCGTCCCGCTCCCGCGCCTCACGCAGGAGCGCCGCGATGTGGTCGGCGTTCTCGGGGATGGCGTCCAGGATGAACTCGAGCGACGGCGTCAGGCGCGTGTTCAGGTGCTTGCCCACCTCGGAGCGCAGCATCCCCGTCGCCGACTTCAGCGCGGCGGCCGTGTCGGCCCGCAGCGCCTCATCGCCCATGACGGTGTAGAACACCGACGCGTGCTGGAGGTCGCCGGTCACCTTGACGTCGGTGATGGTGACGAATCCGAGCCGCGGGTCGCGCAGGCCCTTCTCGAGCCGCTCGGCCAGCACCACGCGGATGCGGTCGGCGACGCGCGCTTGCCGTTCGCCTGCCATGATCTTCTCCCTCTGCGAAAGCGTGAGGGACGCCCGCAGGCGCCCCTCACGATCGATGCGGATCAGCCGCGGGGCTTCTCCACCATCTCCACGGTCTCGATCTCGTCGCCGATCTGGATGTCGTTGAACTTGCCCAATCCGATACCGGCCTCGAAGTCGGTGCGGACCTCGGTGACGTCATCCTTGAAGCGACGCAGCGACTCGATGGCGAGGCCATCGGCCAGCACCACGCCGTCGCGGATGACGCGAGCCTTGGCGTTGCGCGTGATCGTTCCCGACCGCACGATGACACCGGCGATGTTGCCGAATTTCGAGGAGCGGAACACCTCGCGGATCTCGGCCACACCCGACTGCACCTCTTCGAACTCCGGCTTGAGCAGGCCCTTGAGCGACTGCTCGACGTCGTCGATCGCGTTGTAGATGACGGAGTAGAACCGCACGTCCACACCCTCGCGGGCGGCACGCTCGCGGGCCTTGGTGTCGGGGCGGACGTTGAACCCGATGACGATCGCGTTGTCGATCGTCGCGAGGTTGATGTCGGACTCCGTGATCGCACCCACACCGCGGTGGATGATGCGCAGCTGCACGCTGTCGTCGACCTCGATCTTGAGGAGCGACTCCTCCAGCGCCTCGACGGCACCGGACACGTCGCCCTTGATGATGAGGTTGAGCGACTCGACCTTGCCCTCTTCGAGGGCGCGGGTGAAGTCCTCCAGCGAGATGCGCTTGCGCGCCTTGGCCAGGGCGGCGTTGCGCTCCGCGGCCTCACGCTTCTCGGCGATCTGGCGAGCCATGCGGTCCTCGTCGGTGACGATGAACACGTCACCGGCGCGCGGGACGGAGTTGAGCCCCTGCACCGACACGGGGCGGGAGGGGTAGGCCTCGGCCACCGCCTCGCCGTTCTCGTCGGTCATGGCCCGTACGCGCCCGTACGCGGTACCCGCGACGATCGCGTCGCCCACGCGCAGCGTTCCGGACTGGATGAGCACCGTGGCGATAGACCCGCGGCCCTTATCGAGCTTCGCCTCGATCGCGATACCGCGTGCCGCCTTGTTCGGGTTGGCCGTGAGGTCAAGGCCCGCGTCGGCGGTGAGCAGCACCGCATCCAGAAGCTCCTGGATGCCGATGTTGTTGCGCGCGGAGACGTCCACGAACAGAACGTCGCCGCCGTACTCCTCCGCGACCAGACCGTACTCGGTCAGCTGCTGGCGGACCTTGGCCGGGTTGGCCTCGGGCTTGTCGATCTTGTTCACCGCGACCACGATCGGCACACCGGCCGCCTGCGCGTGGTTGAGCGCCTCGACCGTCTGCGGCATGATGCCGTCGTCGGCGGCGACCACGAGGATCGCGAGGTCGGTGACCTGCGCACCACGGGCACGCATGGCGGTGAACGCCTCGTGACCCGGGGTGTCGATGAACGTGATGGCGCGCTCGACGCCCTCGTGCTCGGTCCAAACCTGGTACGCACCGATGTGCTGCGTGATGCCGCCGGCCTCGCCCGCCACGACGTTCGTCTGGCGGATGGCGTCGAGCAGTCGGGTCTTACCGTGGTCGACGTGACCCATGACGGTCACCACCGGCGGACGGATCTCGAGGTCTTCCTCGTTCTCGTCCTCGAGCTCCTGCTCCAGGTCGAGACCGAAGCCCTCGAGGAGCTCCTTGTCCTCGTCCTCGGGCGAGACCATCTGGATCTTGTAGCCCAGCTCCTCGCCGAGCACCTCGAACGTGGCCTCGTCGAGCGATTCGGTCGCCGTGGCCATCTCACCCAGGTTGAACAGGATGGTGACGAGCGTTCCGGGCTGCACGGTGTAGCCGCGCAGCGCCTCGAGCTTGTCCGCGAAGTCGGCGATCGAGGCACCACGGCGGAGACGGATGATCTCGCCGTTGCCCTTGGAGACGTTGACGCCGCCGACGACCGGCGCCGACCGCATCTCGAACTCTTGCCGCTTCGCCCGACGCGACTTGCGCTGCTTAGACTTGCCGCCGCCCTTACCGAAGGCACCCGCGGTGCCGCCGCCGGGGCCACGACCGCGACCGCCGCCGCCACCCGGACGACCGGCGAAACCGCCGCCCGCGGGGGCACCGGGACGACCGGCGAACCCGCCGCCGCCGCCGGGGCGACCGGGGCCGCCCGGACGCTGCTGGAACGGGGCTCCGGGACGACCGCCGCCACCGGGGCGACCCGCGCCACCGGGGCGAGGGGCACCCGGACGCGGGGCGCCCGGACGCGGCGCCTGCGGACGCGGGATGTTGCCCGGCGTCGGGCGCTGGCCCATGCCCTGAGCGCTCGCGAACGGGTTGTTCCCGGGGCGCGGGCCGGCGGGGCGCTGGCCCATGCCCTGCGCGGACGAGAACGGGTTGTTGCCGGGGCGCGGAGCGCCACCCGGGCGGGGTGCGGCCGGAGCCGCGGAGCCACCGGGGGCGGGGGCTGCGGGCTTGGACGGAGCGGGGGTCGCCGATGCGGCAGGGCGCGCCTCGCTCGGCGCGGGCGCCGGGGAGGCGGCCGGGGCCGGAGCCGCCTCGGGCGCGCGCGCCGGAGCGGGAGCAGCCGGGGCGGGAGCAGCCGGGGCGGGAGCGGACGCTGCCGGAGCGGGGGCCGCGGGGCGGGCCGGGCCCGGGCGTCCCGCGGGACGCGGAGCGGACGCTGCCGGCTGGTCTGACGGCTTCTTGGCCGTGCCGTCGGCCTCGAGCGCAGCCCGGAGCTTCCGGGCCACCGGAGGTTCGATGGTGGATGAGGGGCTCTTGACGAACTCGCCGAGCTCCTTCAGCTTCGCGAGGGCGACTTTACTGTCGACGCCGAGCTCGGAAGCGATCTCGTGCACGCGTGGTTTTGCCACAATTCTCCTGTCTGGGAGGCCTACCCCGGACAGGGCAGACCGCTAGTTGCGGACGGGTCTCATTTCGAGCCGTTCACTTTGTGTCCATAGCCGTTCAGCCGTTTCGCTGGAGGGTTTGTTGAAAGGTCTGCGTATCGAGCGGACTCGACACACGCAATGCTCGCACGAACGCGCGGCGCCGCAGAGCGGCATCCACGCACCCGTGCGTCTCGTGAACCCACGCGCCGCGCCCCGGCATCCTCGCGCGGTCATCGCGGACGAGGACCGAATCGACGGCCACCACCCGAAGGAGGGCGGCCCGGGGAGCACGCGTGCGGCATCCGACGCACGTTCGTACGGATTCCATTCTACACCTCGGGCCCGGGTCTCGACCGACGCGTCAGTCCTCGAGGATGCTGTCGGGCTGGATGTCGATCTTCGCGCCCGTCAGCTTGGCGGCCAGGCGGGCGTTCTGCCCTTCCTTGCCGATCGCCAGCGAGAGCTGATAGTCGGGAACCAGAGCGCGCACGGCCTTCGTGTTGGCGTCGAGGATGAAGCTCGAGGTCACCTTCGCGGGCGAGAGCGCGTTCGCGACGAACTTCGCCAGGCCCTCGTCGTAGTCGACGATGTCGATCTTCTCGCCACCGAGCTCCTCGGTGACGGCGCGCACGCGGCGTCCCAGCTCTCCGATGCAGGCCCCCTTGGCGTTGATCGTGGGGTCATTGGCCTTGACGGCGATCTTCGTGCGGTGGCCGGCCTCGCGCGCGAGCGACACGATCTCGACCAGACCGCCCGCGATCTCGGGGACCTCGAGTGCGAAGAGCTTGCGGACGAGACCGGGGTGGGTGCGGGAGACCGTGATCGACGGACCCTTAGTGCCCCGCGACACGGAGGTGACGTAGACGCGCAGCCGCGAGCCATGTGCGTAGCTCTCCCCCGGCACCTGCTCTTCGGGAGGGAGAATCGCCTCCACCGTGCCGAGGTCGACATGCACCATGCGCGGGTTCGGCCCCTGCTGGACGACGCCGGCGACGATGTCGCCCTCCTTGCCCCGGAACTCCCCCAGCACCGCGTCGTCGGCGATGTCGCGCAGTCGCTGGCTGATGACCTGCTTCGCGGCGAAAGCAGCGATGCGGCCGAAGTCCTCGGGCGTCTGCTCCTCTTCGCCGATGATGGCACCCTCCTCGTCGAGGACGGGGGTGAAGACGGCGACATGGCCGGACTTGCGGTCCATGTGCGCGCGAGCCCCCTCGGGAACGGCACCGCTGGGCGAGGTGTGCTTGCCGTAAGCGGTCAGGATGGCCTGCTCGATGATGCCGGCGAGCTCGTCGAAGGGGATCTCCTTCTCGCGCTCGATCGTCTTCAGCAGTGCCAGATCGATGTCCACGGTGGGCCTTTCGTATTCAACTGTGGTCGGCGTGGAGACGTGCCGACATCCCGGATACGTTACCGGATGCGCCTGCGCGCCGTCTCAGCCGTCGCTCAGCCGCAGGGCGCACTCGTCCAGACGCTGCGGAGCACGCTCGATCAGGCGCTCCGTCCAGTTCATCAGCACCGGCAGAAAGCGGGACCCGGGGAGGATCGGGCGTAGGTGGTCGTACCCGTGGTACGAGCGCCAGCGCACCTCCTGCCCCTGGTCGCACAGCCCGCGGATGTACCGGTCCTGCAGCTGCGTGGGGATCACCTCGTCGTCCTTGCCCCACACGATCAGCAGCGGCGACCCGGTCGGCCCGGTGGCGGCGTTCTCCGCGAGCCGGCGTCCCAGTGCGCCCTCCGTGAGATCCCCGGTGTACAGCGGCCGATCCTCCGACACGCCCAGCGCGGCGAGCACCGACACCACGACGCCCGGCTCCGTCGGGCAGCGCTGCGTCATCTCGCGCACGATCGATCGCGCGCCCGGGGCGACGTAGTCGTCGAGGTGCACATCGGGATACGTCTCGGCATAGGGGACGAGGACCCACGAGGTGAGCACCGAGAGCATGGCGTTCGCGTCGAAACGCAGCAGTTCGTCGGCCAGCGCGGCAGGGTCGGCGACGGGGGCGATGGCCGCCGTCCCGAGGACGGTGACGCCGGGCGTGTACTCCGGGGCCAGTTGCGTCGTCCACAACGCCGCGTGCCCGCCCTGCGAGTGACCCCACACCACCGTGTCGGGGGACAGAGTCAGGTCGGGCAGCTCCGCCGCCGCCAGCACCGCGTCCAGTGACGACCGGGCCTCGCCTTTGCCGATCAGATAGGGGAAGCGCCCGGGTGCGCCCTGCCCCGAGTAGTCGGATGCCACCACGACCCACCCGGCCGCGAGCGCCTCCTCCAGAGCGGGGATCGACCACCGCGTGGCCGACGCGTCGCGCAGGCTCGGCGCGCAGCCCTGCGCGACACCGGTCGTGCCGTGGTTCCACACGATCACCGGGCGTGGTCCCGGGGGCGGATCGTGGGGGACGATCACCAGCCCGCTTGCGACCGCGGAGCGGCTCACCGCATCCCGTGTCGTGTACAGGATGCGGTGGACATCGCCGTTCTGGGGCGCGCGGCCCTGATAGTCGTCCCAGCGGATCAGGCGGCCGTGACCGTCGGGCAGCCGGTCGGGCGGGTCGTAGAACGCGTCGATCACCGGGGCACCGTCGGCCAGCCAGTCATCGAGCCACCAGCCGGCACCGGCGGAGGCGAGCAGGAGCACCGCGAGCGTGTAACGGCCCGCAGCGCTCCACGCCGTGATGCGCCGAGCGCGCCGGAGATCGGGAGAGCGGGGAACGAGCGGCAGCCCGCGGCGCTCCCGCGCGGCCTCGCGCATCCCGCGTGCGCCGCGGACGACGAGCGACCCGCCGAACACGAGGGTGCGCACTCCGAAGACGAGAGCGACGACCAGCACCGTGACATCCGGCCAGGTGAGGGAGAGGACCCCGAAGGCGACCTGGGCGGCACCGGATGCGGCAGCCAGCACACGCTGACTCGGTCGCCCGCGCGCCGCGGCGTCGCCGAGCGAGGCGAGACCTCCGACGACCAGGAGAACGGCGAGCACGGCGGGAAGAAGATCGAGGCTCCGTCCGAGCCAGACGAGCACCAGGACACCCCCCGCGATCCAGGCCGCGGCGAAAACGCGTGTCCACCACGGCGACGACCGACGCTGGGCGATGAGCTCGACCACGCCGGCCGTGATCGCGCTCAGTCCGACGTAGACGCCCAAAAGCACCAGCGACGTGAGGGGCCGGGTGACGATGAGCGCACCGAGGACGACGACGACGATCCCCACGACCAGCAGCACGCGAGCTGGGGCGCGCGTCAGGAAGACCGGCAGCGCGCTCCAGCGCCGTGACAGCCGCCGAGGGGGGGACATCCGCCCCATGATAGGCGTCGTCGCCCTCGCGTTCGGACGCCGCCGCCGGCCGGTAGGGTTCCGGCATGGCCGACGAGGTACGTTCCGTCGCACGCAGCGCGGAGCACAGTCCGCTCCTGCGGGCGCTCGCTCGCGCGGGGTACGTCGCCAACGCGCTGGTGCACGCTCTCGTGGGAGTCGTCATCCTGGTGGCCTCGCTCGGAGGCGGGGGCGAGGCCGATCAGACGGGCGCCTTCCGGGCGGTCGCGGCGGCGCCGTGGGGCTTCGTCTTGCTGTGGGCGATCGCGATCGGTCTTCTCGCCCTGGCGCTGTGGCATGTGGCAGCGGCCATCGGGGCCCGGCGGGCGGACCGCGCGAAGAGGCTCGGGATCCTGGTGGCGGAGATCGGCCAGGCGAGCGCGTTCGCGGTGATCGGCGTGGTGGCCGCTGCCGTGGCGATCGGCGCACGTCCCAGCGCCGAGCAGACCGCCGAAGACGCCAGCCGCGGCATCCTCACCGTGCCGGGCGGGGCGGTCCTCCTCGGCGCCGCCGGAATCGGTGTGGCCGTCGCTGGCATCGTCTTCGTCGTGATGGGCGTGCGGCGCTCGTTCCGCAACAAGGTCGACTTCCCCGAGAGCGGATGGGGCCACGCGCTCAGCGCGGTGGGCGTGGTCGGATTCGTGGCCAAGGGCGTGGCCCTCGGCATCATCGGGGTGCTGCTGGTGATCGCCGCCGTCCGGGTCGACCCCGACACCGCCGGCGGTCTGGACGGCGCGGTGGAGGCGCTGCTGCGCCTCCCCTACGGTCCGCTGCTCGGCGCCGCTGTCGGCGTGGGATTCCTTTTCTACGCCGTCTTCACGGTCTTCCGGGCGCGGTTCGCCCGGCTGCGCATCTGACCTGCCGCGACCGCACCGAGGCGCGGGGAACGGCGGATACCGCGGACGTCAGGCGGTGAGGCGGGCGACCGCCTCGGCGACGGGGACGGTCTCCCGCTCCCCCGTGCGGCGGTCCCACAGCTCGACCTGACCGTCCGCCGCCGCGCGGCCGACGATGACGATCTGCGGGACCCCGACGAGCTCGGCGTCGCCGAACTTCACCCCGGGCGAAACCTTGGGACGGTCGTCGTACAGCACGTCGCGTCCCCCCGCCTCGAGGTCGGCGGCGAGGCGCTCCGCCAGCTCGTAGGCCACCGCATCCTTGCCGGTCGCCACGACGTGCACGTCGAAGGGCGCGACGGAGGCGGGCCAGATCAGACCCTTCTCGTCGTTGTTCAGCTCGGCGAGAATCGCGAGGATGCGGGTCACGCCGATGCCGTAGGAGCCCATGGTGACCGTCACCAGCTTGCCGTTCTCGTCGAGCACCTTCAGTCCGAGGGTCTCGGCGAAGAAGCGACCGAGCTGGAACACGTGGCCGATCTCCATGCCGCGGGCAAGCTCCACCGGGCCGGAACCGTCGGGGGCCGGGTCGCCGGCGCGGACGCTGGCGACCTCCACGAAACCGTCGGACGTGAAGTCGCGGCCGGCGACGAGAGAGTGCACGTGCTTCTGATCGACGTTGGCTCCCGTGATCCACGACGTGCCGTCGACGACCCGGGGGTCGAGGAGGTAGCGGATGTCGGTGGCCGAGTCCTCGCCGAGCACCGGTCCCGTCGGCGACCACGGACCGATGTACCCCTTCACCAGGAACGGGTGCCGTTCGAAGTCCGCCTCGGTCGCGGGTTCGACCTCGGCGGGCGCGAAGGCCACCTCGACGCGCTTGTCGTCGACATCGCGGTCGCCCGGGATCCCGACGATCACGAGCTCGCGGGTGCCGTCGATGTGGGTGAGCGCGAGCACGACGTTCTTGAGGGTGTCGGCGGCGGTGTACTCCCCCTCGAGCACGGCGTTGGCGTGGTCGACGAGGGTCTGGATGGTCGGGGTGTTCGGCGAGTCGAAGATCACCGGCTCGGGGAGCCCGTCGAATCCGATCGCCTCGGGGACCACCGTGGTGAAGGCCTCGACGTTCGCCGCGTACCCGCCGCCGGAGCGGACGAAGGTGTCTTCGCCGACCGTGATCGGGTGCAGGAACTCCTCCGACTTCGCGCCCCCCATGAGGCCGTTGTCGGCGTTGACGATGACGTACTCCAGGCCGAGGCGGGTGAAGATGCGCTCGTACGCGTCGCGCTGCGCCTGGTACGAGGCATCCAGCCCTTCGTCGGTGTAGTCGAAGGAGTACGCGTCCTTCATGGTGAACTCGCGCCCGCGCAGGAGGCCCGCGCGCGGCCGCGCCTCGTCGCGGTACTTGTCCTGGATCTGGTAGATCGTCAGCGGCAGGTCCTTGTACGACGAGTAGAGGTCCTTCACGAGAAGGGTGAACATCTCCTCGTGCGTCGGGGCGAGGAGATAGTCGGCGCCCTTGCGGTCCTGCAGCCGGAAGATCCCGTCGCCGTACGACTCCCAGCGCCCCGACTCCTCATACGGCTCCCGCGGCAGCAGCGCCGGGAAGTGCACCTCGAAGGCGCCGGCGTTCGCCATCTCCTCGCGGATGATGGCCTCGATCTTCGCCTTGACCTTCAGCCCCAGCGGCAGCCACGCGAAGATCCCCGGGGCGTTGCGCCGGATGTAGCCGGCGCGCACCAGCAGCCGGTGACTCGTGACCTCGGCATCGGCCGGGTCTTCGCGGAGGGTGCGGAGGAAGAAGGTGGAGAGACGTGTGACCACGAGCGTCAAGTCTAGGCGCGCGGCTGCCGCCCCTCAGCGCGCCGCCCGTCGGGGGCACGCGGCCCCCGCACCTCGCGAGGGGTCGCGTCCGGCGATTCCGGTGCACCCCATGCCGCATCCCAGGACCCTTCGCGGAGGTGGGTGGGTCACGCGTGCCCGATCGGGGGCGCGGAGGAACGATGCCACGACCCGCCGACCCGATCCCCCACAAGCTCCCCGCCCGCGGGCAGCGTGTGGACGACGCCGAGGGCGGCGTCGTTCCCGGTGAAGTGGAAGGTGCGCGCGCGCCCATTCCTCGAGACCGTCGCGGTGCTCGCCGCGGCCGCGGGTAAGGAGGGTGTCGCCTTCCGCGCGAGGGGTCGCGACACGCGGCTGCCGGCGCATCACAAACCGCCGTTTGCGACCCCTCGCGAGGGGCGCGATGGTCAGCGGCGACCCGTGTGAAGAAGGGTCCGGACGACGAGCCCTGCCACGAGCGCCCAGAAGGCGGCGCTGACCCCCGCGACGGCGATACCGGATGCCGCGACGAGAAAGGTCACGACCGCCGGCAGGCGCTCCCCCGGGTCGTCGATCGCCTGCTGCACGGCCGAACCGAAGGCGGCGAACAGCGCCACGCCCGCCACGGCCGGGATGACCGCCTCCGGCGCGACCACGACGAGCCCGACGAGCACCGCGGACAGCCCGCCGAGGACGATCGCCGACACGCCGGTCGACACGCCGGCCACCCAGCGCCGCTTCGGATCGGGGTCGGCGTCGGGTGCCGCGGCCAGCGCCGCGCTGATCGCGGCGAGATTGATGACGTGGCCGCCGGCGGGCGCCCCGATGGCGGAGCCGAGGCCCGTCACGAGCATCGACGCGCGCCATGGCACGGTGTAGCCGAAGCTGCGCATGATCGCGACGCCCGGGACGTTCTGCGACGCCATCGTGACGAGGAACAGCGGCAGCGCGAGGCCCACGATCGAGCCGAGCGTGAAGGTCGGCATGGTCAGCTCGATCCGCGGCACCAGCGCCGCGGGGTCGAGTCCGCCGCCGCGAACCGCCACGTGCACTCCGACGATCACGGCCGCCACGGCGAAGGCGACCGGCGCCGCCCATCGCGGCGCGAGGCGCATGCAGACGAGCCACGCGAGCAGGATCGGCGCGACCTCCCAGGGATTGGCGACCAGCCCCCCGATCGGCGCGAGACACAGGGGCAACAGCACTCCGGCGAGCATCGCCTGCGCGATCGACGGCGGGATGCGCGCGATGAGCCGGCCGAGCTGCGGCCACGCGGCGGTCAGCAGAATGAGCGCTGCCGTGACGAGGAACGCGCCGACGGCGGCGGGCCAGCCGCCCTCCACCGCGCCGGTGGCGGCGAGTACCGCGGCGCCGGGGGTCGACCACGCGACGGTGATCGGCATCCGGTATCGCCACGCCAGCGCGATGGATGCCACGCCCATCGTCACGCACAGCGCGAGCAGGCCGCTCGCCGCCTGGCCCGGGGTCGCGCCCACGGCATCCAGCGCCGTCAGCACGACCGCGAAGGTGCTGGTCACCCCGACGAGCGCCGTGACGATGCCGGCGACGATCGGCCGCGAGAGCGGCGCGGGAGGGAGCGGGGTGTCGGTCATGAGATTCCCGACGGTAGCGGATGCCCCGCATCGCCCCGGGATGCCACCGGCGAACGCGTGGCCATGCCCTCGCTGCACGCGACACGGCCGCCGCGTCGCAGGGGCCCCCGGGTCAGGCGGTGACGACCTGGGCGGTGCCGAGGGGGGCACCGGGGCCCATCTCGGCGGCGATGCGGTTCGCCTCTTCGATGAGCGTCGCCACGATCTCGGCCTCGGGCACGGTCTTGATGACCTGGCCCTTGACGAAGATCTGGCCCTTGCCGTTGCCGGAAGCCACGCCGAGGTCGGCCTCGCGAGCCTCGCCCGGGCCGTTCACGACGCAGCCCATGACGGCCACGCGCAGCGGCACGGTCATGTCCTTCAGTCCCTCGGTGACGTTGTCGGCGAGCGAGTAGACATCGACCTGCGCGCGCCCGCACGACGGGCACGACACGATCTCGAGCTTTCGTTCCCGCAGGTTGAGGGACTGCAGGATCTGGTGTCCGACCTTGACCTCTTCGGCCGGCGGCGCCGACAGCGACACCCGGATGGTGTCGCCGATGCCCTCCGACAGCAGGATGCCGAACGCCGTGGCGCTCTTGATCGTCCCCTGGAACGCCGGGCCGGCCTCGGTGACGCCGAGGTGGAGCGGCCAGTCGCCGCGCTCGGCGAGCAGCCGGTAGGCCTTCACCATGATGACGGGGTCATTGTGCTTGACCGAGATCTTGAAGTCATGGAAGTCGTGCTCTTCGAACAGCGAGGCCTCCCACACCGCGCTCTCCATGAGCGCCTCGGGGGTGGCTTTGCCGTACTTCTCCAGAAGACGCCTGTCGAGCGATCCGGCGTTGACGCCGATACGCAGCGACACCCCGGCCGCCTTCGCGGCAGCGGCGATCTCGCCCACCTTGTCGTCGAACTGCCGGATGTTGCCGGGGTTGACCCGCACGGCGGCGCAACCGGCGTCGATCGCCTGGAAGACGTACTTCGGCTGGAAGTGGATGTCGGCGATCACCGGGATCTGGCTCTTCGCCGCGATGATGTGGAGCACGTCCGCGTCATCCTGGGAGGGCACGGCGACGCGCACGATCTCGCACCCGGATGCGGTGAGCTCGGCGATCTGCTGCAGCGTCGCGTTGATGTTCGTGGTCGGCGTCGTCGTCATCGACTGGACGCTGACCGGGGCGTCGCCACCGACCAGGACCTTGCCGACTCGGATCTGCCGGCTCTTCCGCCGCGGGGCGAGGACTTCGGGGATCTTGGGCATCCCGATGTTCACAGCTGGCACGTCTGTCAGCCTACGCCGCCCGCCTGCGAGGAGGCTCGATACACCGATGTGGTAGGTTCGCCGCATGTCCGCGAACCGCACCTGGTGGCTCACCGTTTAGGCGGTGTGTTCGCGCGCGACAGACCGCCCTCGGGGCGGTCTTCTTCGTTGGGCCGCCCCCTTCGACGAAAGACCGACATGACCCGCCCCGACCCTGCCGCCCTCCTCCGTGAGCTCTCCGCCGGCGATGCGCCGTTCGCGCTGCTGGCCCGCGATGCCGACACCGTCGAGGTGCTCACCGGACGCACCGTGGACGTGGCGCTCCTGGCCGACATCCCGCTCACCGATGAGACCGGCCGTCCGCGTGAGGTCCTGGCGCTGGTGCCCTATCGACAGGTGCGCGAGCGCGGCTTCGTCAGCCACGACGACGGCGCACCGCTTCGCTGCCTCGTGGTCCAGGAGCATCACACTCTCCCGCGCGCAGAGGTCATGGCAGCCCTGCCCACGGCGCCGATCCCGCTCCAGGACGCCGGTTTCGACATCCCCGACGAGGTCTACGCCGACACCGTCCGGACGGTGATCGCGGACGAGATCGGCGGCGGCGAGGGCGCGAACTTCGTCATCCGCCGCGACTTCGTCGCCGGCGTCGATGCCGATCCGCGGCTGGCCGCACTGACGTGGTTCCGCGCGCTCCTCGAGCATGAACGAGGGGCTTACTGGACGTTCACGATCGTCACCGACGGGCATGTCGCCGTCGGCGCCAGCCCCGAAGCGCACGTCAGCGCGGCGAGCGCCGAGTCGGAGCATCCGGGCTTCAGCACCGTGACGATGAACCCGATCTCGGGCACCTTCCGTCACCCCGCCGGCGGCGCGACCGCCGCGACCCTCACCGAGTTCCTCCGCTCCACGAAGGAGACCGAGGAGCTCTTCATGGTCGTGGACGAGGAGCTGAAGATGATGTCGGCGGTGTGCTCCGACGGCGGGCGCATCACGGGGCCTCATCTGAAGGAGATGTCGCGCCTGACCCACACCGAGTACATGCTCCGGGGTCGCAGCCGCCTCGACCCTCGCGACATCCTCCGCGAGACGATGTTCGCGCCGACCGTCACCGGCTCCCCCATGCAGAACGCGTGCGTGGTGATCGCGCGTCACGAGACCACCCCGCGGGGCTACTACTCGGGCGTGGCAGCCCTCTTCACCCCCACCGCCGCCGGCACGCACGACCTCGATGCGCCGATCCTCATCCGCACGGCCTACCTCATGGACGGCCGCCTGCGGGTTCCCGTCGGCGCGACGCTGGTGCGCCACTCCGATCCGTACGGCGAGGTGAGCGAGACCCACGGGAAGGCGGCCGGCGTGCTCGGCGCGATCGGCGCCATCCCGCGCGAGATCCCCGCCTCCCCGGCCGAGGACCCGGATGCGCCGGGTGCCGCGCCGCGCGCCCTTGCCGACGACCCCGCCATCGCCGAGCTGCTCGCCTCGCGCAACACGCGCCTGGCGGCCTTCTGGATGCAGCCGCAGGACGTGACGGGCGAGGGCCCCTTCGCCGGACGCGACGCCCTCGTGGTCGACGCCGAGGACCGCTTCACCACGATGCTCGCCCACCAGTTGCGCCACCTCGGGTTCGCCGTCACCATCGCGCCGTGGTCGGAGGTCACCGACGCCCAGCTGGAGAACGCCGGCCTCGTCGTGTCGGGTCCTGGCCCGGGCGACCCGCGCGATCCGTCGAGCCCCCGGATGCAGCGCATGCGGGAGGTCGTCGCGCTGCGCCGCGCGTCGGGGCAGCCGCTCCTCGCGGTATGCCTCAGCCACCAGATCCTCGCCGACTCCCTCGGCATCGACCTCGCGCCGTTGGCGCGCCCGCATCAGGGGCTCCAGCTGAGCGTGGACGTCTTCGGGGAGCCCGCCTCGATCGGGTTCTACAACACCTTCACCGCGCGCCTCCCGGTCGGATCGACCGGGGTGGCCGGCGCGGAGGTCGCCGCCGATCCGGTCTCCGGTGACGTGTACGCCCTTCGCGGCGCGGGCTTCGCCTCGGTGCAGGGCCACCTGGAGTCGATCCTGTCACGCGACGGCATGCGCACGCTGGAGCGGCTCGTCGGCCACGCTCTCGGCTGAGGCTGAGGCTGAGGCTGAGGCCCGGCTCAGAGGATCGAGATCGGGTTGAACAGGTCGGCGAGGATCAGGATCCCGCCCATACCGATCAGCAGAACCACGACGACGAAGGTCACGGGGACCAGACGGGTGGCGTCCACCGGCCGCGCCACCCGGCCGCGCAGTCGCGCCCACCAGCGCTTGACCCCGTCCCACAGCGCCACCACGACGTGTCCGCCGTCCAGCGGCAGGAGCGGGATGAGGTTGAACACGAACAGCGCGATGTTCAGGGAGGCCAGCAGCGCGAGGAGGCTCGCGATGCGGTCGAGCACCGGAGCGTCGGTCGCCGCCACTTCGCCGGCCAGCCGCCCGGCGCCGACGACGCTGAGGGGCCCGTTGGGATCGCGCTCCTGCCCGGTGAACAGATCCACCGCCGTGTCCCACACGCGCACCGGAAGCTGAGCCATGATGCCGACGACGGCGCCGACGTTCTCGACAGCGGCCTGCGGGCCGGCCCAGATCGGCTGCGGCACGTTCGACACCTGCGCGCCGACGCCCACGAATCCCACTTCTTGCAGAATCGGCTCGCCGTCCTCGCCGACGACCGCGCGACCGTCGTCCCCGACAACGGCGCGCGTCGTCGCCACCGGGGTGAGCCGGATGCTGCGCTCTTCGCCGTCGCGGGTGAGCACGACGGGGATCGGGTCGGAGGGGTGCGCCTGGATGATCTCCGAGGCCTCCGCGAACGTCGAGACCGGCGTGCCGTCCACGGACACCAGGACATCGCCGGGAAGGATGCCGGCCTCGGCGGCGGGGGCTGTCGGATCGGAGGGGGCGCATTCGTCCCGCCCGGCGTCGGCGGGGATCACACACTCGCTCACGGAGGCGATGGTGGTGGTCGCGGTGGCCACGCCGATGCCGCTGAAGAGCACGGCGAAGAGCACCACGGCGAGCACGAGGTTCATCAGCGGCCCGCCGAGCATGATGATCACGCGCTTCCACACCGGCAGGCGGTAGAAGACGCGGGTGTCGTCGTCGCCCTCGAGGGTTTCGTCGTTGGCGGCGCGGGCGTCTTGCACCATGGTCGCGAAGAATCCGCCGCCGGCTCGGCCCGGGCGCTCGCCCGCCGCCACCGCGGCGCGCTCCTTCGGGGACGGCGGATACATGCCGGCCATCGAGATGTACCCGCCCACCGGCAGCGCCTTGACCCCGTACTCGGTCTCGCCGACGCGGCGCGACCACAGCGTCGGGCCGAAGCCGATCATGTACTGGCCGACACGCACCCCGAAGAGCTTGGCGGGGGCCAGGTGCCCGATCTCGTGCAGCGCGATGGAGATGGCGAGCCCGATCACGAGCACGACGACGCCCACGACGAACAGGAGAACGGTCACGGCGATCACGCTACCGCCGGGAGCCTTTGAGTTGGCCGTGGGGCGGCTCCGGACTGGCCTAGCCTGAGGGGGTGAGCACGCGGTCGACCCGGGCGGTGCGCGGAGCGGCCTTCGCCGCGGTCGCGACGGTCACCGCGGCGACCGCGCACACGCTGGCCGGCGGTGGTGCGCCCTCGCCGCTGTTCTGCGCGGTCCTGGCATGCCTGTTGCTCCCCGTGACGACGATCCTCGCCGGACGGCGGATCGCGCTGTGGCGGACGGCCCTCACCATCGGTGTCGCGCAGGCGATCTTCCACACCGTCTTCGCCGTGACCGGTGACCTGGGGACATGGCAGGCGACGGGCGGCCACGTTCATTCCGCGCCGGCGTGGATCCCGCACGCGGCCGCGCTCCTTCCGACCGCGGGCGCCCCGATGATCGCGGCGCACGCCGTCGCCGCCGTGCTCACCATCGCGGTCGTCGCTCGCGGGGAGCGGGTCGTCCGTGCCGTCGCGGCGTGGCTCCCGCGCGTCCTCGGACGCATCGGCGGGACTCCCGACGTCCCCGAGAGCGGGCCGGCAGGGGTCGCTGTCCTCCGCACGCCCGCGATCCGGCGCCTCCGCCCGCTCACCGGCACGGTGGCGCGACGCGGGCCACCGTCGATCCCCTCGCCGCTCGCGCCCGCATTCTGAGCGGGCGCCGCTCGGCGATGCCTGCCGAGCATCCGCCCGCATCTGCGCGGGCCCCGGTCGCGCGCCCGCGCGCCGCAGCATCCGTTCGAAAGAGATCGACAATGTCACCCACCCGTCCCTCCCCTCGTCCCTCCCGCGCCCGCCGGCGCGCGCGCGTCCTGCTGGGCGCGGCCGCCGGCCTCACGCTGGCGGTGGGCGCCCCTCTGGCCGCTTCGGCGCACATCCACGTCACCCCGTCATCGGCGGCCGCCGACTCGCCGACCACGCTCACTTTCGCGTTCAGCCACGGATGCGAGGACTCCCCCACCACCGGCATCGTCGTCGACATCCCCGACGGCGTCACCAACGTGGTGCCCGTCGCGGCAGGTGGCTGGACGATCGAGCGCACCCTGGCCGACAACGGCACCGTCACCGCTGTCGCCTTCACGGCCGAGACCCCCGTCGAATCGGGCCTCAAGGGCGAAGTCGCGCTCGACGTGCGCTTCGACGCTGCCCTCGCCGAGACCGATGTCGCCTTTCCGGTGACCCAGGAGTGCGTCACCGGCTCCACCGCCTGGACGCAGATCGCCGCCGAGGGCGAGGACGAGCCGGAATCGCCGGCGCCCGTCGTGTCGGTGGGTGCCGTCGCCCCCGAGGGCGACCATCACTCCGGCGGCGACGCCTCCACCACCGGTCATGAAGGTGGGCACGCCGACGACGCCGAGGCGTCTCCGACCGGCTCGGCCGACACCGCCGGCGGTACGGACGTGGCCGCGTTGTGGCTCGGCGGCGGCGGTCTCGCCCTCGGAGCAGCCGCCCTCGTGGTGGCGCTCGCTGCCCTTCGCCGGCGCCGTGTGTGACGCGTGCGCCGCGACCGTTCCCCGCGGTCGCGGCGCGCGCCGGTGCACGGACCCGCGCGGATGAGAGGATGGTTCGGCCATGCCGACTGACGCCGCCCCCTCGCTCCCGCCCGTGCTCCGTCCGGAGCGGCCGCCGCAGCGGCTCCTGACGGATCTGGTCGCCCGGTTCGCCACGCGCGTCGTCGGTGCTCCCGAGGGCGTGGTCCTCACCGGCATCACCCTCGCCACGGCCGACCTCCGCGCCGGCGAGGCCTTCGTCGCCATCCGCGGGGCGCTTCGCCACGGCGCCGAGTTCGCGCGGTCGGCGGCCGACGCCGGCGCCGCAGCGGTCATCACCGACGAGGCGGGCGCCCACCTCGCCGCCGACGCCGGGATCCCGATCATCGTCGTGGACGACCCCCGCGCGCTCCTGGGCGAGCTGTCGGCGTGGGTCTACGGCACCGGGCCCGACGACGACCTCCCGCTCCTGTTCGGCACGACGGGCACGAACGGCAAGACGAGCGTCTCTCATCTCCTCGAGGGGATCCTCGGGCAGCTCGGTGTCGTGACGGGTCTGTCGTCGACGGCCGAGCGGCACATCGCGGGGCAGGTGATCGTCTCACGGCTGACCACGCCCGAGGCGTCAGAGTTCCACGCGCTCCTCGCCCTCATGCGCGAGCGCGGCGTCGAAGCCGTCGCGGTGGAGGTGAGCGCGCAGGCGCTCAGCCGCCACCGCGTCGACGGACTGCTGTTCGACGTGGCCGCCTTCACCAATCTCAGTCACGATCATCTCGACGACTACGCCGACATGACCGAGTACTTCGAGGCCAAGCTGCCGCTGTTCCTGCCCGATCGGTCGCGTCGCGCCGTGGTGTCGCTGGATTCGGCGTCCGGTGCCGACGTCGTCGCCCGCGCACAGGTGCCGGTGGTGACCGTGGCCACCCCCGTCATCGCCGCCGACCCCGCCGCCGCCGCCGAGGCCGACTGGGTCGTCGAGATCCGCCACGAACGTCAGGACGGCACGGAGTTCACGCTGTCCGGTCCCGGCGGGCGGAGCCTCACGACCGTCGTCCCGGTCATCGGCCGGCACATGGCGTCGAACGCGGGCCTCGCCATCGTCATGCTGCTCGACGCCGGGTACGCGTGGGAGCGCCTCGCCTCGGCGCTGGACGGCGGGCGGATCGACGCCTATCTCCCCGGCCGCACGCAGCGAGTCTCCGGCGAGCGGGGTCCGGCCGTGTACGTCGACTTCGGCCACTCCCCCGACGCCTTCGAGAAGACCCTCGCGGCCGTCCGACGGGTGACGCCGGGACGCGTGCTCATGCTGTTCGGCGCCGACGGCGACCGCGACGCCACGAAGCGGCACGACATGGGCCGCACCGCCGTGGAGGGAAGCGACATCCTCGTCGTGACCGACCACCACCCGCGGTTCGAGGACCCCGATTCCATCCGCGCCACCCTCCTCGAGGGGGCCCGTCGCGCCCAGCCCGACGCGGAGATCCACGAATACTCGCCGCCCGAGCGTGCGATCGCCGAGGCCGTCGCCCTCGTCGGCGAGGGGGACGCCATCCTGTGGGCGGGCCCAGGACACCAGGACTACCGCGACATCCGCGGACGCCGCACGCCGTACTCCGCACGCGAGCTCGCCCGTCGAGCCCTCCGCGCGGCGGGGTGGCCCGTGCCCGAGCCGCAGTGGCCGGTGCCGTACCCCGAAGACGCCACTCCGTCATCGGATCCGCAGCGTCCGTTCGACTCGCCGCTCTGATCCGCGAGGGTGCATGCTCTCGCCGAAGCGGCACCGTAGCTCGCGCACTTTCGGCGAGGCGATGAACTCTCGGGGAGCGGGACTCAGGATGCGGCGGCGATGACCCGATCGGCGTCGCGGCGCGCATCCGCCTCCGCCGCCGCGAGGGACTCGCGCGTGAGCGCCGCGGGAGGGTCGTGCGCCTCGACGACCCGGGCGACGGTGTCGACGATGCCGAGGAAGGGCAGCCGCCCCTCGTGGAACGCATCGACGGCCTGTTCGTTGGCAGCGTTGAACACCGCGGGGTAGGTACCCCCCTGCCGTCCGACCTGCTTGGCGAGGGCGACGGCGGGAAACGCCGTGTCGTCGAGGGGCTCGAAGGTCCACGCGGATGCGACGGTCCAATCCAGCGGGCGGCCCACTCCGGGCACGCGACGCGGCCAGTCCAGGCCCAGCGAGATCGGCAGGCGCATGTCCGGCGGCGACGCCTGGGCGAGCGTTGACCCGTCGACGAACTCGACCATGGAGTGGACGATCGACTGCGGATGGACGACGACGTCGATGCGGTCGTAAGGGATGTCGAAGAGAAGATGCGCTTCGATCACCTCGAGGCCCTTGTTCACGAGGGTGGCCGAGTTCGTCGTGACCACCCGGCCCATGTCCCACGTCGGATGAGCGAGGGCATCCTCCGGCGTCACGTCGGCGAGCCGACTCCGCGACCGGCCGCGGAAGGGTCCGCCCGACGCCGTCAGCACGAGCCGGCGCACCTCCTCGTGCTCCCCCGCGCGCAGCGCCTGGGCGAGCGCGGAGTGCTCGGAGTCGACGGGGACGATCTGCCCGGGGCGGGCGAGGGAGGTCACCAGCTCACCCCCGACGATCAGGGATTCCTTGTTGGCCAGCGCCAGGGTGCGCCCGGCCTCCAGCGCGGCGAGGGTCGGGCCCAGTCCGACCGAGCCGGTGATGCCGTTGAGCACCACATCGGCCTCGACGTCTCGGACGAGCCGCTCGGCCTCGGCTGCGCCGACGGCGGTGTGCTCGACCCCGAACTGCGCCGCCTGCGCGCGCAGCGTCTCCCGGTCGTGACCGACGGCGAGGCCCACGACGGCGAAGCGGTCGCGGTGAGCGGCGACGACGTCCAGGGCCTGCGTGCCGATCGAGCCGGTGGACCCCAGAATCACGACGCGGCGCATCCGGTCAGCCTATCCGCCGGCGCCCGGGATCACTGGGCGGCGGGATGCTGCGTCGCGAGGATGTCCACGACGAAGACGAGGGTCGACCCGGCCGGGATCGCGCCCTGCGCCGTGTCGCCGTAGCCGGCTGCGGGGGGCACGACGACGAGCACCTGCGAGCCGACCGTCTGGCCCTCCAGCGCCTGCTGGAATCCGGGGACGACCTCGTTCGTGACGAAGCTGGCCGGGGCGCCGCGGCTCCAGCTGGAGTCGAACTCCGTGCCGTCGTCCCACAGCACGCCGCGGTACTGCACGAGCACCTTGTCGCCGGGGAGCACCTCCGGGCCATCGCCGAGCTTGAGAGTCTCCAGTTGCACCTCGGTCGGCGCCTCGGTGTCGGGCACGGTGATCGTGGGCGCGCCGTCGTCGTCGAGCTCGACCGTCGGGAAGCCGTCGACGGGTGCCTGGTCGGTGCCGGAGGCCTGCAGCGGGGTGATGCCCGTGACATCCATCACGTAGACGATCCCGGGCGACGAACCGTCGGTGGACGGCAGCGCCGCGACGACCCGGGTGCCGACCGTCGCACAGCCCAGCGACTGACCGAGGGGGCTTTCCGCGGCGATCTCCTGCGGCAGCAGCTCGCCCTCGGTGTACCCGAGCGCGCCGATCTGCTCGCCCGTGCTCGCGTCGTACGCGCTCAGAGCATAGGAGACGTAGTCCCCCGCGGCGACCTCGTCGCCCGATCCCTCTGTCACGACGGTGCGCTGCGCCTCGGTGATCTCCAGCGGCGCTTCGAACGTCGCCGTCGGTGCGGCTCCCTCGTCGCCCTCGACGGTGACCGCCTCGGAGACGTCGCCCGAAGGAGCGGCTGCAGCGCACAGATCGCCCGCGGTGCCGCTGGGGCTCGCCTCGGGCTGCGAGCCGCCGGCACAGCCGGCCAGCACGACGGTCGCGGCGGCGACGAGGGACAGGGTGACCAGCGGTCGGATGCGCACGGAGGAACCTCTCGAAAGATGGTGGGACTCTCCTATCCTGATGCATCCGCCTTTCAACCGCCTGAGTGCGGGGCCGCGGCCGAGCATGCCCGGGCGAGCATGAACACGGGAGTATCGTCTTCGCGTGACATCCGACGCCGCTCCCCCCGCGGTCGGAGGAGTGGACGCTCCCTCGACGACGAAGACCACCGGCGCCGCGTACGCGTTCGGGCGCGTCATCGTCGCCCCGCTGGCGCGCATGGTCTACCGCCCGCAGATCGAGGGGCGCTCCCTCGTCCCCCGTACCGGACCGGTGATCTTCGCCAGCAACCACCTGTCGTTCATCGACTCGATAGCGATCCCGGTCGCCGCCCCACGGCCGGTGCACTTCCTTGCGAAGGCGAGCTACTTCGACTCCTGGGGTTCGCGTCAGTTCTTCTCCGCTCTCGGCGCGATCCCCGTCGAACGCGGTGCCGGCCAAGCAGCCCTCGACGCCCTCGACCAGCAGCGCCGCATCCTCGAGGACGGCCGCGCGGTCGCCCTGTACCCCGAGGGGACGCGCTCCCTGGACGGCCGGCTGTACAAGGGTCGGACCGGCGTGGCGTTCCTCGCGCTGCAGACCGGGGCACCGGTCGTGCCGGTCGGTCTGGTGGGCACCGACGTCGTCATGCCCGTGGGAGCCCGCTTCCCCACGCTCCGGCAGCGGGTCACCGTGCGATTCGGCGAGCCGCTCGACCTCTCGCGCCATGGCGCGGCGTCCTCCGGCCGGGCGCGGCGCGCGGCGACCGACGAGATCATGGCTGCCATCCACGCACTGTCGGGCCAGGAACTCGCCGGCATCTACAACGAGGTGCCCGCCGCGACCCCCATCGAGCGCATCAGACAGGTGCTCCCGCACGAGCGGCTCTGACCGCCGGCGGGTCCATCCCTTGACAGTCCTGCGGCCCGGGAGGAGATTCTCCCTGAAGTCGCCGTCGAGGAGGACCCATGAAGAAGTTCATCAACGCACCCGCCGACGTCCTGGCAGAGTCGCTGCGCGGCGTGCAGGCCGCCCATCCCGAACTGCGCGTCGACACCGCCAACCGCGTCGTCCTGCGGGGTGAGCCGACGCGCGAGGGCAAGGTCGCCCTCGTCTCCGGGGGAGGCTCCGGCCACGAGCCCATGCACGGCGGGTTCGTGGGGACGGGGATGCTCGACGCCGCCTGCGCGGGCGAGGTCTTCACGTCACCCACGCCCGACCAAATTCTCGCCGCAACGCGCGCGGCCGACAGTGGCGCCGGCGTGCTCCACATCGTGAAGAACTACACCGGCGACGTGCTGAACTTCGAGATGGCGGCGGAGCTCGCCTCCGGCGAGGGCATCCGCGTCGAATCCGTCGTGGTCGCCGACGATGTGGCGGTGCAGGACTCCACCTGGACGGCCGGCCGGCGCGGCGTGGGCACGACCGTCGTGCTGGAGAAGATCGTCGGGGCGGCCGCGGAGGAGGGAGCCGACCTCGACGCCGTCCTCGCCCTCGCCCAGCGCGTGAGAGGGAACGGCCGCTCGATGGGCGTCGCCCTCACCAGTTGCACGGTCCCCGCGGCCGGCAAGCCCACCTTCGACCTGCCCGACGATCAGATGGAGGTCGGGGTGGGCATCCACGGCGAGCCGGGGCGCGAGCGCCGCACGCTCGCCTCCGCGCACGAGATCGCGCGGATGATGGTCGAGCCGATCCTGGCGGACGCCGACGCCACCGGCTCCGCGATCGTGCTGCTGTCGGGGCTCGGCGCGACACCCCTGATCGAGCTCTACCTGTTGTTCGGGGAGATCGCGCCCCTTCTGGCGGAGGCGGGCGTCGACGTGCGCCGGTCGCTGGTGGGCGACTACATCACGAGTCTCGACATGGCTGGCGCGTCACTGACGGTGGTGCGCGCCGACGACGAGATGATCCGGTTGTGGGATGCGCCCGTTGTGACGCCGGGCCTGCGGTGGGGGGCATGAAGCGGCCATGACGGGCGTCACCCCCGCGCAGCTGCGCGATTGGATCTCGCGGTTCGGCGCGCTCATCGATGAGCATCAGGCCGAGCTCACCGAGCTGGACTCCGAGATCGGCGACGCCGACCACGGTGCCAACATGGCCCGTGGCATGCACGCCGTCGTGGCAGCGCTCCAGAGCGATCCCCCCGAGACGCCCGCTGCGCTCGGGCGGAGTGTCGGCATGACGCTGGTCTCGACCGTGGGCGGGGCGAGCGGACCGCTGTACGGGACCTTCTTCCTTCGCCTGGGAACGGCTGCGGGGGATGCGACGACCCTGGATGCCGCCGCCCTGGGGGCGGCGCTGCGCGCCGGCGTGGATGGCATCATCGCCCGTGGCAAGGCCGCCCCGGGCGATAAGACGATGGTGGATGCACTGGTACCGGCCGTCGACGCGTGGGACGCCGCGGCGCCGGGCGGCGACCCCGTGGCAGCGGCGGATGCGGCCGTGGCCGCGGCATCCGCGGGACGGGACGCGACGATCCCGCTCGTGGCGCGCAAGGGCCGGGCAAGCTACCTCGGCGAGCGCAGCGCCGGACACCTCGACCCCGGCGCCGCGTCGGCGACCCTGCTCCTCGAGGCGCTGCGAGACGCGGTCGCCGCGTCATGATCGGCATCGTCGCGGTCTCCCACAGCGCTCCGCTCGCCGCAGCCGCCGTCGAGCTCGCCCTGCAGATGGCAGGCCACGCGCCGCCTCGCGTGGAGATCGCGGCCGGCACGTCCGACGGCGACCTCGGCACGGATGCCGTCGCCATCGCCGCGGCGATCGACCGGGCCGACTCCGGAGACGGCGTGCTGGTCTTCATGGATCTCGGCTCGGCCATCCTCAGCGCGGAGACGGCCCTGGAGTTCGGATCCACCGCGCGAGTGGTCCTCTCGCCGGCACCGTTCGTGGAGGGACTGGTCGCCGGCGTCGTCGGCGCCGCGGCCGGAGCGAGCCTCGACGACGTGGCGGCCGATGTCGGGCGGGCGCTCGAGCTCAAGCGTGCGCAGCTCGGCGACACCGCGCCCCCTCCCTCACGTCGCGAGCGGGACGACTCTTCCGTCGACGGCGGCGAGGCGTCGTTCGAGGCCGTGCTGACGAACCCCTCCGGACTGCACGCCCGCCCGGCGGCCTCCTTCGCACGAACGGCTGCCGACTTCGATGCCGCGGTCCTGGTCGCCGACCTCGACTCTGCTGCTCCCCCCGCGGCCGGGGACAGCGTCCTGGCGCTCATGGCACTGGGCGTCCGCCAGGGGAGCCGCATCCGCGTCACGGCCCGCGGCCGCCAGGCGGCGGAGGCGCGGGACACCCTGCGGGAGATGGTCGAGAGCGGGTTCGGCGAGACGTGAGTCAGCGTGCCGGGGTGACCTCCAGAAGGCGACGGGCCAGCGACTCCTCGACGACCAGCTCGGTGATGATCCCGGCGGCCAGCGCGCCGCGCAGGCTGTCGAGCTTCGACAGGCTCGACACGACGCAGAATCGCGTGGGGATCCGCCGCACCGCCTCGAGATCGGGGCCGCTGGACCGCTCGTTGAGGTCTATGCCGTCGCTGGAGCCGTCGAGGCGGTAGAACACCGTCGCGCAATCCCCCACGACGCCGTTGCGCTCGATCGTTCGACGGTCGGCGTCGTCGAAGTAGTCGCCCGAGTAGACGTGACTCGGGACGTCGGCGTGAGGAGAGCCCAGGCCGAAGACGAACATGCTGACCCGCTCCTGGATCTCCCGCACCGCTCGCACCGACCGCTCGCGCCACATCGCCTGCTTCGTCAGGGGATCGTCGAACAGCGCCGGCACCGGAAATTGGTGCACGGATGCCGACCAGGCGGCACCGAATCGCGACAGGATCTCTCCCGCGTAGGGGATGCCCGACGTCCGCACATTCGCCGCCCCGTTCATCTGCACCACCCGCGAATCATGCGTCCGCGTCGAGGGGAGGTGACGGGCCACCGCCGACAGCGTCGAACCCCACGCGATGCCCACCGTCATCGACGACTCCACGCGCTCGGCCAGGATGCGGGCGGCCGACAGCGCCGTACGCTCGAGCCGCTCGGCCTCGCTGATGCGGTCGGGAGTGGGGACGACGTGCGCGGTGACGCCGAACCGCCGCGCCACGCGGCTCTCGATGCGGCTGCGCGCGTCCTGCGGCGAGTGGATCGAGATCGTCACGAGCCCGCTGTCACGGGCATACGCCAGCAAACGCGACACGGATGACCGCGACACCCGCATCTCGTGGGCGATCGCCGCCATGGTGAGGTCCTGCAGGTAGTACAGCTGGGCGGCGCGTAATGCGTCCTGCGCGCGCGTCGGTGGCGAAGCCATGGTGCGTTCCTCCGTCGGTACCACAGTGTGCACGTTTGTGCATATCCCTTGCAACTCTGTTCAGGGCAGGGGAAGGCTGGAGTCGTCTCCACACGAAAGGTCTCATCGTGACGACGCCGGTCTCCCCCTCCCCCCTCCGCCCCGACGTGCAGACGCTGCGTGAGCGCGGCGAGGTCGACATCCTCATCGTCGGCGGGGGCATCAACGGGATCGCCACGTTCCGCGACCTCGCCCTGCAGGGAATCGACGTGGCGCTCGTCGAGCGCGACGACTTCGTCTCGGGTGCCTCATCGGCTTCGAGCCACATGGTGCACGGCGGCATCCGCTACCTCGAGAACGGCGAGTTCCGCCTCGTGCAGGAGGCGGTCACGGAGCGCAACGATCTGCTGCGCACGGCGCCTCACTACGTGCGGCCGCTGGAGACCACCATCCCGATCTTCAAGACCTTCTCGGGCGTGCTGTCGGCGCCCTTCCGTCTGCTCGTCACCCATGGCCGCGGAAAGCCCCGTGAGCGGGGTGCGCTGCTCATCAAGACCGGCCTCATGATCTACGACACCTTCTCCCGCGGCCGGGGATCCGTTCCGCGGCACCGGTTCCACGGACGGAAGAAGTCGCTCGCGGAGTTTCCCGACATGAACCCCGACGTCAAGTACACCGCGACGTACTACGACGCGTCGATGTGGGACCCCGAGCGTCTCGCGCTGGACGTGCTGCACGACGGGCTCACGATCGGCGGTCCGCGCGCGACCGCCGTCAACTACGTCTCGGCCATCGGGACTGATGCCGGTACCGTGCGGCTGCGCGACGAGGTCAGCGGCGAGGAGTTCCCCCTCCGCGCCAAGGTCGTCGTCAACGCCAGCGGCCCCTGGACCGACCTGACGAACGACGCCTTCGGCATGCCCACGCGCTTCATGGGCGGCACGAAGGGCTCGCACATCGTCCTGGACAACGACGAGCTGCTGGCGGCGACGAAGGGCCGCGAGATCTTCTTCGAGCACTCCGACGGCCGCATCGTGCTGATCTACCCCCTCAAGGGCCGCGTTCTCGTCGGCACGACCGACATCGACGCCGACCCGTCGAAGCCTGTCGTCTGCACGGACGAGGAGATCGACTACTTCTTCGACCTCGTAGCCCAGGTCTACCCCGACATCACTGTCGACCGGTCGCAGATCGTCTACACCTTCGCCGGCATCCGCCCTCTCCCCCGCCACGACGACACTGCCCCCGGCTTCGTCTCCCGCGACTACCGCATCGTCGACGACACCCACGAGGGGACGCCGATCCTCAGCCTCGTCGGCGGGAAATGGACGACGTTCCGCGCCCTCGCCGAGCACCTCAGCACCCGCGCGCTCTCGGTGCTGGGGCGCCCGCACCGCATCAGCACGGCCGGTCGACCGATCGGCGGCGGGCAGGGGTTCCCGCGCACCGACGCCGACCGCGCACGCTGGGTCGCCGAGCACGCCTCCGGGCATCCGCGCGACCTGGTCGAGCGGATGCTGACCCGCTATGGGACGCGCGCCGACGACGTGCTCGCGGCCATCCCCGTCGGTGCCGAGCCGCTCGAGCACACCGGGAGCTACTACCGCGAAGAGCTCGCGCACCTCGCGCGCACCGAGCGCGTGGTCCACCTCCTCGACGTGCTGCTGCGCCGTACGTCGATCGCGTTCGTGGGGGGAATGACGAACCAGACCCTGACGGAGGTCGCCGACGCCATCGCCGAGCCGCTCGGCTGGGATGACGACCGCCGCGACAGCGAGATCGTCCGCGCCGTCGAAGCCCTCCGCCTCGCCCACCGCGTCGAGTTCGAGGAGGTCGGCACCGCGAACCCGTGACATGCGCCGGCGCGAGTCAGCCGGCCCCCTCGCCAAGATGCCGCTCGACGTCGAGCGGCCCCTCCGCTTGAAAGGTCAATGTCGACATGCAAGATGAAATCAATCTCGGGTGGTATTTCCTGTCCGAGGTGGTCGGGACCGGTGTCCTGATCCTCCTCGGCACCGGCGTGGTCGCCAACGTCGCGCTCGCGAAGACGAAGGGCAACGGCGGCGGCTTCCTCATGGTGACGTGGGGCTGGGGCCTCGGCGTCTTCGCCGGCGTCGTCGTCGCGGCGTACTCGGGCGCGCAGCTGAACCCCGCTGTCTCGCTGGGCCTCCTCGTGCACCGGGACATCTCGATCATCGAGTTCCTGGTGGCCGTGACCGGTCAGTTCGTCGGCGCCTTCCTGGGCGCGGTGCTGTGCTGGCTGTCCTACAAGCGGCACTTCGACGAGGAAGGCGACCCCGCCGACAAGCTCGGTGTCTTCTCCACCGGTCCGGCGATCCGTTCGTACGGCTGGAACCTCGTCACCGAGATCATCGCGACCTTCGTCCTGGTGTTCGTCATCTTCGGCTTCCGCGACTACGGCGTGGCCGACATCGGCGTCCCCGGCGGACTCGGCGGCCTTGCGGCAGTCCCCGTCGCCCTGCTCGTGGTGGGCATCGGCGCGTCCCTGGGTGGACCCACGGGCTACGCCATCAACCCCGCCCGTGACCTCGGTCCCCGGATCGCCCACGCGATCCTCCCGATCCCCGGCAAGGGCGGCAGCGACTGGTCGTACTCCTGGGTGCCCGTCGTCGGGCCGCTCATCGGAGGCGCGCTGGCCGGCCTCCTCGCGCCGGTGCTCCTGGGGTTCGTGCACCTGAGCTGACCCCCGCATCCGCATCGATCCCCACCCACGCAATCCAGACAAGGAAGTCCACTAATGGCTGATTACGTCCTCGCCATCGACCAGGGCACGACATCGACCCGCGCGATGATCTTCGACAAGAAGGGAAGCGTCGTCTCCGTCGGGCAGAAGGAGCACGAGCAGATCTTCCCCAAGGCCGGTTGGGTCGAGCACGACCCCGCCGAGATCTGGAGGAACACGCAGGAGGTGATCGGCCTGGCCCTCAGTCGCGCCGACATCACCCGCCATGACATCGCCGCGATCGGCATCACCAACCAGCGCGAGACGGCGGTGGTGTGGGACAAGAACACCGGGAAGGCGGTGTACAACGCGATCGTCTGGCAGGACACGCGCACCCAGTCCATCGTCGACCGCCTCGCCGAGGACGGCGGGGTGGAGCGCTTCAAGGACATCGTGGGCCTGCCGCTGGCTACCTACTTCTCCGGAACGAAGATCATGTGGATCCTGGAGAACGTCGAGGGCGCGCGCGAGAAGGCGGAGGCCGGCGACCTGCTGTTCGGCACGACCGACTCGTGGGTGCTCTGGAACCTCACCGGCGGCACCGACGGCGGCGTGCACGCGACGGATGTCACGAACGCGAGCCGAACGCTCTTCATGGACCTCGAGACGCTCCAGTGGCGCGACGACATCCTCGAGGTGTTCGGCGTCCCCCGCTCGATGATGCCCGAGATCCGCTCCTCGTCCGAGGTGTACGGCACGGCGGAGTCGTCGTCGCTACTGCGTGAGACGCCGGTCGCCGGTATCCTGGGCGACCAGCAGGCGGCGACCTTCGGTCAGGCGGCGTACGACCCGGGTGAGAGCAAGAACACCTACGGCACCGGCAACTTCCTCATCTTCAACACCGGCGCGGAGATCGTGCACTCCAAGAACGGTCTGCTGACGACGCTCGGGTACAAGCTGGGCGACGCGCCGGCGCACTACGCGCTGGAGGGCTCGATCGCGGTGACGGGGTCGCTCATCCAGTGGCTGCGGGACCAGCTCGGGATCATCTCCTCGGCCCCCGACGTGGAGCAGCTCGCGAAGTCGGTCGACGACAACGGCGGCGTCTACTTCGTCCCGGCCTTCTCGGGTCTGTTCGCCCCCTACTGGCGACCCGACGCCCGCGGCGCGATCGTCGGCATGACGCGGTATGTCACCAAAGGGCACATCGCCCGTGCGGCACTGGAGGCCACCGCCTTCCAGACGCGCGAGGTGCTCGACGCGGTCAACGCCGACTCGGGTGTCGACCTGGAGGAGCTGAAGGTCGACGGCGGCATGACCGCCAACGACGCGCTCATGCAGTTCCAGGCCGACATCCTCGGCGTGCCCGTCATCCGCCCCGTCGTCGCCGAGACCACGGCGCTCGGGGCGGCCTACGCCGCCGGGCTCGCCGTCGGATTCTGGGAGGGGCTCGACGATCTGCGCGCGAACTGGCAGGAGGACAAGCGCTGGGAGCCGCAGATGGATCCCGACGAGCGCGATCGTCAGCTGCGGCTGTGGAAGAAGGCCGTGACGAAGTCGATGGACTGGGTCGACGACGACGTGAACTGACGCACCACCCCCGCGCCTTGCGTGAATCGGCTGCTATTTCTCGCGAAAAAGCAGCCGATTCACGCAAGTGGTCACGCGGCGACGAGGATCGTCGGCTCGTGACGCACGGGGAAGTTCACGGAGTTGGCGATGAAGCACCACTCGTGCGCGTTCGTGTGGGCCTCGCGCGCGGCGTCGACCATCGACGCATCCGCCACCGTCACGCGGGGGTGCAGCACCACCTCGAGGAAGCGGCCCCCCATACCCTCCACCACCATCGTGCCGATGGCCTCGTCCTCGTACGCGGTGACGACGACCCCGACCTGCACGCACGCGTGGAGATACGACAGCAGGTGGCACTCGACGAGGGCGGCGACCAGCAGATCCTCGGGATCCCACTTCTGCGAATCGCCCCGGAAGGGCTTGTCGGCCGACGCGAGGAGCTCGGGTTTCCCGTCGATGCGGAGAGTGACCGACCGGTCGTAATCGCGGTATCCGCTCGTGCCCGTGCCCCGGTCGCCGGTCCACTGCGCGCGGACCCGGTAGGAATGCTCGCCCGTCATACCGCCAGTCTGGCATCGCCGAGAGGCCCCGAGGGTGCCGGGCTAGGCTGGGAGCGTGCCGCTGACCTCTGCCGCCTCCGTCGAACTCGCCGTCGTCGAACGCAGCGGCTTCGCCGAATCGCGTCACAGCGGTGTCGCGATCGTCCTCGCCCCGGACGGCACCGTCGCCGAGGCCTTCGGGAACCCCCACGCGACGCTGCTTCCGCGATCGAGCATGAAGCCGCTTCAGGCGCTGGCCTGTCTCTCGGCCGGAGCCCCGCTCGAGGGCGAACGGCTCGCCGTGGCCACCGCGAGCCACTCCGGCACCGACCGGCACGTCTCCGTCGTCCGCGACATCCTCGCCGCTGGTGACCTCGGGGAGGATGCGCTCGGCTGTCCGCCGGCATGGCCCGGCGACACCGCCACGCGGGACGAGCTCATCCGGGAGCTCGGCCGGCCCGCGCGCATCCGCATGAACTGCTCCGGCAAGCACGCCGCGATGCTTCTCACGTGCGTGTCGAACGGGTGGCCGGTCGACGGCTACCTCGACCCGCAGCATCCGCTGCAGGCGCACATCCGCGAGGTGATCGAGCGCCTGATCGGCGAGAAGCCGGCGGCTACGGCGATCGACGGATGCGGCGCGCCGGTGTACGCCATGACCCTCCTCGGGCTCGCCCGCGCGATCCACCGCGTCGGCACCGCGTCGGAGCGCTCCCCGTTCGCGCTGCATCGCGGAGCGGGGACTCTCGTCCGCGCGGTGCGGGAGAACCCGTGGGCGATCGATGGCCCCGGCCGCCCCGACACGATCGTGATCGAACGCCTCGGGGTGTTCGCCAAGACCGGCGCCGAGGGCGTGATGGTCATGGTCGCCCCCGACGGCACCACCGTCGCGCTGAAGATGCTCGACGGCAGCGGGCGTGCCGCATCCGCCGTCGCCCTGCGGCTTCTCGAGCGCGCGGGTGCCCTCGCCGCTCCCGACGTCGCCGACGCGATGTCGCGCCTGCCGCTGACGGTGTCGGGCGGCGGCCGCGATGTGGGCAGCATCCGCCCGGTCCTCTAGCGCGCCACTTGCGTATATCGGCTGCTAAACCGGCCGGTTTAGCAGCCGATTCACGCAAGTGCGCGGGCTACTGCTCGCGAATTCCCCACGGCGAGCCGTAGCCGTCCGGCGCGGGCGCGGCCAGCAACTCCAGGAACGGCTGCGCGGGGAACGCCTCGGGGCCGAGCACGCCCGTGCCCGCCCACGCCCCGGATGCCAGCAGCTCGAGGGCGATGACCGGGTTGAAGGCGGTCTGCCACACCACCGCCTGCGAGCCGTACTCGGCCATGGTCTGCTCGTTGTCGGCGACGTGGTACAGGTACGTGGAGCGCGGCCGGCCGTCCTTGCCGGTGCCGGTCACCCACACTCCCGCGCACGTCTTGCCGCTCATCTTGTCGCCCAGGGTGGCGGGATCGGGCAGGATGGCGGCCACCACGTCGCGGGGCGAGACCTCGACGCCCTTCACGCTCACCTTGTCGGTACGATCCAGCCCGAGTTTGTTCAGGACCTTCAGCACCTCGATGAACTCGTCGCCGAGGCCGTACTTGAACGTCACGCGCTTCGCCTTGGTCCACCGCGGCATGAGGAGCACCTCCTCGTGCTCCACGTTCACGCACTCGACCGGCCCGATGCCCTCGGGGAAGTCGAAGACCTCCGGCTCGCTGAAGGGCTCCGTGGTGTACCAGCCGCGGTCCTCCTCATAGATCACAGGCGGATTCAGGCACTCCTCGATCGTCGTCCAGATCGAGAACGACGGTGCGAAGTCGTAACCGGCGACGACGAGATTCGCCCCGTCGCGCACGCCGAGCTCATCGATCTCCGCGAAGAGCTCGTCTTCGGCGTACCGGGCGAAAACGTCCGACAGTCCGGGTTCGACGCCGATGCCGACGAGGGCGAGCTGGCCCTTGCGCTCCCACGCGTCGGCGCGGGCGAACTGCTCGTCCCCGAGCTTCACGCCGGGGAGTTCGAACGGGCGCTGCGGATGCCGCGTCGACAGGCTCATCGCCATGTCGAGATAGGTCGCCCCCGCGGCGTAGCATCCGTCGAAGATCGGCAGAACGAACCGCGGATCGACGGCGTTGAGGACGTGGGTGATGTCGTGCTCGCGGATGAGGTCCGCCACCGATTCGGCGCTCGACGCGTCCACCTGCGCCGCCGTCAGGCGCTCGTCGCCCAGCTCCGCCACGAGCGCCTCAGGGCGAGCGGGGTCGTAGTCGGCGAGGACGAGCGCGTCGAAGAACGACCGGCGGACGGCGATGCGCGCCGCCGCGGAACCCACGCCGCCGGCGCCGACGATGAGAATACGCATACCGGATCCCCTTTCAGGCCAGGCCGCCGTCGACCGAGCGGCCGTACTCGGCCGGCTCGTCGGGCACCAGGACCTCGGTGTCGTGGTTGAGGCTCTCGCCACGGAAGAACGGCTTGGAGCGCGGGAAGAGGAACCACAGCAGCATCAGCAGCACGCCCACCGCGAGAGCGCCGATGCCGACGACGAAGGTGCCACCGATTCCGAACAGCACGGTGTAGCCGTAGTCGACGTCGTACATGTCGATCGCCGACTGCACGAACGCGTAGGTGAGCATGAGTGCGCCCAGCAGCGGCAGCACGAGGCGATACACGACGTTGCGGGCCGAGGTGAAGAGCTCGCGGCGGAAGTACCACACGCACGCGTAGCCGGTGATGGCGTAGTAGAACGCGATGGCGAGGCCGAGCGACAGGATGGAGTCCTGCAGGATGTTGTCGCTGATGAGTGTCATCCCCACGTAGTAGAGGCTCGCGACGACACCCATCACGATCGTGGAGAACGACGGCGTCTTGAACCGCGGATGCACCGTGGCGAACCTCTTCGGAAGCGCTTTGTACGCCGCCATCGCGAGGGTCCCCCGCGCCGTCGGGAGGATCGTGGTCTGCGTCGACGAGATCGCCGAGATGAGGACGGCGATCACGAGTATCCAGCCGAACGGCCCGAACAGCCCGTCCTTCAGCGCGAGGAACACGTCGTCGGCATTGGCCTCGTTGCCGAGGCCCGTGCCGCTGTCACCGAGGCCCGCGTACATCATGGCCGCCACGGTGACGCTCACGTACGTGAACAGCAGGATGACGGTGGTCAGCAGCGCCGCGCGGCCCGGGATCCGCTTGGGGTCCCTCGTCTCCTCGTTGAGGGCGAGGCACGTGTCCCAGCCCCAGTAGATGAAGAGGGCGAGCAGGATCGCCTCGGTGAACCCGCTCCAGTCGGTGAATCCGAACGGATTGAACCAGGCGAGGTCGAACGGGGTCGCGTCGGGGGCCGAGCCGTCGAAGAACTTCCACAGCGATGCCACCACGAAGATCGCGAGGACGAGGTACTGGATGCCGAGGAGGATGTTCTGGATCCGCTCGCCGATCTCCACTCCCCGCCAGCTCACCCACGTCATCGCGGCGATGAAGACGACGCCGGTCACCGTCACGAGGGGCACGTTCTCGGCGAGCGAGCCGTCACCGATGAGGGACCAGAGATAGATCCCGGCGATCTGCGCGAGGTTGGCGAGCACGACCATCCCGGCCACCGCGACGCCCCACCCGCCCATCCAGCCCACCCACGGACCGAACGCCTTCGTTCCCCACGTGAACGTGGTGCCGCAGTCGGGGACGGCGTTGTTCAGCTCGCGGTAGGCGAAGGCGATGAAGAGCATCGGGATGAAGGCGAGGACGAACGCGATCGGCGCTTGCGCTCCGACGGCGAGCACGACGAACCCCAGGGTCGCGACGAGCGAGTACACCGGTGCGGTGGAGGCCAGGCCGATGACGGTCGATCCCCACAACCCCAGCGTGCCCGCGGCCAGACCCTTGCCTGCCGTCCGTTCGAGTTCGGTGGTCACAAGCTGAACGTAGGGGTGCGCTCGTCGGCGGGTCAAGACCCGCTCGCCGACGATGGGGTCACCGCCACGCGGCGCGGGGCCGATCCAGGGGTGAGCAGCCACGCCCTTCCGCGCAACGGGTCGGCGAACGGCGGGAGGTCGCGCTCGCCGGTGAGGATGCGGAGGTCCCGCTGGCAGGCTGCGTCGATCACGAGCACGCCGGCGGCGCGCATCCGCTCGAGGAGGCGAGGGTGACCGAGCCACTGTTCCGGGTCACCGGTGACGAGCACCGCACCGCCCGGCTCGGGCTCCGTGGGATCGGGCGCGTCCACGGAGCGCACGCGCACCCCCGTGCGCTCCCAGCGCTCGATCGGGCCCGTCGCGCGTCGGGGCCCGATGTAGCCCGAGACGCCGACCGGCGGCTGCCACAGCGTCACCGGAGGGGATTGTTCCGGATGCTGACCCGCGGCGAAAGCGAACTGCACGGGATGGCGATCCGCCACCCCGCGGCCGGGGGGCGCCTCTGGCGCATAGTCGCCGGCCTCGCCGCCGGCCGCGACGTGCTCGGCGCGTGTCGGGGTGGCCAGCACGACGCGACGCGGGAACAGATCGGCGACCCGACCCGCGATCCCCGTGAGCCGCTGCGCGGTCGCGACGACGCGGAGGCCGAGGTGGCCGGCGTCGCGGATCAGGCCCTCGATCGCCGCGGTCGCGGCCCGGGCGTACTCGTCGGGGAACCGCCCGGCCAGGGCGTCGAGGTCGTCGATGAGGACGACGCTCCCGGGAGGACGCGGTACCATCGCCGCCCCGATGAGGGTGTCCCACGCCGCTTCCGGATCGGTGCCGATCCAGCAGGTCACCGGCGCCTGGGCCGCGATCGTGCGAAGCGCGGAGGTCTTGCCGCTCCCGGGCCCACCCACGATGAGGAGTCCGCGGTCGGTGGGCGGCAGAAGCCAGGGGACGTGACGCTGCTGCTCCGGCTCGTCGCGGAGGCCCAGCACGAGGCGCTCCGCATCGCCGGCGACGTCCTCGAGGGGAAGGAGGTGCGGGAGCTCGGGCATCCATGCCGCCCGCGGCCGGGGGCCTGCCCCGTGCGCTGCCGCGGCGATGTCGTCGGGGGTGGTCATCGCGATGCGGACGAGTCCCGCCCGCGCATCCGCGGCGCGGCGGATCAGGGCGACGCCGCGGCCCGCTTCGCCCCCGGGAATCGCGGCCGCGTCCGGTGAGCCGAGGACGGCGGAGCTGTCGGCAGGGTCGGCGACCCGCAGGCTGATCCGCAGCGGGCAGTTGGCCAGGAGCGCGTCGCGAAGGACTCCCCCTGCCCGCTGCGTGCCGAGCACGAGGTGCATGCCCAGCGCGCGCCCCCGCGCGGCGAGGTCGCTGAAGAGAGACTCCAGTTCGGGGTGGGTGTCGCGGAGCGCGGCGAACTCGTCGACGACGATCACGAGCCGAGGCACATCGACCGAGGCGACGTCGCGCTCCCCCGCCCGGGCCAAGAGCGCCTCGCGCGCGCGGATCTCGGCACGAAGACTCGTGATCGCCCGTGCCGCTCCCCGCGCGTCGAGATCAGTGAGCACCCCGGTCACGTGCGGAAGGTCGCGCAGCGGCTCGAACGCCGTGCCGCCCTTGAAATCCGCCAGCAGGAAGCACACGTCGGCGGTGGTGTACCGCGCGGACAGCGCCGTCACCCACGTGACGAGCAGCTCGCTCTTACCCGCCCCCGTCATGCCGGTGACGACGGCGTGGGGTCCGTCGGCGACGAGGTCGAGGACGAGCGGTGCGCCCTCGCGCGTGCCGACGACGACAGGGAGCCCGTGGCGATCCCTCGTCCGCTCCGATGCGCGGAGAGCGGTCAGGGCGACAGCTGCCGCGACCTCTCCCCCGTCGGCTGCGCGCTCCGACAGCTGCTGGGCGATGTGCCTCGCCTGAACGCGGCCGACGCCTTCCATCTCCACCTCCTCCGCCACGCCGTCGGCCTCCACGCGTGCTCGCGCGGGCGAGAGGAGCGACATCACGACACGGCAGTCCGGCGGCACGGCTTCACCCGGCCGCAGTTGCCGGAGCACGATCTCGGCGTCGTTCACCGCGCGGGTGCCGACGATCCAGCGCATCCGCCTCCGACCCGCAGCGCGCGAGTGCGGGAGCGTCGCCACCCACTCCTCGCCCTCGGGGGCACCCCCGCTCTCCCACTCCCCCGGCGGCAGGGCGCACGCCAGCTGGAGCACGAGGGCGCGTGCCACGGCCTGAGCGATGACCGGCGGCCCCACCACCGCCAACCCGCCCGCGAGCGAGAGCGCAAGCGGCGCATCCGAGAGCCTGCGTGATGCCGCGACGAGAGCGAGGTCGTCGGGATGTTCGGAGGCTCCGGTCACGCGCGCCGCGCTGGGTATCCGGCCGCGACCGACGACGACGTGCGTCTCGCGGTCGGGAGCGGCACGCCACACCCGCTCGGGCCGCTCCAGAAAACCTGCGACGTCGGGATGCCGCGAGTCCCACGCGGCACGTTCCGCGGCATGCTGAGCCGTCAGGCGCTCGCGGATCCGTTCGCGCGCTTGCGCCCCTTCGAGATCGGCGCGCCGTCGATCCCGATGAGCCGTGCGGACGCCGTCGGCGACGCTCGCGATCGCGATCACCGGACCCAGCAGGGCGAACCACAGGACGAACGCCGATCCCGTGAACGCCCAGAATCCGAGCGCCCCGACGACCGGGACGGCCGAGGCCAGCCACGGGACGCCCGGCCGCGCAGGCGGAGCCGGTCGCGTCGGCAGGACCAGGGGGGCGTCGTCGTCCGCCCGTGCGGGCGACGGGGCGAATCCGGTCGCGCTCATGTCACCAGTGCACACGCCGCGGGGGCACCGACTCCCCGCGCCTCGACGATCGGGGGAAAGCTCGCGTGTGAGGCGGCCTGTGGAGGAGGGTCAGTCCGCGACGCGGTGGACGTCCAGCACGACGATGGTGATGTTGTCGCGTCCGCCGTTCTCGAGGGCGGCGTCGAGCATCGACCGCACCGCGTCGGCAGGATCGGCGTTCTGCTCGAGGAAGTGGCGGATCCCGTAGTCCGTCAGCTCCTTCGTGAGGCCGTCGGAGCAGATGACGAAGCGGTCGCCGTCGAGGACGTCCAGGCGGACATAGTCGGGCTTGGCGTTCTCGCTGGGCCCCACGGCACGGGTGATGACATTGCCGTACGGATGGTTCTCCGCCTCTTCCGGACTCAGCCGGCCCGCGGCCACGAGCTCCTGCACCACCGAATGATCCGTCGTGATCTGGACCAGGTCCTCGTCGCGCAGGAGATACACCCGGGAATCACCGATGTTGAGCGTCACCCAGTGCGCCGGATGCTGCGACGTGTCGAGGAAGACGCCCGTCAGCGTCGTTCCGGTGCCCTCGTCGGTGGTCTCGGGGTGCGACAGGATGTCCTTCACCGCCCGGACGAGGGCCTTCTCGATGGCCTTCGGGGTCACCGCGCCGTCGGAGACCATGGCCCGGAGCCGGTCGACGGTGCTGGCGCTGGCGATCTCACCGCCGACGTGACCGCCCATGCCGTCCGCGACGACGAACAGCGGATAGCTGGTGAGAACGGCGTCCTGGTTGACCTCGCGGCGTTTGCCGGTGTCGGTGACCTCGGCCCACGACAGCTCGATCGTGCCGTCCTGCACGCGAACGGAGTGGGTGCTGGTGGTCACCTCGGGCACGCCACATCCTCCGGTCGCCGTTCAGGGCACCGCACGGGCGCGCGGCGTCCTCACATCCTAATGGACCGTGCGCCGACGGGTCCGGCCGGCCTCAGCCGGCCGCGGGGTCGGCCGGGAGCGGAAGGATGTCGTCGATCGCGGCGAGGTCTTCGGCCGTCGGCGTCCATGCCGCCGCCGCCGCGTTCGCCCGGATCTGTTCGGGGCTGGTCGCCCCGGCGATCACCGACGACACCGGCTCCTGGGCGAGGAGCCAGCCGATCGTCGCCTCCAGCATCGTGATGCCGCGGTCATCCGCGAACGCCCGGTAGGCCTCGAGCCGATCCCATGGCGCGTCACGCCACACCTGCGGACGCTGGCGCACGATGCGGCTGTCCTGCGGCCCGCCCTCCCGCGTGAACTTCCCCGTGAGCAGCCCGTTGTGGAGGGGGAAGAACGGGAAGAACCCGAGACCGAAGCGGCGCGCCGCGGGCAGCACCTCGCGTTCGGCCGCCCGCGCCAGCAGGCTGTACTGGTTCTGCGCGGAGATGAACCGGATGCTGTCACGCGCGCTCGCGTCGGCTTCGGCGACCTGCCATCCGGTGAAGTTCGAGTGGCCGAGGTAGCGCACCTTCCCCTCCCGGACGAGGTCGGCGAGGGCATCGAGAGTCTCCTCGATCGGCGTGGACGTGTCGGGCGTGTGGATCTGGTACAGATCGATCCAGTCGGTCTGCAAGCGCCGCAGCGACTGCTCCACGGACCTCCGGATGCTCGTGCGCGACCCCTTCGTACCCCCGACGGTCGCCGGCGCGAACTGCTCGTGGCCGAACTTCGTGGCGATCACGACGCGGTCGCGGCGGCCACGGAGCGCCTCTCCCAGGAGAGTCTCGGAGAGACCGAACTCCCTGCCGTACATGTCCGCCGTGTCGATGAAGGTCACCCCCGCGTCGATGGCGGCGTCCAGGACCGCGCGGGTCCCTTCGATCGTCTCGGTGCGGGTACCCGCGCGGCCGAAGTTGTTCCCTCCGAGACCGACGGCGGACACGAGCAGACCGGAGTCGCCGACCTGGCGAAGGGGAACGGGAGTCGTCATGCCTCAACGCTAGCGGCAACGCGACGAGCCCCCGTCGTCGGACGGGGGCTCGTCGGCGCATCACACGCGCGGCGGTTCTGCGGGCGGCGCCGGCGGCTCGGTCGGCGGTGCCGGCGGGTCTACGGGAGGCTGCCCGGCGGGAGGCGCCGGCGGCGCGGCAGGCGGCTGTGCGGGAGGAGCGGCGGGCGGCGCCGGGGGCGGCGTCGCCCCTCCCGGGGCGGGGTATCCCCCCGTCGGGGCGGGCGGGTATCCGCCGCCTGCGGGCGGGTAAGCGCCAGCCGGCGGCGGGGCGTATCCGCCGGCGGCGGACTGCACCGGAACGCCCTGCCATACGGTGTTGTCAGCGAGGAAGCTGTCCGCCCACGGTGCGCGCGGGATGTTCGAGTTCCAGCGCGAGCGGTCGAACGCCACGATGCCGAGCCAGACGATCCACAGGAAGATGGCGAGGATGATCCACGCCGTCTCCTTGCCGAGCTTTGTCTGCACTCGGTACGCCGCCATCAGCGTGTACACCGCCATGGCCACGTAGAGGATCCAGCCAAGGACCGTGCCGAGATACGGGATCCAGTTCAGCACGAACGCGGCGCCGACGAGCACGAGCAACCACCACGGGTTGAGGTCTCCGAGCTTGACGAAGATCATCTCGCGGTAGACGGGCACCCAGGCGCGCCACTTGCCCTCGACGCCGGCCTTCTCGAACAGCTTCATGAAGAAGAACGAGCTGACGACGTAGTAGATGAGGAAGATGAAGAAGAAGACGAAGGCGAAGATGGCAAAGAACGCCAGCAACCCGGCGGCTCCGTAGCCATCGTAGTTGTAGCTCATGTAAGGCCCTCCCGAATGGATCGTGCCCGTGGCACGGCGGGGAAATCCCCGCGGCACACATGCTAGCGATCCTGAGTGTTGGCTGAACAGCGCCACGTCGGGATGCCGCTCATCCGTGCTCGACGATGAGCTCGACTTCGCCGGGTTCCCCTGGACGCAGCGTCCACCCCGCACTATCCGCCCACCGGCGAAGCGCCGTGCCGCCGGAGATCCGCGGGCGCTCGACGGCCAGCGCCCGCACGAGCGCTCCCTTCGCGTGCTTGTTGAAGTGGTTGAGGGCTCGGCCGGTGGGGGTGACCACTCGGACGTAGGCGGATGCGACGCCTTCGGGCACGGGACCCAGGGCGGCGTAGGCCTCCGAGCGCAGGTCGAGAACGAACGAGGGCGCCGCCGCCGTCAGCGCCGCCGCCACCGCATCCGCCCATACCCGCCGCAGCGACGGCAGGCCGGGCAGCGACGTGCCGGCGGAAAGGCGATACGCCGGGATCGCATCGAGCGCGCCCACCGGCCCGAAGGGAGCGGAGTGGATCAGGGCGCGGGCGCCGAGCCAGCGACGGGCGGACGCGGGCAGCGACGCGGCATCCAGCGCGTCGTAGAGCACGCCGGTGTACCGGTCCACCGCCGGCAGGGTGGGCGCCGAGCGCAGCGCCGCGTTGGCGGCGATGTCGCCGCGCTGGCGGCCGCTCAGCTTCAGCACCCGAGCAGCCTCATCCTCGTCCGCCGCCAGCGCGATGAGGGCATCGGCCACCGCGGCGCGCTGCGGCCGAAGCGCGGGGAGCGCCAGCGCCTCCAGATCCAGCGGGGCGCCCTCGCCGCCCGCACGCTTGGTCTCGGACGGCGGAAGCAGGATCAGCATGGCGTCCTCACGCGCGAAGGGTCGCGACACGCGGTGCGCCACCGAGGTGGCACGGCGTGTCGCGACCCTTCGCGACCGGTGTCAGGAGACGAGAGCGGCGTTGCCCGCCACGATCGTCAGGTCGTCGCCTTCCATGGACAGGAACCCGTCCTGCGCGTTGGCGATCACCTTGGAGCCGTTGGTCTGGGTGATGCGCACCTGGCCCTCGGCGAGGATCGCCAGGACCGGCTCGTGGCCGGCCATGAAGCCGATCTCGCCCTCGACGGTCTTGGCCACCACGAGCGAAGCCTCACCCGTCCAGACCTCGGCGTCGGCCGAGACGAGGTGCACCTGGAGCGGCATGTCAGCCGTTCTCCTTCTGGATCTGCGCCCAGCGCGCCTCGACGTCGGCGATGCCGCCGACATTGAAGAACGCCTGCTCGGCGACGTGGTCGAACTCGCCCTTGACGATCGCGTCGAACGACTCGATGGTCTCCTTGATCGGGACGGTCGAGCCCTCGACACCGGTGAACTTCTTCGCCATGTAGGTGTTCTGCGAGAGGAACTGCTGGATGCGGCGCGCACGCGACACGACGATCTTGTCCTCTTCGGAGAGCTCGTCGACACCCAGGATCGCGATGATCTCCTGCAGCTCCTTGTTCTTCTGCAGGATCTGCTTCACCGCGGTGGCCACGCGGTAGTGGTCCTCACCGATGTAACGGGGGTCCAGGATGCGGCTGGTCGAGGTCAGCGGGTCGACGGCCGGGTACAGACCCTTCGACGCGATCTCACGCGAGAGCTCCGTCGTGGCGTCGAGGTGCGCGAAGGTCGTCGCCGGGGCCGGGTCGGTGTAGTCGTCGGCGGGGACGTAGATCGCCTGCAGGGACGTGATCGAGTGACCGCGCGTGGAGGTGATGCGCTCCTGGAGCACACCCATCTCGTCCGCGAGGTTCGGCTGGTAACCCACCGCGGAGGGCATGCGGCCCAGCAGCGTCGACACCTCGGATCCGGCCTGCGTGAACCGGAAGATGTTGTCGATGAACAGCAGCACGTCCTGGTTCTGCACGTCGCGGAAGTACTCCGCCATCGTCAGGGCCGAGAGGGCCACGCGAAGACGCGTCCCCGGCGGCTCGTCCATCTGGCCGAACACGAGGGCGGTCTTGTCGAAGACGCCGGCCTCTTCCATCTCATGGATGAGGTCGTTGCCCTCACGGGTGCGCTCGCCGACACCGGCGAACACCGACACACCACCGTGGTCCTGCGCGACGCGCTGGATCATCTCCTGGATGAGGACGGTCTTGCCGACGCCCGCGCCGCCGAACAGGCCGATCTTGCCGCCGAGCACGTACGGGGTGAGCAGGTCGATGACCTTGATGCCGGTCTCGAACATCTGCGTCTTCGACTCCAGCTGGTCGAAGTTCGGCGCCTTGCGGTGGATCGGCCACCGCTCGGTGACCTCGATCGTCTCGCCCGGCGCGCCGTTGAGGACATCGCCGGTCACGTTGAAGACCTTGCCCTTGGTGACGTCACCGACGGGCACCGTGATCTGCTCGCCGGTGTCGCGCACCTCCTGGCCGCGGACGACGCCGTCGGTGGGCTTGAGCGCGATGGCGCGGACGAGGTCGTCACCCAGGTGCTGGGCGACCTCGAGGGTGATCTCGGTCGACTCGTCGCCGATCGTGATCGTCGTCTTCAGCGCGTTGTAGATCTCCGGGATCGCATCGTGCGGGAACTCGATGTCGACGACCGGACCGGTGACGCGTGCGACGCGTCCGACACCGGCGGTCTGAGTCTGCTCGGCCTTCTCGGCAGTGAGGCTCATGGCTTCTTCTCTCCTTGTGAGGGCTTACTTGCCCGACGCGAGAGCGTCGGCGCCGCCGACGATCTCGGCGATCTGCTGCGTAATCTCCGCCTGACGCGCGTTGTTGCGCAGGCGGGTGTAGTCGGTGATGAGCTTGTCGGCGTTGTCGCTGGCGGATTTCATCGCCTTCTGGGTCGCGGCGTGCTTGGCCGCCGACGACTGCAGGAGGGCGTTGAACACACGGCTCTGGATGTACACCGGCAGGAGAGCGTCCAGCACCGTCTCCGCGTCGGGTTCGAACTCGTACAGCGGGTAGACCTGGGCCCCGGTGGGCTCCTCGGCCTCGACGACCTCGAGCGGGAGAAGGCGTACCGACTCCGGACTCTGGGTCATCATGCTGACGAAACGGTTGTACACGAGGTGGATCTCGTCCACGCCGCCTTCGGAACCGCCGCGGTTGTACGCGTCGATGAGCGTCGCGGAGATCTCCTCCGCCGTCCGGAACTGCGGGGTGTCGGTGTCGCCGGTCCACTCGGCCGCGGTGGCGAGCCGGCGGAACTGGAAGTAGCCGACAGCCTTGCGCCCGACGAGGTAAAACGCGACCTCCTTGCCCTGCGAGCGCAGGAGCTCGGCCAGCTCGAGACCCTCACGGAGGATCTGCGAGTTGAACGCACCGGCAAGGCCCCGGTCGGAGGCGAAGATGACCACGGCCGAGCGGCGGATGTTCTCCCGCTCGGTCGTCAGCGGGTGGTCGACGTTCGAGTGCGTCGCGACCGCCGAGACGGCGCGTGTCACCGCTCGCGCGAAGGGCGACGACGCGCGCACTCGCGCCATCGCCTTCTGGATGCGCGAAGCCGCGATGAGTTCCATCGCCTTCGTGATCTTCTTGGTGGTCTGCGCAGAATTGATCTTCTGCTTGTAGACCCGCAGTTGTGCGCCCATGGTCCTGTCTCCGTGCCGCTTTAGCGGCGGCCCTTGACGATCTTCTCCTGGTTGACGTCGTCGACCTCGGCCGCCTCCACCGACTCGGTGCCGGGGGCCCCGATGCTCTGGCCGTCGCCGGCCTGGAACTCCAGCACGAAGGCGTCGACGCGCTTCTCGAGCTCGGCGGCGGTGTCGTCATCGAGGACGTTGGTGTCGCGGAGCGTGTCGAGGATCGTCGTGTTCCGGCGGAGGTCGTCCAGCAGCTCGCGCTCGAAGCGCAGCACGTCGGACACCTCGATCGAGTCGAGCTTGCCGTTCGTGCCGGCCCAGATCGAGACGACCTGCTCCTCCACCGGGTACGGCGAGTACTGCGGCTGCTTGAGCAGCTCGGTCAGGCGCGCGCCACGGGCGAGCTGCCGCCGCGAGGCGGCATCCAGGTCGGACGCGAACATCGCGAAGGCCTCGAGCGAACGGTACTGCGCGAGCTCGAGCTTGAGCGTGCCGGAGACCTTCTTGATCGACTTGACCTGAGCGTCGCCGCCCACGCGTGACACCGAGATGCCCACGTCGACCGCGGGACGCTGGTTGGCGTTGAAGAGGTCGGACTGCAGGAAGATCTGGCCGTCGGTGATCGAGATCACGTTGGTCGGGATGTAGGCCGACACGTCGTTGGCCTTCGTCTCGATGATCGGCAGACCGGTCATCGAGCCTGCGCCCAACTCGTCCGACAGCTTCGCGCAACGCTCGAGCAGACGCGAGTGCAGGTAGAAGACATCACCCGGGTACGCCTCACGCCCCGGCGGGCGGCGCAGCAGCAGGGAGACGGCACGGTAGGCCTCGGCCTGCTTCGACAGGTCGTCGAAGATGATGAGGACGTGCTTGCCGCCGTACATCCAGTGCTGCCCGATGGCCGAACCGGTGTACGGAGCGAGGTACTTGAAGCCGGCCGGGTCGGAGGCAGGGGCCGCGACGATGGTGGTGTACTCCATCGCCCCGGCGTCCTCGAGCGCGCCCTTGACGGCGGCGATCGTCGAGCCCTTCTGGCCGATGGCGACGTAGATGCAGCGCACCTGCTTGTTCTCGTCGCCCGACTCCCAGTTGCTCTTCTGGTTGATGATCGTGTCGATCGCGATGGCCGTCTTGCCGGTCTGGCGGTCGCCGATGATCAGCTGACGCTGACCGCGGCCGACGGGGATCATGGCGTCGATGGCCTTGATGCCGGTCTGCAGGGGCTCGTGCACGCTCTTGCGCTGCATGACGCCCGGGGCCTGCAGCTCGAGAGCACGACGGCCCTCGGAAGCGACCTCGCCGAGACCGTCGATGGGGTTGCCGAGCGGGTCGACGACGCGGCCGAGGTACCCGTCGCCGACGGGGACCGAGAGCACCTCGCCGGTGCGGGCGACTTCCTGGCCCTCTTCGATGCCGGAGAACTCGCCGAGCACGACGACACCGATCTCGTGCTCGTCGAGGTTCTGCGCGAGGCCGAGGGTCCCGTTGGCGAAGCGTACGAGCTCGTTGGCCATGACGCCCGGAAGGCCCTCGACGTGAGCGATGCCGTCGGCCGCGTCGACCACCGTGCCGACCTCGGATGCGGCGGCACCGGTGGGCTCGTAGGCGGCGACGAAGTCCTTCAGCGCGTCACGGATGACGTCGGGGCTGATGGTGATATCTGCCATTGTCGTTCCTTCGTGTTGGGGGGATTTTCGGCCCCCAGATCTGCACCCGTGGCGGGCGCGAAGCGTGTGGAATTAGCCCGCCAGGCGCTGGCGGAGATCCGCGAGCCGGGTGGAGATGCTCGCGTCGATCACGTCGTCTGCGATCTGCACGCGCAGACCACCGACGACCGCGGGGTCGATGACGACGTTGAGGGCGACCTCTGCGCCGTACTTGGCCGCCAGCGCGGCCCGGAGGCGCTCGCGCTGCGCGTCGCCGAGCGCTACGGCCGTCACGACGGTGGCCACCGATCGTCCGCGCTGGTCGGCGACCAGACGCATGGCCCGGTTGAGAAGGCCGCGCACGCGGCGTTCGCGCGGCTGCTGCACCAGGGACGACACGATCAGCGTCGTGGCGGCGTTTGCCCGATCCCCCAGCAGCGTCGCGATCAGCGCGCCCTTGGCAGCCGCATCACCCAGCCGGCTGCCCAGCGCGAGCTCGAGCTCAGGGTTCTGCGCGACTGTCCGCGAGAAAGCGAACAGCTCGGCCTCGACGTCGTCGTTCGCTCCGGCGACGGCTGCGGCACGGACGGCGAGCTCCTCGATGCCGTCGAGCAGGTCGGAGGCACTCGACCAGCGCTGCCCGACGAGCGTCGTCAGCAGCGACACCGTGACGGGCTTGAGGGCCCGGCCGAAGACGTCTGCGACCACCTTCGTGCGCGCGGCGGGTGCCGCCGCCGAGTCGGCGAGGGCGCCGCTCAGCTGCGACGATCCGCCCACCGCGCGCGCCGCGGCGAACAGCTCGCTCGCCACCTCGAGGTCGACGCCCTGCGCCGACGCGAGGGCGGCCGTCGTGGCCTCGGTCGCCTGAGTGGTCGCGCTGCCCATTACTGAGCCGCCTTTTCGGATGCCTCGAGGTCGGCGAGGAACCGGTCGACGACGGCCTGGGCCTTCTGGTCGTCGGAGAGCGTCTCGCCGATGACGTTGCCGGCGAGATCGAGGGCAAGGGTGCCCACTTCGCTGCGCAGCGACACGAGCGCGGTCTGGCGCTCGGCCTCGATCTGCGTGTGCGCGGTGGCGGTGATGCGCGCAGCCTCCGCGGCCGCGGTGTCCTTGGCCTCGGCGACGATCTTCTTGCCGTCCTCACGGGCGGCCTCGCGGATCTCACCGGCTTCCTTGCGGGCCTCGGCCAGCTGCGCCGTGTACTGCTCGAGAGCAGCCTCGGCCTGGCGCTGCGCCTCGTCGGCCTTCGCGATGTTGCCCTCGATGGCCGCCCCGCGCTCGTCGAGCAGCTTCTGCATCCGCGGCAGCACGACGCGCCAGAACACGAAGAGGATGACGACGAAGCACACCGCCGACCAGATGATGTCGTACCAGGCCGGGATCAGCGGGCTCGGCGCCGCTTCTTCCGCGTGCTCCGCGGCGAATGCGACAAGAGCGTTCAGCATCCTGTCTCCTTACGTCGAGGGTGCGGGATCAGAAGCCGAAGATGAAGCCGGTCGCGATACCGATGAAGGCCAGAGCCTCGGTGAAGGCGATACCGATGAACATCAGGACCTGCAGGCGGCCGGCGAGCTCGGGCTGGCGAGCGACGCCCTCGATCGTCTTGCCGACGACGATGCCCACGCCGATGGCCGGACCGATGGCGGCGAGACCGTAGCCGACGGTCGCGATCGAACCGGAGACCTGGGCGAGAACCGTAGTTGCGTCCACGGGGTTTTTCCTTTCAATTGGGTGGCTCGGCGTGTGCCGGGCCGCTCAGTGCTCTTCCGCGACCGCGAGCTGGATGTAGACCGCGGTGAGGATCGTGAAGACGTACGCCTGGAGGAAGGCCACCAGGAGCTCGAACAGGGTGAAGGCGAAGCCGAAGGCGAGGGTGCCGGCGCCGAGGGCCGACCACCAGCCGCCGAGGCCGATGATGAAGAACTGGGTGGCGGCGAAGAACAGCACCAGCATGAGGTGCCCGACGATCATGTTCATCAGCAGACGCAGCGTCAGCGTGACGGGACGGATGATGAAGGTCGAGAGGAACTCGAGCGGGATGATGATGATGTACAGCGGCCACGGCACGCCCGAGGGCATGAGGGAGTTCTTGAAGAACTTGCCGGGGCTCTTGCGGACGCCCGCGTAGATGAAGGTGACGTAGGAGACGACCGCGAGCAGCAGCGGCACCGCGATGACGCTCGTCCCGGCGATGTTCAGGAACGGGATGACACCCGTGAGGTTCATGAACAGCACCATGAAGAAGATCGTCGTGAGGATCGGCAGGAACCGGTTGCCGTCCTTTCGCCCGAGGAGGTCGTGCGCGATGTTCACCCGCACGAAGTCCAGGCCCATCTCCACGACGCTCTGGAAGCGACCCGGCACGAGCTTCATGCGCCGCGTACCCACGAGGAAGAGGATCACGAGGACGGCCGTGGCCAGCATCTGGATGAGGTTGATGCGCGTGATCGCGAAGACGGTGCCCTCGAAGAAGATGGCGTCGGGGAAGAACTCGTTGATCGACGGCGGATGGAACTCCGCGTCAGCAGCGGACACGACGTTCGCGATCAGGGTCGCAGCTTGAGTGGACAGCGCTGGCTCCAGCTTCGGGGCATCGGTGTGAACCGTTGCGACGATGGTCGGTGATCGCACCCCAGAAGCGCTCGTAGAGCGGGCGGGCGCAAGACCACCCTACCAAATCCGCGGGGTTCCACCGACGCCGCAGGGCGATTCTCTCGATATCGAGAGAATCAGTCGCGTCGGTCGCCCGCGTCGGGGTCGGTCGGGAGCGTCGTGTCGCTGACAGCCGGCACCCGCATCCGCAACAGCACGACGACGTCGACCACCAGCGAGGCGACCACGCTGACCACCAGCGCCACGAAGAAGACGAGCGGGTCGATCCACTCCTGCCCCCGCAGGATGACCAGCGCGACGATGAAGAGCACGAGCTTGACGAGCCAGCCACCCAGCACGATGCCGAAGAAGATCGGCACGTAGAGCGGATCGGCGAACCAGCGGTTGGCGATGAGGATGCTGGCGGCCGTGACGGCCAGGAACAGCGCGCTCACGAGCACGCCGGCCAGAGCGCTGGCCAGGCCCGACGTCCCCCCGACCAGGAGGCCGACGATCGCGCCGACGACCGCCAGGATGCCGGCGACGATGCCGCCCCACATCAGGGCGGTGCGCAGCACCGGAGTGCTGGAGACGGGACTGGGGCTCATGCGGGCTCCTCGAGGGGGACGGCGCGCGCACGACGGCGCGACGGAAGGAACGTGACGACGAGGCAGGCCGCCACGCCGAGGACGCCGAACCCGGCGCCGAGGAGATAGTCGCCGGGCCACTCCTGCTGCGTGCCGATGTACATCAGCAGGAACGAGAAGCTGACCACGGCCGTCCACGCGTAGAAGATGAGCACGGCGTCGCGGTCGCTGTGGCCCATGTCGAGCATGCGGTGGTGCAGATGCTTGCGGTCGGGCGAGAACGGCGACTTGCCCGCCGCCATCCGCCGAATGACGGCCAGTCCGAAGTCGGCCAGCGGCAGCAGCACGACGACGATCGGCAGCAGGATCGGGATGAAGGCACCGAGCAGCTGCGAACGGCCGAGGGTGTCGGGGGCGATCGCCGCCGGATTGAGCACGCCGGTGATCGCGATCGCCGACGTCGCCATGAGGAGCCCCAGCATGAGCGCGCCGGAATCCCCCATGAAGATCTTCGCGGGCGTCCAGTTCAGCGGCAGGAATCCGATGCACGCGCCGACCATGACCGCCGCGAGGAACGAGGCGACGTTGAAGTACGTGCTCGTGCCGAAGTCCCGCACGAGGAGGTAGGAGTAGGCGAAGAACACGCCGTTGGCGATGAGGCACACACCGGCGACGAGGCCGTCCAATCCGTCGATGAAGTTGACGGCGTTCATGACGATCACGATCGCGAAGACCGTGAGCGTGAAGCTCATCCAGCTCGAACCGATCCACAGCCCCCCGAAGGGCAGCGAGTAGATCTGGAACTGGCCGAAGAACGCGATGATCGCCGCGGCGAGGAACTGGGCGCCCAGCTTGATCATCCAGTCGAGATCCCACAGGTCATCGAGCACCCCGACGACCACGATGACGAAGGTGGCGCTGAGCACGGCGAGCACGGGCGCGGGGTTGGCCCAGATGATCGCGAAGAACGAGTGCTGCGTCGAGGCGAGGAACGCGGCGGCGATGCCGAGGAACATCGCCACCCCGCCGAGACGGGGCGTGGGGGTCTTGTGAACGTCGCGCTCGCGGATGCCGGGGTACAGCTTGAACCGCAGACTCAGCCGCCACACCGCCCACGTCAGGACGAACGTGACCACGGCGGTGAAGACCACCAGCACGAGGTACAGCTTCACGCGCTGCTGCTCCCGTCGGCTGCATCCGCCGCGTCGGGCTCGAGCAGGTCGCCGAGGACGTCGCGAAGACGGTCGCGAGGGACGGCACCCTCCCTCAGCACCCGGATGACGGGCTCCGCTCCCCCCACCAGCGACGTCGCATCGACGATGGTCGAGGCGATGCCGGTCTCGCTCGGGCCGCCGTCGAGATACACCGCGACCGAGTCGCGCAGCATGTCGCGGGCGGCATCGATGGCGGTCGCGGCGGGGCGGCTGGTGAGGTTCGCGCTGGAGACGGCGAGGGGCCCGGTCTCCTCGAGAAGCTCGAGGGTGAGCGGATGCGCCGGCATCCGCACGGCGACGGTTCCGTGGGTCTCGCCGAGATCCCACGACAGCGAGGGCTGGGACGGCAGGACGATCGTGAGTCCCCCGGGCCAGAACTCCGCCACGAGCTTCTCGACCGCCTCGGGCACCTCGGCCACGAGGGCGCGGAGCGTCCCGATTCCCGCGACGAGCACCGGCGGCGGTTGCTGGCGCCCCCGGCCCTTGGCCTCGAGGAGCCCCGCAACCGCCCGCGCGTTGAACGCGTCGGCGGCGACGCCGTACACCGTGTCGGTGGGGAGGACGACGAGCTCGCCGCGGCCGATCGCGGAACGTGCGTGTCGCATGCCGGACGAGCGCTGCGCCTCGTTCCGGCAGTCGTAGACGGGTGACATGTCCCGCACAGTCTACGTGTGGGGTCCGGGGCGGCTGAGTGAGGCGCAGCGGATTCGGAGATCGCCTGCAGATTCGGATGCCGGCGGCCGAAGCATCCGAATCCGGCGACACGATCCGAATCCGCGGCGCGGGTCAGGGCCCGGGTCCGCGACGCGGGTCAGGGGCGAAGAGCCGTGGTGACGCGGTCGCGCATCGTCAGGTCGGGGTGCGTGGCCGCGGCGCGCCATCCGTCAGCCCCGAGGATGCCGCGGATCGCGGCGCCCTGCCATTCACCGTGCTCGATCACGATCGAGCCGCCGGCGTGAGCCAGACGCAGACCGACGCGGCTGAGGATGCGGACGACGTCGAGGCCGTCGGGGCCGCCGTACAGCGCGGCGGGCGGGTCGTACAGGCGCACCTCCGGGTCGCGCGGGATCGCGTCGTCCGGCACGTAGGGCGGATTGGACACGACGACAGACACGGTGCCGTCGAGCTCCGGGAAGGCGTGCTCGAGGTCGACCCGCGCGAGGCGGAGGTTCTCGGCGCCGACGCGCCGGGCGTTCTCGGTGGCCCACACGAAGGCGTCGACCGACTTCTCCGCGGCGAAGACCCGGGCGTGGGGCACTTCCGTCGCCAGCGCGAGCGCGATGGCGCCGCTTCCTGTGCCGAGATCCACCGCGACCGGGGCGGGCGAGGCGGAGGCGACGAGGGCGTCGATCGCGATCTGGGCGACGATCTCGGTCTCGGGGCGGGGCACGAACACCCCGGGCCCGACGGCGAGCTCGAGGTGGCGGAACGGCGCGGAACCGGTGAGGTGCTGGAGCGGGATGCGGGCGCTGCGACGCTCCACGAGCTCCTCGAACGCGTGCGCCGCAGCCTCGTCGAGGCCGTCGCCGCGGAGCATCGCGGCTTGCAGCTCGCCGCGGCCGACACCGAGGACGTGCGCCGCCAGGAGCTCGGCATCCACGACCGGGTCGGACACTCCGGCCGATGCCAGACGCTCCGCGGCGCTGCGCACGAGCGATGGGAGGGGGGCGGGGGCGGCGGGAGGCATCGGTCCCCCAGCCTAGGTGCCGCCGCCGCCGGCTCGTCACACGGGTTCGCGCGGGCAGCCCGCTCGGTAGGCTGTGGCTCTCAGCTTCCGACGGCGAAAGGCCCTGCCATGCCCGGCATCCACTCCGACATCACGTCCGCATTCGGCGACACCCCGATCGTGCGCCTGAACCGCGTCGCCGAGGGGGTGGATGCGAACATCCTCGCGAAGCTGGAGTTCTACAACCCCGCCGGCAGCGTCAAGGACCGCCTGGGGATCGCGATCGTCGACGCCGCCGAGGCATCCGGCGAGCTGCAGCCCGGCGGCACGATCGTCGAGTCCACGAGCGGCAACACCGGCATCGCCCTGGCGATGGTGGGTGCCGCCCGCGGGTACCGCGTCATCCTCACGATGCCCGCGTCGATGTCGAAGGAGCGGCGGCTGCTGCTGAAGGCCTTCGGCGCCGAGGTGCTCCTCACCGACCCCACCAAGGGCATGTCGTTCGCTGTGGAGGAGGCTCAGCGCATCGTCGCCGAGACTCCCGGCGCGATCTGGGCGCGGCAGTTCGAGAACGAGGCCAACCCCGAGATCCATCGGAAGACCACCGCCGAGGAGATCCTCCGCGACACCGACGGCAAGGTCGACTACTTCGTCGCCGGGATCGGCACGGGCGGCACCATCACCGGCGTCGGCCAGGTGCTCAAGGAGCGCGTCCCGGGCGTGAAGGTCGTCGCCGTGGAGCCGTCCGACTCCCCCGTGCTCACGAAGGGCCACCCCGGCCCGCACAAGATCCAGGGCATCGGGCCGAACTTCGTCCCCGCGATCCTCGACCGCGATGTCATCGACGAGGTGATCGACGTCGAGTTCGACGACGCCATCCGCCTCGCCCGCGAGACGGCGACGAAGGACGGCATCCTCGTCGGCATGTCGTCGGGGGCGGCCATCTGGGCGGCGCTGGAGATCGCGAAGCGCCCGGAGGCGGCGGGCAAGAACATCGTCGTCATCATCCCGTCCTTCGGCGAGCGGTACCTCTCCACGGCGCTCTACGAGCACCTCCGCGAGGACTGAGTGGGTCTCGTCTCCCGCGTTCGGGAGGACATCGCCGCCGCGAAGCTCCGTGACCCCGCCGCCCGGGGGTCGCTCGAGCTCGCCCTGCTGTATTCGGGGCTGCACGCGGTGTGGGCGCACCGGCTGAACCATCGGCTGTGGCGCCGCGGTTTCCGCTTTCTCGCGCGCCTGAACTCCCAACTGGTGCGGTGGGTGACCGGTATCGAGATCCACCCCGGCGCGGTGATCGGCCGACGCTTCTTCATCGACCACGGGATGGGCGTGGTGATCGGCGAGACCGCGGAGGTCGGCGACGACGTGCTGATCTACCACGGCGTCACGCTCGGCGGGCGCCAGCGCGAGGGAGGCAAGCGCCATCCGACCCTCGGCGACGGCGTCGCGGTGGGCGCCGGCGCGAAGATCCTCGGACCGGTGGTCATCGGCGACCGGTGCGTCGTCGGGGCGAACGCCGTCGTGACCACGGACGCCCCCGCCGACAGCGTGCTCGTGGGCGTCCCGGCGAAGCCGCGCCCGCGGCGGACCGCCGAAGACACGCGCGCCGTGCTGGCCGCCCCCGAGTACTCCATCTAGCCCGCGCCCCTTCCTTCGGGCCGGCGTGTCGCCACTTTCTCCGCCGTTGCGCGAGGGCTCAGGCGACGGGAACCGAGGCGCGCGGCTCGATACGATCGGAGAGGTGAGCGCACTGCATGAGCTGTCGGCCGTCGACCTGGCGCGGATGCTGCGGAGCCGCGAGATCTCGGTCGCCGAGGTCGCCGCGCACTTCCTCGCTCGCATCGCCGCGCGAGAGGACCTCGGGGCATTCGCCGAGGTGACGGCGGATGCGGCGATGCGGCGCGCGCGCGTCCTCGACGCCTCCGAGCCCTCCGGGGCGCTGTGGGGCCTCCCGCTCGCCGACAAGGATCTCGTCGCGCGCGCCGGCGTGCCCACCCGGTACGGCTCGCGGTCCCGCGCGCACCACGTGCCCGCGGCATCCGACCCCCTCGCCGCCGCGCTCGACGACGCGGGTGCGGTGAGCCTCGGCAAGACCGCGACCAGCGAATTCGGCCTCACCGGGTACACCGAGCCGCTCACCGGCCCCCCGGCGCGCGATCCATGGAACCCGCGCAACGGCGCCGGCGGGTCCAGCGGCGGCGCCGCGGTCGCCGTCGCGGCCGGCCTCCTGCCGTTCGCGCCGGCGTCGGACGGCGGCGGGTCGATCCGCATCCCGTCCGCGACGGTCGGCGTCGTGGGACTGAAACCCTCGCGCGGGCGCTTGCCGATCGGATCCGGCCTCGACTCCCCTGACGGACTATCGGTCGCGGGTCCTGTCGCGCGGTCGGTGGCGGATGCTGCGTTCCTTCTCGACGCGCTGTGCGCCCTCGCGCCCTACCCGTTCGCCGTGGGGGCCGCGGATGCCCCGCCCTTCTCCCCCGCCGGAACCGCCGATCCGCCGAGACTGCGCATCGGTGCGACGACGGTGTCGCCGTGGGACGACGACGTCGACATCGTCCTGGATGCGGGCGCCCGGGCCGCGTTCGAGCGGGCTGCAGCGACGCTCGGCGACCTCGGCCACGCGGTCGACGACGCCCGGTGGCATCCCGTGGGTTACGGGCCGCTCTTCCGCGTGCTGTGGCGCGCGAGCGCCGCGCGGCTCCCCCTCACCGAGGCCGAGCTCGAGCAGGTGGAGCCGATCACCGCCTGGCTCGTGCGGGAGGGCCGCGCACTTGACGCGCCCCGGGTGCTCTCCGCCCTGGCGGACGCGCGCGCGTTCGAGCGGGCGACGATCGCGGCGTTCGCGCCGTTCGACGTCGTGCTCACGCCGGCGCTGGCGATGTCCCCCCGGCCGATCGGGTGGTACGACACCGCCGACGCCGAGCGCGCGTTCGAGCAGCAGGTGCAGTACGCCCCGCACACGAGCTTCGTGAACGTCGCCGGGCTCCCGGCGATCTCGCTCCCGGTCAGCCTGGACGACACCGGTCATCCGGTCAGCGTTCAGCTCGTCGGGCGCCCCGGCGGCGAGCGGAGGCTGCTGGCGATCGCGGCCCAGCTCGAACGCGCCAGCGGGCCGCTGCCGCATCCGCCCGTGTGGTGACCGCAGAACCGCGAGACTGCATCTGCGCCACGAGACAGCGTCGTACGTACGCAGTCTGGTGGCGCGCCTGCAGTCTCGCGGAACGAAGGCAGTTTCGTGGGCGGATGGCGAGCCGGGCGGCGGACGCGGCCGTCAGGCGTCGCCGCCGAGCGCGGCCAGACGCGCCTCTTCGTCGGCGGCGATCGCCGAGTCGATGAGCGGGCCGAGGGCCCCGTCCATCACCTGATCGAGGTTGTACGCCTTGTAGCCCGTGCGGTGATCGGCGATGCGGTTCTCGGGGAAGTTGTAGGTGCGGATGCGCTCGGACCGGTCCATACCGCGGATCTGTGAGCGGCGCGCATCCGATGCCGCCGCATCCCGTTCCTCCTGCTGCTTCGCGAGGAGCCGGGCCCGGAGCACCCGCATCCCCGCCTCGCGGTTCTGCAGCTGCGACTTCTCGTTCTGCATCGACACGACGATCCCGGTGGGCACGTGCGTGATCCGCACTGCGGAGTCGGTCGTGTTGACCGACTGCCCGCCGGGGCCGGACGAGCGGAAGACGTCGATCTTGAGGTCGTTGGGGTCGATCGAGATCTCCTCGGGCTCGTCGACCTCGGGGAAGACGAGCACCCCCGTCGTGGACGTGTGGATGCGACCCTGCGACTCGGTCGCCGGCACGCGCTGCACGCGGTGCACGCCGCCCTCGTATTTCAGGTGCGCCCACACCCCCTGCGCCGGGTCGTTCGATGCGCCCTTGATGGCCACCTGCACGTCCTTGTAGCCGCCGAGGTCGGACTCGTTGCGCTCGAGCAGCTCGGTCTTCCAGCCTTTCGAGGCCGCGAACTGCAGGTACATGCGCAGGAGGTCCGCGGCGAACAGCGCCGACTCGGCGCCGCCCTCGCCCTGCTTGATCTCCATGATCACGTCGCGGGCGTCGTCGGGATCGCGCGGGATCAACAGGCGGCGGAGCTTCTCCTCGGCATCGGCGAACGACTCCTGCATCGCGGGGATCTCCCCCGCGATGGACTCGTCCTCGCGGGCGAGCTCCCGGGCAGCGTCGAGATCGTCGGATGCTGCCCGCCACGCCTCGTACGCGTGCACGATGCGATTGAGCTCGGCGTAGCGCCGGTTGACCCGCTTCGCGCGCGCAGCGTCCGCGTGCACGGCGGGATCGTTCAGCTCGAGTTCGATCCGTCCGTGCTCCTCGAGGAGCCCGCGGACCGAGTCGAGGATGCCCGACCCCTCGACAGGCTCAGGGACCACGACTCAGCGGATGCTGTTGTCGTGCCCGTGGCTGCCGTTGCCGCCGTGGGCGGGGGCAGGGATCGACTTCTGCATCTGCACGAGGAACTCGACGTTGGACTGCGTCTCCTTGAGCTTTCCGAGCACGACTTCCAGCGCCTGCTGGGGGTCGAGACCGGCGAGCGCGCGGCGCAGCTTCCAGGTGATCTTCACCTCGTCGGGCGACAGCAGCATCTCCTCGCGACGCGTCGACGAGGCATTCACGTCGACCGCGGGGAAGATGCGCTTGTCGGCGAGCTGACGGCTGAGGCGCAGTTCGCTGTTGCCGGTGCCCTTGAACTCCTCGAAGATCACGTCGTCCATCTTCGAGCCGGTCTCCACGAGCGCGGTCGCGAGGATCGTGAGCGACCCGCCGTTCTCGATGTTGCGCGCAGCACCGAAGAAGCGCTTGGGCGGGTACAGGGCGGATGCGTCCACACCGCCCGTGAGCACGCGACCCGAGGTCGGCGCCGAGATGTTGTACGCACGACCCAGTCTCGTGATCGAGTCCAGCAGCACGACGACGTCGCGACCCAGCTCCACGAGGCGCTTCGCGCGCTCGATGGCGAGCTCGGCCACCGTGGTGTGGTCTTCTGCCGGACGATCGAACGTCGAGGCCACGACCTCGCCGCGGACGGTCCGCTGCATGTCGGTGACCTCTTCGGGGCGCTCGTCGACGAGGACGACCATGAGGTGGACCTCGGGGTTGTTCTGCGCGATGGCGTTGGCGATCTGCTGCAGCACGATCGTCTTGCCCGCCTTGGGCGGCGCGACGATGAGACCGCGCTGTCCCTTGCCGATGGGCGCGACGAGATCGATGATGCGCTGCGTCAGCTTCTCCGGCGCGGTCTCGAGGCGGAGGCGCTCCTGCGGGTACAGCGGCGTGAGGTTGCCGAACTCGACGCGCGTCGCGGCATCCTCGACCGACAGGCCGTTGACCGAGTCGACCTTCACCAGCGCGTTGTACTTCTGGCGGCCCGACTGCTCGTTCTCCCGCGGCTGCTTGATCGCACCGACGACGGCGTCACCCTTGCGCAGGTTGTACTTCTTCACCTGTCCGAGCGAGACGTAGACGTCGCTGGGACCGGGGAGGTACCCGGTCGTGCGGACGAACGCGTAGTTGTCGAGCACGTCGAGGATGCCCGCGATCGGGATGAGGACGTCGTCCTCGCCGATCTCGGTCTCGAACTCGTCGGAGGGTCCGTTCTGCCCGCGACGCTTGTTGCGCTGGCGGTTGCGGCTGTTGCCGGAGGACGACTCGCCGTCGGCGTCGGCCGGCTGCTGCTGCGCCTGCGGCTGCTGGCGCTCGGCCTGCGGCTGCTGACGCTCCGTCTGGGGCTTCTCGGCCGGCTGCTCGCCGTTGGCGCCGCGGTTGCGGTTACGGTTGCGGTTGCGACCGCGGCTGCGACTGGAGCCCGAGCCTTCTTCGGACTGCTCGGCCTCCGCCGGTGCCGCGTCCGCGGTGGGCGCCTCGGCGGCGGCCTCGGATGCGGCGGCGGGCGCCTCGGTCGGAGCCTCGGCGTCGCCCGCGGGCTCAGCCGATGCGGGCTCGTCGCTCGACGGGCCGGCGGCCGGCACGCCAGCGGCGGCGGTCTCCTCGGCGGCCGGCGCCTCAGCGGCGGGCTCGTCAGCTGCGGCGGCGGGCGCAGCGTCGGCGGCGGGCGCGGCGTCGGCGGCGGCGGGCGCGGCTTCAGCGGCGGCGGGCGCGGCATCTGCGGCGGCAGGCGCCTCGGCGGCGGGCGCCTCGGCGGGAGCTGCATCCGTGCTCTTCGCACGGCGAGGGGCGCGCTTGCGGGGCGCCTTCACGGGCTTCTCCGGCTCGGCGGCGGGCGCAGCCTCGGCGGCGGGCGCCGCGTCTTCCGCAACCGGTGCGCCCTGATCGGGCGCGGGCGCCGCCTCTTCGGCGGCCGGCGCCGCCTCGTCGGCAGCGGGCGCGGGCGCTGCTTCCTCGCTCGGCGCGTCGGCCGCGGGCGGCGCCTCGGCCGCTGCAGCGTTGTCGGTGGTCGGCGTCTCGTCGCTCTCGGACGGCGCGTCGACGTGGATCTCGGAGATGGACTCCACGAGTACTCCCTTGTGAAACGGATATCAGACCGCGAACGCCGCCAGGATGGGCAGACGTCGACTCTGAGACGTGCTCAGGGTTTCGCTCCGCTGTTCATCGGCCGGATCGGCCGTTCGGGTTGCGGATGCGAGCGGTGGTGGTTCGCAGATTTGCGACGGGGGCCAGATTCACGTGCGTGACGTGGAACCCCCCGCGTACTCCCTCACTGTACCACCCTTGACGTCGACGGCGAGCATGAGCGCCTCCCACGGGGTGTCGACGGCCGACGCCACGAGATCGGCCGCCTCCAGCCGGCGACCCGGTCCGTCGGCGAGCACGAGCACGCTGGGGCCTGCCCCCGACACGACGGCTGCGAAGCCGTCCGCGCGCAGCGCCCGCACGAGCCGATCGGTCTCGGGCATCGCCTGCGCACGGTAGCTCTGATGAAGCTTGTCCTCGGTCGCCGCCATGAGCAGTTCGGGACTCTGCGTGAGTGCGGCGATGAGGAGCGCCGAGCGCGAGACGTTGAAGACGGCGTCTTCGCGGGGTACCTGCAGGGGCTGGAGGCTCCGCGCGACCTTCGTCGACATGGTGAACTCGGGGACGAACACCAGCGGCGCGACGCCTCGATGCACGATCAGCTGCTTGTGCTGCGGCCCGCTCTCGTCGATCCAGGCGATCGTCAGGCCCCCGAACAGCGCCGGAGCGACGTTGTCGGGGTGACCCTCGAGCTCCGTGGCCAGTCGCAGCAGTGTCTCCGGACCGAGCTCGACGTCGCCTTCGAGCAGTCCCTTGGCCGCCAGCAGCCCGGAGACGACGGCGGCGCCCGACGAACCCATACCGCGTCCGTGCGGGATGACGTTGTGCGCCTCGAGCCGGACGCCGGGCAGTTGCCGTCCTACGGCGGCGAAGGCGTACGCCATCGCGCGCACGACGAGGTTCGAGGCGTCTCGGGGGACGGATGCCGCACCCTCGCCGGCGACCTCGATCTCCAGCAGGCCCGGGTCGAGCTCCGTCACGACGAGCTCGTCGTACACGCTCAGCGCGAGCCCGAGCGTGTCGAAGCCCGGACCGAGGTTCGCGCTCGTGGCCGGCACGCGCACCTGCACGCGGCGACCGACGCTCATCGCTGAGCCGCGACCAGGCCCAGGACCGACGCGACCTCGCTCGTGGCCGCATCCACGACCGTCGGCTCGACGCTGGAGCCGTCGGCGTTGCGCAGCGCCCACTGCGGGTCCTTCAGGCCATGCCCGGTGACCGTGAGCACCACGCGCGACCCGGCGGGGACGACCCCGGCCTCGGCGCGGTCGAGGAGTCCGGCGACGCTGATCGCCGAGGCCGGCTCGACGAAGATCCCGACTTCGCTGGAGAGGAGCTTCTGCGCGGCGAGGATGCGCTCATCGTCGATCGCGCCGAAGTACCCGTCGGTCGCCTGGCGCGCCTCGAGAGCGAGCTCCCAGGAGGCCGGGTTGCCGATCCGGATCGCGCTGGCGACGGTCTCGGGATGCTTCACGACCTCGCCGTGGACGAGCGGGGCACTACCGGCGGCCTGGAATCCGAACATCCGCGGCACGCGCGTCGACACCCCGCGTTCCGCCTCCTCGCGGTAGCCGCGCGAGTACGCCGTGTAGTTGCCGGCGTTGCCGACGGGGATGAAGTGGAAGTCCGGCGCATCGCCGAGGACCTCGACGATCTCGTAGGCGGCGGTCTTCTGACCCTCGATGCGATCGGGGTTCACGGAGTTCACCAGATGAACGGGATACGAATCGGCGAGCTCCCGAGCGATCTCGAGGCAGTCGTCGAAGTTGCCGCGGATCTGAATGAGGCGTCCGTTGTGCGCGACGGCCTGGCTGAGCTTTCCCATCGCGATCTTGCCCTCGGGGACGAGGACGGCGGCGGTGATGCCGGCGTGCGCGGCGTATGCCGCGGCCGACGCGGAGGTGTTCCCCGTCGACGCGCAGATGACGGCCTTCGCGCTGTGCTCGACGGCGCGCGAGAGCGCCACCGTCATGCCGCGGTCCTTGAACGACCCGGTCGGGTTCATCCCCTCGAATTTGACCCAGACGTCCGCGCCGGTGCGGCGCGAGAGGGCGGGCGCGGGAAGCAGCGGGGTACCCCCCTCTCCCAGGGTCACGACGGTCGACGCGTCGGTGACGCCCAGTCGGTCGGCGTATTCGCGGAGCACTCCGCGCCAGACATGTGCCATTTCAGTCTCCCTCCACGCGCAGCACCGAGACGACGCGTTCGACCACGCCGCTCTCGGCGAGCCGCTGCACGGTCTCGCTCAGATCCTGCTCGCGCGCCTTGTGCGTGCCGATGACCAGTCGTGCGGTCGGGCCGGGCTGACCGGCGGCATCCGCGGGGTCGATGACCGTCTGTTCCACGGTGGCGATCGAGACGCGCCCGTCGCTCAGCGTGCCGGCCACCGTCGCGAGGACCCCGGGTCGATCGTCGACCTCGAGCGTGATCTGGTAGCGCGTGGTCACATGTCCGATCGACACGGTGGGGAGGTTCGCCCGCGTGGACTCCCCCACCCCGACTCCGCCGGCGATGTGCCGGCGCGCCGCGGAGACGACGTCGCCGAGCACGGCGGACGCCGTCTGCACGCCGCCGGCCCCGGCGCCGTAGAACATGAGGTTCCCGGCCGCTTCCGCCTGCACGAACACGGCGTTGTTGGCGCCGTGCACGCTCGCGAGCGGGTGGGCGCGGTCGACCAGCGCCGGATAGACGCGCACCGAGATCGCCTCCCAGCCGTCGTCGCCCGGGAGACGCTCGCACACCGCGAGGAGTTTGATGACGTAGCCGGCGTGGCGGGCGTCGTCGATCATCTGCTTGTCGATCGAGCGGATGCCCTCGCGGTGCACCGCCTCGAGCGGAACAGTCGTGTGGAAGGCGAGGCTGGCGAGGATCGCCGCCTTCTGCGCGGCGTCGTAGCCGTCGACATCCGCGGTCGGGTCGGCCTCGGCGTAACCGAGCGACTGCGCCTGGGCGAGCACATCGGAGAACTCGGCACCCTCGGTGTCCATGCGGTCGAGGATGTAGTTCGTCGTGCCGTTGACGATGCCCATGATCCGCTGCACCCGGTCGCCGGCCAGCGAGTCGCGGAGCGGCCGGATGATGGGGATCGCTCCCGCGGCGGCGGCCTCGTAGTAGACCTGGGCACCGACCTGATCGGCCGCCTCGAAGATCTCCGGGCCGTGGGTGGCCAGGAGCGCCTTGTTGGCCGTCACGACGTCGGCGCCGGCGTTGATGGCCTGCAGGAGGGACGTGCGCGCCGGCTCGATGCCCCCCATCAGCTCGATCACGATGTCCGAGCCGACGAGGAGCGGCTCGGGGTCGGTCGTGAACAACTCGCGCGGCAGGTCGACGTCGCGCGGCGCGTCGACGTCGCGCACGGCGATCCCGACGAGCTCGAGTGAAGCGCCGGCGCGGTCGGCGAGCTCATCGCCGTGCTTGAGCAGCAGGGCGGCCACCTGCGATCCCACGGCGCCGGCTCCCAGGAGCGCAACGCGCAGGCGTCGGTAGTCCGTCACTTGGTCTCGCTCCGTGCCGCCATGCTGATCCCTTCGTCGGAGTGCGCGCCGGTGTCCCGACGCAGCAGGTCTTCGATCGTCTCCCGCCGCACCAGCACGCGTGCCTCGCCCTCGCGCACGGCGACCACCGCGGGGCGGGGGGTGTAGTTGTACGTGCTGGAGAGCGAGAAGCAGTAGGCCCCCGTGGCCGGGACGGCCACGAGGTCGCCCGGGGCGACGTCGCCCGGCAGATACTCGGCGTCCACGACGATGTCACCCGACTCGCAGTGGTGACCGACGACGCGCACGAGGGCCGGGGGTTCATCGCTCACGCGGGAAGCCAGCCGGGCGGAGTACTGCGCGCCGTAGAGGGCCGGACGGGCGTTGTCGCTCATCCCGCCGTCGACGCTCACGTACACGCGCGTGAGATCGTCGGTGACGCGCACCGGCTTGATCGTGCCGGCCTCGTACAGCGTCACGCCCGCCTGGCCGACGATGGCCCGGCCCGGTTCGAATGCGAGCTCGGGAAGCCGGATGCCGCGCACCGCGCACTCGTCGGCGACGGCGTCGACGATGCCGGTCGCGATCTCCTCGATGGGGAGAGGGCGATCGGCGGCGGTGTACGCGATGCCGAACCCGCCTCCGAGGTTCAGGAGGGGGATGTCGCCACCGGCGAGCAGCTCGGCGTGCAGCTCGACCAGTCGCGCGGCGGAGGCCCGGAAGCCGTCGGCCTCGAAGATCTGCGAGCCGATGTGGGCGTGGAGGCCCGTGAAGTGCAGGCTGGGGAGCTCGCGGATGCGGGCGACGACGGGGGGCACGTCGTCGAGCGCGAATCCGAACTTCTGGTCCTCGTGGGCGGTGGCGAGGAACGCGTGGGTCTCGGCGTGGACCCCGGTACGCACGCGAACGAGGACGGGCTGCACGACGCCGCGGCGCTCGGCTACGGCGGACAGGCGCTCGATCTCGATGGCACTGTCGACGATGACGGAGCCGACTCCGGCGTCGACGGCTCGCTCGAGAGCGGGTCCGCTCTTGTTGTTGCCATGGAACCCGAGCAGGGCGGGGTCGGCGCCGGCGGCGAGCGCGACGGCGAGTTCGCCCGCGCTGCAGACATCCACCCGCAGTCCCTCCTCGAGGACCCACCGCACCACGTCGGTGGTCAGGAGCGCCTTGCCGGCGTAGTACACCCGCGCGCGGCCGCCGTGGCGCGCTGCGGCGTCGGAGAAGGCTGCGAGCGCGCGTCGTGCGTGCACGCGCACGTCGTCCTCGTCGAGCACGTACAGCGGCGTACCGAAGCGCTCACGCAACTGCAGCGCGGAGACACCGCCGATCTCGAGGGCGCCGTCGCCATCGCGGCGAGCCGAGCCAGGCCAGATGGCGCCGTCGAGCGCGTTCGCGTCCGACGGCGCGCGGAGCCACTCCGGCACGAGCGGGGCGGGCGAGGCTGACACAGGCGGAACCAATCGGGTGGGTACGGCGGTGCGACGATCTGCGGATGCGACGTCTCGGCGGGCGGAGGAACCCACGCCCGAGCGTGCTTGCAGTCTAGCGGGACCGGCGCTCGCGCCTGGCTGCGTCGTCATTTCGGGCACATCGGTCGAAGACAGCGGACCTCTCGCGATATCCGACGGTCTTGGGCCGATCGGCCTGTATCGAGCGACGTCAGCCGCACGCGCCTGTGGCGCGCAGGGCCGGATCCACGACCACGGCGCCGTCGATGTCGAAACGGGCGACGACCTGTGCCCCGTCGACGGCGACGTCGGTGAGGGCGAGGGCGGCGGGAAGGTGCTGCGCGATGCAGACGCTCCACTCACGCAGGACGCTGTCGGCCAGGCCGCCGAACTGCGCGCGCAGTGCGTCGGCGTCGACGACGGCGCCGCCGACGGTGAAGCTCGATGGGGACAGCGTGAGGTTTCCGCCGGAGGCCCCCGGCTGCAGTGCCACGCCGACGGGGATCCCCGCGCCGAAGAGCGACAGTTCGGTCGAGAGGGTGATGTCAGGGGCGGCGACCCCCACGGCGTCGGCCGGGAACCCCTCGACCGTCGCCAGAAGCGATTGCAGCTGCGTCTGGTCGAGCCGGACGGTGGCGGTGCCGGGGCCCGCCGCGGAGTTCGCCGCGATCGGCACGTCCGTGAGGGTCACGGTGACGTCGCCGGCGACAGGACCGAGCGCCACGTCCGGCGCGCCCACCTCGATCTCCCCCAGCCGGCCGCTCACCAGCTGCGGCAGGACGAGACCGGGGACGTGCACATCGACCTGCTGGTCGGCCGGCAGATCCAGCTGGGCCTTCACGAGCTGCCGGACGCCGCCCTCGACCGCTCCGCGGGTCAGCGCCTCCGCCCCCACCGCCGCTCCCAGCAACAGAGCCAGCACGACCGCGAGCGTGACGACCCACGGCCACACCCGCCGGCGACGGCGTGGAGCATCCGCGAACTCCTCGAAGCCGAAGGGCAGCGTCGAGCGGGCGTCGTTCACTACATCCGCTCCGGTGCGCCCACGCCCAGCAATCCGAGGCCGTTGCGCAGCACCTGCCCGGCGGCGTCGTTGAGCCACAGCCGCGTATGATGCACGGGCTCGACCGGCTGCTCGCCGAGCGGGATCACCCGGCAATTGTCGTACCAGCGGTGGTACAGCCCCGAGAGCTCCTCGAGATAGCGCGCGATACGGTGGGGCTCGCGCACCTCCGCGGCGAAGGCGACCACGCGGGGGAACTCCTGCAGAGCACCCAGGAGCGCCGACTCGGTCTCGTGGGAGAGCATCTCGGGAGCGAACTCCGAGCGGTCGACCCCGGATGCGGCGGCGTTGCGGGCGACGTTGTGCGTGCGGGCGTGTGCGTACTGCACGTAGAAGACGGGATTGTCGTTCGTGCGCTTCTGCAGCACGTCCAGGTCGACGTCGAGGTTGGAGTCGGCCGAGCTGCGCGTGAGGGCGTACCTCGCGGCATCCACGCCCACGATCTCGACGAGGTCCTCCATCGTCACCACGGTGCCGGCGCGCTTGGACATCCGCACCGGCTGACCGTCCTTGACGAGGTTCACGAGCTGACCGATGAGCACCTGCAGGTTGACGTAGGGCTCATCGCCGAACGCTGCGCACATCGCCATGAGCCGCTGGACGTAGCCGTGGTGGTCGGCGCCGAGCATGATGATGCAGCGGTTGAATCCGCGCTCGCGCTTGTCGAGGTAGTACGCGAGATCGCCGGAGATGTACGCCGCGTTGCCGTCGGACTTGATGACGACACGGTCCTTGTCGTCGCCGAACTCGCTCGAGCGCAGCCATGTCGCGCCCTCGGCCTCGTAGATGTGTCCGAGGTCGCGCAGGCGCTGGACGGCGCGCTCGACGGCGCCGGAGTCGTGCAGGTCGTTCTCGTGGAAGTAGACGTCGAAGTCGACGCCGAACTCGTGGAGGGACTTCTTGATCTCCTCGAACATGAAGCCGACGCCAAGCGCGCGGAACGCCTCCTGTTTGGCGCCGGGGTCGAGCGCGTCGATGTCGCCCTGATAGGCCAGCGCCACGCGGCGGGCGATATCGCCGATGTACTCGCCGCCGTAGCCGTCCTCCGGTGTCGGCGCGCCCTCGTGTGCGGCGACGAGGCTCCGGGCGAACCGGTCGATCTGCGCGCCGTGATCGTTGAAGTAGTACTCGCGCGTGACGTGCGCGCCCTGAGCGGTGAGGATCCGCGCGAGCGAGTCGCCGACCGCCGCCCACCGCGTGCCGCCCAGATGGATGGGGCCGGTGGGGTTGGCCGAGACGAACTCGAGGTTGATGACCTCGTCGGCGCGCGAGGTGTTCGTCCCGAACGCCGCGCCCGCATCGACGATCGTCTTGGCGAGAGCACCGGCGGTCGCCGCATCCAGGCGGATGTTGATGAACCCCGGCCCCGCGACCTCGACGCTCGCGACGCCGTCGACGGCGGCGAGTCCCTCGGCGATCTCGGCGGCGAACTCGCGCGGATTCGCGCCGACGGTCTTCGCGAGGCGGAGTGCGACGTTGGACGCCCAGTCGCCGTGGTCGCGGTTCTTCGGGCGCTCCAGCGGAAGGTCCGAGGCGGAGAGGGCTCCGGCGGAACCCTCGCGTCGCGCCTCCGCGATCGGCGTCACGACGGCAAGCAGAGCGGCGGAGAGGGCTTCGGGATCCATAGCCTCCCCATCCTACGTTCGCGCTCCTCCGTCTCCGTTGTCAGCGCAGCTGCACGAGGGCATCCGAGACGACGGTCGACGGGCCATCCTGGGGTGCGTCAGCGGCCGGAGTCCAGGCATCCACCCGCATCCGCTCCAGCAGCACGTTCCCGCCGTGGTAGCTCAAGAACGCGCAGTCGGCGGCATCCCGTCCCGTCGCGATGCGCACGAGAGAGGTCGGATGCGACAGTCCGGTGGCATCGAGGACATACCATCGGCCGTCGAGGTAGGCCTCCGCGACGGCGTGGAAGTCCATCGGCAACAGCCCCGGTGCGTAGCAGGCGGCATATCGGGCCGGGACGTCCATGGCGCGCAGCAGCGCGATCACCGCGTGGGCGTAGTCCCGGCAGACGCCCTGGCCGGTCTGCAGGGTCGTCACGGCACTGTCGGTGCCGAGGCTCAGCCCGGGCGAATAGGTGACGCTGGAGGAGACGAACGACGTCACCGCCGCCAGGAGCTCCCGGCCGGAGAGTCCGCGGAACCGCCGACGCGCCTGCGCGAACAGCTCGTCAGACTGGCAGTAGCGACTGGGCCGGAGGTACGCGATGGTCTCGAGCTCCGTCGCGGACGGCGGCGGTGCCTGCCCCGAGACCTTCGCGGTATAGCGCACCGTCAGGGGCCCGGGCTCGCCCCGGAAGCGGTGAAGCCGGTTGCCCGATTGGTCGACGAGCTCTTCGGGCCGGTAGGGACGATCGCCCTGCAGAAAGCTCAGCTGCTCTGCCGCCAGCGGCACATCACGCGCCGTCGCGACCTGGAACACGAGGTCGACGGATGCCGCGAGATCCAGGTCGATCTCGGCGGTCACGGAGCGATACACCGAAGCATCCTCGCACGCGGTTCCGCCGTTGCGGGCCGCCTGCGGACGGGCTCCCTCGAGGTGCGAGAATGCGGCGTCCGCTGGCGGCTTTCCGACGGATGCACCGATCGTGCCGCCGGTGACTTATGCTCTGCGCGTGACGTCGTCCGCGCGCTCCCGACCGCGCCGCCCGTTCTGGCCCTTCGCGGTGCTCGCGCTGGCGGTCGTCGCGGTGTGCGCTATGGCCGGATGGCGGCCCTGGTCCCCGGCCCCCGCGCCGGTGTCGGCTGCGGCCGGCGGCGATGCCGTGGTCGTCGCGCCGGCCGCGCTCGCCCTCCCCGAGCGCCCGCGCGTGCTGGTCTTCGGCGACTCGTGGACCTACGGATCGGCCGCCACTGATCCCACCCTCGGATACGCCTACCTCCTCGGTCGCGACGCGGGCTGGGAGACGATCGTCGACGGTGTGCGGGGCAGCGGATACCTCAAGCCGGGCCTGGACGGCGGATCGTTCGGGGAGCGGATCGCCGCTCTCGATCCGTCGCTGCGACCCGACCTCGTGATCATCGAGGGTTCCATCAACGACCGGCGCCTGCCCGCCTCGGGGTATCGCGGTGCCGTGAGCGCGGCGTGGGACGCGCTCACGGCGCTCTACCCCGACGCGACGATCGTCGTGCTGGGGCCAGCCCCCCAGGTCCTCCCCGTCGAGCCCGCGACGGCGCGGATCGACGCCGACCTGGCAGCCCTGGCCGCGGAACGCGGATGGTGGTACATCTCGCCCCTGGCCGATCGGTGGATCACCGAGGAGAACTACCTCGACGTTATCGACACGAGCGACATCGGCCGCGATCACCCCTCGACGAACGGTCACGCCTATCTGGCCGAGCGGGTGACCGAGGCACTCGCGACGATGGCGGCCCCCACCGATGTGATCGCCGACGCTCCCGAAGAGGGATCGGGCGGAGTCGTGGAGCCGGCGGCTCGATGACAGCGCCGCGTCAGCCGACCTGCTGCATCCGGATGAGGTTTCCCGCCGGGTCGCGGAACGCGCAGTCGCGCACACCGTAGGGCTGGTCGGTCGGCTCCTGCACGACCTCCGCCCCGGTGGCCTCGACAGTCGCGAACGCCTCGTCCACGTCTCGCGTCGCGAGGTTCACGCCGAAGTAGCTTCCCTTCGCGACGAGCTCGCCCAGCACGCGCTGTTCCTCGTCGGTGAGCCCCGGGCTCGCCGTTGGCGGATGCAGCACGATGCCGGTGTCGGGCTGGCCGGCCGGTCCGACGGTGATCCACCGCATCCCCTCGTACCCGACGTCACCGCGGACTTCGAATCCCAGCACGTCGCGGTAGAACGCCAGCGAGCTCTCCGGGTCGAGGTGCGGAAGGAAGGAGGTGTGAATCGTGATGTCCATGGCTCACACGTTAGGACGCCACGCCCACCGCCGCTTCTCGATTCCTGACCGGCCGCGTGACCTGCTTGGCGGTGCACGCCGGCATCCCGGCGGTCGCTTCCGCCGCTCGGTCCCGATAGACCCGCGGGGACACGCCGACCAGCTCGCGGAACCGCGTGCTGAAGGTGCCGAGCGACTGGCATCCCACGGCGAAGCAGACCTCGGTGACCGTCAGGTCGCCGCGTCGCAGCAGGGCCATGGCGCGCTCGATCCGCCGCGTCATGAGATAGGCGTAGGGCGACTCCCCGAACGCCGCGCGGAACTCCCGGCTCAGGTGGCCCGCCGACAGGTGCACGCCCAGAGCGAGTTCTTCCACATTCAGGGGCGACGCGTACTCCCGGTCGATGCGGTCGCGGACGCGGCGGAGCACCGCGAGGTCGCGGAGCCGCCGATCGCGTTCACCGAGCTGGTCGGCAACGGTCGGGTTCACCCTTCCGATGCTGCCACACCGCGTGCGGCAGCTCTCAGGTCTGGCGGCGGATCACCCGGATGAGCCACGCGATGATCGCGAGGACGAGGATGATGGCGCCCACCCACAGCAGGAACTTCACCGCTTCGACGAAGATCCCGAGAAGGAGCAGGACGACACCGACGATCAGGAGGATTACTGCGAGTCCGGCCATGGTCTCCACCCTGCCGCGGCGGCGGAGGTCGGCACGAGGGCTTGACAGCGGCTCCGAGGAGGCTCAGTCCGCGTCGGGTCGCGGCAGCACGACCCACACGCCCGTTCCCCCGAGCGTCGACGTCTCGATGCCGATACGGCCGCCGTGCGCCTCCGCGATCCGACGGCACGTGGACAGGCCGATCCCGAGCCCCGGGACATCCGCATCCGCCGCACGTTCCATGAGCTCGAACACGCGCTCGCGCTGCGCGGGCGGGATGCCGGGGCCGTTGTCCTCGACCGTGAGACGCCACCCGCCGAACAACTCGTCCGTACGCACACGCACGTCGGGACGCCTGCCTGAGGCGTCGGTGAACTTGATCGCGTTGGCGATGAGATTCTGCAGGAGGACGCGCAGGAGCGTCTCGTCGGCCTCCACGCGGGCCGCCCCGTGCACCGTCACCGCCGCGCCGGTCTGCTGTAGGGCCGCATCGAGGTCTTCGCGGACGGCCTCCACCACCCTCGCCACCTCGATCTCCTCGGTGCGCACAGCCGCGCCGCCGATGCGGGCGTAGTCGAGCAGGTCGCTGATCATCCGCGCCATCCGCGAGGCGGCCGACTCGGCGCGGGCGAGGGCGTAAGCGGCCCGCGGCGCGTTCGCCAGTTCCGGGCTGTCGGCGGCGAGCTCGATGAAGCCGGCGAGCGCGGTCAACGGGTTGCGCAGATCATGACTGACCTGGCCGGCGAAATGCTCGAGTTGGCTGTTGGCCTCGCCGAGTTCGCGGCTGATCCGGCGCAGCTCGAGCACGTCGACGACCTGGCCGGCCAGGAGCTGCAATCCCGCGCTCTTGTCGGCGGTAAGCTCACCCGGTTGCTCGTCGAACACGCACAGGGTGCCGATCGGAACGCCCGTCGGCGTGATGAGGGGGCTCGACGCGTAGAAGCGCACGTGGGCGATGACGCCGGTGACGAACGGATTGCCGGAGAATCGAGCGTCCTCGCGAGCGTCTCGCACCACGACGTGCCCGGGCTTCTGGAAGACCCGTGCGCACATCGAGTCCTCGCGCGAGCACACCGCCGGCTCGAGGCCGACCGCCGCGATCTGGTGCTGGAACCGATCGTCGATGATGTTGATGACCGCCGTGGACACGCCGCACACGGTGGCGGCGAGCTGCACGAGACCTTGCAGGTCGACGGTCGGTGGCTCCTCAATGAGCCGGTATTCGGCGATCGCCTCGAGACGCGTCACATCTTGCGCAGTCGTCACATCACTCCCCGCGAGTCTCCGAACGTCAGCAGCCTACCGATGCGCCGGGCATCGTCGCGGTGCGTACACCGGCGCGGCGGCGCTCACAAGCCCGCCGGTGATGTGGGCGCGGCGGCGGTAGCGTCGCGACGAGCGGAAGGAAGAAGGACACCATGACCGACTCCACACCGGCTCCGGACCAGCCCGACGACGGCGACGTCCCCCCGACCCAGGACGCCCCCACCGGCGGCGACGAGATGACCGAGGCGAACCTCCAGGCCGACAACGAGGCTGAAGAGGACATGCTGCGCGCGCTCGACCCCGAGGCGCCGACGGGATGAGTCAGCCCGTGGCCGACAGCGGCGGAGCCGACTCCGCCGGTGCGGTCACTTCATCCACCGCCGCTGCGACGCGCTCCAGGAAGGAGACGATCGCTTCGGCCTCTGTCTCGCTCACACCGGCGGTGGCAGCCATCATGCGTTCGTGCATGCTGCCGAGCGTGTCGCGGACCTCTTGCTCGGCGGCCGCGGTCGGACGGAGAGTGATGCTGCGGCGGTCCGACGCATGGCGGCCTCGGGTGAGATGCCCGGACCGCTCGAGTCGGTCCAGCAGCGTCGTCGTGGACGCCGTCGATATCCCGAGATAGCGCGCGACATCCGTGGGAGTGATCGATTCCCCGCGATTGTATGCGCGCAGGACATGCCGCAGGGCGAGAAGCTCGTTGTCCCCCATGCCCATCGCGTCACGTGTCCGGCGGCGCATCGCCATCTCGGCCGCGTGGTACATGCGCAAGGCGTGCAGCATCCTCCGTCCACGCTCCACATCGCCGTTGGTCGGATACCAGTAGGCGTCTGTGCGGCCGCTCTTTCCCATGTGCGTCCCTTTGACTTCTTGTTTGACTGATAGCTAGTCTAACTAGTAACGTGCGAGCCGAGCAAGCACGCTCTCGAGAGATGGGACGGGTCATGGGATACCTCTACTACGGCAACAGCAGCGAGCCGATCTCGATGCCGGATCGCCTGCTGGCGCACATCAAGGTCGTCGTGGCGACGAAGCTGCGCCGCAGCGAGAGCTTCACCCTGTCGTGGCGGCACCTCGAGAGTGAGGGCGGGCGAACGACGATCTGGATCCAGCCGGCCATCCCGCTGCGTTTCGTCTTCGCCTCCCCCGACCCCGAGATCCTCGATCAGGAGCTCCTCCGAGAGCTGGCCAACGCGGCGAACTCCTCGCGCGGACTGTCCGTCGACCTGTCCGACGAGGGCGAGCCGCGGGCCGAACCGGCCGCGCTGAGGGCAGCGTGATGTCCACAGCGCTTGCCCGATCTTCGGCACCGAAGGCGCTCCGGTGGAGCGAGGTCGAACGCGGTTTCCACGTCGCGTACCGCGGCGACGCGTTCGCCGGGTTCGTCGAGACGACGCCGGACGGGTCGTTCGTCGCCTTCGACGAGTTCTCGAGCCCCATCGGCCGCTACGGCACGCTCGCCCACGCGCGATCATCGCTGTCGACCACCACCTCGCCGGGAAACGACCGCCGGCGCCGTCGGATGCAGCGCGCTCGACGGGCGGTCGCCGCGCTCGCCGGCGGTGCCGCCGGGGCGCTCCTGCTCACCGCCGGAGTCCTCGCTCCGTACCTCTGAGTGCGCAGCGCGCTGCTGTCAAGAGCCCTGTCGACGACAGCGACGCGACCTAACGTCGAGGACACAGAAGGAGGCGATCATGGACGAACGCCCGCACGACGCTCGCGAAGGCGGCGAGTACACCGATTCCGATCCGCAGACGCCCGCCGGGGATGCCCGGGAGGACGGCGAGTACACCGACGTCGAGGAGGCGGACGGCAGCGCTTCTCGAAACGACGACGGCTCGGAGGGCGAATACACCGACGCCGAACGCTAAGAGCCGTATGACACCGGGACGCCCAGCCAGTCGGCCAGTTCGTCGATCTCGACGGCGACCATGTCGCGCTCTTCCCCCTCCCACGGCGCGATCTCGTGGACGGCGGCCACTCGGAGAACCTCATGCTCGCGGTCGAACTCGGCCTCGAGCAGGCCGAGAAAGCGATCGCCCACGAGGATCGGATGCGCGAAGTAGCCGAATCGCCGCTGAGCCTTGGGTTTGAACTGCTCCAGCACGTACTCGAAGCCGAAGATCTCTTTGAGCCGCGGCCTGTCGAAGAGCATCCCGTCATACGGGTTGAGCAGCGCGACCCGTCCCCCCGGGTCGTCGTCGAGGGCCGCGAGAGCGGCGGGGTCGACCCGCCACTTCGCGCGAGATCCTTCGACGACGGCGGGTTCCCCCGCGGAGCCCACGGGCGTCCAGGGCGACTTCTGTCGCGCGATCCCCGCGGCCGAGAGGCGACGTTCGTCGAGGAGAGCGGCCGCCTCCTCCGGTGGGTACTCCGGCAGATCCTGCGGATACACCCGCTCTGCGAGGTCCCACCGTCGGTGGCGCCCGTCGCGGCCCGCGACGGCGACGATCCCCTGCAGCTGAAGGAACTCCAGCAGGTGCACGACCTGGTTCGCGCCCGACCACCCGTCGGGCGGGCGGCGGATGTCCGCGGTGTCGGGGATCTGACGGGCGAGGAGCGGCCCCTCGGCGCGCAGACGCGCGAGGACGTCAGCCCGGAAGCGCGCATTGGCTTCGAGCCATTGTCGGCTGCTCTCGCGTTCCGGCCAACGCCGCATCTCCGGACGCAGAAGCGGCAGCAGGCTCATCGGACGGAAGGCTCCTGCGAACTCGAAGAGCAGCCGATCCCCCTCCGTCGATCTGGTGAGCTGACCCGGCTCGTAGGACCATCCCATGCGAGACCACAAGACCGTGTGCTCGCACGGCGCGATCGTCGCCGTCGGGTCTATCTTCACGGCTCCCAGCTGCTCGGCGACCTCCACGACGTCGCCGGGCCTGTCGGCGTCCAGCAGTTGCGCTCGCACGGCGATGCGCCGCGCCTGCTCGAGCGTGAGGCGGTGCGTCATCCCCCGAGGCTACTTCCCGCGCCTCAGTACCGGGCGGAGAAGCCGCCGTCCGCGTGGAGCAGCTGCCCGGACACCCATCGGCCCTCGTCGGAGAGCAGGAACGCCACGACACCGGCGACGTCCGAGGGGCGCCCGAGGCGTCCCAGAGGCTGCGCCGCAGTCAGAGAATCGCGGATGTCCGCGTCCATCCACCCCGTGTCGATGGGGCCCGGATTGACGACGTTCGCGGAGATCCCGCGCGGTCCGAACTCGCGCGCAGCCGAGATGACGATGCGGTCCAGCGCGCCCTTCGAGGCGCCGTAGGGCAGGTTGCCCGTGGTGTGATCGCTCGTGAGCGCCACGATCGCGCCGCCGTCACCCGGGCTCTGCCGCGCGAACGCGGCGATGAGCAGCAGGCTGGCGCGCGCGTTCACCGCGAGGTGCCGATCGAACTCGGCGACGGAGGTGTCGAGGATTCCCGATTCGACGTCGTGGGCGTGACTGAGGACGAGCCCGCACAGCGGCCCGTGTTCGGCGGCGACGCGATCGACGAGCGTGCCCGCCGCTTCCGCGTCAGCGAGGTCGCACGGGGCGTCGCCGCCGTCGAGGTCGCTCGTGACGACATGCCATCCGTCCACCCTCAGGCGCGAGGCGATGCCCCGGGCGATCCCGTCGGGGCGGGTGCCGGTGACGAGGACGGTGCGCATCCGTCGATGCTAACCGTGAGGCGCGCCCGGATGCGGAGGGCCGGCCGAGGCGCACATGGCGCTTGCTCGGCCGGCCGCTCATCCGGCTCAGTAGTCCTCGGGAGCGAGGTCGCCTTCGCCGTCGTCGCCGAGCTCGGCGATCTCCGGATCCTGTCCCTGCGTCTCCGGCTGCTGCCAATCGGCGGGGAGGTCCTCAGCCGGCACCTCATCGTCGGGACTCGGAATCTCGTCGGGGTCGGCCCCGGTCGCCGTCGCGGGGTCGAAATCGTCGAGCGACGCTCCCTCGTCGAGGGCGGTCGTCCGGTCCCACTCGGCCTGGGCCGGGTCGTCGGCAGGGTCGGCCTCCACCGACGTGTCTCCGTCGCGCAGCGGCTGGATTCCCGGGTCGCCGGCGTCGTCGATTCCGTCGCGGGTCGTATCGCTCATGAGGTTCCTTTCGTCCGTTCCATGCAACGCGATGCTCCCCCCGGCCACCGCCCCCTTGACAGGGCTCTCGTCATGCCGAGTCGATCCACGGCTGTCAACCCCAATGAAGATTGCCGCTGGATGCGGTCGCATCGATGGTCCAGACATCCCCAGGAGGCGCGAAATGGCCCAGCCCGCTCAGCAGCAGACAGTTCCCGGCAGCGACTTCGTGATGGAGCCGAGGCCCGACTACGGCCAGGACACCTACCGCGGCTCCGGGCGTCTCGAAGGCAAGGTCGCACTCATCACCGGCGGCGACAGCGGGATCGGCAAGGCCGTCGCCCTCGCCTACGCGCGGGAGGGTGCCGATGTGGCGATCAGCTACCTCAGCGAGCACGAGGATGCGGAGGAGGCTCGACGCTTCGTCGAAGACGCCGGACGACGCGTCGTGCTGTTCCCCGGAGACATCTCCGACCCCGCGCATTGCCGCTCCCTCATCGAGCGGACGGTCACCGAGCTCGGCGGCCTCGACATCCTCGTGAGCAACGCCGCGTTCCAGATGGACCGACCGAGCCTCGAAGAGATCCCGGACGAGGAGTGGGATTACACGTGGGCGGTGAACGTCAGCGCGTATTTCCATCTGGTGAAGGCGGCGCTGCCGCACCTGAAGCCCGGCGCCTCGATCATCGCGACCTCGTCGGTGCAGTCCGACCAGCCGTCGCCGAACCTGCTCCCCTACGCCGCGACCAAATCCGCGATGGCGAGCATCACGGCGTCGCTGGCGCAGATGCTCGGCGAGCGCGGCATCCGCGCCAACAGCGTGGCGCCGGGCCCGATCTGGACGCCGCTCATCCCCGCGACCATGCCGCCCGACGCGGTGGCGTCGTTCGGTGAGCAGACTCCGCTGGGTCGCCCTGGGCAGCCCGCCGAACTCGCTCCGGTGTACGTCATGCTCGCCTCCGACGAGGCAAGCTACGTCTCGGGCGCCCGCATCGCGGTGACCGGCGGAAAGCCCATCCTCTAGACCGAGGCGGCGGCGAAGCGGTCGAGGCCTCGCCGCCGTCTCACCTCAGCCGCCCACGGTCTCCTGCGGCCGCGCTCGTCGCGACGGGGAGAGCCCGCTTCAGGCACGCTTCAGCATCCGCACGCCAGACTGGTCGCGATGAGGATTCTCGTGGTGGACGACGAGGTGCGCCTCGCCGACGGTGTCCGACGGGGGCTGGAGGCGGAGGGCTTCGCCGTCGACGTCGCCCACAACGGCGTCGACGGACTGTGGCGCGCTCGCGGAACCCGCTACGACGCGATCGTGCTCGACCTGATGATGCCCGGGATGAGCGGATGGAAAGTGTGCGAGGCGCTTCGAGCGGAGGAGAACTGGACCCCGGTGCTCATGCTCACGGCCAAGGACGGCGAATGGGACCAGGTCGAAGCGCTCGAAAGCGGTGCGGACGACTACGTGACGAAGCCGTTCTCCTTCGCCGTGCTGGTCGCGCGCCTGCGCGCTCTTATCCGACGCGGCGGCGTCGAACGCCCCGTCGTGCTGACCGCCGGCGATCTCAGCCTCGACACCGGCGCCCGCCGCGTGTCCCGCGGCGACACGCCCATCCCGCTGACCTCACGCGAGTTCAGCGTCCTGGAACATCTCCTGCGTCACCGCGGGCAGGTGCTGTCCAAGCGCGACCTGCTCGCCGGGGTCTGGGACGACGATTTCGAGGGCGACCCCAACATCATCGAGGTGTACATCGGGCACCTGCGCCGCAAGATCGATCGCCCCTTCGGCCGGGAATCGCTCGAGACGGTGCGCGGAGCGGGGTACCGTCTGGCGGCCGACGGTGGCTGAGGCGCGGATGCGATCGCTGCGCACCCGGATCACGCTCCTGTCCGCGGTCATCGTCGCCGTCGTCCTCGTGGGCGGAGCGCTCGTTTTCTACGCCGTGCTGGCCGGCAGCATCCGGGACGCCGCGGCGCGATCGGCGGAGACGCGAGTCGAGGAACTCGCCGCGCGCGTCGAGGCGTCCGGTCCCGGCGCGGTCACCGCCCTCGAGGACGACCTCGCCCAGATCGTCGATGACGGCGCGGTGCTCACCGCGTCGGAGGAGGCGGGTAAAGAGCCCCTCCCCGACGTCCCCTCCGGATCGGTGGTCGATCACGACGGCGACTCCGTGCTCATCGTCCGGGAGAGCGTGGGCGGTGGACGCGACCTGCTCCTTGGGATCGCGCTCGATGACGATGCCGAGACGCTGTCGACGGTCGCCGCGCTCCTCGCCGTCTCGGTGCCCCTCGTGGTCGCCGTCGTCGCCGGGCTCACCTGGTGGGTGGTCGGTCGCGCGCTCGCCCCGGTCGCCCGCATCCGCACGGAGGTGGACGACATCACCGCCGACCGCCTCGATCGCCGGGTCGCGGTTCCGGGCTCACGGGATGAGATAGCCGCCCTGGCGACCACCATGAACCGGATGCTGACGCGTCTCGATGATGCCGCCGCCGCGCAGCGACAGTTCGTCTCCGACGCATCCCACGAGCTCCGCTCGCCGCTTGCCACGATCCGACAGCACGCCGAGCTCGCCCAGGCGCATCCCGAGGTGACGTCGGTGGGCGATCTGGCCGAGGTGGTCCACGACGAGGGCCTCCGGATGCAAGGACTCGTCGACTCGCTACTGCTGCTCGCGCGCCTCGACGAGGGCGCACGATCCCCCGCGGAGCCGGTCGACCTGGACGACCTCGCCCTGGCCGAGGCCGCTCGCCTGCGCGCGGCGGGTGGCGCGGTGGACGCCGCCGGCATCTCCGCGGCGCGCGTCGCCGGCGACGCGCGGCTCTTCGCCCAGCTCGTGCGGAACCTCGCCGACAACGCTGCCCGCCACGCTCGGTCGCGGGTGGCGCTGTCGACCCGCGCCGACGGCGGTCGCGCCTACCTCATGGTCGACGATGACGGCACCGGCATCGCGGAGCGCGATCGCGAGCGTGTCTTCGAGCGCTTCGTCCGCCTCGACGAGGCCCGCGCGCGCGACGCCGGGGGAAGCGGCTTGGGCCTGGCGATCGTCCGAGCGATCGCGAACGCGTCGGGAGGCTCGGTCGCGGTGTCCGACTCGCCGCTGGGCGGGGCGCGGTTCACGGTGCAGCTTCCCGCCGCGTCCTGAACGGTCCTTCAGGATGCTTCAGGGTCGCTTCAGCATCCGCGGGGCATCCTCGGGGACATGAGTGAAACACCTGCGACTCCCCAAGACCCGACGCTCCCTCTCGACCGCTCCCCCGAACCCGGGACGCACGAGCCCGTCAAGCGCTCCCGGGCCCGCGCACTGCTGATCGCGGGAGGCTCGGTGCTCGCCGCGGCCGTGCTGGCCGGCGGCGGCATCGCCATCGGTGCGGCGATCGCCGACGACAACGACGACGATCGCACGTCGAGCCGGACCGAGCTCGACGACGACCTGGCCGCCTCGACGCCGTCCGTCTCCCCCGGTGATTCCCGGTCCGATCGCGGGGCCACCTCCGCCGACCAGCTCGTCGACGCCGTCGCCGCGGCATCCGCGGCCGCCCCCGGCGACGCGGTCTCCATCGACGCCGAGGACGCCGGGGGGTGGGAGGTGAAGCTCCGCGGCGCAGACGGCACCGAATCGGAAGTGCGTGTGGACTCCGACGGCACGGCCACGGTGGTGTCCACGGCGGCGGACGACCGGACCCCGACGCGTGCGCTCGACGACGCGACGCTCCGCTCGCTCGTGACCGCGGCCCAGGCAGAGGTCGACGGCCGCATCGTCGAGATCGATGCCGATGACGACGCCGCCGCTTACGAGGTCAGCATCGCCTCCGGCACGGGGCGGACCGTCGACATCTCGGTCGACGAGAGCTTCACCGTCATCGCGATCGACGACTGACCCCCAGAAAACCAGCTTCCACGGAATATAGTTCCGTGGAAGCTGGTTTTCTTCGTCATGGATTTCTTCCTCGCTCTGGTCCGTTACGAAGTCACCCTCTGGAACGCCCTCGAGGCGCGGCTTCGCGGCAGCGGCGGCCTCAGCCTCGCACAGCTGCAGACCCTGGAGATCGTCGATCGATCGGACCGCACCGCTCGCGTGTACGACATCGCCGCGGCCATCGGCATCACGGTGGGCGCCGCGAGCAAACTGACCGATCGGCTCGAGCGCGACGGCCTTGTCGCTCGCCGGCCGAACCCCGACGATCGACGGTCGTCGCTCGTGAGCCTCACCACCAACGGTTCGGCCGCGCTGCGCGGCGCGCGCACCGTCGTCGCCGATTTCCTCGCGGCGGCGCTCGACGCCGACGATGTCGACGCCGCGGGGGCGGCGATCGGTCGGCTGTCGGTGCGGCTCGACTCCGTTCTCGGGGCAGGACAGCCGGCATGACGGCCACGATGCGCGCCGTCGTGGTCGACGGGCCCGGCGCCCCGGACGTTCTGCGGGTGCGCCGCGTGCCGATCGCCGAACCGGCTGCCGGTGAGGTGCTCATCCGCGTGCGAGCGTTCGGCCTGAACCGCTCGGAGCTGCATTTCCGCCGCGGTGTCGCCTACAGCGGGTCCTTCCCCCGCATCCCCGGCATCGAGGCCGTCGGGGTCGTCGAAGCTGCCCCCGGCGGCGAGTTCCGAGCCGGCACGCAGGCGGCGACCATGATGGGCGGGATGGGCCGCACGTTCGACGGCGGTTACGCGGAGTTCGTGACGGTTCCCGCAGCCCAGGTCATCCCGTTCCGCAGCGATCTGCCGTGGGAGGTGATCGGCGCCGTGCCGGAGATGCTGCAGACCGCCGCCGGTTCCCTGCGCGTGGGCGTGGGCGCCCACCGTGGAGACAGCCTCCTCATCCGAGGCGGGACCTCGTCGGTGGGACTGGCGCTCGCGGTGCTCGCCAAGCTCCAGGGCATGACGGTCTTCGCGACCTCTCGGCGTCCGCAGGCGCGCACCCTTCTGGAGGCCGTCGGGGTGGACCACGTCCTCGTCGACGACGGCTCGATCGCCGCGCAGGTCAGGGCGATCGCCCCCGCCGGCGTGGACGGCGCCGTGGAGCTCGTGGGGGTCGATGCGCTGCGCGACACGCTGCGGGCCGTCCGCCGGGGCGGCACCGTCTGCTTCACCGGGATGCTCTCGGACGAGTGGACGATTCCGGAGTTCTATCCGATGGACTGGCTGCCGAACGGCGTGCGCCTGACCGCCTACGCCGGCGAAGCCGACGACCTCGCGACAGCGGACCTGCAGGAGTTTCTCGACGCCGTAGCCGACGGCAGCGCGAAGGTTCCCCTCGGCCGGGTGTACCGGATGACCGACATCGTGCAGGCGCACCGCGACATGGAGGCCGGCACGGCGGGGGGCAAGGCGGTGGTGGTGCCGTGATGTGCCCGATCGAGGTGGCTCACGCGCAGTACCTCGCCCGGCGGCCGCCGTCCTCAGACGACGTCGAAATGCTCGACCGTCTCGTCGCGCGCGATGAGGAACCGATCGTCGTCGGGGTAGAAGACGGCGAGGCCGATGTCGTCGCCGGCGAACGCGACGATGTCTGACCGGTCCCGCCACAGGGACAGGGTCCGCACCTCGGTGCGTCCGTCGCCGGCGTCTCGCATGAGAGCGTATGCGCCGAGGTTCCCGGGGGTCGCCCGGTAGGCGTCCATTCCGGTCTTCTCCAGGTAGGCGGCATACGCATCGCGATCGGCCGTGCGGATCCATCCGGTCCAGCTGCGCAGCACGGCGGGGCGTTCGGGGCTCACAGACCCACCGTGGACGCCCGCCGCGGCGCCGCGCAACCCCCTGTCTCCTCGGCGCCGCATCCACTTCGGTGGGAAGACTGCCGCGAAGGCGGCCCCGAAGGAGGACGAACACCATGACCAACAGCACACCCGGCAACCAGCAGAACGACAGCCCCGCCGACGACGAGACCGCGGCGGGGACGGGATCGGAGTCGCCGCAGGAGGGCGCCGCGGCGGAGGACGCCGCAGAGGACGCGGTCGTGGAGGGCGACAGCCCCGCGACCTGAAGCGAGCCCCCTCCCTGTGGCACATCGGGGGCGCCGGGTCAACCCGCGCGGCGCTGGATCGAAAGCGACGTAGACCTGTCGGACTGCCCGGTCCCCCCGACCGGCCCGTTGAGAGGAACAACATGTCGCAAAGTTTCGGAGGCGAACCGACTGTCGGTTCGGATGCTGCGAACGGCGAGTTCTCCACACCTGCCGACACCGCATCGAGCGACTCGTCCGGCACGGTGGGAACCGCCGCGGCCGAAGGGCGCGAAGTCGTCGGCACTGCCGCTGAGGGTGCCGGCCGTGTGCTCGAGACCGCTCAGGCCGAGGCAGGTTCGGTGGCCGGCGAGGCCAAGAGCCAGATCAAGGACCTCTACGCCCAGACCCAGAGCGAGCTGAAGGAGCAGGCCGGCGTGCAGCAGCAGCGCGTCGCCGAGGGCCTGCGCTCCGTCGGCGACGAACTGACCGCGATGGCCGACTCATCCGAGAGCCCCGGGTTGGCCGCCGACGTGGTCCGGCAGGTGTCGAGCCGGCTCACCGGAGTGGCCGGCTGGGTCGCCGATCGCGACCCCGGGTCGCTTCTCACCGAGGTGAAGTCCTACGCGCGGCGCAAGCCCGGCACCTTCATCGCGATCGCCGCGCTCGCGGGGCTCGTCGCCGGCCGCCTCACCCGCGCGCTGGCCGAGAGCGCCGGCGACGACAGCGGCACGCCGTCCGCGGCATCCCCGCCGCCAGCCACGCCGGTCTCGGCCCCGTCGTCCGGCCCCGCAGCCACGGGAACGCTCGCGGCCGGCGCACCGGCCCCGGCGACGCCCGTGTACGACCAGGCACGCGCGTCCTTCGGCGGCGAAGGGAGCGGCGATGTCGGATCCCACACCGTCTGAGGAGAAGGCCGCTTCCACGTCGCTCGGCGAGCTGCTGGGAGAGGTCACGAGCGACCTGTCCACCCTCATGCGGCAGGAGCTGGAACTGGCCAAGGCGGAACTGCGCCAGTCGGCCACGCGCGCCGGTAAGGGGGCGGGGCTCCTCGGTGGCGCCGGGTACGCCGCCGCCATGGCGGTGTTCTTCCTGTCCATGGCGCTGTGGTGGGGGCTCGGCTTCCTCGTCGGGCTGGCGTGGTCGGCCGTGCTGGTGGCTGTCCTATGGGGCGTCATCGCCCTCGTGCTGTTCCTGAACGGGCGCACGCAGATGAAGAAGATCCAGGGGGCGCCCGAGACGGTCGATTCGCTCAAGCGCATCCCCGAAGCCGTGAAGAGAAACGAGGAGAACCGATGAGCGATTCACCGGAGGAGATCCGCGCGTCCATCGATCGCACGCGCAACGAACTGAGCTCGGACGTGGATGCGCTGGCCGACAAGGTCACGCCGTCCAAGATCGTGGAGCGGGAGAAGAACAAGATCAAGGGAGCATTCACCTCTGTCCGTGAGCGCGTCATGGGCGCGGCGGACGACGTGGGGAGCTCTCTCAAGGAAGGCGGGTCATCGGTGATGTCAGATGTGTCGGGAGCCGGATCGTCGGCCGTGTCCAAGGTCCAGGGGAACCCGCTGGCGGTCGGGCTCATCGCCTTCGGTGCCGGGCTGGTGCTGGCGTCCTTGATCCCCGCCTCCGAGAAGGAGAAGAACGTCGCGGCGTCGGTGAAGGAGCAGGCTCAACCGCTCGTGGACAAGGCGTCCAGCGCCGCACGCGAGGTCGCCGAGCACCTCAAGGAGCCGGCGCAGGAGGCCGCCGCGGCCGTCAAGGATCGCGCCAGCGAGGCCGTGGCCGAGGTGAAGGACGAAGCGTCCCACGTGACGTCGGATGTCACCGACCGCGCTGCTCAGGCGCGGGAGAACGTCAGCGACAGCTGACACCCGGCGGAAGGGGTACGGCGCGCGAGGTGCCGTGCCCCTTCTTCCGCCGTCAAGCCGTTGCCCCTGTTCCGTCGGCGGTGAGACGCTGCCACTTCATCCACACGAGGAGGCCGCCATGAGCGACGTCAGCGATCCGCAGCCGGAGAGCGAAGAAGAGCCGCGGGCCGACGAGCTCGAGGAACCGAGCACGGAGAAGGACCCGGGCGAGGAGCCCAAAGCGCCGGCCCCTCACGATCCCGAGCCCGACCACGAGGCCGTCGGCATCGGCATCATCGACGGCCCGGAGTCCGAAGAGCAGCACTGACGCCGCCCCGCGCCTCGAGCCGCGGTGACATGATGTGCCGATGAGGATCGTCGTGATCGGCGGCACCGGACGCATCGGCGCGCGCCTGGTCGCACGGCTCGGCGCGTTCGACGTGCTCGCCGCGGCGCCCTCGACCGGCGTCGACGCCACCACCGGAGCGGGGCTCGACGAGGCGCTGACAGGCGCCGACGTCGTGATCGACGTGACTCGGCCCCACTCCTACGCACCGCAGGAGGTGCACGCCTTCTTCGAGACGTCCACGCGTCATCTCCTGCGGGCGGCCGCAGCGGCGGGCGTCGCACACTATGTGGCTCTCACGATCGTCGGCACGGCAGACGCCCGGATCCCGTTCTACGAGGCGAAGGCCACCCAGGAGCGGCTGATCCGCGACAGTGGGCGACCGCACACGCTCGTGCACGCGACGCAGTTCTTCGAGTTCTTCGGCGGCATCGCCGACAGTGCCACCACGAGCGGCGTCGTGCGCCTCCCGGGTGCTCTCGTGCAGCCGATCGCCGCCGACGACGTGGCGCAGTCGCTGGCCGACGTCGCGGCGTCGCACCCGGCAGGCGATATCCAGATCGCCGGTCCCGAGCGGATGGCCCTGAACGAGTTCGTTGCGCGCGGGCTCGCCGCATCCGGTGATCCCCGGCTGGTCGTGCGCGACGACGAGGCGCTGTACTTCGGCGGATCCCTCGCCGAGCACGGGCTGCTCCCCGGGCCGGAGGCGCGCCTGTCTTCCACGAGGTTCGAGGACTGGCTCCGGACGCAGGGGTGACGAGGCACGAACGAGCCGCGACGATAGTCTCCTCATCGAGGAGGCACGGTGGCGGACCACGACTGGCCGTTCGAAAGCGCGGTGCACGTGTTCGCGCTCGCGACGCTTCTCCTCGCCGCCGTGGCCCCCACGGCGGCCATACTCATCGCCCGACCGTGGATGCGTCGCCCCGCGAGCGGATGGAAGCTGGCCTGCTTCGGGCTGGCCGCGGCCATCTTTCTTCTGGTGGCCGCTGCAGCGCTTCCTCTCCTCTTCGCTCGAGCGAGCGACACCCGCACGTCTCGAGCCTTCGTCGTGAACGCGACCCTGGAAGGCTTTCTCCGCGCCCTCGGGCCGGCGTGGTGGCTGGCACCCTCGGCGTACGTCTTGGTCGGCTTGGCCGTCGCCCTGGTGGTGGGAGGAGCACTTCGGGTGCCGTCGCTGGACTACTCGACGCTGCCACCGAGCGGCGTTCGGAAGGTGGTCGCACGTGGGCTGCCCCTCGAGCTTCTGAACGATCATCCGGACAAAGGCAGCCCGGCCTTCGTACGAGCCGCGGCGCTGGGATCGGCAGACGCTCAGGCCGCTCGTCTCCAGCAGCGCGTCATGCTCCACTACCGCGGCGTAGGTCAACTCGGCCGTGACGCGGTGCTGCTCCGGGTCCGTAGACTCCACGAGGTCGTGCGCTCCGCCGAAGATCCGGCTGCCACGCGAGCGCCGCTCCGAGAGATGCAGGAGATAGCCGCCACGCTGGACAGCGGCGTCAGTCTGCCAGCTCTGGCACGGCGGTGGAGACACGAGGCCCCCCGTTCCGGCACTTAATGGAACGGGCAGCGGGACGGTGCACCGGCCGGGCGCACGACACCTCCCGACGCGGGCTTCGTCGGCATCCGCCGCGGGTTCACCGCGAGTCCGCGGCCCGTGATCTCGACTCGACGGTCGCTGAGGGCGGCGACCGCGGTCGCGAGCCCGGCGATCGCCAGCTTCTCTCCCGGGCAGCGGTGGCCGGTGGCCGGCTCGGCGCCGCCGTGCGGGATGAACGCGGCGAGCTGCTCGTAGTCGTCGGCACCGCGGAAGCGCTCCGGATCGAACTCGTCCGCGCGATCCCATGAGCGGTCGTCGAGGTCGGTGCCGAGGATGTCGAGCACGACCCGCCCACCCGCCGCCATCCGCTGCCCGTCCAGCTCCACGTCGGTCACCGCCCACGCCGGGAGGACGGGGACGAACGGCGCCGTGCGGCGGATCTCCTGGGCGAACATCGTGGCGAGGGGGCCACCGGCGAGCGATCCGCGCTCCTCGGCCTCGGCGGCGATCCGCCCACGCCACTCCGGCCGGTCGTGCAGCTCCTTGGCCGCGAACGCCACGAAACGGGCGACGGCGATCATCGGGCGGATGCTGTTCTGCAGCTCGATCCCGGCGAGCCTCGCTGCGAGAAGAGCTCCGTCGCGACCGCGGTGCCACGCCCATTCGGAAAGAGCGGTGCCCGCCTCGGGATGCAGACGGCCGCCTCTCACCGCGTCGACCAGTCGCGCCGCGTGCCGGTCCGACCATCCGCGGTTCGCGATCGCGAGGAGGTACTCCGGCGAATACGGGACGCCGAACCCATCGACGATCTGCGCCAGGCGCCGCGCCCAGCGCGTCTTCGCCGCCGGCGTGCCCGGAAGCCCCGCCCAGCGCATGCTGGCCCGTCCGAAAGCGCCGACCGCGGCCTCGTACGCCGATCGCCGGCCACCCGATCTCCACGACTCGAGTTCGCCCTCCCACTCCTCGCCCAGCAACGGCGCCAGGCGCGCGACGTGCGCGTCCTCGTAAGCGACGTCGAGGAAGGTGGCCTTGCGGTGGCGGTGCTGGTCACCGTCGAGACTGTGCACGGAGCCGTTGCCGAACAGCGACTCCTGGATGAAGGCCGGCATCGCCCCGTGCCGGCGGATGCGCGACTCGTCGTAGAAGAGCGCGACGCCCTCGCTCCCCCGCACCAGGAGCGCATCGCGACCGAGGAGGCGGAACGGCACCGCGCGGGCACCGGCGCGGGCGCGTCGCCAGATGTGGGCACCGAAGCCGTAGCCGCGGATGAGGAGGGAGAGCGAGTCGTCACGAAGAGCAGCCGGGAAAGCCATGCCCGCCACGGTGCCTCCTGTCCGTCGGGATCTGAAGGGGGCCGACCTCATCCGACTGATGTGCTACGCGGCGCATACTTCACGCGGCCGCGCCATGCAAGCCGCCGCATCCGACGGTGGCGGGGAGGCAGAGTCGTAAACATGCGACGAATCAGCTATGCCGGAGAGGCCGTCATCACGACGGACGAGGTCGCCTCCGTGCTCGTCGACCTTTCGGCCGCGCTCGCCCGAATCGGTCAAGCAGAGGCGATCCGCATCCCGATCCTGACCGAGGGCGGCCCGGCGACGGCCGAGCTCGTCGTGGGCATCGGCAACGACGTGCTGTCGGTGCCGCACTCCTCGGACGATGCCGAGCCGGAGTTCACCCCCGAGTTGAAGGCGCTGCGCGCGCGGCTCGAGCGTGTCGCGCCGACGATCGAGGGTGACCTCGCGCCCCCTGCCGAGGAGCCTGACGCGTACGACCCGGATCTGGACATCTCACGGGGCTGAGGGCGCGTCCGCTCACCCGCTGGGCGGGAGGGACGCGTTACGGGGTTCAGGCGCACCCGGCATTCCGACCGGACGCCGTCAACCCCGTGGTCTTCGGAGAGCTCGGCAGCGGAGGATGAGAGTCGCATCGAGATGGCGCGAGCCAGCGGCGGTGCGGCACACCAGCAACGAAGGGTGCCTGGGTACGCATGCACGATATCTTCGCTGGCGGTGTGCGCCTGACAACCGCCGATGATGTCGCGGAGGCGCTGCTCGACTACCTCCGGATACTCCTGCAGGAGGGACGCGCGGAACTCGTCACGTTTCCCGCGGTCGTCGAAGGGGAAACGGCGCACGTCACACTCGCCGTCGGGGTGGGATCACCGATCGTGGCCTCGCAGACGATCAGCGAGATCGAACCGACCCTCGAAGGCACCGATCTCGCGGCGTGGAGCATCCGGCGACGCACATCGGTGCTCAGAGGAGAGCGACCGGACCTCGATTGGCGCGAGAACCCGGCGGAATGATCTAGTCCTCGGGCGGCCCGGCGTCAGGCTCCACCTGCTCCGGGATGAGCACGATACCGCCCGTCGAGTGTGCGGAGTTCGCGAGTTCTTCCAACCACGTCCGGCTCAACTTCTCCGGTTCCGCATCCTCGAACTCGAACCGCAGCGGAATCGACGGGTGCAACCACAAGGTGCTTCGGCCTCGCGGTTCGTCCTCCGGATGAGTCCAGCTCAGAGTGAAACTCTCCCCGCGGCGCAGTTTCGTCGCGATGACGACCTTCAAGTGCGCCAGCGCCCGATCACCGATCCGGATCGGAACGCCGCCTCCGCCGTAGTAGAGAACGCCCATGCCGTGATCATCCCACTACAACGCCGGCCCGTCTTGCATCTTTCACGGCGAGGGTCGCTCCCGGATGCCGCGCCACGCGGCGTGCTGGGTCAGTGCCCCCGACAGGAATCGAACCTGCGACCTTTGGTACCGGAAACCAACGCTCTATCCCCTGAGCTACGGAGGCATACCTGTCGAGGTTATCATCGGCGCACCTCGTCCTTGACCGGAGTCAAGGGTGGTTGATCGCCCACAGACTCCACACCGCGAACACCTGCAGCACGATGCAGCCGACCAGGAGTGCCACGCGACGCCGCGGAGTCGCGCTCAGTCGTTCGTCCCCCAGGAGCGGCGACAGCGGCACCAGGAGCCGGAAAGTGCTCCCCTGCGGCAGGAACACCGCGAAGAGGTAGAGCCCGTAGCTGGCCGCATACGCGACCACCACGAGCCCGAGACGCCGCACCGGCCGTGACCACAGCAGTAGCGCGAAGGCGACCACGAGCACGATGACGAGCGCGATCCCGACGGCACCGAGGTGCGTGCCGGCCTGCCGGAACCACGGTGTGAACGGAATGAAGGGGCCGTTACCCACCGACCCGATCCACCATCCGAGCTCGGTGCGGATGTAGGCGCCCTCGACGCCGGTGCGACGCTCGGCGATCACCGTCCACGCGAGCCCCGCCGTTGCCGTCGACAGACCCGCGACGAGGAGACCCACCATCTCACGCGGAAGGAACGGGTCGGAGCGATGCCGCAGCATCCGCGTCACGAAGACAATGCCGAGAGCCAGCGCCAGCGCGAGGGCGCCGGGCCGCGTGAAGGCCGCGATCACGCCCAGAGGGGCGATCCACAGGTAGCGGCGGTCGATCGCGAGGATCAGTGCGGCGAAGGTGAGCAGCAGCGCCAGGCCCTCGCTGTACCCGACGACGTAGATGAACGACAGCGGAGCGAAGGAGAAGAAGGTCACGCCCCACCACGCCGCACGGGGAGTCGTCACACGTCGCAGCAGCACGAACAGCATCCACGTCGCTCCGAGACCGGCCGCCAGGCTGATGCCGACCGCCACCAGCTGCCAGGGCAGGCCGGTGGCGTCGTGGAGAAAGCGCGTGAGGAAGGGGAAGACCGGGAGGAAAGCCCAGTTGTTCGGCATGATGTCGCCGAACTCGTTCACCGGGAGGCGATCGGGGTAGCCGAGCTGCGCGATCTGGCCGTACCGGTCGGCGTCCCAGCCCGTGAGGAAGTCGAGGAAGCCGCGCACGTGCTCGTCGTCCGGGCCGAATCCCCACCGCGCCGCGCGCGCGATCTGGAAGAACCCGAACAGCAGCGCGAGGTTGATCGCCCGCGCGGTCGCCCACAGCCCGACGATGCGCGCGAACTCGCGGTTCCGGATGGGCTCGATCCCGCGGGGCGCGCGCAGCAGGTCGGCGACGGCGAGACGCAGCATCCGGAGGCGGCGTTCCCGCGTGCGCAACCGGACCGGTGCATGGGTGGCAGCGGACGGGGTGCTCGGGGGTGCGCTCACACAGGACCTTTCGCAGGCGACGTGCGCATGCTCTCAGCGGCACGTGCCCGCGAGGTGAACCGGCGGTGGCGGGACGGTGACGCGCCCCCGGGTGCGTCACGCCCGGTGGGCAGCGGGTCAGACGAGGAAGATCGGCAGCGCGCCCGGATTGTGGGCGTGCACCAGGACCGCGAAGACGACGGCGTCGAAGAGGAGGTGCACGGTGACGACGTATCCCAGCGAGCGGGTACGCAGGAACAGGAACGCCTGCACGAGCGCGAACGGGATGGTGAGGACGGGACCCCACGCCTGGTATCCCAGCTCCCACAGGAACGAGACGAAGACGACCGACTGCAACACGATCGCCAGGGCGTCGGGAAAATGGCGACGGAGTAGCACGAAGACCGTGCAGATGAAGAACAGCTCGTCCCAGATGCCGACGGCCCCGACCCCCACGAACAGCCGCGCGATGAGGTCGGGGGTGTCCACGACCGGCCAGTTCATGTAGACGCCCGAGGTGATGAAGTAGAACGGCAGAATCAGCCACCCCAGGGCGAGCACCCCCACGAGCCACACCCACTGCCACCACGTCCACCGTCCGCCGCCGCGCCACGGGAACCGGATGGCGTGGTCGCGGTAGAGGTAGCGGGAGATCAGATACGGCGCGACCACCGCGCCCCCCAGGGCCAGACCGAACCGCAGCATCGCGAGATTGTCGAGCTCGGCCTTGAGGTCGATGGCGCTGACGATCAGCAGGCCGATCGCGATCAGCGACACGTCGCGCAACAGGCTGGGCGGCTCGTCGCCGCTTCGGCGCCGGATGCTGATCCGCCGTCCGTCCGCGAGCCACGCGCCGAACAGAGCGGCGGCGAGCAGAAGCCACCCCACCCACGGGACTCGCAGGACGAAGAACGCCGGCGCGGCGAGGCAGACCAGGAGCGCGGGCACGACACCCCACGACATCGTCCGCCCGGCCGTCACCGGTGGATGCGAGGCCACCCGGCGCTGCGCGCGCGTCATGCGATCCGCCGATAGGCGAGGTCGCGGATCGCCCGCCCTGCGCGCGATCCCTTGCGCTCGAAAGCGGTGAGGACACGCCCCTCGAAGCGCTCGGCCCACTCGCCGGCGAAGGCCCGCTCGAACAGCGGTGACTCATCCAGCACCGTCCGCATCTGGCGGGCGTAGTCCTCCCAGTCGGTGGCGAGGCGCAGGACCCCGCCCGGCTTCAACGCCCGCCCGGCGACCGGACCGAATTCCGGCGCGACGAGGCGGCGCTTGGTGTGCTTGTTCTTGTGCCACGGGTCGGGAAAGAACACCCACAGCTCGTCGACGGATGCGACGGGCAACAGATGCTCGAGCACCTCGGGGGCGTTCGCCTCTACGAGGCGGAGGTTTCGGACGCCTTCCCGCCCCGCGTCGAGCATGGTCCGCGCAAGGCCGGCTCGGAACACCTCGACGGCGAGGAAGTCGGTGTCGGGGTGGGCGGTCGCGGCAGAGATGATCGCGTGCCCCTGACCGGAGCCGATCTCCACCACGAGGCGGGCTGAGCGTCCGTAGACGGCCTCGGGGTCGATCTCGGAGCCGGCCCGCACACTTGTGGCCGCAGCATCCCTCGGCGCCTCGAGAAGGTAGAACGCCGAGTACTCCGCCCACGCCCGCTCCTGGCCGTCCGACATGCGGCCGCTTCGCCGCACGAACGACACCGGCCTCTCACGGAAGCGGGGGCCGTCGGTGTCTGAGGGCGCGTCGGGCATGCTCCCCAGGCTACGGGAGGCGCGTGCCGTTCCCCGGCTCGCTCACGTGACAGGAGGTGCCGCATCCGCGTCGCCGTAGCGGCACGTACTGCCACCTGAGCGTGCGCGCCTGCTGCACCCCGCACGCCCGCCCGACACGCGCAGCTCCTTGCTTGGGGCGGCCGATGTGCTTTGGGGCGACCATCGAGCGCCCCAAAGCACATCGAGGGCCCCAAACCCGGAGACCAGCGCAGAGTTCCGCATCCGTCCGAGCGCGCGAAGGGTACCCGCCCGGAGCGATCGAGGCAGCGGGCCGGACCTTGCGGAGGGCGTGCAGCGCACCTCCCCACCCCGAGGTGCGGCTAGGAGGCCGTGACGAAGTCGATCAGCTCCTCGACGCGGCCCAGGAGCGCCGGCTCGAGGTCCCGGTACGACGAGACCTTGCCGAGAATGTGCTGCCACGCGCGGGCGAGGTCCGCCTGGTCGCGCGCCGGCCAGGCGAGCGCGCGGCAGACCCCGACCTTCCATTCGACGCTCCGCGGCACCTCGGGCCACCGCGGGATCCCGACGGCCGCGGGGCGGACGCACTGCCACACGTCGACGAACGGGTGACCGACGATCCTCAGGTGCGCGCCGTGTTTTCCCCGCATCACCGACTCGGCGATCCGCGTCTCCTTCGATCCGGGCACCAGGTGGTCGACGAGCACGCCGTAGCGACGCTCGGCGCTGGGCGGCTCCGCGTCCAACACGTCCGCGAGAAGGTCCACCCCCTGCAAGAACTCGACGACGACGCCCTCCGCGCGAAGATCGTCGCCCCACACCTTCTCCACCAGCTCGGCGTCGTGCTTGCCCTCGACCAGGATGCGGCTGGCCCGCGCCACCCGGGCGCGCGTCTCGGGCGCGGCGAACGATCCGGATGCGGTGCGCTGTCGACCGGTCGAAGCGGCGGGCTTCGGGGCCGCGAGCTTCACGACCTCGCCGTCCACGAGGAAGCCGCCGCCGAGCGGAAAGACGCGCCGGCGCCCGAGCCGGTCCTCCAGCTCGACGGTGCCCGAGGCCACCTTGGTCACCGCGCCGACGAAGCCGTCATCCGCGACCTCGACCACGAGCTCGCGCTCAGCCGCCACCTCGGGAACGAGACGCCTCCCCTGATCGCGCCACCCGGCCGCGAGCACGTCGGTGCCGTATCGGTCGTCCATGGGCCCTCCCGTCGCCGAGTCTGTCGGAGCGTCCGACCCTAACCCGGAAGCCGCTCGCGTCGAGGCAGACCACGCCGGGCCCCGTGCGCAACGGCTAGAGGCGTTTCCGGCGGGCTGAATAGACTCGAACGGTGGCCGCTCGCATCTCGCTCCCCCGCCGGTCGCGCCAGGGCGCGCGGGCACTTCTCGCCCTCGTCGCCGCGCTCGCCCTCGTCTTCGCGGGGCCGGCGCTCACGGCCTCGGCGACCGGCCCGATCTCGCTGGGCGACGGCTACATCGCCGATGAAGTGGGCGCGCTGAGCCCGGCTGAGTCGGCGTCGTCGGAAGAGCGCCTCTCGGCGCTGTACGAGGCGACCGAGATCGATCTCTACGTCGCCATCGTCGACGACTTCACCGATCCCGCGAACTCTCAGCAGTGGGCCGACGCCACGGCCGCGCAGAACGGGCTCGGCGTCTCGCAGTATCTGCTGGCCATCGCCACCGATGGGCGGCAGTACTACATCTCCGCCGACAGCGCGGGCCCTCTCTCGAACGATCAGCTCGACGCGATCGAACGGGACATCCGGCCGGCGCTGTCCGCCGGCGACCTCGCGGGCGCCATCGACGCGGCTGCCGAAGCGATCCAGGGCACCTCCTCCTCCGGCGGCGGCGGAGGCGTGGGATCGTGGCTCACGTGGGCGCTCGTCCTCGTCGTGGCCCTCGTGATCGTGGTGCTGGTCGTGGTGCTCGTGCGACGCCGCCGGAAGCGGGTGCCGTCGACGGGCGACGGTGCGCAGCAACCGCAGGTTCCCACCGCGGAACTGCGCAAGCAGGCAGCATCCGCCCTCGTTGCGATGGATGACGCCCTGCGCACGAGCGAGCAGGAGCTCGGCTTCGCCGTGGCGCAGTACGGCGAGCAGGCCGCCGCGGAGTTCTCGGCGGCCCTCGCGAGCGCGCGTGAGAAGCTGACGGTCGCCTTCACCCTCCAACAGCAGCTCGACGACGGCACCCCCGACACCGAGGAGCAGGTGCGCGCCTGGAACATCCAGATCATCGAGCTGTGCAGCGAGGCGAGCGATGAACTCGACGAGAAGGCCGCGGCCTTCGACGAGCTTCGCAAGGTCGAACAGGACGCTCCCGCCGCCCTCGAGCGCGCTCGCGCCGCCCGGGAGGCCGCGGCGTCCGGGATCGACGCGGCCGGGGCGACGCTCGCCACGCTGCGCGCGACCTACGGCGCCGATGCCCTCGCCACCGTCGATGACAACGTCGACCAGGCTCGATCGCGTATCGCGTTCGCCGATGAGCAGCTCGCCGCGGCGCAGAGCGCCCTCGCCTCCGGGGACACCGGGCAGGCCGCCGTCGGCATCCGCGCCGCCGAGGAGGCGGTGGGTCAGGCTGACCTCCTCGAGAAGGCGATCGACGCCCTCGCCGCCGACCTGCCCAGAGCCGAGCAGCAGAGCGTCCAGCTGATCGCGGCGCTGGAGGAGGACGTCCGGGTCGCGCAGTCGCTGCCCGACCCCGACGGCCGCGTCGCGGCCGCGGTCGCTGCGACGCGCTCCCGTGTCGACGCGGCGCGCGCGGAGCTCACAACACCGCAGCGACGGCCGCTGCAGACGCTCCAGCAGCTGCAGGAGGCGGATCGCGCCATCGACGAGGTGGTGCAGTCGGCTCGGGACGCCGCGTCGCGGGCCCAGCGCCTCGCGCAGCAGCTCGACGCCGCCATCGGCCAGGCCCGGGCGCAGATCTCCGCGGCCGAGAGCTTCATCGCCGCGCGCCGCGGCGCTGTCGGGGTGGAGGCGCGTACGCGCGTCTCCGACGCATCCGCCGCCCTTGCGCGGGCCGAGCAGCTGCGCGCGACCGATCCGGATGCGGCGCTGCGCGACGCCGCGCGCGCCAACGAGCTCGCCGCGCGCGGAATCGAGTCGGCGCGGTCCGACGTCGGAGGATTCAGCATCCCCGACACCGGACGCGCCTCGGGCAGCGACAGCTTCTTCGGCGCTGTGCTGGGGGGCCTGATCAGCAACAGCCTCTCCGGCGGCTCCTCACGCTCGCGGAGCGGCGGGTGGTCGGGCGGATTCGGGGGCAGCGGGTGGAGCGGCTCCTCGGGCCGCGGTTCCTCGAGCGGGGGGCGCTCCAGCTTCCGCTCCGGCGGCTTCAGCGGCGGCGGATCGCGCGGCCGCCGAGGAGGTGGCCGCTTCTGACGCCGCAACCGCCCCCGTCACAGACAACTCGTAGCTAATCCCGACAGACTCGTAATCCGAGGCCCACAGGAAGGAACCCCGATGGCCAAGCAGTCCATCTTCGGTCGCATCTCCACGCTCATGCGCGCCAACATCAATGCTCTTCTCGACTCCGCCGAGGACCCGCAGAAGATGCTCGATCAGCTCGTGCGCGACTACACGAACTCCATCGCCGACGCGGAGTCGGCCATCGCCGAGACTATCGGCAACCTGCGCCTTCTCGAACGCGACCACCAGGAAGATGTCCAGGCCGCGGCCGAGTGGGGCAACAAGGCCCTCGCCGCCAGCCGCAAGGCTGACGAGCTGCGCACCGCGGGCAACACGGGCGAGGCCGACAAGTTCGACAACCTCGCGAAGATCGCTCTGCAGCGCCAGATCTCGAGCGAGAGCGAGGCGAAGACCGCCGAGCCGACCATCGCGTCGCAGACGGAGGTCGTCGACAAGCTCAAGGACGGTCTCAACGGCATGAAGGGCAAGCTCGAGCAGCTGAAGTCCAAGCGCAGTGAGCTGCTCGCCCGCGCCAAGGTCGCCGAGGCCCAGATCAAGGTGCACGATGCCGTCAAGTCGATCGACGTGCTCGACCCCACGAGCGAGCTCGGCCGGTTCGAGGACAAGATCCGTCGCGAGGAGGCTCTTGCCGCCGGAAAGCAGGAGCTGGCCGCGTCGTCGATCGACGCGCAGTTCAACCAGCTCGACGACGTCGGCGAGCTGGTCGAGGTCGAGGCGCGCCTGGCCGCCCTGAAGGCGGGCGGCTCCGCACAGCCGCAGCCCCAGGCGCTGCCGGCCAGCCCCGATACGGTCTGAGCGCGACATCGAGAGTGCGGGCGAGCGGCGAGAACCGCTCGCCCGCACTGTTTTGTCGTCACGCCCTCTCCAGCACGACAGAATGGTGCGGGTGAGCGGACCGGAGAGGAACAGCGGATGACGCGATTCGTGGTGGTGCCGCAGTGGCAGGGCTCTCCGGCTGCACGAGCCATGCTGCTCCGTGACGGTGCGGAGGCGATCGCAGGCGACCTCCCCCGCGCGGCGACGGTCGTCCTCGATGTGCCGCTGGAGGCGGGCGACGCTCAGGGAACGCGGATCCACCGACTCAGCGCCCTGCGGCGGATCGCCGCGTCCCTCGACGATGCCCTCGCCGGTTCCGCCGAGCGGGCCGTCGTCGTCGGCGGGGACTGCAGCGTCTCGATCCCCGCGGCCGCGCGTCACGCCGGCGACGACCTCGCGATCGTGTGGGTCGACGCCCACGCCGACATCAACGACGCCGAGACGTCGCCATCCGGATCCCTCGCCGGCATGGCGCTGCGCGCGCTCGTCGGGGGCGTTCCCGACGCGCTGCCGACCGCTGCCACGACCCCCGATCGCGTCGTGCTCGTCGGCGCACGCGATCGCGACGCCGCCGAGGATGCGTTCCTCACCTCCCACGGCGTGACGGATCTGTCCGTCGACGACCTCGCCGACCCCGAAGCCCTCGCCCGCGCCGTTCGCGCGACCGGCGCATCGCGGGTCTACGTGCACATCGACCTCGACGTGCTCGACCCGGCCGAGTTCACCGGGTCGGCCTGGGGCGTGCCGTTCGGGCTCGGCGTCGCGAACCTCGTCGCCGCCCTGCAAACGCTGCGTGCCGAGACCGAGATCGTCGGTGCCACCATCGCGGGCTTCGCCCCGGCGAGCCCGGCAGCCGCCGTCGACGACCTCGGGTCGATCCTCCGCCTGGTCGGGGCTGTCGCGTGAGCCCGATCCCCGCCCCGCCGGCAGGGTGGCGCGATCGCGCGGAACGAGCCGTGGAGCGCAGCCGCCGCATCGAGTCCCGCATCCCGGCGGCGCTGCTGGACTCCCCCCTCAGCTACCTCGGCTATCTCTACGGCACGACAGTCGGATTCGTGTGGGGGACGCTGTGGAGCACCGGACGCGTGGAGCGACGCGACGGCCTGTGGATCTTCCGCGGCATGCCGCGGTGGACCTTCCCGCGCGGCGGCGTCACCGCGGGGGGATGCTTCCTCACCGGCGACGCGCCCATAACCCGGGCGTTGCTTCGGCACGAGGCCGTCCATGCGCGCCAATGGCGCCGGTTCGGCTTCCTCATGCCGGTGCTGTACGGCATCTCGGGGCGTGATCCCCTGCGCAACCGCTTCGAGATCGAGGCGGGCCTCGCCGACGGCAACTACGTCCCGCGCGACGCCTGACCTCCGCAGCCGGCGGCCAGCGACCCGGTCGCGCCGCCGCGTCAGCGGGTGGGGATGTGGAAGCGCTCGGGCGTGTGGATCGCGTCGCGGGACATGCCCCGGCGCTCGACCAGCTCGTCGACGATGTCGGCGGTGCCGAGGTACCCGCCGAGGAGGATGACTCGGGTCGCGTCGGGTTCGTGGGCGTCGAGCATCTCGCCCGCCCATCCGGCCACGGCTCGCGCGACAGCCTCCCCCGCGGCGCAGCCGCGCCCCGTACCGGGCGCACCGCTCCGGCGGGAGCGGTCGAGCCACGTCACTGTCATACGCGGCGGGGCGCTCAGCGCACCGACCCACGACTCGTCGGGCACCTCGACGAACACCCGGCCCGTCGAGCACAGCGGCAGCGTCGCCAGCACGGCCTCGAGCTCGGCGAGCGAAGACTCGTCGGCGGTCACCAGATGCTGCACGCGTGTGTGACGCGGCGCGCGGCAGGCTGTCGGATTGTGCTCGGGCATCGGGGTCATGGCGGATTCCACTATACCCGAAGCATAGGGTTGCCTAACCTACTGTCTCGTCGTCGAGGGTTCTTCAGCCGAGATGAGGATGCGGCGCAGCTCCGTGATCTCGTCGTCGCCGAGCCCGTGCGCGCGGAGGTATTCGGTCGGCGAGCCGAAGACGGCGTCCAGGCGCTCCAGCAGCGCACGCATGACCGGCGCCGGCGAGCGCGTCGCCAGTTCTTCGAGGTGCACGGCCCCCGGGTGCATCTGCCGCAGTCGCGCGACGACCTGCGCATTGCGGGACGCCGGCAGCATCCGCTCGGTGCGCGCATAATCCTCGACCACGGCGTCGGTCTCGACGCCGGCGGCGGCGAGGGTGAGGGCGACGGTGACGCCCGTGCGGTCCTTACCCACCGTGCAGTGGACGAGGACGGGCTGATCGTGGACGATCCCCCGCACCACCTCGACCACCTTGTCGGAGGAGTCTTCGATGAGACTCGAGTAGAGCCCTTCCAATCCGACGTCGCGCTGGAAGAACGACTCGACGGAGCCGAGGAAGAGCGGAACCCGCTGCGTCACGACGTCGAGGCCGGTCAGCCGACTCGGCGCCCACCGCACTTCATCGTCGTCACGCAGGTCGATCACACGCCGCAGACCCAGCCCTCGCAGGGCAGCGGCGCCGGCATCGTCCACCGAGGCGAGGTTGCCCGAGCGGTAGAGGACCCCCGAACGCGTCCGGCCGCCGGCGGCGGGAAGGCCGCCGACGTCACGGAAGTTCATCGCCCCCGAGATGAGAGAGGGCAGGTCACTCATACGTCGATGTCCTCCAGCGGCGGAACGGGGTACCGCCCGGCGATCGCGAGGCGGTTGAAGGCGTTGATGGACACGAGGATCCAGCTCAGGGCGATGTATTCCTGCTCGCTGAGGGCCTCGCCGACCGCGGCGTAGACGTCGTCGGGGATTCCCGCCTCGGAGATGAAGGTGAACGCCTCGGCGAGCTCGAGCGCGGCGCGCTCGCGGCGGTCGAACACGCCGGACTCCCGCCAGACCGGGATCTGGGCGAGCGTGTCGGCCGTGACACCCGCGAGCAGTGCCCGCTTGGTGTGCACCCGCACGCAGTACGCGCAGCCGTTCAGCTGGGAGGCGTGGATCTGCACGATCTCCTTCAGCCGCGGCTCGATGCCGGCGTCCTCGGCCAGACCGCCGACGGTCTTGGACAATCCGCTGAGCGCCTGGTACGCCGGCGGCGCCGACTTCGACAGATGGATCCGGTGTTCAGCGCCCATGCCTCTCAGCGTAATGTCCCCCGCCGGAGAGGCGGCGGGGGCGAGAATGAGTGCGTTCCCGCCGCAGACCCGAGGATGCTTCATGACCGATGCTTTCGACGAATTCTCCTTCCTGCCCGAGCAGGCCGCCGACAACGGCATCCCCGGCCCCCTTCCGCGGGTGGAGAGGCTTTCGCTGACTCTCGACGACGGTCGCACCCTCAGCGCGCTCCGGTACGGCGATTCACCGCCGGAGGTCACCTTCCTCCACGGTGCCGGCTTGAACGCGCACACGTGGGACACCACGATCCTCGCGCTGGGACGCCCCGCGCTGTCGCTCGACCTCCCCGGACACGGCGACTCCTCGTGGCGTACGGATGCCGCGTACTCGGGCCGCACGCTCGCACCCGACGTGGTGCGGGGCCTGGGCGCATGGGCAGACCGCCCGCAACTCCTCGTGGGGCAGTCCCTGGGCGGCCTGACCGCCGCGTCGGTCGCCGCATCCGCCCCCGAGGCCGTCGCGCGCCTCGTGGTCATCGACATCACCCCGGGCGTGGACCCCAACGCCGGCCCGACGCAGATCCGCGAGTTCTTCGCCGGCCCGACCGATTGGGCTTCGCGAGACGAGCTCGTCGACCGTGCGCTGTCGTTCGGTCTGGGCGGGGGATCGCGGCGCACCGCCGAGCGTGGCGTGTTCCTCAACTCACGCGTGCGCCCCGACGGCCGCGTCGAGTGGAAGCACCATTTCGCTCATCTGGCGGCGGCGGCGGCGAACTCCGGATCGACCGCCCCCTCCCCCGACGACGCGGTGACCTCCTTGCTCTCGCGGGCGGGCTGGGACGACCTCCTCGCCGTCCGCGCGCCCCTCACGCTCTTGCGCGGCGAGCGCGGGTACGTCACTCCCGACAACGCCGCGGAGTTCACCCGCCGGCTCCCGGAGGCGGTGGTCGTGACCCTTCTCGGCGGCCACAACCTGCAAGAGGACGTGCCCCTCGAACTCGGCCGGCTCCTCCGGGATCTCGCGGATGTGCGGGAAGCCTGAACGCGGGAACGGCGTTGCGGTAACAGAGCGTCTTGGTACCTGGGCCGGCAATAGGCTGGATCGGCACTGAGTTGCCCTCCGAGGCATCCGACAGCATCGCGGATGCCTTCGTCCTGCGAAAGGAACACCCATGCCGCGACGCACCGCCCTTGCCGCGTCCGCCCTGATTCTCGCGGGGGCACTCGCCCTCGCGTCCTGCTCCGGCGGTGGCGCTTCGCCGTCACCCAGCACGAACGGCGATCCCGACCCGGATGCCACGCTCACGGTGGGCCTCGTGCTGGAGCCGACGAACCTCGACATCCGCCACACCAGCGGCGCCGCGCTCGAGCAGATCCTGATCGACAACGTGTACGAGGGGTTGGTGACGCGCACGCAGGAGAACGAGATCGTGGAGTCGCTCGCCAGCGCCTACACGGTCTCCGACGACGGCCTGACGTACACCTTCACGCTGAACGACGGCATCACCTTCCACGACGGCACGCCCCTGACGGCCGCCGACGTCGTCACGTCCCTGCAGCAGGTGAAGGACGACCCCGAGATCGTCGGCAACGCCGAGTTCGCCGGCGTCGCCTCCATCGCCGCGTCGGACGAGTCGACCGTCGTCATCACGCTCTCCGAGCCGAACCAGAACTTCCTGTTCACCCTCACCGGCCCCGCCGGGCTGGTCTTCAAGACCGGCGACACCACCGACATGCAGACCGCTGCGAACGGCACCGGTCCGTTCACCCTCAGCGCGTGGAACCGCGGGGACAGCATCGAGCTGACCCGCAACGACTCGTACTGGGGCGAAAAGGCCGGCGTCGCCGAGGTCGTCCTGCAGTACATTCCGGACTTCACGGCCGGAGTCAACGCCGCCCTGGACGGGAGCCTCGACGTGCTCACCGCCGTCCAGCCCGACCTGGCACCGCAGCTGGACGGCGTGGACGGATTCACGCTGACGGAGGGGCAGACCACCGACAAGGGCACGCTCGCGTTCAACAACCAGCGCGCGCCCCTGGACGACCCGCGTGTCCGCGAGGCGCTGCGCCTGGCCGTCGACCACGAGGCGCTGGCGGAGGCCCAGGGTGCTGCCGAGACGCTGTACGGCCCCATCCCGCCCCTGGACCCCGGCTACGAGGACCTCTCCGACGTCGTCTCCTACGACCCCGACCGGGCGCGCGAGCTGCTCGAGGAGGCCGGCGTCGAAGATTTGAGCCTGACGCTGACGGTGCCGTCGTTCTACGGCGCCACCGTGCCGCAGGTGCTGGTGTCGGCATACGACGAGATCGGCGTGAACCTCGAGGTGGACTCCGTCGAGTTCGCCGCCTGGCTGCAGGACGTCTACACGAACAAGGACTACGACCTGAGCTTCGTGCTGCACGTGGAGCCGCGTGACTTCGGCAACTTCGCCGACCCGGACTACTACTTCGGCTACGACAACCCGGAGGTGCAGGACCTGTACGCCCAAGCCCTTGCGTCCACCGACGAGGAGGAGTCCGACGCGCTCCTGGCCGAAGCGGCGCGGATCGTGTCCGAGGATTCCGCCGCCGACTGGCTGTACCTCGGTTCGACGATCACGGCCGTGGGCGCCGGGGTGTCGGGGTTCCCCGTGGACTCCCTCAACTCCCGGGTCGACCTGGCGGGCGTGACGGTCGCCGCGGACTGACGGTGCCCGAGGAGTGATCCGCTATACGCTGACCCGCCTGGCCCTGCTCGTCGTGGGGCTGGTCGTCGCCAGCATGCTGATCTTCCTCTCCCTGCGGGTGCTCCCCGGTGACGTCGCGCAGCTGATCGCGGGAACGGACTCCACGCCTACCCAGGTCGCGGCACTGCGGGAGCGGCTCGGTCTGACCGATCCGCTCCCGCAGCAGTACCTGGACTGGATCGGCGGACTGCTGCGCGGCGATCTCGGCACGTCCTTGCTCACCGGCGCATCCGTCAGCGGCGAGCTGCTGGAGAAGGCGCGCGTGACCGTCCCGCTCGGCATCCTGGCCCTGGTCATCGCCCTTCTCATCGCCGTGCCGCTGGGCGTCCTCTCGGCCCTTCGCCGCGGCCGCCCCGGCGGCGGAGCACTCAGCGTCTCCGCGCAGACGCTCGCCGCCGTTCCGGTGGTGTGGGCGGGCATGATGCTCGTCGTGGTCTTCGCCGTGTGGCTGGGGTGGCTCCCCGCGCAAGGGTTCCCGCGCGCCGGATGGTCCGACCCGGTCGCCGCGGCGCGCGCGCTCCTTCTTCCCGCCTTGACGATCGGGATCGTCGAGGGCGCGATGCTGCTGCGCTTCGTCCGCAGCGCCACCCTGCAGGCGATCGGGCAGGACTACGTGCGGACGGCGGCGGCGAAGGGGCTCACGCGTACGCAGGCGCTCCTTCGCCACGGTCTTCCGAACGTCGCGCTGTCGGTCATCACGGTGCTGGGCCTCCAGGTCGCCGGGATCATCGTCGGTGCGGTCGTGATCGAGCAGCTGTTCACGCTTCCCGGGATCGGGCGGATGCTGGTCGCCGACGTCGGAAGCCGAGACCTGCCGTCCGTGCAGGGCGAGCTGCTCGCACTGACCGGGTTCGTCCTTCTCGTCGGGTTCGTCGTGGACCTCGCGCACCGGTCGCTGGATCCGCGTCAGCGGGAGTCATCGTGAGCGCGCGCACCCGGGAGCGGTGGTTCCGCCGGTTGTGGCGACTGGGGACGGGGCGGTTCAGCGTGCTCGTCGTCTCCGTCATCGTCCTCACGGCCATCGTCGCGGCGTTTTGGACACCGTTCCCCCCGCAGCGCGTCGATCTCGCCGACGCCTGGGCGCCGCCGGGTTGGCCGCACCTGCTCGGAACGGACAACACCGGGCGCGACATCCTCAGCCTCCTCATGGCGGGCGCGCGCACGACTCTCATCGTCGCGGTGGGTGCGGGGGTCATCGCGACGCTCGTGGGACTCGCTCTTGCGGCGCTCGGCGCCCTCACCGCCCGGTGGCTGCGCGAGAGCATCGCCGTGCTCGTCGACATCCTCATCGCCTTCCCCGTCCTGCTGATCGCCATGATGATCTCGGCCGTGTGGGGCGGTTCGCTGTGGGTGGTCATCTGGTCGGTCGGAATCGGGTTCGGTGTCAACATCGCCCGCGTCACGCGCCCGGAGCTTCGGCGTGTGCTGCACAGCGACTTCGTGCTCGCCGGTCGCGCCTCGGGCCTCACGCCGCTGCAGAACCTCTGGCGCCATCTGCTGCCGAACGTCGCGCCGGTGTTCATCGTGCAGCTGTCGTGGAGCATGGCGGTGGCGGTGCTCGCCGAAGCGGGGCTTTCCTACCTCGGTTTCGGCGCCCCGCCGACCGATCCGTCCTGGGGTGTGCTGCTGGCCGACCTGCAGCGCTTCATCACCGTGCACCCGCTGTCGGTGGTGTGGCCGGGCCTTGCGATCACCTTCACCGTCCTCGGTCTCAACCTGCTCGGCGACGCGATGCGCGAAGCGACCGACCCCACCCTGTCGGCGCGCACACCCTCGGCACGACTGCACGTCCCGGCGGTGGTCTCATGAGCCTGGAGGTGGAGGACCTGGTCGTCGAGATCGGGGGGCGACGGGTCCTCGACGGCGTCTCGTTCGTCGTGCCTCACGGCGCGCGCATCGGGCTGATCGGCGAGTCGGGCTCGGGCAAGTCGGTGACGGCGCTGGCCGTCCTCGGGCTGCTGCCCGAGGGGGCGACCGCGACCGGCAGCATCCGGTGGCACGGTCAGGAGATCCTCGGGATGTCCGATCGGGATCTCGCGCGGCTGCGCGGCGATGACATCGGCATCGTCTTCCAGGAGCCTGCGACCGCCCTGAACCCGATCCGCACGGTCGGCCGTCAGATCGCCGAGTCGATCCGCATCCACGAGCACGTCTCCCGCGCCGAAGCCCGCGGCCGCGCGATCGCCGAGGCGGAGCGCGTCGCCCTCCCTGACCCCGAGGCGATCGTGTCGCGCTACCCGCATCAGCTCTCGGGCGGGCAGCGTCAGCGCGTCGCCATCGCCATGGCTCTGGCCTGCCGGCCGCGTCTGCTCATCGCCGACGAACCCACCACCGCCCTGGACGTCACGATCCAGGCGGGGATCCTGCGTCTTCTCGCCTCGCTCGTGAGCGACGCGGGGATGTCGCTGGTCTTCATCACGCACGACCTCGCCGTGCTCAGCCAGGTCGCCACCGACGCGGTGGTCCTCGAGCGGGGGCGGGTCGTGGAGGCCGGAGCACTCACGACGCTTCTCACCGCGCCGGCCTCCCCCGTGACCCAGGCCCTGCTCCGGGATGCCACAGCCACCCTGTGGCGCCCCGAGGACACCCGGTGGGGGGAACCGCATGACTGAGATCCTCCTCCGAGCCCGCGGGCTCACCCGCCGGTACCGCGGCCGGCGGACGAGTCTGTTCGGCACCGCGTCGGAGACCGTCGCCCTCTCCGACGCCGACGTCGACGTGAGCGCCGGCGCTGCTGTCGGGGTGATCGGCGAGTCGGGTTCGGGCAAGTCGACGCTCATGCGCCTGCTGCTGGCCCTCGACGCCCCCACGGCCGGCACCGTCGAGTTCGACGGGCGGCCGGTCGACGCGCGGGCCGGGGCCCGCGCGCTGCACTGGCTGCGGCGGGAAACGGGCATCGTGTTCCAGGATCCGTACGGCTCGCTCGATCCGCGGATGAGCGTCGGTCGCATCGTCGGCGAGCCGCTGTGGGCGCTCGACATCCGCGGTGATCGACGCGCCCGGGTTCGCGAGGTGCTGGCCGAGGTCGGGCTGGAGGCCGACATGGCGCAGCGCTACCCGCACGAGTTCTCCGGCGGTCAGCGACAGCGCATCGCGATCGCCCGCGCGATCGTGCACCGTCCGCGGCTGCTCGTCGGCGACGAGCCCCTCTCCGCGCTGGACGTGACAGTGCGCGCGCAGATCCTGCGCCTGCTCGCCGAGCTGCGCGAGCGCACCGGGCTCACGCTCCTCCTCGTGAGTCACGACATCGGGGTCGTGCAGAACCTCTGCGACGAGGTGCTCGTGCTCAAGGACGGGCGCGTCGTCGAGGAGGGGCCGACCGAGAAGGTGCTGCTGCAGCCGCAGGCCGCCTATACCCGCTCGCTCCTGGCCTCGATCCCGACCATCCGTCCCTGACCACGCGTGTCGGGGACGCGCACTAGGGTCGGGACATGGCCCCCGGCATCGTCCCTCCGTACCTGCTGTCCCGGCTGGCCGCGGCCGGCGAGCCGCACCTCGCCCGCGCCGCCGCCGCCGCGGCGCGCACGCTCGCGGCACCTCGCCCGCCCCGCCACCCCCGCACGCGGCTCCGGCTGTCGATCGAGGAGGGCGCTCTCGTGGCCGAGACGACGCCGGCCCCCGACCGGGTGGTGTCGGACGCCCGCAACACCGAGGAGCTCCCCGGCATCCGGGTGCGAGGAGAAGACGACGCCGCCACCGGCGACGCCGCCGCCGACGACGCGTTCGACGGTCTCGGGGCGACGTTCGATCTGTTCTGGGATGCGTTCGGGCGCAACGGGATCGACGGCGCCGGCAGCCCGCTGCTGGCGACGGTGCACTACGGCGTCGACTACGACAACGCCTTCTGGAACGGTGAGCGGATGGTGTTCGGAGACGGCGACGGCGAGGTCTTCACGGGATTCGCCCGGTCGCTGTCGGTGATCGCGCACGAGCTCGGACACGGCGTCGTCGACGCCGAGGGCGGGCTGGAGTACCAGGGCCAGTCGGGTGCGCTCAACGAGTCGATCAGCGACGTGTTCGGCGCTCTCGCCGAACAGCATCGTGACGGGGCTTCCGCGGCGGAGGCGTCCTGGCTCATCGGCGCGGGAATCTTCACCCCGGCCGTGCAGGGTGTCGCCCTGCGGTCGATGAAGGCCCCCGGCACGGCGTACGACGACGACGTGCTCGGCCGCGACCCGCAGCCCGCGCACATGGCGGACTACGTCGAGACGGCGGAGGACAACGGCGGCGTGCACATCAACTCCGGCATCCCCAACCGCGCCTTCTATCTCACCGCGACAGCGCTCGGAGGCCGCGCGTGGGAGCGGGCCGGGCGCATCTGGTACCGCACGATCCTCGGCGACCTGCCGGCCACGGTCGACTTCGCGGGCTTCGCGGAGGCCACCGTGCACAGCGCCGCGACGGAGTACGGTGAGAACTCGGAGGAGGTCGCCGCGGTCCGCGACGGATGGGCGGGCGTCGGCGTCATCGAGGATGGGACATCGAGAGCCTGACGCGAAGCCGAGCCGTCGCCCGCCGAAGAAGGGCACCGGCGCCTCGGTCGCAGCATCCGTCGTGGTGACTGTCGTCCGTTCGGGTGGCATCGCCGGAATGAGGCGGCAGTGGCAGGCGGCGCCCGACCCGGACGAGGCGCCGCGCTGGCGCGCGATGGTGGAGAGCTGCCCGTGGGATGACCCGGGCACCGACGCGGGCGGGGCCGACCGGTTCATCTGGTCGATCCGGGCCGACGACGGCGACGATGTCGCGAGGGAGGCGGAGGTGCCGGACTCGCACCTGGAGGGGCCGTGGCGAACGCTGGTCGACGCTGTCCGGGATGCGGCGGGATGATCAGCCGAAGAGCGATTTCTTCTTGCGCTTGGGGATGCTCTTCTGCAGGTACACGACGCCGAGCCACCGGTTGAATTTGAAGCCCACGCGGCCCATCCGCCCGACCTCGGTGAATCCGAGCTTCTCGTGGAGGGCGATCGACGCCTCGGCGCCCTTGTCGCTGATGGCGGCGACGATCTCCCGGATGCCGGCGTCCTGTGCCGCGTCGATGAGCGCTTCCAGGAGGGCGCGGCCGAGCCCTTTTCCGGTAGCCGCCTGCCCGAGGTAGACGGAGTTCTCGACGGTGTAGCGGTAGGCGGACTTCGGTTTCCACGGTTGCAGCAGCGCATACCCGAGGATCTGCCCGCTCGGGGACTCCGCGACGAGGAACGGCATGCCCAGCTTCTTCAGGTGGGCGAACTTCTCGCGCCACTGCGCGATCTTCCAGGGCTTCTCGTCGAACGTGACGACGGAGTTCGTGACGTAGTAGTTGTAGATCTCCCGGATGTCGGGGATGTCCCGTTCTTCGGCCGCCCGGATCGCGTAGGAGAAGGGCTGCTCCGCAGGTGGGGTCCGGCGCAGGTGCCGCGGCAGACGGCGGCGACTCTTGTCGTATTCGTCCTCCAGCACGCGCTCACTTTACGCGACGCACGCGCCGATCAGAGTGCGGGAAGACGCCAGTCGACGGGGGCGGCGCCCTGCTGCTCGAGCAACGCGTTCGCGGCCGAGAACGGCCGGGAGCCGAAGAAACCGCGGCTGGCCGACAGCGGCGACGGATGCGGCGACTCGATGATCGGCGTCGACCCGAGGAGCGGGCGGAGGTTGGCCGCATCGCGGCCCCACAGGATCGCGACGAGCGGGGCGTCGCGCGCGACGAGCGTGCGGATGGCATGCTCGGTGACCGCCTCCCACCCCCAGCCGCGATGCGATGCCGGCGCCCCCGGCGCGACGGTCAGGACGCGGTTGAGCAGGAGCACGCCCTGGTCGCTCCAGGCCGACAGGTCGCCGTGCGCGGCCGGCGGGATGCCGAGGTCGTCGTTCAGCTCGCGGTAGATGTTCGACAGGCTCCGCGGGAGCGGGCGGACGTGCGCGTCCACGGCGAAGGAGAGACCGATCGGATGACCGGGGGTGGGATACGGATCCTGCCCGACGATGAGCACCTTGACGCCGTCGAGGGGACGCGCGAACGCCCGGAGCACCCGGTCGCCGGCGGGGAGATAGCGCCGCCCCGCCGCGACCTCGGTCCGCAGCCTCTCCCCCAGCGCGGCGATCTGCGGCGCGACCGGCTGCAGCGCCGTCGCCCAGCCGGGGTCGAGAAGGCCCGCGTCGGCGAGTTCGGACAGCGACTGGGCCACGTCAGGCTGCCGCATCCTCGTCGCGCACCGACCCCCGGTGCGACCACGGGAAGTCGATCCACAGCGCCGTGTCCTTCCACGAGTAGTCCGGCTGCTCGATCGTGGTGGGCTTGGTGTAGATGACGACCGAGCGCAGGTCCGCTCCGCGCTCCCGCAGCATCCGGACGGCGAGGGCGAGCGTGCGCCCGCTGTCGGCCACGTCGTCGACGAGCAGCACGCGACGGCCGCTGAGGTAGTCGATGTCGAGGGCAGGCGGCAGCACCTCCGGGTCATCGAGCACGGTGCCGACGCCGGTGTAGAACTCGACGTTCAGTGCCCCGCAGTTCTTCACGCCGAGGCCGTAGGCGATGGCCCCGGCCGGAAGGAGTCCCCCGCGCGCGATGGCGACGACGACCTCCGGCTCGAACCCGTCGGCGAGGATCCGCCGCGCGAGGTCCCGGGAGGCCGCGCCGAACTGGTCCCACGTCAGCGTCTCGCGCTCTCCGATGCCCTCACCCACACGTCCTCCTCCGCCCGTGGGATCCACCCTACGGGCCGCCGCACGGACAACACTCCGGAGCACCGCCGCCGATCGGATGCGGAGAGCCGCCACGGGCTGCCCGCGACGCATCCGTCCGGAATGTTGTCCGGCGCGGTCCCATCACCGGCCGATAGTCTCAGCCCGTGACCCGAGCCTCCGCCGCCTCGCGCGTCCGCGGATCGGCTCTCGGCGTGACCGCCGGACTCATCGGCTGGTTCATCGTCGTCGAGCTCGTCAGCGGCATCCTGCAGGGCTACTACGTGCCCCTATTCAGCGACATCGTCGTGCACCTGGGAATCCGCGACGCCGACGTCAACTGGTTCGAGGCAGGGCAATTGCTGCTGTCGGCCCTGGTGCTGCCGATCCTCGCCAAGCTCGGCGACATGTTCGGCCATAAGAGGATCCTGCTGATCTCCGCCGTGCTCACCGCCGGCGCCAGCTGGTGGCTCGTGTTCGCCGACTCGTTCTGGAGCTTCCTGCTGGCGTGGTCGCTCCAGGGGTTCTACGTCGTGTGGCTGCCGCTGGAGATCGCCCTCATCTTCGAGCGCGGTCGCCGCCAGGCCCGCGGGGTGTCGCAGACACGCCGGGCGGCCGGCCTTCTCGTCGTGGGGCTCGAGGCCGGCGCGATCCTCGGCGCCCTCGCCGCGGGGCGCCTGTTCGCCGCCTCGGGCGAGAACCTGCAGCTCACGCTCATGATCCCCGCGATCGCGGTGTCGCTCGTGTCGTTGGTCATCTGGCTCGGCGTGCCGGAGTCGCAGCCGATTCCCGGTCGACGCTTGGATGTCGGCGGATTCGTCATCCTCGCCTTCGCGCTGCTGCTGATCACCGGTGGGCTGTCGTTCCTGCGCGTGCCGGCCGGGCCCGGACCGGGCGTCGTGTTGGCGCTCGTGGCGGCCGGGCTCATCGCCTTCGCGGTGTTCGTCTGGTACGAGCTGCGACAACCCGACCCGGCGATCGACATCCGCGTCCTCATCCGCCCGCAGATGTGGCCGGTGCAGGCCACCGCGTTCCTCGTCGGCATCAGCCTGCTCGGTGCGCAGGGGCCCCTCGCGACCTATGCGGGGACCGACTCCTCCCTCGGGTACGGGCTGGGGCTGGACGCCACCGACCGATCGAACGTCATCGGGGTGTACCTGGTGTCGCTCATCGTCGGAGCGGTGGCGTTCGCCGTCACCTCCAGACGCGCGAACCCACGCGTCATCCTCATCGGGGCAGCAGTGCTCGTCGGCGTCGGCTACGCCCTGTTCGTGCCCTTCCACCGCGAGCTGTGGCAGGTCCTGCTCAATCTCTCGATCGCCGGCATCGGCTCCGGTGCGCTCGTGGGCGCCATGCCCGCCGCCGCCGCAGCGGCCGCGCCGCGCGGCCAGACCGGCATCGCCTCGGCGCTGACGAACACCACCAAGACGATCGGCGGCACGTTCGCCTCGGCGGTCTTCGGGGTGGTGCTCGCCGGCGCGGCAGGCGCGGCGGTCGCCTCCACCGCGGCGCCCCTGGTGGGCTACCTCACGGTATGGATCGTGTGCGCCGCCGGGGGCTTCCTCGCCGCCGTGCTGCTGCTGTTCGTGCCGAAGGTCGCGTTCGCCGACTCCCTGCCGGAGGAGGCGGATGCCGCGGCGGGCTCCGCACAGGTCGTCTAGCCGCATCCCCGCCCCCGTGCGCCGCCGGTGGCGGTGCCGCGGTTCGGGGCCGTGGGCCGCGGTTCGGGCCGCCGCCGCCGTGGTGGCGGTGCGACGCGGTTTGGGGCGCGGGATGTGCTCTGGGGCGACCGATGAGCGCCCCGAAGCACATCGAGCGCCCCGAACACGGCGGCCGGGCCGAGAGGCACGACCGGAGGGCCCGCGGCGCGAGGCCGAGCCCGGACCCCGAGCCCGAGGCCCGAGCCCGAGCCCGAGGCCCGAGCCCGAGCCCGAGGCCCGAGCCCGAGACCGAGACCGAGCGCGGGGCTACTCGGCCAGGCGTGGCCGGAGCGGCCCCCGCGCGAGCAGATGCTGCGCGGACTGCGCCACCGGGCGCATCGTGATGAGGTCGAGGTTGACGTGCCCCGGCGCATCGAGGGCGTAGACGATGACGTCGGCGACGTCGCCGGCCGTGAGCGGATTCTCCACACCGTCGTAGATGCTCTCGGCCGCGCCACGATCACCGCGCAACCGGTTGAGCGAGAACTCCTCGGTCTGCACCATCCCCGGCGCGACCTGCGTGACGCGGATCGGCTCGCCGTTGAGCTCGAGGCGGAGGGCGCCGGCGAGCATCGCCTCGCCCGCCTTGGCCGCGTTGTATCCGCCGCCACCGGCGTAGGGCGTCTGCGCGGCCGTGGACGTGACGAACAGCGCATCCGCGTGCCCGTCCGCCGTCGCCGCGTGACGCAGCTGCGGCAGAAGCGTCGCGACCAGCATCTGCGCCGACAGGACGTTGACCTCGAACATCCACCGCCAGTCGTCGGGCTGTCCCTCCGCGACGGCGTCCACGCCGCGCGCACCGCCGGCGATGTGCACGAGGGCGTGCACGGGCCCGGAGGCCTCCAGCCATTCGGCGAGGGCTTCCACGTCTTCCGCGCGGGTGACATCGGCCGCGTACGCGACGACCCCCGTCTCCGCCTCGAGAGCCTGAAGCCGCTCCGCGCGACGAGCGACGCCGACGACGTCCCATCCGCGCGACCGCAGCAGCCGCGCCGTCGCCTCCCCGATTCCCGAGCTCGCTCCGGTCACCACCGCACGTCGTGTCATGCCTGCCACGCTACCCGGATGCTGTTACGTAACATTTCCCACCCGTTGTCCGTCCGGGGTGCGCTCCGTAGCCTCGCTTGCGGGAACGGCACCGGCCGTCCCGCCTGAACCACGAGGAGCATAGCCATGTCCGCACCCGAGAACTGGCGGTTCGAGACCAAGCAGATCCACTCGGGCGCTCAGCCCGACCCGGTCACGAAGGCTCGCGCCACCCCCATCTACCAGACCACTTCTTACGTCTTCGACAACGCCGAGCATGCGCAGAACCTCTTCGCGCTGGCGGAGTTCGGCAACATCTACACCCGCATCCAGAACCCGACGCAGGACGTCGTCGAGCAGCGGCTCGCCGCTCTCGAAGGGGGCACCGGCGCCCTCCTCGTCGCCAGCGGTCAGGCGGCGGAGACGTTCGCCGTGCTGAACATCGCCGAGGCAGGCGACCACATCGTCTCCTCCAGCTCCATCTACGGCGGCACGTACAACCTGTTCAAGTACACACTCGCCAAGCTCGGCATCCAGGTCACCTTCGTCGAGAACCAGGACGACCCCGAGGAGTGGCGCGCGGCGGTGCGTCCCAACACGAAGCTGTTCTTCGCCGAGACGATCGGCAACCCGAAGATCAACGTGCTCGACATCCGCACCGTCGCCGACGTCGCCCACGCCGCCGGTGTGCCGCTGATCGTCGACAACACGATCGCGACGCCCTATCTCATCCGGCCCTTCGAGCACGGTGCCGACATCGTCATCCACTCGGCGACGAAGTTCCTCGGCGGGCACGGGACCGTCATCGGTGGTGTCATCGTCGACGGCGGATCGTTCGCGTGGTCGCAGAACGTCGAGAAGTTCCCCGGCCTGACCGAACCCGACCCCTCGTACCACGGTGCGTCGTACACGGCGGCCGTCGGCGACGGGCTGGCGTACATCATCAAGGCGCGCGTGCAGCTGCTGCGCGACCTCGGCGCCGCCATCTCACCGCAGAGCGCGTGGCTGCTCATCCAGGGCATCGAGACCCTCTCGCTGCGCATCGAGCGTCACGTGCAGAACGCCCAGGAGATCGCCGAGTGGCTCGAAGGCCAGGACGATGTCGCCTCGGTGAACTACTCGGGTCTGCCGACCTCCCCCTGGTACGCCGCGGCCAACACCTACGCCCCGAAGGGCGTGGGCGCGGTGCTGTCCTTCGAGCTCAAGGGCGGCGTCGACGCCGGGCGCCGGTTCGTCGACGCGCTCAGCCTCTTCAGCCACCTCGCGAACATCGGCGACGTGCGCTCGCTCGTCATCCACCCCGCCTCGACGACGCACTCCCAGCTGACCCCCGAGCAGCAGCTCACCGCGGGTGTCACGCCCGGGCTCGTGCGTCTGTCGGTGGGCCTGGAGAACATCGACGACCTCAAGGCCGACCTCGCCCAGGCGCTCGCCGCCGCCCGCGAGACCGCCGCGACCGTCGGAGCCTGACGACGTCTCCGTCCGGATGCCCCGGCCCCCGCCACGGCGGGCCGGGGCATCCGCATTTCCGGTCCGCCGTAACACTGCGTGGGGAACGCGACAGCTCGGAGACAATGGGACGGATGGACCGGCAGACGTCTCCCGTCGCCGCACAGGCGGCCATCGGAGCAGCCCCGCCGCGGGACGAGAGGCACTAGTGGACTGGCAGACCTCTGAAGACACGGTGCCGTCGGCTCCCGTGACGGAGGCCGACGCCCGGATGCTGCTCGGCCGGCCCCCGGCCACCGGCGCGTGGCGCGACGGCGATCCCGTCGGCGACCGGCGCTTCGGGTCCTTCGGCGCCTTCCGCACCGAGAGCGGCGCCGAACTCCCCGCCTACCGGCTCGCGTACGAGACGTGGGGCGAGCTCTCCCCCGCCCGCGACAACGCCGTCCTGATCCTCCACGCCCTCACCGGCGACAGCCATGTGCGCGGGCCTGCGGGTCCGGGGCATCCGACCGCCGGGTGGTGGGACGATCTCGTCGGGCCCGGCGCGCCCATCGACACCGACCGCTGGTTCGTCGTGGCCCCCAACATGCTCGGCGGATGCCAGGGGTCGACGGGGCCCGCGAGCATCGCTCCGGACGGCTACGAGTGGGCGTCGCGCTTCCCGTATCTGACGATCCGCGATCAGGTCGCGGCGCAGCTGCGCCTGGCGGATGCGCTCGGCATCGACCGCTGGGAAGGCGTGATCGGCGGATCGATGGGCGGCATGCACGCGCTCGAGTGGGCCGTCGGCTACCCCGACCGCGTCGCGCGCGCCGGGATCCTCTCGGCCCCGCCGGTCAACACCGCCGACCAGATCGCCCTCAACTCGGTGCAGCTGGAGGCCATCCGCATCGACCCGCGGTTCGCGGGTGGGGAGTTCTACGACGCCGCCGACGGCCCCCATCGTGGTCTCGCCCTCGCCCGGCGCATGGCCCTGCTGAACTACCGCAGCCCCACCGAGCTCAACGCTCGCTTCTCCCGCAGCTGGCAATCGGGGGTCAGTCCGCTCGGCCGTGGCGGGCGGTTCGCGGTGGAGTCGTACCTCGACTTCCACGGCAACAAGTTCACGCGCCGCTTCGATGCGAACAGCTACCTCACGCTGGTCGAGGCGATGAACTCCCACGACGTCGGGCGCGATCGCGGTGGCGTCGAAGACGCGCTGGCTCGCGTCACCGCGACGACGCTGGTCCTCGGGATCGACAGCGACCGCCTCTTCCCGATCGACGGTCAGCACCGCATCGCGCGCGGCATCCGGACCACCCTCGACGGCGACGAGGCCATCGTGCTGGCGAGCGACTTCGGGCACGACGGGTTCCTCATCGAGACCCCCCGCGTGGGCGCGCACGTGCGGCGGCTGCTCGAGAGCTGATCTAGGGCCTTGCGCGCCTTTCGACGCGGAAGCCGAGGAGGGCGACGCCCACACCGAGAGCGGCAAGGCCCGCACCGACCCACGCGGGCGCGGTGAACCCCCAGCCCGCGGCGATGGCGACCCCGCCGAGGAACGCGCCGAGGCTGTTGCCGATGTTGAGCGACGAGTGGTTCAGTGCCGCGCCGATCGACTGGTTGTCCCCCGCGACGTCCATGAGCCGGGTCTGGATGCTGGGGGCCAGCGCCGTGCCGCTGAACGCCACCGCGAACGCGAACACGGCGAGGGCGGGGAGCCAGGCGGCGGTGAGCGCCAGCAACGCCGAACTCCCGGTCAAGGCGATCAGTCCGATCACGAGCCACTTCTTCAGGTTCCGGTCGGCCAGGCGCCCGCCCAGCAGGTTCCCCACCGTCATCCCCACGCCGATGAGGACGAGGACGATCGACACGACCCACTCCGGCGATCCCGCCACGTCGGTCACGAGCGGGGCGATGTAGCTGTACATGGCGAAGAATCCGCCGAATCCGATCGCGCCGGTGGCCAGGGCGAACCACACCTGCCCGATGCGGAACACCCGGAGTTCGTCCCGGAGACGACGCCCGGGCTCACCCGGATGCGGGGGCACGGTGATCGCGATCGCGGCGGTGGCCAGCGCGAACACGCCCGCGACGAGAAGGAAGGCAGCGCGCCATCCGATCTGCTGACCGAGGAGCGTCCCCAGCGGCACGCCGACGATGTTGGCCACGGTGAGACCGGTCAGCACGAAGGCGACGCCCTGTGCGCGCTTGTTCGGCCCGAGGAGGTCGGCGGCTACGAGGGCGCCGATGCCGAAGTACGCCCCGTGGGGGAGCCCGGCCAGAAGACGCGACACAGCCACGATCTCGAAGGTCGGGGCGATGACGGTGAGGGCGTTGAATACGGTCAGCGCCAGCGCCAACCCGATCATCACGCGATGCCGCGGGAAGCGGGCGACCGACCCGGCGATCGTCGGCGCGCCGATCACCACGCCGAGCGCGTAGAGCGAGACGAGCCATCCGGCCTGCGCGATGGCGTCCTCCTGGTCGACGCGCCACGTGCCGGGGAGCAGTTCCGCCGCGATGTTCGGCAGCAGCCCCATGATGACGAACTCGGTCATCCCGATGCCGAAGCTGCCGATCGCGAGCGACAGGAGGGCCCAGCGGGCAGCGCTGCGCGGTCGTGATCCCGTCATCACGACCGGATTCCGGCGGCGATCATCCGGCGTCGCGGAGAGCGGCTTCGAGGCGCTCGAGCTTTCCGTCGATCTCGCCGGTGTGCCCGGGGCGGATGTCGGCCTTCAGGACGAGCGAGACGCGCGAACCGAACGGTGCGACAGCCTCGGTGGCGCGACGGACGACGTCGAACACCTCGTCCCACTCCCCCTCGATCTCTGTGAACATCGAGCCGGTGCGGTTGGGCAGGCCCGATTCGCGGACGACCCGGACGGCGGCGGCGACGGCGTCATGCACCGACCCGTCCGCGTTGCCGGTTCCGGAGGGGGCGACGGAGAAGGCGACAAGCATGCTTCGACGCTACTCCGCCGCGAGCGGATGCGGCGACCGCCGGCGCGCGCCGGCGCGGGCCAGACGCACCCATGCCCACCCGAACAGCGCGACGAGGAGCAGGTTGCGCATCGTGAGGATCAGCACCGGCGTGAGCTGCGCCGCCAGAAGCGGGTCGTACAGCACCGGATAGACGAGCTGGGTGAGCCCCGACGCGAAGAGGACGACGGCGGCCGGGCCCGCCCAGCGCGCACGATCCAGGACCAGCCCGACCACGATCGGGGCGACGAGCCACGTGAGGTATTGGGGCGACCCCACCTTGTTCGTGACGATCAGCGCGAGCACCAGGGCCAGCGCGAGCGGGGGGAACACCGCCGCGAACCGCGCTCCGCGCCAGGTCCGGACCGCGCCGGTGGCGACGACCCCCAGCACGACGACCGCGAGTACGGAGGTCATCGCGGCCGCCACGGCATCCGCCCCCGGCCCGACGACCTCGAACGCGATGATGTCGGCGTTGAAGAAGATCGCCGCACCCGGCGCGCCGAGGTGGGTCATCCACACGTACGGCATGCTGACGGGTGCTTCGACCTGGAGACCCCGTGCTGTCTGGTCACCGACGAAACCGAGCGCGGATCCTGCGCCGCCGGCGAGCAGCACGACACCGAGGATCACGGCGGAAACGGCCGCGGCCCCTCCCGCCACCACGACGCGGCGCCGCATGGCGACGAACGCGGCGGCCAGCAGCGCGGCCGGCCACACCTTCACCCACATGGCGACCGTCAGCGCGATCGTGCCCCACCAGGGGCGCCCCGCCAGCCACAGGCATCCGGCGATCGCCAGCGGCACCGTGACGGCGTCGATCCGGTAGATCCCCACGGGCCCGAGGGCGAGGACGGCCGCCATCCAGAACCAGGCTGCCGCCCGGCGTCCGCGGGAGCGTCCGCGGCCGACCAGCAGCGCGAACCCGAGCGCGTTGCATCCGCTGACGAGCACCGCCCATCCCCACGTGTACGACCCGAGCCAGGCGAACATCCACGCGGCCATCATGGGAACAAGCGCGATCTGCGGATACACCCACGGCTCGGTGATCCCGACGATCCGCGCACCGCGCAGGGCATCGGCGGACCACGGCTCATAGACGTTGTAGACATCGCCCATGGGCTGGCTGGGGAACAGGAAGCCGGCGGCGATGACGGCCGCGTGCACGAGGACGAAGGCCGCCCACAGCGCTACGCGTCGGGACACCCGATCATCCTAGAGCGGCCGGATGCCGCCTCCCCGCTGCCGTGCCGTCATCCCGGGGTGACGTGGCGCCCGATGATCCCGGGCAGGGCATGCGCGACGTCGAGGGCGGTGATGGGTCCGCCGATGGGGCCGTGGACGGCGGCAGCCTGGGTGGCCGCCGAACCGTGGAGCCACGCCGCCGTCGCCGCGAGGGGCCCCAGGTCGTCGACGGTCGCGAGGGACCCCGTCGCGATCAGGGCGCCGAGCACGCCGCCGAGGACGTCACCCGTGCCGGCGGATGCCAGCCACGGGGTTCCCGAGGTGATGCGCCTCCCCCATCCCGACGGCGTCGCGGCGATCGTCGTCGCCCCTTTGACCAGCACCGTCGCGCCGAGCGCCGCTGCCGTCTCGAGGGCGGCTTCGCTGCGTGCGTCGGTGTCGGTCTCGTCCCCGAGCGGGGCGAGACCCGCCGCCTCGCGGAGGCGGTCGTGCTCGCGCCCGTGAGGAGTGACGACGAGCGGCGCGCTCGCGCCGGGGGCCAGGTCGAGCGCCCCGGCGTCGACGACGACGGGCACCTCCCCGGAGAGAAGCTTTCGCAGCGCCTGCTCCTCATCCGGTGTGCGGTGGGCGGGATCCGTCCCGGATCCGATGACCCACGCGTTCACGCGGCCCGCGCCGGCGACCGTCTCGGGGCGTCGCGCGAGCACGAGAGCGCTCGCCTTCTCGCCCCCGACATAGCGAACCATCCCGACGCCGGTGCGCCAGGCTCCCTCGACGCCGAGCACCGCCGCCCCCGGGTAGGCGTCCGAGCCGGTGCGCACACCCACCACGCCCCGGGAATACTTGTCGTCGGTCGTCGTTGGCATGCGGAGGACTCCGCGAACGTCAGAGACCGTCCATTCGTCGAGCGCGCGCATGCGCGTCACCCTACCGCCGAGGAGCACCCGGATGACCCGACTGTTCGACCCCTTGACGTTGCGCGGCACGACTGTCCGCAACCGGCTGTGGGTCTCGCCGATGTGTCAGTACAGCGCCCGTGACGGACTGCCAAACGAGTGGCACCACGTCCACCTGGCGCAGTTCGCCTCCGGCGGTGCGGGCCTGGTGATGACCGAGGCGACGGCCGTGTCGCCGGAGGGCCGGATCTCGCCCGCCGACACCGGCATTTGGAACGACGACCAGGTGGCCGCATGGCGGCCCATCGCCGAGGCCATCCGCTCTCGCGGGGCACTGCCGGGTCTGCAGCTCGCGCACGCCGGTCGCAAGGGATCGTCGGAGTCGCCGCTCAGCGGAGAGCGCGGCACCGTACCCGCTGAGCGCGGCGGGTGGACGACGGTGGCGCCGTCGGCCATCGCGTTCGACGGATTCGCCGAGCCCCGCGCCCTGGACGCCGCCGGCGTGGAAGCGGTCGTGGCCGATTTCGCCGCCGGGGCCCGCCGCGCCGTCGCCGCCGGGTTCGCCGCCGTCGAGGTGCACGCCGCGCACGGCTATCTCCTGCACCAGTTCCTGTCACCGCTGTCGAACACGCGCGACGACGAGTACGGCGGATCGCGGGACAACCGCATCCGGCTCCTTCGACGTGTGGTGCGGGCGGTCCGCGAGGCGGCGCCGGAGACGCTGCTCTTCGTGCGCCTGTCGGCCACCGACTGGGCCGAGGGCGGCTGGCAGCCGGATGACGCCGTCGCCGCCGCGGCCGCCGTGAAAGACGACGGGGCCGATCTCGTCGACGTCTCCAGCGGCGGCCTCGTCGCGCATCAACGCATCACGACCGGGCCGGGGTATCAGGCCGGGTTCGCGGCGACCGTGCGCGCCGAGGCATCCGTGCCGGTGAGTGCCGTCGGGATGATCGACGACGCGGTGCTGGCCGAAGGCCTCGTCTCCCGCGGCGAGGTCGACGCGGTCATGGCCGCGCGCGAGTGGCTCCGCGACCCGCACTACGCACTGCGGGCCGCGGCGGAGCTCGGCGCCGATGTGGCGTGGCCGCCGCAGTATCTGCGTGCCCGGCAGGCCTGAGCCGCCCCCGTAACCGCGAGGGTGCATCGGCTCGGCGAGCACGCACCGGATTCGGTGCCGCTTCGGCGAGCCGATGCACTCTCGAGGATCAGAAACGCCGTGCCGTGGCGTCCTGCACCTCGCCCACGAGCTCCTCGATCACGTCTTCGAGAAACAGCACGCCCGTCGTGCGACCGGCCTCGTCACGCACTTGCGCGAGGTGGCGGCCGGCGCGCCGCATCAGGGCGAGGGCGTCCTCGAGGTCGGTGGTCTCGGTGATCGGCAGCATGTGGTGGATGCGCTTGGGCGGGATCTGCCCGTTGAGACCGTCGTCGCCGCTCTCGGCGGCGCGAAGCACGTCTTTGAGGTGCACGTAGCCGATCGGGGCGCCGTCGGCATCCACGATCACGTAGCGCGAGTACCCGTGCTTGGCCACGGCCCGTTCGATGTCGTACGGGGTGGTGGATTCCGGGAGGGTCACCAGCTGATCCAGCGGCACCGCGATGTCGGCTGCCTTCTTGTCGGTGAACTCCACGACCGCGGCGACCGTTCCGGCGGCGTCGTCGAGGACGCCCTCGCGGCGCGACTGGTTCACGATGGTCGCGACCTCCTCGAGCGTGAACGTCGAAGCCGCCTCGTCTTTCGGCTCCACCCGGAAGAGCCGCACGACGTGGTTGGCGATCCAGTTCAGCGCCACGATGATCGGGTAGAACGCCTTCGACACCCACACGAGCGGCGTCGCCAACAGCAAGACGGCACGATCGGGGACCGAGAACGCGAGGTTCTTCGGCACCATCTCGCCGAACACGACGTGCAGGTACGACACCAGCAGCAGCGTGATGATGAAGGCGAGCACGTCGACCATGCCCTCCGCCAGCCCGGTGAGCCCGAGCGGCCCGGCCAGCAGATGGTGGATGGCCGGTTCGGAGACGTTCAGGATCAGCAGCGAGCAGATGGTGATGCCCAGCTGCGAGGTCGCGAGCATCAGGGTGGCGTGCTCCATGGCGTACAGCGCGACCTTCGCCGCCCGCGAGCCGCGCTCGGCGAGCGGTTCGATCTGCGAGCGCCGGGCGGAGATGACGGCGAACTCCGACCCGACGAAGAAGGCGTTGGCCACCAGCAAGACGACCAGCCACGCGAGACCTGCCCAGTCGTTCATCGCTGGTCACCGCCCTTCGCCGCGCGAACGAGGTCGTCCACATCGTCCTCCCGCGGGCTCGGTGTGAAGCGCACGCGGTCGACCCGCCGCCCGTCCATCCGCTGCACGTGAAGCACGCCCTCCCCTGTCGGCACCTCGTCACCCACGGCCGGGATCCGCTCGAGCACGCTCATGATGTAGCCGCCGACGGTGTCGTACACCTCGCCCTCCGGGACGCGCACGCCCGCACGATCGAGGGCCTCGTCCGGCCGGAGATCGCCCGGGAAGGCCACCGATCCCGGCGAGCGCACGACGCCGGCCCGGGAGCGATCGTGCTCGTCGAGCACCTCGCCGACGATCTCCTCGACCAGGTCTTCGAGGGTGAGCACCCCGGCCGTGCCGCCGTACTCGTCCACGACGACCGCCATCTGGTAGCCGCGGCCGCGCAGCTCGGACACGAGCGCGTCGAGATGGACCGTCTCCGGCACGCGCAACGGCTCGGTCGCGACGGCGGCTGCCGGGACATCCGCCCGCCGATCCCGCGGCACGCCGACGGCCGTCTTCAGATGCACGACGCCGATGATGTCGTCCATCGACTCCTGGTAAACGGGGAAGCGGCTGTGGCCGGTTCGCATCGCGAGCTGCACGACGTCGTCGACGCTGTCGTCGGCGGCGAGTGCGTGGACACTCGGTCGCGGCGTCATGACGTCGGCGGCGGTGAGGCGGGCGAAGGTGAGGCTGCGATCGAGGAGGGATGCCGTGTCCTCCTCGAGGACGCCGGCGCTGGCGGAGCGCCGCACGAGGCTCGACAGCTCCTCCGCGGTCCGGGCGCCGGAGAGCTCTTCCTTCGGCTCGATGCCGATCGAGCGGAGCACGCCGTTGGCACTGCCGTTGAGGACCGCGATCGCCGGGCGGAAGACGGTGGTGAAGGCCACCTGGAACGGCATGACGAGTTTGGCGGTCTGGCGCGGGATGGCCAGGGCGAAGTTCTTCGGCACCAGCTCGCCGAGGATCATGGACAAGATGGTGGCGAACGCGACGCCGATGAAGGTCGCCAGCGGAACGACGAGCCCCTCGGGCCAGCCCCATCCGGTGAACAGCGGGCGCAGCAGGTTCGAGATCGCCGGCTCCATGGTGTAACCGGTGAGGAGCGTGGTCAGCGTGATCCCCAACTGCGCACTCGACAGATGCGTCGAGGTGATGCGCAGCGCATCGATCGTGAGGGACAGACGCGACTCGCCGGCGGTACGCCGAGCCTCCAGGTCGGCGCGGTCGAGGTTCACCAGGGCGAACTCGCTCGCGACGAACAGTCCGGTTCCGACCGTGAGCAGGAGCCCCACGCCCAGCATGACGTAGTCCATCACGCATCACCCCCCATCGTGCGGGGTGCGGGTCGGTGGGGCGAGGGTCTACAACTAGGAGGGTCGTCCATCGTCCTGAGATTCTACGACAGCCACCCGAAGAGGAGATGCGCGGATCGGGGCAGCAGCTGGACGCTCGCTCGTCAAGCCCGTCGGCCCTCCGCGAGCGCTCGCGGATCATGCCGGGATGACTGGTCGCACCACAGCATCTGCAACGTCGGCGCCCGACCCGGAGGCATCCGGCAAACCCGACACTCCGCCGCAGATCGAGAAGAGATCGTGGAAGTACGTCGCGGGAAAGACCGTCCGGGAGTTCTCCTCCGATCAGTGCACCGACATCGCCGCCGCTCTCACCTATTTTTCCGTGCTCGCGCTGTTCCCCGGGCTGATCGCGGTCTTCTCCCTCCTGGCGCTGTTCGGGCAGCGTCAGGCGACGACCGATGCGATCGTCGAGATCGTCGGATCGGTCGCGCCGGATGCTGCGGAGGGGATCCGCGGACCGTTGGAGTCCGTGGCGGCCTCCCCCGCCGCCGGGTTCGCTCTCGTCACGGGCCTGGTTCTGGCGATCTGGTCGGCCTCGGGCTACGTCGGGGCCTTCAGCCGGGCCATGAACCGGATCTACGAGATCGAGGAGGGTCGCCCCTTCTGGAAGCTCAAGCCGTGGCAACTGCTCATCACCGTCATCGGCGTCGCCCTGGTGACGATCGCCGCGGTGCTGCTGGTCGTGTCGGGTCCCGTCGCGGAGGCGATCGGATCCGCCCTGGGGCTCGGCGAGGCAGCGACGATCGCGTGGTCGATCGGCAAGTGGCCGGTGCTGGCTCTGGTCGTGATCCTCATGGTGGCGATCCTGTACTACGCCACTCCCAACGCGAAGCAGCCGAAATTCCGGTGGCTGAGCCTCGGCGCGGTGCTCGCCATCGTGGTCCTGGCGATCGCCACCCTGGGCTTCGGCATCTACGTCAGCAACTTCTCCAACTACGACCGCACGTACGGACCGCTCGCCGGCGTCATCGTGTTCCTGCTGTGGCTGTGGATCGCCAACATCGCGCTCCTGCTCGGCGCGGAGTTCGACGCCGAGCTCGAGCGTGGGCGACAGCTCCAGGCGGGGATCGCCGCCGAGATCGACATCCAGCTTCCTCCGCGTGACACCCGCAAGAGCGACAAGGCCGCGGAGAAGGAACGCAAGGACGAGGAGGAGGGGCGCCGCATCCGGCGGTCGCACGAGCACGACCGGGACGACGGGGCTACCAGCTGACCGGGAGGGCCTTCCCCTCCTCGTAGCCCGCGGCGGACTGCAGACCCACCCGGGCGCGGTCGGCGAATTCCGGCACGCTCGAGGCGCCGGCGTACGTGAACGAGGAGCGGACGCCGGCGGTGATCATGTCCACGAGATCCTCGATGCTCGGTCGGAGCGGATCCACATAGATCTTCGACGACGAGATCCCCTCGGCGAACAGCTCTTTGCGGGCGCGTTCGTACGCGTCGAGCCGGCCGAACCGGCCTTGCACCGCCTTCGTCGAGGCCATCCCCCACGACTCCTTGTATGCGCGGCCGCGTTCGTCCACGAGCAGCTCGCCCGGCGCCTCGATGGTGCCGGCGAACCACGACCCGATCATGACGGATGCCGCACCGGCGGCCAGGGCGAGGGCCACATCGCGCGGATAGCGCACCCCGCCATCCGCCCAGACCGCCGCTCCTCGCTCGCGCGCGGCCTGCGCCGTCTCGAGCACGGCCGAGAACTGCGGGCGCCCCACGGCGGTCATCATGCGCGTGGTGCACATGGCGCCGGGACCGACCCCGACCTTGAGGATCGTCGCACCGGCGTCGACGAGGTCGGTCACGCCGTCCGCGGTGACGATGTTGCCGGCCACGAGAGGAAGCCCGAGCCGCAGCTCGGCGACGGCGGCGAGCGCTTTCAGCATGCCGTCCTGGTGCCCGTGCGCCGTGTCGAGGACGAGCACGTCGACACCGGCGGCGGCGAGGGCCCGTGCCTTCGAGCGCACGTCGCCGTTGATCCCGATGGCAGCGGCGACGGCCAGGCGCCCGTCGCCGTCCACGGCGGGGGCGTACAGCGTCGAACGCAGTGCGCTGCGCTGCGACAGCGTTCCCACGAGATGCCCGTGGTGCAGGACGCACACGGTCTCGGCGTCGGCGGCGACGAGCAGGTCGAACGCTGCGCGCGCCGTCTCGACGTCGTCCGCGTCGATCGACGCCGCGCCGCCGCGGGCGAGATCGCCCAGGCGCGCGTCGGGGAGGGCGGTGCCCAGCCTGCTGGCGGGGACCACCCCGGCGATCTGGTCGATCGTGAGCTGCTCCCCGGCCGCATCCGAGACGACGATGCCGTGGCCCTCGATGGCCGGGAGGAGCCGTGACGCGTCGGCGACCGTCGCGGTCGTCGGCAGGACGAGCGGGGTGTCCCACCGCACGGGTTGCGCCTTCACCCACCGGATGGCGGCGTCCAGCTCCTGCAACGGCATGTCCTGCGGCAGCACGCCCAGGCCGCCGCGACGGGCGAGGGTCGCGGCCAGCCGCGCGCCGGTGACCGAGTTCATGTTGGCCGAGACGAGCGGGAGCCGAGCTGGCGTGCCGTCGTGCGGGGTGAGGTCCACGTCGAGCCGGCTGGTCACCCCCGACCGCCGCGGGACCAGGAAGACGTCCGAGTACGTCAGGTCGACGTCGGGCTGCGAACCGTAGAACTCCATGCCTCCACGGTACCCAGCGGGGCTGAGGAGACCGCCGCAAGGGCGGTCGAGGGCGCGCCGAAAGGGGTTAGGCTGAAGGATGGTGCGCGGGAATCAGCATCTCGCGCCGATCTAGCGGTTTCTCAGCGAGGAAAGCAGGCGATCGACTGTGTCGAGCCAGGTGACGGGCGTCGGTACTTCCAGCGAAGGCGAGTTCGGAGCCAATGAATGGCTCGTCGACGAGATGTACGAACAGTACAAGGTCGATAAGAATTCCGTCGACAAGTCGTGGTGGCCGATTCTCGAGGCCTACCACCCGGTGGTGGACGACGCGCCGCCCGCCCCGCAGCCGGCCGCATCCGCTCCGACGGCATCCGCTCCGGTCGCGGAGCCCAAGCCGGTGACCGCGCCGATCCCCGTCGTCGGCTCCACCCCGGTGGCCCGCACGACCGCGAAGCCCGCCGCACCCCAGCCGATCCCCGCGCAGGCGCCGGACGCCGCGCCGGCGGAGAGCAAGGCGCTCGAAGAGGACAAGGTCACGCCGCTGCGCGGCATGCCCAAGACGCTCGCCGCCAACATGGACGAGTCGCTCACCGTTCCGACAGCCACGAGCGTCCGCACCGTGCCGGCGAAGCTGATGATCGACAACCGCATCGTCATCAACAACCACATGGCCCGCACGCGCGGCGGCAAGGTGAGCTTCACTCACCTCATCGGCTGGTCGATCATCCAGGCGCTGAAGGAATTCCCCAGTCAGAACGTCTTCTACGCCGAGGTCGACGGCAAGCCGTCGGTGGTCGCCCCCGCGCACATCAACCTCGGCATCGCGATCGACATCCCCAAGCCCGACGGCACCCGCGCGCTTCTCGTGCCGAGCATCAAGCGCGCCGAGTCGCTCACGTTCGGCGACTACCTGTCGGCCTACGAGGACCTGGTGCAGCGGGCGCGCACGAACAAGCTCACCGCGGGGGACTTCCAGGGGACGACGATCTCGCTGACGAACCCCGGCGGCATCGGCACCGTGCACTCGGTGCCCCGCCTGATGAAGGGCCAGGGATGCATCGTGGGCGCCGGCGCCCTCGAATACCCGGCCGAGTTCCAGGGCGCCAGCGACAAGACACTGAACGAGCTGGCGATCGGCAAGACGATCACCCTCACCAGCACGTACGACCACCGCGTCATCCAGGGCGCCGGGTCGGGTGAGTTCCTGAAGAAGGTCCACGAGCTGCTCATCGGTCAACGCGGCTTCTACGACGACATCTTCGCCGCGCTGCGCATCCCCTACGCTCCGATCCACTGGGCCGCCGACATCAACGTCGACATCTCCGAGCGCGTCAACAAGACCGCCCGCGTGCAGGAGCTGATCAACTCCTTCCGCGTGCGCGGCCACCTGATGGCCGACATCGACCCGCTCGAGTACGTGCAGCGCACGCATCCCGACCTCGAGATCGAGTCGCACGGCCTCACCTTCTGGGATCTCGACCGCGAGTTCGTCACCGGCGGCTTCGGGGGCAAGCGCACGATGAAGCTGCGCGACGTGCTCGGCGTGCTCCGCGACTCCTACTGCCGCACGATCGGCATCGAGTACATGCACATCGCCGATCCCGCGCAGCGCGCGTGGTTCCAGTCCAACGTCGAGGTGAAGTACACCAAGCCGGGCCACGACGAGCAGCTGCGCATCCTGTCCAAGCTGAACGAGGCCGAGGCGTTCGAGACGTTCCTGCAGACGAAGTACGTCGGGCAGAAGCGGTTCAGCCTCGAAGGCGGCGAGTCCCTCATCCCGCTCCTGGACGAGATCCTGCGCGGCGCCGCGTCCGCCGATCTCGACGGCGCTGCCATCGGCATGGCCCACCGCGGGCGGCTGAACGTGCTCACGAACATCGCGGGCAAGACGTACGGTCAGGTCTTCCGCGAGTTCGAGGGCTCGGTCGCCGTCGGCAGCAAGAAGGGCTCCGGCGACGTCAAGTACCACCTCGGCACCGAGGGCACCTTCGTGTCCGAGGACGGCGACGAGCTGCCGGTGCTGCTGGCGGCCAACCCGTCGCACCTCGAGACCGTCGACGGCGTGCTCGAGGGCATCGTGCGGGCCAAGCAGGACCGAAAGCCCATCGGCACGTTCTCGTGGCTCCCCGTCCTCGTCCACGGCGACGCCGCGTTCGCCGGTCAGGGTGTCGTCGTCGAGACGCTGCAGATGTCGCAGCTGCGCGGATACCGCACCGGCGGGACCATTCACGTGGTCGTCAACAACCAGGTCGGCTTCACCACCACGCCGACGGATGCCCGCACCTCGGTCTACGCCACCGACGTCGCCAAGTCGATCCAGGCGCCGATCTTCCACGTGAACGGCGACGACCCGGAGGCCGTCGTCCGCGTGGCCGAGCTAGCGTTCGCGTACCGCCAGGAGTTCAATCGCGACGTGGTCATCGACCTCGTCTGCTACCGCCGTCGCGGCCACAACGAGGGAGATGACCCCTCGATGACGCAGCCGCTCATGACGAACCTCATCGAGGCCAAGCGCTCCGTCCGCCGCCTGTACACCGAGGCCCTCGTCGGACGCGGCGACATCACCGAGGCCGAGTACGAAGAGGCCAAGCAGGACTTCCAGCGACGCCTCGAGGTGGCGTTCGCCGACACGCACGAGGCCGCCACCGGCGCGAACCCGGTGGCCGACGTCGAGGCGACGAGCGAGCCGGTCACCGGTGCGCCGGAGGTCACCGGTGTGCCCCGCGAGGTCGTGCACTCGATCGGCGACGCGTTCGTCAACAAGCCCGACGGCTTCACTGTGCACGCCAAGCTGCAGCAGCTGCTGGACAAGCGCCTCGACATGAGCCGCAACGGCAACATCGACTGGGGCTTCGGAGAGCTGCTCGCCTTCGGCTCGCTCCTGCTGGAAGGCACCCCCGTGCGCCTCGCCGGCCAGGACTCCCGCCGCGGCACGTTCGTGCAGCGGCACTCGGTGCTCCACGACCGCTCCAACGGCCAGGAGTGGATCCCGCTGACCAATCTCAGCGACAACCAGGGACGGTTCTACGTCTACGACTCCCTGCTGAGCGAGTACGCGGCGATGGCGTTCGAGTACGGCTACTCGGTGGAGCGCCCGGATGCGCTCGTGCTGTGGGAGGCGCAGTTCGGCGACTTCGCCAACGGCGCCCAGTCGGTGATCGACGAGTACATCTCCGCGGCCGATCAGAAGTGGGCGCAGCAGTCCAGCGTCGTGCTCCTCCTCCCCCACGGTTACGAGGGCCAGGGGCCCGACCACTCGTCGGCACGCATCGAGCGCTACCTCCAGCTGTGCGCGCAAGACAACATGACGGTCGCCCGCCCTTCGACGCCGGCGTCGTACTTCCACCTCCTGCGCCGCCAGGCGTACCAGCGCCCACGGCGTCCCCTCGTCGTCTTCACGCCGAAAGCGATGCTGCGCCTGCGCGGGGCGACGAGCCCCGTCGACGACTTCCTCACCGGGCGGTTCGAACCGGTGCTCGACGACTCCCGCGAGCTCGACCGGTCGGCGGTGAAGCGCGTGTTGCTGCACGCCGGGAAGATCCACTGGGATCTGCGCGGAGAGCTCGAGAAGAAGCCGAACCCGGAGATCGCCCTGGTGCGGCTCGAGCAGTACTATCCGGCGCCGATCGACGAGCTCAACGCGGTCCTCGACAGCTACCCCGAGGCCGAACTGGTGTGGGTTCAGGACGAGCCCGAGAACCAGGGCGCGTGGCCGTTCATCGCGCTCGAGGTGGTCAAGCACCTGCGTGGTCGCACGATTCGTCGGGTTTCGCGAGCCGCTGCCGCGTCGCCGGCCACCGGCTCGCCGAAGGTGCACGCGCACGAGCACGCGAAGCTCATGGAGAAGGCGCTCACCCTCTGATCCGCTGACGGTCGTGAGAACGGCCCGGGCTGCCCCGGGCCGTTCTCATGAGCGGATGCTCAGTACCACGTGCTCAGCGTCGGCGGCACGGCCGGTGCGAATGCCGTGTCGAACGCCGCCACGGCCGTCGCCTCGGCCGTCACCACCCCGGCCGCCGCGAGCGTGCGCGCCGAGACGCCACCGAGGAGGAGCGAGCCGAGCGCCGACACCGGGAGGACGAGGTCGGCGACTCCCTCGTGCGGCGTGACGGAGGGCGTGCCGGCGTCGTCGATCTCGAGACGCCAGGTGCCGTCGGCCGGCCCGAGCGGATCGACCACACGCACCGTGCACGACAGCGCCGCGGCATACGAACGCGCGCCGAGAGCGGCGGGCACGTCGAGGACGCGGAGCCAGTGGTGATCGGTGAGCGTCTCGCGCACGGCGCGGGAATCCGACACCGACCAGCGCAGCGCCGAATCGACCGGCTGGAGCGAGGCGGTGACTTTCGCAACGAGATCGTGCTCGAGTGCGAAGCGCCACAGCTCGGCGTAGGCGTCGTCATCGACGGCGAAGAGGGCATGGACCGACAGCTCTTGCCGCGTGTACCCGTCCTTGTCGCTCACCGTGTACACGAGGATCCCCGCGTCCGCGCCGGCGTCGCCCCGCACCGCGACCGCGCGGATCCGGCTCGCGTCCTCGGCGCCGGGACGGAGCCCGGCCATGCGCCGCCACAGCGCCGGCCACCCGGCGACCTGCCCGCCCCGTAGCATCCGCACCCGGTCGTGGAGAGCGGACAGCCTCTCGGGCAGGTCGGCCTGGTCGACGAACCCGAGCGGGCGGCGGGCCGGCCGGCCGCTCCAGCGCACCCGCGTCGCGTCCACGGTCACATCCGTCGCGAACGCGGCGGGCCCGAAGCCCCACCGGCCGTAGATCGTCGCCTCCGTGACGGTGAGGCCCGCGAGGGCGAGCCCGGCGGCCGCGGCCGCGCGCAGCTCGCCGGTGAGCATCGCCCGGGCGATACCGCGGCGACGATGGGTGGGAGCGACCGTGACGGCGCTGATCGCCCACATCGGGACGGTCCGCCCGGGCTCTGTGGTGAGTTCGGTGACCCAGGAGTCGACCGTGGCCACCGGCAGCGGCGAGGTGCCCTGCGGGTCGAAGACCCCGGTCAGGCGCCGCGCACGCAGCGCATCCCGCGAGTCTTCGATCTGCTCGGGCGTCGGCGCCGGGTCGAGGAACCCGCGGGCCACGGCGCGGAGGAACGGGGCGAAGCCGGGGCCCTCCACGTCGACGCGTTCGTAGGTCAGCCCCTCTGCCGCCAGAGCGTCTCGCGAGACCGGATCCAGGGGGAAGGCAGAGGAGTCGGAAGCCATGTCCTCAGACTAGAGGCCGCCCCCGACGATGGCGGGCTCGGTGCCGGATGCCGCGAACGCCTCCGCGACCGCCGCCGTCGACGCCGCGCGGTCGGCGGGCACGAGCCCGAGTCGCGTGCGCCGGTCGAGCACGTCATCGGTCGTGAGCGCGCCTTCCACCTCCACGGCCCAGCGCAGCTCCGCGCCGGTGACGCCGCGCGCGGCGGGGGCGGATGCGGCGAGGCCAGCCGCGAACGGAGCCTCTGCCCCGTAGCGGCGGACCAGCCGTGCGGGCGCGGGGATCTCCCGCAGCCGTCCGCGCGGCCAGGCGCCGACCAGCGGGATGTCGCGCGTCCGCGAGGGACGGGCGACGGGAAGTCCCCGCCGCACCGCCGCATCGACGGCGTCCTCCGCCATCCGGCGATACGTCGTGAGCTTGCCGCCGACGACGCTGAACACGCCGTCGTCGCCTTCGATCACCGCGTGCCGGCGTGAGAGGTCGCTCGTCTCGGCTCTCTCGGCCCCGGCGCGCGTCTCGGTGCCCACGAGGAGGGGCCGCAGTCCCGCGAACGTCGCGAGGACATCGGTGCGATCGAGAGGGCGCTGGAGCACCGTGTTCACCGTGTCGAGCAGGAAGTCGACCTCCGCCTCGGTCGCGACCGGCGCATCGAGGTCGCTTGCGGGGTCGGCGGCGACGTCGGTCAGCCCGATGTAGGTGCGGCCGTGGACGGCGGGCACCGTGAAGACGAATCGGCTCCGCGAGCCCGCCACCGCGGCGGCCAGCGAGACGTCGGCGCACCCCAGACGCGCGCTGTCGACCACGAGGTGCGTACCCCGGCTCGGGCGCAGTCGCACGGCGGCGGCGAGGTCACCGGCCCAGACTCCGGTGGCGTTGATCACCGCGCGGGCGGCGAGCTGCAGCTCGGACCCGGTGAGCGTGTCACGGACGACGGCGCCGCCGCCGGTGAGTTCGATCGCCTCCACGCGCGACAGGATATGGGCGCCGAAGCCGGCTGCCGTGCGGGCGACGGTGACGACGAGACGCGCATCGTCGATCAGCTGCCCGTCCCACCCCCGCACCCCGCCGTGGAGCCCCGCCGTCCGCACGGCGGGCGCGGCCGCCCTCACTCCGGCGGCGCCCAGGAGCGACGGCCGAGGGAGGACGTCGCCCGGCGTCCGGGAGGCACGGCGCAGCACGTCGCCCAGGCCGAACCCGAGACCCACCCAGGCTCGCCGGGAACAAAAGTCGGGCTCGTACAGCGGTGTGATCTGGGCCAGCGGGCGGGTGAGGTGAGGGGCGATCCGGGTGAGCAGGTGGTGTCGCTCCGCTGCGCTCTCGTAGGCGATGCCGACCCGACCAGAGGCGAGGTAGCGGAGGCCGCCGTGCACGAGCTTGGAACTCCAGCGGCTCGTTCCGAACGCGAGGTCGTGCCGCTCGACGAGCACCGTGCGAAGGCCCCGGCTGGCGGCATCGAGGGCCACCCCGGCGCCGGTGATGCCGCCCCCGACGACGAGGACGTCGATCTCCGCCCCGGCGGCGAGCCGCTCCCACGCCCGCGTCCGCTGCACCGCGTTCAAGGCGGTCGAGGAGGGGAAGGAACCGAGCCGTCGCACGTCAGCGCCGGAGGTAACCGGTGAGGGCTGCTCGGAGTTCTTCCCGCCACGCCTCGGGCGGCAGCCACTCCGCCACGAGCGGCTCCGATTGGACGGCGGACTGCACGAGCAGCAGCACGAGGGCGGCCAGGCGGGCGGGATCGCCCGCGCGCACGATCCCGCGTCCCTGCGCGTTCTGGAAGCGCTCGGTGAGGTGACCCAGGATCGCGCGCTGGCTCGTTCCCAGGCGCTCGAGGATGTAGCGGGCGAACAGCTCCGGGTCGGTCTCGCGCAGCCTCGCGAGGAGGGGCAGCGCCCGCATCCGATCGGCGATCGCAACGACGTCGTCGACGACCTCCGCGAGGTCCTCCGGCGTCGTCGCCGATGGCACCAGGACGAGCAGTTCGCGTGTCACCAGGGCCGCGAGGAGCGCCTGCAGATCCGGCCAGTAGCGATACAGCGTCTGCCGCGACACGCCGGCGCGGCGGGCGATGTCGGATGCGCTCGTGCGGCGGATCCCGTGCGCGAGCACTTCGGCGAGCGCGGCGTCGAGAAGGGCTCCCTCCGTGGCCACGGTGCGCCGGGGGGCGGCGAGTCGATCCGTCATGTGACAAAAGTACACCGTATGTCATACTGTCGCCATGGTCGCGTCGATGCCGCCGTCTTTTCCGGAGAGCCCCTCGCCACGTCCCCGCATGCAGTGGGACGCCTGGGGCGACGGCTCGCATCCCTCGCGACTGCCGGCGCCGGTTCGTGCGCTGCTGTCGACGCTGCTGCGCGGGCGTCCGCATCCGGTACCGCGGCTGGACCGGCCGGAGCTGGCGCCATCCCGCCTGGATGCGGTCGACCGCGCGGCGCTCGAGGAGGCGGCACCGGACGGTGTGTCTGATGACGACACGGAGCGCGCGCTCCACCTCGGCGGAAAGAGCACCCCCGATCTGCTGGCACGGCGCACACCGGGTCTGCAGGCGGCGCCGGATGCGGTGGTGCGACCGCGCTCGCACGACGAGGTGCGGGCGGTGCTCGCGGCGTGCGGGGCACGCGGCATCGCCGTGATCGCCTTCGGCGGGGGCACCAGTGTCGTGGGCGGCGTCGAGCCGGATGCCGGCGAGTTCTCCCGTGTCATCGCTCTCGACCTCGCCCGCACCGCCGGCCTTCTCGCCCTCGACGACACGTCGCTCGTCGCGACCTTCGGCGCGGGGACGACCGGCCCGCAGGCCGAGGAGCTCCTCGGCCGTCATGGGTTCACGCTCGGTCACTTTCCGCAGAGCTTCGAGTTCGCCTCGCTCGGCGGGTTCGCGGCGACGCGCTCGAGCGGGCAGGCCTCCCGCGGGTACGGGCGGTTCGACGATCTCGTGCACGCACTGCGCGTGGCCGCCCCCGCGGGGGAGCTCGACCTCGGTCGCGCACCGGCGAGCGCGGCAGGACCCGACCTACGCGAGCTCTTCCTGGGCTCGGAGGGCGCGTTCGGCGTGATCACCGAGGTCGCGGTGCGCGTCCGGCCCCTCCCGGCGGCGACGGCGTACGGCGCGTGGTCATTCCCCGACTTCGTCGCGGGCACGGCGGCCGTTCGGGCGCTGACGCAAGCCGGCATCCGGCCCACGGTCCTCCGACTGAGCGATGAGACGGAGACTCGCGTGAACGCCGCCCTCGGCGGTCATCTGACGCGGCTGCGCGGCTGCCTGGCGGTCGCCACGACCGAGGGTGCCGACGCGGCGGAGGCCGAGGCCGTCCTGGCACGCGTGGACGCGGCGGCCCTCGCGGCCGGCGGTAAGCCGCGGGGCGCCGATCCCGCTCGGTCCTGGGAGCGCGGCCGGTTCGCCTCCCCCGGCCTCCGCGACGCGCTCCTGGACGCCGGCATCCTCGCCGAGACGCTCGAGACCGCCGCCACCTGGTCGAACCTGCCCGTGGTCAAGGAAGCCGTCACCGCCGCCCTGACCGAGGCCCTCGGCGCCGAGGGCACGCCGCCGGTGCTGCTGTGTCACATCTCGCACGTGTACCCGTCAGGGGCTTCGTTGTATTTCACCGTGGTGGCCGCTGCCGCCGCCGATCCGCGCGTGCAGTGGTCGCGCGCGAAGGAGGCCGCCTCCCGCGCCATCGGTGCGGCGGGCGGCACGATCACGCACCACCATGCCGTCGGGCGCGACCATCTGCCGTACCTGGAAGCGGAGATCGGGGCGCTCGGGGTGGCCGTGCTGCGCGCGGTCAAGCACACGCTCGACCCGGCCGGCATCCTCAATCCCGGCGTCCTCGTTCCGCGATGAACGTCGTGGTGGTGGTGAACCCGGCGGCTCGCTCGGGCGAATCCCTGCGCATCGCCGAGCGGGCGACGCAGCGCCTTCGCGAGTTGGGCGTGCATGTCGCGACGGTGAGGGGCGCGAGCGCCTCCGAGTCGAGCGACCTCCTTCGCTCCGCCATCTCGCGCGGGCCGGATGCGGTCGTCGTCGCGGGGGGCGACGGCACGGCCCGTCTGGCCGTACAGGAGCTGGCCGGGACGGGCGTGCCCCTGGGTCTCGTACCCTGCGGCACGGGGAACGATCTGGCCGCCACGCTGGGGTTGCATCAGCTCGACGCCGACGCGGCCGACGCGGCCGCCGCGGTCGTCGCGGGCGGCCATCGGCGCCGCATCGACCTCGCGCGCGTCCGCGCCGACGACGGCACGGTCTCGTACTTCGCCACGGTGCTGGCGAGCGGTTTCGACTCGCGCGTGAACGACCGCGCGAACGCCATGAGCTGGCCGCGCGGGGGGTCGCGGTACACGCTCGCGCTCCTGCGGGAGTTCGCAGCCCTGCGGCCCTTTCCCTTCCATGTCCGCCTCGAAGGCGACGACGGGTCGGTCCGTGAACGGGAGGGCCCGCTCGTGATGGCCACGGTCGGCAACGGGCCCACCTACGGCGGCGGCATCCCCATCTGCCCCGGCGCCGATCCGGCGGACGGGGTCCTCGACGTCACGCTCGTGCGCCCGGCGGGGCGGATGCGGCTGCTCCGTCTCCTCCCGCGCGTGTACCGCGGCACCCACGGCGCGGTGCCGGAGGTCGAGATGCACCGGGTGCGCAGCATCCGTCTGGACTCGGCGGGGGTGACCGCCTACGCCGACGGGGATCCGATCGGCCCGCTCCCCGTCACCGTGGAGATCGCCCCGCGGGCCCTCGACGTGCTGGTGCCCTGACGGCCGACAGGTCGTGCGTCAGACGACCGGCTGGGCGCGCAGGCGCGCGATCACGAGGTCGCGCAGCTCCTCGGGCGCGCTCTCCTTGCACGCCCGCGCCACGACCTCCGTCAGCGTCCGGGCGAAGTGCGCCTCGTCGCGGCACCCCGGGCAGTGCGCCAGGTGCTCGGCGATCTCCTCATGCGAGGTCTTGCACACCTCGTTGCGCAGGTACTCCTCCAGGTCCCGTCGGGCCTGGTCGCAACCGCAGTCGCTCATGTCGTCTTCCTTCACTTCTGGGCGGGAGCCGCGGTGGCGATGCCGCGTTCCTGTGCGTATTCCGTCAGCAGCTCACGCAGCATCCGCCTGCCTCTATGCAGACGGGACATGACCGTGCCGATCGGCGTTTTCATGATGTCGGCGATCTCCTGGTAGGCGAAGCCCTCGACGTCGGCGAGGTACACCGCCAGCCGGAAATCCTCCGGGATCGACTGCAAGGCGTCTTTGACGACGGATGCGGGCATCCGATCGATCGCCTCTGCCTCGGCCGAGCGGGCGCTCGTCGCGGTCGTCGATTCCGCTCCCCCGAGTTGCCAGTCCTCGAGGTCGTCGATGGTGCCCTGATAGGGCTCACGCTGCTTCTTGCGGTACGTGTTGATGTAGGTGTTCGTGAGGATGCGGTACAACCACGCCTTGAGGTTCGTCCCCTGCGTGAACGTGCGCCACGATGCGAAAGCCTTGACGAAGGTCTCCTGCACGAGGTCGGCGGCATCGGCGGGATTGCGCGTCATACGCATCGCCGCCGCGTACAGCTGATCCATGAAGGGGAGAGCCTGCTCCTCGAACTGCGCGCGCGCGTCGACCACGGCATCGGCCTTGTCGTTCATCACGAGCCAGTCTACGTCCGGCGCCGACAGCACGACGGGGGCGGTGAGCACGGTCATCTTGGCCCTCCCTTCACTAGGGTGGAACCGATGACCCCCGACGGCTATTCCACGACCTTCCCGGACGCTGCGCCCCGCGGCGAATGGGAGGCGCCCGTGGCCGCCTCTGCGCTGCAGGCGACGATCACCGTGCCAGGGTCGAAGTCGCTCACCAACCGCGAGCTGATCCTCGCCGCGATCGCCGACGCGCCGAGCACCCTCCATGCGCCGCTGCACTCGGACGACTCCGCCCGAATGATCGACGCGTTGACGACTCTCGGAGTCGGCGTCGAGCGCGTCCCGGGCGATGCGGGGCAGAGCGAAGACCTGCGGATCACCCCCGTCTCCCCGTTTCGCGGCGATGTCGTCGTCGACTGCGGACAGGCCGGGACGGTCATGCGATTCGTCGCAGGGCTCGCGGGTCTCGCCTCCGGCGAGGTGACGCTCACGGCGCACGAGAGCGCGCTGCACCGGCCCATGGGCGTGCTCATCTCCGCGCTGCGAGAGATCGGTGTCGACATCGACGACGGCGGACGCTGGGCGCTGCCCTTCAGCGTCCGGGGCCACGGTCACGTGCGCGGCGGCGAAGTCGACATCGACGCCAGCGCGTCGAGCCAATTCGTCTCCGGCCTGCTGCTGGCCGCTCCCCGCTTCGACGTCGGGCTGCACCTGCGCCACGTCGGCGGCAGGCTGCCGAGCGTCCCGCACATCGACATGACCGTCGAGGCGCTCGGCCACCGGGGCATCCACGTCGAGCGCCCCCGCCCCGGCGAGTGGCTGGTGCCCGCCGGCCCGCTCCGCGGCAAGGACGTCGCCATCGAGCCGGATCTGTCCAACGCCGCTCCGTTCCTGGGCGCGGCGATGCTCGCCGGAGGGCACGTCACCGTCCCCGGCTGGCCACTGCACTCGACCCAGCCCGGTGCGCTGCTGTCGGAGATCCTCGCGGAGATGGGGGCGAAAGTGGTGCGCCGCTCCACGAACCTCACCGTGACCGCCGGTGAGCGGATCGAGGGCGTGGACCTCGATCTGTCGGCCGCCGGTGAGCTCGCGCCGACGCTCTTCGGCCTCGCCGCGTTCGCCGAGGCTCCCACCACCCTCTACGGCATCGGCCACATCCGCGGGCACGAGACCGATCGCATCGCCGCGCTCGTGGCGAACCTCCGCGCCCTGGGCGGTGAAGCGCACGAGATGCCCGACGGCATCCGCATCGTTCCCCGGCCGCTGACCGGAGGCGTCTGGAAAGCCCATCACGATCACCGGCTCGCGACGACGGGTGCGCTGATCGGCCTGCGGGTGCCCGGCGTGCGGGTCGACGACATCGGCACCACCGCCAAGACGCTCCCCCAGTTCGTCACGCTGTGGCAGCAGATGCTCGACGGACGCTGACGGGACAGAGCGCATGAGCTGGCTCGACGATCCCGACGACGACGAAGACGACGCCTACGACGAGAGCGACGTCCGGGTCCGCCCGAACCCGAAAGCCAACCGGCCCCGCACCAAGCGCCGCCCCGCCCACGCCGACGCCGTCATCGCCCGCGTCCTGGGCGTGGACCGCGGCCGGTACGCGGTGCTCGTCGACGAGGACGGACCGGATGAGCGACGCATCACCGCGACGCGGGCGCGCGAGCTGCGCAAGCAGGCCATCGTCAACGGCGACCGCGCACGCGTGGTCGGAGACACGTCGGGAGGCGAGGGCACGCTGGCCCGCATCGTCGGCATCGAGGAGCGCACATCGCTCCTGCGCCGTAGTGCCGACGACACCGACCAGGTCGAGCGCGTGATCGTCGCCAACGCCGACCAGATGCTCGTGGTCGTCGCCGCCGCCGACCCCGAGCCGCGCGCCCGGTTGGTCGACCGCTACCTCGTCGCGGCGCTGGACGCCCGCATCCGCCCGCTGCTCGTGGTGACCAAGACCGACCTCGCCGACCCCGCCCCCTTCCTCGCCCATTTCGAGGGACTCGATCTGCAGGTGTTCACCAGCTCCCGAGGCGACATGCCGCTGGAGCGGATCGGCGCCGCGCTCGTCGGCCACGCCACGGTGTTCGTCGGGCACTCGGGAGTCGGCAAGTCCACGCTCGTCAACGCGCTCACGGGCGCGGAACGCGCCACCGGGCACGTCAACGAGGTCACCGGTCGCGGCCGGCACACATCCTCGTCGACGGTGTCGTTCCGCTACCGCGGTCCGGACGGGTCGGGCTGGGTCATCGACACCCCCGGGGTGCGCTCGTTCGGGCTCGGGCACGTCGACCCCGCGAACATCCTCGGCGCATTCACCGACCTCGCCGAGGTCGCCGAGGACTGCCCGCGCGGCTGCACGCACCTCCCCGATGCTCCGGACTGCGCCATCATCCAGGCCGTCGCCGCGGGGCGGCTCGGTCCCGGGGGCGCCGCGCGACTGGACTCCCTGCAGCGCCTGCTCGCGACGTTCGCCGACCCGGCCGCTCACCGTAGGGTGGAAGGGTGAGCACCCTATCCGCCGGCGACGCCGCGCCCGATTTCACCCTGCTGGACCAGGACGAGCACCCCGTCTCGCTGCACGACTTCCGGGGCCGACGGGTGATCCTGTACTTCTACCCGGCCGCGATGACTCCCGGGTGCACGACGCAGGCCTGCGACTTCCGCGACAGCCTCGCCTCCCTCCAGGGCGCCGGATACACCGTGCTCGGGGTGTCCCGCGACCTCCCCGCCAAGCTGCGCGAGTTCCGCGAGCGGGACGGGCTGGTTTTCCCGCTCCTGAGCGACCCCGATCACGCCGTGCACGACGCCTATGGCGCCTGGGGTGAGAAGCAGAACTACGGCAAGACGATCCAGGGGGTCCTGCGCTCGACGTTCGTGCTCGACGAGGAGGGACGCGTGGAGCACGCGCTCTACAACGTCAAGGCCACCGGGCACGTCGCGCGCCTGCGGAAGACCCTCGGGGTCGACGCGGCCTGAGAAGAATCAGGATGCGCCGCGCCGGCGCCCCGCGTCTCGCGCCGCCAGCAGCAGCAGCGTGCCGCCGATGAGGGCAGGCAGAGCGATGAGTCCCGCTGCGGCGAGGTTGGGCGGGTCGCCCGTCAGCGCGCCGATCGCGACGGCGAGGATGAGCGCCTGCACGACGATGCCGCCGGAGCGACCCCAGGACTGTTCGCGCGCGGTCCCCCACGCGAAGCCCGCGACGGCAGCTGCGCCGACGAGTGTGAGAACCGCGAGCGCCACCGCACTGGAAAGGGACGCCACATCGCCGGTGACGATGGCGCCGATCTGGCCGACCAGCAGCACGATCACTCCGAGGGCTTCGAGCCCGAGAACCAGCGCCGCCGCGGTGCGCATGCGCATCCCGACTCCTTCCCTTCCGGGCAGCGGGAGCGATTAACCGGCCGGAAACATGCCCGTTACCTCTTGATCGCCGTCCGGGTACGTGGGACGATGGATCAAGCCGTGTGCTCCCACAGCGACGTGGGGCGAGTCATTCGACTCGCATCTCCCACCAGAGTATCGGACGCCCGATCCGGGCTCTGACCGCACGTACCCCGTTTCAAGGAGCACCACCATGGATTGGCGCGACAAAGCCGCCTGCCTGACCGTCGACCCCGAGTTGTTCTTCCCCGTGGGGAACACCGGGCCCGCCGTCGACCAGATCGAGAAGGCGAAGTCGGTCTGCGCCCGGTGCACCGTCACCGAGATCTGCCTGCAGTACGCCCTGGAGTCCGGTCAGGACTCGGGCGTGTGGGGCGGCTTGTCCGAAGACGAGCGCCGCGCCCTCAAGCGCCGCGCCGCGCGCGCCCGCCGCGCTTCTTGAGTCGGACTGGATCAATGCCGCGCGGCGACGTTGATGCGGTCGCGACTCAACGCTGAGCGAGGAGCGCCGCAGGCGCCCCGAGACGAAGCGCCAGCATCCGCATACGCTCAGCCCACCTCGCGTTCGATATAGCGCATCGGGATCTCGATCGTGACCTCGGTGCCGCTTCCCACCAGCGTGTGCCAGTCGATCGTGCCGCCGAGTTCCCCCTGGATGAGGGTGCGGACGATCTGCGTTCCGAGCCCGCGCCCCACCTGACCTTCCGGAAGCCCCACTCCGGTGTCGCGGACCCGCACCTCGAGGGTCTCCTCCGTGCGTTCGGCGGCGATCTCGACGTCGCCTTCCTGGCCTGCCAGGCCGTGCTCGACGGCGTTGGTGACCAGCTCGGTGAGGGCGAGCGCGAGCGGCGTCGCGTACTCGCTCGGGAGCGTCCCGAACTCCCCCGTCGAGCGGGTCTTCGCTCGCGTGTTGGGGGCGGCCGCGACCTCGGCGACGAGCTTCAGCACGCGCGCGAACACATCGTCGAAGTCGACGCTCTGGGTGAGCCCCTCCGACAGCGTGTCGTGGACCACCGCGATGGCCGACACGCGCCGCATCGCCTGCGTCAGTGCGTCGCGCGCCTCGTCCGAGTGCGTGCGCCGCGCCTGGATGCGCAGCAGCGAGGCGACCGTCTGCAGGTTGTTCTTGACGCGGTGGTGGATCTCCCGGATGGTGGCGTCCTTGGTGATGAGCTCCTGCTCCTGGTGGCGGATCTCGGTGACATCGCGGCAGAGCACGATCGCGCCGATGCGTGTGCCCCGATCGCGGAGCGGAATCGTCCGCAATGACACCTGCACACCGCGCGACTCGATGTCTGCGCGCCAGGGCGCGCGGCCCGACACGACGACGGGGAGAGACTCGTCCACCTGGCGGGTCATGGGGAGGATGCGCGTGACGACCTCCACGAGCGACTCCCCCTCGAGCTCGTCGTCGAACCCCATGCGGTTGAACGCCGAGAGCGCGTTGGGACTGGCGAACGTCGTCACGCCGTCCACGTCGAGGCGGATCAGTCCGTCGGAGGCGCGGGGGGCCCCGCGCCGAGGAGCGGTCGGGGCGGAGAGGTCGGGGAACTCCGCCGAGGCGATCATGCCGAACAGATCGTCGGCGCAGTCGTTGAACGTGATCTGCTGCCGTGAGGGGGTGCGGGTCTCTCCGAGGTTGGTGTGCCGGGTGATCACGCCGACCGTGATGGCGGGCGCCCCTGACGCACTCAGCTCGCGAACGATCGGCACCGCCCGCACGCGCGTCGGGGTCTCCTCGAACCAGTCGGGCGACGCCGAGTCGACGATGCGTCCGGTCTGGAAGGCCTCCTGCACCTGGGTGCGCCACTGCGGGCGGACGCGGTCGCTGACGATGTCGCGGTAGAACAGCGTCGCCGCACCGCTCGGACGCGTGTGCGCGACCGCCACGAAGGAGTCGTCGAGCGTGGGTACCCACAGCACGATGTCGGCGAACGCCAGGTCGGCCAGCAGCTGCCCGTCGCCGGCCAGACGGTGAAGCCACTCGACATCGGCGGCGGTGGAGCGGCCCTGGGCATAGACGAGATCGCTGAGGGTGGACACCCCTCCAGCCTAAGCGGCGGGAGGGTCGGCACCGCGTGCTCAGGCGCTGCGCGGCACGCGCACGGCGAGCGCGCGGCGCCGGCGAGGCCGCTCACGGGACGCCGCCGGCGGCGCCGGCTCGACCGCCTCGCCGACGACCCGCCGCACCGCCGAGGCCAGCGGGGAACGCGGCGAAAGGTCACCGATGGGGCGCGCGGCCAGCAGCGCCGCATCCGCCGATCGCGGATCCAGTGGCACGAACCACGCCTCCTCGATCTCCGCGAATCGCTCGAGCGTGCGTCGCACCTGACCGCGCGCGTCGATGCCCACGGTGCCGGCCCGAAGGCGATTGACCACCGTCACCACGGGTGTCGTGCCGACGGTGGCGCGCAGTTCGGCGTGGGCGCGGACGAAGCGGGACACACCCACGGGGTCGGCGGCGCACACCGCGACGACGAGGTCGGCCGATCGCAGCGCAGCGAGAGTCGCGGCGTTGCGTCGCGGACCGTCGAGGTCGCTCACGATCTCCTCGTCCCGCTCGAGGGAGGCGGCGACGTCCACGATCGTGGTCCCGGTCCAGCTGCGGGCGGCCTCGAGGACAGCGGCCACCCGGCCGTCGGACAGCTCGGGCCAGCGACCGGGCCGGTTGATCCCCGTCAGCACCTCCACCGTGCCACCGCTCGTGCGCAGCGGCACGCTGATGCGTTCGAGCTCGGCCGCGTCCAGACCGCCGAGCTCCGCTTGGCGACAGGCCGCCGCGAAGCCCGGCCCCTCGTCCGCGAGTCCGAGGGCCAGTGCCACGGAGGGAGCGTGCGCGTCGGCGTCGATGAGAGCGACACGCCGGCCACCGCGACACAGCTCCGCGGCCAGCTCGATCGCCAGGGTCGAGCGACCCGGGGCGCCGTGCGGACCCCACACCACGACGACCCGCCCGGCAGGGGCGGGGTGCTCCCGGGCGGGACGGCCGGCCGGGGCCCGGAGACTCTCGGCGAGCACCCAGCCCTCGACATCGAGCGGGAGGGGCGTGCTGAGGCCGTACCGCGCGGCGAGGCGACGGCCGGCCTCGTCCGCGCACAGCGGCGCGATGCGGATGCCGCGAGCGTCGCACTCCGCGACAAGGCGCGCGGTGGGATGGCCGGCCCCGGTCTCGAGGATCAGCACGTCGATGTCGTCGGCCAGGGCCGGTCCCGACGAGAGCTCCTCGGGGGACAGCACCGACCGCACCTCCACTCCCTCGTCGATCAGCTCGACACCGAGGGCGCGAGCCCGCGGGCCCCCGACCGCGACGACGACGCGCGTCACGACGCCGCCCCCGAGACGGGGACGACGGACAGAGCGGATCCGTCGGCGACGGCGGCGAGCGCGGCGGCCACATCGGCGCGGGGAATGACGAGTTCGAGCCCGGCCCCGGCGCTTCCGATCACCTCCTCCTCGCGCGCCACGCTCACGACGGTGGCGTCGGCGACGAGGATGCGCGGCTCGGCGAAAGTCCTCTGGTCCTCCGCCGGCGGCGCGAACCACAGCTCGACGCGGGAGCCGGCGGCGACGGCGGCGGGCACGTCGACGGCGGTGTCGATGACGATCGTGGTCACTCGCGCGTCATCGGCAGTGCCGAGTGCGCCGCTCGGGACGAGCTCGCCCTCCTGGATGGTGCGGATCGCGACCGCGCCCTCGGGGAGCGTGTCAGGGGCGAGATACGCCCCCTCCGAAGCCCCCAGGGCCACCTCGACGGGTCGCAGGTCTCCGGCGCCGATCACCTCACCCGGGACGATGGTGCGGGCGGCAGCGAGCACCGGGGCGGTCTGACGGGCGGCGGTGACGACCAGCCACACTCCCGCGATGGATGCCGCGATCAGCACGAGTCCGAGGACGAAACGCGTGTCGCCCCAGAACGGGCGGGCTCTCGCGCGGGGCGAGTCGACGGCGGCCATGCGGATATGGTGCTCCGTCACGGCCGAGGGCGTCGCCGTTTATCCACAGCGGCGGTGCGGCGCGGGGGCAGTCGGAAGGTGCCGGTCATAATGGGCACATGCCCGACCGTCCCCCGAACGGCGCTCGCCTGCTCGCCCCGTCGCAGGTGGCCGAGCTGCTGGCTGTGACCGTCGACGAGGTCGTCGATCTCGTGCACGAGGGCAGGCTGCGCGGAATGCGCGTGGGAAGCCCCGCGCGCTGGCGTGTCGAGGAGGACAGCGTCGAGGCGTACCTGGAGGATCAGGCCGAGGAGGCGCGCCGAATGGCTCTGTGGCGGCAGTCCAACGCCGCCAGCTTCCCCGAGCTGTGGGGCCGAGGGCGCGCACCGACGGGCGAGTGACCTCACGCCGGACGCGCAAGTCCCGCGTCGGCGGCGATCCACCCGATCGCCGTGAAGGGGACGAGCCGGTATCCCTGCACGTCGCCCGCCCGGCGGACGGCGCCCGGCTCGTGCAGGGCGAGATCGAGATGGTCGACGCCGGCGCGGTCGATCGTCCCGCTGAGCACTCGGGAGTCCAGGCCCTGCACACGGACGCCGACGCGGCGGCGCACGAGATCGCGAACGACGAATCCGAACGTGGCCCGGCGCGCGAGCGGTGAAGCGGCCGCCGCATCCGGGCGTGCCGATCGCAGCATGTCGGCGTGAGGCAGTGAGATCCCCGCGATGGCGCTGAACGGCACGAGCGCGGCACCCGAGCGCGATCCCCAGGGAGACGCGAGCAGCCAGTCGGTGCCGAGCCCGACGACGGGCGCGGTGAGCGTGGACCCGCCGTGCACCTCGATCCCCACCGCGGTCGGGTCGCCGTCGGCGGCGATGAGCGCTGCCAGGCGGTCGTGCAGGGTGACCCGCGAGAGGCGGAGCCGCTCGGCCTCGGTGTCGAGGGCCGCGCGCTCGGCCTCCCACTCCGACGCGAGCTGGTCCTCGATGTCTTCGAAGAAGCGGTCCCATCGCATGACGCGACGCTAGAGCACAGCCGGCTGCCGCACGTGAGAGTTTCCACATATACCTGCGAACACTGTTCCGTGCTGCGACGCTGTGCTCTACTGACTGGCGAGAATCCCCCCCGATTTTCGCCACATCCACTGTCAGTGATCCTGTCGAGATTGGCACGCCATGGCATCGATGCCCGCAGGTTCGGCCCGCGCATACCCGCTGACGGCGCGCGCCGTCGACGTGGATGAGTTCTTCGCCCCGCAGCGGACCCCCACCGCCGCCCTCCCCGACCCCGAGCCTCTCGTGCGCAACCTCACGCGCGGCGTGCTGGAGGTCCTGGCCGGCGTCCGCGAGATCGAGCAGCTCGCGCGCTGGCTCACGGAGGACGCCTACCGCGGGCTCCTGACCCGGGCGAATCTCGCCACGCGCGCGCGCAGCGCCCGGGGGGTGGCCGCGAGCCGCCCCGTCCACGCCATCACCTCGGTGCGCTCGTGCGTCCCGGCCGACGGCGTGTTCGAAGCGGTCGTCGTCGTGGCGACGCCGACGCGGACGCGGGCGGTCGCGCTGCGGCTGGAGGGCATGGACCGCCGGTGGCGGGCGACCTCGCTCGCGCTGCTCTGACCGGTCAGCTCCCGTCGATCAGCTCGAGGAGCGAACGCAGCGCGTCTCGGATCTCGTCGTGGTCGTACTGACCGGCGCGGCTCTCACCCGAGATCACCCCGGAGCGGTGCACCTTCGAGAAGTCCCCGAAGGGGAAGGAGTACGCACCCTTGGTCTCCCTGTTCGCGCTGTGATCGACGCCGAGATGCCAATGGGAGTATGCCGTCCACCCCTCCTTGTCGAGGAACGCGTTCTCGTCCGCGGCCGACGGAGCCGCCTCCGACCAGTCGTCGCGTTCGTCCTTCACGACCTTGCCGTCGCGGATCAGGGCGCGGGCGTGACGGAGCGCGGGTTGGTTCAGTTCGATCGCCATGCCGGCGACGATAATTCTCGGCTGACCGCCCGGGCGAGGGCTTGACTCCTGCGGCGGCACGGGCCGCCACAGCCTACGGCCGGTAGGACGCGAGGAAGTTGCCCAGTCGCTCGATGGCGTCGGTGAGCACCCGCGCCTCGGGGAGCGTCACGATGCGCAGGTGGTCGGGTGCGGGCCAGTTGAATCCGGTGCCCTGCACGAGCAGGACGTGCTCGGCGACGAGGAAGTCGTAGACGAACTGCGCGTCGTCACGGATCTCGTAGACCTCCGGATCGAGGCGGGGGAACGCGTAGAGCGCGCCCTCCGGTTTGACACAGCTGACACCGGGGATCGACTCGAGCGTCTGCCACGCCGCGTCGCGCTGCTCGTGTAGGCGTCCGGACGGCGCGATGAGGGCGTCGATGGATTGCACCCCCGACAGGGCCGCCTGAACGGCGTACTGCGCCGGGACGTTGGGGCACAGCCGCGTGGAGGCCAGGAGCGTGATGCCCTCGATGAATCCGCGCGCGTGCTCCTTCGGCCCGGTGATGACGAGCCATCCGGAGCGGTATCCGGCCACGCGATAGGTCTTGGAGAGTCCGTTGAAGGTGAGGCACAGAAGATCGGGCGCCACGGTGGCGAGCGGGATGTGCTGGGCCTCGTCGAAGAGGATGCGGTCGTAGATCTCGTCGGCCAGAAGGAGCAGGGAGTGCTCGCGGGCGACCTCGGCGATCCCCTCCAGCACCTGCCGGGAGTACACCGCGCCGGTCGGGTTGTTGGGGTTGATCACGACGATGGCCTTCGTGCGCGGGGTGACCTTGGAGCGGATGTCCTCGAGGTCGGGCTGCCACCCGTTCTGCTCGTCGCAGCGATAGTGCACCGGCGTTCCGCCGCCGAGGCTCGTCATCGCGGTCCAGAGCGGATAGTCCGGCGCGGGGATGAGGACCTCGTCGCCTTCATCGAGGAGCGCCTGCATCGTCATCGTGATGAGCTCGGAGACGCCGTTACCGAGGTACACGTCATCCGGGTCGAAGGCGGGGAAGCCCGGCACCTCCTCGTACCGCGACACGACGGCGCGACGGGCCGACATGATGCCGCGGCTGTCGCTGTACCCGTGCGCATGCGGGACGGCCTCGATCATGTCTCGCACGATCTGGAAGGGCGCTTCGAAACCGAACACCGCGGGGTTGCCGGTGTTGAGCTTGAGGATCGTGTGCCCCTCGGCCTCGAGGCGGTCTGCCTCCACCAGGGCCTGCCCTCGGATCTCGTAGAGGACGTCCTTCAGCTTGGACGACTGATCGAGGGGGCGAAGCGGGCTCATCGGATCAGAATATCGCCGCTGGACGCACCGGCCGGCCGCACCGGGGCAGGCCAATCCCGCCCCGGTGGCGTCGACTACTTCTTCTTGTCGGCCGCGCGCCGCTGGGCGCGGTTCAGGGCGGGAGCCTGCGCCGCCCCGTCGCCCACCCGCTGTCCGAACGCCCCCCGCGGCGCCTCGGGCTCGGGAGCCGGAGTCGGCGCGGCCGGGGTGGCGGCGGCTGCCGCGGCGGCCTGGCGCAGGCGGTTCGTCGCCGCCTGCTGCACCTGTCCGCGGTCGTTGCGCACCTCGACCTCGCCGGCATCGTTCGCGGCGGAGTACTCCAGACGCTGCGCTTCGGACGGGCCGACGGCGAGCCCCTTGGCGGCGACCTCGGCGGTCTGCTCCCCCTCGACCCGGCGCACCTCGACCTCGAGGTTGAAGAGGTAGCCGACCGATTCCTCCTTGATCTGCCCCATCATCGCCTGGAACATCTGGTACCCCTCGCGCTGGTACTCGATGAGCGGGTCGCGCTGTGCCATCGCGCGCAGGCCGATGCCGTCCTTCAGGTAGTCCATCTCGTAGAGGTGGTCGCGCCAGCGACGGTCCAGCACCTGCAGCACCACGCGGCGTTCGAGCTCGCGCACCGCCTGCTCACCCAGCTGCTCCTCGCGCTTGGCGTACGCGATACGGGCGTCGGAGAGGATCTCCCGCTTGAGGCCGTCCGCGGTGATGCGCCCCTTCGTGCCGGCATCCGCGACGACCTCGTCGATCGTCACTCCGACCGGGTAGAGCGTCTTGAGCTCGGTCCACAGCGCGTCGAAGTCCCAGCTCTCGGTGTGCCCGCTGCCGGTGTGGTCGTCGATGACGGCCGAGATGGCGTCCTCGATGAAGTGCTGGACGCGGTCGGCGATGTCATCGCCCTGCAGGATGTGGCGACGGTCGGCGTAGATCGCCTCACGCTGGCGGTTGAGGACGTCATCGTATTTCAGGACGTTCTTGCGCAGCTCGGCGTTGCGGGCCTCGACCTGGGTCTGCGCGCTCTTGATGGCACGGGACACCATCCCGGACTCGATGGCGACGTCGTCCGGGAAGTTCGCGCGGGACAGGATCGCCTCGGCGGCGCCGGACTGGAACAGGCGCATGAGGTCGTCGGTGAGAGACAGGTAGAACCGGCTCTCACCGGGGTCGCCCTGACGCCCGGAGCGGCCGCGCAGCTGGTTGTCGATGCGGCGCGACTCGTGGCGCTCGGTGCCGAGCACGTAGAGGCCGCCCGCGTCGACCACCTTCGTCGCCTCCTGGGCGACGGTGTCGCGCACGGCGGTGTACACCGTCTCCCACTCGGCCTCGTACGCATCCGGCGTCTCCACCGGGTCGAGCCCCTTGCCCTTCATGTCCTGCACCGCGAGGAACTCGGCGTTGCCGCCGAGCATGATGTCGGTGCCGCGCCCGGCCATGTTCGTCGCGACGGTGACGGCGCCCAGGCGCCCGGCACGTGCGACGATCTCCGCCTCTCGCGCGTGGTTCTTGGCGTTGAGCACCTCGTGCTTGACGCCCTTCTTGGCCAGCAGGCGCGAGAGGTACTCGCTCTTCTCGACGCTCGTGGTGCCGACGAGGACGGGCTGGCCGGACGCGTGGCGCTCCGCGATGTCTTCGACGACCTGGGCGAACTTGGCCGTCTCGTTCTTGTAGACCAGATCGGACTGGTCCTTGCGGATCATGGGCTTGTTCGTCGGGATCGGCACGACGCCGAGCTTGTAGGTCGACATGAACTCCGCCGCCTCGGTCTCGGCGGTGCCGGTCATGCCGGCGAGCTTGTCGTACAGGCGGAAGTAGTTCTGGAGGGTGACCGTCGCCAGCGTCTGGTTCTCGGCCTTCACCGGGACGTTCTCCTTGGCCTCGATGGCCTGATGGATGCCCTCGTTGTACCGGCGGCCGACCAGGATGCGGCCGGTGTGCTCATCGACGATCATCACCTCGTCGTTCATCACGACGTAGTCGGTGTCGCGTTTGAACAGCGCGAGTGCCTTGATGGAGTTGTTGAGGAACGAGATCAGCGGGGTGTTGGCGGACTCGTACAGGTTGTCGATGCCGAGGTAGTCCTCGACCTTCTCGATACCGGGCTCGAGCACGCCGATGGTGCGCTTCTTCTCGTCGACTTCGTAATCGACTCCGGCTTCGAGCGTGCGGGCGATCTTGGCGAACTCGGCGAACCAGCGGTTGGCCTCGCCGGACGAGGGGCCGGAGATGATCAGCGGCGTCCGCGCCTCGTCGATGAGGATCGAGTCGACCTCGTCCACGATCGCGAAGAAGTGGCCGCGCTGGACGAGGTCCTCCTTGCGCCATGCCATGTTGTCGCGGAGGTAGTCGAAGCCGAACTCGTTGTTCGTGCCGTACGTGATGTCGCAGTTGTACTGCTCGCGCCGCACATCCGGGGTCTGCCCCGACACGATGACACCGGTCGTCATGCCGAGGGCGCGGTAGACCCGACCCATCAGTTCTGCCTGATATCCCGCGAGGAAGTCGTTGACGGTGACGACGTGCACGCCCTCACCGGCGATGGCGTTGAGGTACACCGGCAGCGCCGCGGTGAGCGTCTTGCCCTCACCGGTCTTCATCTCCGCGATGTTGCCGAGGTGGAGGGCGGCGCCGCCCATGACCTGCACGTCGTAGGGCCGCTGGTCGAGGGTGCGCTTGGCGGCCTCGCGCACCGCCGCGAACGCCTCGGGCATGAGGCGGTCCAGGGTCTCCCCCGCCTCGTAGCGAGCGCGCAGCTCGGCGGTCTCACCGCGAAGCTCCTCGTCGGTGAGGTGCTCGTAGTCCTCCTCGAGCGCAGCGACGGCCTTGACGACCTGCTGCAGCCGGCGGAGGATGCGCCCCTCTCCGGCGCGGAGCAGTTTCTCGAGAGGATTGGCCACGAAGGATCTCCATCTGTCGGGTTCGGCGCCGCGGCGCCTGCCTGCACGCAGGCATACCGTGCCATGTTATCCGTTCGTGACCTCAGAAAGCCCTGCGAAAGCCTCTGGGGAAGCGGTCAGCGAACAGGCGGCATCCGGACTCCGCCCGACTCGTAGGATCGAGGCATGGCCGGATTCTGGGGCAAACGCAAGCGCGAAGAGCAAGATGCGGCCGACGCTGATCTCGCCCGTCGAGCGGAACTCGCGCTCGTGGCCGCTGACGAGCGCATCCGTCTCACCTCCGACGAGTTGGATTTCGCCGTCGCCGAGCTCGGCACCGGCCCCACGGCGGACCTGAAGTCGGCGCTGACGGCCGTGCGGACGCACATGAGCGAGGCCTTCTCGCTACACCAGCTCAATCACGACCACATCCCCGACACTCCCGAAGAGTTGCGCACCCGCAACGCGCGGATCATCCAGCTCTGCGAGTGGGCCGAAGACCTGCTCGAGGAGCGCACGATCGCCCTGCAGCCGGCGATCGAGAGGATCCGACGCGCGCCCGAGATCCTCGCGCGGGTGCGTTCCGACCGCGAGCGCCTGGAGACACGCGTCCCGCCCGCTCGGGAGGCACTGCTGCGCCTATCCCGCCGCTACAGTGCGGCCGCTCTGGCCCAGATCGCGGGCAATCCCGATGAAGCCGACCAGCTGCTGGACTTCGCCGTGCACACCGCCGATGTCTCCGAACGACGTCGGGAGGCCGGGCAGCGCGAGCAGGCCGGGGTGGCGCTGGAGGCGGCCACCGAAGCCGTGCGGCGCGCGGAGTCGCTTCTGGATGCGGTCGACGCGTTCGAGATCGAAGCGCTGCGGGCTGAGTCGACGCTGGCCGCCGTCATCGAGGACTCCCGCGGAGACCTCGTCGATGCGCGCTCAGGGCCGCAGACTCCCGCCGTTCGCACCGCGATGGCGGAGCTCGAGGCCGCACTGGCGGCGCTTCCCGCCTCCGCAGTGAAGGACGACCCGTTCGGCGCCCTGTCGCGGCTGCGCGTCGCCAACGCGGCGCTCGACACCGCGCGCGAGAAGGCGGCGCACCCGGCTCCCTCTGAGGCTCACGTGCGCCACACCGTCGACGATGCCGATCGCCAGATCGCTGTTGCCCGGAGCCTCATCGCCGGGCACCGCGGCTGGATCGGTGCCGACGCGCGCACCCGGTTCGCCGAGGCGGAGCGGCTGCGCGCGGAGATTCCGATCGGCCCGATCCCCGAGGACGACCGCGAGCAGGTTCAGGCGGTCGCGCGGCGCGCGAGCGCCCTCGCAAGCGAGGCGCTGCAGCTCGCGCAGCGCGACATCGACTCGTCGCGCCCCGATGAATGGGACGACGGCGGATGGGGCGGCCGCGGCCGCGGGCGTGGCATGGGCATGGGCGGCGGAGGCATGGGCGGCGGCATCCTGGGGGGCCTCGTGATCGGTTCGCTCCTCGGCGACATCTTCGACGGCTGACGCCTCCGCGCATCTGTCGAACTCATCCGCCCCGCGCCACACCCCCGTGCACGAACTCAGGCAGATCCGGCGCCCGCAGCCCCGACACGCCGCCATCCGGGCCCACCCACACCACACAGCCTGAATACGTGCGCCACTGAACACTGCACCTCGCCGCGACGCACGAATCCGTGCGCGTGGGAGGCGGGCCGCGAAGACGAGGACCCCCGCTTCGGCGGGGGTCCTCGTCTGTCGAGCCGGGATGCTACGACGCGACCTGCTCGGCCGGCTGGGCCTGGGTCACGAGCGAGATCACGCCGTAGTCCCAGCCCTTACGGCGGTAGACGACGCTCGGGTGGTCGGTGCGCGCGTCGATGAAGAGGAAGAAGTCGTGGCCCACCAGCTCCATGCGGTCCACGGCGTCCTCGACCGTCATCCACTCCGCGTCGAACTGCTTGGTGCGGATGACCACGGGGGTGTAGATCTCGTCATCCTCGTCCCCTGACACCACGGGGACCTCACCGGTGGCGACAGCGCGCAGCACGTCGACAGACGCGGGCTGCACATCGATGCCGGCGAGCTCTCCGCTCCCCTTCTCGAACTTCGCCCCCCGCGGATGGTTCCGATTGTCCACCCGCTTGTCTTTGGCTCGGCGTAACTGCTCGGCCATCTTGTCCACGGCCAGGTCGAGGGCAGCGAACTTGTCACCGTCGGTGGCTTCGGCCCGCACCACGGGCCCCTTGTTGGCCAGGGTCAACTCGACCGTGTCGTCTTCCATGCGGCCGTTGCGGTGAACCCGATGGGTCACCTTCACCTCGAGACCCTGCGCGCGCGGGCAGAGGTGTTCGATGCGAGCGGCCTTCTCTTCGACGACACTGCGAAAGCGATCGGTGATCCCGACTCCCACGCCGACGATGTTGGTGTCCATCCGTTACCTCCTTGTTCCGGGTCCGCCCTGTTCCGGGTTTCACGGTGCCAAGAACGGACTTCCGTCGCCTTGTGTCCCCCCACGCTAGCCCGGACCCCCCAGACTGTCACGCGGCAATCCGGGGGGTTGCGCCGAGACCCGGAATCCTCTTGGCCGTGGCGGCGACCGTGACCGCGCCGACCACCGTGGCTCCGTCGGCGCGGAGGGCTCGCGCCGCCTCTCGCAGCGTGGCGCCCGTGGTGACGACGTCGTCGACGAGAAGGATGCGGGCGCCCGCGGCTCCTCGCGCCCGCATGCTGTCCACCGTATTCGCGGCGCGCGCGTCGCGACCGAGGGCGCGCTGATCGGCGGTGCGGCGGACGGTCCGCAGCATCCGGTCGGGCCGCCATCCCGCCCGTCGGGCGAGCAGTTCGGCGACGCGGAACCCCCGGCGCCGCAGGGCGGCGGAGGACGTGGGCACCGCGACGACGATCAGCGACCCGGCGTCGAACCCGAGCGCGGCCGCCGTCAGTGCCGGCGCGAGGGCGCGGGCCAAGGACGTGCGTCCCTCCTGCTTGAGCGTGCGGATCACCCGCGCCGGGACGCCGTCGAACGACAGGCCGCTGCGCACTTCCAGCCCGTCGACCGTCTGCAGGCTGGGCGTCGGCGCCAGGCCGAGCCGGCAGGGCGGGCACAGCGACACGTCGGATGCTCCGCATCCGGCGCACTCCACCGGCAGGACGAAGGCCAGGGCCGACGCGCAGGCCGAGCGGACGGTCTCGAGGTCCATGGCTTCAGGATCGGCGCTCCGGGGCGGCGCCGACGACTCCCCGCATCGGTCGGGGGACAACCCGTCCGCACCCGCCGTGGTGCAGGAGGGGTCAGAGCATGCCCTGCTGACCGGCCAGCACCCGCACCTGATCGGTGATCGGAGCCCAGTTCGGACCCTGCCGGACGTAGACGGTGCCGTCGGCGGCGTGAAGCCGTGCGCTGGAGTTCCCGCCGACGAGCGACGTCACGCCGGCGGGCACGTCGGTGTCGACACCGGGGCCGCCCACCGCCTGCTCCCGGAGGGACACCTCCCCGGCCACATCCGTCAGCACCCCGAGCGTCGTGTCGTCGAGCCAGGCCAGGTCGATCGCGTCGCCGGTCAGCGAGGCGAGGACGCGCGTCTCTCCCAGCGCGAAGGCCGTGTCATCTTCGGCCCGGCGGATGCCTGCGACCCACACCTCGGTGTGACCGCCGACGGTGACCGCCGCGGCCATGCGCGCGCCATCCCGGGAGACGCGCATCGCGGAGACCTCGACGGCCGACGCCCACGCCCCGGTGACGGCGATCGGCTGTCCGTCGATGGGGCTCGCGCGTACCGCACCCGGCGAGGTACCGGGCACGCTCCACACCGTCCCCGACGGGTCGATCGTCGGATCGATGAGCCCTGGGCGTTCGTCCAGCGTCGCAAGGGCCCGGTTCGCCGCCGCGCGCAGCACGACGCCGGCCGAGGTCTTGACCGCCGCGACGTCGAGGGACGGGCCGGCCTCGACGGCGAGCGCGTCCACCGACTCGATCGCCTCGGAGAGGTCGGGCACCCCCTCGATCTCGTCGCCGTCGAGAAAACCGAACCTGCCGTCGGCGAGCTCGACGAGCGACTGCGACTCGACGCGCGTGGAGCGGACCGCGGCGGGCCTGGCGTCCAGCGGCGTCCCTCCCACCGTCATCCGCACGTTCGCGATGCCGGCGTCGCGCAAAGACGCCTCCAGTTGCGCCTGCATCCGGTCGAGCACCGCCTGACCGAGCGACAACGCTGCGCTGTCGAGCTCCACTTCGGCGACGCCGTTCGTGACGGGAACCGCGGCGGCGTCGAACGTGACCTCGTCGGGGAACGCCGTGAACACCGCCCCCTGCAACCACGGACTGGGTGCGCCCTCGATCAGGCCGGCGGCGACGTAGGTGGCGATGTTGCTGCTCGGATACCAGCGCACGTCCGGGACGAGGAACTGCCACGACGGGTCGAAGAACACCAGGGACACAGCCCGGAACACGCTGTCGAACTCCTCCTCGAACAGCACGATCCCGTCGGGCGCGGCGGCGATACGCCACTGTCCGCCCTCTTCGACGAGCGAGAAGCTGAGGGTCACCGTAGCGCCCCCCTGGGGGGCGTAGGCGCCCTCGCCGTCCACGAGCCCCGTCGGCGCGATCTGCACGGTGCTCACGCCGTCCACCGGCACCGTCGGCGACGAGCGGTCGGCCAGCCGGTCGATCGTCACGCTCGCGCGCGGATCCCACCGCCGCGCGAAATCGGCGGTGAGGAACTCCCGCGCGATCCTCCAGCCGTCCTGCGGGCCCGATCCGGCGCGGATGAAGCCGCTGACGATGTCCTCCGGGGAGGAACCCGGCTGCGGACCGTTCGGGATGAAACGGATGTCGGGGTCGCTTCCCGCCTCGACGGGCGAGAGCCCCGGATACACCGCCCCCGAAGTCGGAAGGCCCGTGCAGGCGGCCAGAAGAAGGGCGAGCACCGCCGCGGCGACGGCGGCCGCCGCGCGCCTCACGACGCCCCCCGTGACACGTCGATCGGCTGCGTGAGACCCAGCGCGTCGAACGTGCCCACGTCGTCGCTCGCGTCGAGCGGAATGGGAGAGCTCTCCACCGCCTGGCCGCTGCGGCGCGGCAGGGTCAGCACGAAATGCGATCCTCTGCCGAGCTCCGACCAGACTTCGAGGCGCCCGCCGTGCAGGCGCGCGTCGCCGAGCGCGATCGACAGTCCCAGGCCGGTGCCGCCGATCGTGCGGGTGCGCGACGGATCGGCCCGCCAGAACCGGTCGAAGACGTGCTCGACCTCTTCTGCGCGCATCCCCATGCCGTAATCGCGCACCCCGAGCGCCACGGCGTTCTGGTCGCTGTCGACCGTGACGACGATGGGTCGACCTTCGCCGTGCTCGATGGCGTTGCCGAGCAGATTGCGGACGATGCGGCGGATGCGGCGAGCATCCATCTCCACGAGGGAATGACCGCCCGGCGCGACCAGTCGCACGGACGAGCCGTGCTGCTCGGCGAGCTGATGCATGGACTCGATGACGTCCTCGGCGAGGTGGGCGAGGCTCGTCGGCTCGCGTTCGAGCTGCACCGAGCCGGCGTCGTACCGGCTGATCTCAAGCAGATCGGTCAGGAGCGTCTCGAAGCGCTGCACCTGCGCGTGCATGAGCTCCGCGGCGCGGGCCGTGACAGGGTCGAACGCCTCGCGCTGGTCGTTGAGCATGTCGGCGGCGAGCCGGATGGTCGTCAGCGGCGTGCGGAGCTCGTGCGACACATCCGACACGAAGCGCTGCTGCACGAGCGAGAGATCGGCCAGCTCCTTGATCTGCGACTCGATGCTGTCGGCCATCGCGTTGAACGACCGGCCGAGCACGGCGAGCTCGTCGTCGCCGCGGACCGGCAGCCGTACGCCCAGATCGCCGGATGCCAGCTGCGCGCTGGTCTCCGCGGCCTCGCCGATGGGCACCGTCACCGAGCGCAGCACGAACCACGTGATGCCGCCGATGAGGGCGACCAGTGCGAGACCGACCGTCCACAGCGTCGCCTGGACGAACGTGAGCGTCTGCGCGGCTCCGGAGAAGTCGTACGCGAGGTAGAGCTCGTAGGGTCCGACGCCGCGCACCTCGAGCTGCTGCCCGACCACGACCCCGGGCACCACCGCGCCGTCACCGCCTCGCAGCGCTGCCGACTGCCACCACTGCGTCTCGGCGTTCGAGCGCACCAGCTCGCGAAGCTCGGGGGTGACGAAGGCGCGATCGAAGCCGCCGGAGTCGATGTTCTGGGGCGCGATGGGCGACACGTCCGTGTCGATGCGGAAGGTCGCGAACGAGTCGGCGGCCGACTGCTGAGCGAGGGTCGTCAGGACGTTGCGCATGAGGTTCTGCACGGTGACGGGATCGTCGCTGGCGACGGCGGCGTCGAGGCGCTCCTGTGCGGCGACGGTCGCCTGCCGGGCGCCGATCTGCACCTGGCGCAGCCGCGACTGGAAGAGGTCGTTCTGGATGGCGATCGCCATCCAGACGCACGCGACCAGGATCGTCAGCGCGGTCAGGCCCAGGGTGACGAGGATCGTCCGGAACCGCAGCGATCGCCGCCACAGGGCGGCGATCCGGCCGGGCCACGACCGCCAGCCCTGCACGACGGTGGGAACGGCGCGGCGCGCCGGAGCCCCCGCCTGTGCGGTCATCTCCGCCCGCTCACGACACCGCTCCCGCCCGGTAGCCGACGCCGCGAACTGTCGTGACGATGCGCGGGTTGTCGGGGTCGGCCTCGACCTTGGCCCGCAGCCGCTGGACGTGCACGTTCACCAGGCGCGTGTCGGCCTTGTAGTGGTAGCCCCACACCTGCTCGAGCAGCATCTCGCGGGAGAACACCTGCTGCGGCTTGGAGGCGAGGGCCACGAGAAGCTCGAACTCCAGCGGCGTCAGCGCGATGACGGCTTCGCCGCGCCGCACCTCATGCGCGGCGACGTCGACCACCAGGTCGCCGATCCGCAACGTCTCGCCTCCGGCCGGCGACGAGGGACGCAGCCGCGTGCGGATGCGGGCGACGAGTTCCTTCGGGTTGAACGGCTTGACGATGTAGTCGTCGGCTCCCGACTCGAGACCCTTCACCACGTCGGCGGTGTCGGTGCGCGCCGTCAGCATGATGATCGGGACGCCGGACTCCGCACGCACCCGCGTGCACACCTCGATGCCGTCCATGCCGGGGAGCATCAGGTCGAGCAGGATCAGGTCGGGGCGCTCGCGCCGCCAGGCGTCCACGGCCTCGCTGCCGTCGGAGCAGAAGGCCGTGTCGAATCCCTCCGTGCGCAGCACGATGCCGATCATCTCGGCGAGTGCGGTGTCGTCGTCGACCACCAGGATCCGTGAAGTCATGTGCGCGTATGTCCTTACGTCCGGCCCGGTGCGCGGCGGGCACACGCAGCAACCGCCCCCGTGCGCTCCGAACAGCGTAATCCACAGCGCTGAACAAGCGCCGAGCACGTCCGGGGCGTGTGACACGATAGAACCAGCCGCAGCACGACGGGGCCCGGCGGCCCGAGGAGGCACATGACCGACTATCCGGCCTGGATGCCCGCTCCCCGCCCGGGAATCGTGCCGCTGCATCCGTTCGGGTTCGGCACCACGCTCGGCCGCTCGTTCTCGGCTCTCCGGCAGAACCCCGCGGTGCTCCTCGGCTTCGCCCTCGGCGTGCAGGCCCTCGCCTATCTCGTGCTGCTCGTCGCCGTCGGCGCCGTGGCCGTCGCGTCGTTCACGCGTCTGGACACCCTGACCCCGGGCACGGAGGACTTCCAGGCCGTGCTGGCCGGATCGATCGCCCTGACCGCGATCACCGGCATCGTGCTCGGCCTCGCCGCCGGAGCGCTCGGCGTGCTCGTCCAGGGGATCGTCGTGAGCGAGGTCGCCGCCGCGGTCGTGGCCGAAAAGCGCACCCTCGGCGACCTCTGGCGGCGTGTTCGACCCGTGGCGTGGCGACTGATCGGATACGCGGCGCTGCTTTCCGCCGCCGCCATCCTCGCGATCGCGCTCCTTGCGGCGGCGCTCTTCGCGCTCGGCTCGGTGGCCCTTCCCGCCGCGATCGCCATCGGGATCCTCCTCGTTCTCGGCGCCATACCGCTCGTGCTGTGGCTGAACACCAAGCTGCTCCTGGTCCCGGCCGTCATCATCCTCGAACGCGCGCCGATCCGCGCCGCCATCGGGCGCTCATGGCGCCTGACCCGCACACGCTTCTGGCCGACGCTCGGAATCCTCGTGATCATCTCGTTCACCTTCGGCGTGATCGGGCAGATCGTCGGCATCCCCTTGCAGTTCGTCTCGATGGGTCTGACGACCGTGATCTCGCCCACCGGCGACCCGGATGTCGGCGCCCTCATCGCCGTCCTCGTGATCGCGCTGATCACCCAGGTGCTGACGATCCTCGTGCAGTGCGTCGCGCTCATCGTGCAGTCCACGGCGGCGGCTCTGATCTACGTGGACTGCCGGATGCGGCACGAAGGCCTCGACCTCGACCTCTCGGCGTATGTCGATGCCCGCGACGCCGGCCGGCAAGATCTGCCCGACCCCTACCTCGCGCACATCGGACGTGTGCTGCCGCCGCGCGCGCCGGCATCCGTCGCCGGGTACGCCCCGCCTGCGTACCCGCCTCCCCCGTACGGCATGCCGCCGATGCCGCCCACTGCCGCGCCTGCGTACCCGCCATCCCCGTACGGCATGCCGCCGACCCCGCCCCCGGCGTCTCCGGCACCGCTGCCTCCCGCACCGCCGGCTGCCCCGGCGCCCGAGCGCACGACGTGGGCGGCCCCCGGTTCCCCCGACAGCGCCGGCCGCGCGTGACGTTTCCCGCACCCCGGGCGGGGACCGCGCCGCTCCTTCCCGACTCCGAGGACGCCCGCGAGTGGGTGCGCCGCGAGCTCTCCGACCCGGCGTACGACATCGCCGAGCCCACGTTCCTCGACCGGGCCGCGCGCGCCGTCGCCGAATTCTTCGAGCGGCTGCTCAATGCCCAGCTGTCCGGCGGGTGGGGGCCGGCGGTCGCCGTCGGTGCCACCGTCGTCGTCGTCGCGCTGCTCGTGGCCGCCATCGTGGTGTGGGGACGCCCGCGCGCTTCGGCGCGAGTGCGCCGAACGCCCGGCGCGGCGTTGTTCGGCGACGCCGACGCCCGCACCGCCGCGCAGCTGCGCGCGGATGCAGAGGCCGCTGCCGCCCGCGGCGACTGGGATGAAGCGATCGTTCTCCGCTTCCGTGCCCTGGCGCAGGGGTTGACCGAGCGCGCGATCGTCGAGCCGCCGCCCGGGCAGACGGCGCAGCGGTTCGCCCGCGACGCCGCGCGGGCGTTCCCGGCCCGGTCGAGCGAGCTTCTGGCCGCCGCATCCGCCTTCGACGACGTCCGCTACCTCCGCCGCCCCGGGACCGCCGCCCTGTACGACGCCGTCGCGCGGCTCGATGACGCGGTCGCCGTCGGTCGGCCCCACCTCGCGGGGGCGCCGCTGTGACCGACACCTCCGCGCCGCCGGCGGCACCGGCCTCCTCACGCCGGAGGCGCATCCTCGCGTGGGCGGGCCTCGCGGCCGCCGTGGTCGTCGTGGGCCTGATCGGCTCCGCGCTGGCGAACGGCGGTGCGACGCAACGCGACGCCCTCGACCCGGAGTCGGTCGGACCCGCCGGGACACGTGCCGTCGCGCGCGTCCTGGAGGAGCGCGGGATCGACGTGCGGATCGCTCGCGACCGCTCCGCGGCCCGGAGTGCACTCGAGTCGGGGAACGCCACCCTCGCCTTCGCCGACCCGGCGGGGCTGAGCGACAGCGCCCTCCGTGGCCTCGTCGCGGATGCCGCGGATGTGGTCCTGCTCGAACCCCGCACACGCACGCTGGGCCTGCTCCTGGACGGCTCGGAGCTCGCCGGCGCCTTCGCCGACGCCGAGCTCGCAGCCGAGTGCCGCGAACCCGTCGCGGCATCGGCCGGCGCGGTCGTCGTCGGCGAGCTGTACACGGCGGCGGCGGGAGTGGTCGGCTGCTATCCGTCCGACGGCGGCCATGGCCTCCTCGTCTCCCACAGCGGGAACCGGACGATCAGCGCCGTCGACGCGCGCACCCTCCTCGCCAACGACTCCCTCGACGAGGCGGGAAACGCGGCCCTCGCGCTCGGCCTGCTGGGAAGCCGCCCGACCCTCGTCTGGTACGTGCCGTCGCTCGCCGACGCCGATGCCGCACCGCCGACGCTCGGCGAGCTCACCCCCGCGTGGGTCAGCCCGGCCATCGTGCTGCTCCTGGCAGCGGGCATCGGCGCCGCCGTGTGGCGCGGGCGGCGATTCGGTCCGCTCGTGGCCGAGACCCTGCCCGTCACCGTCCGGGCCGCGGAGACGACGGTCGGACGCGGCCGGCTCTACGCCCGCAGCGGCGACGCGCCGCACGCCGCTGCACAGCTTCGCCGCGCGACCCTCGCCCGCGTCGGCCGCGCCCTGGGCCTCGGACCGCGAGTGCCCGCGGCGACGGTGGCCGACGCGGTGCTCTTCCGCACCGGGCTCGACGCTCCCGCGGTGCGGAGCCTCCTGCTGACCGAGATCCCCCGAACCGACGTCGAACTCGTGGAGTTCGACCGACGACTGCGCACCCTGGAGGCGGACGTTCGCGCCGCACTCCGATTCCCGAAGGAGAACCCATGAGCGACCCGGTGACCGACGGCGATCCCCTCCGCGACGCGATGCATCGCGTACGGCAGGAGATCGGCAAGGCTGTCGTGGGCCAGGACGGAACGGTGACCGGGCTCCTCATCGCGCTCCTCGCGCGCGGTCACGTGCTGCTGGAGGGCGTCCCAGGGGTCGCGAAGACCCTTCTCGTGCGCTCGTTTAGCCGCGCTCTCGGACTCGACACCAAGCGCATCCAGTTCACCCCCGACCTCATGCCGGGCGACGTCTCGGGGTCGCTCGTCTACGACGCGCGCACCGGGGAGTTCGAGTTCCGCGCCGGGCCGGTGTTCACCAACGTCGTTCTCGCCGACGAAATCAACCGCACCCCGCCGAAGACCCAGGCGGCGCTCCTGGAGGCGATGGAGGAGCGTCAGGTGTCGACCGACGGCGTGACGCGCCCCCTTCCGGAGCCCTTCCTCGTGGCCGCCACCCAGAACCCCGTCGAGCACGAGGGGACGTACACCCTCCCCGAGGCGCAGCTGGACCGGTTCCTGCTGAAGCTCGTCGTGGACGTCCCGGGGCGCGAGGCCGAACTCGATGTCCTCCGGCGGCACGCGGCAGGATTCGACCCGCGCGCTCTCGACGCGGCGGGCGTGACGCAGGCCACGACGGCGGCGGAGATCCTCGGGGCGCAGCGCGCCGCCGCATCCGTCTCCGTCGCCGACGACGTGCTGGGCTACGTCGTCGACCTCGCGCGCGCGACGCGGGAGAGCCCGTCGGTTCAGCTGGGTGTGAGCCCTCGCGCGACGACGGGGCTGCTCGCCGCCGCGAAGGCCTGGGCGTGGCTGAGCGGATACCCCGCCATCACGCCCGATCACGTGCAGACGATGCTGGTCCCGACGTGGCGCCACCGCATCCGGCTCCGCCCCGACGCGGAGATCGAGGGCGTCACCGTCGACGCGATCCTCGCCTCCGTCGTGCAGCAGACCCGCGTCCCGCTCTGACGTGTTCGTCACCGGCCGTTTTCCCCTCCTCGTCGCCGTCGGCGTGGTTCCCGTCGTGCTGCTGAGCGGAGCGGGGATCGATCCGTGGGCGGTCGCGGGCGGGTGGCTTCTGCTGTCGCTCGCGGTCGCCGCGGCGGATGCGGCGGCCGCCGCCGACCCGCGCACCGCGGTGATCGAGCGCCGTCTGCCGGCGCGCACCCTCCTGAACGAGCCGGCCGAGTCGCACGTGATCATCACCGCTCCCGGATCCCGCCGTCTCCGCGGGGTCCTCCGCGACGCCTGGCAGCCGACGGCCGGTGCCGAACCGTCCCGGTTGCGCGTCGACGTGCCCGCGGGCGAGCGGCGGATCCTCCGTCAGCGCCTGCTGCCCCGCCGCCGCGGCGAGCTGCGCAGCGCCTTCGTGGTCCTGAGGATCCCGGGCCCGCTCGGCATCGCCGGGCGTCAGGCACGCCGCGATGCCCCTGGGCGGGTTCGCGTGCTGCCGCCCTTCCGAGCGCGCCGCCACCTGCCCTCGCGCCTGGCCCGCCTGCGCGAGCTCGACGGCAATACGAGCGTGCAGGTGCGCGGCCAGGGAACGGAGTTCGACAGCCTCCGCGAATACGTGCGCGGCGACGACGTGCGCTCGATCGACTGGCGCGCCACCGCCCGTGCGGGCGCGACGATGCTGCGCACGTGGCGTCCCGAGCGCGACCGCCACGTGGTGCTGCTCGTCGACACCGGTCGCACGTCCGCCGCACGCGTGGGCGACGGGACGCGCCTGGATGCCGGCATGGAGGCGGCGCTCCTGGTCGCCGCCCTCGCCGCCCGCGCCGGCGATCACGTGCACCTGGTGATGTTCGACCGCACCGTCCGCGCGCGCGTCACCCGCATCGACGGCGCGGCGCTGCTGCCGGCGCTCGTCGACGCGATGGCGCCGGTGGAGCCGCGGCTGCTGGACACCGACTGGGATGCGGCGTTCGCGGCCGTCCGCGCTCTGACGACACGACCGAGCCTCCTCGTTCTCCTCACCGCGCACGACGAGCCCGAAGCCTCGCGCGGATTCCTCGGCTCGCTGCCCGCTCTCACCGGGCGCACGCGCGTGCTCGTGGCGACGGCGGCCGACGCGATCGAGGATGCGGCGCCGGGCAACGCCGCCGAGGTCTACGCCGCCGCGGCGGCCGCCCGCGCACGTTCCGACGCTGCGCGTGTGGCGGGCGCGATCGGGCGTGCCGGCGCGGAGGTCGTCGTCGCATCCGCCGACGATCTGCCCCCGCGCGTGGCCGATCACTACCTCGCGCTCAAGGCTGCCGGTCGCCTCTGACTCCGCACGTGCGGGCAGATCGGCCGAGATCAGGACGGATGCGGGCGAGGAGTTCCGCATCCGGCCCATTCGCCCGCACTCGCGCGGGCGGACACGGAAGGCCCGCCCCCGGCGTGGGGACGGGCCTTGCGGATGTGCGGCGGGTCAGACGAGGTCGAAGCGGTCGAGCTCGGTGACCTTGCGCCACGCGGCGACGAAGTCGCGCACGAACTTCTCCCTGGCGTCGTCGCTCGCGTAGACCTCGGCGAGTGCGCGGAGCTCGGAGTTCGACGCGAAGACGAGGTCCACTCGCGTGCCCACGCCGACGCGGTCGCCGGAGCCGTCCTTCACGCCCTGGAACGCGTGCTTGCCGTTGTCCAGCGGCGTCCAGGTCGTGCCGAGGTCGAGCAGGTTCACGAACACGTCGTTCGTGAGCGCGCCCGGCGTCGCGGTGAAGACGCCGTACTCGGAGCCGTCCCAGTTGGCGCCGATCGCTCGCAGGCCGCCGACCAGCACTGTCGTCTCGGGCGCGGTGAGGGTGAGCAGGTTCGCCCTGTCCAGCAGCAGATACTCCGCCGGGAGCTTCGCGTCGGGCGAGACGTAGTTGCGGAACCCGTCGGCGAGGGGCTCGAGGTGGCGGAAGGAGACCTCGTCGGTCTGCTCCGGCGTGGCGTCGGTGCGGCCCGGGGTGAAGGGCACCTCGACCTCGACACCGCCGGCCCGGGCTGCCTGCTCGACCCCCGCGTTGCCGGCGAGCACGATGAGATCGGCCAGGGAGACCTTCTTCCCATCGGCCTGCTGCGCGTCGAACTCGGCCTTCACGCGCTCGAGGACGCCGAGCACCGTCTGGAGCTGCTCCGGGTTGTTCACCGCCCAGTCCTTCTGGGGTGCGAGGCGGATGCGGGCGCCGTTGACGCCGCCGCGCTTGTCGCTCCCCCGGAAGGTGGAGGCCGCGGCCCACGTCGTGGATACGAGCTGCGGCACGCTCAGACCGCTGTCGAGGATCTGCTGCTTGAGCGCGGCAGCGTCGGCGGCGTCGATCAGCGGGTGGTCGACGGCCGGCAGCGGGTCCTGCCAGACGAGCTCCTCCTGCGGCACCTCGGGGCCGAGGTAGCGGGCCCTGGGACCCATGTCGCGGTGGGTGAGCTTGAACCACGCGCGGGCGAACGCGTCGCCGAACGCCACCGGGTCGTCCTTGAATCTCCGCGACACCTTGTCGTACTCGGGGTCCAGGCGAAGCGCCAGGTCGCTCGTCAGCATCCGCGGTTCGCGGCGCCCGTCCGAATGCGCGAGGGGCACCATGTCGGCACCCATCCCGTTCACCGGACGCCACTGGTTCGCGCCGGCGGGGCTCTGGAACAGCTCCCACTCGTACGCATACAGGATGTGGAAGAACTCGTTGTCCCAGCGCGTCGGGTGGTAGGTCCAGGTGACCTCCAGTCCGCTCGTGATGGTGTCGTCGCCCTTACCCGTGCCGTGCTCGTTCTTCCAGCCGAGGCCCTGCTCGTCGAGGTCGGCGGCCTCGGGGTTGGGGCCGACGGCGTCATCGGGCGCTGCGCCGTGCGTCTTGCCGAAGGTGTGGCCCCCGGCGATGAGCGCGACGGTCTCCTCGTCGTTCATGCCCATGCGAGCGAACGTCTCGCGGATGTCGCGCGCCGACAGGAGCGGATCGGGGTTGCCGTTCGGGCCCTCGGGGTTCACGTAGATGAGGCCCATCTGCACCGCGGCGAGCGGCTTCTCCAGCTCCCGGTTGCCGGTGTAGCGCTCGTCGCCGAGCCATGTGGTCTCCGGGCCCCAGTAGACGTCGTCATCCGGCTCCCACACGTCGGGGCGTCCGCCGCCGAAGCCGAACGTCGAGAAGCCCATGGACTCCAGAGCGACGTTGCCGGCGAGGATCATGAGGTCGGCCCACGAGATGGACTGGCCGTACTTCTTCTTCACGGGCCACAGCAGACGCCGCGCCTTGTCGAGGTTGACGTTGTCGGGCCAGCTGTTCAGCGGAGCGAAGCGCTGCATGCCGGCACCGCCACCGCCGCGACCGTCGGTCGCGCGGTAGGTGCCGGCGCTGTGCCACGCCATCCGGATCATGAGGGGGCCGTAGTGTCCGAAGTCAGCGGGCCACCAGTCCTGCGAGGTGGTCAGCACCTCCTCGATGTCCTTCTTGACCGCCGTCAGGTCCAGCGCCTCGAAGGCCGCCTTGTAGTCGAAGCCGGGGTCGAGCGGGTCGCGCTCGGCGCTGTTCTTGGCCAGGATCTTCACGTTGAGGCTGTTCGGCCACCAGACGCGGTTGGCCGAGCCGTTCGTCGGGTGCGGGAGGGGGCCGGCGGGCTCGCTGTCGGCGGGTGCCTCGCCGACGGGCAGGCGGTTGTCGTCAGGCGCTGCGCCATCGTGGAAGACGGGGCATCCGGGTGCGGCGGTGTCGCTCATTCAGGTCCTCTCAGTGCGTTCTTCACGAACGTCGTTCGGGTGTGACGGTTTCCGCTCGGCAGTTCGGGCACAGTCCCCAGAACGTCACCTCGGCGGTGCGGATGTCGTATCCGGCACTGTCGGGAACGTGCAGGCACGGCGCCTCACCCACGACGCAGTCGACGTCGTCGATGCGGCCGCAGGACGTGCAGACCATGTGGTGATGGTTGTCGTCGACCCGCAGCTCGTACATGCCGGGGCGACCGGCCGGTTCGATGCGACGGGCCAGCCCCGCCGCCACGAAATCCCCCAGGGCGTTGTACACCGACTGCACGCTCGTCCCGGGAAGGGCCGAGCGGATGCGGTCGAACACGTCGTCCGCCGAGGAATGCGGCATGCCGGTCAAGGCGTCCAGCACCGCGCTGCGTGTCGCGGTCACGCGCAGCCCTGCCGCGCGCAGGCGCGCATCCGAGGCCGTGTCGGAACCGTCGAGCATTCCTCGACTCTATCGATTGTTTTGAACGACTCAAAACAATCGAGATGCTCGGCGTGTCCTCGCTCGGCCCGGCCGCTGAGCGAGCCGCAGGCGAGACGAAGCGCGGGTCACCCCGCGACGAGCCGCGTCGTGCCCGCTTCGTACTCGGTCAGGTCGCCGCTCTCCCCTCGCCCGGCAGCACGACTGCCGAGTACCAGCATGTACGCCAGGAACGCCGCCAGCGCGAGCGCGCCGATCGCGATCTTGAGAGCGAGAGGCCATGGCGCCGGCGTGACGAAACCCTCGATCACGCCGGAGACGGCGAGCACGCCGATCAGCCCCAGAGCGATCGTCCCCAGTGAGCGGCCGGCGGATGCGAGCGCGTCGGCGCGGGGGCGGGGGCCCGGCGCCACCCACGCCCAGAAGATCTGCAGCCCCGCCGCCGCAGCAACCAGCACAGCGGTGATCTCGAGCATCCCGTGCGGGAGGATGAACGAGAAGAACACGTCGCCGCGGTCGAAGGTGAACATCACCGCCGCCGCCGTCCCGATACCCACCGCGTTCTGCACGAGCACCATGAGAGGCCAGATACCGGTGATGCCGAAGATCACGCACTGCGCGGCGATCCAGGCGTTGTTGGTCCAGACCGTCCCCGCGAACACCGCCGCCGGATTCTCGCTGTAGTACGACGTGAAGGCCTCCTCGGCGTACTGCTCGAGCTCCGCCTCGTCGCCGAGTGCGGCCACCGCGGCCGGGTTGGCGGCGATCCACGCCGCGACGAGCACCGAGACGAGCAGGAACCCGATCATCACGGCAAGCGTCGTCCATCTGACGCGGTACAGCGCCGCCGGAAGCTGCTGCACGACGAAGCGCGGGAGGGCGGCCGCGACGTTCTCCCGCACGCCGGTCAGCTGCAGACGCGTCCGCGCGAGGAGCGTGGAGACGGCATCTCCCTGCGCGGTGCGCCCGGCCGACGTCTTTATGTCGGCGAGATCGGCGGAGGCGGCGCGGTAGCGCGTGACCAGCTCGTCGACCTCGGTGCCGGTGAGGCGGCGCGCCCGGCTCAGCTGGTCCAGCCGAGCCCATTCGTCGCGACGCGCGGCCGTCAGCGCGTCGAGATCCATGTGCTTCACTGTACCCATGGCCCCCGACCTCGCCGTCGCGCGCATCGCGCAGGACGAGACGGTCACCGGGGAGGCTGTCGCTCTCGATGTGCAATCGGTCGGGTTCTTCCTGCGGGCCGTCGGCGCGCTGATCGACTTCGTGGTCGGAGTGGTGCTCCTCCTCGTCTTCGCGGGGGTCCTGTCGTGGCTGGTCTCGACCGGGGCAGCCGGTCCGGAGATCGTGCCGCCCGCCGCGATCACCCTGCTCGTCGTCGTCACCGTCGTCCTGCCGACGACCGTCGAGACGGCCACCCGCGGACGGAGCCTCGGCAAGCTCGCCGTCGGCGGCCGGATCGTCCGCGCCGATGGTGGTGCGATCGGCTTCCGGCACGCCTTCCTGCGGGCGCTGGCCGGCGTCCTGGAGATCTGGTTCACACTCGGCGCTCTCGCGGCGATCGTCGGCGGGTTCACGCCGCGCGCGCAGCGGATGGGTGACCTGCTGGCGGGCACCTACAGCGAGCGCACGCGCACCCCGTCGCTCCCTCCTCCCGCTCCCGGTGTGCCGCAACCGCTCGTCGCGTGGGCCGTCGTCGCCGACGTGGCCCGGCTCCCCGACCGGCTCGCCGCCCGGGTTGCGCGATTCGTACGATCGGCGCCCGATCTGGAACCCCGTGCCCGCGACCGACTCGCCGAGACCCTCGCCGCCGAGGTGCGCCCGTTCGTGGCGCCGGTTCCCGCGGTCGGCCCCGAGATCTTCCTCTTCGGCGTGGCGGCCGTCCGCCGGGACCGCGAATATCGTGCTCTCCTCAGTGCGGCCGACCGCGTCGCCCGTCTCGCTCCCGCCCCCGACTGAGCGGCACCAGCTCCTGCCTTCCCGGTTTGGGGCGCACATCGTGCTTCGGGGCGCTCATCGGTCGCCCCGAAGCACATCCAGCGCCCCGAACCCGCGGCACGCGCGCCCCGAACCCGCGAGCGCGCGGCATCGCGGCTCGGGCGCGGCGACTCAGACGCGAAGCGTCTCGTGGCGCACGACCACCCACCCGCGAGGAACGGAGAGCCGCTCGGTGTGGATGGCGCACAGGTCGTGCGCGTGGGGGTCTCCGGCCGCGCCGAGCGGGCCGAGCGCCGCCATCTGGTCGCCGTAGTCGTAGGTCAGCGTCGCCACCGCCTCGCGGGAGCACCCCACTTTCGAACAGAGTCTGTCGCGCACCGCGTCAGACTATCCGCGACGGCCGCTCGCCCGGCGCCGCCCCGCCGCGCCCGCCTAGGATGAAGACATGATCCGCCGTCGCGCCCGCGAGCACTCCGGCGCGCGACCGTCCCGCCACGGCCGACACGGCAGGCTCGACCGCAGCCCCGTCGTGAGACCGCCGCTCCCGCCGCTGGACACGCGGGCCGACCGCTTCGATCTCACCGTCGGCGCCGCCTCGGAGTTCCTTCGCTCGGCGTGGACCGAGTTGCGCGATGTCTCCTTCGAGATCGGAAATCTTCCCCCGCGCGCCGATGATGACGGGATCCCCCGCTGGAGCGTCCTCCGGGAGCAGAAGCGGATCATCCTGTACCGCGTCCCGATCGAGCGGCTCAGCCACCTGCACCGCAACGACGACCTCCATCGGCGGATGATGATCGAAGGCGCGGTGTTCCGCGCCGCGGCGGAGTACCTCGACCGGGATCCCTGGGACCTCGGCCCCGAGCGCTTCCGGTTCTTCTGAGGACGCCGCTCAGGGAAGGACGGTGACGGGGGCGGCTGTCGCATCCGCGCCCCACACGGGGTAGCCGGCCACGGCGCCCGCCGCCGAGAACGACACCGCGGCGTAGACCGCGGCCGACGGCTGCATCTCATAGACCCCGGCCCGAGGCGTCGGCACCTGCACCGCCGCATCGGCGGGCACGGTCACCTCGTCGCTCTGCCCCGCGGGGTCGGTCACCGTGACCGTCGTCTCCTCGGCGCCGGCCACGAGGGTGAGCGCGGCGCCGGCTCCGGCCGGGACCGCGAAAGCGCTGGGGAGCGTGACCTCGGGAGCGGCGGCGAACCACGCGAAGTCGGCGCCTTCGGCGAAGCCGGTGGTGCTCCACACGCCGGCCACGACCGCGGCATCCGCGGTCACCGTGACCGAGTAGACACCGGTCTCCGGCACCGCCAGCTCCAGCTCGCGGGGGACCCCCGCCGCCAGCGGCACGCTCACCGGCGCGCCCGCCTCACGGCCCTCGGAGTCGCGCAGCGTCACCTCGGCCGTGGTGTCTTCGCCGGGGGCGAGCAAGCGCGTCAGCGCACCGACATCCGGGGCGTCCGCGCCGAACGCGGTGGCCGAGACGCCGGGGATCACCTGCCGTGTCGAGGCCTCCGCCGCCGGGCTCACGCGGTCGACGCCGCCGGCGACGAGGGTGCGGACGAGGCTGGACTGCAGCGAGGCCACCACGGGCGCGCCGGTCGCCGTCACCCGTACGACCGGGCTCTGCTCCGACGGGAGCAGGCCCGCGAGCGGGACGACGACCTGCCGACCGGCCGGGACGACCCGATCGGCGCCGGGGGCGGTCACCGGGCCCGAGGCTCCGTACACGAGAAGCCGAACGCTCGCGGGGACCGTGCCGGGGTTCGAGAGCACGACCAGGTCGCTGGCTCCCGTCGTGGTCGCGCCGCCGACGAGCCACGACTCCAGGAGCGGCTGCCGGCACGCGGATGCCGCGAACCCGCGCAGGTCGGCGCTCTCGACGCTCGCCGAGCCGGCGCCGGCGTACAGCGGCGCGGCGCCATCGTCCGGCGTGACGGTGAACGATGCCGGCGCCGCGTCGCCCGGGCCCGACAGGGCGCGCTCGGACGCCTGCGCCTCCCGCGGCCCTGAGACCACCGTCTGATCGGCGGCGATGGAGAGGGACGCGGCGTCCTCCACGACCCGCGCCAGCGCGAGGAGCGGTCCGTCGCAGGTGAGGCTCGACTCCGCCGGCGCCGGGGTCGCGTCCACCGCCACGGGTGCGCGGGCGACCGTCGGCCAGGGGAAGGCGACGGCCACGATGACCGCGATCACCACGACGACGGCAGCGATGGCCCCGCCGAGCAGACGCGTACTCGTCGTGATCCACCGCATGAGGGGGCTCCGGGTCATCGCGCCTCCTTCGGGACCGGGCCGACCACACGGGGCGTCCGGCGGGCGCTGCGCCTGCTCGACGCGGTAGGAACGGCCAGCAGCAGGCAGATCGCCACGACGGCGATCTGCGCCCACCCCACGCCCTGCGCGATGCTCATGACACTGCGCGAAGGCTCGGCGCGCGGGGTCACATCGGTCTCCACGCGCCACAGCGTGCCGCGCCCGGTGTCGCCGACGGCGTCGAGCTGATCGCGCTGATCCAGCGACGCCGCGGCGGTGAGGCGCAGAGGACGCGCGGCATCCGCGTCGGCGTCTGCGGCAGCCAGGAGGAGCACGAACCCGATGCCCCGCTCGGCGAGGCCCGTCACCGCGGCCGGATCGGTGGTGGCGATCAGATCGGCGGTGAGGTCGGCCAGCTCACGGTCGGGGTGCGACGGGCGGATGCGGGTGGCCTGGGCGGTGCTCTGCCCGCCGAGGGTCTCGCTCCCACCCCACACCACTCGGGCGAGAACGCCGTCGCCACGAGGGTCGATCACGAGCGTGCCCAGGCGCACGTCGCCTCGTCCCTCCGCCGCGACGTAGGCCGGGAGGGTCGACGTCGGACCGTTGGTGAGAGCAGCGGTCTCGCGCAGGGGCGCGGTGAGCGCGGGGAGAGAGAGCACGGCGAGCACGACGAGGACAAGGAGTGCCACGGCGGGGCGGAGGGAGGCGATCCGCGACGGAACGCCGGCGTCGAGCGTCAGGACGGCGCCGCCGAGGGCCCCCGCCCACGCCAGCGACAGGGCCGCGCCCGGCCAGATCGACACGACCCCCGCGCCGGATGCCGAGACGGCGATCGCGGCGGCAGCGAACGCGGTGGCGATGCCCAGGAGCGTGATCGCGAGGAGGCTCGCCCCGGTCGGCCACCGCGGCGTCAGGAGCGCGAGGAGCGCGAGGACGGCGATCGGGGCGGTCAGGAGAGGTACCCACCACACCGGGGCGCCTCCGAGGAACCCGCCCCATCCGCCGGGGTCCGTCGTCGGGAAGCCCGCCGCCAGGAGGAGGCGCCCCGCCGCATCCGCGGGCACGGCGCCGCCCTCGGGACGGCCGGGGTCGGCGAGAAGGGCCAGCGCATTCCCCTCGAGGACGCGCTGCCAGATCAGCGGCGCGAAGAACACCGCCGTGGGGACGAGAAGCCACACGACCTTCGGCACGTCGCGACCCGAGCGCAGCAGGGCGGTCGCCAGGAGCATCGCCGCCCACAGGACGACGAATGCCGGCGCCAGCGAGGGAGCGCAGGCGATCACGCCGACCAGCAGCAGCGAGGCGCCGCCCGCCGCCGCCCATGAGCGGTGGGCCACGCTGCCGGTGTAGAACACCCAGGGCAGGAGCAGGTGCACGATCACGGCCGCCGGCCGCCCGTCGATCAGAGAGGCGAGGAAGGTCGGCGCCAGCGCCCAGCCCAGGCCGCCGAGGATCCGAAGGAGCGACCGTTCCGTCACACGCGTCGCCGCGAACCATCCACCGAGCACGGCGAACGGGAGGGCGAGGAGCCACAGCCACACCACCGCGCGCGACGGGTCGACTGGCGAGAGACTGCCGAGGAGGGCCACGACCGCGGCGAACGGGTCGGCCGGCCCCACCTCCGCTAGTCCGAGCGCGCGCTGTCCGAACGCGGCATCCGCCCACAGCTGGCCGACGGTCGCCCGAAGGGGAAGCAGCGCCCCGCCGCCGAGAGCCGGCCAGGCCAGCAGGGCCGGGAAGGCCGCGACCGAGACGACCAGCGCGCCGAGCACCGCCCACGCGCCGCCACCGGTGAAGAAGCGCAGATCGCTGCGAATGGGTGCGTCGGCTTCGGCGCCGTCGCCGTCCAGTCGCGTCCGCAACTCGGTGCGGCTGACCCGCAGCGGCGCCAATCGCGTCCAGCTCACCTTCCGCGTCGCGCGGATGCGGGTTCGCGCTCGCGCAACCACTCCCCAGCGCACCAGGGAGACGACAGTGGCCGCCCACTCCGGGCCGACGCGCGCGGGCTGCTTGGCCACGAGGTGCAGGATCGTCCGCCACACGGCCAGCGGGAGCAGAGAGAGCCAGTGCAGCGGCACCGCCAGGGCCGGCGCATAGGAGAGCCGGCGGTGCAGTGCAGCGCGGCGGACGGCGTAGTGACGCCGCGCGGAGCGTCGGCCGGTGGGAAGTCCCGCCGCACCGTCACCCGCGACGGCGACGAACGCCGTGGGGACGACCGTGACCCGCTCACCGGCGAGCCGCGCGCGCACCCCCAGATCCAGGCCCTCGTCGGCACCCGCGAGCGCGCCGTCGAGCCCCTCGAGCGTCCGCCAGACGTCCCGGCGCACCAGCACCCCGCGGACGTCGGCGCCCAGCACGTCCTCCGCGGCGTCGTGCTGGCCCTGGTCGAGCTCGTCCTCGGCGAGCTCGACGCTTCGGCCGAACCGCGACATGCTCACGCCGAGGGACACGATCTCGCTGGGCTGGTCCCACCGTACGAGCTTGGGCGCGGCGAAGGCGACGGATGCTGCGAGCTCCAGGGCTCCCGCCAGACGAGCGAGGGCGCGCGGCTCCGGCGCGGTGTCTTGAGCGAGCAGCCACACGGCGTCGCCGGTCAGCCTCGGAGTGGCCAACGCCGTCGCCGCGGCGAAGCCCGTCCCCGAGGGGGCGGTGATGACTCCCTCCGCGCCCGACCCCGCCGCGATGTCTCGCAGGGCCGCGTCGCCGCCGCAGAGGACGATCGTCAGAGCGTCGACGGGACGCGTCTGCGCATCGAGGGCGGCGAGCGTCGCGCGCAGGTGCGCACCGGCAGGCGTGCGGCCTTCCGGGCGCACGACGAGGATCGCGTGTACTCGAACGGGCATGGCGACCTCAGCCTAGGTCGCCCGGTTGCCGCAGCTCGGCGCACGCGCCGAGCGGAGCGCGATCGTGTCAGCCCGCGCGGCGCTTGAGCTTGCGACGCTCGCGCTCACTCAGACCGCCCCAGATCCCGAAGCGCTCGTCGTTGTGCAGCGCGTACTCGAGACACTGGTCGCGGACGTCGCACGTGGTGCAGATGCGCTTGGCATCCCGTGTCGACCCGCCCTTCTCCGGGAAGAAGGCTTCGGGATCCGTCTGCGCGCACAGCGCGTCGCTCTGCCAGGCGAGCGGGTTGTCCTCCACGACATCGATATCGCGGCGGACACCCGGTACTCCGAGCTGAACCGGATCCACGAACCAGTTGTCGGGTACGCCGGAGCGATACTGTGACCCCGTCATGTCGTCTCCCGCTTGATGTTGCCCCAGCTTGCCCCAGCCACGCCGGCCGCGTGTACGCATAATTACACCCGTGTCATTCGCTCGGGTCAAGTCGCGGATACTAAACCCTCAACGGCGGCTTCACAGTTGACGGCGCTCCCGCGGCGTGTCGCGCGTCAGACGGGCGACCCGGGCATGGCGACGAACGCCCTCCCCGCGCCCGCCACGCGCAGCGGGCTCTCCGTCGGCGACGCCAGCAGCGCCTGCCCCGGCTGGAGCGTCACGCGGTCGCCGCCCGCGCCCGTGACCTCGACGATCCCTTCGACGGCGAGGGCGATCGCCGCGCCCGAGAACGGCACGCTGAGCGCGCCCTCGCCGACGGTCACAGCGGTCAACGCGAAGTCGGTCACCCCCGCGTCGAACACCTCGATGCCGGGAGCGACACGGCGCGGGGGCAGGAGAGGCGCCGGCCCGGGGGTGGGGTCCAGCACGGCGAGCAGCTCGCCGGCATCCACGTGCTTGGGCGTCAAGCCGCCGCGCAGCACGTTGTCGCTCGCGGCCATGAGTTCCACGCCCAGTCCCGAGACGTAGGCGTGGAGCACGCCGGCGGGGACGAAGAGCGCCTCACCGCGCTCGATCGTCACGAGGTTCATCAGGAGCGCCACGACGACGCCGGGATCGTTCGGATGCTGCCGGGCAAGCTCCCGGGCGAGCCGAAGCTCCGCGTCGAACTCCGCCGACTCCGCGCCGGCGAGGACGGCGAGGATGTCGGCCACCTCAGCGCGGGCGTGCCCGCCGAGGAGCCACCCGATGGTGGCGCGCAACGCCTCAGCGGCGTCAGCGCCCTCGAGGTGCGCCGCCAGCGCCGCGGGTCCGCGTCCCGTCCCGAGCGTGGCGACGAGCCGGCGCGTCGACTCGAGCCGTCGGAGTCCCGCGAGCGCCTCGAACCTCTCCCCCACGGCCACGACCAGCTCGGGCTTGTGGTTGTCGTCGCGGTAGTTGCGATCGGCGGCGTCGCGCGGGATCCCCTCGGCCTCCTCGCGGGCGAACCCCGCCTCGGCCTGCGCCTTCGACGGGTGCGCCTGGATCGACAGGGGCGAGCCGGCGGCCAGCAGCTTGAGCAGGTACGGCAGCCGGGAGGGCGTGCCGAGTTCGCCGGCGCGATGCGGCAGCCAGCGGTCGAGAGTCACGCCGGGCGCGTCGTCGACGAGCGCGGGAGAACCGGGATGATCGCCGAACCACACCTCGGCCTCGGGCTCCCCGCTGGGCACGCGCCCCTCGAGCTCGGGGATCAGGGTCGACGACCCCCAGGCGTAGTTGCGGGGGGTGTTCGCAAGACGAACCAGCACGCGCCCAGCCTATGACGGGTGCGCGCGGTACCCTGAGTTGCCATGGCGATCCACACGAAGCATCCCGTGTCGGCGCCGCCCGCCGCCCCGATGCGGGAGAAGACGGCCCACCTCCTGCTGCGGGGATGGTGCGTCTTCGTGCTCGTCCTCGCTCTCGGCGGCACCGCCTGGGTGAACGCCGCCGGCGCGGCGGTGACCGGCGTCGTGACCGTGGCCTCCGGTGTCGTCTCCGCGATCGTCTGGCTGGTCGCTCGTCCCCCCCTTCAGGGCCGACGGATGCCGTGGCTCGCGCTCGGCTACGTCGCCTGGGCCGGTGCGTCGCTGGCATGGAGCACGTGGCTCGGCACGTCGGCGCTCACGTGGCTCCTCCTGGTCGTCACGACCGTGCAGGGCCTCTTCCTCGCGGCCGTCCTCGCGTGGCGGGAGATCGTGCGCGCGCTGGCATCGGCCCTGAAGTGGGTCATCGGCCTCAGCATCGCGTTCGAGCTGTGGGTGACGCTCTTCGTGCAGGGCCCCATCCTCCCCGGATGGCAGCGCCCCGATCCGGCCGTGGACTACGACCCCATCGTCTACTGGTCGCGCGACAACCTCTTCGACGGGGACGGGCGGATCCAGGGCATCTTCGGCAACTCCAACCTGCTCGCCGGCGTCATGGTGCTCGCCCTCATCGTCTTCGGCATCCGCTACGCCGCCCGCGCCCCGAGGCGCGGTCTGCTGCTGGCCTGGATGGCCGTCGCCGCGTTCCTCCTCGTTCGCGCGGGCTCGGCGACCTCCTACCTGGCCGTCGTCGCCGTCGCCGTCGTCCTTGGCACGGTGCTGCTGATGCGCACCGCCCGCCGACCCGGGGAGCGCACGCGCTGGTACGTCCTCTACGCCGTTGTCGGCCTCGGCGGCGCCACGGCGGTCTGGTTCGGTCGCGACCTCCTCTTCACCGCCCTCGGCCGCTCGGCGGATCTCACCGGCCGCGAGTCGATCTGGGAGCAGGTGCTCGAGCGCGCGTCGCAGCATCCGGTGATCGGATGGGGCTTCGCGACGCCGTGGCTGCCCTGGGACCCGCACTTCGACGGGTGGATCATCGACCACGGCGAGACAGTCATGCAGGCCCACAGCATGTGGCTGGATGCGTTCCTCCAGCTGGGCGTGGTGGGGGTGATCCTCCTGGCCGGCGCGTACCTCGCTTTCGTGTGGCGTGCGTGGTTCTTCGCGGTGGACCGGCCGCGCTTCGACCTGCGCGCCGATCGGCCCTACTCGCCGGTCACGCTCCTGCCGACGCTCGTCGCGACCCTCCTCCTCGTACAGGGTGTGACCGAATCGGGTCCGCTCCTGGTGTGGGGGTGGATGCTCTTCGTCCTGTTCGCCTTCAAGATCAAGCAGGCGCCGCTGGTCGGGGTAGGAAAAGCGGAGCAGCGACTCGCCATCGAGCGCGGCGAGCAGCCGCCGATCGCGGTTCCGTGAGCGAGCAGGCGCCGCATCCTGCGACGGGCCTCTCCGCCCTCCTCGCCTCGACACCGTTCGCGCGCGCCTACACCCACACCGCCCTCGCCGCGGTGTTCGCCGCCTTCGCCGTCGAGCGCATCGCCGGATCGGTCGCCCTGGCCACGATCCTCGGAGGGCTCGCCGTTCTCGGCGTCGGCATCCTCGTCGCGCGGCGCGCAGAGTACTCGCTGGTGCGCCTCGCGCCGACCACTCTGCTGATGTTCCTGGCGTGGACCCTCACGACGGTCGCCTGGACCGGCGACCGGGGACGCACCCTCGCCGGATGGGTCGCCCTCGCCGGGATCGCGCTGATCGCCGTGGTCGTCGCGCTCGTGCGGGACACGCTGCAGATCGTCCGCGCGCTCGGCGACGTCCTGCGGTGGCTGCTGTCGATCTCGCTGGGGATCGAGATCCTCTCGGGCGTCCTGCTCGACATCCCCATCCCGTTCCTCGGCATCCAGGGCAGGATCGCCGAGCTGGGGCCCATCCAGGGCATCTTCGGCACGCGCAACATGCTCGGGTTCGCCACCGTCATCGCCCTCATCACCTTCCTCATCGAGTACCGCACGCTCTCCGTGCGCACCGGGGTGGCCCTCTTCTCCGTGATCCTCGGCGGGGTCACCGCCGTCCTCACCGACTCGCCCACCGTGTTCGTCGTCGCCGTCGCGGTCGCCCTGGTCACCGCGGCGCTCGTCGTCGTCCGGAACGCTCCGCCCGAGCGGCGCAGAGTGCTGCAGTGGGTGCTCGGCGCGATCGTGGTCGTCGCCGGCGTCACCGGATACGCGCTGCGCAGCACGCTCATCGGCGTGATCGGCGCCGGCACCGATCTGTCGTTGCGGACCGACCTGTGGAGCACCCTCGTGCCGCTCGTGCGATTCCGGCCGGTGTACGGATGGGGATGGTTCGGCCCGTGGGCACCGGCGGAGTTCCCCTTCAACTACGTCAACGCCGTGCTGCGCGAATCTCACGCGTCCGCCCTGAACGCCTACCTCGACGTGCTCGTCCAGGCCGGCTGGGTCGGGCTCCTGCTCTTCCTGGCGTTCGCCGGCGTCGCCCTTCTTCGCTCCTGGCTCGACGCGAGCCAGCGACGCTCCGTGGTCTACGCCTGGACGCCGCTCATCCTCGTCGCGCTTCTGGTCGACTCGCTGTTCGAGAGCTTCACGCTGTCGGGTTTCGGCTGGTTCCTCCTCGTCCTGTGCGCCGTGCGCGCCGGTCAATCGCGATCGTGGCGTGAGCGGATGCGATCACTCGACGGTCCCCCCGGCGGGGTCGAGACCCTGCCGGCGGCGGGCGGCGTTCAGGGCCCCGACATCTCTCGCGGGTAGAATCTGCACCGACATGAGCGAATCCGAGCGCCCCTCTTCCCCGGCATCCGCCTTCGACCCCGCCTCCGCGACGATCACGATCGTCACGTACAACCGGTCGTCGCTGCTGTCACGGCTGCTGCAGAGCATCGCACGGATGGATCCGAAACCCGGGCACGTCGTCATCATCGACAACGCCTCCGTCGACGACACGGCGTCGGTCATCGACACCTTCCGCGACCGCATCGGCACCGAGATCGTCTATCGGCGTCTCGAGACCAACACCGGCGGCTCCGGCGGATTCAGCGAGGGCATGCGCGTCGCCTATGAGCTCGGGGCGGAGTGGATCTGGCTCATGGATGACGACGTCGAGGTGATCCCCGACGGCCTCGCGCGGATGGGCGCCTGGGCGCCGCGGTTCCGCAGCATCCAGGGCCGGCGCTACGACTACGACGGCAGCGAGTTCTACTGGCAGTACCGCATCGCCGAGAGCATGGGTATTCCGATCCCCTTCGCGCCGGCGGGCTTCGACCGATCGGGGTACAAGGAGATGAACTCCGGATGCTTCGAGGGGATGTTCATCCACCGCGACATCGTCGCGAAGATCGGCCTTCCCGACCCTCGCTTCTTCATCTACTGGGATGACCAGCTCTACGGGTGGCTCGCCTCGCGGCACACGACATCGGTCATCGTGAACGAGTTCGTCCTGCGGCGAACGCGCGAGATCAAGCAGTGGGACATGGGCATCCGCCACATGAACGCCTCGAGCGACGCGTACCGGTACTACATCATGCGCAACCGCGCGATCATCAAGCAGTACTACCGCTCGCTCGACGTGTACCGCCCGGCGCTCTTCGGCCTCGGCACCGCGCTCACGTTCGGCAAGGAGCTCATCCGCCTCCTCTTCGTCGAGCGCACCGTCCGCGGGACGTCGAACCTCTTCCGGGGACTGCGCGACGGGCGCCAGATCGCCCGGGACGACTCGTGGGCGCCGATGCCTCCGCTCGAGGCGGCCACGGCGCAGGCATGACTCCCCCGCCGCTGGCTGCGACGACATCGCACGGCAGATAACCGGTCAGCGGCTCCGCCTAGAATCGACCGAAGAGGACGCCGCATCGGTCTTCGATCACCATCGTTTTGACGACCATCAGGAAAGGCCGCCAGTGACGACCTCAGTCCCTCGCTCTGCCAAGCCCCTGTTCCTGCGACGCGCCGGCGCCGCCGCCGTCGGGGCGCTCGCTCTGTTGCTGGCCGCGTGCACCCCCTCGGCGCCGCAATATCCCGCGCAGCCGGACTTCGCGCCGATCCTCACGCCGGCGGACCACGTCCCCACGTCGGACTCCACGCCTGTCACCTTCACCGCGAACTACGCCGACACGGGTGCGGTGTACGACCCCGACCAGATCTTGAACGCCTCGCAGGGCGGCTACGCTCCGATGACGAACCCGCGCTGGTTCGTGGACCGGCTGCCTCAGCTCTCCGAGATGGGAATCCGGGAGGTGCGGATCGATCACATCCTCAACGACACGTTCTACCGCGTCGTCGACTCCGCACCCGACGGCTCCGTCACCTACGACTTCACCCGCCTGGACGCCGTGGTGCTCGAGATCATCGAGCAGGGCATGCAGCCGCTCCTCGCACTGTCGTACACGCCCTCGGCCTTCGGGAAGACGCACGATGTCCCGGAGCTCACCGGGTGGACGGCCGCGGTGACCGAGGTGGTCTCGCACTACGCGACCCTCGGCTACACCGGATGGACCTGGGAGGTGTGGAACGAGCCGGACCACGACGGGTGGACGGCGAAGCAGTACAACGCTCTGTACGCGGCCAGCGCGCCCGCCGTCAAGGCCGCCGATCCCACGGCGCGCATCGGCGGCGCCACCGCGGCCTACTTCACCTCCGAGGGCGACATCTCCGGGCGGTTCATCGAGTTCGCCGCCGCCAACCCGCAGATCCCCGTCGACTTCTTCTCCGTCCACAGTTACTCCAGCGACAACTGGGATGTCGTCGAGGACGCCGAGTCCGCTCTCGCCGACGCGGGTCTCGACATCCCGGTTCTCATCACGGAGTGGGCGCTCAACCCCACCATGAACACGGGACCCGGGTTCGGCTCCGACAGCAACTCCAGTCCGACCGGCGCGGCGTACGTGGCTCGGCGACTCGCGTTGGCTGCCGAGTCCTCGGCCGAGCGGATGTTCTATTTCTCGCCCGTCGAAGGGCTGACCTACTCGCTTCCGTACAACGGAGACCTGGGGCTCATCACGGTGGACGGCCATCGCAAGTCGGTGGGCAACGTCTTCGAGATGTACTCGCACCTCGGCGACACCACGATCCCCCTGACAGCGTCGGGTGCGGGAACCGACACCCGCGCCATCGGCGGTTTCGCCACGCGGGACAGTGCGTCGCTGGGCACGACCGTCCTGCTGTGGAACGCCACCGAGACGGATGCGGCGGCGACGGTGTCACTGGAAGACCTGCCGTACGCGGACAAGAACGTCCGCGTGACCCAGCGGGTGATCAGCGGAACGCAGGGCAACGGGTACGCCGACTCCTCCACCACCGTCATGCCGAGCTACCCGAGCGCGAACGAGAACGCGCCAGTGATCGCCGATGAGGTGATCGCGGCGACGAGCGAGTACTCCGGCGACATCACCGTCCCGGCTGCCGGCGTGGTCGAGCTGCGCATCGAGGAGACCGCCCTCGACGCCGGCACTCCGACGGTGAGCGCCGAGCCCGCCATCACCACGCTCGCATCCGCGGCATCCGGAGCAGTCGCCACCGGCTCGAGCTCCATCGAAGACCCGGCGAGGGGATGGTCGGTCGCCTCGGCGAACGACGGCCGCCGGTACGCCGTGGATGTCGACGAGAGCGTGGTCCGAGGGTGGAGCTCCGAGACGCACGCGGCCGCGGAGGCGACGGAGTCGCTCATGGTCGACCTCGGAGAGCCGCGTCCCGTCGACAGCGTCTCCCTGTGGCCCTACAGCACGCGCTCGCAGGAGAGTTCGGGGTATCCGGTCGCAGCGGAGATCAGCGGCTCCGTCGACGGCACCGAGTGGGAGCCTCTGGCGACACTGGCGGGAGACCCTTCCCACCCCCAGGTCTCCGGCGAGCAGACCTTCTCGTTCGAGCCGGTGGAGGTGCGCTATGTGAAGGTGACGGCGACCACCCTGGGCGCGGTGACGCGGGAGAAGGGCTCCTACGCGTTCCAGCTCGCGGAGATGGAAGTCTCCCGCACCGGCGTCCTCAACGGCGGGTTCGAGAGCGGAGAGCTGACCGGATGGACCTCGAAGGGCGGCGTCGCCATCACGGCGGACACCGTTCACCGTGGTCAGAGCGCGGCGAGCCTGGACGGCGGCGCGTCCGTCAGCACGGAGATCCGGGGTCTGCGACCGTCCACGACGTACACCGTCGGCGCCTATGTGAAGGCGTCCTCCGACGACGAGCCGGTGACCCTCAGCGCGACTCTCCCGGTGTCCGGGAGCAGCGAGACAGCGACGTCGACCTCCCACTGGCAGCACTGCTGGGTGACGTTCACCACGGACGCGCAGGAGACGAGCGTCACGATCACCGTGGCCAACGCGAAGGGCGCTGACGCCGCGTCGCTGGACGACGTGACAGTGTCCAGGGTCCCCTCGAAGAAGGAGTAGCGGCCCCGAGCGCGAAGCGCGCGCTCTAGTCGCGCGGAACGGACCCGCACGCCAGATCGGCCGTGCTCACCTTCGTCGGGGTGACCAGGGGCGTGACCTGCGCCTCGAAATCCCGGCTCGCGTCGCCGTCGAGGGAGAAGTAGTACGCGAGCGAGAGACGGCCTCCCGGCTGGACCTCGACGACGGTCTTGCCCACGGGGTAGTCCGTGTCATGCATGTCTTCGAGCGCGATGGGGGCACCATCGACCGTGGCCCCGACGATCCGCGCCCCGGGAGGCGCGTAGAGCCGGATGGTCATGCGATTGACGCCCACCCCCGCCCCCACGCGCGCCCACTCGCCGGTGATGTGGAACGGGAGCCCCGGCGCGACGGCGGCATCGAGCGTGTTGGTCAGGTCGAGGGCGACGCGGTAGTAGGTGCGCCCGTCGTCGAAGCACTGACCGTGGCTCAGGGTCAGGGACTGACGGAGGTAGAAGCTGAGCTTCGAACCGATGCTGTCCTGCAGGTACAGGCCGGCACGCACGGTGGAGTCGTCGGTGGCCGGCATCTCGCCGTTCAGGCCGAGATCGGCGATCTGCGTCTGCTCCTCGGGGTGCGCGCTCCAGAAGAGCACGCGCCGCTCCTCCCAGCCCTGGGCGAGCGCCGCCATGAGCTTCTTCGCATCCAGGTCACCGCCGGTCAGCGCCCCGAACACCGCCGACACGACTCTGGCATAGAGCGCGTCGTGTCTCGCGTTGGCGGCCCGGGGCGAGTAGTCGGCATAGCGCAGGTACACCCCGTTCAGCAGCAGCGGCACGAGGCTGTTCTCATCGAGGATGTCGCCCTTGCCGATCTTGATGGGGCCGGTGGCACGAAGCACATAGCCCAGCGCGATGGGGTCGATGGACAGGACGCCGTCCAGATCCTGTCCGAACTGCCGCTTCCATGTCTCGGTCACCATCTCGCCGGCTGTGGTGAAGCTGGGGCGGGCGGATGCCTCGGCGATGAAGGTGCCGAATTCGCCGGACGGGTACACCACCTCGGCGCCGTCCGGGATCGGTATCACCGATTCCGGGTACTTCGAGAACGACCCGGTGGATGCGGCGACGGTCTCTTTCAGGTTGAGCTTGCCGTTGTCCACCTCGATGAGCGTGAAGCTGAGCGCCGCACCGCCGAGCGCACGGGGCTCCGCGGGATTCTGGAACATCAGGGCGTAGTAGCGCGGGCCCTCGGCGCCCATCGCGGTCGGCAGGAGCGGCACGAGCTTGTCCATCGCGGCGAGGAGCGGGGAGATCTCGGTCAGCATCCCGACGATCTGCGCCCGGGCGTCACGCACCGGCCCGAGCGTGTCGCCGTCGGGGATCGCCTCCGCGCGTGTCACGACGCGCTGCATGCTCGCGTGAGCCCGTGCCACCGGCTCGGCAGCGGCGACGAAGGGGGCGAGATCGATGGCGCCGTCCTTGGGCTGGAGCGAGGCGGGGTCGATCACCGACACCACGGACAGAAGCGGGCGCACGACCCCGTCGATGGTCTCGTCGGTCACCGCGGCGAGCTCGCGCACCGCTGTCAGATTCGGTCCGAGAAAGGGGAAGAACTCGGCCGCCCGCCACACGGGATCGTCCGTGAGGCCGGCTGCGCGACTGGTGTGCGCGGCGATCGCATCCAGCGTGGACTGCGCACCCTGGACGTCGAACGCGAGCGCCTGCTTCTTGAGGGCACCGATCTGACTCTGGGCGCCTTCCAGATCGTTCTTCGCCATGAGACCGCGGATGCCGACCCAGCTGACAGCGGCGACGAGAACGACGACTGCGGCGACACCCACCCACCCCCAGCGGCTACGGGGAAGGAACCGGCGGAGGCGGCCACCCCTCGACCGCTCACGGCGGGTCGGCGAAGGCGGCGACGGGACAGACACTGCAAGATTCAACCACGGCGCTCATGGGAGCGCACTGAAGGACGACGTGTCGGCGCCGGATCACGTCCGCTCGAACCGGGACGCGCCGGGAAGGGCTGCCTCCAGCGCCCGGCCGATCCGGTCTCGGAGGTCGGCGTCGTCGGCGTCGCCGTTGTCGTTCAGGCACAGGAAGTGTCCTCGCGGCCGCGCGAGCTCGCGCTCGATAGCACCGATCGTCTCCCCGCGGATCTCGAAGAAGCGTCCGTACCGATCGGGAGAGACAGGCGTGAAACGCCCCGTGCACAGCTGCCAGTATCGGAAGACGAAGGGGATGACGCAGTCGAGCGACCGGAATGCGGCCTCGCTCGTCCGCTCCATCTCTCGAGGCGCAGCCTCGCGGACCTCCGCGAACGTGCGACGCTCCAGCGCCATCGGCAGGTGAGGCTCGAAGAAGCCGGTGAACGTGTCCCAGGGCAGCAGAGCGATGTTTCGCAGAAGATGCCGCCCGTATCGCGGTGAGAACCACTGCCCGGGGCGGCGGCGCATCACGGAGCGCTTGTCGAACGCGCGGTTGATGATGCCGAGAGCGTTCAGAACCCAATGGGACCAGGCACCCGACCCGGTGCCGGCGTTGTGGATGGCGAATCCCGCGGGCCGTCCGCGCGGGAAGACGTCTTCGCGCCGGGTCGGCCTCACGACGAGCATGTCGTCGTTGAAGTACAGGAAGCGCTCGGCCAGCCCCGGGATGCGATCCAGGTTCGCCTCGATCGCCATGGAGTTGAAGCTCGGCGAGTGACCGGCCGGCAGAATCGAATCCTGATCGACCACGACGACGCCGGCTTCCGTGTCGAGCCATTGCGGGGTCTGTCCCGGGGTCACCAGATGGATGCGGCGAACCCACGGGCAATGACGATCGATGCCGCGCAGCAGGTACCGCAGCATGTCCCACTCGTTCGTCGCGCCGACGTACTCCGCCGACTCGCGGCCGAGCGCCGCGGCGCGGCGCTCCTGCCACCCCTCGTCTGCCACGTCGACCCAGAGGATGACGACGTCGACGATCATCTCGGGTTCAGTGCGCACGTCTGCGTCCTCGCCATCGTCGCCGCAGGGTGCCGCTCACATCGGCGGGAGTCGAGAACCAGGCCACGCCGAGCCGATGCCCGATCCGCTGGAGCCGGGGCGAGTCGGGCGAGATGCGCGCGGCGTGGATGCGCCGCTTCAGCAGCCGCACCGCGCTGCGATCCATCCGCGGTCCGTGCACGGCGAGGAAGTGTTCCAGACCCTGCGCACGGCGTTCGCTCGCTGACGTCAGATGGCCGTCGCCGCGCCCCTCGTGGAACACGAGCCGCTCGGGCGCGGCTACCGCGGCGACGCCCCTCTCGCGCAGCCGCACGAAGAAGTCGACGTCGTTCATGACCCACATCCCGGTGTCGAAGCCCGACACGCTGTCGAACGCGTCCCGGGTGATCAGGAGGTTGGAGCCGCTCACCCCCGGCCGAAAACCGGCGAAGGCCTCCGGCGACGGCTGCGCCCATTCCTCGGCGACACCGTCCACGACCATCCAGCTGGGCGTGACGACGAGGTCCGCGTTGCGGCGGGCACGGGCCGCCGTCGCCTGCTCGAGGTAGCGCTCATCCCACCAGTCGTCGTCGTCGAGGAACGCGATCAGCCGCTGCGAGGCGACGGCGACCCCCGCATTGCGGGACGCCGACGCGCCGGCGGTGCGAGCAGGGTCCACGGGAAGGTAGACCAGGGTGTGCGGATGCTCCTGCATCAGCAGCCGCACGACGCGCTCTGTCGCCGCGTCGCGCGCGTCATCGACGACGATGACCTCGGCGGGAGGCGCCGTCTGCGAGAACGCCGATGTGATCGCTCGTCCGACCAGATCGGCGCGCTGATGGGTCGGTATCACGACGGAGACGTCGACGCTCACATCCCCTCCCTCTCGCCGCGGCACCCCGAGAATAGTGGATGCGTCGACGGCAGGGCCGCGCTCCGGCCCTCACGCATCCGGTGCCCCACCGTGCGGAGCCGCCTCCCGGACCACCTCGTCGTACAGCGCGACGAGATCCTCCGTGCGTGATTCGATGTCGAATTCCGCGCGCACGCGCTCCTGCGCGGCGCGTCCCATCTCCTCCCGCGCTCCGGCGTCGGTGAGCAGCGTCTCGATCGATGACGCGAGGCCCTCGATGTCGCCCTCCTCGGCGAGGAGGCCGGTCACGTCGTGGACGACTGCCTCCGGGACACCGCCGTGCCGGTACGCGATGGCGGGGAGGCCTGCGAGCGCGGCTTCGAGGTAGACCATCCCGAAGCCCTCCGCGTCACCGTCGGGTGCCGTCCGGGAGGGAGCCACGAAGACCTTGGACTCCCGCAGAGTCGTCGCAACGCCGTCGGGGGGCAGGTGCCCGAGAAAATCCACCGCGAGCCCGCGAGACGACACGACCTCCTCGAGAGTCGCTCGCAGCGGCCCGTCCCCCGCGATTGCGAGGGTCGGGCGGAGCCCTCGCCCGGCCAGCAGCGACAGCGCGTCCAGCAGATCCGAGACACCCTTCTTCTCGACGAGCCGCCCGACGAAGGCGAGGTCGTGTGTCGGGTGGGTGGGACCGGGGCCGGGGCGAACCGGAATACCGATCGGCAGCACACGGATGCGCTCCGGGTCGACGCCGAAGGCGGCGGTGGTCTGGGCAGCGATGAAATCGGAGACCGCGACGACGCGACTGGCGGCCTGCAGCGCGCGTCGCATCCGACGGGCGTTACGCGCGCCCCGCCGCCCGCGCCGCATCTCATGATTGGTGACGTCGAAGCCGTGGACGGTGACGATGAGCGGCAGACCCAGGCGGCGTGCGGTGTCTGCGACGGCGGTGGCGCTGGTTGCGAAGTGGGCATGGATGAGGGATGCGCCGTGCCGCCGGATGAGCCGGTCCAACCGCGCCGATCGCCCCGTCAGGAGAAAGAGCCGGCGACGCACGCGTTCGGTGCGGGCGCTGCCGAAGAGGATCTCGTCGGTCGCGGCGGAGACCACCGACTCCCGTCGGCGCGCGCCGACGAGGATGGCACGCCATCCGCGAGTGGCGTCGACCTGGTTCCGGATGAACGTCTCCGACGCGTGCAGCACGTCGTTGCGCCATACGAGCGCGACGCGCGGCACCGACGGCTCCCCCACGGTCACCGGTTCTCGCGCGCCCGGCGCCGGCGCCAGGCGACCCCCGCGGGATAGCCGGCCATCTTCGCCACGTCGCCCACGACGACGACGAGCGGCGCGGCGAGCACGGCGGCCGCCGCGGCGGGCGCACGGAACAGCGCTCGTCGTTCCCAGACGCGTCGCAGCGATGTGCGGATGTAGGCGGCGAAGCCGATGGCGCCGAGGAGGAAGAGCCAGGGCGAGATCCACCAGGCGGACAGGGCGAACGCGTAGGCCCCGTACCGGAGGCCGTGGCGTCGCGGGAACAGACCCGCTTTGCCGTCGCCCCGCGCATACCGGTAGTACTGCTTGGCGAACGCGAGAAGATTCGGCCTGCCGACCCAGGCGACGACCGCGTCGGGTGCGAAGGTGAATCGTCGACCGGCCTCGCGCACCGTCAGGTCGAACACGAGGTCTTCGCAGTAGTCGAGCCACTCCGGGTAGCCCCCGACCTCTCGCCACACGGCGCGGGGGAATGCGACCGACCGGCTCGATGGCTGGAAACTCCGCGGATCGATCTCTCCCCGAGTGGGGGTGATGACGGCCCCGATCGCGCGAGACCAGAAGGTGTTCCCGGCGGGAGCGAAGAAGCCGGCGATCACCGCATCCGGGTCGTGGTCCCAGGGCGCGGTCAGGGTGGCGAACCAGTCGTCCTGCGGCACGGTGCCGGCATCGGTGACCACCACCTGCTCGTGGGACGCGCGGGCGATGGCGAGATTGCGACCGGCCGAGATCCCCGCACCCGGGGCAGCGTGCACGACCACCCGACACCCGCAGGACGGCGTCCATGCCCGCAGGTGCTGCACCGTCGAATCGCTCGATCCACCGTCCACGACGACGATCTCGGCCGGATGGACGGTCTGCGCCTCCAGACTCGCGAGGAAGGCGGGGAGCGAGGATTCCTCGTTGAGCACCGTCGCGATCAGCGACGTGTTCTCCCTGGCGTCATGCCCGGTCATCGCGCCTGCCCTGCCCGGTCATGTCGCCGTACACGCCCGCGAACGCGAGCGGATGTGCACGTCGACTCGCGCGCGTGCCGAGGAGGAACTCCGGATACCGGGCGTAGAACTTCGCCATCGAGGCGATCTCGCGCCGCCACGGCGCCCACCGCAGCGACGTGGTCTCCCGCGCCCATCCGTGCTTCCACCGTGCCGTGGGCACCAGCAGCACAGGGACGTCGGCCTTCCAGGCCCGAAGGCCGATGTCCTTGTCTTCGTAGTAGAGGAAGAAGCGGTCGTCCCAACCACCGAGCCGCTCGAAGACGGCGCGATCGCCCAGGATCGCCGCGCCCATCACCCAGCAGACCGCTCGCGGCTTCCCGTTGTCCGAGCGCAGGAGATAGGCCGGGTCGCCGCCGCGAAGTCGATGACGCACCTTGGCGATGAGCAGCGGGAATCCCCGGCCGTTGGGCTGCTCCGTGCCGTCGGCGTTGAGAAGCTGTGGCGCGACCAGGGCCCCGCACTCGCGCGCGACGGCCTGGAGACCGGACAGCTCGCCGAACTCGACGACGACATCCGGATTCACGAACCCGATGAAGCTCCCTCTCGCGTGCGCCAGGCCCAGATTGTTGGCCGCGGAGAACCCGAGGTTTCGTCCCGCGTCGATCACCTTCGCCCCCAGCTCACGAGCCGCGGCGACGCTGTCGTCGCTGGACGCGTTGTCGACGACGATCCACTCCACGCTCTCCGGCAGCGACGCGGAGCCCCAGCAGCGGCGCAGAGTCTCGGCACTGTTGTGGCTCACGGTGATCAGAGACACCGTCACGGCCGCCGGCGCGGTTCGCGGGGTCATGTTCACACCGCCCCTTCGCCGGGGGCGATGACGGCTTTCACCGTGCGGAAGAGGATCTGGAGGTCCTGCATGAACGACCAGTTCTCGACGTAGTAGAGATCGAGCCGGATGGCGTCCTCCCACGAGAGCGAGGAGCGTCCACTGACCTGCCAGAGCCCGCTCATGCCCGGCTTGACGAGCAGACGCCGCTCGGCGGCGTCGTCGTAGAGGATCACTTCGGCTTCCCGTTGCGGCCGCGGTCCGACGAGGCTCATGGTGCCCATGAAGACGTTGAACAATTGGGGCAGTTCGTCGATCGAGTGTCGCCGGATGACGCGACCCACGCGGGTGATGCGCGGATCGTCGACGACTTTGTGCAGCGGTCGGTCGCTCGTCCCCTGCAGATCCAGCAGGCTCGCGAGCTCGTCGTCGGCGTCGGCCGTCATCGAACGGAACTTGATCATCCCGAAGGGCGTACCGCTACGACCGATGCGCACCTGCCGGTAGAGGATCGGCCCCGGCCCCTCCATCCGGATCGCGATCGCCGTCGCGATCATGATCGGCGATGCGATCACGATGAGCAGGAACGAGCCCACGATGTCGAAGGCGCGCTTGATGAAGCGGCGATAACCCTCGAGGGCGGGGAAATCGACGTGGACGAGGGGCAGCCCGGCGACGGCGCGGGAATGGATCCTCGGACCGGCCACATCCGTGAGTTCCGGCGCGACCACGAGGTTCGCGTCCCTGTCGGCGACGGCCCATCCCAGGCGCCGCAAGGCGAACGGGTCGAGGTCGGCGGCTCCCGCGACGATCACGGTGTCGGCGTCCACGGCATCCATCGCGTGCACGGCGGTGGAGAGGCCGCCGACGACCGGAACGCCGCGGATGAACCGCTCGCTGCGGGTGTTCGAGACGACCCCGACGATCTCGAACCCGGTCGCGGGGGTGCGTTGAATGGCCGCGACGACGTGACCCGCCTTGGTCGGGTCTCCCAGAACCACGGCGCGATAGACGTACTTCGAGCGTTTCTGCTGGCGACGCAACCACTGCCGCCACGCCCACCGGGACGCAATCAGCAGCAGCGCGCCGAGAGGAAGCGCGACGAGGAGAAGCAGGCGTGACACATCGATGCGGAAGAAGAACGCGAACGACACCAGGACGGCGAACAGGGCCACTGTCGCGTTGGCGATGCGCGCATACTCGATCGTGCCGCTTCCGACGATGTGCCGGTCGCGGGTGTCGAAGACGCTGAGGGCGGCCAGCCACAACACGGCGACGAGCAGAAGGAGCACGACGTACGGGAACTGCGGGCCTTCCTCCCACGACACCTCGACCGCGTACGGCGGCATGCCGAGCATGCGAAAGGCGACGAGGACGACGACGATCACGGCCAGGTCGCTGTAGACGAGACGGCTCCCGTATCGTGCTGGCCAGTCGCGCGACGATCGCCGAGGCTTGACCAGCCGGGAGGCCCGGCCCACTCGGGAGTAGCCCCGTAGCATCATCTCCCACGCTCTGCTCAGGCGTTCAAACGTCTCACAGACTATCCGACGCCGCCGGAGGGAGCGGGCGGACGACTCCGGACGGCGGGAGAGTCGGTCGCGCGGCGCGCCGCGAGTAGGATTGCGGCCGATGACGTCGACACCACTCCTCTCCGTCGTGGTGCCGCTGTTCAACGACCAGGACACCATCGCCGCGGCCCTCGAGAGCTGCCTCGCGCAGACGCTGCGGGAGATCGAAGTGATCTGCGTCGACGACGCCTCGACCGACCAGACAGTTCAGGTCGTCGAGCGCTACCAGGCTCTCGACCCCAGGATTCGACTTCTTCGGCACAGCACGAATCGCTCGGCGTTGCAGGCGAGGCGCACGGGGATTCTCGCCGCGTCCGCGGCGCACGTCCTCTTCATGGACGGCGACGACGAGCTGGAGCGCGACGCCGCACGCACGGCGCTGGCTCACGCCGGCAGCTCGCGCGCCGACATCGTCGGGTTCGGTGTGACCGTCATCGGGCAGGACGGTCGAACGGGCGGAGCGTACGAGCAACGGCTGCAGCCCACGCGCCGGTCGCTCGAGGGGGCGGACGTGCTGCGCGGCCTCTTTCCCGTCGGCGAACGGGCGCAGGGCCAGCTGTGGCGGCATCTGTATTCGACGAAGGTGCTGCGGGACGCCTATGCGCTGCTGCCCGAAGACCTCGTGCTGACCCGCGTGAACGACCTGCCTCTCGCCTTTCTGGTGGCGGCGCTCGCGACGCGCTACGTCTCGACGCCGAAGCGGCTCTATCGCTACCACCTCGGGCGCGGAGGAAGCGGCCATCGCGTGGACAGCATCGAGCGCGCGCGGTTCTACGCGGGCGCGATCGGCTCGGTCGAGAGCATTCGACCAGCGGTGCACACCCTCGCCCGTGGACATACGGACGAGGCCCTGATCCTGGACTCCTACGAGTCCGTGCGCCAGTCGATCGTCGCGTACGTGTGCCAGCAGGTGCTCACGCGCGGTGACGATCACGTGGTGCGGGATGCTCTCGGGGAGGTGTACGCGCAGTCGTCGCTGCAGGACGTCGTCCGCGCGACGGCCCGCTTCCACCCTGAAGCGCTGACGGTGCTGGCACGGATCACGCCGCACGCTCCCCTGGGGACGCGGCCGGTGCGCAGTGTCCTCCTCGCCACCGCATCGCTGCTGGGGGCGGGAGGGGTGACAGGAGTACTGCTGGCTCAGGCGCGGTACCTGATCGATGCCGGCCATCGTGTCACGATCGTGGCGCGAAAGCCGGGGAGCGATCGCACGGCGATTCCCCCCGGCGTGGATCTCGTCGAGCTCAGCGACCGCGGGCTGAGCGCCCAACTGGCGGAATGGGCGGAGATCTGCAGCTCGCGCTCGGTCGACGTGGTCATCGACCACCAGGTGCTGTACACGCCGCATTGGCCGGCGTTCGCCCTCGTGGCCCAGGCGGAGGAGACCGCGACGATCGGGTGGGTCCACAATTTCGTCGCCCGTCCCGTCTACGAGGGGACGGACCGGCTCGCGCTGCTCGAACAGTGCAGCGGCGCGCTCGCGCTCCTCGTGGTCCTGTCACCACTGGATGTGAGCTACTTCAAGCTTCGCGGCGTGCGCAACGTGGCCCACATCCCCAACCCCCCGTCCTCCTTGATGCTCGCTTCCGGGGCGACCCCGGCCCCGCGGTCGGCGCCGCGGGATCCCGTCTCGTTGGTGTGGTGGGGCAGGCTGGAGGAGCCGACCAAACGCATCAGCGAGCTGCTCACCGTCTCTGAGAGGCTGCGCGACCTCGGGGTGGACTTCCGCTTGACGGTGATCGGTCCGGATTGGAACGGGACCACCGCCCGGCGGGTCAACGCCGACGCGCGCAGACGCGGTCTCGCCGACCGGGTGAAGGCCGTGGGCCCGTTGCACGGCCCGCCGCTGGCGGCGGCCATCGACGCCGCCGACATCTTCTTGTCCACAAGCATCATCGAGGGCTACCAGCTCACGATCGCGGAGGCGCAGTCGCGCGGATTGCCCGTCGCGATGTACGCGCTGCCATGGCTCACGCTTGTGCAGGGCAACGACGGCGTGCTGACGGCGCCGCAGGGCGATGCTGCGTCGCTCGCACGACAGATCGCGCAGCTCATCGGCGACCCCGACCGCTACGCGGCGCTTTCCCGGGCGTCTCTGGAGGCCTCGCACCGCGCGCGCGACATAGATCTGGCCAGAGTCTACGGCGAGCTCCTCACCGGTGACCTGCCGGCCGAATACTCGCCCGAGCCGACGCCGGCGGATGCCGCCCTGCTTCTGCAGCTCCTGACCTTCTACGCCGAGCGCGGCGTCGCACGGGCGCGTTCGAGCGCGCGCCGGCGGCGAGGAGCGAACGCGAAAGCTCGTGCGCGCGCGGCCGTGCTGGCGGTACCCGGGGCGCGGCGGGTCGCTCGGCGCGTGCGGCGCTGGCTAGGTCGCGGACGAGACTAGGGGGCGGCGGGCGGAGCCGGTGTCGCCGAGGGATCGACGGGGTCGGGCGGCGGCGTCTGCGAGGGCGAGGTCGGCTCGGGCGTGGGCTCCGGCGTCGGTTCCGCGGTCGGCTCCGGAACCGGCGGAGGAGTGACCACCGGCACGGGGCCAGGATCCACGACGACTCCCCCACCGCCGGTATCGGTTCCGACCGAGCCACCGGGGTTGCCACCGCCGTTGCCCGACTGACCTCCCCCGGTGTTGCGCCTCGGCGCCTCCGTCGGCGTCGGGGTGGGTTTCGGCGTGCGCGCAATCGTCCTCGACACGATCACGACAGTGCTCACACGCCCGCCGTCGGCGGACTCCGCCATGAGCGTGTACGCGCGTGACGCCTGCTCGCACGGGTAGGACACGAGGAACGTGGAGGCCTCGGCGGGGAGGTCGTCGTGCAACGGCTTCTTGAAGGCGTCGACCTCTTTCGGCGCGGAGGCGATCGCGATGCGGGAGGCACCGTCGATCTTCCAGTTCAACGGGACCTGCGTCTCACCCTCCGGGGTGATGCACACCGCTGACGCAGCGCCCGACGTGAATCTCTCGATCGTGGGCGCATCCCCGGCCGCACCGGGTGTCACGCGCACGTCCGGGACCTCGGATGTACGCGGCGCGGCGATCGCGGCGACGGCGCCGAGGGCGATGAGCACCGCACCGGCGGTGGCGGCCACCGCCAGGACGCGACGACGATAGCCCGCTTCGACCGAACGGCGGAAGCGCCCGCGGCGAAGGGCCGTCTCCTCCTTCTCGGGCGGCACCGGGAGAGGCGCCGTGGAACCTGCGGCCACGGTTGCCGTGGCCGCTGTCGCCCGTGCGGCGGCTCCCGCGGAGGCTCCTCGCGATTTCACGACGCTGGCGGCACCGACCGCGCCGCCAGGCTTTTTCGTCCAAGCGATGTAGTCGTCGATCACGGCATCGGTCGGTCCATCGGCGACCAACTCGCCCTTGTGGATCCACATCACTCGATCGCAGGTGTCGCGCAGCGATCCCACCGAGTGACTCACGATCATCACGAGACCGGCGGAATCGCGAAGTGCTCGGATGCGCTCCTCGCTCTTGGTTCTGAACCGTCGATCTCCCACCGAGAGCGCCTCGTCGATGAGGAGGATCGAGTGCGGTTTCGCCGATGCGATGGCGAACCGCAGACGGGCCGCCATGCCGGACGAGTAGGTGCGCATCGGGTGGTAGAGGAATTCGTTGAGCTCGGCGAAGTCGGCGATCTCGTCGACGCTCGCGGCCGCCTCCTCGGTGCTGAAACCCATGGCGAGCAGACCGAGCTTGATGTTGTTCTCACCCGAGAGATCGGGGACGAGCGCCGCGTTCACGCCGAGCAACACGGGTCGCTCCGCCGCCCAGATGGCTCCCTGCGATGGCGGTATGAGGCCGGTCATCGCCCGGAACAGTGTCGACTTGCCCGATCCGTTGTGACCGACGACGCCGATCGTCTCCCCCTCCGACGCCGTGAAGCTCACGCCTCGGAGAGCGTGGACGGAATGAAGTCCGCGACCACCCCGCAGGGCGTTGACGCTGAAGACCGAGTCGCGCGCGCTCAGCCGCTTACCCGACGCGTACACCCGATAGGTGACGTGCGCATCCTCAGCCACGATCATCGCGCGCGCAGATGCGGCGGGCGATGGCTCGATCCGTTCGGATTCGTCTCCCGTCACCGAGGCTCGACCTCGCCTCGCGGCAGCGTCAGCAACGGGTCCCGGGCATCGGGCAGCGGCGCGACGGACATGTCGACGATGCGGTCCTCTCGCCAGTCGGGATGCTGAGGGGTGTGCTCCGCAGGGAGAACGCGGGCGCTCACCATCCGATTCTATCGCTGCGGACGGGATTTCCCGGACCGGGCCCGGCGCACGGCGACGATGCCCTTCACTCGCTGAGGCCGTATCGGGCCTCGGCCCTCCAGAAGTACACGACGCCGACGACGAGGGCGAACACCGCCCAGAGCGGCGCCAACACCACGGCGAGCAGCGGCGCCGGGTGGTCGACGAGCATCACCCCGCGCACCAGAGCGATGAAGTCGTACGTCGGGATGCTGTGAGCGATCGTGAGCAGCACGGGGTTGTCGGCAAACACGAGATCGACCTGGAAGAACACGCTGCTCACGTAGAACAGCACGCGGTTGACGATGGGGATGAACTGCTGCACATCGCGGGTCCACACCGACATCCGGGCGACGATGAGCGCGACACCGAAGTTGAAGATCGCCATCAGCGCGAGGATCGGGATGACCAGCAGCCACGACCAGCTGATCGGGACGCCGAAGACGAGGAGGAGTATGCCCAGCAGCAGCATCGTCGGAACAGCGCGCATCGCCTGCTCGATGACCACCGCGGACGGCAGGAGGATGCGGGGAAACCCGAGGCTCTGGACGAGTCGTGCGTTGCCCGTGATGGAGCGCGCACCGCTGGAGAAGCAGCCGGTGAAGAACTCGAAGACGAACACTCCGGTGAGGACGTAGGGCACGAAGTCCGCCGGCCGCGCGGAATGCGAGAGGACGAGCCCGAAGATCGTGCCGTAGATCGTCGCGGTCAGGACCGGCCGGAGCACGATCCACAGCACACCGAGCCGATTCTGGATCAGCCCGCCGATGAGGCGATAACCCGCGAGCGTCAGGGCGAAGCTCCGACGTCGCCACGCCTCCGCGATGTAGGCACCGAACGCGGGGCGCCGACCTACCTCGTAGAGCCCGTCTGCGGGGGCGAGGCGTCGTGCATCCACCAAGGAACTCACTACCTCTCCTACCGCCTCGTACCTGTTCGACCGTCCCGCGCGCACAGGCCGTCCGATCATTCTGCCTCACGTCGGCCACGCCCGCCCGCCGCTCGCCTCGGCGGCCGGGCGGGAAGCGCCACGACCTGATATGGTGACCCACCGTTCCCGACATGGTCGCGCACCGCGCGACGCATCCGCTTCGCGAACTCGTCGCCGACCATCCGCACCCACGGAGCTCTATGCACCCCGCGCCCCGCGTCTCGATCGTGATGGCCGTTTTCAACGATGAGGCGACGATCGCCGCGGCTCTGGAAAGCTGCCTGGCGCAGACTCTCGCCGACGTGGAGGTCATCTGCGTCGACGACGCCTCGACCGATGGCACGGCGGCGGTCATCGACAGCTTCCGCACACGAGACCCGCGTGTCCGGGTCATCCGCCAGGAGCGCAACCTGTCCGCCTTCCAGGCTCGGCGGGCCGGCATCCTGGCGGCGTCGGCCGGTCACGTGCTGTTCCTCGACGGTGACGACGAGCTCAAGCCCGATGCGGCCGAGAAGGCACTCGGCGTCGCCCAGCAGAAGAACGCGGACCTCGTCGGATTCGGCGTCGAGGTCGTGGATTCTCTGGGGCGGGTCATGGTCGGGTATCAATCCCGCCTGGGCCCGAAGCATAAGGCTCTCGACGGCCAGGGCGTCCTGCCGGGACTGTTCCCGCTCGACCAGCCCGCGCAGGGCCAGTTGTGGCGGATGCTGTTTCGCACTCAGCTGCTGCGCGACGCGTATGCGCTGCTGCCCGCCGACCTCGTCCTTCCGCGCGTGAACGACTTGCCGCTCATGTACCTCGTGGCGGCGCTGGCCACCCGATACGTCTCGATCCCCGAGCACCTCTACCGCTATCACTTCGGGCGGGGCGGCAGCGGTCGCGGGGTCCGCAGTATCGAAGAGGCCCGCTTCCACACCGAGGCCATTCGGTCGGTGGAGAGCATCGCGCCGGCCGTCCGCGCGCTCGCGCGAGAGAGCAGTGAGCCGGAGATACTGCTGGACAACTACGAGTCGGTACGGCTGTCGATCGTCGGCTACATCTGCTCGTATCTGCTCACGCACGCGGATCGCGACCAGCGTGCGGCCGTGCTCGAGCACCTCCACACGTGTGCGTCGGCGACCGATATCATCGTCGCCGCCGCGCGGTTCTACCCGGACTCCCTCTCGGCTCTGAAGCGCCACAGCGAGGGCATATCGCTCCAGCGGAAGGTTCCGCGGAGCATCCTCCTGACGACCCGCTTCCTCACGACGGGCGGCGTCTCGGGAGTCCTTCTCGCGCAGGCCGACTTCCTCCTGAAAGCCGGCTACCGGGTGACGATCGTCGCCCGGCGGCACGGCAGCGATCGCGGCGCTGTTCCGACGGGCGCGTCCTTCATCGAGATGTCGGGCCGCGGGCTTCCCGAGCGCCTCGTCGAGTGGGCCGAGATCTGTCGCGCCCACGACATCGACGTGATCCTCGACCACCAGGTGCTCTACAGCAGGGATTGGCCCGAGTACGCGCTCATCGCACGCACGGTCGGCGTCCCGACCATCGGCTGGCTCCACAGTTTCGCGGGCCGCCCGCTCTACGATCTCAACGGCCTGCATGCATTACTGACCGAGAACGCACCCCTGCTGGCGACGTTGATCTCGCTGTCGCCGCTCGACGCGGCGTTCTGGAAGCTGCGCGGGGTCTCCCACTCCGCCTATGTCCCCAACCCGCCGTCGCCTCTCCTGCTGCAATCCGCCGATGTCTCCGATGCGAAGAAGGCGCCCGAGGGGCCGCCGCAGCTCATCTGGTGGGGCAGGCTCGAGGAGCGGACGAAGAAGATCAGCGAGCTTCTCGACGTCGCCGACCACCTGCGGGCGCGGGTTCCGAGCTTCCGACTCACGGTGATCGGCCCGGACTGGGGCGAGTGGACGGCCGAGCGGTTCAACTCGCTCGCTCGTGAGCGGCGCCTGGACGGGTACATCGAAGCCGTCGGCCCGCGCCGAGGACAGGAGCTGATGAAGGCGATCGACGCGGCGGACGCGTTCGTCAACACGAGCATCATCGAGGGATACCCCTTGACGATCCCGGAGGCGCAAGCGCGCGGACTCCCGGTGTTCATGTACGAGCTCCCATGGCTCGCTGTGGTGCAGGACAACGGCGGCATCGTCTCCGTTGCGCAAGGCGACGCCGCCGGTCTCGCCGCGCAGATCGCCGATGCGCTCGCGTCACCAGAGCGCTATAAGGAGCTGTCACGGTCGTCGTTGCTCGCCGCTCACCGCGAGCGCTCACGCGACTTCGCCCGCATCTACGAGCAGGTGGTGACCGGAGAGCTCCCCGCCGACTCGTTCCCTGAGCCGACCCTCGGCGACGCCCGGCAACTCCTCGACCTGATGATCTTCTTCGCAGAGCAGAACTCGGGCCTGCGTTCCCTCGTCGACGCCGCACGGGATCTTCCTGGCAGAACCAGTGCCCCCCGAGGCGGGGTGCGCCGCGTCGGGCCTTCGCTCGGGCGCCGCGCATGGCAGAGGGCGGCGCCCTGGGGTCGCACCCTCGTGCAGATCTTCCCGGCGCTGCGGCCTCTCGCTGACCGCGCCAAGCTCGCGCTCGCACGGCGGAACTGAGCGTCTGCGCCGCGGAGCCGGCTCGACTACTGCTTCACGATCTCGCCCATCGCGTGGCGGATGCGCTCGGCGAGCGCCGCCAGGTCGCGTCGCCCTGAGGCGACCGCGCCCGCGAGACCGGGAAGCACCGCGCCGAAGATACCGACACGTTCGGCCAGCTCATCGTGGACGCCGGTCATCTCTCCCAAGCCGACGACGTCGAGCAACCGCCGGATCTTCTGCGCGTCCGCCGCAGAACCGACCGGATACGCCCCCTCTGTGGCCCCGATGATGAGGGCGTGCGCGCGGTCGCTGACCACCGCCACAGACCGGGCGTAGACCGACCGGACGTGCACGTCGAGGTCGTCGTGTGCGGTGCTGGGTGCGACGAGGTACTCGCCCCCCAGTGCCCGGGCCAGCTGCACGGCACGCGGCGCGTCGCGCGCGACCTGCGCGACCGTCACGATGCGGGTGGATGTCTGCGCGGCGAACCGGCGGACCATGCCGAGCCATTGGTCACCCGGCCAGGGCCGGTCGAACCGCAGCGTCACGGCGACAAGCTCCCGGTCGTCGGCCCGGGCCCACTGCGACGGATCCGATCCGAGCGCGAAACCCCAGTCGGGAGCGACTGCGCCGACGCCCGCCGCGGCGCGAGAGGGGTCGTCCCGCCACGAGACCACCGCGGCATCCCGCAGAACGCGGTCATACCTGACCTCGCCTGCCGAAGCCGGATCCTTGAACCCGATCCCCGCAGCGACCACGACACCACCGCGGCTCAGCACCACCCGCGCCTCGGCCACGCGCGCAGGTGGCGGGAAGGGAAGCCCCGGCTGCGGATTGACCTCACCCGCGTTCAGGACCAGGACAGCGCCTCGCGTCTTCTCCATCGACTCGACCCAGGCCTTCCGCGCCGGGTAGAGAACGGAGTCGCCGTCGAGCGGCAGGGCGGCGAGGTAATCGGTGGACTGCTCTTCGAGCAGCAGATGAAGCCGCCTGCCGTCGCCCCGGAGGGCTCGGAGCAGTCCGACGCGAAGGGCCGAATCCCCGAGATTGTCATCCTGGCCGGACGGGTGAATGAAGACATCCTGCACAGATCCGACCTCCTGGCGCCCAAACCTAGTATGGAGAAGTGAGCCCCGCTAATCGGCCGACCGACGCCCGGCCGAGCCTCGTCGTCCTCGAGACGGGTCGCCCTCCCGCCCCCGTTCTCCGGTATGTCGACCAGGTGGTGGGCTCCCCGACCGCGGTCGAGTTCCGCTTCTCGCGCGGGGTGCTAGCGACGTTCGATGTCGATGTCGTGCACGTCGCCGACCCCGAGCTGGATCTCCTGCTGGGGACGCGCGGGGCGAGCGCCGCCCGCCGCCTGCTCGCCGCGGTCGCCCTCGCGCGAAACCTCCGCCGCCACCGCATCGCGCTCGTCAGGACGCTCTACTCGCGCGCCGGGGAGCCGCGGGTCGGTCGCGCGAGGCGGTGGGCCAACCGGGTGCTCGATCGGGCGACGACCACCTTCGTGGCCCTCGACCACTCGACCCGCACTCCGGATGCGGCGCGCACCATCGTGATCGCCCATCCGCACTTCCGGGATCGCTACGTGGGCTACCCGCGCGCCGAGATGGTGCCCGGCCGCATCCTGTGCGTGGCCGCGGGGGACCTCCCCGATGAGGCCGGGCACCTCCTTGCGATCCCGCGCGTCGCGCGTACCGAGAACCTCTCGCTCCGACTCGCCGGGACCGTTTCCCGCCCGCTGGAGCAGAACGTGCGTTCGGCCGTCGCACGGCACGCGGCCATGATCTCGGCGCGGCTCGAACGCGTCTCGGACGGTGCGCAGGTCCAGGAGATCGCCTCGGCCGAACTCGTCGTGGTGCCGAGGATCGACACGATGAGCGATCTGCAGCTCGTCTTCCTTGTGCTGTCGCTCGACCGCCCCGTCCTCGTGCCCCGCACGGAAGCGATGTCGCACCTGGCGGCAGAGGTGGGGGCCGGCTGGCTGCAGGTGAGCGAGGGCCCGATCACCGCTCGCGTCGTGGACGACGCGTTCGCCGCCATCCGCGGTGCGCGGGAATCCGATCGTCCCGCCCTCGCCGATCGCGGCCTCGCCACCACGCACGCCGCCTATGAGGCCGCGTTCCGCACCGCCGCCGCGTCCGTCCGGGGCCGCTCGTACGCCTCGCCGAACGGCGGGGTCGATCAGTAGCGACGGGGAGCGGCCGTCGTCGTGAGGCCCTTGTCAAGCGCCGCAGCGGGCCGACGTCGCCCCGGTATGGTGGCGACGTGAGCCGCGGCACCGACACCAGCGCGGACTCCGCGGACGACTCGGAGTCTCGCCCCACGACCTGGCGATCGCGCCTGGGATGGGGTGCTCGCGCAGAACGAGACGATGCGAGATCGGAGCGGGACGCCCTCCGGGAGGAACTGGCGCGCGCACACGAGGAGCGCGACGCGCTGCGGGACGAGCTCTCGCGCGAACGCGCCGACGGAAGGCGCGCCGAGATCGAGCGCGACGCGAGTCTGCTGCGCGCGACGAACGCCGTAGGCAAGGAAGTCAGCGAGCTCCACCGGCTGGAGAAGGCGACGAGTCGGCAGGTGCGGCTCCTCCATCGCGAGCTGATGACCGACATCCAAGCCTTGCAGCAACTACTGACCCGGTATTCTCCCGAGGCCCGATTGCCCCCCGTCGGAGGCTGGGCACTGAGCCCCAGCGGTCTTCTGGCTCTCGTGGACGCCATCGAAACCAAGGGGGCGACGATGGTCGTCGAATGCGGGAGCGGGACCTCGACCCTGTGGATCGGATACGCGCTGAAGCGGCTAGGCCGTGGCCGAGTGGTGTCTCTCGACCACCTGCCCGAGTACGCGGGAAAGACGCGCGCCGTCGTGGCCGCCCATGGACTGGACGACTTCGTCGACGTCCGTCTGGCGCCGCTCTCGCTCCGCCAGACGCCGCGCGGCGCGTTCCCCTGGTACTCATTCGACCCCGCCGACCTCTCGGATCCGATCGATGCGCTCGTCGTCGACGGCCCGCCTCAATCGACCGGGCACCACGCGCGTTACCCCGCCCTCCCGCTCCTGGCCGACAGTCTCGCCGCGGGCGCCATCATCGTGGCGGACGACGCGGACCGGCCGGATGAGACGGAGATGCTGGAGTTCTGGCTCGAGGAGGAGCCGCGGCTGCGCCGCACCGAGTCCGTCGGGTTCGGCATCGAGGTCCTCACGTTCGGCGACTAACGCGCGGCGAGAGCGCGTCGGTCATTCGGGTCCTCGGCGGTCGGCTATGCTCAGCGACGCGAATCAGTGCTGCTGCACTGCCTCGCCACCTCGCCCTCGCCCCGCCACGCCACGCACGCAGGAGTATTCATGTCCGCCGATGTCGTCATTCTGGGGCTGGGTTACGTCGGTCTTCCTCTGGCACACGAAGCATCCAAAGCCGGCCTCGCGGTGGTCGGATTCGACGTCAACGCCCAGGTCATCGAGGGGCTGAACAACGGCAGGTCCCACGTGGACGACCTCGACGGGGCGGCGATCGACGAGATGCTCGCCGCGGGGTTCCGCGCGACCTCCGACGAAGCCGCCATCCAGAACGCGACGACGGCGGTGATCTGCGTGCCCACACCCCTGTCCGACGACGGCGGGCCGGACCTCGGTGCGGTGATGTCGGCCACGCGAACCATCGGGCGCAACCTCCGCCCCGGCATGCTGGTGATCCTCGAGTCCACCACATACCCCGGCACGACGGAAGAGGTCATCGCCCCCCTTCTGGAAGAACTCAGCGGGCTCACCGCGGGCCAGGACTTCGAGGTGGCGTTCTCACCCGAGCGGATCGACCCCGGTAACGCCATCTACGGCATGAAGAACACTCCGAAGGTGGTCGGAGGCCTCACCCCTCTCGCCACCGAGAAGGCGGCCGCCTTCTATCGACGATTCGTCGATACGGTCGTTCCTGCGCGCGGCGCTCGCGAAGCCGAGACCGCCAAGCTGCTGGAGAACACCTACCGACACATCAACATCGCCCTCGTCAACGAGATGGCCCGCTTCTGCCACGAGCTCGGCATCGACCTGTGGGATGTGATCCGGCTCGCCAAGACCAAGCCGTTCGGCTTCCAGGCGTTCTACCCCGGGCCGGGCGTCGGCGGCCACTGCATCCCGATCGATCCGAACTACCTGAGCCACAACGTCCGGTCCAGGCTCGGCTACCCGTTCCGCTTCGTGGAGCTCGCGCAGGAGATCAACGCGACGATGCCCGCCTACGTGGCCCGGCGGGCGCAGGACATCCTCAATGACGACGCCAAGGCGCTGCGGGGCTCGACGATCCTCCTTCTCGGTGTGACCTACAAGCCGGATATCGCGGATCAACGCGAGTCGCCGGCGGTCCCCCTCGCCCTCTCGCTCCTCGCGCAGGGCGCGAACGTCGTCTTCCACGATCCGAACGTCGAGCAATGGCGGGTCGGCGACGCGACGCTGCACCGTGTGGCAGACCTCGGCCAGTCCGTCACGACGGCCGACCTGGTGATCCTGGTGCAGAACCACCGGTCCTACGACGCCGAGGCGATCGCGGAAGGGTCGCAGCGCTTCTTCGACACCCGTGGTGTGACGACGTCCGCGCACGCTGTTCGCCTATGAGCGATCTCCTCCGCGAGGATCTCGGCTGATGGCCGACCCCGTCGCGCCGACTCGGGCGGCTGCGCCGGCGCACGCCGCGGAACGTGGAGCGAGAAAGCGCGCCGGTACGCACTTCAGACCGGACATCGAAGGACTACGGGCGGTCGCGGTCGGCACTGTCCTTCTGTATCACGCGGGCATCCAGTTCATCCCGGGCGGATTCGTCGGCGTCGACATCTTCTTCGTGATCTCCGGCTTCCTCATCACAGGCCTCCTCGTGCGCGAGGTGGAACGGACGGGCCGCGTTTCGATGGCGCGGTTCTACGCGCGCCGAGCCCGTCGGCTGCTCCCCGCTGCCGTCTTGGTGCTGGTCGTCAGCGCCGCGCTCACATGGGTGACGGCGTCCCCGGTCGACTGGAGCACCTCGGGCACCGACATCGTGGCTGCCGCACTCTACGTGGAGAACTGGGTGCTGGCCGCGCGGTCCGTCGACTACCTCGCCGAAGGACTCGCGGCCTCCCCCGTCCAGCACTACTGGTCGCTGTCCGTCGAGGAGCAGTTCTACGTCGTCTGGCCGCTCGTGCTGCTGATCGTCGTCCTCATCGTCCGCAAATCGGGATGGAACCTCCGCACCGTGATGGGTGCGGCGCTGACCCTCATCGTCGTGCCCTCCTTGGCCTGGTCGGTCATCGCGACGGACTCGACGCCGGAGACGGCCTACTTCGTGACGACGACGCGGCTGTGGGAGCTCGGGGTCGGCGCCCTCGTGGCGGTGAGTGTCGGGCTATGGGCGAAGCTGCCGGCGATCGCGGCACGTGTGGTCGGATGGGCCGGACTGGCCGCCATCCTCGCCTCGGTGCTGCTGATCGACGAATCTGCGCGCTGGCCAGGCTCGCTGGCGTTGCTCCCGGTGCTCGGCACCGCCGCGGTGATCGTCGCCGGCACCGCCGATCAGGGTGGAGCCGCCCGATTGCTCGGCCTCCGCCCGATGGTGTGGGTGGGTGGCCTGTCGTACTCGCTGTACCTGTGGCACTGGCCGCTCCTGATCGCCGCGGGAAACCTGTTCGGCCCCCCGGGCGAGAAGATCGGGCTGGCGGTGATCGTGATCTCTTTCGTCCTGGCGTGGCTCAGCAACCGCTTCGTGGAGAATCCCGTCCGATTCTCCAAGCGCTTGTCGCGATCGTCGGCGATGTCACTGTCGGTCGCGCTGAACCTCACCGCCGTCGCGGTGGTCTCGGGACTCCTTCTGATCCTCGCTGTTCCTTCGGCCGCGGCGCCCTCGACCGAAGCGATCGCCTCCCGAGGCGGCGCGACACTTACCTTCGACGCGGACTCGATCCAGGGGGTGATGCTCGAGGGGGCGCTGTCGACCATGATCCCCGCCCCCGCCGCCGCGACCAAAGATGTTCCGAAGTCATCCGTGGACGGGTGCAATCGCGGCTTCGACGCTGTCGATCCGGAACCGTGCTCGATCGGCGCGGCGGACGGCGACGTGACGATCGCCGTCGTCGGCGACTCGAAGATCCAGCAGTGGGCGGACGTTCTCGGCGACATCGCCCGCGAGCACCAGTGGCGAATGCTCCTGGCGACGAAGTCCGGCTGCGGGTTCTCGGACGGTCTCAGAGAACTTCCGGACGGCGTGCCGTACGTGGCCTGCCCGCAGTACAACCAAGCGCTCACCGAGCAGCTGATCGAGCTCGCCCCTGACGTCGTCATCACCTCGCAGCGCCATAGCTCCGCGTTCCTGCCGGGGACGACGGAGTACTCCCGGGATGAGATGCGCGACGCGCTGGTGCGGACATGGACCGCTCTCGAGGATCACGGCATCGACGTCATCACCGTCCTCGATAATCCTTCTCCGTCCGATGTGGAGCCGGGCGGGGGCGAGGTCTACAAGTGCGTGACCGAGGTCGACGACCTGGCGGATTGCGCGTTCGATCGGCAGGTCGGGCTCGACAGAAGCGGATCGGTCGCGCTGCTTGCGGCTGCACGGAAGGTCCCCGCGATCGATGTCGTGGACCTGACCGATGCGTTCTGCGACGAAACGTCGTGCCCTCCGGTCATCGGCGACGTTCTCGTCTATCGGCAGGGCTCGCACCTCACCAACACGTACGTCCGCTCTCTCGAACCGATTCTCGACGCACGCTTGGAACCTCTGGTGAAGGCGGCCGCAGGATGAGCGGGAGGATTCCGCAACAGGGCGGTCGCGAGGTCGATTCCCGCAACCGGGCCGTGGCTCGCGCCGTTGTGGAATCCGACGCGGCGGCGGTGGTGCTCTCTCCGGCGAGACTCGATGCGTTCGTGCGGACCGCGCTGCGCCTGCGCGCGCGGGATGCACGGAGAGTGATCGCATATGGCCTCGATCCCGACATCTCGCTCGAGGAACTGTTGGCAGAGGTCCGCTCCGCCAGCGCGGATCGCATCGCCGCGGGTGCCCTGGCACGTCGGTCGCCGCTCGTCGCGCCCGCGACAGTCGGCGCCTGGTGGCGGGCGCTGGGGCGTGTCGTCGCGCTGCAGGGTCTCGATGAGACCGACGCGGCCGACGGTCTCCGCCTTCACGACATCGCCCGCGTGATGCTCCCGGTGAGATCCTGGGCGCCCGTCGACGCACTCACCTATGCGCAGCTGGTCTGGACCACCGGGGACGGCGCTCGATTGCGTCAGGACGAGGATCTTCTCGCCGCTCTGGATCTCATCGACCGGCGAGCGCTCGAAGTCGACCTGGCTGCGGACGCGGACGGGGTCGGCAGCACGACGTGGAACGACGCGCTGGCTCGGATGCTGGGCGGAGTTCCCGGAGTGACGGTGCATGCCGATGCCCCGACTCCGTTCGACGGGCTTCGCCCGCTCAGCATCCCGAACCCGGTCGACGGCCCGCTCGTGAGCGTCATCATGTCGGCGTACCACCCGGGGCCCGAGATACTCGCATCCGTGCGCTCGATCCTCGGTCAGTCCTGGACCAACCTGGAGCTGCTGGTGGTGGATGATGCGTCGGGACCGGAGTACGCCGGCATCCTCGACCGTGTCGCGGCACTGGACCCGCGGGTCCGCGTGCTGATCCAGCCGGAGAATCGCGGCACGTATGGAGCGCGCAATCGCGCACTCCCGGAGGCGCGAGGCGACTTCGTCACGTTTCAGGACTCGGACGACTGGTCGCATCCGGAGCGGATCGCACGCCAAGCCCGGCGATTGCTGGACGATCCGACCCTTCCGGCCATCATGAGCCGTTCCCTGCGGTGCACGCCGGATCTGAAGCTTCAGCTGCTCGGCTACCGAACAACGCGGCCGAACGTGTCGTCGATCATGCTGCGGCGCTCGACGATCGAGGCGCTCGGGTCCTTCGACCTCGTCCGCAAGGGAGCGGACTCCGAGTATCAGTTCCGGATCGCTGCGCACTACGGCCGAGGCGTCCCCGTCATGCCCGACCTGCTGGCCTTCGTCAGGCTGGATCCCGACTCTCTCTCCCGATCGGACTTCAAGCCGGGATGGTGGCATCCGGCACGACATGCGTATCGCGACGGCTACCGGAGCTGGCATCGAGCCATCTCAAGTGGCACGTCACCCTGGCTGTCCCCGTCCTCGGAGATCCGGGCGTTTCCGGCGCCGCGCGCCTTCCTCCGGGGGACGGGTCGGCAGCCTGACGATCGGCCCTTCGACCTCCTGTTCGCGGCCGACTGGCGCGAGCTCGGCAGCGCGCAGACTGCGCTACTCCAGCACCTCCGCGCGGCCGTGGCGCGTGGACGGCGCGTCGCGGTCATGCATCTCGAATCGCCGCGGGCGCTCGACACCGTGAGCGAGACGATCTGCCGGGACATCGGCGACCTCGTGTACGAGGGGGCTGTCGCGCGCCTGCTGCCCGACGATCCGGCCCTGGTCGGGCGGCTCGTGCTCGGCGATCCGGCTCTACTGAACTATGTGTCCGATCAACTGCCGGCTGTCCGAGCTCGCGAGGTCGTCATCGTTGCGGCTTCCCCGCCGCGGGACCCTTCGACGAATCTCCACCGGTACGACGCGACTTCGGTGAATGCGACGGTGAAGGATCTTTGGGGGGTCACTCCGGTGTGGCTTCCGGGCCGCGAACACGTGCGAAACGTGCTCGCGGATATCGAGGGCGTGCACGTCGGCGCAGCAGACTTCCCGGTCGGGTGCGCCTGGGAGTTCGTCACCCCCCGCGGCCGGCGCCGCGCCCTTCCCATCATCGGCGCGGTGATCGGCGCAGCCGAGGACGAGATCCCCTCGACCTCCCGGCAGCTGCTGGCCCTTCATTCGGAGGATCAGAGGTTCGACGTGCGTCTCGTCGGCGCGTCGGCGCGAGTAGCGTCCCTTCTCGAAGACGTCCCCCGCCACTGGCTGGTGTACCGACCCGACGACATCACCCATCGCGCCTTCTATCGGCAAATCGACTTCTTCGTCTCGTCTACCGGCGATCTTGACGCCGGTCAGGTCGTCCCGCGGGTGATCGACGCCGTGTCCGCCGGCGCTGTCGCGGTGGTCCCCCCCTCGTTCACGCCGGTCCTCGCAGATGCGGCCGTCTATGCCGCGGCCGACGAGGTGCCCGACGTGGTGGGACGCCTGTTCGCCGACCCGGACGAGTACGCCGCTGTCGTCGCGCGTGCCCAGGCCTCGGTGCGGGAAGCGTTCGCGATCGTCCCTTTGGACGAGGCTCTTCCCCCGCTGCCTCAGATCGAGGCGAGGCAGTTGTGATGGACGTGACGCACGAGTCTCTCCAGGCCCGCGCTGCCGAGCTGGTGGCCGCGCGTATCCCCGCCAGCATCGTGGGCGGGGTCGCCCACCGCACCGCATCCTCCCGAGCACAGGCCCTGCTCGACCTCGTCGCCGAGCAGACCGGCGAGCCGGGCTGGCTCGCGGCAGCCGGCTACGAACGAGGAACGCGCGCGACCACGTCCGAGGAGGTCCGTCTCGCGACGTCGCAGCTGATGCGCGCGGTGGAATCGGCCAGGCTCCCCGCTCGCTACCAGGTGCTGCTTGCCGAACTGCTCATCCTCCTCGGGGACGACGCACGAATCTCACGCCTCCTCAGGGCTGGGAAGCTGCGTGGGCTCGGCAGCACACGGGAGCGGATGCTCGACGCTGATCTGGCCAATCCCTTCCGCACGCCGGGACTGCCGGAGCAGAAGTGGCTGCAAACGGTTCAGGCTCTCTTCGGCGACCTCGCACCTCTCGCGCTGACACCGGTGCCCGAGGGCGACGGTTACGAGCCGATCGACCGGCTCACGACGCAGTTGGAGCCCGGCACCGTGGGCGGTGATCTCGTGTCGGTCATCATCAGCTCCTACCGCCCGGATAGCGCACTCGACACCGCTGTCCGTTCGATCTTGGCTCAGACCTGGGCCGATCTCGAGGTCCTCGTGGTCGATGACGCCTCGGGCCCGGAGTTCTCGCACGTGTTCGCGCGGGTCGCGGCGCTCGATGAGCGGGTACGCGTCATCCACCAGCCTCGGAACGGCGGCACTTATGTCGCCCGCAACACCGCCATCGACCAGGCGCGCGGCACGTACGTGACGTTCCAGGACGCTGACGACTGGTCTCACCCGGAGCGAATCGAACGCCAGACGGCTGTCTTCGAGCGCGATCCGCTGGTGCATTCCGTGCGCGCACAGTCTTTGCGCACCTCCGGATCGCTGGTCTTCTCGCGGCAGGGAACGGCTGTGCGAGCGCCGGCCGCCGCGACCATCATGTTCCGGCGTGACCGGGTCTGGCCTGTCCTCGGCGGGTATGACGAGGTGCGCAAGGCTGCCGATACCGAGTTTCATGAACGAATGGTTGCGGCGCTTCCCGGCTACACCATCGACCTCGACATTCCCCTGATGTGGGTTCGGCTCGGGGAAGGATCGTTGTCCCGGAGCGAGTTCCGCGCATCCTGGAAGCATCCTGCACGATTCCTCTACCGGTCCGCCTTCACGCATTGGCATGACCAGATCCGGCGCGGCGCTTCACCCCGACTCGACCGTGCAGTGCGGAGCTTCCCTGCTCCGCGCAGATTTCATCTCGACCAGGCTGTGCCTCCCGAGGAATTCGATCTGGTCGTGCTGGGAGACTGGCGCGGCGACGGAAGCGCCGCTCTCGACGCGATCGAGTGGATCCGACTCCTGGCAGCGGACGGGATACGCGTCGCGCTCGTCCACGCCGAGAGCCTGAACTTTGAGGGGCGACGGGCGCCCGGGCTGATGGCGCCGGTGCAGGAGCTGGTGGCTGCGGGCACCGTCAAGGCCGTCCCCTGGGACGAGTCTGTAACAACCAGCAGCATCGTGGTCCTTGAGCCGGAGGTTCTCGAGTACCTCCCCGACACCGAACCGGGCGCGAACGCTCCGGCGCTGGTCGTCCTCTGGGATGCGACCTCTCGGCCCACCCACGCGATCGGCACCGCAGAGGCCCTCGTCCGGCGCCGATGGGGGGTGCCAACGGTGTGGAGTCCGCGCGGAGCCGCGGCGGAGGCGGCTCTGCGGCACGCGAGCGGCGAGGTGCTCGACCGACCCTTCCCGCCCATCATCCCTCGAGAAGTTCGACGGCCGCTCCATCGTCCGAGACCCGTCGTCGTCGTCGCACCTCTCGGCATCGCCCCCGATGTGCTGGATGAGACCGCGAGGCTGAGCTCCGCGCTCGCCGCAGCCGGGCTGGATGTCCGCGTGCCGCTGGCAGAGGGTGCGCGAGTGGCCGTCCGCCGTCGCGGCGGAGCGCAGTCGCCCGCAGTGCTCTGGAGGATATCGCCAGCCGAGGCCGCCGCGACCGCCGCCGCGATCGCCACGGATCTGGTCATCGTCGGTCCCGCGAGCGGCATCGAATTCGATCGGCTGGTGGATGACGCGCGGGTCTGGGGCGTGCGCACGCACCTCCCAGGACCAGGACATCATCCGGAGGCTGCCGGCGGGCGCGGGTACGAGGACCTCATCAAGCGGATCCTCACGCCGGCGCCCATCCCGAGCGACATCCTCGACCCGAACGACCAGGCGGCGACAGAAGCAGCCGTCAGATCGTGGTTCGAGAAAGTGTCCACACTCGCCTGACGCGTGGACCGCCGCTCACTGCACGTCCACGGAAGCGCGGTGGCGCTCGGCGGCCTCGACTCTCGCGGACTCCACAGAAGCGACGACGCGACGCTGCATCGCGTCGACTAACGTCTCGATGCGCTGAACCTGATCAGTCATCCGGTTGACCGACCGGCGAGTCTGGCCGGCCGCCGCCTGAGTACGGCGCTCCAGGATCAGCAGCAGCACGGCCATCGCGGCGAGGCCGACCCCGAGGAGTGCGATGGCGAGCGCGATCGCGCCGAGAGCTGCCGCCGTCGCCGCCCCCAGACCGAGCGCCACCACGACACTCACGACGAGCACACGGATCGCGACGAACTTGCGCATCGGGGGTTCTCCTCGGGAACATGGGCGTCGACCGCCTCGTCAACAGGCTAACGGAATTCCCGACCCCCTCGCGGAGGGGCCAGCGCGTCAACCCGCCGTGTAGTCGGCGTTGTAGCGATCGAGGACATCGTCGATGCGTCCATCCATCGCCAGGCGGCCCTTGTCGAGATAAAGACCGCGCGTGCAGAAGCGGCGAAGGTCGCGCTCGCTGTGGCTGACGAAGAAGAGCGTGCGGCCGTCTTCGAGAAGCTCGTCGATGCGCCGGTAGCACTTCTCCCGGAACGCCTTGTCGCCGACGGCGAGCACTTCGTCGACGAGCAGGATCGGCTCCTCGAGCTGGGACACGACGGAGAAGGCCAGGCGCACCTTCATCCCGTTGCTCAGGTGCTTGTACGGGGTGTCGACGAAGTCCGCGAGCTCAGCGAAGTCGATGATGCCGTCGAAGCGGCGCGCGACCTCGGCCTTCGACATCCCATGCAGCCCCGAGGTCAGACGGACGTTCTCCCGCACCGTGAGGTCGCCGACGAAGCCGCCCGTGATCTCGATGAGCGGTGCGACGCCGCCGTGAACGGTGACGCGTCCCTCGTCCGGGAGGAGCACTCTCGCGACGAGCTTGAGGAGCGTGGACTTGCCCTGGCCGTTGCGCCCGACCACGCCGATGGATTCCCCCGGCCGTACCGCGAACGAGACATCGCGAAGTGCCCAGAACTCCCCCGGTCGGGAACGCCTAGAGGAGTCGGCGAAGAGGTCTTTGAGGTTGCGTCTGCCGCGCCGGTTCCGTCGGAACCGAACGCCGAGGTCACGCACCTCGATCGCAAGATCGGCGGCCATCACAGCTCCTTGAGCATGGGGCGTTCCATGCGCCGGAAGACGGCGATGCCCAGGCCCAGTGCCGCGAAGCTCAGCACGACGGCTGTCACCACCGACAGCGTGTCCCACTGGTCGGGGAAGAATCCCATGCGGAAGAGGGTGAAGATCCCTGACAGCGGGTTGAGCGCTGCGAGCTGCGGGAAAATCCCGGGAAGGTCGTTCACCCCGTAGATGATCGGCGACGCATAGAAGAGCGCACGCAGGATGAGGCGCGTCGTACGCTCCAAATCGCCCCAGAGCACGCACAGCGGCGCCACGAGAAGCCCAAGTCCCACCAGCAGCATCGTCTGCAAGACCATCGCCACCGGGAACCAGAGGAGACCCCAACCGACGCTCGTTCCGCCGGCGAAGAGCGCGAACACCGCGAGGACGGGCAGCGAGAAGAGGAACTCGACGCCTTTGCTGAGCACGATCCGGTTGACCCAGATGGTGCGCGGGATGGCCGTGGAGCGAACGAGCCGGGCGTCCTTGCTGAAGGCTTTGGTGAAGTCCCCCAGGGCCGCGTTGAACCAGACCCATGGCAGCAGTGCGGTGATGAGGAAGACGATGTACGGCTGCTCCCCCACCGACCGATCGAACACCTGCGTGAAGACGAACCAGTAGATGAGGCTCATCACGAGCGGATCGAGCACCGACCACAGGTATCCCAGCGCGCTGGTGGCGTATCGCACCCGGAGGTCGCGGGCGGACAGGAGCCACAGTGAGTGCAGATACCGCCGGGGCGATCCGGGGACGCCGACGGCGGCTGCACTCACGCGTCGAGTCTATTGCGCACCGTCAGGCGAGCTGGTTGTTCCACATCGACAGGGCGGCGCCGATGGCCATGTGCATGTCGAGGTACTGGTAGGTGCCGAGGCGGCCGCCGAACAGCACGCCGTCCTCGCCCTTCGCGCGCTCGCGATACGAGAGCAGTCGCTCACGGTCCGCCGCGGTGTTCACGGGGTAGTACGGCTCGTCGTCCCGCGTCGCGAACCGCGAGTACTCCCGCACGATGACTGTCCTGTCGTCCGGGTATCGATCGGCTCGCTCGGGATGGAAGTGCTTGAACTCGTGGATGCGGGTGTACGGGGTCTGCGCATCCGCGTAGTTCATCACCGCGGTCCCCTGGAAGTCGCCGACGTCGAGGACCTCCTGCTGGAAGTCGAGCGTGCGCCACGACAGCGCACCGTCGGCGTAGCCGAAGTAGCGGTCAACGGGGCCGGTGTAGACGATGGGCAGCTGCCCCACGGCAGAGCCCTTGCTCAGCGGCTGGGACTCGTCGAAGAAGTCGGTGTCGAGGCGGACCTCGATGTTCTTGTGATCCGCCATCCTCTCGAGCCAGGCGGTATACCCCTCGACCGGCAGACCCTCCCACGTGTCGTTGAAATAGCGGTTGTCGTAGGTGTAGCGAACCGGCAGCCGGCTGATGACCTCCGCCGGCAGATCCTTCGGGTCGGTCTGCCATTGCTTGGCCGTGTAGTCGCGGATGAAGGCCTCGTAGAGCGGCCGTCCGATCAGCGCGATGCCCTTCTCCTCCAGGTTCGCCGCTTCCTTGGCATCGAACTCGCCGGCGAGCTCGTGCACGAGCTCTCTGGCCTGCGTCGGCGAGTACGCCGCCCCGAAGAACTGGTTGATCGTGCCGAGGTTGATCGGCAGCGGGTACACGACGCCCGCGTGGTTGGTGTACACGCGGTGCACGTAGCTCGTGAAGGCCGTGAACCGGTTGACGTACGCCCAGACGGCGGGATTCGACGTGTGGAACAGGTGCGCGCCGTACCGGTGGACCTCGATGCCCGTCGAGGGCTCGTCGTGGCTGTAGGCGTTCCCGCCGATGTGCGCGCGACGGTCGATGACGGTGACCTTGCGACCGGACGCCGCAGCCCGCTCGGCGATCGTGAGGCCGAAGAACCCGGAACCGACGACGAGGAGATCCATGCGACCCACGCTACCTTTCACCGGGCACGCACGCCTGAGCGCCCCCGCCTCGATGCGGCACCCAGGCTGATCTCATAGGCTCGTCGCGTCATGACACACGAGATCTTCGTTCCGTTCTGGGGCGACCCCGGGCTGCTCTATTCAACCGTCGAGTCCGTTCGCGCCCAGCGCGATCCCGACTGGCGCCTCATCGTCATCGACGACTGCTACCCCGATGAGAGCGTCGCCGCATGGTTCGCGCAGCTGCAGGACGACCGCGTGGAGTACCGGCGCAACGAGGTGAACCTCGGCATCACGGAGAATTACCGGGAGGCCATCCGCCGGGCAACGTCCGAGTACATCACGATCCTCGGATGCGACGACCTGATGCACCCCAACTACCTCGAGGTCGTGCGGGCGACCATCGCGGCGGTCCCCGACGCCGACGTGATACAGCCCGGCGTCGAAGTGATCGACGAGCACGGAGCCGTCGTGCGGCCGCTCGTGGACCGCGTCAAGACCGGAGTCCTCGCACCGCGCCACGGGCACGGCATCGCCGTGCTGCGGGCGGAGGCGATGGCGACCAGCCTGATCAGGGGCGACTGGCTCTACTGGCCCTCGCTCACATTCCGTACCGAGACGATGCAGCGGATCGACTTCCGGGAGGGGCTCCCGATCATCCAGGATCTCGCGCTCCTCATGGACATCGCCTTCCAGGGCGGTTGCCTCGCGTACAACCCGACGCTCGCCTTCTCGTACCGGCGTCACGGCGCCAGCGCCTCGCAGAAGACGCTGCTCGACGGGCGCCGGTTCCGGGATGAGCGCACCTACTACGCGCAGGCACGCTCCCTCGCGGAGTCGAAGGGCTGGCGCCGGACGGCGACCACGGCCCGGCTGCGCGCGATGTCCCGCCTCCACGCCGTGGCAGAGCTTCCCGGCGTGATCAGGCACGGAACGAGCGCCGGGCTACAATCTACGCTGGCGCACATCTTCGCCATCTAGCGCACGGCTGCGTTTCGAACAGCGCGTACCCCTCTTGGAGTTGACGATGCCCGACCACGTGCTCATCACCGGCGGCGCAGGCTTCATCGGCACGCGTCTGGCGCGACGGTTCGCGGACGCGGGCCACCGCGTCACGGTCCTGGACTCCCTGTTGCCCCAGGTGCACGGCGACGACCCGCGCACCACGTCGGCCCTGCTGCGCTCGCTCGAGGGCGTGGCCACGGTCATCGAGGGGACGGTCACCTCCCGAGACGACCTGCGCACGGCTCTCGCGGGTGCGCAGATCGTGGTCCATCTCGCCGCCGAGACCGGCACCGGCCAGTCCATGTACGAGATCGACCGGTACGTCGAGGCCAACGTCGGCGGCACGGCGAAGATGCTCGACCTTCTCACCAATGAACCGCACTCCGTGAAGCGCCTCGTGATCGCCTCGTCGCGCTCGATCTACGGCGAGGGCGCATACCGCACCGCGGACGGACGGATCGTCTATCCGCCGCATCGCGCCGACGCCGACATGGCGGCAGGCGATTTCGACGTGCACCTGCCCGGCGAAGGCGACATCGAGATGATCCCGACGGACGAGTCGGCGAAGCTGCATCCGTCGTCGGTGTACGGCATCACCAAGCAGATGCAGGAATCCCTCGTCATGACGGTCGCACCGACGATCGGCATCGAGCCCGTCGCGCTCAGGTACCAGAACGTCTACGGGCCGGGTCAGTCGCTGAAGAACCCCTACACGGGCATCCTGTCGATCTTTTCGACCCTCATCCGTCAGGGCAAGAAGATCAACATCTTCGAGGACGGTCTCGAGAGCCGTGACTTCGTCTACATCGACGACGTCGTCGAGTCCACCTTCCGCGCGTCGACGCTCGCGTCGGCGGCCGGACACACCATCAATGTCGGCAGCGGTGTCGCCACGACCGTCGACGAGGTGGTGGCCGCGCTGTTCGCGGCCTTCGACTCGCAGGTGCCGACGGAGGTGACAGGCAATTACCGCCTGGGCGACATCCGTCACAACGTCGCGGACATCACGCGCCTGCGAGACGTGCTCGCGTACGAGCCGCAGACAGACTTCCGCACCGGCGTCGCGCGCTTCGCAGAGTGGGTGCTGACAGAGCCGGTGGAAGAGAGCGGCTACGAGCGTTCGCTGCAGGAGATGGCCGAGCGGAGCCTGCTCAAGTAATGGTCACCGCCCCGACCTCGAGCCGCGCCTTCCCGCACAGCCGCAACAGCCTCAATCTCTTCCGGCTGGTCCTGGCAGCTCTGGTCCTGTTCGCACACGCCTTCTACATCACGGGCAACGGCACGGGCCCGATGCTTCACGGGGAGAATCTCGGCGGATGGGCCGTCGCAGGATTCTTCGTGCTCAGCGGATTCCTCATCACCGGCAGCCGATTGCGCCATTCGACCGGCGAGTTCCTCGTCCACCGCATCGCGCGCATCTACCCCGCCTTCCTCGTCGTGCTGGTGGTGACCGCGCTGGTGTTCGCGCCGATCGCGGCCCTGCTGGAACGCGGCGACCTCGGCGGCTTCTGGACGACCCCGGTGACGCCGCTGGAGTACATCTGGGGCAATCTCGGTCTGGAAGTGCACTCCTACACGATCTCGTGGACGCTGCAGACGGTCCCGTATGCCAACGCGTGGAACGGCTCGCTCTGGACGCTCTACTTCGAGTTCTTCTGCTACATCATCGTGTGGACCCTGGGGTTCCTCGCCATCTTCCGCAAGACGGTGTGGTTCCCGGTGGTCCTGTGGGCGCTGTCGCTCGGCGTCCACGCGACCATGGGGTTCTGGGGCCGACTCGGTCTTGACGGAAACTTCGCGCTGCTGTTCAAACTGCTGCCGTTCTTCCTGGGCGGGGTCGTGGCGTACGTTGTCTTCGATCGGTGGGGCATGCGCACCCCGATCGGGATCGCGTGTCTCGCCGGAGCCTTCCTCCCCATCTTCCTCGTCCCGGGGTTCGGCGGGCAGCTGGCCGCCCCACTGCTGGCCTACGGCCTGCTGTGGCTGAGCACGGTGATTCCTCAGCCGCGGCTGATCGCGAAGCATGACATCTCCTACGGGTTCTACATCTACGCCTGGCCGACGGCTCAGCTCCTCGTCCTGGTCGGTGCCGCTGCCGCGGGGGTGTGGGTGTTCATCGGCGTCAACATCCTCGTGACGGTCGTCTTCGCCGCCGCGAGCTGGCTCCTCATCGAGCGCCCGATTATGCGGGCCACGCGTCGTGACCGATCGCGGCCGGCCGTCCTCGCCCCTGCCTCGCGACCCGACGCCGCCTGACCCGGCCGGCGCTGTCGCGCGCTCAGGGCACGGAGGGCCCCTTGGTAGACTCGTCGCCATGCCCCGAGTGCTCGTCGATCTTCTGTCGTACTCGGGCACCAAGGGCGGTATGGAGGTCTACGCGCGCGAGCTGTACCGGAAGCTCGGCGAGATCGCGCCGGACTGGGAGTTCATCGGCTACTTCAGCCGCGAGGGCTACGGGCTGGATCGGTCATGGTTTCCGGGTGAGACTCTCGACTCCGGAATCAGCGGCGAGAATCGTTTCGCCTGGGCGTACGGAGAGTTGTTCTCCGTCGCACGGCAGGCTCGCAAGCGCCGGGTCGACCTGGTGCATTCGCCGGCGACGCTCGGTCCGCGCCGCACGGCGATGCCGACGGTGGTCACGATCCACGACATGCTCTATTGGAGCCATCCGGAGTTCATGTCGACCCCGCTGTACACCGAGCCCGTGAAATGGATGGAGCGGCAGGTCGCGCGAAACGCCGCCCACATCATCACCGACAGTCCCGGCTCGGAATCCGAGATCCACAAGTACCTCACGGTCGACCCGGCGCAAGTGCACGTCGTCCCTCTCGCCGGCGGCCACCCCGAGGGCGTGGACCGTTCGCTCGCGAACTCCGAGGGGCCACTCATCATCGCGATGGGCAACCGCCGGCCCCACAAGAACTGGGATGCCCTCCCGCGAGCCATCGCGCTGCTCCCGGCCGAACGCCGCCCCCGCGTCGTCATCACCGGCGGACGCGGGGATGATCCGCTCGCACCGCTGGTGGAAGAGCTCGGGGTGCAGCAGTGGGTGGAGCTTCGTGGATGGGTCAGCGACGAAGAGGTCGCACACCTCTACTCGACCGCGACGGCGCTGGCGATCCCCTCGCTGGCGGAAGGATTCTCCCTCCCGACGTTGGAGGCGATGAGTGCGGGCGTTCCCGTACTGCTGAGCGACATCGACGTGCATCGGTATGTCGGCGGCGATGCCGCCCGCTTCTTTCCCACGCGGAACGTCGACGCGCTCTCAGCGCTCATCGACGAGGTCGTCGGCGATCCCGCTCTGCAGGCCCGCATGACGACCGCCGGGTACGCGCAGGAACGTTTGTTCACGTGGGATAGGACGGCGCGCGAGACGCTCGCCGTCTTCGAGCGCGCGCTCGCCCTGCACTGACGCCGCAGTCACCGCCCGGCGGTGGCTTCAGCCTTCGAGCCGAGAAAAGGACGCACATGTCAACACGTAAGCGGGCGCTGGTCACGGGCGTGACCGGTCAGGACGGCGGGCACCTCACCGAGCTCCTCCTCGCCGAAGGCTACGAGGTCTTCGGGCTGGTGCGGGGTCAGAACAACCCCCGGCGAGCTGTGATCGAGGCCGAGTTCCCGAGCCTCACGATCATCGAGGGCGACCTCACCGACCCCGCGTCGCTGGTGCGCGCCGTGGAGCGGTCGAACCCCGACGAGGTCTACAATCTGGCCGCCGTCAGCCACGTCGGGTTCTCGTTCGCCAACCCGACGCTCACCGCGGATGTGACGGGGAAGGGCGTGCTGAATCTCCTCGAAGCGCTCCGCATCACCGGCCGTGCCGAGAGCAGCCGTTTCTACCAGGCCTCCACCAGCGAGATGTTCGGTGGACTGGACTACAACCGGCCAGGAAGCGGCTACAACGAGGACTCGCTGTTCCATCCGCGCAGCCCCTACGGCGTCGCGAAGCTGTACGGCCACTGGATCGCGAAGAACTATCGCGAGAGCTACGGCATGTTCGTGTCCTGCGGCATCCTCTTCAATCACGAGGGCGAGCGTCGCGGCAAGGAGTTCGTGACGCGGAAGATCACCGACGCGGTCGCACGGATCAGCCTGGGCAGACAGGACGACATCAAGCTCGGAAGCCTCTGGCCCAAGCGCGACTGGGGCTACGCGGGCGACTACGTCCGCGGCATGTGGCAGATGCTCCAGCACGACACCCCCGACGACTTCGTCCTGGCCACCGGCGAGACGCACTCGATCGAGGACTTCCTGACCCTCGCCTTCGCCGAGATCGGCGTGGACGACTGGCGGCCCTACGTTCAGCAGGATGCCGCGCAGCTGCGCCCGGCAGAGGTCGACATCCTCTTGGGCGATCCCGCCAAGGCGGAGTCGGTCCTGGGCTGGCGTCGCGACGTCGACTTCCCCGGCCTGGTCTCACGCATGGTGGCTTCCGACATCGCTGTCCAGGAAGGCAGTGCAGGCGGTCCGACGTCGTGAGCTCGCCGACGCTCGTCGTGACCGGTGCGACCGGGTTCGTCGGACGCCACCTCGTCCGCGTCGCGCACGACGCGGGATACCGTGTCTGGGCCGTCGGTCGTGAGGCGGCCGCGCCGGCGGAGATCGCGGCATACCTGCACGAGTACTCCGAGGCGGACCTCACCCGCGAATGGCCCGTCGACGCCGCCGTCGACGCCGTGATCCACCTCGCCGGCCTGGCGGCCGTCGGACCGTCCTTCGACGCACCGCAGCGCTATCTCGAGGCGAACAGCAGGATGGTCACGACCATGTGCGAGGCGATCCTCGCGGCGGGGCACCCCACCCGCCTCCTCGCCGTCAGCTCTGGCGCCGTCTACGCTCCGCGCCCCGACGGCGCCGCCCTCGCGGAGTCCTCTCCGACGGGGGCGACGTCGCCGTACGCCGTCGCGAAGCTGCTCGTCGAGGCGCAGGCCGCGTACTATGCCCACCGGGGCCTCGACATCGCCGTCGCGCGGCCGTTCAATCACATCGGCCCCGGCCAGGAGCCAGGATTCATCGTCCCCGACCTCACGCGCGCGCTCCGCGCACTCGGCGAGAGAGAAGAGCTGCACGTCGGCAATCTCGACACGGCACGCGACTACACCGACGTCCGCGATGTCGCGCGCGCGTACGTCGCGATCGTTCAGGCCGATCGTCGTGCCGACGCCATCTACAACGTCGCCTCCGGCGCGAGCCGCACGGGACGGGAGATCCTCACCGCGATCTGCGAGAGCCTGGGCCGGCCCGTCCCGCCGCTGGTCGTCGACTCCGCGCGTCTGCGCCCCGGCGACCCGGAGCGCATCACCGGCTCGGCCGAGCGGCTTCGCGCCGAGTTCCGCTGGGCGCCCGGGATCGACTGGCGTCAGTCGATCGCCGAGTTCGTCGCGTCCGATGCGGCCGGCGACGACCGCTAGGCCGAAGTCCCCGACCCGGTCGCGGGCAGCTCCTCCGGATGCCGCCACACGGCGACCACGTGCACGCTCAGGCCCACCGCCGGAGGCACCAGCAGCGCCAGGGTCAGCCGGACCTCGAACGGCAGCGGGACGAACATCGCCGCCACGGTCAGCAGGGCGGCGAGAACCCAGCCCGCCGTGTAGGGAACGTGCCTGCTGCGGCCGACGAGGGCGGGGCCGGTGATGCACATCATCCCGACGAGGCCGGCGCCCGCGGTGATCGTCGCCATCATCCAGGGCGACACGGAATATTGTCCGCGCGAGATCAGATAGATCGCCCACGGACCCACCACCCACGCCAGCGCGGCGAGCACGGCGACGACCACCCCGGCGGCGGCGAGTGCCAGCAGGATCCGGCGCATCAGCGCGCGCCCTCCCTCGCGGAAGACCGAGATCAAGAAGCTCTGCAGCGCCAGCAGCGGGACGACCAGCGGCGCCCGCGTGAGAGTGATGGTGAGGATCAGGCCCGCCAGAACGACCGGGTCGGTGTCGGCGGCGGCGATTCCCAGCAGCAACGGCATCCCGTTCATCATGAGACCGAGCGCGGCGGCGGCGAGGACCGTGCCGGCGGTGTTGGCGAGCAACCGGCCGAGGCGCACATCCAAGCGGAACGCCCCCACCACCCTCCGCCGCATGCGCAGCCACACCAGCAGGAACGCCAGTCCGAACGGCAGGGACACCGCCAGTGCGATCCACTCGGGAGCCCATCCCGCCGCGAACCCGATCAGTACGAGCAGCGCACGAAAACCCGCGTCGATGATGGTCAGCCAGGCCACGGCGGTCCACAGCCGGAGCCCGTACAGCACTCCCCCGAGAACGGCGACGAGCACGTAGCCGACGAGTCCCACACCCAACGCGGCGGCCAGCGCGGCCGTCGCCCCCGGGAACACCACCGGACCGACCAGGAGCGCCACGAGCGTGACGGCGACGAGCACGATGGCAATGAGGGTCACCGCGAAAGAACGCACCGTTGCATTGGGCGGCGACTCGTCGGCAGGACGGGATGCACGGGTCACCTCCTGCTGCACGCCGGAGAGCGCCGCGACGCACAGGTAGAGGGTCGACCAGTAGATCGAGAAGGTGACGTACGCCGATCCGTCGGGGAGGAGGGCGGGAGCCAGCAGCTGGATCGCGTAGCCCAGCACCCCCGCCACCGCGGTGGCGATGAGGATGCTGCGCAGACCGGCGCGGGCGTCCTCAGCCTTCATCGCCGAGGCGGCGGTCGGTCTCCGGTCGCTCCTCCGCGTCACCGGCCGCCGAGGTCGAGGGCGCGGTCGTGTGGCCGGACCCGACGATCGCGCGCAGTTCTTCGACCTCGGCGCGCACGATGGCCACGTCCTCCGCCACCCGCCGCACCTCATCCTCGGCCTGCGACAGCTCCCATGAGAGGTGAAGGGTCACCCCGATCAGCAGCACGAGCGCGAGGGCGAAGAGGAGATTGGACGGGACCGCGACGCCGAGGGCGTTGGAGAGGCCGAGCAGCAGCCCGGGGAAGATCGCGAGGATGAGGATGACGATCCCGATCAGCAGCCACAGCGTGGCGTACTTCTCGCGCAGTCTGCGGCGCAGCAGCAGCGAGATGATGATCGCCAGCACGAGCAGCGCCAGGGCGATTCCGGCGATGACGATCATGCGCTGACCTCCAGCGAGCGGCGCCGGCCGCGCATCAGCGCGAGAGACAGCGCGAACACGGACCGGAGCAGGTAGATGGTCGAGCCGATCGGGTTCTGGCTCGGCTTGCCGTGGACGCGCGGGCGCATCGCGACCGGGACCTGGGTGACCGTGAGCCCGGAGTGGATCGCGCTCACCAACGAGTCGACGGTGTCGCCGAGGTACTCCGCGGGGTAGTAGTGGACGTACTGGTCGATGGCTCGCCGGTTCGCAGCCCGGAAGCCGCTCGTGACGTCGGTGAGCTTCGTCTTGGCCACTCGCGACAGCACGCGGGCCAGGAACACCATGGCCCAGCGCCGCGGGCCCTTCGCCTGGTAGTCGCCCACCTGCGCGAACCGGGCCCCGATCGAGATGTCGGCCCGTTCCAGGCCGGCCAGGACGACGGAGATGTCGCGGGGGTTGTGCTGCCCGTCGGCGTCGACCTGAATGGCCCGCTCGTATCCGTGACGCTGAGCGAAGGTGAAGCCCGTGCGCATCGCTCCGCCCACGCCCATGTTGAACGGCAGGATCAGCACGCGGGCGCCCGCGTCGCGCGCCACCTGGGCGGTGTCGTCGGTCGACCCGTCGTCGACGACGACGACGTCGAAGCCGGCGTCCTGTTGCAGGATCTCCCGCACCGTGTTGCCGACGTTTCGCGATTCGTTCCATGCGGGCACGATGATGAGCGTGCGCTCGGAGTGCTCAGGCATGGTGCAGCCATCCTATCAATCGAGTGCGAGGAGACCCGCGGCGCTCAGGGGGCGAAGACCACCGGCCCGAGCTCGGGGCACGCCTCCTGGGCTCGCGTCACGATGGACTCGTCGGCGGTCTCGACCGTGACAGGAGCGCCGATGAGCTTCCGGACTGTGCAGAGGTCGTCCATCGACTGGCCGTCGTGGTAGTACGCATACGTCCGCAAGGCGACGTCGTCGACACCGGTGGAGGACAGCTGGACGACCCAGAACATGATGGAGTCCTCGTCCGGATCGGTGGACTCCCACAGGATGGTGCGCTCCTGCGACCCCATGAGCTCGACGATCCGATCGAAGATCCTGTCGTCTCCTCCGACGGAGAAGAAGTCGCCGACCAGTATGCGGGTGAGAGGATCCCTCACCACCTGCGCGTCCTCGCTGAACGTCGGCACCGTGGCGCGCGCGAACTCCCCCGCACCGACGACCGTCGCCATCGTGACCACCACCGTGAGGGCGCAGTACACGCTCCTGGTCGATATCGCCGCCGCGAGCGTGAGTCCGGCCGCGACGCCCACGATCAGCAGCATCGCGAGGAAGAACCAGAGGAACTTCAGCTGGTAGTAGCTCCACAGCGTGTCCTCGTTTCGCCGCAGCCAGAGGAGAAACGCCAGGCACAGTCCGCCGCCGCCCACGAGAGCGGTCAGGACCCAGACCAGGTCGAGCGATCTCGTGGCGCGGGCGAGGAGGAGTCCGCTCGCGACCGCCAGCAGAAGGGCCGCGAGCACGATCACCTTCCGGAACTCGAAGACGGCGCCGAGTGCCTCCTCCAGCAGATCCCCCTGCCCGATCAGCGCGGGCACCGACAGCGCGAAGAAGACCGCCACGGGCTGAGCCACGGCGGCGAGCGCGAGCAGGAGCCGGCCTCGCCGCAGGCTCCATACGGCTTTGCGCTGAACGACGAGCAGGACGAGGAAGGCCACACCCGGTATCCCCGCCAGCGGGGCCCACAGCGCGAGGGTGAGCGCGATCGCGAGCGCGAGAGTGACCAGCGACGTCAACACTGCCCGCCCCGAGTGGACGAGGGTGATGAGGGTCGCGACCAGGACGGCGAGCGTGAGGTGGAAGTTGACGAACCCGAGCGCGATCGGGCCGGCGAGCATGATCCAGGTGAGGGGAAGCACGGAGGTGACGGCCGCCGCGATCAGCGACATGGTCGAGCGGGCCTTGGCGAACTCGAGCGCGAGGGCGCCGCACAACAGGCACGACACGATGATGCCGAAGGACCACATCTCGGCCAGCGCGACGATCTGCGCCCCCGCGGAGGGCACCCCCGCCCACGCGGCGGGCAACGTGAAGAACGCGATCAGCGCGGCCGTGAGCGGCACCGGGTTCTCTCCGCTCCCCAGACCGACGCCGCCCTGCTGGAGCACCTCCCGGGCGAACAGGACGTTGTTCGCCGCGTCGCCCGACATCGCCCACGACAGCGGCGAGCCGCCGGGCAGGATCGCCGCGCCGAGGATCACGCCGCACCACACCAGGGCGCCGACGGCCGCGAACCCGAGCTGGGTCCCGTCGATCCGGGTGAACGCCGAACCACGCCGCTGAAGCCGGATGGCGCAGAACGCGCCCGCTGCCGCCCCGACGGCGATCGCCATCCCGAGGGCGGGGATCCCCGTGTAGCGGGCGGCCACCATGATCACGAGGACCATCCAGGCTAGGACGACGAACACCAGCGCCAGGCTCGCGCTCACGGACATCCGCGAGCGCAGGAGCAGGACCGCCGGGGCGACCACCAGGGATATCAGCACGAGGAGCGAACCGCCCACGAGCGGCAGCAGGCACGCGCCGACGAGAAGCACGAGGTACGCGCCCAGCATGATCACACGCGGGCGCGATCCCACAGCTCGCAGCATCCCGGTTCTCCTCCATCGACGCGGATCGACCCAGCGAGAAGCGCCGTCTGAACAATAGCCCGTGGAAGCCGGGGAAGCCGGGCTCACCACACCCCTGCGGGTACGATGCTGAGGTGACACGCCGCACCGGATCGCCTCGCCGCACGCTGGTCGTCTCGATCCTGATCCCGTTACTGGCGTTCCTGTCGCTCGGCGCCTGGTCGCTCTCGTCGCCGGTCGGTGCGTCGCCGGACGACGACTTCCACCTCGCGTCGATCTGGTGCGGTCTGGGTGATCGGGACGGGCTGTGCGAGAACCGCGACGACGACGCCGTCGAGCGATACGTGCCCACGCCGGTGACGACGGCCACGTGCTACGCCTACAACAACGGCGCCAGTGCCGACTGCTGGAACGGCGAGGCCCAAGGACTGTCGAAGGTTCAGCGCGCCAACGTCGACCGCCTGTACCCTCCCCTCTTCTACGGCGCCATGTCGGTGTTCGCTAGCCCGAATGTGGCGGCGTCGGTGCTCGTCATGAAGCTCGTCAACAGCGCCCTCGTCGTCGGCGTCCTCGCCGGGGCCTTCTTCGCGCTCCCCCGCCGGCTTCGCCCCGCGCTGCTGATCTCGGTCATCGTCACCGCCGTCCCGCTGGGGATGTTCGTCTACGGGTCGACGAACCCGTCCTCCTGGGCGCTGCTGTCCGCGGCGGTCGTCTGGATCACGCTGTACGGCGCACTCCAGACCGACGGCCGACGCAGGTGGATCCTCGCCGGCCTCGCGGTCCTCGGCACCGTGCTCGGGGCCGGAGCGCGCGCCGATTCCGCGGTCTACGCGGTGTTCGGCGTGGGAATGGCGCTCGTGCTGGGTCTGCGGTGGAAACGCCCTCCCCTGGTCCCCACCGTTACCGCGGCGGTCATCGTGGTGCTGAGCGTCGCTTTCTATCTGAGTGCCTGGCAGGGATCGTCGATCGTCGGCGGCATCGACAGCGACCGCCCTCCGCTGTCCGGTTCTCAGCACCTCTCGAACCTGCTCTCCGCTCCGACGCTCTGGGCCGGAGCTCAGGGCGGATGGGGACTCGGCTGGCTCGACACCCCGATGCCGGCGGTGGTGATGGTGCTCGCAGGCGCGGTGTTCTGGGGGGCCTTCTTCGTCGGCGGGGGACGCGCGTCGGTGCGGCGTGGTGTGGCGATCGCCCTCGGGGTGGCGGCGATGTGGCTCGTTCCGGTCGTCCTGCTCGGCCAGTCCCGCATGCTCGTCGGCGAGCTCATCCAGCCGCGCTACCTCTTGCCGCTCATGATCGTCACGATCGGCGTCGCCTCCGCTCGACTCGACATCGCTCGCGCCTGGGCCGGGTTCCGCGCGTGGGCCGTGGTCGCTGCCCTCGCGCTGGCGAACGTCGTCGCGCTGCACACCAACATCCAGCGCTACACCACCGGTCTCGACCGGTTCACGGCCGACCCCGGCGCCGACGCGGAGTGGTGGTGGGCCTGGATGCCCAGCCCCCTCTTCGTCTGGGTCGGAGGCGGGCTGGCGTTCGCCGCCGTTCTCGCCCTTCTCGCGCTGCGACTGCCGGCCGAGAGTGCGGCCGACGAGACCCCGATCCGGGTGAGCGCGGCAACCGACGCCGAGAGCGCGACGACGCGGTGACGCCGGGAACTGCGGCGGCGCGCACGCGCGTCCTGATCATCACGGGCGACCTCATCGGCGAGCGCATGGCGGGGCCGGCGATCCGCGTGTGGCATATGGCCGAGGCGCTGTCGGCCGCGTGCGACGTGCGGATCGTCTCGTGGAATCGCATCGAACGCTCGTCCGACCGGTTCGAGACGGCGCACGTGCGCGAGGCGGACGATCGTCGGATGCGCGACCATGAGCAGTGGGCGGACGTCATCATCGTGCAGGGCACATCGTTTCGGACCTTTCCGAGCGTCGCGCAGACACAGAAGATCGTCGTCGCCGACCTGTACGACCCGTTCCAGCTCGAGCAGCTGGAGATGAACAAGTATGCGCCGGCCGCGGAATGGGCCGACGAGGTCACCAAGGCGGTGTCGTTGCTGAACGAGCAGCTCAGCAGGGCCGATTCGTTCCTGTGCGCCTCCGAGGCGCAGCGCGACCTGTGGCTCGGCGGACTGTCGTCGATGGGCCGACTGAATCCGACGACCTACGCCGTCGATCCCACCTTCGAGTCGCTGGTGCGGCTCGTGCCGTTCGGCCTCTCCGACGACCCTCCCGTCCAGCGGCGACACGGCATCAAGGGCACGGTCCCCGGGATCGGCGCCGACGACAAGGTGCTGATCTGGGGCGGAGGCATCTACAACTGGTTCGATCCGGCGACCCTGGTGGAGGCCATGGGCTTGCTCGCGCACGAGCACCCCGAGATCAAGCTCTTCTTCCTCAGCGCGCGCCACTTCAATCCCGACATCCCGGAGATGCAGGCTCTCACCGACACCGTGGCGACGGCCGAGCGCCTCGACCTGATAGACCGCACCGTGTTCTTCAACGACACCTGGGTCGACTACGAGCGCCGCGCCGACTATCTGCTCGACGCCGATGTCGGGGTGAGCACCCACGTCCTGCACGCCGAGACGCGGTTCGCCTTCCGAACCCGCATCCTCGACTACCTGTGGGCGCAACTCCCGATCGTCGCCACCGACGGCGACAGCTTCGCCACCCTCATCCGGGAGCGAGGCATCGGGCGTGTCGTCCCGCCTCGCGACGCCCCCGCGCTGGCATCGGCGATCGTCGAGATGGTGAGCGACGGCTCGGCGCGCGAGGCGGCGCTGCGCAGCCTGCAGACCGTGCGGGAGGAGTTCACCTGGTCCCGGGCCCTGGCTCCCCTGATCGAGTTCTGCATCGACCCTCGTCCGGCCCCCGATCGCGAGCTCGTGCTGCGCAGGGTGGCGGCGGGCGGAACGTCATTCGAGAAGATCCTCGCAATGCCGCGCGGACTGCGCCGCGACGTCGCGCTGTTGCGCCACTACTGGAAGCAGGGCGGGCCCGCCCTCGTGCGCAGCAAGATGCTGACCCGCAGGGAACGCCTCCAGAGAGACTGAAGCCGCGCGCTGTGCGAGCCTCGTGTCCTCCGCTCCGTCGACGCGGGCTCAGGCCCGCTCGTCGGAGCTGCGAGGGCTCGACCCCGGCTCGGCGTTCCCCGCGCCGGTGCCGGATTGCTCGAACACCTCGCGCCAGGTCGCGGGCGAGGCCAGATCCGCCGCGGCCGCGCGATACTCGCGTGCAAGCCGCGGCCAGCGCGCCCAGAGACGGGCACGGAGGCTGGCCGCGCTCCACAGCAGCCGAGCGGACCGTCGCGGGTCGCGACGCGCGATGAAGGCACCACGCCCGGTCGCACTCTCGACCGTCGCGCTGTCCACCAGCCCGAGCGCCCACCACTTGCCGCCGGCGCGCGGAAGCGCGACCTCCACCGACCCGCTCGCAGGGCGGGCCGGTGTGAGTTGGTGCGCCGCGACGCGGAGAAGGCGTCGCACGCTCGCCAGGCGTCCGGCCGGCGGGGTCGGTGCCGCCTCGCCACGGGCGCGGGGAAGGTCGGCGTCGGGGACGACAGTCTGACCGGCGCGCTCCATCAGGGAGCGCATGTCGGGGGTGCGACGCGCGATCGTGCGGGTCAGATGACCAGGGCCGCGCAGCACATCGTGAACGGCGACGCGGCGCGCGGCTGCCGATCCGTATTGCAGGCAGAGCAGGTGGTTGACGTCCTGCGCAAAGGACGAGGACAGCACCCCACCGCCCCGCCGCGCGGGTGAGTGGATCAGCGCCGCGACGAGGCGATTGCGCAACTGGTAATACGCCTGCCAGTCCAGGCCGTCATCTTTGCCGGTCCACGGCATGTGCCAGATCGCAGCACCCGGGAGGGTCACCGTCGGCACGCCGTCCGCGCGGGCTCGGAGGCCGAACTCGGCATCGTCCCACTTGATGAACAGCGGAAGGGACGCACCCACCCGTCGGATGAGGTCCAGCGGCAGGAGACACATCCACCACCCGTTGAAATCCACGTCGTGCCGGGCGCGAAGACGCGGAGTGTCCTCGAGCGTCGCCGACGCGACGTCGATAGGCGCCAGGTCCGGCTCGACCGAGGTCCACCAGAACCTCCGCTTCTCGATCCGCTCGCCGACGGAGTGCAGGAGCGTTCTGTCCGTGAGGCTCAGCATCTGCGCGCCCACGATCCGCTCCCCCGACGACCGCGCCGCGAAGGCGAGCATGCGCCGAAGGGACTCCGGCTCGAGCAGCACGTCGTCATCGAGCAGCAGGACATGACTCGCGTCCTCTGCGAGCGACTCGATCATGCCCCTGCTGAATCCGCCGGATCCCCCCAGGTTCGCTTGTTCGATCAGCCTCAGCCGCTCACCGAGGACGAGGGAGGCCTCGGCGAAGCCGGGCGCCTCGCGCACCGGGCGATCGCCCTGGTCGACCACGATGACCCGGGCCACATGCTCGGCGACGCTCTCGTCCGCGGCCAGGCGTCGAAGCACATCGACGCAGTCCGCTCCGTGATTGTGCGTCGTGATGCAGACCGTCGTCGTCGCGGCGGCCGCCTCCCCCGCGAACCACGCGCCGTCGCGCAGTGTCGTTCCTTCGGCGCCGGCGTCGATCTCGAGCCAGAACCAGGCGCCGTCGCTGATGGCGACGCTCCACGAGAACGAGCCGTCCGCAGCCACGGTCGCCAGCACACGGCGCCCGATCCGATCATCGGCGGCGCACACCCGCACCGTCGCCGGGCGGTCGAGCTGGGCCTCGACGGTGATCTGCGCCACACTCGTGTGCGCCCGCCAGTATCCGGCGGGGAAGGCGCCGAAATACGTCGCCAGGGATGCCGTGGCGCCGCCCGCGATCGTGAGGCTCGACCGGTCCCACGAGACCGCATCCGGCTGGGCGCGGACGTAGAGACCGCGAGCGGCCTCGTCTCCCGGCTGCGGGAACAGGATGCGCTGGACGCTCCGCCCGCGCGAGCCTGCCGGCATCGGCGGACTACTTCTCGGTGACGCGGATGGCGGCCGCGACGGGACCGATCGTTCTCTGCTGCCCGTCCACCTCGAACTGCGCACCCTGCATGAGCGAGTGCGAAGCGCTGACGCTGATGCCGGAGACGTTCGCATTGACGACGTAGCGACCCGGACTGAGTTGCGCGCCGTCCACCGCGATGTCCACCGAGGTCTCGCCGTCGAGGGGGTCGAGCTGCAACTCGAGCAGGTCCGTGTTGGAGGCGAGGGCCATCTGCCCCATGGCCGTGTCGATGCTGAAGCCGATCGCCCACTCGCGCACGGGAAGGTACGACTTGACGCGCACCCGCATGACGAAAGGCTCGCCCACGGAGAGCGTCGGCCGCGCCGATCCGTCCGCGCCCAGGACCTCGATGCCCTGGATGGCCATCGCGGTGCTGATCTCATCCGGCCGGGCCTGACCGACCGCGTTGTCGGCGAGGAGTTCTCGGAAGCGCTCGATGGCGGTGGCGGGGATGCCGTCGTAGACCATCTGTCCGCGGTTCAGGAGGATGACGCGGTCGCAGAGTGCCGCGATCTGGTCGAGGGCGTGGCTCACGATGATGATCGTGCGGCCCTCCGACTGGAACTCGCTGATCTTGTCGAGGCACTTCCGCTGGAATTGCTCGTCACCGACGGCGAGCACCTCGTCGACGAGAAGGATGTCGGGATCGGTGTGCACGGCGATCGCGAACGCGAGGCGCACGTACATCCCCGACGAGTAGAACTTGATCTGCGTGTCGATGAACTCACCGACGCCGGAGAACTCGAGGATGGCGTCGAACTGCGCTGCCGTCTCCTCGGCGCTCAGTCCGAGCACCGACGCATTGAGGAACACGTTCTCCCGCCCGGTGAGGTCGGGATGGAAGCCGGCTCCGAGCTCGAGGAGCGCCGCGATCCGACCCCGCTGCTCGACGGAACCCGACGTCGGCTGGATGATTCCGCCGATCACCTTCAGCAGCGTGCTCTTGCCGGAGCCGTTGTGCCCGATGAGACCGATCGTGTTGCCCGCGCGGATGTCGAGGCTGACGTCGCTGAGCGCCCAGAAATCCTGTTTGTGCGCACGGCCGGCCCTGCCGAGAGTGACGATGCGCTCCTTGAGGGAGGAGTCCTTGCGCACCGTGAAACGCTTCGAGACGTTGCTGATGCGCACGACCTCTGGTCGGGTGTGCGCGAGAGAAGAGGCCGGAGAGGTGGTGGTCATGCTCACAGCTCCTGTGCGAAATCGCCCTGCAGGCGCAGGAAGACGCGATGGCTGATCACCAGCAGGACGAGCCCGATCACGAGCGCGATCGCGAGTCGGAGGAGCAAGTGGGACGGATGCGCCATGTCCTCACCCGCGACCCAGAAAGCGCGCTGGAAGCCGAGCACGGCCAGCGTCAGCGGATTGTCGGTGTAGACCTCGAGCAGGATCGGGTTCGTGATGATCGACGCCACCATCTGCCATGAGTAGACGATCGGCGACATCCAGAACAGCAGCATCGTCGCCACCTCGACGAGATACTGGATGTCGCGCAAGTAGACGTTGAACGCCGAGAACAGCAGCGCGAAGGCGAGCGCGTAGACGAGCAGGACGGCCAGCGACGGGATGGCGTAGAAGAAGTCGAGGGTGATCGGCGGCTTCGCCACGAGCAGGGTCGCGATGAGGAGCACGATGATCTGCACGCCGAAGTTGAACAGCGCCGACCCCGCACTGGCAAGCGGGAACACCTCGCGCGGCATGTAGACCTTCTTGACGAGGCCCGAGTTGGCGATGATCGACCCGGTGCCGCCGACGGCGATCTCCTGGAACAGCCCCATGGCGGTCAGGCCCGCGAAGACGTAGACCGCGAAGTCCGGGATCCCCCGAGCGGCGCCCAGGAAGTGCCCCAGCACCACGTAGTAGATGGCGAGCTGGACGAGGGGGCGCGCCAGCGCCCACAGGAACCCGAGCGCCGAGTCCTTGTACCGCGCCTTCAGGTCGCGGCGGACCAGCAGTCCGAGCATCTCGCGGTGCGCGAAGATCTCGCGGACCGGACGCGCGAAGGCCTCCCACCCCGATCCCGGCGCGCCGACGCTGCGCATGGGCAGCCCGTCGAGGCGGGCGAAGCGCGCTTCAGCGGCGGAGACGTATTCGGGCATGACCGGTTCATCGTAGCCGTGTCCCGCTGAGACACTCATCAACGCCGCGGGAGTCGTCGCCGGGCAGCGGCCCGGACCCGACCTACCGCGCGTCGCACCCTCAGGATCCGCTCCGCGGCGCGCACGAGGGTCTCCTCTGCGGCCGGTCGGCGCAACCGTGCGAACATCCGGGCGAAGTCCGTCAGCGTCGCGTACTCCAGGGGCCCGGCCGCGCGCAGCATCTGGATCTGCTCCATCGTGCTGTCGCGCAGTGTGCTCGAGAATTGATCGAGGTTGTAATCCAGCGCGGCGTAGCTGGAGGCGATGTACTCCGTGTTGGCGACCGTGCGGCTGTGATATCCCCGCTCCCCGGCCGCGTACACCGGCATCCTCTCGAGCACGTGCGCCAGTCCGCCGTCCTGGTAGGCGGCCTCTCCCCCGAACTGCGGATACGTCCACTCGCGCTCGACCAGGAGCCGGAGTGCGGCGGGGCGCGCGATGAACATCGATCCGAAGGGGGCCAACGGCGAGATGTCGTCGATCGGGACCCGGATGCCGAGGTCGCGGGCGAGGGCTTCGAACGCCGGCTTGTTCGCCCACCACCCATGACCGAGGCTGGGGTAGCCCAGATGGATCGTCGGCGGGAACACCAGCCCGAGACCGCGCTCACGCTGGAAGAGTCCGACGAGATTGGCGGCGTACCCGGGACTGTTCAGCAAGTTCGTCAACTGCTGCCGCTTGAAATGCCGGCCCACGTTGTGCGCATCCTGGGGGGTCTTCTTGGAGTGGAGCTTGACCACCAGGTCGTACTCGTCGCTCAGCAGCACGTCGCGGCATCCGATGAGGAACGCCGACTGATCGCGTCCGTCGTTGGAATCGACGACGCGCACCTCGACCGATCCCCGCGCCGTCCTGACCGCGATGGCCTCCCGGATCCGCAGCGCCCTCTCGTCGTCCGACGTGGTCACGACGAGATCGTAGGCACCGGGCAGCATGTCGACACGGTCGAGCAGCTCGTCGGTCATCTCGGGGTAGAAAATGTGGACGATCGCGACGGTGCGAAGCGGCGCTTCCCGGTCGTAGGCGGTCTCCGCGTCGGGCAGGACCTCGAGCATGGCGGCGTCGGCGTTGAGGGTGCGCGGCTCGACGTTGCGCGCCAGATCGGCGTAGATCAGCTCGATCGGGTAGCCGTACTCCTCGACGGCGTCCAGCGTCCATCGGCCGATGACCGCGAGGTGATCGAGGTACGCGGGCCACTGGAAGAACGGACGCCGCTTGAGGGTCGGGCACCCTGCCCGGATCAGCTGCTCGGCGTAGAGGACCGCGTGGTTCTCCACCCTGTCGGTGAGGGTGGGAAAGGCCACCTCACCCACGTAGCCGCGATCGGTGAAGTGCTCGGTGAACACGCCCTCGTGCCGCACGACAGCGTCGGCGTACGTCTCCATCGGTGGCAGATCGCGCCAGTACTCGATCCAGTCCGGCGACAGGAACATGTCGCGCCGCACCGCCAGCCAGTAGGACTGCAGGTGATACGGCAGGTATCCGGTGTTCGTGAACGGATTCGGCTCGACCCGCACGTGATCGGTCATCCCCCAGAAGTGGAGCGCGCTGCGATCCATCCTCTCGAAGAGGGGCCCGAACGGCCGGATGGGGCCGAACCACGTGTCGTTGGCGAGCACCACCTCGTCGTAGTCGGCGATGCCCTCGCCCACGGCATCCAGCCCGGCCTTGTAGCCCCAGATGTCGTACCCGCGATTGTCTCGGACGATGATCTCGTCCGAGAACGGCTCCAGGCGCGCGCGGCCGACCTCCGTCAGCACGCCGTTGGCGACGATCATGATGTGGTCGCAATGCTCTCGCAATCCCGCGAGAGCATAGGGGATGTACTCCTCCACGTCGCCTCGGACGTCGTAGACGACGTAGATCAGGAGGCGTCGCCCGCCGGGCGGGAACTCACCGGCGTCCCTGGACGGAAAAGTGATCAGTTCCGCGGTCTTCATCGTCCACCCTCCGGCGTGCGCCCTCGCATGACGATCGCGAGGATGCGCGCGCCTCGACGTACGTACTTGAGGACGACCACGGCGCGCAGCGCCATCTCGAAAAGCGGCATGGTGACTCGAGCCACGCGCGGGTGATTCACCCTGATGTACATGCGCACGAGGGCGACGGTCCCCAAGTGCCCCGCATCGCCGGCGCGCTGCATGAGGGCGATCTGCTCGACCGGCCAGCCCCGGGTGGTCGAGAACAGGTTGTCGATCTTGGACTCCAGGATGGTGTGGCTGATCGACGCGTGCTCGCGAGTCAGCACCGTCCGCGCGTGATAGCCCAGCTCGGCACCGGCATAGGCGATGAGCCGCTCCTGGACGCGCGCAAGATTGCGGTAGGGCTGGCCGGCCCGCTTGGCATAGTCCCGGAACATCCATCGCCTGCGCAGCAGTGGCGCGAGCGCCTCGGGCCGGCCGATCCACATCCCGCCGAACGGGGCCAGAGGGGAGACGGCGTCGAAGGGCACGGTGATCCCCACCTCCTGCGCCAGGGATTCCGCCGTATCGCGCAAGCCGGCCCAGCCGTGGCCCATCGTGGAGTAGCCGATGTGCATCATCGGGGGGAACACCACACCCAGGCCGGGCTCCTTCTGGAACAGGGCCAGCAGGTTGGCGACGTAACCGCGGCTGTGCAGCAGGTTGTCGTACTGGTAGCGCCGGAAGTATCGGCGCACGTTGACGGTCTTCGCGCGCGTCCGACGCGCGTGGACCTTGACCACCAGGTCGAAGTCCCCGCTGAGCAGCACGTCCCGGCATCCCACGAAGAAGTCGCTCATGTCACGCCCGCGGCTGGCAGGAGTGACCCGCACATCGAACGAGGTCAGATGAGGATCCCCCAGGCGCTCGAGCAGTCTCTGGAGCTTCGCCGCACGCTTGCCGTCGGTCGTGGTGACGTAGAGGTGGTACGGCGAGGGGAGATACGCGAGCCGGGAGAACAGATCCTGCACCGAGACGAGGTCGCTCACGTGCACGATCGCCGCGATCCGCAGCGGAGCTGCGTGGTCGTAGGCGACGTCGACGTCCGGCAGCACCTCCACCATGCCCCCGATCGCGTAGAGCGCCTTCGGCTGGACGGTGCGGGCCAGGTTCTGCCACACCATGCCCATCGGGAAGCCGAGATCGTCCAGATGCTGGAGGATCTCCCGTCCGATGACGGCGAACCGATCGAGGAAGGGCGGGTACTGCAGGAACAGGGCTCGGAGGACGAACGGGCATCCGTCGTCCAGCAAGAGGCTCGGAGTGAACAGCGCCGGATCGGCGCTCGGGTACGCTGCCGCCGGGAACGCGAACGACGGCTCGCTCCCGGCGCGCTCGAAATGACGGAGGAACGCCGCCTCCTCCTCGGGCCCGCCGCCCGCGGGCCGCTCGGCCCAATAGCGATGCCACTGACCGGACGCGAAAGCGGCCGCTCTCACCGCCGTCCACGCCCAGGGCAGGACGGGACGGGCGAAGCCGGCGTCGGGGAAGGTCTCCGGCGGTCCACCGGCGTTCTGGATCATCGCCCACACGACTGCGGGATCATCGGCCATGCGCGTGAGCACGGAAGCGACGTCGGAGACCGGACCGAACCACGAGTCTCCGGTGAGCACGACCTCGCTGTATCGGGAGGGGTTCGATTCGGTCTCGACCGCGTGCGCGTACCAGCCCGCGTCGAATCCGGTAGCCGCAACGGTGACGAGGTGATCGGCGACGGCGCGGAGCCGATCGCGCTCGGCATCGGGAGCGTCCTCAGACACGACGACCACGAGCCGCGTCGCGTGCGGGCGCAGCGCCGCCAGCGCGTGGAGCACGAAGTCGTCCGCCCGGCCGTCCGCGCGACCGAGCGCGTAGACGATGAGCCGGGAGCCTCCGGCGGGAGCCGGCGTGGTACTCGAATGTTCGGACGTCATCGACACCTCGGCGGCGTTCAGCGCAGCCCCTGCTGCAGCGCCTTCAGGAGATACGCCCCGTAGCCGCTCTTTACCAGCGGCTCGGCGCGCTGACGCAGCTCGTCGTCGGTCAGGAAGCCCATACGCCACGCGACCTCTTCGGGGCACCCGATGGAAAGCCCCTGCCGCTTCTCGACCGTGCGGACGAAGTCGGTCGCTTCGCTCAGGGAGTCGAACGTGCCCGTGTCGAGCCACGCCGTCCCGCGGGGCAGCAGCTCAACCTTCAGGTCGCCGCGCTCCAGGTAGGCCTTGTTGACGTCGGTGATCTCGAGCTCGCCCCGCGGAGACGGGGTGAGGTTCTTCGCGATCTCTACGACATCGTTGTCGTAGAAGTAGAGCCCGGGGACGGCATAGTTGCTCTTCGGCGCCAGCGGCTTCTCCTCGAGCGAGACGACGTTGCCGTCGCGGTCGAACTCGACGACGCCGTAGGCGGTCGGGTCGTCGACCCAATAGCCGAACACGACGCCGCCGGACAGCTCGGTGTACTGGCGCAGTCGCGTCCCCATCCCCTGCCCGTAGAAGATGTTGTCACCGAGCACCAGCGCCGCCGATTCGTCGCCGATGTGCTCCTCCCCGAGGATGAACGCCTGCGCCAGCCCATCCGGGGACGGCTGCGACTTGTAGGTGATCGAGACGCCGAATCGGCTGCCGTCGCCGAGCAGACGCTGGAACTGCTCGGAATCCTGAGGCGTGGTGATGATCAGGATGTCGCGGATGCCGGCCAGGATGAGCGTCGACAGCGGATAGAAGATCATCGGCTTGTCGTACACCGGCACGAGCTGCTTCGATATTCCGAGGGTGATCGGGTGCAGTCGAGAGCCGGTGCCGCCTGCCAGGATGATGCCACGCATGTCTCTAGTCTCTGGCATGCCCGGATGAGCGCCAAACCTCGCAGCAGCAGCGCAGTATCCTGGAACGATGCGCAGGCTCCTCGTCACTGGCGGTGCCGGTTTCATCGGCTCGAACTTCGTCCACCACGTCCTCGAGCACACCGATGACCACGTCACCGTCCTGGACAAGCTGACGTACGCCGGCAACCTCGCCTCGCTCGAGGGCCTCTCGCCCGACCGCTTCACCTTCGTCCACGGCGACATCACGGATGCCGCACTCGTGGACGACCTCTTCTCCCGCGTCGACGCCGTGGTCCATTACGCCGCCGAGTCGCACAACGACAACTCCCTGCACGAGCCACGGCCGTTCCTCGACACCAACATCGTCGGCACCTACACGCTGCTGGAGGCCGCCCGCCGGCACGACCGCCGTTTCCATCACATCTCGACCGACGAGGTGTACGGGGATCTCGAACTCGACGACCCGGCACGGTTCACCGAGCAGACGCCCTACAACCCCTCCTCGCCCTACTCGTCCACGAAGGCCGGGAGTGATCTCCTGGTCCGCGCGTGGGTGCGCTCGTTCGCCGTCCGCGCGACGATCTCCAACTGCTCGAACAACTACGGCCCCTACCAGCACGTGGAGAAGTTCATCCCCCGCCAGATCACGAACGTTCTCCGCGGCGTCCGCCCGAAGCTGTACGGGGCCGGGGTGAACGTGCGCGACTGGATACACGCGGAGGACCACTCCTCGGCGGTGCTCGCCATCCTGGAGCGGGGCGAGATCGGCGAGACGTATCTCATCGGCGCCGACGGCGAGAAAAACAACAAGGAGGTCGTCGAGACGATCCTCACGCTCATGGGCGAGCCCGCGGACGCGTACGACCACGTCACCGACCGCGCGGGACACGACCTCCGCTACGCGATCGACTCGACGAAGCTGCGCGCAGAACTGGGCTGGCAGCCCGCCTATCAGGACTTCGAAGCCGGCCTCGCCGCCACGATCCAGTGGTACCGCGATCACGAGGCGTGGTGGGCGCCCGCCAAGGACGGCGTCGAGGCGTTCTACGCGTCGAAGGGGCAGTGATGACGTCGTTCGGAAAGGCCCTGGCCCGCACGGAGACGAACATCCCCGGTCTCGTCGTGTTCGACCTCCCCGTGCACGGGGATTCGCGGGGCTGGTTCAAGGAGAACTGGCAGCGCGAGAAGATGATCGCTCTCGGCCTCCCCGACTTCGGCCCGGTCCAGAACAACATCTCGTTCAACGACGCCGTGGGCACGACGCGCGGCATCCATGCCGAACCGTGGGACAAGTGGGTGTCGGTGGCCGCCGGGCGTATCTTCGGCGCCTGGGTCGACCTGCGCGATGGACCGTCGTTCGGTCAGGTCTTCACGACCGAGCTCGACCCGTCCCGCGCGATCTTCGTGCCGAGAGGAGTGGGCAACTCCTACCAGACGCTCGAGGCGGATACCGCCTACACCTACCTCGTGAACGACCACTGGTCGCCCGACGCGGAGTACGCGTTCCTGAACCTGGCCGACGAGACCGCGGCGATCGCGTGGCCGATCCCCCTCTCGGACGTCGAGATCTCCGCGAAGGATCTCGCCCACCCGCGACTGGCGGATGTCACGCCCATCGCGCCGCGTAAGGTGCTCGTGCTCGGGGCAGGCGGCCAGCTGGGACGTGCGCTTCATGCGGAGTTCGGCGACGCGCCTCACGTCGAGTACGCCACCCGGGCCGACCTGGATCTCACCGACCGCGAGCTGGACTCGGCGCGTCGCTGGCGCGAGTACGGAGCGATCGTCAACGCCGCGGCGTACACCGCCGTCGATCTCGCGGAGACACCGGACGGTCGGCGTGACGCGTGGGCGGCCAACACGACGGCGGTCGCCGCGCTGGCGCGTATCGCCGCGACGTATGGGATCACGCTCGTCCACGTCTCGAGCGACTACGTGTTCGACGGCACCGCGGACCGTCCCTACACCGAGGACGACGCCGTGGCCCCCCTCGGCGTGTACGGCCAGACCAAGGCCGCCGGCGACGCCGCGGCAGCGACGGCGCCGCGTCACTACATCGTGCGCACGAGCTGGGTCATCGGCGACGGGAAGAACTTCGTCGCCACGATGGCCTCGTTGGCCGAACGCGGAGTGGACCCGAAGGTCGTCGACGATCAGCGCGGACGACTGACCTTCACCTCCGAGATCGCCCGGGGAATCACCCACCTCCTCGAATCGGACGCAGCGTTCGGCACGTACAACCTCACCTGCGACGGGGAGAGCCTCACCTGGGCGGACGTCGCCGCGGAGGTCTTCGCGCTCACCGGCCACGATCGCTCACGAGTGAGCGGGGTGAGCACCGAGGAGTACTTCGCGGCCGCGAGCGGGCCGGTCGCACCGCGCCCGCGGAGCAGCGTGCTCGACCTGGCCAAGATCCGTGCCACGGGATTCGAGCCTGCCTACGCGGCGACGATGCTCAGGCGATATCTCACGACGTGACGACCGGCGGCTGCGTGCCGCGGAGGTGAGAGCCTACGGGACGGTGACGCTCCGGCATCCGATCGTCGTGTTGACGCCCCCACTGGCATCGATCGCGTAGACGCAGACCGTGCGGACACCGGATGCCGCCGGTATCGACGCGACGAACCCGTGCGGCTGTCCGGCGGCGGGGAAAGCCGCCGCGACGTCGGGACGGTTCAGGTTCGCGGGGTATGCGCGACCGACGCCGTCGACGTAGACGTGCACCTCGATGGGGCTGGCCGTGTCGGGGTCGATCGCCCATCCCGAGGCCGAGATCGTCCCCGCCGCGGCAGACACCCCTTCGAAATTGCCGATCGGTGCCCGGTTCGCCGAGGGCGGCGGCGTGGGCGTGGGCGTCGGCGTGGGCGTGGGTGTCGGCGTCGGCTTGGGCGTCGGTGCCGGTGCGGCTCCCGACACCGTCGCGGAACGGCAGCCGAGGTTGGGGTTGGCGCCGCCGGCATTGTCGATCGCATACACGCACACCTGATGCGTGCCCGGCGATGCCGGCACCTGGATCACGAAGCCGTGCTTGTCGCCGTAGCCCGGATACGCCGCCGCGATGTCCGGACGCGACACGTTAGCGGTGTACGCCCTGCCGACGCCGTTCACGTAGACATGCACCTCGATCGGGCTCGTCACGTTCGCATCGAGCGCCCATCCCGAGGCGGTGATCGTGCCCGCCGCCGCCGACAAGCCCTCGAAGTTGCCCACCGGCGCTCTGTTCGCCGTCGGCAACGTCGGCGTGGGCGTCGGCTTGGGAGTCGGCTTCGGCGTCGCTGTCGGCGTCGGCGTCGGCTTGGGAGTCGCGGAAGCCGTCGGCTTGGGAGTCGGCTTGGGCGTCGGCGTCGTCCCCGAGACCGTCGCGGACCGGCAACCGAGGGTCGGGTTGTCCCCACCGGCGTTGTCGATCGCATACACGCACACCTGATGCGCCCCCGGCGACGCCGGCACCTGGATCACGAAGCCGTGCTTGTCGCCGTAGCCCGGATACGCCGCCGCGATATCCGGACGCGACACGTTCGCGGTATACGCCTTGCCGACGCCGTCCACGTACACGTGCACCGAGATCGGGCTGGCCACATTCGGGTCGAGCGCCCAGCCACCGATGCTCAGCATCCCCGCCGACGTGCCCAACGACTCGAAGTGCCCGATCGGGGCCTTCGGCGCGGTCGGCAACGGCGGAGCGACGGTGACCGCACGGCAGCCGATCTCCTTGTCCCCGCCCACTCCGTTGTTGATGGCGGTGACGCACACGTTCGAGGTGCCGACCGGAAGGGCGACCTTGGTGGAGAAGCCGTGTTTGGCACCGGCATTCGGGTACTGCGCCGCGACGTCGGGGCGGCTCACGTCAGCAAGCACCTGGGTCGTCTTGCCGCCGACCGAGACACGCACGGAGATCGGCTTCGCGGTGTCCGGATCGAGCGCCCAGCCGCGAACGGTCGCCGTGCTGCCCGACGCCGTCACCGAGTCGAGGGCGCCGACGGGAACGCGTGCACGATCGATGGTGCCGGTGACCGTGACCGTGCCGCAGGCGATCAGCCGGTTCGTTCCCGTGCCGACGTTGATCGCGTAGCTGCACACGGTGTGCGCGCCGGCGGCCGGAACGGCCACCCTGACGTCGAAGCCGTGTTTCGAGCCGACGGACGGATACGCCGCGCCCACATCGGGACGTTCGAGCGATGCCGTGAACGCCTTCCCCACGCTTCCCACGTAGACATGGACCTCGATGGGGTTCTTCGTGTCGGGGTCGGCCGCCCATCCGGTGACGCGGATGGCGCCGGCGACGCTCTGGAGCGACTCCACATTCCCGAAGGGGTCTCCCCCGCCCTGCGTGGGGCCGAACCAATCGGTGAAGTACTGGTAGAAGTTGCGGTTGCCGTAGCTCGAGCATCCGTCGCCCGTCCCGTATCCGGCGCGCAGCGCCGCGGCATTGGGCTGATACGGCGTGTAGTAGTACAGGCTCGCCGTCGCCTGGTTCTCGATGTAGACCGCCCCGCTGCCGCAGCGCGCGGCGTCAGGATGCCACAGCACGTTCCAGGTGCGCCCGGGAGCGAACCAGTTGAAGTAGTTGCTCGTCCCCGGGGGATTGGAGTAGCGCTTCAGCTGCCAGGCTCCGCCGTAGATCTGCGTCGCGAATCCCATGCCGTTGGCGGTGCATCCGGTCGTATCCGGGCAGTTGTAGCCCAGCGCGAAGTTGAAGTTGTAGTCGGAGGGAGCCGACGAGGTCACCAGACCCTGCTCCTTCTGGAGCATGACGAGGATGGCCTGGGGGTTGAGGCCGCACGCGCGCGACACCTTGTAGATGAGGGAGGCCGCCGTTTCCGACGGCGCGCCCTGGAACGCCGAGCACATGGGGTTCGCGGGCTTGGACTCGGACGGACCCCGCCATGTCTTCAGGCAGGTCCTGCCTGAAGCGCAGTTCGGGCCCTTGGAGTTGATGAACGCGGCGATCTGCGCTTCGGTCATCGACGCGCTGTTGTAGAACACCTGGTCGCTGATGATGTTGCCGGCGCGGAACTGCGACAGATCAGCCGCATCGGCGGTGTCGCTCGCACTGACGGCGACCGTCACTCCGAGCACGAGACCGAGGACAGCGAGGAACGTGGCCGCGCGCGTCTTCGCCTTCTTCCACCGCACATGCATGTCACCAGTGTGACGGATGCGGCTCGCGATACCCGGGCTACGCCGCGTAAGCGCCCGGCGTGTCGGACTTGCCGGGCGCCTCGCTCGCGCTCACAGCTCGGCGTGCAGCTGCCACACGCGTTCGCCCGCGTCGCGCCAGGAGAACGTCTTCCCGCGGTCGGCAGCGAGCACGCGGAGACGCTCGGCGCCGTCCCCGATCGCTCGCGCGGCCGCGGCCGACAGACCGCTCGGCTCGGTCAGCAGCGCCGCATCGGCGAGCACCTCGCGATGCACGGCCGCGTCGACGGCGACGACGGGCACGCCGAGCGCGAGCGCCTCCACGACGCGCCAGGGCCAGCTCGCCGCCGGGGATGCCGCGAGGAGCAGCGCGGCCGCCCCCCACACGGCGGCGCGATCCGCCGGCTCCATCGGGCCGAGGACGCGCACCCGTTCTTCGGCCACCCCGCCGGCTGCGGCGACATCCCGCACGGCGGATTCCTCCCCTTCGGGCACGTCCATGACGACGACCTGTTGCGGCATACCTCTCAGCGCGGCCATGCCGTCGGCGAGGGAGCCGTCCGTCGGCGACGCGCTCAGAACCACATAGGTCGACGGCAGTCCGAGGGATCGGCGCCTCCCCACCGCATCCGTCGGCTCGCGAAAGCCCTCCGGCGGCGCACCGGCGACGACACGGATGCGTCCGGCGAGCTTCGGGGCGATCTCGGTGAGCCGCTCCGCCATCGCGTGCGCGGGCACGACGACAGCGTCGGCGTGCTTCTCGGCGCGCTTGAGCATCGCCCTGTGCCAGAGCACGTCGCTGCGTGGCATCGACGGATGCGCGTCCCAGGCGCGCAGATCCCACAGGGTCACGACGATCTGGTGCGTCTCGTGCACGCGGTCGTGCCGCACGAGAGGAGCCAGCAGGGTCGGCGAGTGGATCATGCCCTTGCCGACGCCGGCCACGACGCCCAGTTGCCAGGAGGCGGCCAGTTCGCGCCGGCCGAGGGCCAGCCGCACCACATCGGCGAGTCCGTCCAGGGCGACGTCCCCGCCGCGCGGGACGATGGCGGCGACATCCGCCCCCTTCGGTGCGGCGGCGATGAGGGCGCGCGTCAGTTCTCCGGATGCTTCGGCGATATCGGGCTGCGTCGGGGCGACGAGCTGATCGAGGACGACGCGCAGCGTCGCCGTCACGTCCCGGGCTCCGCGGTCGGAGTCGGCGGGTGAAGGGTCGTCCGGATCATCTCCTGGATGTACGCGTAGTCGGGGGCGTACTCGTCGATCCCTCCCGCGGGCGTCAGCTCGATGGGCGTGACGGGGAGCTCCTGAGCCTTCAGCGCGAGATCCAGCAGGGTGGGGATCAGCGGCTGCGGCACATCGGTCTCGACGATGGCTGTCCCCGCAGCCGCGACATCCTGGAACCGGGTGAGCACGTTCGACGGGGTGAACTGAGCGAGCATCGCCTCCTGCAGCTGACGCTGGCGCGCCATGCGGTCGAAGTCGCTCGTCGTATAGCGCGACCGGGCATACCACTGGGCGGTGTCGCCGTCCATGTGCTGCGGGCCGGGCTCGATCCAGCCGATCGCCCACTCCTCGGCAGGCTGGCCGGAGTATGCCGGTCCGCCGCCCTTCGGCAGCCGCTCCGCGACGGTGATGTCGACGCCGCCGAGCGCATCCACGAGCGCGGCGAAGCCGTGCATGTCGATGAAGACGTAGTACGGGATCTCGATGCCCAGAATGCCCTCGGCGGCGTCTTTGGTCGCCTCGATGGCGGGGCTCGACCCGTTCGTCACCGCATCCGGGTACAGGGCGTTGCCGTCCTGGCACACCTCCACCTCGGTGCGGAGCTGGTTGATCCCGCTCCCCCAGCCGCAGCTGGGGTCGGAATGACTTTCGTGGCCGTTGGGGTACTTGTCCTGCATCGGTCCGGGCGCGAAGGGGAAGTTCGGCATGTCGCGCGGGATGCCGGTGATCGTCGTCGCCCCGGTCGTCGCGTTGACAGAGACGACGGAGATGCTGTCGAAGCGCATGGAGTCGCGCCCCTCGCCGCTGTCGGCGCCCAGAAGCAGCACGTTGTAGTAGCCGTCCGACGGCGGAACGACCGGACCGGATTGACCGAAGATCGCGCCGAGGGTGTCGCGCACCGTCCCGGCCGTCTGCACGGCCCACGCGGCACCTGATCCGACGCCCACCAGGAGCAGGATGCTGACGGCGGCGATGCCGAAGCGCGCGAGCGAGCCGGTTCGGACGAGGCGCACGAGCCTCAGGGTGTCGACCGTGAGCACGACCCACAGCACCACGTACCCGACGATCACGAGCTGCACGAGCGTGAGCGGCAGCCACCGGAGCCACGCCAGCCACTCCGGGATCCACACGCCCGTGACGAGAACGCCCAATTGCGTCGGCCACAGGAGCGCCAGCACCCCCACGAGGACCAGGGCGATCCACAGGGTCAGGGTGGCGGCGAGGCCGAATCGACCGAGACGGCGGTTGCCGGCCAGGATCTGCGCGGATCCCGGGATGAGCACGTTCAGCAGAACGAGCCACCAGCCGCGACGCGTCATGACCTGGCGCGAGGCGGTGTCGGGGTTGCGCAACGGCCGCGTCTCCACCACCGCCCGCGGTCGCGTGCGGGGGCGCGGCGGCACCGTCGCGCTCACAGCGAGTCCTTCAAACGGCGGTTCTTCTCCTCGACCTGACCCTCGAGGTCGCGCGCATACTGCTCGATCCGGTCACCGAGTGCGGCGTCAGAGACGCCGAGGATGCGTGCGGCCAGAAGCCCCGCGTTCTTCGCGCCGTTGATGGAGACCGTGGCGACGGGGATCCCGCCGGGCATCTGCACGATGCTGAGCAGTGAGTCGAGTCCGTCGAGGGTGGCCAGCTGCACCGGGACGCCGATGACCGGAAGCGCCGTCACGGACGCCAGCATCCCCGGGAGGTGTGCGGCACCGCCGGCGCCGGCGATGATGACCCGCAGCCCTCGGCCGCGGGCCTCTCGCCCGTAGCGGAGGAGCTTGTCCGGCGTGCGGTGGGCGGAGACGACCTCGACCTCGTGAGGCACGCCGAGTTCGGTGAGCGCCTGGGAGGCGTCGCTCATGACCCGCCAGTCCGAGTCGGAGCCCATGACGACGCCGACCACGGGCGTCTCGGAAGAGTGCAGCGGCCGGGTCACCCGACCAGGCTAGGGCGCACGGCTGCGAGAACGCCGGAACGGCGCGGCTCAGTCGGAGAAGTACGCCGCCGCCGCGCGCGCCTCGTAGACGACGTCGTCGAGGTCGTCGCCTGCGACATTCACGTGCCCGACCTTGCGTCCCGGCCGTGGGGCCTTGCCATACGTGTGGATCTTGGCGCGCGGATGCTCCGCCATGGCCGGCGCGAAGCGCTCGCCCAGTCCGCCGTTCGCCGGGCCGCCGAGGATGTTGATCATCGCGGTCCAGGGGGCTGCCGCATCCGGAGTGCCCAGCGGCAGGTCGAGCACGGCCCGCAGGTGCTGCTCGAACTGGCTCGTGACGGCGCCGTCCTGCGTCCAGTGACCGCTGTTGTGCGGACGCATCGCGAGCTCGTTGACGAGGATGCGCTCGTCGGCCGTCTCGAACAGTTCGACGGCCAGCATGCCCGTGACCCCGAGGCCTTCGGCGATCTGCACGCCGAGTTCAGCCGCTGCGCGCGCGAGTCGGCCCTCGGCGCGCGGCGCGGGCGCGATCACCTCGGCGCAGACCCCGTCTCGTTGCACGGTCTCCACGACGGGGTAGACGGCCACATCACCGGACGGGCGCCGGGCGACCTGCTGGGCGAGCTCGCGGGAGAAGTCCACGAGCTCCTCGACGAGCAGCTGCCCGCCCCGCGCGTCCTCGGCGAGGGTCGCGAACCAGTCCTGGGCCTGAGATGCCGCGCTCACGACACGCACGCCTTTTCCGTCGTATCCACCGCGCGGGGTCTTCACGACGGCGCGGCCGCCGTGGGCGTCGAGGAAGTCCTGCAGCTCGGCCTCGTCCGCCACGGCGGCCCACTCGGGCTGCGGAGCGCCGAGCTCCGCCATCCGATGCCGCAGCACGAGCTTGTCCTGGGCGACGGCGAGCGCGTCGGGGCCGGGGTGCACACGGACGCCGGCCCCGACCAGCGCGGCGAGCACGTCCTGCGGCACGTGCTCGTGATCGAACGTGATCACGTCGACCTCGCGGGCGAAGGCCAGGACGGTGTCGGGGCTCCGGTAGTCTCCGACCGCCGTCGCGGCAAGCGCCGCCGACATCCCCGGCTCCTCGGCGAGGACGCGCACATCCAGTCCCAGTTCGACCGCCGGCGCGATCATCATCCGCGCCAGCTGACCGCCGCCGATGATTCCGACTCGCAACGCCATGTCGCCCCTTTCGTCGGTCCATCTTCTCGCAGACCGACCGAAACGTCAGGACGGGGAGAGGGGGACGGAGGGCGGTTGCGAGTCCCGGTGGGCGAGGATCTGATTGACCTCCACCTGATCGACGAGCACCTCGTGCACCAGTTCGGCACTGGGGACGTTGCGCAGCCGGAGCGGTGCGTCCACGCCGTTGGACAAGATCAGCGTGCCGGCCCCCCACATCCGCTGGATCGGTCCGCGGCGCAGCTGGATCGTGTACCCGCGCACGTGCGTGAGCTCGCTGCGGCGGCGGCGGAACAGCCCGCCGCGCTCGATCACGCGTCGCGTGGTGATCGTGTAGCTGTGCGACCACCACACCGCCCACGGCAGGACGACGAGCAGCAGCACCACCGCCGCGGCAGCTGTCAGCAGCATCCAGTTCTCCAGCGGCGGACGCAGATTGCCGTAGAAGTATCCGACGGCCGCAGCGACGGCGACCAGCACGACAGCCGACCAGAACAGCCGCCGGGCGTGGGGTCGCAGGCGCGCCACCCGCAGCTCGGGCGTCGGAGCACCCGGCGCCGGCATGAGCGGGCGCCCTCCGTATGTCGTCGGCTGCGTCACGATCTCATTGTGGCGCCCACGGCCGACATCGGAGTGCGCACACGCGGTTCAGCGCACGTGCACGACGTCGCCGGCCGAGACGGGCACCTCGTCGGTCCCGGTGTCGACGACGAGTCGTCCGTCTGGATCGATCCGCTGTGCGCGCCCTCCCAGGCTCGTGCCATCGGGCAGCGCCACCGTGACGTCGGCGCCGACAGTGGCGCATAGCGCCTCCACTTCGCCGAGCACGCCGGATGCCGCAGCGTCGCCGCGAGCGGCCGTCAGTGCGGCGAGCAGCTCGTCGAGGGCCTCGAGATAGTCGGCGATGAGCCGATCGTCATCGCACTCCAGGCCGAGCGCGGCGAACGAGATCGCGGTGGTCACGGGCAGGTCTACCCGCTGCATCCGCGTGTTGACGCCTGCTCCGATCACGACGGCGTGCGTGTCGTCCGGCACGACCTCGGCGAGGATGCCGCAGACCTTGGCACCGTCGATGAGCACGTCGTTCGGCCACTTCAGCTGCGCGGTGTTGCCGGTCCCGGTCAGCTGGGCGGCGACGGCGCGGGTCATCGCCGCGCCGGCGACGAGGGGGATCCAGCCGCGCCGGTGCGTCGGAAGCGCCTCGACGCGTACGAGCACCGAGAGGGCCAGGGCCGTCCCGGGCGGGGCGACCCACGTGCGGTCCAGACGCCCGCGACCGGCCCGCTGGTCGGTCGTGACGAGGGCCGACAGGTGCGGCCAGGCGCCGGGATCTTCGCCGGCGGCCGCCAGGACGTCGGCGTTCGTGGAATCGGTGGTCTCCACCACCTGCAGGCGTGGGCTCACTCCCGCCGCGCGGGGGTAGCCCTCTTCCGGGATCGGCATGTCCTCACCCTAGGACCCACCACGGCTACGCACCCGGTCTTGACATCCCGCATCCGTCGGGTCGCAGCGTGGGGTGGCAGCTGGTGCCGCATAGCCGCTCCCGGAGACGGCGAATTCCGCCACCTGAGTACGGAGCCCTCGGGCTCACGGGGCAGCTGCTGCCGCTTGCTGGCACCGGATGCGTCTCCACCTGCCACCCGAACGCCCCGCGCCCCACAGCCATCCGGGCGCGGGCTCACCGTGCGCGGCGAACCGGGCCGAGCAGGACGAGGGCGACAGCGAACGCGCTGAGGTGTTGTGAACACCCTCCAAGGCCGAAGACAGCCCCGCAGATAGGGTGGAACGCGTGACCGAGCAGCACGATCTCTCTACGACCGCCGGCAAGATCGCGGACCTCCGCAGCAGGTACCAGGAGGCCGTCGTCGACGCCGAGGAGGCTGCGCGCGTCAAGCAGCATGCCAAGGGCAAGATGACGGCGCGCGAGCGCATCGAGCTGCTGGTCGACCCCGGCTCGTTCGTCGAGCTCGACGAGTACGTGCGCCACCGCACCACGGCGTTCGGCATGGACCGCTCCCGCCCGTACGGCGACTCGGTCGTGACGGGGACCGGCACCATTCACGGCCGCACTGTCGCGGTGTACGCCCAGGACTTCTCCACGTTCGGCGGCTCGCTCGGCGAAGCCGCCGGCGACAAGATCGTGAAGGTCATGGAGTTCGCCCTGCGCGGAGGGATGCCGATCATCGGCATCCTCGACTCCGGCGGTGCCCGCATCCAGGAGGGCGTCGTCGCCCTCGGCAAGTACGGCGAGATCTTCCGCCTCAACACGCGGGCGTCGGGCGTCATCCCGCAGATCTCGATCGTCATGGGCCCGGCCGCCGGCGGCGCGGTGTACTCCCCCGCTCTCACCGACTTCGTCATCATGGTCGACAAGACCAGCCAGATGTTCGTCACCGGCCCCGACGTCATCAAGACCGTCACCGGTGAGGACGTCGGCATGGACGAGCTCGGCGGCGCACACACGCACAACACCCGTTCCGGTGTCGCGCACTACCTCGCCGAGGACGAGGACGACGCGATCGACTACGCGCGCTCGCTCCTCGGTTTCCTCCCCGACAACAACCTCGACGAGGTCCCCGTCTACGAGACGGCTTTCGAGTTCGAGACGACGGATGCGGACCGCTTCCTGAACACCGTCGTGCCCGACTCGGCGAACCAGCCGTACGACATCCACCAGGTCATCAGCCACCTGGTCGATCGCGGCGACTTCCTCGAAGTGCAGCCGCTGTTCGCGCCGAACATCGTGATCGGATTCGGTCGCGTCGAGGGCCGCACCGTCGGCATCATCGCCAACCAGCCGTCGCAGATGGCCGGCACCCTCAACATCGACGCCGGAGAGAAGGCGAGCCGCTTCGTGCGGTTCTGCGACGCGTTCTCGATCCCCATCGTCACGCTCGTCGACGTCCCCGGGTATCTGCCCGGCACCGACCAGGAGTGGACGGGCGTCATCCGCCGGGGCGCGAAGCTGCTGTACGCCTACGCCGAGGCGACCGTGCCGCTGGTGACGGTGATCCTCCGGAAGGCCTACGGGGGCGCCTACATCGTCATGGGCTCCAAGCAGCTCGGCGCCGACATCAACCTCGCCTGGCCGACGGCCGAGATCGCCGTCATGGGCGGCCAAGGAGCGGTCAACATCCTCTTCCGCGGCGAGATCAAGCGTGCCGAGGACGCCGGCGAAGACGTCGCGGCTGTGCGCACCCGCCTGGCGAACGAGTACACGTACAACGTCGCGTCGCCCTTCCTGGCCGCCGAACGCGGGGAGCTCGACGGCATCATCGAGCCCGCCCAGACCCGTGTCGCCATCGCGAAGGCGCTGCGGTCCCTGCGCGGCAAGCGCGCCAGCCTGCCGGCGAAGAAGCACGGGAACATCCCGCTGTGAGCGACGTCGATCCGGCGCCCGACGTCGCCGTGGACGTGCGTCGCGGGAACCCGACCGAGGAGGAGCTCGCGGCCCTCGTCGCGGTCGTCAGCGAGGCGTTCGCAGAGGAGTCGGCCGCGGCCACCGCACCGGATGCTCCGCGGCGCTCATCGTGGCAGCTGACGGCCCGCGGACTGCGGCAGCCGCTCGCGCGGGAGCGCGGCTGGTCGGGAGCCGATCGCTGACGCATCGCCCGCAGCTGTCCCCCGAAATACCTACAGACGGAGGGGTTGCACGCGCCGCATACTGATGGAGCTGGAACGCTTCGTGCGTTCGGCCGGACCGCTCTCCAGCCGGTTCCGGTCACGCGGATGGTTTTCGGGTAACCGTCCGCCGGCGAGGGGCGGGCGGCTTCGCCGCCCCTCGCCTCTCCTCTCGACTCGCCGATCCGGACTCCCCCCAAACCGGATCGGCGGGTCGGGAATCATCGTCGGGATGCCCCGGCGCCGGTGGCGGTCACGCTCGCTGTGGTGCGGTGCCGATCGCGGCCTCGCCGACGAATCGAGCGACGGCCTCGTCGAGCAGTTCCGGAACGGATGAGCGCGGCACCACGCCGCAGTTCACCAGGGCGGCCAGTCCCTGAAGCGCCGCGAGGAAGAGTGTCGCCCGCGTCTCAGCGCTGCCGGCCGGCACCCGCCCCTCGGCCTCGGCACGCTGGAAGACGTCCACGAGCGGCGCGAACGCCGTCTGTGCGGCCTGGCCGATGGCGCCCTCGTCGCGCTCGGAGTCGTGCCGGAACATGACGCCCGCGAGGTGGGCCCGATCGACCGTGAAGGAGACATAGACGAGCGCGACCCGCCCTGCCTGCACCTCGGCGGGACCCGCGGATGCGGCGGCGTCGACGATCTGGGCGGCCAACTGCTCGAATCCCGCCACCGCCACCGCGTCCAGCAGCGCCGAGCGGTCGGCGAAGTGCCGCGCCGGGGCGGCGTGGGAGACGCCGGCGTCGCGGGCGAGCTCGCGCAGCGACAGGGCGCCCGCGCCGCGATCGTGCACCACCACCAGCGCCCGGTCGAGGAGGACGTCGCGAAGAGAGCTGCGCCGATACCGGACCCCGTCCATGCGTCCAGCGTATCTGACGTGTGGACATTGACAACAATGTAGACACTGCCTACAGTCGGCGTCATGCCCGCTCTTTCCTCTGCCGCGTCCCTCCCCGACCAATCCGCGCGCGTCGCGATCATCACCGGCGGCAACAGCGGCCTGGGCTTCGCGACCGCGTCAGCCCTGGCGGCGCGCGGGGCCCGGGTCATCCTGGCCTCCCGCGACGAGGGCAAGGCCGCCTCGGCGGCGGCCGCCATCGGTGATCGCGCGCACGCCCGCCACCTCGACCTGGCCTCGCTGGCCTCGGTGCGCGATTTCGCCGCGGGCATCGACGAACCGGTCGACTATCTCGTCAACAACGCCGGCGCGATGTCGGCCACGCGCGAGCTCACCGTCGACGGCTTCGAAAGGCAGTTCGGCGTCAATCACCTCGGGCACTTCGCGTTGACCAATCTGCTTCTCGATCGCCTCACCGGGCGCGTTGTGACGCTGACCTCCAGCGCGCATCGCTCCGCGTCGATCAATATGGACGACCTCCAGTGGGAGCGGCGCGCCTACAGTCCTTTCGGCGCCTACGGGCAGTCGAAGCTGGCGAATCTCCTGTTCACCGCCGAGCTGCAGCGGCGACTCGCGGCCGCGGGGTCTGCGGTGCTGTCGACGGCCGCGCATCCGGGATGGGCGTCGACCGGTTTCCGGATCGCCAGCGGCAACCGGGTGCTCGATCGCGTCAGCGCGATGGTCACTCCGCTCCTGGCTCAGGGACCTGACGCCGGCGCGCTACCCACGCTGCTCGCCGCGACCGGCGATGTTCCCGGCGGCTCGCTGTCCGGCCCCCGCCGCTGGGGCGTGCGCGGGCCGGCGGCGCTGACCGATCCGTCGCCGGCGGCCACCGACCGCGAACTGGCCGGGCTCCTGTGGCGGGTCTCCGAAGAGCTCACCCGCACCGCCTTCCCGCTGCGCACGACGGCGGCGGGCTGAACGGGACGGCGGATTCAGCGGACCCGCGGGATCTCGTGCCAGAGCTCGACGCTGTCCTCGTCCGACAGGCCGTCGCCGTCGCCGGACCGGCCGACGATCGTGACGGCGGTCTGATGGTGCGGTGAAGTACGGATGATGAGCCGCCGGGAAGACGCGGACTCCAGTATCCGAGCGAGCTCCTCGCGGATGGTCACGAGCTCGGGCTCCGACAGACCCTCCAGTCCGCCCTCGTCGAGCATCGTGACCGTGATGCCGCGCCGGCGCGCCGATTCGAGCTCGGCGCGCACGATGTCATCGAGGAGGCGCGGTCCACGCAGCTCGTCCCGCAGTCGACCCTCCGCCAGGCGTGCCTCGAGGCGTTCGGGCGGGCGGAGGTTGCCGCCCGTCTCGATCGTGCGGCCGAGGATGGGCCCGGCCGCCTGCAGCGCGCGCTGCACCTGCACGCGGCGCTCGCGCTGGCGTCCGGCCTGCGAGGCCTGCCATGCGGATGCCGCCTGCTGCAGTTCGGCCAGCTGCACGGTGTCGCGCGCGGCGCTGTCCAAAGCGATCATGAGAAGCTGCGCCGCAGCCACCCAGACGATCGATCCCACCAGCCCGAGGCTGAGCGCGGGGAGGATGCCGATCCACAGCGACACCGACGCGGCAGCGAGAGCGAGCCCGATCCACGCCACCCAGGGACGACGGCGCACCATGACGATCGTCATGAGGGCGCCCACTCCGCCGATGACCCACGTCGCGAACGGCTGGGTCCGCGACGACGGCGCGACGGCGAAGAGCACGGCGTTCGGCACGATGACCGCCACGGCCAGCGCGAGGGCCGCGGCCCACAGCGGCGGCGACGACTGCCGCGCGGGGACGGCGCCGCGCGGCGCCTTGGCGGGGCGACGCGCGCCCCACGCCACCCACAGCCACGTCACGACGAGGTACAGCGGCAGCGCCAGGAAGATGATCCACGGGTGGTCCACGTCGCCGCGGGGCCACCACAGCCCGCGCGCGGCGAGGTACGCCGTGAAGGCGACGGCGATGGCGGAGACGATCGACCGGACGGTCACCAGCGGTCCCCGCTCTCCCACTCGAGCGTCACCGTGGTGCCGGCGGGCCCCGACTCGATCTCGGTGCGACCGCCGACCGCGGTGACGCGTGCGAGGATCGACCCGCGGATGCCGAGGCGATCCTCCGGGATCCTCTCGACGTCGAACCCGGGGCCGCTGTCGCGCACGCGCACGCGCACCCGGCCCGGGTCGGCGGCGCCGCGCAGCTCCACCGCCAGCCCCTGCGCGTTCGCGTGCTGCACGGCATTGGCCACGGCTTGGAGCGCCGCCAGCACGAGCGCCCGCGCGACACGACCGGGCACCCTCGGCGTGTCGGGATCGATGCTGCGCGCCACCCGCAGGCGCACCCCCATCTCCTTCGACGCGGCCTCCAGGTCGTCGGCCAGCTGATCGGCGTCGACGGGCTCGTCGCTGCCCTCCCACGCGTCCTTCTCGGCGTTGGCGAGCCGCGTCAGCGCCTCCCGCGCCATGCTCACCGCGAGGGTCCGCTCGCGCGGGGTCGTGGCGCGCTCGGCGGCCAGGAGGGCGCCCAGCACGCTGTCGTGCATGAGGGCGGCCACCGCGACCCGCTCGCGTTCGGTCGCCGCTGCCGCGGCCGCATCCGCGTAGCTCGCCACGGCGCGTGCGCGCGTCTCGTCGACGTTGGCCGCCACCGAGCGGTACGTCCACCCGAGCACGACCAGCACGCTTCCGAGAATGATCGCGAACGAGACGTCGAGTCCGACGGGCAGCCAGAAGGTCTCCGCGAACCCCGCCTGGATGAGACGGACGGCCCCGAACAGCAGCGGCGTCACGATCGTCCACACGATCTGCAGGAGCAACGGGAACGCCACGACCGTGGCGACGGTCGCGACGTTGATCAGGTAGAAGATCCACGGCTCCTCGGTGGGAACGGGCTGCGAACCCACCGTGACGAAGGGCCACGCCACCAGCGCGATCACGTACACGACAGCGAAGACGCCGCTGAAGACCCGGGCGAATCGCCCCCACACGCAGGCGATGATCATCGCCACGAGCGGGAGGAACACCACCAGCACGAGCGGCACATGCCATCCCGCGCGCTCGTCGCCCGGGCCGAACGCCGCGACGAGCGCCTGAGCGCCGAGCGCGAGGCATCCGGGGCCCACGAGCAGCGTGATCACCCGCTCGATGCGGGTGCGCGTGAAGGCGCCGAGCGTCTCCGTCGCCTCACGCGACTGCGGGATATGGCCCCACGCGGCCTCGAGAACCGACCGGCCGCCGTCAGCCATGTCCGTCGTCGTTCTCGGACTGCTGCAGGATGCCATCCTCCATCGCCCGCCGCAGCAGGTCGACCTTGGTGGGGGCGGGGCGGCCGACTTCGACGTATTTCACCCGCACGCGGGTGATGTTCTCCTTGGCGGTGGAGTAGGCCACTCCGAGGCGATCGGCGACGGCCTTCAGCGGCAGGCCCGCGGCATACAGCCGCAGCACCTCGCGCTCGCGGGCGGACAGCTGCGCGTCGGCGAACTCGCGATCGGCTTCGACGGCGCTCGCCCATTCGACGTTGTTGAGCGGCTCTCCCCGGGCGACCGTCCGCACGGCGGCGAGCACCTCGTCGATGGGCGAGGCCTTGCTGACGATGCCCGCCGCCCCCGCCGACAACGCCTCGCGCACGGCGGCCGGGCGGTCGGCGACGCTGTGGATCAGCACGCTCGACCCGTCGGCCACCAGGCGCCCGACGTTCTCGATGACGGTCGTGCCGTCCCCGAGGGTGAGGTCGAGCACGATCACGTCTGCGGGCGCCTCGCCGGAGGTGCTCCGCCACGCCAGGTACTCGGTGACGTTGCTGCCGGAGAAGACCACGGCGGTGCTGTCCTCGCGGGCGCACGCCGCCTCGAGACCGAGACGCACCGACTCGTGATCGTCGATCAGGGCGACGCGGGTCATAGCCGCCATCGTATCGGTGTCATCGGCTGAGCACCGCGACCACCTCGAGATGATGCGAGTGAGGGAAGAGGTCGACGCCGCGGACGCCGCCCACGACGCGGTAGCCGGCGTCGCGGAAAGTGCCGAGATCGCGGGCGAGGGCGACCGGATCGCAGGCGACGTAGACGACGGTGCGCGGGGAGAGGGCGACGATCCCGGCCACCACGTCCCGGCCGGCACCCGCGCGGGGCGGATCCAGCAGCACGACCCCGCGTGCGAGCCTCTCGCGCTCGTGAGCGGAGGCGGAGGCGACGCGCTCGGCGAGGAAGCGTTCCACACGCGCCGTCTCCGCCCGGGCACCGACCCATTCGGCCAGATTCTCCCCCGCGTGCTCGGTGGCACGCGGGTCGGACTCGACCGATGTGATGCGGGTGGCGGGCCCGCCGAGCTCGGCGAGGGTGGCGGCGAACAGGCCCACGCCCCCGTAGAGATCGAGGTGGGCGGCATCCGGGTCGACGGGAAGCTCGGGGTCGGCGGCACGCAGTTGCTCGGTCACGACGCGTGTGAGAGACGAGGCGGCGAGTCGGTGCACCTGCCAGAACCCACGGGCGTCCACTCGGAACTCCCGGCCGGCGACCTGCTCGGTGAGGATCTCCGGCGCCGGGAGGCGACGCCGATCGGCGTCGTCCGGTCGCGGCAGGACGCGGACGCGGCCGTCGGCGGGCTGCACGAGATCGACCCGCCCCGCCGCCTGCCCCCGCACGCGGGCGGCGGCGCGGGCCACGGCATCCGTGGCCAGCGGGAGGTCGGGGACCTCGATGACGCGGTGGCTGCGCGCCGCGAACGGGCCGATCCGTCCCGCGTCGTCGACGTGCAGGCTGACCCGCGTCCGCCAGCCCGTTCCATCCGGGCTCTCCGCGGCGGCGACAGCCCCGGATGCGTCGGAGACCGCGAGCGCCGGCTCCACTCCGGCGTCGACATCGACCTTGCCGATGCGCTGAAGCGCGTCCCGCAGCACCGCGAGCTTGAGTTCCCGCTGGTGATCGAGCGCGATGTGCCCGAACTCTGCTCCCCCGGGGCGGTCTTCGGGTGCGACGGCGACGTCGGCTGCCGCCCAGACGTGCGGACGTCGATGCGGCGATGCCGTCAGCACCTCGACCGTCTCGGCGCGCCAGAACGAGGTCTTGCGGGTGTCGGTCAGGCGCGCGCGGACCCGTTCGCCGGGGATCGCGTCCGCGACGAAGACCACGCGGCCGTCGAGCCGGCTCACGAACACCCCGCCGTGCGCCACGTCGGTGATGTCCAGCTCGACGAGCTTCCCGTCATCCATCCCTCCACCCTCGCACGGCTAGCGTGAGGGGATGCGCGTCTGCCTTGCATCCACGTCCCCCGCGCGGCTCCAGCTGCTGCGCCAGGCCGGCATCGAACCCGACACTGTCGCGCCCGACGTCGACGAGGAGGCGGTGATCGCGGCCGTGGAGGAACGGGAACGCCGCCGCCTTCCCGCACCGGAGCACGTCCTTGTCCTGGCCCGGCGCAAGGCCGCCGAGGTCGCGGCGCGCCTGGGAACCGTCTACGACGGGTTCGTCCTCGGGGGCGACTCGATGTTCGAGATCGACGGCGAGATCCTGGGAAAGCCGCACACCGCGGAGGCCGCGACCGCGCGGTGGCGGGCCATGCGCGGGCGCACGGGGGTCCTCCATTCCGGGCACAGCGTGATCCGGCTCTCCCCGGGTCTGCCCGCGCGCGAGGCCGCTGCCGTCGCCGAGGCCTCCGTGACCTTCACCGCCGACGTCACGGATGCCGAGATCGACGCGTATGTCGCCACGGGCGAGCCGCTCGCAGTCGCAGGCGCGTTCACGGTCGACAGCCTGGGCGGCCCGTTCATCGAGAGCGTCACGGGGGACCCGTCGACGGTGGTGGGGATGTCGCTGTCGACCATCCGTCACCTCGTGCGGGAGCTCGGCGGCGACTGGCCGGCGCTCTGGAACCGCGCCGAGGCTTCGTAGACTCCCACACACCTTTTTCGGCGTTTCTTGTGCAGGGTGCTCAAAAGCGGGACCCCTGCCCTGGGTAGGCTGGCACCCATGCCGGAAATCGCCAAGGTCCTGGTCGCGAATCGCGGCGAGATCGCCGTCCGAATCATCCGCGCGGCTCGCGACTCCGGTCGCGGAAGCGTCGCGGTGTACGCCGACCAGGATCGCGATGCGCTTCACGCCCGGCTCGCCGACGAGGCGTACGCACTCGAAGGCGCCACGAGCGCCGACACGTACCTGTCGATCGACAAGATCCTCTCCGTCGCCCGTCGCTCCGGCGCCGATGCGGTGCATCCGGGATACGGCTTCCTCGCCGAGAACGCCGAGTTCGCCCGTGCCGTGATCGCGGCGGGGCTCGTGTGGATCGGCCCCTCGCCGGAGGCGATCGAAGCGCTCGGCGACAAGGTCACGGCTCGGCACGTCGCCGAGAAGGTCGGCGCACCGCTGGCCCCCGGCACCCCTGGCCCGGTCTCCGGCGCCGACGAGGTCGTCGCCTTCGCGGAGGAGGTCGGTCTTCCGATCGCCATCAAGGCCGCCTACGGCGGCGGCGGGCGCGGTTTGAAGGTCGCCCGGACGATCGAGGAGATTCCCGAGCTGTTCGACTCCGCCACGCGCGAGGCCGTCACGGCGTTCGGGCGCGGGGAGTGCTTCGTGGAGAAGTACCTCGACCGCCCCCGTCACGTCGAGACGCAATGCCTGGCGGATGCCGCCGGCAACGTCGTGGTCGTCTCGACGCGCGACTGCTCGCTGCAGCGCCGGCACCAGAAGCTCGTCGAGGAGGCCCCCGCCCCGTTCCTCACCGACGAGCAGAACGACATCCTCTACACCGCGTCCAAGGCGATCCTCCGCGAGGTGGGTTACGTCGGCGCGGGCACGTGCGAGTTCCTCATCGGCGCCGACGGCACGATCTCGTTCCTCGAGGTGAACACGCGCCTGCAGGTGGAGCATCCGGTCTCGGAGGAGGTCACCGGGCTCGATCTCGTGCGCGAGCAGTTCCGCCTGGCTGAGGGCGAGGAGCTCGGCTACGACGACCCGGCGCCGTCGGGGCACTCGATCGAGTTCCGCATCAACGGCGAGGATCCGGGCCGCGGCTTCCTCCCGCAACCCGGGCCCATCCACGTCTTCAAGACCTTCGGGGGCCCCGGCATCCGGCTCGATTCGGGGGTGACGGCGGGTGACAGCGTCTCGGGCGCCTTCGACTCGCTGCTCGCGAAGATCATCGTCACCGGCCGCGACCGCGCCGAGGCGCTGCAGCGCGCGCGCCGCGCCCTCGACGAGTTCGAGGTGGCCGGCCTTCCCACCGTGCTGCCGTTTCACCGCAAGCTCGTGCGCGAGCCCGCCTTCACCGCCGAGGACGGCGGATTCGGCGTGTACACACGGTGGATCGAGACCGAGTTCGACAACGACATCCCCGCGTGGGACGGCGAGCTCGACGCACCGGCGGCTCCGGCCGCGCGCCACACCGTGGTCGTCGAGGTCGGCGGCAAGCGCCTCGAAGTGAGCCTTCCCGAGCGCATCGCCACCACGTCGAGCACGTCGGGCCGCCCGGCCGCCGTACCGCCCTCGCGCCGCTCGCACGCCGCCTCCGCCGTGGCGGGGGCCACCGGTGACGCGGTCAAGGCGCCGATGCAGGCGACGATCGTCAAGCTCGCCGTCGCGGACGGTCAGGCCGTCGTGAAGGGCGATCTCGTCGTGGTGCTCGAGGCGATGAAGATGGAGCAGCCGATCCAGGCGCACAAGGACGGCGTCATCGGCGCGATCGACGCGACGCCCGGCACGACGGTGTCGGCGGGCCATCAGCTCCTGACGATCTCCTGAGGTCTCGCGCTTCGTCTCGGTTGCTCCGCTCCCTCGCTCAGCGGCCGGGCGGCGTCAGATCCGGACGCTGAGCGAGCGCAGCGAGACGAAGCGTCAGGGCGCGGGGGCGTCGTCGCTGCGGTCGACGATGTGCATCGCGCGGGTGGCGTCCGTGATGCTCGCCGATAGCGACGGGTAGACCGCGAACACGCGCGAGACCTGGTCGACCGTGAGGCGCCGCTCCACGGCGATCGCGAGCGGATAGATCAGCTCCGACGCGCGCGGTCCGACGATGACGCCGCCGATCACGGTGCCGCTCCCCTGCCGTGCGATGACCTTCACGAAGCCGTCCTTGATGCCCTGCATCTTGGCGCGCGGGTTGGCGGAGAGCGGGAGCTTGCGCACCACGCCGTCGATCACGCCGCCGGCGATGTCGTGCTCCTGCCATCCGACCGTCGCGATCTCCGGCGCCGTGAAGATGTTCGCCGCGATCCGGCGGCGCTCGAGCGGAATGACGACATCGCCGAGCGCGTGGAAGACCGCGGTGCGCCCCTGCATGGACGCGACGGATGCCAGCGGCACGAACGTGGTGCAGTCCCCGGCGGCGTAGATATTCGGCACCGACGTCCGCGCGACGCGGTTGACGCGGATGTGGCCGGAGTCGGTCAGCTGCACCCCCGCCTCCTCGAGCCCGATGCCGGCGGTGTTGGGGACGGCCCCGACGGCCATGAGGCAGTGGCTCCCCTCCACGGTCCGCCCGTCGGCGAGCGTCACGACCACACCCTCGCCGGTGTTGACGACGCTGTCCGCGCGCGCCTTCGACAGCAGCGTCATGCCGCCCCGCTTGAAGACCTTCTCCAGCACCGCCGCCGCATCCGGATCTTCACCGGGGAGCACCTGGTCGCGACTGGAGATGAGCGTGACCTCGGAGCCGAGGTTCATGTACGCCGAAGCGAACTCGGCCCCCGTGACACCGGAACCGACGACGATGAGGTGCTTGGGAAGCGCCTTCATGTCGTACAGCTGCTTCCACGTGAGGATGCGTTCCCCGTCGGGCCGGGCCGACGCCAGCTCGCGCGGTGACGCGCCGACCGATACGACGAGCGTGTCGGCTTCGACCCGGTCGAAGTCGATGCCGCCCTGCTCGGTGGAGACGATCACGGCGGAGTCGCCGTCCAGGCGCCCCTGCCCCGAGATGATGCGGACGCCTGCCTCCACGAGCGCGGCGCGCATGTCGTCGGACTGCTGCCGGGCCAGCGACAGCACGCGCTTGTTGACCGCGGCGATGTTCACCGCCACCTGCGGACGCAGCGGCCGGCCGTCGTCGGTGCGGGCGAACAGCTCGACCCCGAGATCGCTCGCCCCCGCGATCGCCACAGCGGCGTCGGCGGTGGCGATGAGGGTCTTGGAGGGGACGACGTCGGTGATGACGGCGGAGCCGCCCACACCGGCGCGCTCGACGAGGGTCACCTCGGCGCCGAGCTGGGCGGCGGCGATGGCCGCCTCGTAACCGCCGGGGCCGCCGCCGAGGATGGCGACGGTCTGAGTGCGCTCGAAGCTGAGGGACATGGCATCCATTCTTCCGGACGCGCCCGGCGAATCAGGCCGTGTGGCACCGGGAGCCCCTGCTTCCTAGAGTGGAGGGATGCCACACACCCTCGCGAACCCGCTCGACGACCCCGCGGCCGATCCGTTCGAGGTCGCCGCGCAGGCCGCTGCCGACATCGCGCGCCTGACCGGGGTCCCGCAGCACGACGTCGCCGTGACGCTGGGAAGCGGATGGGGCCGCGCCGCCGAGCTCGTCGGCGAGACGGTCGCGACGGTGCCGGCGATCGAGGTCACCGGCTTCAGCAAGCCCGCGCTCGAGGGCCACGTGGGAACGCTCCGCAGCGTCCGGACGCCCGCGGGCCGCCGCATCCTGGTCATCGGAGCACGCACCCACTTCTACGAGGGGCACGGCGTGCGGCGGGTCGTCCACAGCGTCCGGACCGCGGCGGCCACGGGCGCGGGGACGATGATCCTCACGAACGGGGCGGGCGGCATCCGCGAGACGTGGCGCCCGGGGCAGCCGGTGCTCATCAGCGACCACCTCAACCTCACCGCGGCGTCGCCGCTGGAGGGCGCGACCTTCATCGACCTCACCGACCTGTACTCCCGGCGACTGCGCGATCTCGCTCGCTCCGTCGATCCGACTCTCGACGAAGGCGTGTACTGCCAGTTCCGCGGCCCCCACTACGAGACCCCCGCCGAGGTGCAGATGGCGAAGATCCTCGGAGGGCACATCGTCGGGATGTCCACCGCGCTCGAGGCGATCGCCGCGCGCCAGGCCGGCATGGAGATCCTCGGCATGTCGCTCATCACGAACCTCGCCGCCGGCATCCAGTCCACGCCGCTCAGTCACGAAGAAGTGCTCGAGGCCGGTCGCGAGGCGGAGCCGGTCATCTCCGCCCTCCTCGCCCGGATCATCGAGGCACTGTGAGCGAGCTGCCGGACGCCGTGCGCGCCGCCGCGGAGGCGTGGCTGGCGCAGGACCCGGATGCCCACACCCGCGCAGAGCTCAGCGATCTGCTGACCCGGGTCGACGAGGGGGACGAGACGGCCCGCGCCGACGTCTCCGATCGGTTCTCGCGCCGGCTCGCGTTCGGCACGGCCGGCCTCCGGGGGGCGCTGGGCGCGGGTCCCAACCGCATGAACCGCGTGCTGGTGGCGCAGGCGGCCGCGGGACTCGCGGCGTACCTGCTCGAGCGCGCCGAGCCGGGAAAGACCCCGAGCGTCGTCATCGGATACGACGGCCGGCGCAACTCCGACGTCTTCGCCCGCGATTCGGCCGAGATCTTCGCCGGCGCCGGCCTCTCCGCGATCCTCCTGCCGCGCCTGCTTCCCACTCCCGTGCTCGCGTTCGCGGTGCGACACCTCGGTGCCTCCGCCGGCGTCATGGTGACCGCGAGCCACAACCCGCCCGACGACAACGGCTACAAGGTGTACCTCGGCGGAGCGGATGAGGGCGCGCAGATCGTCTCGCCCGCCGACGCCGAGATCGCCGCGGCCATCCAGGTGGTGGCCGATCGGGGCGACATCGGGGAGATCCCCCGTTCGGTGGGGTACCGCAACGCCCCCGAGTCGGTGATCGATGCGTACGTCGCGGCCACCGCGGCCGTGGCGCCGGCCCCGGCGGGCGCTGCGGGCCTGAGGTGGGCGTACACCGCCATGCACGGCGTCGGGTGGGAGACGCTCCGCCGCATCCTCGCGGAGGCCGGGTACCCCGAGCCCACGACGGTGAGCGCGCAGATCGACCCGGATGGCACGTTCCCCACGGTGGCGTTCCCGAACCCCGAAGAGCCCGGGGCGATGGACCTGGCGTTCCAGACGGCGCGGGCATCCGGTGCCGAGCTGGTCCTCGCGAACGACCCCGACGCCGACCGTCTCGCCGTCGCCGTGCCCGACGCCGAGGTCGAAGGCGGGTGGCGCCAGCTCAGCGGAAACGAGGTCGGACTCCTCCTCGGCTGGCGTGCAGCCCGCGCGGCCGCCGGCTCCGCGGAGGCCACGCTGGCGTGCTCGTTGGTGTCCTCCCCGGGCCTGCAGGCGATCGCGGAGCACTACGGCCTGGGCTTCACCGCGACCCTCACGGGGTTCAAGTGGATCTCGCGCGCACCCGGCATCGTCTACGGCTTCGAAGAGGCCCTCGGCTATCTCGTCAACCCCGAGACGGTGCGCGACAAGGACGGCATCTCCGCGGCGGTGGCGTTGCTCGGTCTCGCGGCGGAGGCCCGCGAGCGCGGTACCGACGTCGCGGGACTCCTCCGGGAGCTGCGCGACACGTTCGGTGCCTACGCGAGCGACCAGATCTCGATCCGCGTGTCGGAGGTGGCGCAGATCGGCTCGATCATGACGTCGCTGCGCGCGCGGCCGCCCGCCGAGGTCGGCGGCATCGGCGTGTCGCGGATCGACGACCTCCTCGAGGGCGTCGACGGCCTCCCACCCGGCGACGTGCTGCGCATCTGGCTCGACGACGGCTCCCGATTGGTCGTCCGCCCGAGCGGCACGGAGCCGAAGCTCAAGATGTACCTCGACGTGCGCGGCGACTCCGACGACGAGGCGCGCCGACGCCTCGCGACCCTGCGGGATGGGGCACGACAGCTCCTCGACAGCATCCGCTGACCCCCTCCGGCGCGTCCCGCTCGCCCCTCGGCTCCTCCGCGGGTTTGGGGCGCTCGATGTGCTTTGGGGCGACCCATGAGCGCCCCGAAGCACATCCCGCGCCCCAAAACCTGTGGGAGGTACGCGCGGCCACCCGGCGCTAATCCTCCTCCCCAGGCGGTTCGCCGCGCGGGTCGTCCCCAGGTCGCCGACGCCGGCCCCGGATGCTGTCCGCCGAGGCCGAGCATGGGGCGATGCGCACAGCCGGACGGGTCACGCTTCTCCGACGAGACGATCTCGCCGCAGAGGGACTCGACTCGCGCGCGATCCGCCGCCAGGTGGCGCAGCGCCGCCTCTTCGCGGTGCGGCCCGGCGTCTACGCGCGTCCGGTCGACGGCGCCGCGCTGACGCCGGAGGAGCGGATGCGGGCACGCGCGGTCGCGTGGGACGAGACGGCGTCGCATCCGCCGGTGTTCTCCCATACGACGGCGGCCGCGCTGCACGATCTGCCGCTGTGGCGGCCGACCGATTCGCGGACGCATGTCATCGTGCCCGACGCGCGACCGGGCGCCGCCGACGGGCTGGTCCGCCACCGCGGCATGCTCGGCACCGCCGACATCGTCGAGATCGACGGCGTGCGGGTGACGAGCCTCGCCCGCACGGTCGCCGATGTCGCGCGCACCTCCGACTTCGACAGGGCCGTCGCCGTCGCCGACGCCGCCGTCCGCCAGGTGTCCCACGTCCGCAACGGCGTGTACCTCCAGGACCGCGCCGAGGAGTTCCTGCACACCGCGGAGGAGATCGCGCACCGCAGCGCGCACGGCAGGCGCCGGGCCACGCTCGTTCTCGATTTCGCCGACGGTCGCGCGCAGCTTCCCGGCGAGAGCGTCAGCCGCGTGCGGTTGGTCGCGCTCGGCTTCGCCCCGCCGCGCCTGCAAGTGCGGGTCGCCGGTCCGGATGGCGCGGATTACTGGGTCGACTTCGGTCTCGACGACGTCGCGTCCTTCGGCGAGTTCGACGGCAAAGGCAAGTACCGCGACCTGCTGCTGCGGCACGGCCTGTCGATGGAGCAGGTGCTGGAGCGGGAGAAGCAGCGCGAGGACTGGATCCGGGGCACGACACAGCGTCGTCTCGCCCGGTGGGGTTCGGAGCACATCGCCACCGCGCAGGCCCTCGGCGATCGCCTGGCGTCCTTCGGGATCACCCCGCCGCGGCGTCCCCGGGCCTGACCACGCGCTTCGGGGCGCGCGATGTGGTTTGGGGTGACCGATGAGCGCCCCGGCCCACATCCGCCGCCCCGAAACGGCGGCCCCGGCCCACATCCGCCCCCGCCGCCCCTCTCCGCGGGTTCGGGGCGCTCGATGTGGTTTGGGGCGACCGATGAGCGCCCCGGCCCACATCCGCCGCCCCGAAACGGCGGCCCCGGCCCACATCCGCCCCCCGCCCCGAACGGCGGGACGCGCGCGGGCGCCGTAGGCTCGGCGCCATGAACCTCGCCGAACCGGTCGTGCTCGAAAGCCCGCACGTGCGCCTGGAGCCGCTCGAGACGCGCCATGCCGCCGGGCTCGCCGCGGCTGCCGTCGGCTTGGAGCACGCGTGGTACACCTCCGTCCCCGCCCCGGATGCGGTCGCAGACGACATCGCCGCCCGACGGGCCGAGCAGTCAGCGGGCACGATGAACCCCTGGGCGATCCTCGTGGCGGGCGCGGTGGTCGGCGAGACGACGTTCTGCAACATCGCGCAGGCCGACCGTCACGTCGAGATCGGCGGCACGTGGCTCGCGCCGGCAGCCCAGCGCACCGCCGTCAACACCGCCGCGAAGCTGCTGCTGCTCTCGCACGCCTTCGAGGCGTGCGACGCGATCGCGGTGGAGTTCCGCACGCACTGGCACAACCGGCAGTCCCGTGCCGCCATCGAGCGGCTGGGCGCGAAGCAGGACGGCGTGCTGCGCAATCACCGGATCGGCCCCGACGGCATCCTGCGTGACAGCGTCGTCTACTCGATCCTGCCCGGCGAGTGGCCCGCCGTGCGGCGGGGTCTGCAGGCCCGGCTCGCGCGCACGGTGTGACGCTACGTGCGGGGGTTCCCGCCCCGCATCCCGTACACGACGATGCCCGCGATCGGGACGAGGAGCCAGAAGATCCAGCTCCACGACCAGAAGCCGAGGAATCCGAAGACGAGGAAGAGCACCAGCGCGACGATCGGGGTGATCGAGACGATCGCGACGCCCACCGGCCCGCCCAGGGGCTTGGAGCGCTCGAGCGGATTGCGGAACGGATCGTTTCCGGTGTCGGAGCTCATCGCGGCGCCTCTCGGTCGGGTGGGCGTTTTCGCGCCGACTCTACTCCCGCGCCCGTCAGCCGTCGATGACCGCCACGAGCTCGTCGAGGAACGCGGGGAAATCCGTCGCCCGGCGCACGATGCGCTGCACGCTCTCGCGTTCGGAGAAGACCTCGACGAACTGCTCGAACACGGTCTGGAAAGCCTCGCGATCGGCCTCGGAGAACGCCACCAGCGCGACCACCTGCACCCGGCCCTCCCCCCACGGGATGGAGGGGTCGGCGATGCCGATCGCGATCTGCGTGCGCGTCGCGGTCATGCCGATCGCGTGCGGCACGGCGAGCGCATCGGTGAAGGCCGTCGACGAGAGCGCCTCGCGCTCGATCGCACGCTCGATGTAGTCCTCGTCGATGACGCCCTGGGCGACCAGCAAGCCGCCCAGGCGACGGATGATGGCGGACTCGCCGCCCTCGACGTCGAGGCCGCGCACGAACGCCGACGCGTCGACGTAGCGCTCCAGCTCCGCGCGCAGGCGCGCGAGGCGTCGTCCGCGCCGGATGCGGGCGGCCGCCGCCTGCACCCGGTCGACGTCGGCGTCGGTGAGGAACGGCTGGATCCGCACGATCCGCTCCCCCGGCACCGGCGGATCGATCGTCGTCAGGATCAGGTCGGTGTCGATCGATGCCCAGTCGGGGTCGACGCGTGTCTCGACCCCGACGACCTCGATGGCCTGCCCCAGGGAGCGATCGACGCTCGAGCGCAGCAGTTCGTGCAACTCGTAGTAGCCCGGGCACACGATGGTCGCGGTGAGGAGCTGGTCGGCACGCCGACTGCGCTCCAGACGCCCGCCGACGTGCATCGCGATGTAGGCGATCTCGTCGTCGAGGATGGGGATGTCCAGGCTCCGGTGCAGGCCGCTCGCGATGTAGACGGCGACTTCGAAGATCATCGGATACGACGACTTCAGCGAGCGTGTGAGAGGGTTGCGCGACCACGCCTGCTCACGCGCGCGGTGCTGCAGGTTCTGCACGTGGAGCGCTAGGCGCAGGATGAAATCCTCGTGCGCGATGTCGACGAGGAACTCGGATGCCGCGCTTTCGACGACCTCGCGGACGGCCCGCTCCACCGCGGGGTCGAGCCGCGCGCGCACGTCGTCGGCGGCGGGGGCACCCGGCGCCACGACGCGCGTGAGCACCAGTGTGGCCAGGTGCTGCCGGTCGCCGGCGCCCAGTCGCACGCCGAGGTGGGCGAGCGTCAGCCGGTCCAGCAACGCCGCGAGGTCTTCGTGGGCCGCCGACATCTCCCCCGCCGCCGTCTCCAGCGCGCGCTCCCGCGCGATGCGGTCGGCGGCGATCGCGATGTGCATGACGACGTCGCCGATGCCGTACTCGTTGACGAAGTACCCGCGCGCGCCGAGCTCGGACACCAGTTCGGCCTTGAACGGACCGAACGCCTGCGCGCCGACCGATTCGGCACCCAGTGTGCGCCGGAGCGCCTCGAGGTCGAATGAGCCGGCGTCCATCTCGTCGTGGGCGAGCCGGCTGAGCAGCCTCCGCTGCGCCATCTCGGTGCCGCGGAGGCGAGCGGTCGAGGCGGATCTCTCGAGGGTCAGCTCGGTGCCGCCGAGGAGGCTCCGGACGCGTCCCAGGTCGGCTTCGAGGGTCGCGGGGCTGACATGCAGCGCCTCGGCCGTCACGAAGACGTCGACGCCGTCGTCGCTGTCGAGCAGCCGCCGCACCAGCGTGTGCAGGCGGTCTCGGGGCGTGCCGTTCTCCATCGAGCTCGCCGCTCGAAGCGCGGCCGCGGCATCCGGCCCCGCCCGGTACCCCTGCGGACCCGATTCGACGGCGGCGCCGGAGGGGACCCGCGCGTTGAGCGACGTGACATACGACCGGATGCTCCGCGGCGTCACACCGAGGACGTCGGCCAGCGAGGCTGCCGTCGCCCACTCGCCGTCCCGGGTCAGGAGGCCGAGGAGGCGGTCCTGGCGCGCTCTCGTCATGATTGCCGCTCCGGTGATTCACCGCGGCCGGATCGGTGCGGCCGCGCGTCCAGTCAATCACGGGGCGGATGCCTCGGACCCGCCGGCGCATGCGCGCCGCACGTCCCCGCGCCCCCAGCGACTGCCTCCCTGCAGGGTGAGCGCGAGTGGATTCGCCCGCGGCGACGTTCCGGGGGGTGGGAAACAGACGTGGTTGTCCGCTCTCAGGGAACTCACAACAATGGCGGAAGGGAGGCGGGTCGATGAGGATCCTGGTGGTGTGCGGTGCTGGCGCGTCCAGCACGTTCGTCGCCCAGCGCGTGCGCCGGGCAGCGTCCGAGCGCGGCCTGCCGTACGCGGCGGTGGCCGGGACGACCTCGTCGCTGGAGATCGATCTCGACTCCGCCGACCTCGTGCTCGTCGGCCCGCACCTCGCCGGGCAGCGCGAGCACATCGAGCGCACGGCCGCAGCACACGGCGCCGCGGTCGTCGTCCTCCCCGACGACGTCTTCACCGACCTCACCGGAGAGCGCACGCTCGACCTCGTGGTCGCTGCCGTCGGTCCCGCCGCGATCGTCCCCGATACCCCCGCCGAGAGATAGAAAGCAGGAGCGACATGCCCCAGGTCACCCGCACCGTCAGGATCGGATCGTCACACGGTCTGCACGCCCGGCCCGCGAAGCTGTTCGCGCAGGCGGCGAAGGAGTCTGGCATCCCCGTCACCATCGCCAAGGACGCCGGCTCGCCGGTGAACGCCGCGAGCATCCTGGGCGTCATCGCCCTCGGCATCGAGCAGGGCGACTACGTCACCCTCACGGCCGACGGCGACGCCGCCGACGCGACGCTCGACACCCTCGCGGAGCTTCTGACGACCGACCACGACGCCGCATGAGCGCCGGATCGGACGAGGGAGCGCGCGCATGACGGAGTTCCGTGGAGTCGGCATCGGACTGGGCGTCGCCCAGGGCCCGGTGGCGCGCATGGCCGAACCCCTCCCTGCGCCCAGCGACGCCCCCAGCACCGCGACCCCCGAGGAGGAGACCGCACGGGTGCGCGAAGCCGTCGCCGCCGTGGCGCGCGAGCTCGAAGAGCGCGGTGCTGCCGCGGGCGGTTCGGCCCGCGACGTGCTGGAGGCGCAGGCCATGATGGCCGAGGACCCGACCCTCGAGACCGAGGTCGACACGCGCCTCCAGGCGGGGAAGACCGGCGAGTGGGCCGTATTCGACGCGTTCGCGTCGTTCCGGGAGCAGCTGACCGCGCTCGGCGGCTACCTCGGCGAGCGCGCCGCCGACCTCGACGACGTCGCCCAGCGGGTGATCGCACGCCTGCGAGGCGTGCCCGCCCCCGGCATCCCCGATCCGGGCCATCCGTTCGTGCTGGTGGCGAAAGACCTCGCGCCCGCCGACACCGCCCTCCTCGACCTCGACAAGGTGCTCGGTCTCATCACGACCGAGGGCGGACCGACCTCGCACACCGCGATCCTGGCACGCGAGAAGTCGATCGTCGCCGTCGTGGGCGCCGCCGCCGCGAAGGATCTCCCGGACGGCACCACGGTGATCGTCGACGCCGCCGCGGGGGTGGTCACGGTCGATCCGACCGCCGACGAGCTGGACCGGGCTCAGCATCGCGCCGACGAGCGTCGGTCGGCCTCATCCGCCCCCCTCACTCCGGGGGCCCTCGCCGACGGCACGCCGGTGCCGCTGCTGGCGAACCTCGGCAAGCCGGGCGGCGCCGCGCAGGCCGTCGAGCTGGGGGCCGAGGGTGTCGGACTCTTCCGTACCGAGTTCCTCTTCCTCAGCGCGAGCTCCGCGCCGACGGTGGCGGAGCAGCGTACGGCGTACACCGAGCTGCTCTCGGCCTTCCCGGGGAAGAAGGTCGTCGTCCGCGTGCTCGACGCCGGAGCCGACAAGCCCCTCCCGTTCCTCAACGACGCGCACGAAGAGAATCCGGCCCTCGGGCTCCGGGGCCTGCGGGCGCTGCGGGCGAGCGAAGACATCCTGCGCGAGCAGCTCACGGCGCTGGCCGAGGCGGATGCGGCGACGAGGGCGAACCCGGAGGGCCCGGCCGACCTGTGGGTGATGGCGCCGATGGTCTCCACCGTCGAGGAGACGGAGTACTTCGTCGCCCTCGCGCGCGACTACGGGATCAAGACGGCCGGGGTGATGGTGGAGGTGCCGTCGTCGGCGCTCCTGGCCGACCGCATCCTCGCGCATGCCGACTTCGCGTCGATCGGCACCAACGACCTCACGCAGTACACCCTCGCCGCCGACCGCCTCCTGGGGTCGGTGGCATCGTTCCAAGACCCGTGGCACCCCGCGGTGCTGCGCCTGGTGCGCGAGGTCGGTGCCGCCGGCGCCGACCTCGGCAAACCCGTCGGCATCTGCGGTGAGGCCGCGGCCGACCCCCTCCTGGCCGTCGTGCTCGTCGGTCTGGGAGCCACCACCCTGTCCATGGCGCCCACCGCCCTCGCGGATGTGCGCGCCACCCTCCTCACCCACACTCTCGACGACGCGCGACGCATCGCCGAGGCAGCCCTGGCCGCGGATGACGCGGCTTCCGCACGTACCGCGGCACAGAACGCCGCGGCCCGAAAGAAGGAGACACAGCCATGACAACGGCGTCAGCCACAAAGCAGCCGGGAGGTGCCCGGGTCGCGGTCCAGCGATTCGGAACATTCCTCTCCGGCATGATCATGCCGAACATCGCGGCGTTCATCGCGTGGGGCTTCATCACCATGCTGTTCATCGCGGTCGGATGGCTCGGGTTCTGGGATCCCGTGGCACCGCTGCTCGGCGGCTTCGGCAATGCCGAGCTCATCAACTGGCCGGGCGCGATGACCGCGCTGGCCCAGGATGCCGACGGCAACACGTTCCCGCAGTTCGTCGGCCTCGTCGGCCCGATGATCACCTACCTGCTGCCCCTCCTCATCGCGAACACCGCCGGCCGCATGGTCTACGGCGAGCGCGGCGGCGTCGTGGCCACCATCGCGACGATGGGTGTCATCGTCGGCACGAACATCCCGATGTTCCTCGGCGCGATGATCATGGGTCCCTTCGCGGGCTGGGTCACGAAGCGGATGGACAGGCTCTGGGACGGCAAGATCAAGCCCGGATTCGAGATGCTGGTGAACAACTTCTCCGCCGGCATCCTGGGCATGCTCCTGGCGATCCTCGGGTTCTTCGTCTTCGGCCCGGTGATCATCTGGATCAGCGACATCCTCGGTGGTGCGGTCGGTTGGCTCGTCTCGCTGAACCTCCTGCCGCTCGTGTCGATCATCGTCGAGCCGGCGAAGGTGCTGTTCCTCAACAACGCCATCAACCACGGCGTGTTCACGCCGCTGGGTATCGAACAGGCGGCGGAGACCGGCAAGAGCATCCTGTTCCTCATCGAGGCGAACCCCGGCCCCGGTCTCGGCTTGCTGCTGGCGTTCTCGTTCTTCGGCATCGGCGCGGCGAAGGCGTCGGCTCCCGGCGCGGCGATCATCCAGTTCGTCGGCGGCATCCACGAGATCTACTTCCCGTACGCGCTGAGCAAGCCGATGACGATCCTGGCGCTCATCGCCGGTGGCGCCACCGGCGTGACGACCAACATGGTGCTCGGCGGGGGTCTCGCCTTCCCGGCCGCTCCCGGCAGCATCATCGCCGTGACGGCCGCCGGGTCCAGCCCCGCCGCGGGCGGGTTCGGCAACCTCCTCGTGGTGTACCTGTCGGTGCTCCTCGCGGCCGTCGTCACCTTCCTCATCACGGCGGTCATCCTGCGGGCCTCGCGTCGTCGCGACCTGCTGGCCGAGGGCGACCAGTTCGGCGCGGCCATCGCGCAGACGGAGGCGAACAAGGGCAAGGCCTCGGCGGCCATGGACGCCCTGCGCACCTCCGCCGGCAACGACCGCACCGCCCTCCGCGACGCGGACGAGACGCTCGACAAGCTCGAGACCGAACGGGAGACCAACGGGCAGGCCGGCGGTGGCCTCCTCACCACCAAGCAGGTGCGCAACATCGTGTTCGCGTGCGATGCCGGCATGGGCTCCTCCGCGATGGGCGCGAGCGTGCTGCGCAACAAGATCAAGAAGGCGGGCATCGAAGACGTCACGGTCACCAACAAGGCGATCGCGAACCTCGACGGCTCCGCCGATCTGATCATCACGCAGAACCAGCTCACCGAGCGCGCGCGCCAGAAGTCCCCCGGCGCCGTGCACGTGTCCGTGGACAACTTCATGAACTCGCCGAAGTACGACGAGGTCGTGGAGCTGGTGCGCGACCAGCACACCGGCGAGTGAACGACCGCCGCGGGGCCGGGCAGGCGAGACGCCCCCGGCCCCGCGGCCTTCCCGTCCGGCCTGTCGTTTGGGAGGCTGGACCCAGCAGTTCGACGAAAGGCGAGATCCCATGGCACGTGACGTCCTCAGCATCGGGCAGGTCCGCATCCACTCCGGCGGCGCGACGCGCGAGGAGGCGATGAAGGAGGCCGCCGACATCCTCGAGGCCGCCGGCGCCGTCACCAGCGCGTACTTCGATGCGATGCAGCAGCGTGAGGAGACGGTGTCGACCTACATGGGCAACGAGCTCGCCATCCCCCACGGCACCAACGAGACCAAGCAGGCGATCCTCGAGTCGGGGCTGTCGGTGGTCCGGTACGACGGGGGCGTGGACTGGGGCGGCGAGCCGGTGACGTTCGTCGTCGGCATCGCGGGCCGCGGCGACGAGCACCTGGAGATCCTGTCGCAGATCGCCATCCTCTTCTCCGACGAGGACGAGGTCGAGCGTCTCAAGGCCGCCGAGACGCCGGAGGAGTTGTTCTCGGCCCTCTCCGCGGTCAACTCGTGAGCACCGCGGTCCACTTCGGCGCCGGCAACATCGGCCGCGGATTCGTCGGGCTCCTCCTTCATCAGGGCGGCTACGACCTGGTCTTCTCCGACGTCGCCGCCCCGCTCGTCGACGCGATCAACACCGCATCCGCATACACCGTGCGCGAGGTGGGGGAAGGCGGGGTCGACACCGTCGTCACCGGCTTCCGCGCGATCAACAGCGCCACCGACGCCGCGGCGCTGGTCGATGAGATCTCCCGGGCGGCCGTCGTGACCACCGCCGTCGGCCCGACGATCCTGAAGTTCGTCGCCCCGCACATCGTCGCAGGGCTCGGCCTTCGCGAACCGTCGCTGCCGCCGCTGCAGGTCATGGCCTGCGAGAACGCGATCGGCGCGACGGACACGCTCCGCGACGAGATGGCAGCCGTCGCCGGCGACGGCTGGGAGGCGGTGTCGGCCCGTGCCGTCTTCGCGAACACCGCGGTCGACCGCATCGTGCCGGCGCAAGCCCCCGGCGGCGGCATCGACGTCACCGTCGAGCCGTTCTACGAGTGGGCGATCGAGCGGGGGCCGTTCGGCGACGCCCCGCCGAACATTCCGGGCGCGCACTTCGTCGACGACCTGGAGCCGTACATCGAGCGCAAGCTCTTCACTGTCAACACCGGGCACGCCACGACCGCGTACTTCGGAGCGGCAGCCGGGATCGAGCGGATCTCCGACGCACTGGCCGACCCCGGCATCGCGCAGAAGGTCGAGGCGGCGCTCCTGGAGACGTCGCACCTGCTCATCGAGAAGCACGAGCTCGACGCGGACACGCAGCACGAGTACCGCGCGACGATCCTCCGGCGGTTCCGGAACCCGGCACTCCCCGACACCGTGTGGCGCGTCGGCCGCCAGCCGCTTCGCAAGCTCTCCCGACACGAGCGGTTCGTGGGCCCCGCCGCCGAGGCGATCGAGCGCGGGCTGCCCGTGCACGCGCTCGTGGCGGCCATCGGCGCCGCGCTGACCTTCGACGACCCCGAGGACGCGCAATCGGTGGACCTGCAGCGGATGCTGCGCGAGCAGTCGGCCGAGGAGTTCACCGCCGCGGTGACCGGCCTCGAGCCGCAGCATCCGCTCTTCTCGCGCGTGCAGCGCGTCGTCGAGCAGCGGCAGTCCGAGTTCTGACAGCTGCGCAACTCCTCAAGGTCGCGCACGCAAAGGCAGTTTGCGGGGTTTCCGGCCCGGATGCGGCGGTTCTTGAGGAGTACCGCAGCGGGCCATCCTCTCCTCCCCAGCCACGCCTCGGGCAGATCCATCCTCCGATCGCGCCTCGCGCCCCCAGCGGATCGCGCCGCCCCGGTGGAGTGGATGGATGGCTGCTGTGGACATCCTCGCCGCGCGCTACTGGCGCACGATCGACCTGCTCGCGGACGGGTGGACCCGTCATCAGGTGCGCATGCTCGTGGCCGCCGGCCGGGTGGTGCGCGTGCGGAAGGGCCGCTATACGATCCCCGATCTTGCGCCCGAGCTGCTCGAAGCGGCACGGCTGGGTGGTCGGCTGGACTGCCTCAGCCTCCTGTCGCTCCTGGGGGTGTTCGTCCGCACGCTCACCGGTCTGCACGTGCAGTTCGATCACGGGGCGAGCCGGCTGCCGCGGCGCGCGGCGGAGGTCGTCCCCCACTGGCGCCCGCCCGGTGAGGATTCCCGGACACTGTGTGCCGGCGTCGTCGGGGCGCTGGCACAGGCCGTCCGCTGTCAGTCGCCCCGCGACGCGGTGGCCACGCTCGACAGCGCCTGGCACCTCGGGCTGGTCGGCGAAGGAGAGCTCGCCGCCGTCTTCGCGCTTCTCCCCCGGCGCTATCGAGCACTGCGCCCGCTCCTGAACAGGCGCAGCGAATCCGGCCCGGAGACCCTGCTCCGGCTGATGCTGCGGGCCTTCGGATGCGACGTGGAGGTGCAAGTCGATGTGCCAGGCGTGGGCCGGGTCGATCTGATCGTGGACGGCTGGCTCATCATCGAATGCGACAGCCGCGCCTTCCACGAGGGATGGAAGGCGCAGGTGCGCGATCGGCGTCGAGACCTTGCCGCCGCCGCGCTCGGCTACACCACCATTCGGCCGCTCGCCGAGGACATCCTGTACCGCCATGACGACACGGTCGTCGCGCTGCGGGGCGTCGTGGCCACGCGGCCACCTGCGAAACTCCTCAAGTAATCGCGGCGGCAGAGCCGGATACGGCGCGGCGGCCCGGATTCGCGTCGTTCTTGAGGAGTTCGGCAGCCGGGGGTGCCGTCGAGCTCAGCGGCGCGCGAACCCGTCCGCGATGAGGTCGATGAGCTCCTCGCGCTCCTCCAGCGGCAGGAAGGCGCCCGCGGCGGCGTTCACCTGGAACGCCTCGATGTCGTCGAGGCCGTAGTCGAACGCCTCCACGAGGAGCGCCAGCTCACGCGTCAGAGAGGTGCGGCTCATCGTGCGGTTGTCGACGTTCACGGTGACCGAGAAGCCGAGCTGGTAGAGCAGATCGAACGGGTGGTCCTCGAGCGTCGTCCCCCACGCGGCGATGGCGCCGGTCTGCAGGTTCGACGACGGCGACAGCTCGAGCGCGATCTCGCGGTCGCGCACCCACCGCGCCAGGTCCCCGAGGTGCACGCGCACCTCGTCGCCCTCCCGCGAGATGACGTCGAGGTCTTCGGCGATGCGCACGCCGTGCCCCAGGCGGAGGGCTCGTCCGTCCAGGAGCGCCGAGCGGATGCTGTCGACCCCGGCCGCCTCGCCGGCGTGGACGGTGACGGGGATGAACTCCTCCGCAAGGTGATCGAACGCACGGCGATGCCGCGCGGCGGGGAAACCCGCCTCCGGCCCGGCGATGTCGAAGCCGGCGACGCCGCGACCGCGCCACTGCACCGCCAGTCGCGCGATCTCCAGCGATCGGTCCGCGTGCCGCATCGCGGTGAGAATCTGCCCGACCCGGATGTCGTTGCCCGCGTCCTGCGCGGCGTCCTCACCCTCGTCGATGCCGTCCTGCACCGCCTCGACCGCCTCGTCGAGCGTGAGCCCCCGCATCAGATGCTGCTCGGGAGCCCACCGCAGCTCGCCGTACACGACGCCGTCGGCGGCGAGGTCCTCGACCGCCTCGCGGGCGACGCGGGTGAGTGCCTCACGGGACTGCAGCACCTGCCCCACCAGGTCGAAGGTCGCGAGGTAGCCTTCCAGCGAGCCCGAGTCCGCCTGGGTGGCGAACCAGTCCGCGAGGCCGCGGGCGTCGGTGGCGGGGACGTCGATGCCGTCCTCGCCGGCCAGCTCCAGCACGGTGGCCGGCCGGACGCCGCCGTCGAGATGATCGTGCAACGACACCTTCGGCAGCGCGCGCAGCGACCGCCCCTGGATGCGGATGTCTCCGGTGGCATCGATGGCCATGAGTGCTCCCTGTCGGACGGCGGACTTCAGGCGGTGATGCGCTCGCGCACGAGGGCGAGCGGGACGGGGGCGTCCGCCCCGATCTCCCAGGCTCCCACGACGGCGTCGAGCGCGCGGCCGAATCGCGCTCCATCATCGGCGCGAAGGGTGAACAGCGGGGAACCGGCCGATACGGCGTCACCGGGCTTGACGTGCAGGTCGATGCCGGCGGCGTGGATGACAGGATCCTGCGCACGTGCGCGCCCTGCGCCCAGTCGCCAGGCCGCCACCCCGAAGGGCAGGGCGTCCACGCGCGTGATGATGCCCGCGCGGTCGGCCGTCACGGTGTGGGTCTCGCGCGGCTGCGGGAGCGCCGCATCCGGATCGCCGTCCTGAGCGCGGATCATCCGCCGCCAGAGGTCCATGGCACGCCCGTCGGCGAGCGCCGCCTCGACGTCGACGTCGGGGCGCCCGGCGGAGGCGAGCATCTCCCGGGCGAGGGCGACGGTGAGCTCGACGACGTCGGCCGGCCCCCCGCCCGCGAGCACGTCGACCGACTCCTGCACCTCGTTGGCATTGCCGATGGCGAGCCCCAGAGGCGTGTTCATGTCGGTGAGGAGCGCCGTGGTCTTCACACCAGAGTCGGTTCCGAGCGCCACCATCGTGCGTGCGAGGTCCCGCGCCCGGTCGATGTCCTGCATGAACGCGCCGGAGCCGAACTTCACGTCGAGCACGAGCGAGTCGGTGCCCTCGGCGATCTTCTTGGACATGATGCTCGACGCGATGAGCGGGATCGCCTCGACCGTGCCGGTCACATCGCGCAGCGCATAGAGCTTCTTGTCGGCGGGTGCCAGACCCGAGCCGGCCGCGCAGATGACGGCGCCGACCGAGTCGAGCTGCGCGAGGATCTCGTCGTTCGAGAGCGCGGCGCGCCATCCGGGGATCGACTCGAGCTTGTCGAGGGTGCCGCCGGTGTGCCCGAGCCCGCGGCCCGACAGCTGCGGCACGGCCACCCCGAACGAGGCGACCAGCGGCGCCAGCGGCAAGGTGATCTTGTCACCCACTCCGCCGGTCGAGTGCTTGTCGACCGTGGGCTTGCGCAGTGAGGAGAAGTCCATCCGCTCACCCGAGTCGATCATCGCGTCGGTGAGCACGCGGATCTCGTCCCGGTCCATCCCGTTGAGCAGCACCGCCATCGTGAAGGCCGACATCTGCGGGTCGGTGACGTAGCCGCGCGTGTACGCGTCGACCATCCAGCGCAGCGCCGGCTCATCTACGCGTCTCCCGTCCCGCTTGGCGCGGATGACGTCGACGGCGTCGTGCGATTCGATCGAGCCGGAGTCGGATGAGGAGACCGTCATCGCGACGCGGCTTCCAGATCGCGAGGCCCGAAGGCGTCGGGGAGCACCTCGTCGATGGTGCGGATGCCCGAGACGGTCTCCAGCAGCATCCCCGGGATCGCGTGCTCGAACAGCAGCTGACGGCACCGCCCGCACGGCATGATCGTCTGGCCCTCGCCGTTGACGCACACGAACGCGACGAGCCGGCCACCGCCGGACATGTGCAGGTCGGAGACGAGACCGCACTCCGCGCAGAGCCCGACGCCGTAGGAGGCGTTCTCGACGTTGCATCCCGACACGATGCGGCCGTCGCTGACGAGGGCCGCGGCACCCACCTTGTAGCGGGAGTACGGCGCGTACGCGCGGTGCATGGCCTCGGTGGCGGTGGAACGCAGCACGTCCCAGTCGATATCGGTCATGACTCCTTCTCAGCCCTTGATATACGGTTTGCCGGCGGCCGCGGGGCCCCGGATCTGCCCCGCGAACCCGGCAACCGCGATGATCGTCACGAGGTAGGGCAGCATCAGCATGAATTCGCTCGGGATGGGGGTGCCGAGCACGGTCAGGAGGTTCTGCAGGTTCGTCGCGAAGCCGAAGAGCAGAGCGGCGAGGGTCGCGCGGATGGGGTCCCAGCGGCCGAAGATCACGGCGGCCAGCGCGATGAACCCGAGGCCCGCCGTCATCTCCTTGGTGAACTGACCGACCGACACCAGCGTGAAGTACGCGCCGCCGATCCCGGCGATCGCGCCGGCGAGCGATACGTTCCAGAAGCGCGACGTGTTGACCTTGATGCCGACGGTGTCCGCGGCTTGCGGATGCTCCCCCACCGCGCGCAGGCGCAGGCCCCAGCGCGTGCGGTAGAGACCCCACGCGACGACGGCCACCGTGATGTAGGCCAGATAGACGATGAAGGTCTGATTGAACAGCACCGGCCCGATGATCGGGATGTCGCTGAGGAGCGGGATCTCCCACCGCGTGAAGCGGACGGGCCGGTTCAGCGCCTCCTCGTTGGGGACGAGCAGCGCACCGTAGAGGAACCCGGTCAGACCGGTGACGAGCACGTTCAAGACGACGCCGACGATCACCTGGTCGACGAGGTACTTGATCGAGAAGGCGGCGAGGACGAAGGCCACGAGGACGCCGCCGGCCATCGCGCCGAGGAGGCCGACGAACGGGTTCCTCGTGATGCTCGACAGCAGCGCCGCACTGAACGCCCCGAGGAGGAACTGTCCCTCGATCGCGACGTTGACGACGCCGACGCGCTCCCCGATGACGCCGCCGAGTGCGCCGAAGATCAGCGGCACGGCCAGCGAGACCGACCCGAAGAGCAGCCCCGTGACGGGGACGAGTCCCCCCGACGCCGCCCAGACGAGGAACGCGAAGACGGCGAGGATGCCGTAAACGATCGGCAGCCACAGGATGCTGCGGCGGTAGGCCCAGGCATCCCACAGCGCCCACGCCGTCAGGACGACCAGGGCGGCCAGGAGGATCCAGCATGTCGCGAGGGTCGGCATCTCGACGTTCGGCAGGGCGATCGTCGAGGTCGGGTCGCCCAGGCGGAAGGTGCTCACACCGTCGCGGGGCGCGAAGACGAAGAGCGCACCGAGCAGCACCGTCGCCAACGACAGCGTGACGGCGAGCTTCCATGAGCGCACACGCACCGTCGCGAGCTGGATCGTGCCGCCGGGGATGGCGGGAGCGAGCGCGGTCATGACGTCACCGCCTTCTTCGCCGCCTTGGCTCGCGCCTTCGCGGCCTTCTCAGCGTCGGTCTTCGGCAGGAAGAAGATCGTGCGGATGAGCGGCGGCGCCGCGATGAACAGGACGATGAGAGCCTGAACGACCAGCACGATGTCCACCGGAATGCCCTCGGAGGCCTGCATCGTGAAGCTGCCGGATTTGAGGGCGCCGAAGAGGAGGCCGGCGGCGAGCACCCCCCACGCGCGGCTGCGACCCAGCAGAGCGACCGTGATCGCGTCGAAACCGATGCCGGCGTCGATGAGCCCGTCGAACCCCGAGTTGACCGCCCCCTGGATCTGATTCATGCCCGCGAGGCCCGCGAGACCGCCGGCGAACAGCATGGCGTAGATGTACATGCGCTGCACCGAGATGCCCGCCGCGCGCGCAGCGTGCGGATTCTCCCCCACCGCGCGCAGCCGGAAGCCGAGGCTCGAGCGCTCGACGAGCCACCACACGAACACGGTCGCCGCCAGGACGACGAGGAAGCCCCAGTCCAGGAGCGGGAAGCGCGGCCCGAGCAGTTCCGGGAAGCGCGCGCTCTCGGGCGTCGGCCCGGAGATGGGCTGGTCGCCCGCGGCGCGCTGTAGCAGGCCCGGCGTGCGCACCATCCACGTCACGAGATAGAACGCGACGTAGTTGAGCATGATGGTGAGGATCACCTCGTGGGCCCCGGTGCGCGCCTTCAGGAGCCCGACGATGCCGCCCCACAGCGCACCGCCGGCGATACCGGCGGCCAGAGTGAGCGGCAGATGCAGGAACCAGGGGAGGTCGAGGGAGAAAGTCAGCAGCGCAGCGGTGGCGCAGGCGATCAGGATCTGACCGCGGCCGCCGATGTTGAACAGACCGACCCGGAACGCCACGGCGACCCCGAGGCCGGCGGCGATGAGCGGCGCGGCGAACCCGAGGGTGTTGGTGAGCGGGCGGATCTGGGTGGCGAAGTCGTTGGCGCGCGGATTGAACACGGCGCCGCGGAAGAGGGCCTCGTACCCGCCGTAGACCGCGTTCCAGACGGCGGCGAGCGTGTCGCCGGGGCGGGCGAAGAAGTATTCCGCCGCCTCCTGCACTTCGTCGTTGGTGATGGCCATCAGGATGCCGCCGACGACCATCGCGACGACGATCGCGAGGATCGTCGTCACCGCGTTGCCGCGGAGGAGCTCCTGGATGAAGACGTTCTGCCGCGGGGCCGGCTCGGGCGTCCCCGTGAGAGGGCCAGAGACGGGGGGCAGCTGCTCGGGCGGGAGGCCCTTGATCGCCTCGTCGCCGCCCGCGGGGGTTCCGCCGCTCACGCCACGGCCTCGCTTCCGGTGTTCTCGCCCGCCATCATCAGGCCGAGGACGTCGCGCGCGGTGTCCCCGGGGACGATCCCCACGATGCCGCCGCGGTACATCACCACGATGCGGTCGGCCAGGGCTGCGACCTCGTCGAGCTCGGTGGAGACGACCAGCACGGGCACGCCGGCGTCGCGGGTCTGGATGATGCGGGTGTGGATGAACTCGATGGATCCGACGTCCACGCCGCGGGTGGGCTGAGCGGCCACGAGCAGGCGCAGTTCGCGGCTCATCTCGCGCGCGATGACGACCTTCTGCTGGTTGCCGCCGGAGAGGGTCCCCGCGGGCACGTCCGCGCCGCGGGTGCGCACGTCGTACTCCGCGATCCGCGCGCGGGCGAACTCCTCGAGCACGCCGCGACGGATGGTCGCGCCCGTGACGAAGGCGGGGTCGGAGGATCGATCCAGGATGAGGTTCTCCGCCACGGAGAATGCGCCCACGAGCCCGTCCTCGGTGCGGTCCTCGGGGACGTAGCCCACGCCCTGGTCGAGGATGGCACGCACACTCTTGCCGACGAGCTCCTCGCCGTCGAGGCGGACCGAGCCCGTGACGCGGTCGGCGAGTCCGACGATCGCCTCCACGAGCTCGGTCTGGCCGTTGCCCTGGACACCGGCGATCGCGACCACCTCCCCCGGTCGCACGTCGAACGTGACGTCGTCGACGACGACCGTGCCCGTGGGCGTCAGCACGCGGAGGTTCTCCACCGTCAGCCCGGTGCCGGAGCCGATGCGCGGGGCATCCTTGTGGACGGTGAGCTCGACGGCGCGACCCACCATGAGGGAGGCGAGCTCGGCGTTGGACGCGCGGGGCTCGGCCTCGCCGACGACCTTCCCGAGCCGGATCACCGTGATGCGGTCGGCGACCTCGCGCACCTCGCGCAGCTTGTGGGTGATGAAGACGATCGATGTGCCCTCGTCGCGCAGCTGGCGCATGATCCCCATGAGCTCATCGGTCTCCTGAGGAGTCAGCACGGCGGTGGGCTCGTCGAAGACGAGCACCTTGGCGTCCCGCGACAGCGCCTTGATGATCTCCACCCGCTGCTGCACGCCGACGGGAAGGTCTCCGACGACGGCGTCGGGGTCGACCTCGAAACCGAAGCGGTCGGCCACCTCGCGAACGTGGCGTCGTGCCGAGGCGAGATCCAGCGCGCCCAGGGCCCGGGTGTTCTCGTGGCCCAGCATGACGTTCTCGGCGACGGTGAAGACGGGAATGAGCATGAAGTGCTGATGCACCATGCCGATGCCCGCGGCCATGGCGTCGCCGGGACCGCGGAAGCGCTGGACGACGTCGTCCAGGAGGATCTCGCCCTCGTCCGCCTGGTACAGGCCGTACAGGACGTTCATGAGCGTGGACTTGCCCGCGCCGTTCTCGCCGAGGAGGGCGTGGATCTCCCCCGGTTGGACCACGAGGTCGATGTGGTCGTTGGCGACGAGGGGCCCGAAGCGCTTCGTGATCCCACGTAGCTCGAGCTTCATACTGTGCACCCTATCCAGTCGGGTTTCGGGGGGAAAGGAAGCGACCGGCCGGACGCGAGTCCGGCCGGTCGCGGGGACCAACGCCGTGCGATTACGGCGAGCTGGGCGAGACGACCTCGAGCTCGCCGGAGATGATCTGCTCCTGGAGCGCGGCGAGCTCGTCGACCAGGCCCTCCGGCAGCTCGGCCTCGAAGGCGCCGAAGCCCGAGAGGCCCACGCCCTCGTTCTCGAGCGTGCCCACGTACGGCTCGACGTCGAAGTCGCCCTCGGACGCCTCGATGGTGGCCTGGTAGACCGCCTCGTCGATGCGCTTGAGGATCGACACGAGCACCTTGTCGGCGACCGACGGGTCGGCCTCGGCCAGGTCGGAGTCGACACCGAGGATCACGGCGTCGGAGCCGGCGTCGTCGATCGCGGCGGCAGCCGACTGGTAGATCGGACCACCCACGGGGAGGAGCACGTCGACGCCCTGGTCGAGCACGCCCTGCATGGCCTGCTTCGCGGTGTCGTTCGCGGCGAATCCACCGGTGAACGAGCCGTCCTGAGCCTCGACGTCCCACCCGAAGGTCGCGACTGTCGCACCCTTGTCCTCGTTGTACTTGTCCACGCCCTCGACGAAGCCGTCCATGAAGATCTTCACGGGCGGGATCGGGATGCCGCCGACGGTGCCGACCTTGTTGACACCGGACTGCGCCGACCAGCCGGCCGCGGCGTATCCACCGAGGTAGGCGGCCTGGACGGTGTCGAACATGAGGGGCTTGATGTTCGGGGCGTCGGTCACGCCGTCGCCGATCGGGTTGCCCTCATCGTCCTCGGCGCCGGTGTTGTCGGCCCAGTCGTCGATGATCGCGTAGTTGATGTCGGGGTTGGCGTTGGCGGACTCGATGGTGTCGGCCGACAGCTTGAACCCGACGGAGACGATGAATGTGCAGCCCTCGGAGACGAGCGTCTCCAGGTTCGGCGCGTAGTCGTTGGCGGAGGTCGACTCCACCTCGATGGGCTCGACGCCCAGCTCCTCGGCGGCACGGTCCATGCCGATCTTCGCCGACTCGTTGAACGACTTGTCGTTCCAGCCGCCCTCGTCCGAGATGAGGCAGGGAAGGAAGTCGCCGGCAGCGTCCTCGCCGCCGGAGCCGTTGTCCTGCGGCGCGGATCCGCAGCCGGCCAGCAGTGCGGCCGCTCCGACCATCGCCAGACCGCTGAAGGCGGCCTTCTTTGTCAGCTTCACGTAGTCCTCCAAGACGGGTGTTCCCCACGAACGGGGGATGGATGCAGTCACGTTACCTACTGTGACGAGACACTTGCGACGCGGATGCGGAGCATTCGGGCAATGGTTACAAAGCCGCAATAGAGGATGACACGCGATGCCGGCGGCGGCGACACGGCGTCCTAGAGGACGTCTCCGTGCCCGGTGAGCTTGAGGGCGTCGACGACGCCCTTCACCCGCTGGGCGTGCTCGCTCGTGGTGACCAGGAGCGCGTCCTCGGTGTCGACCACGACGATGTCCTGCACACCGATGACGCTGATCACGCGCTTGGTCTGGGAGACGACGATCCCGCTGGAGGCGTCGGCGAGCACGCGCGCGCGGCTGCCGAGGATCGCGAGCTCGTTCTTGCCGCCGTGGGAATTGAGCTTGGCGAGACTGGCGAAATCGCCCACGTCGTCCCAGTCGAAGTGGCCCGGGATGACGGCCAGCTTGCCCTTGTCGGCGGCGGGCTCGGCGACGGAGTAGTCGATGGCGATCTTCTTCAGCCGCGGCCAGATGCGGTCGACGGCAGGACCCCGCCGCTCGCGGTCGTCCCACGCCTCTGCCAGCTCGACCAGGCCCGCGTGCAGCTCCGGCTCGTTGGCGGCGAGCTCCGCCAGCAGCACGTCGGCGCGGCTGATGAACATGCCGGCGTTCCACAGGTAGGCACGGTCGGCGTAGTACTGGCGCGCGGTGTCGAGGTCGGGCTTCTCCACGAAGCGCTCCACCATCGCCGCCTCAGGGGCACCGTCGACGTCGAGCTCGCCGTCCTTGCGGATGTAGCCGAACCCCACGGACGGCTCGGTCGGCTGGATGCCGATCGTGCAGATGTACCCCGCACGGGCCACGGCGACCGCCTGCTGCACGGCGAACTCGAACGTACGGGTGCCGCGGATGACGTGATCGGCGGCGAAGGAGCCGATGATCACGTCGGGGTCGCGGCGGTGGAGGATGGCCGCGGCCAAGCCGATGGCCGCCGAGGAGTCGCGCGGCTCCGACTCGAGGAACACGTTGTGATCGGCGACGCCCGGCAGCTCCTTCTCCACGGCAGCGCGATGCGCTCGCCCTGTCACCACCGAGATCCGATCGCGACCGGCGAGGGGCTCCAGCCGGTTCCACGTGTCGCGCAGCAGGGTCTGCCCGGATCCGGTGAGGTCGTGCAGGAATTTCGGGGCCTCGGCGCGGGAGAGCGGCCACAACCGGCTCCCGATCCCCCCGGCGGGGATGACAGCGTAGAAGTCGGCAATCGGCTCGGACATGCCGACAAGGCTAACGGGCCGACTCCGCCGCATCCGGATATCTCGATGTCGAGACAGTTAGGCGGGCCTAATCCCCGGAATTCCGACCCTCGACGTAGCATGGTGCAGCGCCCTTGTGACGCCCGGAGCCCTGCGCTCCACGGGGCAACGGATCGCCCCGCACACCGTGTTCGATCAGGGAGGACGATCGTGTCTGCACCAGCGCGCGTCACACCGACCGTGGCTCAGACCACTTCGAGAGTGCCCCGAGGCACGCTCTACCGCGGCCGCGAGGGCATGTGGTCATGGGTCCTTCACCGCATCACCGGCGTGGCGATCTTCTTCTTCCTCCTCGTGCACATCCTGGACACGGCGCTCATCCGCGTCTCCCCCGAGGCGTACAACGCCGTCATCGGCACCTACAAGAACCCGATCATGGGCCTGGGCGAGGTCGCCCTCGTCGGCGCGATCGCGTACCACGCCTTCAACGGGCTGCGGATCATCGCCGTCGACATGTGGTCGTGGGCCACGCGCCACCAGCGCCAGCTGTGGTGGGGGGTCCTCGGCCTGTGGGTGGTGACGATGCTCGGCTTCACCCCGCGTCATCTGATCAACGTCTTCTCGTCGGTGGGGGGTCACTGATGACCGCGCAGGCTGCCGCGACGATCCCCGCTCCCCGCACGCGCAACCGGGGTTCGAACCTGGAGAAGTGGGGCTGGATCTACATGCGCGCCTCGGGCGTGGTGCTGATCGTGCTCATCTTCGGACACCTCTTCGTCAATCTCCTGCAGGGCGAGGGCATCCACCAGGTCGACTTCGCGTTCGTCGCCGGCAAGCTCGCCGACCCGTTCTGGCAGTGGTGGGACGTCGCGATGCTGTGGCTCGCCCTCATCCACGGCGCCAACGGCATGCGCACGATCGTGAACGACTACGTCGCCCACCGCACCGCGCGCCGCGTCCTGGTGTGGGCGCTGTGGCTGGCCGCCGGCTTCCTCATCGTGCTCGGCACCCTCGTCGTCTTCACCTTCGACCCGTGCATCGGCGTCACCGAGTCCAGCTCCCTGTGGGGCCTGTGCCAGGGCGCCTGACCGTCACGACCAACAAGTAGAGGCATCGATTTCGTGAGCACTTCGACCAGCGCAGATTCCGTCGTCCGCGACGGCGTGCACTACCACCAGTTCGACATCGTGATCGTCGGCGCCGGCGGCGCCGGCATGCGCGCGGCGATCGAGGCGGGGCCTGGCGCGAAGACCGCCGTGATCTCCAAGCTCTACCCGACCCGCTCCCACACCGGCGCGGCGCAGGGCGGCATGGCCGCAGCCCTCGCCAACGTCGAAGAGGACTCCTGGGAGTGGCACACGTTCGACACCGTCAAGGGCGGGGACTACCTCGTCGATCAGGATGCGGCGGAGATCCTCGCGAAGGAGGCCATCGACGCGGTCATCGATCTCGAGAATATGGGCCTGCCCTTCAACCGCACGCCGGAGGGCAAGATCGACCAGCGCCGCTTCGGCGGCCACACCGCCGACCACGGCAAGACCCCCGTGCGCCGCGCCTGCTATGCCGCCGACCGCACCGGCCACATGATCCTGCAGACGCTGTTCCAGAACTGCGTGAAGCTGGGCATCAACTTCTTCAACGAGTTCTACGTGCTCGACCTCATCACGGTGAAGGATGACGCAGGCAACACCCAGGTCGCCGGCGTGGTGGCGTACGAGCTGGCCACCGGCGACCTGCACGTCTTCCAGTCCAAGGCCGTCATCTTCGCCACCGGCGGGTTCGGAAAGATCTTCAAGACCACCTCCAACGCCCACACCCTCACCGGTGACGGCGTCGGCATCGTGTGGCGCAAGGGCCTGCCGCTGGAGGACATGGAGTTCTTCCAGTTCCACCCGACCGGCCTCGCCGGGCTCGGGATACTCCTCACCGAGGGCGCCCGCGGCGAGGGCGCCATCCTCCGCAACGCCAGCGGCGAGCGCTTCATGGAGCGCTACGCCCCCACGATCAAGGACCTCGCCCCGCGTGACATCGTCGCCCGCTGCATGGTGCAGGAGGTGGCCGAAGGCCGAGGCGCGGGTCCGCACCGCGACTACGTGCTGCTGGACTGCACGCACCTGGGCGCCGAGGTGCTGGAGACGAAGCTCCCCGACATCACGGAGTTCGCCCGCACGTACCTCGGCGTCGACCCGGTCGTGGAGCCCGTGCCCGTGATGCCCACCGCGCACTACGCCATGGGCGGCATCCCCACCAACAACGACGCCGAGGTGCTGAGCAACAACACCACTGTCGTCCCCGGTCTCTACGCCGCCGGCGAGTGCGCCTGCGTGTCGGTGCACGGCTCGAACCGCCTCGGCACCAACTCGCTCCTGGACATCAACGTGTTCGGCAAGCGCGCCGGCCGCAACGCCGTGAAGTACGTGCAGACCGCCGATTTCGTGGCCCTGCCCGAAGACCCCACCCGCGAGATCCGTGAGATGTTCGAGCGCCTGCGGGCCAACCCGGGGACCGAGCGCATCGCGGTCCTGCGCAAGACGCTGCAGGACGAGATGGACCGCGGCGCCCAGGTGTTCCGCACCGAGGAGTCCCTCGCCCACGTCCTGGACGTCATCGCCGACCTCCGCGAGCGGTACCTCAACGTGCACGTCGACGACAAGGGCAAGCGCTACAACACCGACCTGCTCGAAGCCGTCGAGCTCGGCTTCCTCCTCGACCTCGCCGAGGTCGTGGTGTACGCCGCCCAGAACCGCAAGGAGAGCCGCGGCGGCCACATGCGCGACGACTACCCCAAGCGCGACGACGAGAACTACATGCAGCACACGATGGCCTACCTGACGGGAGACCCCCACTCGTCGCATCCGGCCGACCACATCGAGCTCGACTGGAAACCCGTCGTGATCACGCGCTACCAGCCGATGGAGAGGAAGTACTGAGATGACCTCGACCGTCTTGGAGACCACGGACGCCCCCGCCGACATCGAGCAGTCCCCGGCGGAGACCGGCATCCAGTCGTTCATCGTCACGTTCAACATCCGCCGGTTCGACCCCGAGGTCGACGAGGAGCCGCGCTGGGTGGACTACGACGTGGAGCTGTACCCCACCGACCGCGTGCTCGACGCGCTGCACAAGATCAAGTGGGAGGTCGACGGGTCGCTGTCGTTCCGCCGCTCCTGCGCGCACGGCATCTGCGGCTCCGACGCGATGCGCATCAACGGGCGCAACCGCCTGGCGTGCAAGACCCTGATCAAGGATCTCGACATCTCGCAGCCGATCTACGTCGAGGCGATCAAGGGCCTGCCGCTGGAGAAGGACCTCATCGTCGACATGGAGCCCTTCTTCGCGTCGTACCGCGAGGTGCAGCCGTTCCTCATCGCCAGCTCCAAGCCCGAGGCGGGCAAGGAGCGCGTGCAGTCGATCGTGGACCGGGAGGTCTTCGATGACACCACCAAGTGCATCCTGTGCGCCGCGTGCACGTCGTCGTGCCCGATCTTCTGGACCGACGGGCAGTACTTCGGTCCCGCCGCGATCGTCAACGCGCACCGCTTCATCTTCGACTCGCGCGACGACGCCGCCGACGTGCGGCTGGACATCCTCAACGACAAGGAGGGCGTGTGGCGGTGCCGCACGACCTTCAACTGCACCGAGGCGTGCCCCCGCGGCATCGAGGTGACCAAGGCCATCGCCGAGGTGAAGCAGGCGGTCCTCTCCGGCAAGCGCTGACGCGCCGTTGCAGCGTCGGCACCGGTCCGCTCCGCCCGGAACGCGCTAGCCTTCCCCCGAGGAGGGCGGATGCGGCGACGCGCACGGGCTGCGGTGACCGCGGCGTACGCCGCGCAGGGGCTCGGCTACGCCGTGGTGGTGACATCGCTGCCCGCGCTCAAGGAGCGCCAGCACATCGACGACACGATCGTCTCGCTCATCGTCCTCGGGGTGTGCGTCGCCGCAGCCGGCGGATCGTTCCTCGCCAATGCGGTGGCCGTGCGCGCCGGAAGCCGCGCGGCACTGGTCGTCGGGCTGGCCTGTCAGGCCCTCGCGCTCCCCCTCATCGCCGTCCCCCTGCCGCCGGTGGTCTTCCTCGCCGCGTTCGCGCTGTACGGGATCGGGCTCGGCGCCGTAGACGCCGCATCCGCGATGCAGGGCGTGATGCTGCAGCGCGCGCACGGCTCCCCCCTCCTCGGCGGCTTCTTCGCCGGCTACACCGCCGCCGCCATCGTCGGTGCCCTCCTCGTCGCCGGCGCCACCGCCCTGCTGCCGCTTGCGGTCGCCGCGGGTGCGGCGCTGGGGCTGGCCGCGGTGTGGGCGGCGACCGTCGCGGTTCTGGGCGCCCGCCTCTTCGCGCCCGACGCCCCCGCCCTCGCCGACGAGGGCCGGTCCGGTGAGCGCCTCCCCACCCGAGGGATCTGGACGTTCGGCTTCGTCATCCTGGCGGTCTTCGTTCTCGACTCCGCCGTGAGCACGTGGAGCACCGTGTACCTCCACGACACGCTCGCCGTCGCCGCGTGGGTCGCCCCGCTCGGCTACGGCGCCTACCAGGTGGCCGTGCTCGCCACCCGCCTCGCCACCGATCGTCTCCTGCGGGTGACGGGTCCGCGGACGGTGGTCGTCGCAGCGGTGGTGATCGCCGTCGTGGGATGCGTCGGGGTGGCCGCGCTCCCCTGGGCCGCTGCCGCGATCGCGGGCTTCGCGCTGGCGGGTGTCGCCACCGGCGCACTGGTGCCGGTGGCATTCGGCGCGGCAGGCGACCTCGCCCCCGCTCGCAGCGACCAGGTGATCGCACGCGTCAACGTCTTCAACTACGTCGGCGCGGTGATCGGCGCCGTCGCCGTCGGCCTCCTCGCTGACGGCCCGGGGCTCGGGATCGCCTTCCTCATCCCGGCCGCGCTGGTGGCCGCCGTGCTGTCGGTCGCGCGAGCCTTCCGTCCCCGCACGGCTCACGCGGCCGCTCGCTAGTCTGGTCGCGTGACCGATCGCCCCGACGCGCAGTCGACGCCTGCGCCGCTTCCGGGGACGCTCCGGCGGCGCCTGGACCAGCCGATCGAGCGCGCGACAGAGCTCACCCGCCGGACGCTCGCGTGGTTCCCCATCCGCGTGTGGCGGCACTTCCTGCAGCACAACGGATTCCTCCTGGCCGCGGGGATCTCCTATCAGTCGCTCTTCGCGATCTTCGGCGTCATCTACCTCACGTTCGCGACCGTCGGTGTGTGGCTGGGAGGCAGCCAGACCGCCGTGACGGCGCTCATCGAGCTCGTCAACCACTACATCCCCGACCTCATCAGCGACACCGGCCTGGTCAAACCCGAGCAGGTGCAGGCCGTGGCATCCGGGAGCAGCGGTTTGCTGACGATCACGGGGCTCATCGCGGCCGTCGTGGTCATCTGGACCGCGATCGGGTTCGTCACGTACGCCCGCCGAGCTGTCCGGGACACGTTCGGGCTCCCCTTCGACCGCCGCAACTACGTCGTGCTGAAGGCGCGGGACCTCCTCGCCGCCGCCCTTTTCGGACTGGCGCTGCTCGTCGGCGCGGCGCTCGGCTCGATCGTCACCGGCGCCGTCGACCTGCTCTTCTCGGTGCTCGGTCTGAGCACCACCGACACGCGCTGGGCCGACATCCTCACCCGCGCCGGCTCGCTCCTGGTCGCGTTCGGATTGAACACGCTGGCCCTCGGCGGACTGTTCCGCTTCCTCACCGGCGCCTCCCTCGGGTGGCGCCGGATCTGGCCCGGCGCGCTCCTGGGCGCCGGCGCCATGGTGGTGCTGCAGATCGGTGCCGGCTTCCTCTTCGTGTACACACCGTCCAATCCGCTGCTCGCGACCTTCGCGATCTTCATCGGGTTCCTGCTGTGGTTCCGCCTCAACGGCATCGTCATCCTCGTGGCCGCCGCATGGATCGCCGTCTCGGCGGCCGATCGCGACGAGAACCTCGAGACCGAGGCCGACGCCGAGGCCGCGGAACGAACCGCCCTGCTTATCGCGTCGCGGGTGAGACTGCGCGAAGCACGGCACGACGCCGCAGACGCCCCGTGGTACCGCCGTCGGTCGGCCCGGCGCCGCGTCGCCGAAGCCGAGCGCGCCGTGGCCGAGGCGGAGGCGGCCGAGGCGGCCGTCACGCGGCCGTCGCTGCCGTGGGACTGAGCGGCGTGTCGGCGGTGCTGGCTAGGCTCGAACGGTGCCCCGTCGAGTTCGCATCGTGTCCATCAACGTCAACGGCATCCGCGCCGCCACCCGCAAGGGGATGACCGCCTGGCTCGAGGAGGCCGACGCCGACATCCTCGCGATCCAGGAGGTGCGCGCGAGCGCCGACGAGTTGCGCGCCGCCCTCCCCGGATGGGAGGTCGTCAACGATGAGGCCCTCGCGAAGGGCCGCGCCGGCGTCGCGATCGCCAGCCGCCTGCCGCACGTGAGGATGAGCACCGTGCTCGGCCCCGAGCCGCTGGACTCGGCGGGCCGGTGGATCGAGGCCGACTTCGACATCGACGGCGAGAGCATCGCGATCGTGAGCGCCTACGTCCACACCGGAGAAGCCGACACACCGCGTCAGGACGCCAAGTGGGCGTTCCTGGATGCGATGGAGCGGCGCCTGCCCGAGCTGCAGGCCGAGCACCCGCTGGCGCTGGTGATGGGCGACCTCAACGTGGGGCATCGCGAGTTCGACATCCGCAACTGGAAGGGCAATCGCAAGAAGGCCGGATTCCTGCCGCGAGAGCGCGCGTACTTCGACCGCTTCCTCGGGGAGGCGGGCGCCGAGGTGACGGGCGTCGACGGCAGCGTCGGCGCCGGGCTCGGATGGGTGGACATCGGGCGTCGGCATGCCGGCGAGGTCGATGGGCCGTACACCTGGTGGTCGATGCGCGGTCGCGCCTTCGACACCGACACCGGGTGGCGCATCGACTACCACCTCGCCACCCCGGCTCTGGCCGAGCGGGTGGCCGACTATCGCGTCGTCCGCGCTCCGTCGTGGGACACCCGCTGGAGCGACCACGCTCCGGTGGTCGCGGACTACACGCTCGGCCGCTGACCCTCGCGCCGCTTCCCCGGCCCGTGGGTGAACCCTCGAGTCCGGGCGGCGCGAACGTCGCTCGGCGCGCGGGCTCGCGGCGCCGCATCGCGCGTCGCGCCCGGGATACCCGCGCCGATAGAGTCGGCCGTGTGACGGGGCAGGGGCACTCCACGGATCGGCGCGCACGCGCGGGGGCTCGACCGGTGTGGACGGCGGTGCTGGCCGCCGCCGTCCTCGTGACGACGGGGTGCATGCCGCTCGCCTCGGACGAGGGACCCGGCTGGCACGGATCTGTCGCCCCCGTCGTCGACGGCGTCGACGCGGGAGGCTGGGCCGTGACGGCCTGGCGGATCGGCGACGGCGACGCGGAGCGGATCGCCTCGGCGACCTCCGGGGCCGACGGCGGCTTCCGCCTCGACGTGTCAGAGTCGGATGCCGAGGGGGTGGTGCTGGTCGAGGCGACGCCCGCGGGCGGTCTCCGTCCCCTGCTCGCGGCCGTCACCGTCGCGGCCGCGCCCGAGGGCACAGTGACCCTCAACGAGCGCACGACCGTCGCTGCCGGATACGGCCTGGCGCAGTTCTTCGGCGATGCCCTGCCCTCCGGACCCGAGCCGGGGCTGCCCAACGCCGCCGCGATGGCGGCCAATCTCGCCGATCCGGCCGGCGGCGGCTACGGGGCGACGCTGACGTCGTCCCCGAACGGCTCCGAGACGTCGACGCTCGCGGCCTTCACGTCCCTGGCGAACATCCTCGGCGCCTGCCTGACCGACGACCTGGTGTGCCAGCGACTGGACGAGGCGATCGCCGACGACGCGGTGTCGGCGGCCGCGCAGTTCGCCGCGATCGCCCGCGACCCCTCCGCATCCGCCGACGAGCTGTTCGACCTGGCCATCACCGACGCCTCCGACCGTCCCGGCCTCTCCGACGCCCCCGCAGCGTGGACGCTGCCGCTGCGCTTCGACGGTGGCGGCGGGCTTCTCGCCGGCCCCGGGAACTTCGCGATCGACCCCGAGGGTCATGTGTGGGTCAACAACAACTACGAGTTCGACGCCGATCCGAAGGCGCCGGTGTGCGGCAGCGACGAGGTCTTCGAGTTCGCGGCGAACGGCGAGCTGCTCGCGACGTACGCCGGCGGCGGCCTCAGCGGCTCGGGGTACGGCATCGACTTCGCGCCGGGGGGCGATGTGTGGCTCAGCAACTTCGGCTTCGCCGCTCCGGCGCCGGGATGCCCCGAGGACGAGCAGCCACCGCACGACAGCATGTCGCTGTTCACCCCCGACGGCGAGGCTCTGTCTCCCGACACCGGCTACACGCAGGGTGGCCTCAGCTGGCCGCAGGGGATCGAAGTGACCGGCGACGGCGACGTGTGGATCGCGAACTGCGGCAACGACACCGTCGCCGTCTACCGGGGCGGCGATCCCGATGAGGCGGAGAACCTCGGGGGGTTCGGTCTCCAGCAGCCGTTCGACGTCGTGGACAACGGCCAGGCGCTGTTCATCACGGGCACCGTCAACAGCGCCGTGGCCGTGGTCGACCCGGATGGCACGCCGCGGGCGGGCTCCCCTCTCAGCGGATGGTTCGACCGGCCGATGGGCGTGGCATCCGACGCCGACGGCAACGTGTGGGTCGCCAATTCCGGGGGGATCACGCTCCCCTGCCCCGAGCGGACCGAGGAGGGTCGCGGCACCCCGTCGGTGGCGCTCCTCTCGCCCGACGGGTCGGAGGTCACCGGCCCCTTCACCGGCGGCGGCGTGACGCTCCCGTGGGGGATCGCCACCGACGGCGACGGCAACGTGTGGGTCGCGAACTTCGAGGGTCAGCGCCTCTCCGCATTCTGCGGCGCCGACGCGGCGACGTGCCCGCGCGGCCTCACCACGGGTGAGCCGATCTCTCCCGACGACCAGGGCTACTTCTTCGACGGATTCACGCGCAGCACCGGCGTGGCGGTGGACCCGTCGGGCAACGTGTGGGTGACGAACAACTGGGAGGAGATCCCTCTCCCGACGAACCCCGGGGGGCACCAGATCGTCGCGTTCGTCGGTGCCGCCGCCCCCGTCGCCGTCGCCCCGTTCTCCTGAACCCGTCGTCGCCTCGTCGTGGTGCACGATGCCACGACGGCGGCGAAGAGGCGACGGGTGAGCGGCGAGGGGCCCGCGAGCCGGGCGACGGCGGGAGCCGCATCCGCCGGGCGAAGCAGCATTCGTGCGCCCCTAAAATAGGCGAGTGACCAAGCCTCGCCTGTACTCCGGCATGCAGCCCTCCGCCGACTCGCTCCAGATCGGCAACTACATCGGGGCCCTCATGCAGTGGCGGGAGCTGCAGGAGTCGTACGACGCGTTCTTCTCGGTGGTCGACCTGCACGCGCTGACCCAGCCCAACGATCCGTCGGAGCTGCGCGAGAAGACCCGCCGCACCGCCGCGCAGTACATCGCCGCGGGCATCGAGCCGTCGCGCTCGACGCTGTACGTGCAGTCGCACGTGCCTGCGCACGCGGAGCTGGCGTGGATCCTCTCGACCATCACCGGCTTCGGCGAGGCCGGGCGGATGACGCAGTTCAAGGACAAGTCCGCCCGCTACGGCACCGATGCGACGAACGTGGGCCTCTTCACCTACCCCGTGCTCATGGCCGCCGACATCCTGCTGTACCAGACCGACGTCGTACCCGTCGGCGACGACCAGAAGCAGCACATCGAGCTGACCCGCGACCTCGCCGAGCGGTTCAACGCGCGCTACGGCCACACCTTCACCGTGCCGAAGCCGGTCATCCAGGGCGACACCGCGCGCATCTACGACCTCCAGAATCCCACGGCGAAGATGTCGAAGTCGGCGGAGTCGGATGCCGGCGTCCTCTGGCTGCTGGACGAGCCGTCGGTGACCGCGAAGAAGATCATGCGGGCCGTCACCGACAGCGAGGGCGCCGTGCGCTTCGACCGCGAGACGAAGCCCGGCGTCTCGAACCTGCTCGTGATCTACGCCGCCCTCAGCGGCCGGGCGATCGCCGAGATCGAGGACGAGTACGCCGGCCGCGGCTACGGCGACTTCAAGAAGGGGCTCGCCGAGGTCGTCGTGAGCGAGTTCGGTCCGGTGCGCGAGCGCGCGCTGGCCATGCTCGACGACCCCGCCGAGCTCGACCGTGTGCTCGCGGTGAACGCCGGCCGCGCCGCATCCGTCGCCGACCGCACGCTCTCCGACGTGTACGACGGCGTCGGCCTGCTGCGCCGCTCCTGACGCCCGCCGCGCGTACTGGCGGCCGCCCCGTTGCACGTACTCAGGCAGCGGGCAGCATCGCGCGGTCTCTCGCGCGCGGAATTCCGAGGACGCAGTGCGCGGCCGAGCAAGCGGAGCCTGAGTTCGTGCAGCGGGAGGGGCCGTAGGGCCTGGGCTCGGAGGCGCGGCGCCTCACTCGGGTGCGCGGTCGGGCCTGGTTGCGAGAAGACCCCGCACGGCGTCGAGAACGAACTCCGGATCGTTCATGATCATCGCGGCCGTCGGTCGGATGCAGGTGAATCCGCGCGCTGCGAGCCGGAGGTCGCGCTCGCGATCCTTCGCCTGGGCCTGCCAGCCGGCGTGGAACTCCTTGCTGTCGCACTCGATCACAAGCCAGCCGTCGACGACCAGATCCACGCGGCCGACGCCCTCGATCTGCACTTGAACCGCGACGGAGCAGCCGAGAGCGCGCAGCATGAGGCGCATCAGCGTCTCGGGTCCTGACTCGGCCCGGCCGTCCACAAGCGGGCGCAACACCGCGAATCGCGCGGGCAGCCGCGCAAACACCTCACCCAGGTCTGCGAGGGAAATCACGGCTCGATACAGCGCGCTGTCAAGCGACGCGATCGCGGCTCGAGGCGCCTGACACAGCACGCTGTGTACGAGAGCATCGATGACGGAGACGGTCGCGCTGTGCCCCGGAGGGTCGTGCAAGGGCGACCAATGGAGGCGCACCCCGCGCACGGACCGATCTTCGAGCCGCTGCCGGCGATCGTGCGGAGAACGCATCCGGCTCGCAGTCCGCACCATGTGCACGTGGAGATGGCTGCTGACCTGAACGAAGACGCCGAGCAGCTGTAGCACCGAGAGGCACGTGAGCCGACCGCCGACACGGACGGCCCGCACCAGTCGGTCGTCCGTGTCGCCGGGGAGGTAGTGATCGCGCCGTGCCCGAACGAGCGCCCCCGAGTGCACGGCCGCAGCGATGTCGCTCCGGCTCATTCCGTCGAGGACGAGCTCCGCGCGGTGAAGGAATTCAACGAACATGCCGCCCAGGGTGACGCCGGCGAGCAGCGGCGGCGTCACTGCTCGCCGCAGATGTGGACGAAGAGCAGAGATGAAGGCCTGGGGAGGAAGAGTCGGATGCACGAACTCAGGCAATGCGCGCCGACCCGGATGAGGGCGGCCGCGGTTCTTCGCGGGGCCGCAGGGACGGAACGTCCCGCGAGCCTGAGTTCGTGCATCGGGGCGGAGGTGTGCCGGCCCGGGTTGCGGCCGGACCCCTGTCTCGGCGCCTCGTTCCGCGCCAGTAAGGTGGCGGAATGGAGCCGGTGGAGCTGCGGACGCCGCGCGCGCTGCTGAGCACACCCACCGAGGCCGACGCCGAGGCGATCTTCGTGGCCTGTCAGGACGCCGACATCCAGCGCTTCACCACGGTGCCGTCCCCCTACCTCCGCGAGCACGCCGCGCAGTTCGTCGTGCAGTCGGGCCAGCGGTGGGCCGACGACGTCGAGGCCACGTGGGTCATCCGCAGCGACGACGAGGTCACCGGGATGATCGGCCTGCACCGCCTGTCGGGCGGATCCCCCGAGATCGGGTACTGGATGGCGCGACCGCACCGGGGCCGGGGACTGCTCACCGAGTCCGCGCGGGCCGTCATCGACTGGGGCTTCTGGCCGGGCGGGCTGGGTGCGGCACGCATCGAATGGCGCGCGGTGGTGGGGAACCGTTCCTCCGCCCGGGTCGCGCGCGCCGTCGGCTTCCGGTACGAGGGGACGCTCCGCCAGGCGCTGTCGAACTCGTTCGGTCGTGACGACGCCTGGGTCGCAGGATTGCTGGCGAGCGACGATCGGACGCCGCAGGCGTGGAGCGTGCTCGAGGCCTGACATCCGGTATCCGTGGCAGGATGCTGGCATGCCCGAGATGCCCGAGGTGCAGGGGCTCGTCGACTTCCTGCGCGGCCGTGTCGTCGGCCACGCCATCACTCGCGCCACCGTCACCGCGATCGCGGCGCTGAAGACCTACGACCCGCCCATCACCGCCCTCCAGGGCGTCACCGTCACCGACGTGCAGCGCGCGGGGAAGTTCCTCGATCTGGCCACGGACGGCGGAACCCACCTCGTCTTCCATCTCGCAAAGGCCGGATGGCTGCGGTGGTACGACGCCGTGCCGGCGACGGTGCTGAAGCCGGGCAAGACTCCCATCGCCTTGCGCGTCGTCTTCGACGACGGCGCGGGGTTCGACCTCACCGAGGCGGGGACGAAGAAGTCGCTCGCCGTGTACGTCGTGCGCGATCCGTCCGAGGTGCCGGGGATCGCGCGCCTCGGACCCGACCCGCTCGATGCCGACTTCTCCCGCGACACGCTCGCCGGGCTCCTCGCGGGGCGCCGCACGCAGATCAAGGGTGTGCTGCGCGATCAGTCGATCCTCGCCGGGGTGGGGAACGCGTACTCCGACGAGATCCTCCACGCCGCGAAGATGTCGCCGTACGCCCTGGCCTCCACGCTCGACGACGCCGACATCGACCGCCTGTACGCCGCCCTGACCGAGACGCTCGCCGAAGCCCTCGCCGAGGCATCCGGCAAGCCGCCCGCCGACCTGAAGGACGCCAAGCGCCGCGGGATGCGCGTGCACGGCCGGCGCGGGGAGACCTGCCCCGTGTGCGGCGACACCGTCCGCAGCGTCTTCTTCGCCGACAACTCCCTGGAGTACTGCCCCACCTGCCAGACGGGCGGCAAGATCCTCGCCGATCGCCGGCTCTCGCGCCTGCTGAAGTGACGCACGATGTCCGGGAATGAATCGCGCGCCGGCGCGTTGGCTAGTATCGATCACATCAACGTGCTCCGGGGTCGGTGAGAATCCGAACCGGCGGTGAGAGTCCGCGAGTCTGAGCCCGACCTGTCGGGCCCGGATCGATCCGGTGGAATTCCGGAACCGACGGTGATGCGACGGTCCGCCGTCGTGTAGTCCGGATGGGAGGCAGCACGGACGGCGCCTGGCGCCGTCCTGCCGAGACGACCCCGGACCCGACCGGAGGTTCGACATGGCGGATGCGGCAGAGCGCGACGCGATGCGTCGTGCGCTCGAGCTGGCCCGGCGCGGCCCGCGCGGGGTGAACCCGCAGGTCGGCGCCCTCATCCTCTCGCCGACCGGAGACGTGCTCGCCGAGGGCTGGCACCGGGGCGCGGGCACCGCGCACGCCGAGGTCGACGCGCTGTCGAGGCTGGCACCGGATGCTGCGCGCGGCGCCACCGCGGTGGTGACCCTCGAGCCCTGCAACCACACCGGCCGCACCGGCCCGTGCGCCGTCGCGCTCCTGGAGGCGGGCGTCAGCCGCGTCGTCTACGCGCTCGACGACCCCACCGCCGTCGCCTCCGGCGGCGCGGAGCGACTCCGTGCCGGCGGTGCTGCGGTCGAAGCCGGCGTGCTCGCCGACGAGGCGCACGATCTCCTCGACAGCTGGCTCACGGTGCAGCAGCTCGGAAGGCCCTTCGTCACCGTCAAGTGGGCCCAGAGCCTCGACGGCCGCGCGGCCGCGGACGACGGCACCAGCCAGTGGATCACCGGCCCCGCCGCCCGCGCCGACGTGCACCGCCGCCGCGCCGAGGCCGACGCCATCGCCGTCGGCACGGGAACGCTCCTCGGGGACGACCCGTCGCTGACCGCGCGGTACGACGACGGCTCGCTGTACGAGAGCCAGCCGGCCCCAGTGGTCATCGGCCGCTCCGCCGTCCCGGCCGACGCGGCGGTGCGGCGCCACCCGCGTCCGCTGTCGATCTTCCCGACCCACGACCTCGCCGCGATCCTGGCGGAGCTTCGCGCCGCCGGCGCCCACCGTGTCTTCGTGGAGGGCGGCCCGACCCTGGCCAGCGCGTTCCTGGCGGCGGGGTTGACCGACGAGCTGCTCGTGTACGTGGCCCCCGTGCTCCTGGGTGGCCGCCGCCTGGCGCTCGGCGACATCGGCGTCGGCACCATCGCCTCGGCGCGGCGCCTGAGCGTGACATCCCTCGACACCCTCGGCGACGACCTCCTCGTCGTCGCCTCCCCCCGGAATGGAGACCACTGATGTTCACCGGAATCATCGAGGAGCAGGGTTCGCTCACCGCCGTCGAACCGTCGGGTGACGGCGTCCGCGTGACGGTGCGCGCTCCCCTGGCGGTCACGGATGCCGGCCACGGCGACTCGATCTCGGTCAGCGGGGTGTGCCTCACCGTCGTCGATCAGGGTGAGGACTGGTTCACCGCCGACGTCATGCGCCAGACCCTCGATCTGTCGACACTCGACGACGCGCAGCCGGGGCGAGCCGTCAACATCGAGCGAGCCACGGCCGCCCACGGACGCCTCGGCGGCCACATCGTGCAGGGGCACATCGACGGCACCGGCACGATCGCCGAGATCCGTCCGGGCGACCGGTGGCAAGTCGTCCGCATCGGCATCCCCGCGCGCCTGGCGCCGCTGGTCGTCGACAAGGGGTCGATCGCGATCGACGGCATCTCGCTCACCGTCAGCGCGGTGAGCGACGCGGATGCGGCGGAGCCGTGGCTCGAGGTCTCCCTCATCCCCGAGACCCTGGAGGCGACGACGCTCGGCGCCGCCGCCGTCGGCGACCGCGTCAACCTCGAGACCGACATCCTCGCCCGCCACGTACGGCGCCTGCTGGCCTTTCCCCTCTCCCCCACCGAAGAAGGAGGCTCCGAATGAGCCTTTCCCCCATCCCCGTCGCCCTCGACGCGCTGCGCGCGGGGCGCCCGGTGATCGTCGCCGACGACGAGGACCGCGAGAACGAGGGCGACGTCATCCTGTCGGCCGAGCTCGCCACCCCCGAGTGGATCGCCTGGACCGTCCGCTGGTCCAGCGGCTTCCTCTGCGCCCCCATGCCCGCCGAATGGGCGGATCGCCTGGATCTGCCGCCGATGGTCGCGGTGAACGAAGACGCGCGCGGGACGGCGTACACCGTCAGCGTCGACGCCGCCGACCGCATCAGCACCGGCATCAGCGCCTCCGACCGTGCGCACACCCTCAACGTGCTGGCGAACCCCGGCTCCGGCCCCGCCAGCCTCATCCGGCCGGGGCACGTGCTGCCCCTCCGAGCGGTCGATGGCGGCGTGCGCGAGCGCGGGGGTCACACCGAGGCCGCCGTGGAGCTCATGAAGCTCGCGGGACTCCAGCCCGTCGGGGCGATCGCCGAAGTCGTCGCGGAGGACGGCAGCATGATGCGCCTCCCCGGGCTCCTCGAGCTCGGCGCGCAGACCGACATCCCCGTCATCACGATCGAACAGCTCATCGGCTACCTCGACGAGGTCGACCCGCGCCCCGTCGCTCCCGCCGCGGATCGCGCCACCCGCCGCGTGAGCCTTCGCGCCGAAGCATCCGTTCCCACGGCGCACGGCGGGTTCCGGTTCCTCGCCTACAAGGACCGGGTCACCGGGACCGACCACCTCGCCGTCGTGTCGGGCGAGCTCAGCGGTGACGCGCCGCTGGTGCGCGTGCACTCCGAGTGCCTGACCGGTGAGGCCTTCGGCTCGCTCAAGTGCGAATGCGGACCTCAGCTCGACGCCGCGCTCGATGCCATCGAGCAGGATGGCGGGGTGGTGATCTACATGCGCGGGCACGAGGGGCGCGGCATCGGGCTCATCAACAAGCTCCGCGCCTACAGCCTGCAGGAACAGGGCCTCGACACCGTCGACGCGAACCTGGCGCTGGGGCTCCCCGCCGACGCGCGCGACTACGCCGCCGCCGCGGGGATCCTCGCCGACCTCGGGGTGTCGCGCGTGCGCCTCCTGACGAACAACACCGACAAGGTCACGCAGCTGCGCGAACTCGGTCTCGACATCGTCGAGCAGGTTCCGCTGCTCGTGGGGATCGGCCCGAACAACCACCAGTATCTGCAGACCAAGCGCGACCGGATGGGTCACATCATCGCCGAGCAGGACCTCGCCGATGCGCTGGCCGAGATGAAAGAGGGCGAACGATGAGCGGCAAGGGCGCACCCGAGGCGTCGGCGGTCGATGCGGCAGGTCTGCGCGTCGTCGTCGTCGCCGGACAGTGGCACGACACCATCACCGACGGCCTGATCGCCGGCGCCCGGCGCACCCTCGACGCATCCGGGGCCTCCTGGCAGCTCGTGCGCGTTCCCGGGGCCTTCGAGCTCGCCGTCGCTGCCAAGGCGGCGCTGGAGGCGGGGGCCGATGCGGTGGTGGCGCTGGGCGTCATCATCCGAGGGGGCACGCCACACTTCGAGTACGTCTCCGCCGCGGCCACCGACGGACTCACCCGCGTCGCGCTCGACACGGGGCGACCGGTCGGCTTCGGCGTGCTGACCCTCGACGACGAGCAGCAGGGTCTGGACCGCGCCGGTCTCCCGGGTTCGAAAGAGGACAAGGGCGCCGAGGCGGCGGATGCGGCGCTGCGCACGGCCCTGCTCCTTCGCCAGCTGCGCGGCTGATCTCCACTCCGCCCGGCGCGGCCGCGGGGAAGGCGCGCCTTCCTGGCGCGTGGGCGGCGGCGCCTCTAGCGTGGAGCCATGGAGATCCTGCGCCACGTCGTCGTTCTGATTCACCTCGTCGGATTCGCGACGCTCTTCGGCGCGTGGGTCGTAGAGGCCGTCGCGCGCCGCATCCGCGTCACGCGTGTGATGGACTACGGCCTGCTGATCGCCGGTGTGGCCGGCCTGATCCTCGCCGCGCCGTGGGGGCTCGATCACGAGCTGAACTACGTGAAGATCGCCATCAAGCTCGTGATCCTCCTGGTGATCGGTGCCCTCCTCGGCATCGGATCGGCGCGGCAGCGCAGGACGGGATCGCTGCCTCCGATCCTGTTCTGGCTTGTGGGGATCCTGACCCTGACGAACGCCGCCCTCGCCGTCCTCTGGTAAAAGCCGCCCGACCATGACTCCTCCCCCCGCCGTCACCGCCCCTGCCAACCCACGCTCGCGCGTCATCACCGCCAGCCTCATCGGCACGACGATCGAGTTCTACGACTTCTACGCGTACGCCACGGCCGCCGTCCTGGTCTTCCCGGCGCTCTTCTTCCCCACCGGGAATGACACGACCTCCCTCCTGGCGTCGTTCGGCGTCTTCGGCGCGGCGATGATCGCCCGCCCGCTGGGCGCCGTCGTCTTCGGTCATTTCGGCGACCGGTTCGGCCGCAAGGCGACGCTGGTCACGTCGCTGCTGACGATGGGCATCGCGACCTTCCTCATCGGATGCCTGCCCACGTTCAACGAGATCGGGGTGTGGGCGGCGCTGCTGCTGCTCCTCATGCGCCTCGCGCAGGGCTTCGCCCTCGGCGGGGAGTGGTCGGGCGCCGCGCTGGTCGCCACCGAGAACGCGCCCGCCGGCAAACGCGCGTGGTACGGCACGTTCCCGCAGCTGGGCGCGCCGCTCGGATTCATCATCGCCAACGGCATCTTCCTCGTGATCAATTTCGCGCTCCCCCACCCCGAAGGCGCAGCTCAGCGCTCGGCGGACTTCCTGGCGTGGGGATGGCGCGTGCCCTTCCTCTTCTCCGCCGTGATGGTGATCGTGGGCCTGTGGGTGCGCCTGCGCCTGGTCGAATCACAGACGTTCGTCAAGGCCGAGGAGAAGGGCGCCATCCGCAAGTACCCCATCGGCACCGTCTTCCGCCGGTACCCGAAGCAGCTCGTCCTCGGCACGTTCATCATGCTCGCCACCTACGTGCTCTTCTACCTGATGACGCAGTTCACCCTCTCCTACGGCACCAAGCCGGCCGACCTCGAGACCGCTGCGGCCGCGGCGCAGGCCGCAGCGGACCGCGGCGGACCGGCGTACGACGCCACAGCATTCGCGGCGCAGTTCTACCCCGGCCTGGGGTTCGCCTTCACCGACTTCGTCATCATGCAGATCGTCGGTGTGGTGTTCTTCGGGGTCTTCACGCTGCTGTCGGGTCCTCTCGCCGACTCGATCGGACGGCGGAAGCTCCTCCTGTGGGTCACCGGCCTCATCATCGTGTTCGGTCTGTCCTTCACCGTGTTCCTGCTGCCGCACGCCGATCCGAAGTTCACCGGCGCCCTGACACAGGCGTTCCTGGTGTTCGGGTTCGTCCTCATGGGCGCGACGTTCGGCCCGATGGGCGCCGTGCTGCCTGAGCTCTTCCCCACCAACGTGCGGTACTCGGGCTCGGCCATCTCGTACAACGTGTCGTCGATCCTCGGCGCCGCCGTCGCGCCGATCATCGCGCTGTGGCTCTGGCAGTTGGGCGACGGGAACCCGTGGCTGGTGGGGGTGTACCTCTCCGCGATGGGCGTGCTCACCTTCATCGCCCTGTTGCTGTCGCCGGAGACGAAGAACGTCGACTACGACGAAGACATCGGCGTCGGCGCGACCGGCTCCCTCTGACAGCCGTCATCCGCGAGACGGCATCCGCGCCACGAGACAGCGGCCGACGGATGCTGTCTCGTGGCGCGCGTGGAGTCTCGCGGGGGACTGTCAACCGAGGTTGACACAATCGCGCGATGTCAACTACGGTTGACGACGCCGGACGAACGCGAACGGCGAAGCGCAGAAGGGGGCAGCGACATGAGCGGCGATGATATCCGGACGGCGATCGGGGCGATCCCCGACCCCGAGCCGATCGCCGAGCTGCATCGACTCGCCGCCGTCCGCCGCGAGCTGGCGCGCGCCGAAGAGGTACAGGTGCGCCGTGCCCGCCTGCAGGGCTACTCCTGGCAGGCCATCGCCGCAGCCCTCGGCGTGACGAAACAGGCCGTGCACAAGAAGTACGGTCGAAGGTGACCCATCACAGCGAGGAAACCCGCATGTCCTCTCCCTCCCCCGCTCGCTCCCGCCGAGGGCGTCGCCCCCAGCCCGAGGGCCCGCGCGCGACCTTCCGGCAGCTCCTGCCGTTCCTGTTCGAGCACCGCGCGACTTTGGTCGTCGTGGCGATCCTCAGCATCCTCGGCGCGATCGCGACACTCGCCCAACCCGTCGTCGTCGGGGAGCTGATCACCCGGGTGCAGAACGGACTCGACCTGGGTGTCCTGGTGTGGCTGGTCGTGGGCCTCGTCGTGGTGTCCTCCGTGATCTCGGGCTACCAGCACTACCTCCTCCAGCGCACCGGCACGGCCGTCGTCTACTCCAGCCGGCGCCGCCTCATCGCCCGGATCCTGCACCTGCCGATCAGCGAGTTCGACGCACGGCGCACCGGCGACCTCGTCTCCCGCGTCGGCACCGACACGACGCTCCTCTACGCCGTACTCACGCAGGGGCTCGCCGATGCCGTGGGCAACGCCCTCATCTTCGTCGGCGCCCTGGTGGCCATGGCGATCATCGATCCTGTGCTTCTCGCGCTGATCGTGCTGGTCCTCGGAGTGTCGCTCGTGACGGTCGTGCTCCTCAGCCGCCGCATCCGTACCGCCTCCACCGAGCAACAGACCAAGGTCGGCGAGCTGGCATCGGCCGTCGAGCGCGCCGTGGGGTCCATCCGCACGGTCCGCGCATCAGGCGCCACCGAGCGCGAGACCACGGCGGTGACGGCGCTGGCAACCGACGCGTACGGCGTCGGGGTGCGGATCGCCCGCGTGTCGGCGCTCGTCGTCCCGGTCGCGGGCATCGCGCTGCAGGTCTCGCTTCTCGTCGTCCTCGGCGTCGGCGGCCTGCGCGTCGCATCCGGCGCGATCGAGATCGCGAGCCTCGTGACCTTCATCATCTTCCTGTTCCTCCTCATCGCCCCCCTCGGGTCGACCATCGGGGCGATCACCTCGGTCAACCAGGCGCTCGGAGCGCTCGGGCGCATCCAGGAGATCCTCGACCTCCCGACCGAGACTCAGGGCGACAGCCCGGATGCCACGGCATCCGTCGACCCGGCAGCGCCGGCGATCGCGTTCCGCGACGTGCGCTTCCGCTACCCCGAGCACGTCGTGCAGGCACGGGAGGCCGCCGCGAAAGAGGCGCGTGCAGTGCTCGAGCAAGCGCATCTCGAGCGCGCCGCCGAGGAGGCCGCGACAGAAGCCGACGCCGACTCGGACGTGCTGCGCGGAGTGACGTTCGACGTGCCGCGCGGCGCCCGCGTCGCACTCGTCGGGCCGAGCGGCGCCGGCAAGAGCACCATCCTCTCCCTCGTCGAGCGCTTCTACGACCCGACGGGCGGCGAGATCCTGCTCGACGGCGTCGACGCGCGGCGGCTGGACCGCGCCGCGCTCCGCGCCCGCTTCGGCTACGTCGAGCAGGACGCGCCGACCCTGGCCGGAACGATCGCCGACAACCTCCGCCTGGCATCGCCGGATGCCACCGACGCGGAGTGCGAGCGGGTCCTCCGGGAGGTCAACCTCGGCGACGTGGTCGGGCGCAGCCCGCTCGGAATCGACGCGCCCGTGGGCGAGGACGGCGTCATGCTCTCGGGCGGCGAGCGTCAGCGCCTGGCCATCGCCCGGGCGCTGCTCGCGGCACCCCCGGTGCTGCTCCTGGACGAGTCGACATCATCCCTCGACGGCGTCAACGAGCAGCGCATGCGAAACGCCATCGACGCCGTCGCCAGCGGCCGGACACTCCTCGTGATCGCCCACCGCCTCTCGACCGTCGTCGACAGCGACCTCATCGTCGTGCTCGAGGCCGGCCGGGTCGTCGGGCAGGGGACACACTCGGAGCTCGTCGCCTCGACGCCGCTCTACCGCGAGCTCGCGCGGCACCAGCTGCTCGTCTGAGACGCGCCCGCCGCACGTCCCGGTCCTGAGCGAGGAGCGCAGCGACGAGACGAAGGGCAGGGACGGGACCCTTCCGCTTCGTCTCGCTGCGCTCGCTCAGCGTCCGGGACGTGCGCGGGCGGCGGCGTCAGGCCTTCGCGAGCTTCAAGCGGTAGCGCAGCGACGCCAGCTCGGCGTTCAGCGCGGCGGGGATGCGTCCGCCGAAGGTGCCGTAGAACTCCTCGGTGAGGTCGGCCTCCTGCAGCCACGAGTCGGGGTCGATCGCGAAGATCTCCTCGAGGTCGGACGCCGGGACGTCGATGCCGTCGAGATTGAGGTCCGCGACGCGCGGGATGCGGCCGATGGGAGTGTCCACCGCCGCCACATCGCCCGTGATCCGCCGGATGATCCAGTCGATCACGCGCGAGTTCTCGCCGAAGCCCGGCCAGAGGAAGCGGCCGTCGGCGCCCTTGCGGAACCAGTTGACCTGGAAGATCCGCGGTGCGCGGTCGAACCGGAGGTTCTGACCGACCTTCAGCCAGTGCCCGAAGTAGTCGGCCATGTTGTATCCGCAGAACGGCAGCATCGCGAAGGGGTCGCGGCGGAGCTCGCCGACGGTCCCCTCGGCCGCAGCCGTCTTCTCCGACGAGATGGTCGATCCGAGGAAGACGCCGTGCGTCCAGTCGGTCGCCTCCACGACGAGCGGGACGTTCGTCGCCCGTCGGCCGCCGAACAGGATGACATCCAGCGGCACGCCCTGCGGCGCATCCCAGTCGGACGCGATCTGCGGGCATTGGGCGGCGTTCACGGTGAAGCGGGAGTTCGGGTGCGCGGCGGGCCGGCCGGAGTCGGGCGTCCACGCGTTGCCCTCCCAGTCGGTCAGCTGCGGCGGAGCCTCGTCGGTCAGGCCCTCCCACCACACGTCGCCGTCGGGGCGCAGCGCGACGTTCGTGAAGATCGTGTTGCCCCACAGGGTCTCGACGGCGGTGACGTTGGTCGACTCGCCCGTGCCCGGCGCGACACCGAAGAACCCGGCCTCCGGGTTGATCGCCCACAGCCGCCCGTCTTCGCCGGGGCGGATCCAGGCGATGTCGTCGCCCAGCGTCTCCACGCGCCAGCCGGGGATCGTGGGACGGAGCATGGCGAGGTTCGTCTTGCCGCAGGCCGACGGGAACGCGGCAGCGACATGGTAGGCCTTGCCTGCCGGGTCGATGACTCGGATGAGGAGCATGTGCTCGGCGAGCCAGCCCTCGTCACGCCCGATGACGGAGGCGATCCGCAGGGCGAAGCACTTCTTCGCGAGGATCGCGTTGCCGCCGTATCCGGAGCCGAACGACCACACCTCGAGGGTGTCGGGGAAGTGCACGATGTACTTCTCGTCGTTGCACGGCCACGGCTCGTCCTTCTGACCCGGCGCCAGCGGCGCACCCACCGAGTGCACCGTCTTGACCCACGGGTCGCCGTCGGCGATGCGCTGCAGCACCTCGGTTCCCACGCGCGTCATGATGCTGATGGACGTCACCGCGTAGGCCGAATCGGTGACCTGCACGCCGATGTGGGAGAGCGGACCGCCGACCGCACCCATCGAGAACGGCACGACGTACATCGTGCGGCCACGCATCGAACCGCGGAAGAACCCCTCGAGCGTGCCTCGGATCTCGGCCGGCGCGATCCAGTTGTTCGTCGGCCCGGCGTCTTCCTCGAGCTCGGAGGCGATGAACGTGCGCGACTCCAGGCGTGCCACGTCACCGGGGTGCGAGCGCGCCAGGTACGACCCCGGCCGCCACTCCGGGTTGAGCTTGATGAGCTTGCCCTCGTCCACCTGCTGACGCAGGAGCGCGTCATTCTCAGCGCGCGAGCCGTCGACCCAGTGGATGCTATCGGGCTGCGTCAGCGCGGCGATCTCGGCGACCCACGCCTCCAGCGCCTCCATGCCGGGCCCTGCCACGTCGGGGCGGACCCCGAAGCGACGCGGTGCGCCGTCGAGAGAGGCGATGGCGCCGGGGCGGGCGGTGTGAATCTCGGCGAGAGCCATTGGACGCTCCTTGAATTCGGCGATAACGGGTGTCCGGTTCCACTTTCGCGCGAAGATCGCCGCGTTTGGAGCCGGACTTCGTGTCAAAAGTCGCGATTCTTTAGATAGCATCAAGGAATGCCATCCGCAGCGATCGAGCTCGCCACCCTCGGCCACCGCATCCGGCACCACCGTATCGGCGCCGGTCTCACCCTCGACGAGCTCGGCGCCCTGGTGGGTGTCGCCGGGAGCCAGCTGAGTCTCATCGAGAACGGCAAGCGCGAGCCGAAGCTCTCGCTGCTGCAGGAGGTCGCCCGGGCGACCGACACCGATCTGTCCGAGCTGCTCTCCCCCGAACCCCCCAATCGGCGCGCCGCCCTGGAGATCGAGCTCGAACGCGCGCAGGCAGGTTCGGTGTTCCGCCAGCTCGGCATCGCGCCGATCAAGGTCACGAAGGGCATCAGCGACGAGACGCTCGAGGCTGTGCTCGGGCTGCACCGCGAACTCCAGCGTCGCGAGCGCGAAGCCATCGCCACCCCCGAGGAGGCGCGACGGGCCAACACCGAACTGCGCCTGCGGATGCGGGCGCAGGACAACTACCTCCCTGACATCGAGCGCCTAGCCGAGAAGCAGCTCAAGGCCGCGGGGCATGTCGCCGGTGCGCTCACGCACCGCACGGTGAGCATCATGGCCGAGCAGCTGGGCTTCGAGCTCATCTACGCCAACGACCTCCCGCACTCGGCCCGCTCGGTGACCGACCTCGAGAACGGCCGCATCTACCTGCCGCCCGCCTCGATCCCCGGCGGGCACGGTCTGCGCTCGATGGCGCTGCAGGCGATGGCGCACCGCCTGCTCGAGCACGAGCGCCCGTCGGACTACGCCGATTTCCTGCAGCAGCGGCTGGAGATCAACTACTACGCCGCCTGCTGTCTCATGCCGGAGACCAACGCCGTCGCGTTCCTCCAGCAGGCGAAGAAGGACCGCGACATCGCCGTCGAAGACTTCCGCGACGCATTCGGGGTGACGCACGAGGCGGCCGGGATGCGGCTGACGAACCTCGCGACCCACCATCTCGGCATCCGCCTGCACTTCCTCCGCGTCGACGGGTCGGGAGCGATCTCCCGCGTCTACGAGAACGACGATCTGCCCCTCCCCGTCGATGTCACCGGTTCCATCGAAGGCCAGGTCGCGTGCCGCCGGTTCTCCGCGCGCCGCGCGTTCTCGGAGCAGAACCGCACCACCGAGCACTATCAGTACACCGACACTCCCGCGGGCACCTTCTGGTGTTCGACCCAGACCGGAAGCACCTCCGAGGGGGACTTCTCGATCACCGTCGGCGTGCCCTTCGACGACGCCAAGTGGTTCCGTGGACGGGAGACGCAGCAGCGCGCCACCTCGCGCTGCCCCGACGAGTCGTGCTGCCGCCGGCCCCCGGCGGATGCCGCCGCACGCTGGGCAGGCAAGGCGTGGCCGAGCGCGCGCGTGCACATGCACATGTTCTCTCCGCTGCCCCGCGGGGACTTCCCCGGCGTCGACGACAACGAGGTCTACGAGTTCCTCGACCGTCACGCGGAGAACTGACTCACTCCCCGGCGGTCGCCGTCACCAGCAGGCGCACGCCCGCGCGCAGCTGCGGGGCCGGGACACCGGCGCGCGCCTGCAACGCGAGCGTCGCGAACTGACCGAGGTAGACCTGGGTCCGGGCCGCCTCGTCGCGCACCGTCGCACCCCGCGCGACGGCCTCGCGGATGCGGACGGCGATCTCGCGTTCGATGCCGGCGAGCACGCCGGCGAGTTTCTCCCGGATGTCGTCGTCGTGAGCGGCCTCCGCGGGCGCCGTTGAGAGCACGAGGCATCCGCGGGCCTCCCCGCTGCAGTACAGATCGATCACCGCGTCGAAGAACGCGATCGTCGTGGCGTCGAGATCGGGCCCGGCCTCCTGCCCGGCATCGGTGAGTGTCTGCTGCATCCGCTCGGCGAAGGTGTCCAGCGCCGCGAGATCCATCCTGGTTCGACCAGATCGACACGTCCGGCGCACTGCAGGAGGGCGAAGAGGTCATGGCCGCACCCATCCGGCCGTCGCGCCTGACTCCCCGGCGAGGTCGCCGCCGGATCACCCCGTGACGAACGCGGCATAGCGCGCCAGCGCCGCGGTCACGGCATCGGGGGCGACCGGGCCGAAGATGTGCGCTTCCGGATGCTGCGTGTCGCGGCCTCGCGCGACGGAGTGCCGCCACACCCCCGCGATCCTGCCGCGATCCAGCACGATCGGCTGCACGATGCCGTTGGCGCTGGGGCCGACCGTCGCGAGGTGCTCGGGCGCGCATGCTGCCGAGCGATCCGCGTAGGAGAGGTAGTACTCGTCGAACGGGGGCAGGGCCAGCACGCCCGGGGCCGCCGGGGCGCGGCGGGGCGCGGGCTCCACCGCGAGGTACGCGGCATCCGGGCCGTTCCCCACCGGAGTGATCTGCCCCGCGGCCGCCGCGATGCCCTCGCGGGCGAGGCCGAGCGGGAGGCCGGCCCACCACGCCAGATCGCGCGCGCCGGCGGGTCCGTGCGAGGCCACGAAGCGCACAGCCAGCTCGCCCAGCGGCGCGGGCGGCGCGGGCACGCCGTCGATCCATTCCTCGGTGAGCACGACGTGCTGCTCGCGCGTCATCGCGCCCACCCGCGCGACGACGGGGCCCAGGACGACGACGCCGCGGAAGGCGAGCGCCTGCAGCACGTGAAGGCCGCGCTGGCCCGCCGGATCGACCCCGCCGGACGCGAGCGCGTCGCCGAGCTCCGCTCGCCGGAGGCGGTTGCCGCCCCGCAGCGCCGCGCGGACGATCCGCTCGGCGCGGACCAGCGCGGCGGCATCGATCCCGAGCCGACGATGCTGAGGCGCGGCCCCCCGCAGCTGCCGCTCGCCGGTGACGCCCAGCATCCAGGCGAGATCCCGCGACGGGAGGATATGGAGCGTCCCGCGTTGCGTCCACGCGCGGACGATGTCTCCGCGATCGAGCGCGGCGTCCACGTCGCGGAACGTGGCGGCGCCGCGGGTGCGGATGCCCAGCGCCCACCGTCCGCCGAGGAAGTCCTGCGACTGCACGGCCAGCATGTGGGTCGCCGCGTCGAGGACGGAGGCGGCGGGCGCGACGAGCCGGTGCGAGCGCAGGCGCCGCTCGATCACCCGCTCGACCTTCATCCGCTCAGTCTGCCGTCCCCCGCGGACACGGCGTGTCCGCACGGGCGTCGTGGTGCCGAAGGGGCCGCTCGGGAGGCAGCTCGGGTCGCCACCCGGGGCCGGATGCGGCGGCACCCGCCACCCGAGCCCGCTCGGACCCGCCGGACCCCGTCCGGCCGGACAACATTCCGGACCACTTGACCCCCGCCTACCCGGACACCCCGGAGAAACCGCGCCGCACCGATCCGTCCGGAATGTTGACCGACGGCGCCACGCCGCACCGGCGCGGTGGGTTCAGGGGGCGACTCAGGTCGCAATCCGCGGCCGGATGCGGCGGCACCCGCCACCCGAGCCAGCTCCAAACCCGCGGAACCCGCCCCGAACCCGCCGAACCCGGCCCGACGAGCCCCAAACAGCCCAAACCCGCCCAGCCGATCCCGCCACCCGGACCCGCTCGGACCGCGGCCGGCCGGACAAAATTCCGGACCACTCCACCCCGGCCCACCCGGACACCCCGGAGAAACCCGCGCCGCGCCCATCCGTCCGGAATGTTGACCGACGGCGCACGGGCGCGGGGGGCTCAGGGGGCGGCTCGGGTCGCAACCCGCGGCCGGATGCGGCGGCACCGGCCACCCGGAGCCGCTCGGACCGCGGCCGGCCGGACGACATTCCGGACCACTCGACCCCGGCCCACCCGGACACCCCGGAGAAACCCGCGCCGCGCCCATTCGTCCGGAATGTCGACCGACGGCGCGAAGGGGACGGGATCAGGAGGCGGCGGCGAGGTCCTGCTGCGCCAGCATGCTGCCCGCGAAGAAACGGGTGAGCTCGTCGCGCGCAGTGAGCGGCAGGATGTGCGCGACGTACTGGTCGGGACGCACCACCACCAGGCATCCGCCGCGGTCGATGCCGCGCTCGTCGAAGATGTCGGGCTGATCGGCGTCGACGGCGTACACCTTCTCGTAGTCGATCACGGCGAAGGGGCCGACGCGCGGACGGAAGATCTCAGGGACATCGCCGAACTCCACGCCGTCGAGGGTCTGCTGGTAGACGACCTTGACATCGAACACGCTGTCGACGTCGGCGCCGGCCGGCGTGAACGTCGCGACCGGCGAGTCCGGCGAGGTGGCCATCCACTCTGCCCACTCGCCGAGCGCCGACGGCTGCCCGGCAGCCGGCGCGTCGGCGAAGGCGTAGATGCGCCAGCGACCATCGGCGCGGTGGTGGTGACCGAGGTGCACGGGGTTGGCATCGCCGATGCGCATCGCGTGCGCGGATTTGAACCGCTTGCCGATCGGAAACCCTGCCGCGAGCGCCTGGTGCTCGTCGGTTCCGATGAGGATCGACGGTGCGTACTGCGTCATGAATCCCGCGGGGAACTCCGCGGTGTCGACGTAGAACTGCGCCAGCGCGTCGGGGCTGTCGAACTCCTCGGGCTTGCGCGCCATCATCGACGACCACTCCCGGTCGAAGTCGATGAGGTTCTGCGCGATGACCTGCCGCTCGGCCGAATACGTGCTCAGGAGCGACGCGGGGCTGCGCCCTTCGAGGACCTGCGCGAGCTTCCACCCCAGGTTGAAGCCGTCCTGCATGGAGACGTTCATGCCCTGCCCGGCCTTGGCGCTGTGGGTGTGGCAGGCGTCGCCGGCGATGAAGACCCGCGGGTCCTGCCGACCGGTCAGCTCGACGGGCACATCGTCGAACTTGTCGGTGACGCGATGACCGACCTCGTACACGCTGTGCCACGCGACGTCGCGCACCTCGAGCGTGTACGGGTTCATGATGCGGTTGGCCTGGGCGACGATCTGCTCGAGGCTCGTCTGCCGCACCGCCCCGTTGTCGCCCTCGGGAACCTCGCCCAGGTCGACGTACATGCGGAACAGGTAGCCACCCTCGCGGGGGATGTGCAGGATGCTGCCGTGTTCGTGCGACTGGATCGCGCACTTGGTGCGGATGTCGGGGAAGTCGGTTTCGGCGAGGATGTCCATGACCCCCCACGCGTGCTGCGCGTGCGCGCCGATGTGCTTGCGGCCGATCGCCTCGCGGACGCGACTGCGCGCGCCGTCGCATCCGACGACGTACTTGGCCCGGACGATCCGCTCGGTGCCCTCGTCGTCGCCTGCGCTCCGGCGGAGGGTGACGCTCACGGGGTACTCGCCCTCGGTGCCGACCTCGAGACCGACGAACTCCCAGCCGAAGTCCGGACGCACGCGGGCCGGGCCGTTGGCGGCGTACTCGGCGAAGTAGTCCAGCACGCGCGCCTGGTTCACGATGAGGTGCTTGAACTCGCTGATGCCGTGCGGGTCGTCCTTCGTCCGCTGCCCGCGGACGATGTGCGAGGGATTCTGCGGGTCGGGGGCCCAGAAGTTCATCGCCGTCAGCCAGTACGCCTCCGCGACGATGCGCTCGGCGAAGCCGAAGGCCTGAAACGTCTCGACGCTGCGGGCCTGGATCCCATCCGCCTGGCCGATCTCCAGTCGTCCGGCGCGACGCTCGACCAGGCGCGTCGTGAGCGAGGGGAACATCGACAGCTGGGCGGCGAGCAGCATGCCGGCGGGACCCGATCCGACGATGAGGACATCCATCTCCTCGGGAAGCTCGGCCGGCCGGTCGATCCCGGTGCCGGCTGCGCGGAGGACGCGAGGGTCGCCGGAGACATACCCGTGGTGGTGGAACTGCATCGTCGTCGATTCCTTCCGTGACGGCATCGTCGAGAGACCGGATGAGGCGCTTGTTCTATAATCGAACCTGTGATTCAATTATCGATCATGCGATAGTACCGCCCTCCCCGTCGCACGTACACCCCCGCCCGGAAGGATCGTGGTCATGACCGACACCCTCACCGAATCGGGCACCGTTCCGCCGTCGCAGACGCTCAGCAGGGGTCTGCGCATCCTCGAGCATGTGGCGGATGCGGCGGGGCCCCTCACGACCGACGACATCGCCCGCAGCATCGGCGTCCACCGCTCGATCGCCTACCGTCTCATCCGCACGCTCGAGCTGCACGGGATGCTGACGCGGGACGACGCCGGCCGCTTCGACCTGGGCGTGCGCCTGTCGGCCCTCGCGGCCGGCGTATCGCGCGACCTCCACTCGGCGTCCCTCCCCGAGCTCACCGACATCGCCAACGAGCTGGGAATGACGGCGTTCATCGGCGTGCTCGAGGGCGCCGAGTGCGTCACGCTGACCTCGGTCGAACCCCGTGGCGCCGTCGCCTCCATGGCGCAGCATCCGGGCGCGCATCACCCGGCCTCGCGCGGGGCGACCGGCAAGGCCCTGCTCGCCCTGGTCCCCTCCAGCCAGTGGCCCGTCGAGGCGACACCGTCGCTGATCGCCGAGGTGGCCGCCATCCGCGACAGAGGGTACGCCACGAGCTCCGATGAGGTCATCCCGACGGTGCGCGCGGTGGCGGTTCCACTGCCTCTCCGGCGCCACCGCCCCGCGACGATCGCCGTGATCTACGTTGGCGAGGTCGCCGACGCCGCGGCCGTGGCGGCACGCCTGCAGCGCGCGGTCGACGCGCTGCAGGACGCACTGGACGGCTGAGGCGGCTCCTCGAGCGAACGAGTCCGCGCCGAGGCGACGTCTACGCGAACGGGTTCGCGGTGAGGGTGTACTTCGTCTGCAGGTACTCGTGGATGCCCTCGGCCCCGCCCTCGCGTCCCAGGCCCGACATCTTCCACCCGCCGAAAGGTGCCGCGGCGTTGGAGACGACACCGACGTTCAGCCCCATCATCCCGGTCTCGAGGCGCTCGATCATGCGCTGGCCGCGAGCGAGATTCCCGGTGAAGACGTACGAGACCAGCCCATACTCGGTGTCGTTGGCGATGCGCACCGCGTCGTCCTCGGTGTCGAACGGCACGATCGCCAGGACGGGTCCGAAGATCTCTTCGCGGAGGATCTCGCTGCCCGGCTGCACATCGGCGACGACCGTGGGCTGATAGAACGTCCCCGGGCCGTCGACGACGGAGCCGCCCGTCGTGACGGTGGCCCCGCGCGTGACGGCGTCGCCGACGAGCGATTCGGCCTTGGCCACCGCGCGGTCGTCGATGAGCGGACCGATCTGCACGCCGTCCTCGGTGCCGCGTCCGATCCGCATCTGCTTCACGCGCTCGGTGACGCGGCGGGTGAACTCCTCGACCACGCTCCGCTGCACGATGAAGCGGTTCGCCGCGGTGCAGGCCTGCCCGATGTTGCGGAACTTCGCGAGCATGGCGCCGTCGACCGCCTTGTCGAGGTCGGCGTCGTCGAACACGACGAACGGTGCGTTGCCGCCGAGCTCCATCGAGGTGCGCAGCACATTCCCGGCGGCCTGCTCCAGGAGGCGCTGACCCACCGGCGTCGACCCGGTGAACGACAGCTTCCGCAGGCGCGGGTCGCGGATGATGCCCTCCGACACCGGGCCCGTCGTGCTCGTCGTGAGGACGTTCACGACACCGGCCGGGACGCCCGCCTCCTCGAGGATCGCGGCGAAGAACAGTGTCGTGAGCGGGGTCAGCGAGGCCGGCTTGATGATCACCGTGCAGCCCGCCGCGAGCGCCGGCGCGATCTTGCGCGTGGCCATCGCGAGGGGGAAGTTCCACGGGGTGATGAGGAACGCCGGGCCCACCGGATGCTGCGTCACGATCATGCGCCCGGTGCCCTCGGGATTCGCCCCGTAGCGCCCCTGCACGTGCGCGGCCTCCTCGCTGAACCAGCGGAGGAACTCACCGCCGTACGCCACCTCGCCCCGCGCCTCGGCGACGGGCTTGCCCATCTCGAGGGTCATCAGCAGAGCGGCCTCTTCTTTGCGCGCCTGAAGCAGGTCGAAGGCGCGGCGGAGGATCTCGGCACGCTCGCGGACGGGCGTCGCCGCCCACGCGGGGAAGGCGCCCGCGGCGGCATCCATCGCCGCCGCGCCGTCGGCGACCGACGCATCCGCGATGGAGCGGATGACGGCACCGGTCGCCGGGTCGTAGACGTCCAGCGTCTTGCCGCCCTCGGCAGGCCGCCACTGGCCGCCGATGAACAGGCCGTCGGGAACGGATGCCAGCAGTTCGGTCTCGCGTGCGTCGCTCATGGGGTTCCTCCGCAGATAGGCTCGCCCCCATTCTGACGAGCGGTCAGCTCGAGGTGGATATACACGATGTACAGATCATCGCATCCATCTCGACACCGCGGAGGGATGCGCAGCGTCGCCCTATACTGTCGTCGTCCGGTGCCCCCGCGCCGGTGCTCGAAAAAGGGGCACGCAGCCCGCTCCGCGGAGCGCGCGAGACACATACGGTCCGAACCGTTCCCGTCTCACGAAAGGCTTCGCCATGCCCTCCGTCTCCGCCCACGTCGCCACGACCCTGGCCCGCTTCGTCGACACCGTCTTCGGGGTGATGGGAAACGGGAACGCCTATTTCCTCGACGCCCTCGACCGGGACACGACAGCCGGTTTCGTCGCCGTGCGGCATGAGGCGGCGGGCGTGGTCGCCGCCGACGCGCATTTCCGCGCATCGGGCCGGATCGCCGCCGCCACCGCCACCTACGGCGCCGGATTCACCAACACCCTCACCGCCCTGGCCGAGGCCGTGCAGGCTCGCACTCCCCTCGTGCTCATCGTCGGCGACGAGCCGACCTCCGGCCCCCGGCCGTGGGGGGTCGATCAGATCGCCCTCGCCTCGGCCGTCGGGGCGCGCACCTACACCGTCGGGCACCGGGATGCCGCGGCCACTGTCGTCATCGCCCTCGAACACGCGCGCACCTACCGGCTGCCGGTCGTGCTGGGCATCCCGTACGACGTCGCCACGCGCGAAGCCGGCGCGATCCCTGTCGCGTTCGAGCCCGAGTCGGTGCCGGAGCATCCGGCCCTCACGTCGTTCGGAGGGGGCGTTCTCGCGACCCTCGTCGACGCGCTCGCGTCCGCCGAGCGCCCCGTGCTCCTCGGCGGACGCGGCGCCTGGCTGGCCGGCGCCGGTCCTCTCCTCGATGAGCTGGCAGCCGTCACCGGGGCGCTCACGGCGACGACCGCGCTCGGCCGCGGGCTGTTCTCCGACCCCCGCTCCGATCTGGGCGTGGCCGGCGGCTTCGGTGCGCCGGGAGCCATGGGGCTCGTCGCCGAGGCCGACGTCGCGGTCGTTTTCGGGGCAGGGCTGAACCAGTTCACGATGAGGTTCGGCGAGCTCTTCTCCCCCGGAACGCGGCTCTTCCAGGTGGATCTCTCCCCGACCGCGACGCATCCGAACGTGGGCGGGTACGTCCGCGGCGACGCCGCCGAGGTGGCGGCGGAGATCGTGCGCCGGCTGCGCGAGCGGGGCGCGGCACCGTCGAGGTGGCGCGAAAGCGTCGATGTCGAGGCGGCGCGTCGCCAGGAGACCGGCGACGACCGCGGACCGGACGGGCGGATGGATCCCCGCGCCGCCGCCGTCCGCATCGCCGAGCTCCTCCCCCAGGACCGCGTGGTCGTCTCCGACGGTGGCCATTTCCTCGGGTGGCCCAACATGTACTGGCCCGTGGCCTCGCCCGACCGCATGATCATGGTCGGGACCGCCTACCAGTCCATCGGCCTGGGCTTTCCGAGCGTCCCCGGCGCGGCCGTCGCGCGTCCTGATTCGACCATCGTGCTGGCCACCGGCGACGGCGGCGGACTCATGGCCCTCGCCGACCTCGAGACGGCCGTCCGCGTCGCCGGCGGACGAGGGATCGCGACGGTCTGGAACGACGCCCAGTACGGCGCGGAGGTGCTCAACTACGGCAGAAAGGGTCTCGCGCGGGAGCCGATGCTGATCCCGGAGATCGATTTCGCCGCCGTGGCGAGCGGCCTCGGCGCGCAGGGGATCGTGGTGCGTGAGGTCGGCGATCTCGACGCTCTCGCGGCCTGGACCTCCCGCCGCGCGGAGGAGCGGCCCTTCCTGCTGCTGGACCTCCGCGTGAGCGGCGCCGTGATCGCGCCGTACTGGGAGGAGATCGCACGCCTCGGATGACGCCGGCGCCGTCCGCCCCGACCCGACGGTCGGAACGGACGGCGAGCCGGGTCAGCGGTCGGCGAAGGACGCCACGCAGTCCAGCGTCGCGTCGTCGTACTCCGCATCCGCGTAGCGCTCGAGCCCGGCGATGTACCCGTCGAGCACGCCCTCGGCGTCCTCGAGGCCCTGACCGGTAGCGAGCTCCACCCACTTCTGCGTGCCGCTGTCGCCCACCGACTTCTCCCACTCGTCCGTCGCCGACTCGCTCCATCCGGAGAGATCCTCGACCGTGGGCGACTCGAGCATCTCGCTGCACTGCCCGGCTGCGGACTCGTTGAACGCGGCGATCCCCTCGCCGGTGTTGAGCTCCTCCACCACCGAGTCGAACGACTCCCTCAGGTCGTCGGGAAGCGCGTCGTACGCGTCCTTCGACACCCACATGCCGAAGGTGGAGTACTGCCCGACGCCCGGATCCGCCCAGTACGGCAGAAGCTCCATGATCTTGTAGTTCACGGGGAAGTCGATGGCGCCGCCGATCACGTTGACGACGCCGCGCTCGACGGATTCGTAGGTCTCGGATGCCGTGATCGCGACGATGTTCGCGCCGGCCGTGCCGAGCACCTGCTGGATGATCGGCCCCGACGCCCGCATCTGCGTGCCGGCGAGCCCGGCCGGGTCGGTGATCGGCTGCTCGCTGCCGATGAGGAACCGGCCCACCGGCCACGTGGCGACGTGGTGCAGGTTGTTGTTGTCCATGATCGCCTGCGCGGCGTCGTCCTCGACGTGCAGGTCGTAGATCGACTGCATCACGGCCTGGGAGTTCTGGCTGAGGAAGGGGATGCTGACCATGCTGGTCGAGGGGAAATACTGCGGCGTGTAGTCGGGCACTGTCACGCCGATCTGCGCGCGGCCGTCCCGGACGCAGTCGGCCACCTCGTTGGCCTTGCACAGCGCCTCGGTGGCGGTGCGTTCGAACGAGATACGCCCGTCGGTGACCTCCTCGACGCGATCGAGGAACCAGTCCTGGACGGCGGCGTTCGGGGTGCCGGCGGTGGCGCCGGTCACGAGGGTGAACACCACCGACTCGCCGTCGGCGGCATCGGCGTCACCGCCCGGGGAGTTCTGGATGCCGGAGCACCCGGCGAGGGCGAGAACGGCCGCCGCCAGAGCGCCCGCGGCAGCCAGGCGGCGGCGAGGAGGGGTGAGCGATGAGAACATCGTCGTCCTTTCGTAGAGCCCGAGCGCCAGCGGCGTCGAGCTGATCTCAGTGTTCAGGGTCGGAGGGCGAACCCCCATGGCGGGAGCCGCAGACGCATCCGTCAGCGGCGCACGGTCGTTCAGCCGGCTCCCTGCGCCGTGAGGGAGGGGAGCCAGAGCGTGATCGCGGGCACGAAGAAGAGCACGGCGCACACGACGAGGTCCATGAGCATGAGCGGCAGGACGCCGCGGAAGACCGTCTCGGTCGGCACCCCCGTCGTCCCCGAGACGACGAAGCACGTCATCCCCACCGGCGGGGTCACCATCCCGAGAGCCGTGAGCTTCACGATCATCAGTCCGAGCCACACGCCGCTGAAGCCGAGCTCCATGGCGATCGGGTAGATGATCGGCACCGTGATGATGAGCACGGAGATCTCATCCAGCGCCGTCCCCAGCGGCAGCAGGAGCAGGAGCAGGAGGCCGATCGTCAGCAGCGGCGGGACGTCGAGCGCCGCGATCCACGCGGTGATCGTGTCGGGGACGTGAGCGGCGATGAGGAAGGTCGAGAAGATGCTCGATCCGACGAGGATCATGAACACCATCGACGTCGTCTGGGCGGTGTCCAGGAGCGCGCCCTTCACGTTCGACCACATCGCGGTGATCCCCGAGCGACGGAACTCCCACAGCAGGATGAGGAGGGCGGCGAAGGCCGCGATCGCCGCGGACTCCGTGGAGGTGAAGACTCCGGAGAACATCCCGCCGAGGATGATCACGAAGATGAGGCCGAGGCGTACGAGCCCCCGCCACGGCAGCGTACGGAGGGTGAGACCGTACGTCTGGCGCACCGTCGCGGTGTCGGGGACGGTGTGCAGAGCCGCGTCGACGGAGGCCGATGCGACCGGCGCGTCGTCCGCACCGCCGCGGGCGGCCACGGCGGCACGCGTGCGCGCTTCGACCACGACGTCAGCCAGCTGCGTGTTGTCGCGCACGATCTGGCGGTGACCGAGGACGAGGATGTAGACGATGTAGCCGGCGGCCGACAGCAGCCCCGGGATGATGCCCGCCGCGAGCATCTGGGCGACCGACTCACCGGTCATGATGGCGTACAGCACCAGGAACGTGCTCGGCGGGATGATGACGCCGAGCGTCCCGGCGATGGCGACGATGCCGGTGGCCAGGGCGGCGGGATACCCGTAGGCGCGCATCTGCCCGACCGACAGCTTGGACATGGTCGCGGCGGTGCCGATGCTCGACCCGGACACCGCGGAGAATCCCGCGCACGCCATGACGGTCGCGACTCCCAGACCACCGGGGAATCGGCTGACGAAGAAGTTGGCGATGGCGAACACATGCTCGGCGATCCGAGCGCGCATGGCCAGCATGCCCATGAGGATGAACATCGGGATGATGGTCAGCGAAAAGCTCGCGGTCGCGGTGAAGGGCACAGAGCCCAGTACATTCGTGGCGTAAGCGGTCCCCTGCAGGATGCTGAGCCCCAGCGCTCCCGACAGGGCCAGTGAGAGGGCCACCGGCATCCGCGCCATCAGCAGCACGATGAGCAGCACGACCATGGCGAGGACGATCATCGTCACCAGCATGAAATCACTTCCTTCTCTCTGCCGACGTCACACGTCGGCGGGGGCGTCGGCGTCATCGCCGTACGCCGGGGCACCCCGCAGGGTGCGGAGGACGTTGGCCAGGGCGACCACGAGCCACAGCGCCAGGCCGAGGGCGATGACCCATCGCAGCGGCCAGACCGGCCACTGCACGAGGCCGAACCTCGTCTCGTGGAGCGAGGTGGCCTGCAGTGCCCGGGCGACGGAGGCGTAGGTCATCCAGCCCAGCAGCGCGGCGTTGAGCAGCCAGATGACGACGGACACCGCCCGCGCCAGCGGCGGCTTCAGCCGATCGGTGACGACCGACACCGCGACGTGGCCACCCTGCATCGACGTCCACGCGAGGCCGAGGAACACGGACACCACGAGCGCCGACTCGGCGACCTCGAGCATGCCGGGGACGCTGGCACGGGCAATCCATCGCACGAGGACGTCGATCACCGTGGCGAGCATGAGCACCAGGAGCGCTGCGGCGGCGATGACCCCAAGCACGGCGCTCTGGCGTCGCAGGTAGGTCTCGAAGACCGAGGCCCGCGGATGCCCGGGTGCCGCCGTGGTCATCGTGCGCTCCAGAACTCGAACGCGCGGGTGTGGTCGACGTTCCCGAGCGCATCCAGCGCGTCGCCGAGGGCGGCGGTCACGGCGTCGCACACCGGAGCGGCGTGCTCGCTCGCCTGCTGTACCTTCTGCGCGATCCGCACGTCCTTCGTCATGAGCGGAAGGGCGAAACCCGATGCGAACTCGCCGCCCACCACGTGGGTGGGGAGGACGTGCGTCGTGACGAAGCTCTGACCGGTCGAGACGTTGAAGATGTCGACCATCACCGCGGGGTCGAGGCCGAAACGCGCGCCGGCGACGAGCGCCTCACTGGCGGCGGTGAAGGCGGCTGCGGCGACGAAGTTGTTGAGCGCTTTCATCGCATGACCGGTGCCGAGGCCGCCGGTGCGGAAGATCGTCGAGCTCATGGTCTCGATCACGGGGACCGCCCGGGTGGCGGCATCCTCGTCGTCTGCGCCGAGCATGATGGCCAGGGTCCCGGTGACGGCCCGCTCACGTGCACCCGAGACCGGCGCGTCGACGAGGTGGATCCCGGCCGCGGCGAGCATCCGGCCGGTCTCGACGGTCTCGGTGGGGTCGGACGAGCTCATATCGACGACGACCGCTCCCGGGGCCAGGGGGATGCGCGGCGATCCGTCCTCGCCCACCAGCACCGAGCGGACGATGGCGCTCGTCGGCAGCATCAGGACGATGACGTCGCAGGCCGCCAGGTCAGCGACGGAGGCGGCGGACCTCGCGCCGATGCGAGCGGCCAACTCCTCGGCGCGCACCGCGTCGACGTCGTGGACGAGCACGTCGGCGAACCGCTCCGACGCGGCGATGTTGCTCACCATCGGGTCGCCCATGGTGCCGAGGCCGATGAATCCCACCCGCTCGACGGCGCGGCGCTCTGTGGTGGCGTCGGTCATCGCGTCTCCTTCCCGGCCGGCACGGCGGATGCGGACTCGTCGTCCACCGTGGACGGGAGTCCTCGTTCGATCAGGATCTCCTCGAGCGCCCGGAGGCCCTCGACGGCTGCGGGGATGCCGCAGTACAGGGTCGAGTGCACGATCACCTCTCGCAGCTCGAGCACCGACACGCCGTTGGCCAGCGCGCCGCGCACGTGGATGCGCAGCTCGTGGGACTTGCCCTGTGCGATGAGCATCGCGAGGGTCACCTTGCTGCGATCCGTGAGCGAGAGGCCGTCCCGCTGCCAGATGTCGCCGAAGCAGTACCGCGTGACGTAGTCCTGGATCTTGTCATTCAGGTCGGTGGTGTGCTCGACCTGGCCCTCCGCACCCTCGGGACCGAACATGTCCCGCCGTTGACGGAGGCCGACGTCGTACAGATGGTCACGGATCACGGAGAGCTCCCTTGCGGTCGGAACGGGGCCGGGGAGGCCCGCCGAATCAGTGTGCGCGACGCGAGCGCCGCCCGTCTTGTGCGCCGACGCACGCCGCATGGCCAGACGCGCACGCCCCCCGACGCACGGATGCGGCCTCTCGCGCCCGCGCATAGGCTGTCGGAACAGACCGGCATCACTGCGAGGAGGCAGGCGGTGGAGGCGAACGACCAGACCGCACGCGCGATGGAGAATCACGACGGCGTGAGCTTCGACGAGTGGATCCAGCTCGTCGGAAACCGCTTCGTGCCGCTGACGGTGTCGACGATCGACCCGGACGGCTTCAGCGGGAGCCTTCGCACGCGGGTGGTCGACGGGACGTGCGTGACCGACATCGCGGCGTCCTCGCACAGCGTGCATCGCCTCCCCGAAGCCATCAGCGACGATGATCCGCACCATCTGAAGCTCAGCATGCAGCTCGAGGGCACCGGCCTCGTGATGCAGGACGGGCGAAGCGCTCACCTCACGGCCGGCGACGTCGCCATCTACGACACTGCACGCCCGTACACGCTCGAATACGACGGCCCGATGCGATCGCTGGTGATGATCTTCCCCCACAGCATGCTGGGCCTGTCGGCCAACCTCGTCCACACCGTCACGGCGGTGCGCCTGCGCGGTGACACCGGCATCGGCCGCGTCATCTGTCCGTTCATGCAGCACATGGCGGAGGAGATGCATCTGCTGGACGGCGTCTCGGGGGCGCGCATCATGCGCAGCGCCTTCGACCTCATCACCGCGCTGCTGTCGGCGGAGCTGCACGACTCCGCCACGCGCGAGCCGTGGCGGGTGACGCTCGACGCCGTGGCGCATTACATCGACGCGCACCTGGAGGACGCAGCCCTCAACACAGACAGCCTGGCCCGCGCCCACTTCATCTCGTCGCGTCAGCTGCAGTACCTCTTCCAGGAGGAGGGGCTGACCGTCTCCGGCTACATCCGCCAGCGACGACTCGAGCGCTGCCGGCTCGACCTGGAAGACCCCGCCCTCGCTTCGCGCTCGATCGTGCAGATCGGGCAGAGCTGGGGGTTCGTCGACCCGAGCCACTTCAGCAAGCTCTTCAAGGCCACCTACGGCCGGAGTCCGCGCGATCACCGGCTGGCCTTCGTCGACGCGGACGTCCTCCCGGCCTGATCGGCCACCCCCGCTCCGTTCGCGCGCGGACATGAAGCGTGCGCCGCTGCCCGAGAGCGAGCGCGCCTTCGCGGCTTGACTGGGGGAACCGATCTGCTCAGGGAGGAACAGATGACCCACACAGAGGTGGCTGAGCCACACACCGCCGGGCTGCTCGACGAGATCACCGTCGCCGCCGCATCCGGACGCGCGATCCCCGACGCCGCCACGGGCGAGACGATCGGGCATGCACCGGTGCACACCGTCGACGACCTGAATGCCGCCATCGACGCCGCACGGGCCGCGCAGCCGGCGTGGGCCGCGCTCTCGCACGCGGAACGGTCCCGCATCCTGCACCGCGCCGCCGATGAGATCGAGGCGCACGCCGAGGAGCTCGCACAGATCATCGCCAGGGAGCAGGGCAAGCCCCTCAACGGCCCGGGCGCGCGCTTCGAGGCCGGCGGCTGCGCGGCCTGGGTGCGCCAGGCCGCCGACACCGTTCTCGAGCCGGAGGTCCTGTTCGAGGCGGAGGGGACGCGCTCGGAGCTGCACTACGCGCCGCTGGGCGTCGTCGGAGCGATCGGACCCTGGAACTGGCCCGCCCTGATCGCCATCTGGCAGATCGCCCCGTCCCTGCGCATGGGCAACACCGTCGTGACCAAGCCCAGCGAGTACACGCCCCTGAGCGTCCTCGCCGTCGCCGCCCTCCTCAACCGTCACCTGCCCCCAGGGGTGCTGACGGTGGTGTCTGGCGGCCGGGACGTGGGCGAGGCCTTGGCGGCGCATCCGGGCCTGGACAAGATCATGTTCACCGGGTCCACGGCGACCGGGCGCCGCATCGTGGAGAGCTCGGCACACAACCTCGCCCGGCTCACCCTGGAACTCGGCGGGAACGACGCGGGGATCGTGCTCCCCGGCACCGACGTCCCGGCCATCGCGCAGAACCTCTTCTGGGGGATCTTCATCAACACCGGACAGACGTGCGCCGCGCTGAAGCGGCTCTACGTCCATGACTCCCTGTACGACGATGTCGTACAGGCCCTCGCCGAGCTCGCCGAGACGACGCCGATGGGTCCGGGAACCGACGAGGGCAGTGCCCTCGGCCCGCTGTCGACGCGGCAGCAGTTCGACGTCGTGTCGCGGCTGGTCGAGGAGGCCCGCGCGGCGGGCGCTCGCGTCGTCACCGGCGGCAAGCCGGCACCTGAGCTCGGCGCCCACTTCTACCGCCCCACCGTCGTCGCCGATATCACCGACGGCGTCGGGCTCGTCGACGAGGAGCAGTTCGGCCCCGTGATACCCGTCATCCGGTACAGCGATCTCGAGGACGCCGTCGCGCGCGCCAATGCGTCGGCGCAGGGCCTCGGCGCATCGGTGTGGTCGGCTGATGTCGACGAGGCCCTCGCCGTGGCCGCCCGTCTGGAGGCGGGCACGGTCTGGATCAACCAGCACGGCACCCTCAACCCGCAGGTGCCCTTCGGCGGCGTGAAGGGCTCGGGGTACGGCATGGAGTTCGGCCGCGAGGGACTGAAGGCCGTCTCGGCACCGAAGGTCATCACACGCTGAACCGCCCGCGTACCGGCGGGGACTCCGCGGCGCGTGCCCCGGAGTCCCCGTGCCGGCCGCGATCAGCCCCGAGAGGTGCCGTAGATGGGGCTGTCGTCCTCGCGATCGGCGCTCATGCCGAGCGGGACGTTGGTGCGGTCGCGCAGCACCAGCGTGGCGACGAAGGCGACCACCATGACGCCGGCGATGTACCACGCCACCGCCCACGACGTGCCGGTCTCCTGCACGAGCCACGTCGAGATGAGCGGTGCGAACGCGCCACCGAGGATGGCGCCGATGGCGTACGCGATGGACACGCCGGAGTACCGGATGGCGGCGGGGAACAGCTCCGTGAAGTAGGCCGCCTGCGGCCCGTACGTGAGGCCGTTGCCGATCGTGAACAGGGCGATGCCGACGAAGAACAGCCACGCGTTGCCGGTGTTGACGAACGGGAAGAGCAGCCACACGGTGATCAGGAAGACGATCCAGCCGAGAATGTAGGTGTTGCGTCGTCCGATGCGGTCGGAGAGAGCGCCGCCGATCCAGGTGAACAGCAGCCACACCAGCGCCGAGGCCGACACCGCCAGCAGCACGGGGGTGCGGTCCATTCCCACGAAACCGCCCTCATCGACGGGCGTCGTGGCGTAGTTCTGCAAGAAGCCGCCGGTGGTCATGTATCCCGCCGCGTTGTTGCCCGCGAAGGTGAGAGCGGCCAGGATCACCAGCAGCCAGTGCTTGCGGAACAGCTGGACGATCGGCATCCGCGTGCGCTCGCGCTTGACGGCCATCTCGGTGAAGACCGGGCTCTCGTCGACGGTGCGCCGCACGATGAAGCCGACGACGATGAGGACGAAGCTCAGCAGGAAGGGGATGCGCCAGCCCCACTCCAGGAACGCGTCACCGGGCGAGATGACACCGGTCATGAGCGCGAGGACACCGGATGCCAGCAGCATGCCCAGCGGCACACCCATCTGGGGGAACGCGCCCATCCGGCCGCGCCGTCCCTCGGGAGCATGCTCGACGGCCATGAGCACGGCACCGCCCCACTCGCCGCCGGTCGACAGCCCCTGCAGGATGCGCAGCGCCACGAGGAGGATCGGCGCCAGGATGCCGACCTGAGCGTAGGTGGGCAGGACGCCGATGAGCGTCGTCGCGCCGCCCATGAGGACGAGCGTCCACACGAGCATCGCCTTGCGGCCGACGCGGTCGCCGAAGTGCCCTGCCAGGAAGGCGCCGAGAGGGCGGAACAGGAAGCTGACCCCCACCGTGGCGAAGGACAGCAGCACGGCGGCCTGCGGGCCGGCCGGCTGGAAGAACAGCGTCGCGAAGACGAGGCCTGCGGCGTTGGCGTAGAGGAAGAAGTCGTACCACTCGATCGTGGTGCCGATGATGGTCGCGACCGCGACCTTCTTCATGTCCGAGCCGGTGGCGACGGTCTTGGTGAAGGGGGATGCGCTCATGCGCGGACTCCTTTGTCGAACGGGGGGATGTCGGCGGTCCGTTGCCGTCGTTCGGTCCGATGATATACGATTTCAAATACGACGAGAAGAGCAAGGGGGCTCATGAGCAACGCAGAACCGACCACCTCTCCCGCATCCGTCCTTCCGACGAGGCCCGGGAAGATCGTCGCCGTCCACCTCAGCTACGCCTCGCGCGCCGACCAGCGCGGCCGCCGACCGGCGCACCCGTCCTACTTCTTCAAACCGTCGAGCTCGCTCGCGCCCAGCGGTGCCGAGATCGAGCGCCCGCACGGCACCGAGCTGCTCGCGTTCGAGGGCGAGATCGCCCTGGTCATCGGCGCCCCCGCACGCCGCGTCGGCGTCGACGACGCGTGGGCCCACGTGAGTGCTGTGACCGCGGCCAACGACTTCGGCCTCTACGACCTGCGCGCGAACGACAAGGGCAGCAACGTCCGCTCCAAGGGCGGCGACGGGTACACGCCGATCGGGCCGGCCCTGCTGGACGCGCGGGCGATCGACCCCGCGTCGCTGCGGCTTCGCACGTGGGTCAACGGCGAGATCGTGCAGGACGACACCACGGCCGGCCTGATCTTCCCCCTCGCCCAGATCGTCGCCGACCTCTCCCAGCACTTCACCCTGGAGACCGGAGACGTCATCCTCACCGGCACCCCGGCCGGTTCCAGCGTCGTCGTCCCGGGCGACCGCGTCGAGGTACAGGTCGACGCCGGTGCCGCCTCGACGGGACGGCTCGTGACGACCGTCGTCCAGGGCGCGCACGCCTTCGACGGATCGATCGGCTCGCTCCCCGCCGTCGACGACCATCAGCGCGCCGAGGCGTGGGGCTCGCGCGAGGCCGCGGGCCTCCCCGCCGAGACGCACGGAGGCCTCACCTCCGCGCTGCGCGAGAAGCTCGAGCGCACGCCCGTCGCGGGGCTCTCGGGGCAGTTGCGCAAGCGAGGACTCGACAACGTCACCATCGACGGCGTACGCCCGATGCATCCGGGGACCAAGATCGTCGGAACCGCACGGACGCTGCGGTTCCTCCCGAATCGCGAAGACCTCTTCGCGTCGCGCGGCGGCGGCTACAACGCGCAGAAGCGCGCGTTCGATGCCGTGGAAGAGGGCGAGATCATCGTCATCGAGGCCCGCGGCGAAACCGGCTCCGGCACCCTCGGCGACGTCCTGGCCCTGCGTGCGCAGGCACGGGGAGCGGCCGGGATCATCACCGACGGCGGCGTCCGCGACTACGACGCGGTCGCCGAGATCGGGATCCCGGTGTTCTCGGCCGGGGCCCATCCCGCGGTGCTCGGGCGCAAGCACGTGCCGTGGGAGCACGACGTGGCAGTCGGATGCGGAGGAACCACCGTCGAGCCGGGAGACATCCTCGTCGGCGACTCCGACGGCGTGATCGTCATCCCGCCGGGTCTCGTGGAGGAGGTCGTGGACGCGGCCCTCGCTCAGGAGGACGAGGACGCGTGGGTCGCCGCGCAGGTCAAGGCGGGGCATCCGGTCGACGGACTGTTCCCGATGAACGCCGAGTGGCGTTCCCGCTACGAGGCCGAGCGGACCGGGCGATGACCCTCTCGGAGCCGGCGACGCGGAGCAAGTCGCAACTGGCCTACGCGTGGATCAAGGAGCGGATCGCCGGGCAGCAGTTCTCCCCCGGGTACCGCCTGGTGCTCGGCGCGCTCGCATCGGAGCTCGACATGAGCGTGGTACCCGTCCGGGAGGCCATCCGCCAGCTCGAGGCCGAGGGGCTGGTGACCTTCGAGCGCAATGTCGGTGCGCGGGTGTCGATGGTCGATGACTCGCAGTACCGCTTCAGCATGCAGGCGCTCAGCATCCTCGAGGGCGCGGCGACGGCGCTGTCGGCACGCGCCCTCACCGTTGAAGACGTCAGACGCGCGCGCGACGTCAATAAGCGCATGATCGAGACCCTCGACCACTTCGATCCCCGCGCGTTCACGGCGCTGAACCAGGAGTTCCACGCGACGCTGTTCGAGCGCTGCGCGAACCCGCGCATGCTCGACCTCGTCCGCGCGGAATGGGCCCGCCTGGGGCACCTGCGCGAGTCGACCTTCAGCTTCGTCCCCGGCCGCGCCGCCGAATCCGTGCGCGAACACGAGCACATCCTGCACCTCATCGAGACGAGCGCCCCGCTGTCCGAGATCGAGATCGCCTCGCGCCGGCACCGTTCGGCGACCCTCGACGCCTATCTGACCCACGAGCACCCCGGCGAGGCCCTGGGCCTCCCGACGTTCTGAACAGGAGCACGCACCATGACCGACGTTTCCACGACGCCGCGGCACATCCCCGCCGATCTCCCCACGCGGATCCAGCACTACATCGACGGCGAGTTCGTCGACTCCGCCGACGGCGACACCTTCGACGTGCTCGATCCGGTGACGAACGAGACCTACCTGCAGGCCGCCGCCGGCAAGAAGGCCGACATCGACCGCGCCGTCGCCTCCGCCCGCCGCGCGTTCACCGAGGGTCCGTGGCCCCGGATGTTGCCGCGCGAGCGCTCGCGCATCCTCCACCGCATCGCCGATCTCGTCGAGTCCCGCGATGCGCGCCTCGCGGAGCTGGAGTCGTTCGACTCCGGGCTGCCGATCACCCAGGCCCTCGGGCAAGCCCGGCGTGCGGCCGAGAACTTCCGCTTCTTCGCCGACCTGATCGTCGCGCAGGCCGACGACACCTTCAAAGTGCCGGGGCGTCAGATCAACTACGTCAACCGCAAGCCGATCGGCGTCGCCGGGCTCATCACACCGTGGAACACCCCGTTCATGCTCGAGTCGTGGAAGCTCGGCCCGGCGCTGGCCACCGGTAACACCGTCGTGCTGAAGCCGGCGGAGTTCACGCCGCTGTCGGCGTCGCTGTGGGCCGGCATCTTCGAGGAGGCGGGCCTCCCCCAGGGGGTGTTCAACCTCGTGAACGGTCTCGGTGAAGACGCCGGCGACGCCCTGGTGAAGCATCCGGACGTGCCCCTCATCTCGTTCACGGGCGAAAGCCGCACCGGACAGATCATCTTCGGCAACGCCGCTCCGTTCCTGAAGGGCCTATCGATGGAGCTCGGCGGCAAGTCGCCGGCGGTCGTCTTCGCCGACGCCGATCTCGACGCGGCGATCGATGCGACGATCTTCGGCGTCTTCTCCCTCAACGGTGAGCGCTGCACGGCAGGCAGCCGCATCCTCGTCCAGCGTGAGGTGTACGACGACTTCGTCGAGCGCTACGCCGCGCAGGCGAAGCGCGTCGTCGTCGGCGACCCGCAAGACCCGAAGACCGAGGTCGGCGCACTCGTGCACCCCGAGCACTACGACAAGGTGATGGGCTACATCGAGATCGGCAAGACCGAGGGTCGCCTCATCGCCGGGGGCGGACGTCCCGAGGGCTTCGACACCGGCAACTACGTCGCCCCGACGGTGTTCGCCGACGTCGCCCCCGACGCGCGCATCTTCCAGGAAGAGATCTTCGGACCCGTCGTGGCCATCACCCCCTTCGACACCGACGAAGAGGCACTCGCGCTGGCGAACAACACCAAGTACGGCCTCGCCGCATATGTGTGGACGAACGATCTGAAGCGCGCGCACAACTTCTCCCAGGCCATCGAGGCCGGGATGGTGTGGCTCAACTCCAACAACGTGCGAGACCTCCGTACCCCGTTCGGCGGCGTGAAGGCTTCGGGCCTGGGGCACGAGGGCGGGTATCGCTCGATCGACTTCTACACCGATCAGCAGGCCGTGCACATCACCCTCGGCAAGGTGCACAACCCCACCTTCGGCAAGAACTGACCCGATCCAGACTCACGCTAGGACGCTGACATGACGCACCGCGAAGATATGACCCTGACTTCCTCCGGCTTCTACGTCTCGCAGGAAGCTCCCATCGAGACGGGCAACCCCGTCCCGACGCCCTCCGTCCCGGCCCCCGACATCCTGCGCTGCGCCTACATGGAGCTCGTGGTCACCGACCTCGCCGCCTCTCGCACGTTCTACGTGGATGTGCTCGGGCTGTACGTGACCGAGGAGGACGAGAACACGATCTACCTCCGCTCCACCGAGGAGTTCATCCACCACAACCTGGTGCTGCGCAAGGGCGACGTCGCCGCCGTGGCGGTGTTCTCCTACCGCGTGCGCTCGAGCGACGACCTCGACAAGGCGGTCGCTTTCTACTCCGAGCTCGGATGCCGCGTCGAGCGCCGCGCCGAGGGCTTCACGAAGGGCATCGGCGACTCGGTGCGCGTGGAGGATCCGCTCGGGTTCCCCTACGAATTCTTCTACGACACCCAGCACGTCGAGCGTCTCGCGTGGCGCTACGACCTGCACACGCCCGGTGAGCTCGTGCGTCTGGACCACTTCAACCAGGTGACCCCCGACGTGCCTCGCGCGGTGAAGTTTATGCAGGATCTGGGCTTCCGCGTGACCGAGGACATCCAGGACGACGAAGGCACCGTCTATGCCGCGTGGATGCGCCGAAAGCCCACCGTGCACGACACGGCTATGACCGGCGGCGACGGCCCGCGCATGCACCACGTCGCCTTCGCCACGCACGAGAAGCACAACATCCTCGCCATCTGCGACAAGCTCGGTGCCCTGCGCCGCTCCGACGCGATCGAGCGGGGACCGGGCCGCCACGGCGTCTCGAACGCGTTCTACCTGTACCTGCGCGATCCCGACGGGCACCGCGTGGAGATCTACACGCAGGACTACTACACCGGCGACCCCGACAACCCCGTCATCACGTGGGACGTGCACGACAATCAGCGTCGCGACTGGTGGGGAAACCCGGTGGTCCCCTCGTGGTACACCGAGGCTTCGCTCGTGCTGGATCTGGACGGCAACCCGAAGGATGTCGTCGCCCGCACCGACTCGTCGGAGATGGCGGTGACGATCGGCGCCGACGGCTTCTCGTACACGCGCGCGGGTGAGGAGTCGATGCCGGAGTACAAGCAGGGCGAGTACAAGCTCGGGCACCAGCTCTGATGCTGACGCCCGAGCAGATCGCGGAGATCGCGGCGGAACTGGCGGAGGCCGATCGCACCCACAGCGTGATCCCGCGCATCACGGCGCGGTACCCGGATGCGACGGTCGAGGACTCGTACGCCATCCAGGGCGTGTGGCGCGACACCAACATCGCCGCCGGGCGCAAGCTCGTCGGGCGCAAGATCGGGCTGACCTCGAAGGCGATGCAGGCGGCGACGGGGATCACCGAGCCCGACTACGGCGTCATGTTCGACGACACGGTGTACAACAGCGGCGCCCAGATCCCGGTCGATCTCTTCTCGAACGTGCGGATCGAGGTCGAGCTCGCCTTCGTGCTGAAGGCGCCGCTCGACGGACCCGAGTGCACACTCGAGGACGCCCTGGAGGCGATCGATTACGCCGTGCCGGCGCTGGAGATCCTCAACTCGCACATCGAGCTCGAGGGCCGGACGATCGTCGACACCATCAGCGACAACGCCGCCTACGGCGCGATGGTACTCGGCGACGTGCGCAAGCGACCCGACGAGATCGACCTGCGGTGGGTTCCGGGCCTGCTGTACCGCAACGACGAGATCACCGAGACCGGTGTCGCGGCGGGGGTGCTGGATCATCCGGCCACCGGCGTCGCGTGGCTGGCGAACAAGTTCGCCGCCCACGGTGCACGGTTGGAAGCAGGCGAGATCATCCTCGCCGGGTCGTTCACCCGCCCGATGTGGGTCGAGCGCGGCGACGTCGTACGCTGCGACTACGGACCGATGGGAGAGATCACGTGCCGCTTCATCTAGCCCCGACCCTCCGCGACCGCCTTGCCGGAACCGACCGGGCGCTCGCCGGCATCTGGGTGTGCTCGGGCAGCGCCCTCGTGGCCGAGATCTGCGCCGGCGCGGGCCTGGATTGGACGCTCATCGACATGGAGCACTCCGCCAACGGGCTCGAGGGCGTGCTCGCCCAGCTGCAGGCGGTGGCGGCGTATCCCACCACCCCCGTCGTGCGGGTGCCCGTCGGCGACACCGTCGCGATCAAGCAGGTGCTCGACCTCGGTGCGCAGAGCATCCTCGTGCCCATGGTCTCCTCTGCCGCGCAGGCGCGCGAGCTCGTGCGCGCGGTGCGCTACCCCCCGCGCGGCGTGCGGGGGGTGGGCTCGGCCCTCGCGCGCTCGGCGCGGTGGAATCGGGTGGACGACTACCTCGCGCGCGGCGACGATCTCGTGTCGCTGTTCGTTCAGGTGGAGTCGATCGAGGCCGTCGACGCCGCGGGCGAGATCGCTGCGGTCGACGGCGTCGACGGGGTGTTCGTCGGCCCGAGCGACCTCGCCGCATCCATGGGTCTTCTCGGCCAGCAGACGCACCCGGATGTCGTCGCCGCGGTGCAGCGCGTCTTCGACGCGGTGCGCGCCACCGGCACTCCGGTAGGCGTCAACGCCTTCGACCCGCCCGCCGCGCAGGGCTACATCGACGCCGGCGCGACCTTCGTGCTCGTCGCCGCCGACGTGTCGCTCCTGGCTCGGGGCTCCGAGGCCCTCGCCGCCCGCTGGGTCCCGTCCGCCGACGACACCGCCCGCGCCGGCTACTGACCGGCGCCGCTCCGACACAACTCCTCAAGGTCGGGGGCGGCAGAGTCCCCGCGGCGCCCGCTCGCGCGATCTTGAGGAGTTGTGTCGCCGTCGAGGCCGTCAGCGCGACGCGAGCTCGCGCGCGCCGACCTCGGCGATCACGCCCTCCGCCCACTCCCGTGCGACCTCGATCGCGTCGATGGGCCCGCCCGCGTCGTGCCGCCCGTACGCGCCGACGCGCGCGGCACCGCATGCGGCGAGCGCCTCGTCCAGCAGCTCACTCCCCCGCGAGTACGTGCGCGTGTAGCTGCGGTCCCCCATGCCGAAGACGGCATACGAGATCCCCGACAGGCCGGGCCGCTCGGCGAGGAGCCGCTCGCGCAGCGGACGCACCGGCGTGGGCAGCTCGCCGTCTCCGTAGGTGGAGCACACGATGAGGTGCAGGTGCGCCGGATCGAGGTCGCCGGGGTCGAGGTCGCCCAGGTCGGCCGTGCGCACCGTCCCCCGCTCGCCCAGCGCTCGCGCCAGATCATCGGCGACCAGCTCGGCGTTGCCCGATTCGGTGCCGAACAGCACAGTGACCGGCATCGGGAGCTCCGCACCGCCGGGCCCGCCGTCGGTCGATTCCGGCAGGCGGATGCTGAGGTCGGTCGCGGCCTCGAGGAGCTCTGGCAGCGTGCGCAGCTTCGCGCGCACGCGGCCGGGAGCGGCGCCCAGCGTCTCGCGGACGTCGATCCGGCGCCATCCCTCGAAGTCGACGGCGGCGTCGATGCCGGCAAGCGCGGCGATCCCCGGGGCGGACCAGCCGACAGACCCCGCGGCCACGTCGTCGGCGAGCGCGCGGGCGAGGCTTCGCGCGTCGGTGCGCTGATCGGGGATGGTGCCGCGCGGCCCCCGCCGGAGCCATCCGGCCACGTACAACCCCGGCTCCACCCGCCCGTCCGGATGGGCGGCGGGCTCGACGAGGCAGCTGTCATCGGCGGTGAAGCCGACAGCGGTGATCACGGCCTCGGTTTCCAGGCGCACGTCGCCGTCCGCGCCGCTGAACACCGCCGCCTGCACGGCGCCTTCTCCTTCGACCCGCACCGGTGTGTACCCGAACCACCAGTGGATGCGGATGCGGGGGTCGGGCGACGAGCTCGCCACGAGCGCGCGGACGGCGTCGGCGCGCGCATCGGTGCCGTGCGGCAGCGCGTCGAGGTCGACGCCGTGCACCTCGTGCGCGAGGCCGGGGAGCGCTGCGAGCTCGCGCAGCATCACAGGGTCGAACTTGGCCGCCGTGGGCGCCGAGCGCCCGACGACGGAGAGCGTGCGGACGCCGGCGGCCAGCGCCGCGTGGCGATCGTCGTCGACATCGCTCCCCTCGAGCTCGCCGGACGTACGCGCGAGGAGGCGCACGACATCCAGGGCGACGTTCCCGTGCCCGACGACGACCGGGGAGGCGCCGAGCTCGGGGGTTCCCGGCGCTTCGGCGGGGTGGGTGTTCAGCATCCGCGTGATCGCGCCGGCACCGTGGACCCCCGGCAGGTCGGCGCCGGGCACGGGAAGCGCCGCGTCGGCGGACAGGCCGGTCGCGAGCACGACGGCGTCGAAGGCGCTCCGCATCTCCGCCAGCGACACGTCCGCGCCGACGTCGACACCGCCGTGGAAGCGCACGCCGTCGGAGAGGAACAGCCTGTCGAACTGGCGCGCGACCGATTTCGTGCCCTGGTGATCGGCTGCGACGCCGAAGCGCACGAGGCCGTACGGCACGGGCATCCGGTCGAACACGTCGATCTGCGCCGCCGGGAACGTCCGGCGGATGGCCTGGGCCGTGAAGCACCCGGCCGGCCCGGAGCCGACGATCGCCACGCGAGGCGCGGGACCCGCCGCCTGCGCGGGCGCCGTCGGAGGCGCGGATGCGGGGGCTGCGCCGTCCCACGTCACCGGGAGGTCGAGCATCCCGCGGAACACCCAGCCGCCGATGCGGGCGGGTCGGTCGGGGTGCAGATCGAGGCCGCGCAGGCGCGAGAACAGGGCGGGCAAGCCGACGGTCGCGACCTCCGCCTTGGCGACCCACGCTCCCAGGCACACGTGCACGCCCTTGCTGAACGCCAGGTGTGGCTTGACCTCGCGGCGTAGGTCGAACGCCTCGGGGTCGTCCCACACCTGCGGGTCACGGTTCGCGGAGAGGATGCAGATGCCCAGCCGCGCCCCCGCGGGAAGCTGCACGCCCTCCAGCACCGTGTCGCGGGTCACCTGACGGGAATAGAGCCCGATCGGCGCGATCCAGCGGATGGCCTCGTCGAACACCGTCGGCCACATCGAGGGGTCGGCCTCGACCGCGCGTCGCTGCTCGGGGTGGGTCAGGAGCGCCCAGGCCGCCACCCCGAGAGCGTCGCGCGGCTCGTTGAGCCCGCCGCCGATGGTCATCTTGATGTTCGCCCGGATCTTCTCCAGCGGCATCTCGTAGTCGGGTATGCGCAGCAGCTGCGAGATGAGGGAGGCGTCGGGGTGATCGCGATGCCACACCAGCATCTCGTCGAGCGCGGCGTCGACCTCGTCGAACGATCGACGGCCCTTCGCCCACACCTCCGGGTCGTCGGCATAGTTCCCGGTCGCGTCGATGAGTGTCTGCGACCACCGCTGCAGATCCTCCTGGTGCACGTTGTGGAACCCGAGGATCTCGCGGAGGTTCTCGGCGGCGTAGGGTGCGGCGAAGTCCCAGATGATGTCGGCGCCCGGCCCCTTCGCCATCATCTCGTCGAGGTAGCGGTGCGCGTTGCGCTCGAACACGCCGGTCCAGGTGCGCTTGACGACGCCCGGGCGCAGCACGGGCTGCCACGCCTTGCGCTCGGGGTAGTGCTCCGGGTCGTCCCGGCGGAGCATCGAATGTCCCATCGCGCGGATCTGCAGCGACCCCTCCTCGTTGGCCGAGAAGGTGTCCTGGTCGAACTCGGTGGTGTGCACCGCGTCGTAGCTGGTGAGAAGGTACCGCCCGACGCTCGGGACCCAGTGCACTCCGCCCTCGGCGCGCAGGCGCTCGTAGATCGGGAAGGGATCGCGATACAGGTCGGGGATCGTGACCCAGTCGGCCACCGGTGCGGGTCGGCTCATGCTGCACTTCCTCGTGTCGGAGTCGGACTCCTTCCAGTGTGCGCGGGACGATACCGCGAGAAAAGCGGATTAATCAGTCGAATATCTCCGATCCAGGAGAGGATAGGGTCATGATCGCCGTTCCGCCCTTCACACTGCGGCAGCTGGTCTACCTGGTGACCGTCGCCGACGCCGGCACCATCGCCGAGGCCGCTCAGCGCGTGCACATCTCTGCGTCCGCGCTCTCCGACGCCCTCGCCGAGCTCGACCGCGCGTTCGGCATGGCGCTCACGGTGCGCCGCCGCGCCCACGGCGTGACCTTGACCAGCGCCGGAACCGCCGTGGTGGAGCGCGCACGTCCGCTGCTCCTGGCCTCGGGCGAGCTGGCGACCCAGCTGCGCGGAGAGCCGGGCGAGCTCGTCGGGCCGATCACGATCGGGTGTTACCCGACGCTCGCACCCACGGTGCTGCCGCCGCTGCTCCACGACTTCGGCGAGGCGCATCCGCGCGTGGAGCTGAACATCGTCGAGGCGACCTCCGACCAGCTGGAAGGCCGAATCGAATCGGGCGAGATCGACGTCGCCTTCGTCTACGACACGCTCATCCCCGGACACCCCCGGCGCGAACAGCTGTTCGCCCTCCCCGCGCACGTCCTGCTGGCCGCCGACGATCCCCTGGCCGAGCGCTCGAGCGTGACGCTCGAGGAGGTGGTGGATCGCGACCTCATCCTCTTGGACGCTCCCCCCTCCAGCGCCCACACGCTGTCGCTGTTCGACGCGCGGGGTCTCATCCCCCGCATCCGCCATCGCACCACCAGCTACGAAGCGGTCCGCACCCTCGTCGGGCGAGGTCTCGGATACGGCATCCTCGTGCAGCGTCCGGCGAACCCCGCCAGCTACGAGGGCTACCCTGTCGCCATGAAGGAGATCTCCCCCGCCGTGCCACCCGTGGGCATCGACGTCATCTGGTCGGCGACGCTCCCGCCTCCGCCGCGTCTGCAGGCGCTCATCGCCTTCGCCCGCTCGATCCGCTGGCCGGGCCAGCCGTGAGCGCGCTGGTGTGGGGCGTCAAGCAGTCGCTGCTGGCGTACGTGCGCTCGATGGAGGACGGGGTGGTCGCCACCGACGGCGGCGCGACGGCGTCGCCCGCCGGGTTCGTCTTCCCCGGCGACGGCCTCGAGTTCGCCGGGTCGGTCACGCTGACCGGTCATGGCGGCATGATGCGGGTGACTCTCGCCGATCCGCGGCTGGTGGAAGCCGACGGACGCTGGGTGCTCGAGATCGCCGATCCCGATGACCCCGGCGTGCGCCTCCCCTTCGCCCTGGTCGCGACGTTCGACGGCGTCGACGGCACCGGCGTCACCCTCACCGCCGACGGCGCGGATCTCTTCTTCGGGCCCTACGGGGCCGGCACGGCACTGGACGATCTGAGCGTGCGCGGATGAGGACGTCGCGGTGTGCGACGCTGTGGTCATGAGACGCGACGTCACGAGCTCGATCGGCCTGGATGTGACGGCGGACGCCGACCTGGTCTTCGCCGTCGCGGTCGCTGCGGCGTATCACCCCGAGAGCGAGCGGCTGACGGCGACCCTCGAGGGTCGAGAGGTCGAGATCGCGGAGATTCCCGACGCGCACGGCACCCGCCTCCACCGCATCCGGTGCGGGACGGGGCGTCTCGAGGTGCGGTACGAGGCCGCGGTCGCCGAGCCGGCCGACACGCTCACCACGACGGCGACGGATCTCCTGACGTACACCCGCCCGAGCCGCTACGCGGAGTCGGATGCGCTCGCCCCGACGGGGCTGGCGGAGTTCGGCGGAATCGATGACACCGCCCAGCTCCTCGCGGCGGTGTCTTCGTGGGTGGGCACCGAGCTGGCCTACGTCTCGGGGTCGAGCCTGCCCACCGATGGCGCGGTGCGGACGCTGCTGAACCGACGCGGGGTCTGCCGCGACTACGCGCACCTGTGCGTCGCGCTGCTGCGCGCGCGGGACGTGCCCGCGCGACTGGTATCGGTGTACGCCCCTGGTCTGAACCCCATGGACTTCCACGCGGTCGCCGAGGCCTGGGTCGACGGCGCGTGGCGGGTGGTGGACGCCACGACTCTGGCGCCGCGGTCATCGCTCGTGCGGATCGCCACCGGGCGCGACGCGGCCGACACGGCGTTCCTCACGATCGTCGCCGGCCGCGCGACGCTCGCCGCCCTCGAGGTGACCGCCGTGGTCGACTCTCTCCCCTCGGACGACGTGACCGAGCTCGTGTCGCTGGAGTGACCCGCGCCGGCGGTCCGGCGGTGGAAGCACGGCATCGGGTGTGTGAGGCTGGATGCATGAGGGCCTGGATCATCCGCTTCGCTTCGCTGTACGTGTTCGACGTCGTCGTGCTTCTGCTCATCGGAGGTTTCACCCCGGGGGTGCGCGTGGGGGTGTCTGCGTTCTGGGCGGGACTGCTCCTCACCGCCGCGACGCTGTGGCTCAAGCCGCTGATCCACCGGTGGTTCCAGTCGATGGCCGCGCGCTCGGCGGCCGGACGATCGAAACTCCGCGAGAAGCTCGTGCAGTACCTGCTCGTCCTCGCCGTGGCCGCGATCATCTGGGTGCTCCTCATCGTGCTGCGCGGAGTGCACGTCGGCGGCTTCTTCTTCGTGTGGGGCTGGATCGCGCCGCCCGTGGCCCTCACGATCGCGTGGGCCATCTACGACCTGCTCGACGACCGTGTCGAGGCATCCGCGGGACGGCTGTACGACAGAGCGACCGGCAGGCGCGAGACGACGGAGGCGGCATCAGCCTCCGCTCCCCCGATCCCGCCGGCGGGGGGTTACCCCGGCGGGTCCACCCCATCCCGCCGCGACGACGGTCTCACGGACGAGCAGCGGCGGATGCTCGACGAGCTCTAGGCCCTGAGGTGTCGATCGGCGGGCAGCACGATCGTCATCGAGGTGTCGCACGAACCGAAAGGACGACACCATGCGCTACGCACTCCTCCTCCATTACCCCGAGATGACCGCCGACGACCTCGGCCCCGACGCCCTGGCAGAGGGCATGCGCGCGTTCGCCGACTACGCCACGGCGCTCGACGCCGCCGGCGTCCTCATCAGCGCCGAGGTGCTGCAGCCCTCGCCGCTCACCACGACGGTGACGGCCGTCGACGGCGCACTGCGGGTGCAGGACGGCCCGTTCGCCGATACCAAGGAGCAGCTCGGCGGCACCTTCGTGATCGAGGTGGCCGACCTGGACGAGGCCATCGGATGGGCCGGCAAGGCGCCGTCCGTGTCGTGGGGCGCGGTGGAGATCCGCCCCTCGGGCACCCACTTCGTCGACGGCGCCTGGACGACGTTTTCCTACCGATGAGCGCTGAGCCCCCCTCCCGCGCGGCTGCCGAGCGCGCCGCGCGGGAGTCGTACGGGAGGCTGCTGGCGCTGCTGGCCGCGTCGACGTCCGACGTCGCGCTGGCCGAGGACGCGCTGGCCGACGCGTTCGAGCAGGCGCTGCGCACCTGGCCCGTCGGCGGCGTTCCCGACAATCCGGAGGGGTGGCTGATGACCGTCTCGCGAAACCGGCTCCGCGATGTCTGGGGGTCCGCGGCCCGGCGGACGGCGGTGCCGATGACCGACGACCTCGCGGCGATCCTCGCCGACGACTCCGCCGAGGCCGCCGCGCCGCTCGATCGAGGCGACGCCATCCCGGATCGCCGGCTCGAGCTGCTGTTCGCGTGCGCGCATCCGGCGATCGACGGCGCCGTCCGGACACCGCTGATGTTGCAGACCGTGCTCGGCCTGGATGCCGCGCGGATCGCGGCGGCCTTCGGCGTGAGCGCGGCGACGATGGCGCAGCGGCTCGTGCGGGCCAAACGCCGTATCCGCGGGGCGGGCATCCCGTTCCGCATCCCTGGCCGCGTCGAGATGCCGGTCCGACTGCCGAGCGTCCTGGAGGCGATCTACGGCGCCTACGCGATCACATGGCTCGACGCCGGCTCCGAAGACGCGACCTCCCTCGCCGACGAGGCGCGATGGCTCGCCGTCTTGGCGGCGGCGCTCCTTCCGGACGAGCCCGAGGCGTGGGGACTGGCGGCCCTTCTCACGTACGCGCAGTCGCGGGCGCCGGCGCGGGCACGACGCCCGTGGCCTCCCCTGGACGAGCAGGACCCCGACGAATGGGACGCGGACCTCATCGCGGAGGGCGACGCACTGCTGCGGCGAGCCGCCCGGCTCGGCCGTCCGCTCGGGCGCTTCCAGTTGGAGGCCGCGATCCAGGCCGTGCACTGCGACCGCGTGCGCACCGGGCGGCTCGACGTCGCGACGCTCGTGAGCCTCTACCGAGGCCTCGTCGCCGTCGCGCCCACCGACGGCGCACGAGCAGCCCTCGCCGCCGCAGAGCGCCGGCTCGCATAGCGCCGCAGACGACTGTCGCGAGCGGTCGCCGCGCTCAGACGGCCGCGCGCTCGGCGGCCTCGACGACGTTGGTCATCAGCAGCGCCACGGTCATCGGACCCACGCCCCCCGGGTTGGGCGAAAGCCACCCGGCGACCTCGGCCACGGCCGGATCGACATCGCCGTACACGCGGCTCTTTCCGGTCTCGGGGTCGGCTTCTCGCGTCACCCCGACATCGAGCACGGCCGCGCCGGGCTTCACGTCCTCCGCCCGGACGATGTGCTTGACGCCCGCCGCCGCGACGATGACATCCGCCTCCCGCAGATGACGCGACAGATCGGTCGTCCCGGTATGCGTAAGGGTCACCGTCGCGTTGATCTCGCGGCGCGTCAGCAGCAGCCCGATCGAACGCCCGATCGTGACGCCTCGCCCGACGACGACCACGTCCTTGCCCTTCAGGTCGTAGTCGTTGCGCAGGAGGAGCTCGATCACGCCGCGGGGCGTGCACGGCAGCGGCGTCGTGATCGGCGCGTTGACGTTCAGCACCAGCCGGCCGAGGTTGGTCGGATGCAGTCCGTCGGCGTCCTTCGCGGGATCGATGCGCTCGAGGATCGCGTCGGTGTCGAGGTGCTTCGGAAGCGGCAGCTGCACGATGTAGCCATGGCACGCCGGGTCGGCGTTGAGCTCGTCGATCACCGCTTCGACCTCGTCCTGCGTCGCCTCCGCCGGAAGCTCGACCTGGATCGAGTTCATGCCGATGGCCTCCGACTCGCGGTGCTTCATCCCCACGTACAGCTGCGATGCCGGGTCGGCGCCGACGAGCACGGTGGCGATGCCCGGCACGATGCCGCGTTCGCGCAGCGCCGCGACACGGTCGGCGAGCTCGGCCTTGATGTCGGCGGCGGCGGCCTTGCCGTCCAGTCGGATCGCGGTCATCCGTTCGTCCTTCCGTCGTGCTTGGCGAGAGAGCATCAGCGCCACGAGACAGCAGCCGACGGATGCTGTCTCGTGGCGGCCATGCAGTCTCGCGGTCTGGGGCGGCTACTGCTCGAGGCCGGGGTACAGCGGGAACGCCGCCGTGAGCGCCGCGACGCGCGTGCGGAGCGCCTCGACGTCGGCGCCGGGCTGCAGAGCGAGGGCGATGACGTCGGCGACCTCGGTGAACTCGGCGTCGCCGAAGCCGCGCGTGGCGAGCGCCGGAGTGCCGATGCGCAGACCCGACGTGACCATCGGCGGTCGCGGATCGTTCGGGACCGCGTTGCGGTTCACGGTGATGTGGATCTCGTGCAGCAGATCCTCGGCCTGCTTGCCGTCGATCTCGGCGTTGCGGAGGTCGACCAGCACGAGGTGCACGTCGGTGCCGCCGGAGCGCACGGTGATGCCGGCGTCCGCGACGTCGGCCTGGGTCAGGCGGTCGGCGATGATCGCGGCGCCGCGGACGGTGCGCTCCTGGCGCTCCCGGAACTCCGGGGTGGCCGCAAGCTTGAACGCCGTCGCCTTCGCCGCGATCACGTGCATGAGCGGACCACCCTGCTGGCCCGGGAAGACGGCGGAGTTGATCTTCTTGGCGATGTCGGCATCGTTGGTGAGGATGAATCCCGAGCGCGGACCGCCGATCGTCTTGTGGACCGTCGAGGAGACCACGTGCGCGTGCGGCACCGGATTCGGGTGCACGCCCGCGGCGACGAGACCGGCGAAATGGGCCATGTCGACCCACAGGAGCGCCCCGACCTCGTCGGCGATCTCGCGGAAGCGGGCGAAGTCCAGCTGTCGCGGGTAGGCCGACCAGCCGGCGATGATGACCTTCGGCGAGTGCTCGCGAGCCAGTCGCGCGACCTCGTCCATGTCGATGACGGACGTCTCGGGGTCCACGCCGTAGGCGACGATGTTGTAGAGACGCCCGGAGAAGTTGATCTTCATGCCGTGCGTGAGGTGCCCGCCCTGATCGAGCGAGAGGCCGAGCAGGGTGTCGCCCGGACGGGCGATCGCATGCAGGACGGCGGCGTTGGCCGTCGCGCCGGAGTGCGGCTGCACGTTGGCGAACTCCGCGCCGAACAGCGACTTCGCGCGGGCGATCGCGAGCTCTTCGGCGACGTCGACCTCTTCGCATCCGCCGTAGTAGCGGCGACCCGGGTAACCCTCGGCGTACTTGTTCGTCAGCACGGAGCCCTGCGACTGCAGCACCGACACGGGCACGAAGTTCTCGGAGGCGATCATCTCGAGGTAACCGCGCTGACGCTCGAGCTCGCGCTCGAGCACCTGGGCGATCTCGGGATCTACCTCGGAGAGGGGGGCGTTGAAGGACGGGTCGGACACAGTGGTCTCCTCGGACGTCGGCAGAAATTCTGCGGTTGTTGAGCAGCTCGGGGCGAGCTGACGAAACACCTACATCGGCCCAGGCGTGCGGTCGAATGCCGTCGTACGGTCGCTTCCCGGTGGTGTCCCACCTCAACGCCAGTCGCGACGTCCCCACCCTAGCGCGTCCGACGATAGAGTGGGCGCCATAACCGGTTTGTAAAGAGTCTTTACAGAACTCGCCGCACCGTCGGAAGAAACGTCATGATCCCGCCGCCGCTCGTCCCCTACCCCGCCGCCGTCCGCGTGTGCAGCGACGGGCCCTTCGTGCTCGCCGGCTCCACCGTGTCCGGAGACGCGGATGCGGCGGCCGAGCTCAGTCGGCTTCTGACCGCGCGCACCGGCGAGGCTACCGCGGCAGGCGACGAGCGCACCATCCGGCTCGAGCGCGGCGCGGGTGCTCCCGAGTCGTACGCCCTCGCCGTCGACGCGGCATCCGTCGTCGTCCGGGGCGCGGATGCCGCGGGTCTCTTCTACGGCGTGCAGACGCTCGCTCAGCTCGCGGTCCATGAGGACGGGCGATGGATCCTTCCGGCGATCGAGGTCGACGACGCCCCGCGTTTCGCGTACCGCGGCGCCATGCTCGACGTCGCGCGACACTTCTTCGCCGTCGACGACGTCACGGCCTATATCGACCGCATCTCCTCGCTCAAGATCAACCACCTCCACCTGCACCTGAGCGACGACCAGGGGTGGCGCCTCGAGCTGCGCGCGCGTCCCGAGCTCACCGCCCGCGCCTCGGGTTCGGCCGTGGACGGCGACCCCGGCGGGTTCTACACGCGGGAGGACTACGCCCGCATCGTCGACTACGCCGCCGCGCGCCACGTCACCGTCGTCCCCGAGATCGACGTGCCGGGGCACACGCATGCCGTGGGGCTGGCCTACCCCGCGATCGCCGCCGACCCGGTTCTGAGTGACGAGCTGCGCGCCGCCGGCGGCGTGCCGGTCGCCGGCCGGCACTATCCGGGCATCGCCGTCGGGTTCTCGTCGTTGCGCATCGATGAGGAGCGCACCTACGAGTTCCTCGCCGACGTCTTCGGCGAGCTGGCCGCCCTCACGCCCGGGCCGTTCCTGCACCTGGGCGGGGACGAGGCCCTCGGCACGACGTCGGAGGATTACGCCACCTTCGTCTCCCGCGCCGTCGACATCGTCGCCGCGACCGGGAAGACGCCCCTCGTGTGGCACGAGGCCGCGGCCGTGCCCGGTCTCCCCGTCGACGTCGTCGCGCAGTACTGGGCCTACACCCGCCCCTCCGCCGACCCCGGGCGGGAGCAATGGCAGGCGGATGCCGTGGCCGCCGCCGAGCGCGCGGCATCCGTGATCCTCTCGCCCGCCGACGTCGCCTACCTCGACATGAAGCCCGAGCCCGGCTTCCGCATCGGCCTCGAGTGGGCGGAGGGACCGACGAGCGTCGCCGCCGCGTACGGATGGGAGCCGCGCGACGTCGTCGCGTCGCTCGGCGACGACGACATCCTCGGCGTCGAGGCACCGCTGTGGAGCGAGACGGTCCGCACGCTCGCCGACATCGACGCCCTGGCCTTCCCCCGCGTGGCCGCCGTGGCCGAGATCGCCTGGTCGCCGGCGCCCGACGCGTCGACCGAGCGCACGTGGGACTCCTTCCGCGACAGGGTCGCACGGCTCGGCGGCCTGTGGTCCGCCCTCGGGATCGGGTACCACCGCAGCCGCGAGATCCCCTGGCGCTGACGCCGTCCGCCGCCGTGCGGCGCCGCGCTCCGGTGCCGCGCACCCGCCGCGCACAACAGCGGAGATCGGCCACAACACGCCGTCACCCGGCCCGGGGACGCGGCGTGCCGCCCACAGCATCCGCCGTCGTGCAGGCGAGCGGCCGCCCGGCGGGCCCGCCGTAGACTCGAAGCCATGACCGATACGCCGCACGTGCGCGCCGAAGCACCCCCTGCACCCGGCACCCGCCGCGCGCTGACGGCCGTCGACATCGTGACCGTCCTGTCCGGTCTCTTCGCGTTCGCCACGCTCGCGATCTGGGGTTTTCTCGGGTGGGAGTTCCCGCTCAACGTCGTCTTCGGCATCGGCGCCCCCGTCGTCGCGATCCTCGTGTGGGCGCTGTTCGTCTCTCCCCGCGCCGTCTTCGCCGTGCATCCCTTCGTACGCGCGGTCGTCGAGCTGCTCGTCTACCTCGCAGCGACCATCGCGTGGTGGGGCATGGGCCAGCCGTGGATCGGCGTCGGCTATGCCGTGATCGCGGTGACCTTCGGGCTGATCGCCGGACGCCGGCGCCTGGCGTGAGCCGCGACGTCGCCGCGCGCCTGGTCGCCGCCCTCGGCGACAGCGTCGACACCAGCACCGCCTCCCGCGAGGCCGCACGCGCCGACAAGTCCGGTCACGCCGCCGAGGGCCTCCCGATCGCGGTCGTCCACGCGGCATCCGTCGCCGACGTGCAGGAGACCCTGCGGATCGCGACCGCCACGAGCACCCCCGTCGTCCCCCGCGGCGCCGGCACGGGCCTGGCCGGCGCGGCCAACACCGGCCACGGCGAGATCTCGCTGTCGCTGCGCGGGATGAACCGGATCCTCGAGGTGCGCCCCGACGACCTGCTCGCCGTCGTCGAACCGGGAATCCTCAACGCCGACCTCAACGCCGCACTCGCCGAGCACGGGCTGTGGTGGGCGCCCGACCCCGCGAGCCGGGCGATCTCCACCGTCGGAGGCAACATCGCCACCGGCGCAGGCGGCCTCCTCTGCGCGAAGTACGGGGTCGTCCGCGACGCGGTGCTCGGCGTCGACCTCGTCCTCGCCGACGGCCGGCTCCTGCGCCTCGGGCACCGCAGCGTCAAGGGAGTGACGGGGCTCGACCTGACGTCGCTCGTGATCGGGTCCGAGGGCGTTCTCGGCGTGGTCGTCGCGGCGACTCTGAAGCTCCGCCGTCTCATCCCGGGCGAGGTGCGCACCCTCTCGGCGACCTTCGCCGACGTGCGCTCCGCGGCGGCCGCATCCGCCGCCGTCACGGCATCCGGCGTGCAGCCGGCGATTCAGGAGCTGATGGATGCGGCGAGCCTCGCCCGCACGCACGCATTCCTCGGTCTGCCCCCGGTGCCGCCGGGATCGGCCCAGCTGCTGCTGCAGACCGACGGTCCGGCGGCGACCGCCGAGGCGGAAGCCATCGCCGCCGTCCTCACCGCTGCGGGCGGCGTCGTGACGCTTGCTCGCGGCGACGCCGAGTCCGAGCAGCTGCTCCTGATCCGCCGGTCGATGCACCCGGCGTGGGAGCAGGCGGGGACGACCCTCATCGAAGACGTCTCGGTGCCCCGCAGCGCCCTGCCGGCGATGTTCGACGCGATCGCCGATCTCGAGCGCCGGTACGGCATCGCGATCCCCACCGTCGCGCACGCCGGCGACGGCAACCTGCATCCGAACTTCGTCTTCGACGGACCCGAGGTGCCCGAGGAGATCTGGCGGGCAGCCGGCGAGCTGTTCCAGGCGGCTCTGGCCCTCGGAGGCACGCTGACGGGCGAGCACGGCGTGGGCGTCCTCAAGCGCCGGTGGCTCGCCGACGAGCTCGGCGAAGACCAATGGGAGCTGCAGCGGCAGATCGCGCGCGTGTTCGACCCCGCGGGGATCCTCAATCCCGGCAAGGTCTTCACCCCCTGAGCATCGCCCCCGCGACCGCGGCGTGCCGCCGGCCGCCGCGTGACGGCGGGTCCGGCGGCACCTGACCGCGACAGCGCGCGTTAAGCGTGAGCGAGCTCCGGGGCAGCGACCCGCTCCGCCCCCTCGGCGACCTCGTGCGGCGCCACGACGTAGTGGACCGCCATGGGACGGGTGACGCTGTCGATGGCGTGCACTCCCCCGATGGCCCCCATGCCGCTGACGCCCGCCGGCTCGACGAGCCGGCCGAGGTCACCGAGCTGCCAGCCGTTGAGCCACAGGATGCCGGTGGGGATCGTCCGCGCCAGGCGCTGGTGCTCTTCGTCGGAGGTGTACACGACGGCGCCGAGCCCGAATTCGGTCCGCTTGGCCTCCTCGACGCCCGCCTCGAACGAAGGCACCACCTGCACCGCGGCGACAGGACCGAACGTCTCCTCGGTCATCAGCTCCATGTCCTCGGTCACGTCGACCACGACGGTGGGCGGATAGTAGAAGCCCGGGCCGTCGGGGATCTCGCCGCCGACGAGCACCCGCGCACCCGCGGCGACGGCGGCGCGCACGTGGCGGTCGACGTGCTGACGCTGGCCGGCGTCGACCATCGGGCCGATCTCGGTGTCCGCCCGGGTGGGGTCCCCCACGATCCGTCGGTGCGTGGCCGCGACGAGCGCGTCGATGAACTCCGCCGCGATGTCCTGGTGCACGTAGATGCGCTCCATGGCCGTGCAGATCTGCCCGCTGTTGAGGTACGAGCCCAGGGCGACCTCCTCGGCGACGGCCTCCACATCGATATCCGCATCGATCACGACGGGATCCTTGCCGCCGAGCTCGAGGAGGGCACGGTTCAGGTTGGCGGCCGCCGCCACACCGACCGAGCGGCCGGTGCGCACCGATCCCGTGAATTGCACGAGGTCGATCCCGGGGTGCCCGGCGAGGGGCGTGCCGGCGTGGAAGTCCCCGAGCACGAGGTTCAGCACTCCGGCCGGTATCCCTGACTGCTCGACCATCTCGAAGAAGCCGACGGCCGACAGCGACGCCTTCTCGGAGGGCTTCACGACCACGGTGTTGCCCGCGGCCAGGGCGGCGCCCAGCGCCATCAGGATCGTGGTGACGGTGAAGTTCCACGGCACGATCACACCGACCACACCCACCGGGAATCGCTGGACGTCCGTTGCCAGACCGTCGACGACCTCGACGCGGGAGGCGAACGGATAGGTCTCCGCCTCGTGCAGAGCCTTGCGATACGTCGAGAGCCCGGCGTGGATGAACTGCGTTCCGATCTTGTGGGGCTTTCCCATCTCGTCGGCTTCGAGTCCGACGAGGTAGTCGAGGTTCCGCTCGATCTCGTCCGCAAGGCGGGCCAGTCTGTCGAGGCGCTGCCGAAGGCTGAGCGATGCCCACTCGGGCTGCGCTCGGCGAGCCGCATCGACTGCAGCATCGACGTCCGCGGCTGTTCCGGCGGGGAGGGTGGCGACGGGCTTCTCGTCGTGCGGGTTGACGCAGGTGAGCACGTCACCCCCGGAGGAGTCGACCCATTGCCCATTGATGAAGTTGCGCAGAGTTCGCATGGTGGGACCTTTCTGAGAAATGGATGGAGCGTTCAGGAGACGGTGTGCGCCTGAGGCACGGGGATCACGCCGCCGATCTTGGCGAGCTTCTCGCCGTAGGTGTTCCGCAGTGCGTCGAGGACCTCCGGTGAGGCGGTGCTGGGGTGCCCGGAGTTGAACGGCGGCTCCGGGTTGTACTCGATGTAGAGCTGCAGCATCTGCGCGTAGGTGTCCCCCGCGACCTCGGCCGCCACCATGAGCGCGAAGTCGATGCTCGCCGACACCCCGCCACCGCTCATGTACTTCCCGTCACGCACCGTGCGCGCGGGGTCGGGAATGATTCCGTACCGCGGCAGCTCCTGGAGGAAGGCCCAGTGGGTGGCGCTGCGCCGACCCTCCAGGACACCGGCCATCCCCAGGATCAGCGACCCCGTGCAGACCGAGGTGACGTACGTTGCATCCTCGGCCAGACGCGCCAGCTCGCGGAGCATCCCTGGAGTGGTCGCGGCGGTCATGTCGGCGGTCCCCGGGACGAAGAGCAGATCGCACCGCTCGATGTCGCCGAGCCGCTCCACGTCACGCAGCTTCAGGCCGAGCGCGGCGTCGAGGTCGCCACCCTCCTCGCTGGCGATCCGGATGTTCGCACCCGGCAGATGGGCGAAGATCTCCCAGGCACCGAGGAAGTCCAGCTGAGCGACTTTGGGCCAGACCGCGATGACGATATCGAATGATGTGGACACGTGAACTCCTTCGTACGTGAGGGATGAGCCGTCAGAAGGCGCGCGGCCCGGCAGAGGCCAGCGCGGATCCCACTCGGTTGACAGCGCTGCGGGGCGCCTCGCCGCGAAGAATTCGCGCCGACTCCTCGACCACCTTCTGCTTCAGCTCGGAAAGCGCTTCCTCGCTCCAGTGCGCCGCGTGGGGTGTGAGGATCGCCGTCTTGCAGCCCAGCAGGGGATTGTCGGTGCCCGTCGGCTCGGACTCGAAGACGTCGATACCCGCGCCGAAGAGGTGGCCCGATTGCAGCGCATCGGCGAGTGCCGCCTCGTCGATGAGTCCGCCGCGCGACACGTTGATGAGAACCGCACCCTTCTTCATCTGCGCGAGCGCATCCCGGTCGATCAGGTTGCGCGTCGACTCCAGAAGGGGCACGTGCAGCGACAGCACGTCGGACTGTGCCAGGAGCGCATCGCGGCCGACGAGGTGCACGCCGAGCGCCTTGGCATCCGGCGCGGAGACGGCGGGATCGTGTGCCAGGACGGTGTAGCCGAGGGCGGCGGCGACCGTGGCGACGCGCGTGCCGATGCGGCCCAGTCCGTACAGACCGAAGATCTGCGCCTCGGGCCGGTGCACCCCGGGAACGAACCAGTTTCCCCATCCTGATTCGCGCATCTCGGCATCCAGCGCGGGGAGCCTGCGCTGGACGGCCAGCGCCAGGGCGATCGCGTGCACCGCGACCTCCCGGTAGTTCGCATCCGGGACATTGCTCACCCAGATGCCCCGCTCGGCCGCCGCCTCGATATCCACGACGTCGTACCCGATCCCGCAGCGCACGATGGTGCGGCATCGAGTAAGACCCTCGATCACGGTGCGGTTGATGTCCTCCTCGACGACGATCAGGGCGTCGGCGTCGGCGGTTCCCGCCAGAAGCGCGGCCTCGTCGCGGCCGTCGATGACCTGGAAGTCGATATCGAGGTCGCCATAGGCACTCAGCTCGTCTTCGCCGAAGGCGATCAGCGTGCTCGTGCACACCACCTTCATGAGATCACCTCTTTCGGATGCGGGGACTGGGTCGGCCGAGTGGACGGCATGTACTGCTCCTTGATGTTCGATGGGACGATCACGAGTTCGGGCGGAATCCCTTGAAGGCCGGGGTGTTCGCGCGCTCGGCAGCGGTGGAGAACGGGCGACCGATCAGGACGGCGACCAGCGTCAGCACCTGAGCCGCGCCCAGAACGACGGCGACCAGCCACGGCTCGCCGTTCGTCCAGCCGACGAGCAGCGTGGCCAACAGCGGAGCGGGTCCGGCGATGAGCGCACCCTGCAACTCACGTGAGGAGAAGAGTCCCGCGGAGCGGTAGTCCGGGCGGAACAGCGCCGGCATGAACACGGTGTGAGCCGCGGTGCCTGCAGCCCATCCGAAGAAGTTCATCAGCACGCTCGCGATGATGATCGGCACGATGGCCGCCGTTTTCAGGATCGCCACATAGGGGAGCGCGAAGAGCAGGGCACCCACGATCCCGATGAAGAAGACACGACGAACGCCGATGATGTCACCGAGCCGGCCGAAGAACAGCAAGCCGAGGAACCCGGTGCCGTAGACGAGAACGGTCATCAGCAGCGCCTGACTGCGCGGGAGTTCGAGCTGCGCGGTGACGTAGCCGATGGCGAAGGCGCTGGTGACATAGCTGGTGACGTTCAGTCCCGAGGGGACCAGGAATCCGGCGATCCAGTTGCGGGGGCTCTTCTTGATGGCGTTGAACGTCGCCGCGAGCGGGTTGACCTTCGCCGGTGCCAGCTCGCCGAGCTCGCGCTCACGCTGCACCTCGACGAACTCGGGCGACTCCAGCATCGTGCGACGCAGGAGGATCCCGAAGATCGTGAAAACCGCGCTCATCACGAACGGGATGCGCCACCCCCAGCTGAGGAAGGCCTCCGGGGACATCACGCCGCTGACCACGGCGAACAGCACGGCCGCCGTGAGAACTCCGATCGTGCCACCCGCCATGGCGAGCGAGGACAGGAAGCCCTTACGCCGGGGCGTCGCGCTCTCGTTGGCGATCGTGATGGCGCCGGCCATCTCGGCGCCGGCTCCGAAGCCCTGCGTGACGCGCATGAGCATCAGCAGGATCGGCGCCCAGATGCCGATCGTCTCGTACGACGGCAGAAGCCCGATGACGGTGGTCGCCCCGCCGACGAGGATGAGGGAGAAGATCAGGACCGGGCGGCGCCCGAAGCGGTCGGATGCCGCGCCGAGCACGATCCCGCCGATCGGCCGGGCGAGAAAGCCGACCGCGAAAGCGCCGAAAGTGGCGAGGAGGGCCACCTGAGGATCTCCGCCGGGGAAGAAGACTGTGGCGATGACCAGCCCCGCGGCGATCGTATAAAGGCCGTAGTCGTACCATTCGATCGCGGTACCCACGCCGGCGGCGATCGCGGTGCGCGCTCCGGTGCGAGAAGGAGTCGTGGTCACCGGGGCAGCCGTGGTGGTCGTCGAGTTCGGGCCTTGGGGTGTGTGTGGATCGGAGATCATCAGTGAGCTCCATTCTTTTTGAGAGTGGTCGGATGTGCGGTGCGGATCAAGCTACTGCAATTTCTGAATTCTGTCGACAGAATCCAGAAATTTGCCGACTGGCCGCAGCATACGGCATACACCGGGTCTAGGATCGGCCCATGACACAGGTGCCCAACGCGGAGGCAGAGTTCGAGCGCATCCAGGTCGGTTCCCTGGTCGATCAGGCGCGAGATCAGATCCGTCGCAACATCCTGACCGGTCAGCTGCGCCCCGGCGAGCGCATCCGGGACTCGGTGCTGGCTGAGGGCATGGGGGTCAGTCGCTCACCGGTGCGGGAGGCTCTGCGACTCCTCGAACAAGCGGGCCTGGTCGAGAAGACCAACAACCGTTCCTATCGGATCCCGGAATTCGCCCCGGAAGACGTCAACGAGCTGGCCGCGCTGCGGGCTGCCGATGAGATCCTCGCCGTGCGCGTGATCGCGACCAAACGGCCGCCTCTCGACACGCTTGCGCAAGCCATCGCGGTCATGGTCGAAGCCGGCGACGACCCGGCGCGAGGTCTGGCCGCCGATGCCGCGTTCCATGCCGAGGTGGTGCGTCTTGCCGGCCTCCCTCGGTTGATGGAGCGATACCGAGGGCTGACCGACCAGATCCGCCTCGTCCTGCGAGCGAACGAGGCGGAGACGTGGAACCGATCCCCCACGATCGTCGACTCGCACACCGAGTTGCTCGAGGCGCTGCGCGCCGCGCTCGACGGAGGGGACACGGCCGACCTGATCCGTCTGTGGGAGAACCATGTCCTCCGCGGCATGGCGGCACCGCACATGCTGAACCCGCTCTGACGGCCCTCAGCGCTGTGGCGTCGCCGCGGCGCTTGCGCGACGGATGCGGTCGATGGCGGCGATATCCGTCGCCGCCCCCTGGCTGACGTACCCGATGTCGGTGCTGAACAGCACGAAATCGGCGCCGTGCTCGACCATCCGCTGCGCGACATCGGCGGTGAAGACATACGCGCCGTAGTGCTTGCCGAGCCTCTTGCTGACCTCGCCCAGTGTCTCGAACGCCTCCCAGACGCGAGGGTCCTCGATTCCGGCCTTCAGATCGGCGCCCAGCGTCAACGACAGATCCGAAGGACCCATCACGGCGCCGTCGATACCGTCGACCGAGAGGATCGCCTCGGCGTTCGCCAGCGCGAGCGGAGTCTCGATCATCACCAGGAGCAGCACGTCGGCATCCGATTCCGCGGGCGAGGAATGCAGGGGCGGCGCTCCCCAGGAACGACGCCCGAGCGGGGGGAACCGCACGTTGTCCCGCACCATCTCCGCCTCGGCGCGCGTGTTGACCATGGGGGCGATGACCCCCCGGGCACCGAGGTCGAGGGCTCGCTGCAGACCGATCGGATCGTTCTCCCCGACCCTCACCATCCCCGTGCTGCCGCCCAGCTCGATCGCGTGCAGCAGAGCGGGGATCTTGTCCTCCGTCACGTAGGCGTGCTGCTGCTCGACGATGACCCAGTCGAACCCCGCACCGCTCATCGCCCGGGCGGTCGAGATCGCAGGGATCCCCAGCATGGCTCCGAAGGCGGTCTCGTTGTCCCGCCAGCGCCGGCGGACGATGTTCTCGATCATGAGGACCAGGCTAGCCGAAAAACTGTATTCTGTCGACAAAATACTCTGACGGTGAGCGAAGAGCGTTACAGCCCCTGCCAGGAGGGCTTGTGGGCGTACGTCTCCCGGTAGTACTCCGCCCAGCGCAGGCGCGACGCGGCGGCCTCGTCGACCACGACGGTCACGTGCGGGTGCAGCTGGATCGCCGAGCCCGGAAGAGACGCGGTGACCGGGCCTTCCACGGCGCCGGCGATGGCGTCGGCCTTGGCCTCTCCGAAGGCCAGCAGCACGAGGTGCCGCGCCTCGAGGATGGTGCCGAGGCCCTGCGTGATGCAGTGCCGCGGAACCTCGTCGATCGAGGCGAAGAAGCGGGCGTTGTCTTCGCGGGTCTGCCGCGTGAGGGTCTTCACGCGCGTGCGCGAGGCGAAGGATGATCCCGGCTCGTTGAAGCCGATGTGTCCGTCCGTGCCGATGCCCAGCAGCTGCAGGTCCACGCCGCCCGCGATGGCGATGGCCCTGTCGTACTCCTCCCCCGCCGTCTCGATGCGTGCGCTCGCCCCGTCGGGCACGTGCACCCGCGCGGGGTCGAGGCCGAGCGGTTCGACCACCTCACGAGCGATCACCGAGCGGTAGCTCTGCGGATGCTGCGGATCGAGGCCGACGTACTCGTCGAGGGCGAATCCGCGGACGTGCGACACGTCCACCCCGGCGAGGGCCCGCTTCGCGGCGGCGTACACCGGAAGCGGCGTCGACCCCGTCGCCAGCCCCAAGACGACGTCGGCGCGCCCGCGCACCAGCCGGGCGATCTCCGCCGCGACGAGTTCACCCGCCGCCACGCGGTCGGAGACGATCACGACCTCAGCCACGGCTGAGGATCCCGTTCGACCCCGACCCGGCACCGACCAGCGCCGCGCCCACGGCGGCCGCCGCCGAGCCGGGAGGCAGCAGCTCCACGCGGTCGGCCAGGCGCAGCGAGCGCAGGAACGGGGAGGCGGCGGCGCTGTGCTCGAGGACGCGCGCGACGTCGTTCGTCAGGCGCGGGGCGAGCGCGGTTAGCCCGCCGCCGATCACGACCGCGTCGACATCGGTCGTGAGGACGAGCACCCGCACGGCGGCGGCGACGCCCCGGGCCATGTCGTTGCGGAGGAGGCGCGCGGCGGCGTCGCCGGCGTCGGCGGCATCGAAGACGTCGCGCACCGGAAGGGCGCCGGGCCGCCCCCACCGCTGCGCGATCGCGCGACCGCCGGCGAGCGCCTCGATGCAGCCCCGCTGGCCGCAAGGACAGAGAGGGCCGGCGGGATCGATGGAGATGTGACCGACCTCCCCCGCGGTGCCGCGGGCACCCCGCCACAGCTCACCGTCGACGACGACGCCCGCTGCCACACCGGTTCCGAGGTTGAGGTAGGCCGTCGCCCCCGAGCCGCCGTGGAGCACGAACGCGCCGAGCGCGGCCGCCTTGACGTCGTTCTCGACGCGCACGGGTGCTCCCAGCTTCGCCTCGAGCGCCTCGGCGACGTCCAATCGCTCGATGCCGAGGTTCACCGCGTGCACGATCCGCGAACCGCCGGGCTCGACCTGCCCCGGCATGCCGATGCCGACGGCGGCCGCCGTCGCTCCCGCCAAGCCGGGCTCCCGCAACAGGTCGCCGACCGTGTCGCAGATGTCGCGGACGACGGCCTCGGCGCCCCATCCGGTGGGTCGTCTCACGCGTGCACGTACCGTGCCATCCCGGTCGAGGGCGACGGCGTCGGTCTTGGTGCCGCCCACGTCGAGGCCGACGCGGACGCGTCCGTCCACGGAGTCGGGGCCGGCCATCAGCCCTTGACCGCCCCGGCGACCAGGCCACTCGTCATGCGGTGCTGCACGATCAGGAAGAACACCACGACAGGGACGGCCACAAGGGTCGAGCCTGCCATGAGCTCGGCCCAGTTGATGCCGCCGTTGGGGTCGAGGAACGTGCGCAGCCACACCGGCAGCGTCATCGCCTCCGGGCGCGGGTTGAGGACCAGAGCGAAGACGAACTCGTTCCATGCCTGGATGAAGCCGAACACCCCGGTCGCGACGAGGCCGGGCGCCAGCAGCGGGAATGTCACGCGCCAGAACGCCTGCGAGCGGCTGAGACCGTCGATCATGGCGGCCTCCTCGAGCTCGACAGGGATGCCCTGCACGAACCCGCGGAGCGTCCAGATCGTGAAGGGCAGCACTGTCGCCACGTAGACGGCTGTGAGGCCGAGGATCGAGTTGAGGAGGTGCCATCCGTCGACGAGGCGGAAGATCGAGATGATCATGGCCTCAGCGGGGATCATCTGGATGATGAGGATCGTCACGAGGAACGCCCCGCGCGAGCGGAAACGGAAACGTGACACCGCCAGGGCGGCGAGGAATGCGAAGACGAGCGCGACGAGCACCGTGAGGAGCGTCACCGCGAGCGAGTTGCCCAGCGCCGGCAGGAACGGCGCGCGGTCGGCGCGGAAGATCACGCCGAGGTAGTTCTCCAGCGTGGCGTTCTCGGGCCAGAAGTGCAGTTCGCTCCCGCGCACCTGACTATTGGGCTGAAGGGACGTGTTCACCATCCAGTACACCGGGAAGACGGATGCGACGAACACGACGAGTGCGGCGAGGGCGGCGAGGGCGGAGCCGAGACGTCGGCGGGCGAACGGGCTCATAGCGTGTCCTCCCGCACCGTGCGGCGAACGTAGAAGGCGGACAGGGCCACCAGGAGCAGCACGACGATCACGGAGATCGCCCCGCCGACGCCGAAGTCGCCGGAGCCGAGGGAGACGCGGTAGATGTACACGCCGAGCGTGTTGGTCTGCTCGGCGATGCCGCCGATGGACTGCAGCGAGTAGATCTGCGTGAACACCCGCAGATCCCAGATGACCTGCAGAATCGTGACAATCGTGAGGATCGGGCGGATGTAGGGGACCACGACGAGGAAGAAGCGCTTCGCTCCGCCCGCGCCGTCCAGCTGCGCGGCCTCCATCACCTCGTCGGGCACCTGCGTGAGACCGGCGTACACGGTGAAGGCGACGAACGGCACCGCTCCCCACACGATGATCACTGTCGCGACGAGGAAGAAGCTCCAGGGCTCGAGGAGCCACGAGTGCCCCTCGAAGGGCAGTCCGAACCAGGCGCTCAGGATGTGGTTGAGCACGCCGTACTGCGTGTCGAAGATCCACCCCCACACGATGGTCGCAGACAGCGGCGGCATGGCCCACGCCAGGAGCAGACCGAGCGACACGAGCGTGCGCAGAGTCCGACCGAGCCGGCGCATGAGGAGCGCGACGAGCGTGCCCAGGACCATCGTCAGCACGACGCATACGGCAGCGAAGACGAGGGATCGCGAGAGCACCTGCCAGAACGCCGGGTCGGTGAGCACCTCGACGTAGTTCCCGAACCCGATGAATTCCGGGGGTTGCCCGAACACCTGTGCGCGTCCGAACTTCTGGAACGACATCACGAGCAGCTGCAGCAGCGGCCACGCCGACAGCAGGGCGAGAACGATCAGCGCCGGCACCAGCAGGCCGTAGGGCGTCAGACCGCCGCGACGGCGCCGGCCGCGAGCGGGCGGATCGGGCGGCGCGACCAGTCGCTCGCCGTCGATCCCGCTCACGGCGGGGGCGACGGTGTCGTTGCGCACAGAGGACATGATTCTCCCGTGGAGTGGCCTGCGCGAGAGCGGCGGGCACGCCGCTCTCGCGCAGGACGGATCAGCCGTTGAGGATGGCTTCGATCTTCTCGTCGACCTCCGCCGCGAGCGTGGGCAGGTCGCCGCCCTGCGCCACCTGCACGAAGAAGTCCTCGAGCACACGGGACGCCTCGACCTCGGCCCAGTTCGGCGACGCCGGGGTGAGCTTGGCGTTGGCTGCCGCGGCGGTGAACGCCTCGGCCTCCGGTGTGTCTCCGAGGGTCGACGCGAGCGACTGCTTCGCCGGGATGAGGCCGTTCTCGCCGTAGATCGTCTGGAACTCGTCGCTGAGGATGATCTCCAGCGCGCTCTTGGCGAGGTCGGGGTGAGCGGACTTCGCGGAGATGCCGATGTTCGACCCGCCCGCGAACGCCTGCGCCACGCCGCCGTCCAGCCCCGGCAGCGCGTAGACGAACGGGGCGGCCGGCGGGGTGGCGGTCTCGCACGCACTGGCGAGTCCGAGCGCCCAGTTCGGCGCGGAGAACTGGATGGCGGCACCCTCGCAGTACGGCGTCCACGGCTCGGCGTTGTCGCCGTCCTTGGGAGCGAGGGATGCCGTGGTCATGAGGTCCTGCACCTGGGCGAGACCGGCGAGGGACTCGGACGAGGAGAACTGCGCGTCCCACTCCTCCCCGTCCTGCACGGCGATCTCGCCGCCGTTCTCCCAGATGAAGGGAAGGGCGTTGTACCAGTCCTGACCCGCGAAATAGACGCCGCTCTTGCCGGGGTTGGCTGCGGCGAGATCCTTGCCCTGGGTCACGTAGTCGCCGAGCGTCGCGGGAGCCGCCGACACGAACGCCGGGTCGGCGAAGACGACACGAGCCCCTGAGTACAGCGGCGGCGCGTAGAACGCGCCGTCGTACGATCCCGCCTCGACGAAGCCCGGCAGCAGGTCGTCCCCGCCGAGGTCTTCATAGATGTCGGAGATGTCCAGGAGCGCCCCCACCGAGGTGAAGGCCGGCGCCTGCGTGTTGCCGAACTCCACGATGTCGGGGCTGTCGGAACTGGACAGGCTCGTCGTGAGCTTGTCGACGAGGCCGTCCCAGGTCTGCTCCTCGATGACGAGGGTCGAGCCGGGGTTGTCCTCTTCGAAGGTCTCGACGAGGTAGTCGCGGGCCTCCTGCGGGGTGTCGGTGCCGACCAGCCAGACGCGGATCTCGGCGCCGTCGCCGTCTCCGCCGGCACTGCCGCCGCCGGCACAGCCGGCCAGCGCCACCGCCGACGCGCCGAGGAGCGCGAGGGAAGCGAGCTTCTTGTTCATGGTGCCTTCCTTACTTGTGTGTGCGGGATTACTGCTGTGGGACAGGAGCGAGAGCTCCTCGGGATCGGTCGGATCAGGACACTCCCAGCCGACCGGAGAGGACCATGACTGCTGCGCCGCGCAGGACGATGTCCTGCCCGTGCGCGGTCATCCGCAACTGGACGCCGTCCGAGAACTCGGCCAACGTCCGCGCGCGCAGCGTGTGGACCGCCGATTCCGCGAGCGGTCCGTCCAGGAGCGCGGGAGGGCCGGAAAGCACGATCTCCGACAGGTCCAGCGCGCCCACGATCGGCGCCAGCGCGATGCCGAGTCGCTCCCCGGCATCGCGGAGGATGCCCGGGCGCTCGGCGGCGGGGGCGGCGTCGAGGCGGGCCGAGAGCGCGGGGACGGCCAACCAGGCTTCCAGGCATCCGACCTTGCCGCAGGCGCATCGCGGGCCGCCGTCGGTGCCGATCGTGACGTGTCCGATCTCGCCCGCGGCGAAGCGGCTGCCGCGCATCGGCCGCCCGCCGGCGAGAAGCCCCGACCCCACTCCGCGACCGACCTTGATGAGCATGATGTCCTGGCCGGAGCCGCCGAATGTGTACTCCGCCAGCACCCCGGCGTCGGCGTCGTTCGCCACGAGGACGGGGAGGCCGAGCTCCTGCGACAGGATGCCCTCGAGATCGAAGCGCTCCCATCCGAAATTCGGCGCGGTGAGCACGACGCCGGCGTCATCCACGACACCCGGGGTGCCGACCCCGACGCCGAGGACCGGCGCGGAGGACGTTGCCACCAGGGTTCGCACGAGGTCGGCGACCACGCCCACGACGTCGTCGTTTCGCGCGGGGACCGGAACGTCGTGCCGGGCGACGATCTCGCCGTCGAGCGTGAGCACCGCGCCGAGGAACGAGTCACTCCCTGACAGGTCGACACCGATGATGCGGTGCCCGGAGCGATCGACGTCGACGAGGATGGCGGGCTTGCCGGGGCGCGAGCTCTCCCGCACGCCCTTCTCGAGCACGAAGCCCTCGGCGATGAGGGAGGCGACGAGGTCGGAGATGGTGACCCGCGTGAGCCCTGTCTCGCGGGCCAGGTCGGCGCGGCTCATCGCGCCGCCGCGATAGAGGGTCTGCAGGACGAGCGCCCGGTTGTGCGCGCGGGCCTCTTCGGGGAGCACTTTTGCGGATGGCCGGAGGGCACGGTCGGCTCCGAACGTGCGGGCGGGCGACACCGCGCCGGAAGGGGTCATGTTTGTTAGTAGACCTTACGAACTAATTATCCGCAAGAGGATTTCCCGGCGCCGTGACCGGAACGTTGTGATGGACTGCCCGAGGAGGGCGGCCGCTCCCTTACCATGTAAAGACGAGAAGGGGTGCCACGACATGACGGATCTCGCGACGAGACCCGACGCCGGGGAGGACGACGCACGCGATGCGACGTCCTCCGGTGACGGCGACGTTCCTTCCTACGCCTGGGCTACGCCCGAGGCCGCCCCCCGCAAACGGCGTGCGGCGCTGTGGATCGGGATCCCCGCCGGCGCCACCGCCGTGGCGCTCGTAGCAGCGTCCCTCGTCCTCATCGCACCGGGCACCGCGGTCGCCGGCGTGGAGGTCGGCGGGCTGACCGCGGGAGCCGCGGCCGACGCCATCAGCACCCGGCTCGCGCAGACGACCCTCGTGATCGAGGGGCCCGGCGGCGATTTCCGCGTCACCGGCGCTGACCTGGGAGCCTCCGTCGACGCCCAGGCTGCCGCCGAGAGCGCGTTCGCCGCACACCCGCTGTGGAACCCGTCCAGCTGGTTCCCCGGCGAGATCGAGGCGCCCATCGCTCTCGACGAGACGCGCGCCATCGAGGCACTGCGCACCGTTGCGGGAGACCTGTTCGTGGATCCGGTGGACGCCGCCGTCGCCTTCGACGCCGCCTCCGCCACCTTCGTCGTGACCGACGCGGTCGCCGGCGAGGGCATCGACGTGGACACCGTGCAGGGCGCACTCCAGGGTGCCTTCGAGTCGGGCGAGCTCACCCGCACGATCGAGGCGAGCATCGTCCCCGTCGAGGCCGCCGCCACGACGGATGAGGCGACCGCGACCGCGGGGATGCTCAACGGCATGCTCGATACCGTCGGCTTCTACATCGGCGAGGAGCGCACGGTGCCCGTCGCCCGCGACGTCGCCGCGACGTGGGTCACGGTCACCGTCGAGGACGGCGACTTCGCCATCTCGGCCGACCCCGCTGCCATCCAGCCGGTCGTCGACGGCCTCGCCGGCGCCGTGGACCGCGCGCCGGTGAACGCCACCGTCGTCACCGACACCGCGGGCGAGGTGCTCCGCGAGGAGACAGCCGGTGTCACGGGCCGCGCGCTCGAGAGCACCGACGGGATCGCCAACCGCTTCGCCGATCTTCTCGAGGGCGGGAATGCGGCGTTCCCGCTGACGGTCACCGAGACACCGTTCACCACCACCACCCTCGTCCGCCGCATCGAGGTGAACCTCAGCAGCCAGCGGGTCTTCCTGTTCGAGAACGACCAGGTCGTGCAGTCATGGGCGGCCTCGTCCGGTCTGGCGAGCTCCCCCACCCTGGCGGGAAACTTCCGCATCGGGTGGAAGACGCCGATGCAGGACATGGGATGCTTCCCGGGCGCGACGTACTGCACCGAGAACGTGCCGTGGGTGGCGTACTTCAACGGCGACCAGGGTTTCCACGGCGCGTACTGGCACAACAACTTCGGGCGTCAGATGAGCCACGGATGCGTGAACCTCCCCGTCAGCTCGGCCAAGTTCCTCTACGACTGGGCTCCCAAGGGCACGCAGGTCTCGGTCCACTACTGAGCACGCGGCGCTCCCCGCCGGAGCGCCGTCGCCAGGACGACCGCCAGCCACGCGGTCGCACCGATCACCACTATCCCGGCGCCGGTCGCGATCACGTCGCCCGGCGGAGCGGTGACGGTCGCGCCGATGAGCGCACGGGCGGAAGAGGTCGGCAGCACCGCGGCGACGGACTGCACCCATGGCGCCACCGTCGAGGTCAGCTCAGCCGCGAAGAAGGCGGGCGCGCCGCGCGAACCGGCAAGAGCGCGCGTGCCGCACTCCGCATCCGATTCGGCTGCGACGACGCGCCCCGCGCTATCGTGACGGAGTGCCGCGCTTCGATCTGCCCCTGAACGAGCTCGAGGATTACCGGCCCGGGGTCGCCGAGCCAGACGACTTCGACGACTTCTGGCGGCGGACGCTGGCCGACGCCCGCGCCGTGCGCGCGGAGGCGCTCCTGCGGCCGATGCCCACCGTGCTGCGCACCGTCGACGTATGGGACGTCACCTTCCCCGGCTTCGCCGGCGACCCCGTGAAGGCCTGGTATCTGCGCCCGGCCGGACGCACCGAGCCGCTTCCCGTCGTGGTGGAGTACCTCGGCTACGGCGGCGGGCGCGGCCTGCCCGTCGACCGGCTCGCCTGGTCGGCCGCCGGGTACGGGCACCTCATCATGGACACGCGCGGGCAGGGCTCGGGGTGGGGGTCGGGTGGCCACACGCCTGACCCGCACGGTTCGGGACCGGCCGGCCCCGGCTTCTTGACCCGCGGTATCGACGACCCCGTCGACGCCTACTACCGCCGTGTCTTCACCGACGGCGTCCGCGCGGTCGATGCTGCCCGGACGCTTCCGGGTGCCGACGCGGATCGCATCGTCGTCACCGGCGGGAGCCAGGGCGGCGGGATCACGCTCGCCGTCGCCGGCCTCGTTCCAGGACTGGCGGCAGCCATGCCCGATGTGCCGTTCCTCTGCCACTTCGAGCGCGCCGTCGGGCTGACCGACCGCGACCCGTACGCGGAGGTCGTCCGCTACCTCGCCGTGCACCGAGGTGCGGACAAGCGCGTGTTCCGCACGCTGTCATACCTCGATGGGGTGAACTTCGCCCGGCGAGCGGATGCCCCGGCGCTGTTCTCGACGGCGCTCATGGACCTGACGTGCCCGCCGTCGACCGTGTTCGCCGCGTTCCACGCGTACGCCGGCCCGAGGGAGATCGACGTCTTCCCCCACAACGATCACGAGGGCGGGCAGTCGTATCAGCTGACCCGTCAGGCCGAGTGGCTGGCTGAGCAGCTGGCCTGACCCCGCCCGCTCGGACCCTCGGTTCACAACTCCTCAGATCCGGGCGGTTTCGGCCCGCCCGGGCCGCCGCGGAACCGGAGTTGAGGAGTTGTGTCGCCCCGACTCCGACACCGACAGGACGAGAGTCAGCCGATCCCGTCGATCACGGCGTTGAGCGTCGCCGACGGACGCATCACGGCCGTAACCTTCTCGGCATCCGGGTGGTAGTACCCGCCGATGTCGACTGGGGAACCCTGCACGGCGGCGAGCTCCTCCACGATCGTCTGCTCCTGCGCCGCGAGCGCCTCGGCGACGGGCGCGAACACCGCGGCGAGCTCGGCGTCTGCCGTCTGCCGCGCGAGCTCCTGCGCCCAGTAGAGCGCGAGGTAGAAGTGGCTGCCCCGGTTGTCAATGGTGCCCAGCGCCCGCCCGGGCGACTTGTCGTTCTCGAGGAACGTTCCCGTCGCCGCGTCCAGCGTGTCGGCGAGGACCTGAGCCTTCGGGTTGCCGGCGAACTCCGACAGGTGCTCGAGCGAGGCGGCGAGCGCGAAGAACTCGCCCAGCGAGTCCCAGCGCAGGTAGTCCTCGGCCAGGAGCTGCTGCACGTGCTTGGGCGCCGACCCACCGGCGCCCGTCTCGAACAGGCCGCCGCCGGCCAGCAGCGGGACGATCGAGAGCATCTTGGCGCTCGTGCCGACCTCGAGGATCGGGAAGAGGTCGGTGAGGTAGTCGCGCAGCACGTTGCCGGTCACCGAGATGGTGTCCTGGCCCTTGCGCATGCGCGCGAGAGTGTACTTCGTGGCCTCGGTCGGGGGCAGGATGACGATCTCGACGCCCTTGGTGTCGACGCCGGCGAGCGCCTGGTGCACCTTGGCGATGAGCTGCGCGTCGTGCGCGCGGTTCAGGTCGAGCCAGAACACCGCCGGGACGCCGGTGGCGCGGGCGCGCGTGACGGCGAGCTTCACCCAGTCCACGATCGGGATGTGCTTGGTCTGGGTCGCACGCCAGATGTCACCGGTCTCGACCTCGTGCTGCAGCAGCACCTCGCCGGCACCGTCGACGATCTGCACGACGCCGTCGCTCGGGACCTCGAAGGTCTTGTCGTGGCTGCCGTACTCCTCGGCCGCCTGCGCCATGAGACCGACGTTTGGCACCGTGCCGATGATGGCGGGATCGAGCGGGCCGTTCGCGTTCACGTCGTCGAGAACCGCCTGGTACACGCCGGCGTAAGACGAGTCGGGGATGACCGCGATCGTGTCGTCCTCCGCGCCCGAGGCGTCCCACAGCTTGCCGCCGTTGCGCACGAGCGCCGGCATCGAGGCGTCCACGATGACGTCGGAGGGGACGTGCAGGTTGGTGATGCCCTTGTCGGAGTTGACGTACGACAGGCGGGGACCGTTGTGGATCCCTTGCTCGAACGCGGCGGCGATCTCGGCCCCGCCCTCGATCTCGGAGAGTCCGGAGAGGATGGCGCCGAGGCCGTCGTTCCCCGTCAGACCGGCCTCGGCGAGCTTCTCGCCGTAGGTGTCGAAGATCTCGGCGAAGAACGCACGTACGACGTGGCCGAAGATGATCGGGTCGCTGACCTTCATCATCGTCGCCTTGAGGTGCACGGAGTACAGCACGTCGTTCTTCCGGGCTTCGGCGATCGTCTCGGCGAGGAAGGCGTCGAGAGCCTTCGCCGACAGGAAGGTGGCGTCGATGATCTCGCGCGGGAGCACCTTGAGACCCTGCTTGAGGACCGTGACCGACCCATCCGCCGCGACGTGCTGGATCGTGAGGACGTCGTCATGCGCCGCCACCCACGACTTCTCGTTGCTCTTGAAGTCGTCGTGGCCCATCGTCGCGACGCGCGTCTTCGATCCGGCGGGGAAGGCCTTGTTGCGGTGCGGGTGCTTGCGGGCGTAGTTCTTCACCGACAGCGGCGCGCGCCGGTCGCTGTTGCCCTCGCGGAGCACCGGGTTGACGGCCGACCCCTTGATGCGGTCGTAACGGGCCCGGATGTCCTTCTCCTCGAGCGAGGACGGCTCGTCGGGGTAGTCCGGGATGTCGTAGCCCTGGCTCTGCAGCTCCGCGATCGCGCCCTTGAGCTGCGGGATCGACGCCGAGATGTTCGGCAGCTTGATGATGTTCGCCTCGGGCAGGGTCGCGAGCCCGCCGAGCTCCGCCAGCGCATCACCCACCTGCTGCTCGGGGGTCAGCTTCTGCGGAAAGGCCGCGAGCACGCGTCCCGCGAGCGAGATGTCGCGCGTTTCGACCTCCACCCCCGCCTGCCGGGTGACCGCCTGCACGATCGGCAGAAATGACGCGGTGGCCAGGGCCGGCGCCTCGTCGGTGTGGGTGTAGATGATGGTCGCTTCAGACACGTCAGTACTCTCCGGAAAAAGGCGGTGGGGGGTGGATTCAGCCTATCGCACGCGGCGAATTGTCTTGACGTCGAGATACCTTCGCCGCGCTGCGTAACCAGCCTCCCGTCGTCGCCGCATCCCGGCTAGCCTGTGCTCATGGCCGCCCTCCGCCTCGTCGAACTGTCCGCCGCGACGATCGTCGCCGTGAACACGCTGTCGCTCAAGCCCGGGCAGGAGCAGTTCCTCGCTCCGCTGAGCTACGGGATCGCCGCGACCGTGGTGAATCCGCAGACCACGTGGCAGCGGGTCATCCTCGCCGACGATGAGGTCGTCGGGTTCGTCAGCGCCAACTTCGATCCGGATGCCCCGCAGGAGCACTTCCGCTCGGTGCTGTGGCGCATCAACGTCGACGCCGATGACCAGGGCCGAGGTATCGGCCGCTTCGCGCTGGAGAGCCTGCTGGCCGAAGCGCGCGAGCGCGGCATGGACCACGTCGACGTCATCTACGAGCCGGGCGAAGAGGGGCCGGAGGCGTTCTTCCTCGCGGTCGGCTTCACGCCGGTCGGCGAGACCGAGTACGGCGAGGTCATCGCCGAGATCCGCCTCTAGCCCTCACCGCGGCCGCCCGTCGTCGGAGAATCACCCCGTCGTCGGACGATCCGGCCGCAATCCTCCGACGGTGGGCCCATTCTCCGGCGATGGCCGGGGCGGAGGCCGTGACCCACTCCTCCTTCCCAAGCCGGCGCGGCCTGTGATCATCCACCGAACGCCCGCGGATGGCCGCGTCCGGCGTGCGGAGCGTCGCAGAGTGGGCGGATGAATGGGCTCGAGGAGTGGTTGGCGGCACGCGGGGGCATCGCCCACCGCGCGGAGGCTCTCGACGCCGGGTTCTCGCCGGGGTGGTTGCAGCGCGCGACCCGGCGCGGGTCGCGGATCGAGCGGGTGCGCCGCTGGTGGCTGGTCCTGAACACCGCACCCGCCGACGCGGTCGCAGCCGTGCGATCGGGCGGGCGCCTCGCGTGCGTGACCATCGCGCGACGGCGGGGATGGTGGCAGCCGGAGGGGATGGACCGGCGGTTGCACCTGTCGTTGCTGCCGGGAGCGCGGTCGGACGGCCTCGGCGAGGAGTTCGACGGGGTCGCGCACTGGAGCAAGCCGGTGGCCCCGGTCTCGAGGTACGACCTCTGCGAATCGGTGGAGGACGCGCTCGGCCACATCGCGCTGTGCCTCTCCCGGCCCGAAGCCCTGGCCGTGTGGGAGTCGGCCTCCCGGCGGGAGGGGCTGAGCCCGCTCGCCCTCCGAGCGGTCCGCTGGAACACGCAGGCCGCCGCATGGTGCGCCGAGCACGTCACCGGGCTCGTGGACTCCGGCCTGGAGTCGTACTTCGTCTACCGCCTGCGCCCGTGGGGCGTGCCCTTTCGGCTTCAGGTGCGGATCGCCGGGCATCTCGTCGACGTGCTCATCGGGGAACGCCTCGTCGCCCAGGTCGACGGGTACGCTCACCACTCGTCATCGTCTGATCGCACGCGCGACGTCGCGCACGACGCCGAGCTGCGGCTGCGCGGCTATACGGTGCTGCGCTTCACCTATGCGCAGGTGATCCACGACTGGCCCGCCGTCGCCCGCGTCATCTCCCGCGCCATGGCGGCCGGCGCGCACCTCGCGGCGTAGCCGTCGTCGGAGCATCCGCCCGTCGTCGGAGGATCGCGCCGAGATCCTCCGACGACAGGCCGATCGTCCGACGACGAGTGACGGTCAGACCAGGGACTCGCGCCAGGAGGCGTGGAGCTGCGCGAAGCGGCCTGTGCCGGCGATGAGCGTGTCGGGGGCGTCGTCCTCGATGATGCGGCCCTGCTCCATGACGAGCACGCGGTCGGCGATCGCGACCGTCGAGAGGCGGTGGGCGATGATGATGGCGGTGCGGTCCGCCAGGAGCGTCTGCAGCGCCTCCTGGATCAGCCGCTCGCTGGGGATGTCGAGCGAGGCCGTGGCCTCGTCGAGGATCAGCACCGCCGGATCGGCGAGGAACGCCCGCGCGAACGAGATGAGCTGCCGCTGCCCGGCCGAGACACGCCCGCCGCGCTTGTTCACATCGGTGCCGTACCCGTCGGGCAGCTCCTCGATGAACTCGTGCGCCCCGACCGCGCGGGCCGCGCCCTTGATCTCGTCGAGCGTCGCGTCGGGCTTTCCGAGCGCGATGTTGTCGGCGACGGTCCCCGAGAACAGGTACGCCTCCTGCGTCACCATGACGATCGCGCGGCGGAGGTCTTTCGGATGCAGGGCCCGGAGGTCCACGCCGTCGAGCGTGACGCGCCCCGACGACGGGTCGTAGAACCGCGCGACGAGCTTGGCGAGCGTGGACTTGCCGGCCCCCGTGGTCCCCACGAGCGCGATCGTCTGCCCGGCCGGGATGTCGAGGGAGAAGTCGGGCAGGATGACCCGGTCCTCCGTGTACGCGAACTCGACGTCTTCGAACCGCAGATGTCCGCGCGCGTGCCAGAGATCGATCGGCTTCGTGGGGTCGGGCACGGTCGGCCGCTCCTCCAGCACGCCCGACACCTTCTCGAGCGCCGCGGTGGCCGACTGATACGAGTTCAGGAAGAACGCCACCTCCTGCATCGGCGCGAAGAAGTTCCGCACGTACAGCACCGCCGACAAGAGGAACCCGAGCGAGAGGGCGCCGTCGAGCACGCGCAGCCCACCCCACACCACCACGAGGGCGAGGGCGAGGGATGCCACTGCCATGAGGCCCGGTTCGAACGTGCCGAACAGCCGGATGGAGCGCATGTTGACGTCGCGGTAGTCGCGAGCGAGCTTCCCGAACTCCTCGTCGTTGCGCGGCTCCTTGCGGAAGGCCTTCACCGCACGGATGCCGGTCATCGTCTCGACGAACTTGACGATCACCTGCGCGCTGATGACGCGGGATTCGCGATAAACCACCTGGGAGCGCAGGTAGAACCAGCGCATCAGGAAGAACAGCGGAATGGCCATGACGAACAGGATGACGCCCGACTGCCAGTCCAGCAGCAGCAGCGCGAGAAGCGTGAACCCGCCGAACAGCAGCCCCGAGACCAGCTCGTTGAGCCCGCCGTCCAGGAGCTCCCGGATGGTGTCCAGGTCGCTGGTCTGGCGCGAGATGATGCGCCCCGACGTGTACGACTCGTGGAACTCCAGGCTCAGCCGCTGCGTGTGCAGGAAGATGCGCTTGCGCAGGTCCAGCATGATCGCCTGCGTGAGCCGTGCCGCGACGACCGCGTACCAGCCGATGAGCGCCGCCCCGCCGGCTCCGGAGACGAGGTAGACCACGACGACGAGGATCGTCGGCATCCAATCGAGGCGGTCGACGACGGCCGGCAGCGCGTTGGCGATCCCCCAGCCGACGAGGGCAGGGCCGGCCACACGCAGCGCGGTCGAGATGACGAGGACGACGGCGGCGAGCACGAGCTGCCAGCGCAGCGGCGACACGAGTGAGCCGAGGAGGCGGAGCGAGCGGCGACGGATGACGCGGCTCTCTTCGCGCGTGTAGTCGGAGCGGTCTTCGCCGCTGGTTCCGGTGACGGTGCTGCTCATCGGGCCACCTCCTTCTCGCTCTCGGCGCGCCCGGGTTCTTGCGCACGGCGGATCTCCTCGGCCTCGAGGCTGGAGATGACGTGCCGGTAGTGGTCGTTCGTGCGCAGCAGCTCCGAGTGCGTGCCGACGGCGGTGATGCGGCCGCCCTGGAGGAGCGCCACCCGGTCGGCGAGGGTCACCGTCGAGGGCCGATGCGCGACGACGAGCGCCGTGGTGTCGGCGAGCACCCTGCGGAGTGCCTCTTCGACGAGGGCCTCGGTGTCGACGTCGAGAGCCGACAGCGGGTCGTCCAGGACGAGCACGGCCGGGCGCGCCGCCACCGCACGGGCGAGGGCGAGCCGCTGGCGCTGGCCGCCCGAGAGGCTGAGCCCCTCCTCGCCGATCACGGTGTCGAGTCCCTTCGGCAGCTCGAAGGCGAAACCGGCCTGCGCGACCTGGAGTGCCTCGTGAAGCACCTCCTCGGCCTCGGGAGACCCGGGCTCGAGGTCTTCACGGCCGAGCAGCACGTTCTCCCGCACGGTGGCCGAGAACAGGGTCGCGTCCTCGAACGCCATGCCGACGTGACGACGGAGCTCGCTCAGCGCGAGGTCGCGGACGTCGACGCCGTCGAGCGTGACGCGCCCGCCGGTGACGTCGTAGAGCCGCCCGGGGAGGGTGGTCAGCGTCGTCTTGCCCGAGCCGGTGAGGCCGACCAGGGCCATCGTCTCACCGGGACGGAGCACCAGGTCGATGCCGTCGAGAAGGTCGCGGGCCGAGGCCGGGGCATCCTGATACCGGAACCGTGCCCCCTCGAACGCCAGCTCGCCGCGGGCCTCGCCGAGCACGCGCGGCTCGTCGGGATCGGTGATGGTGTTCTGCTCGTCGAACACCTCGAAAAGGCGATCGGTCGCGGTGCGCGCGTCGACGAGGAACGAGAACAGGAAGCCGATCGACTCGACCGGCCAGCGCAGGATCGTCGCCATCGCGAAGAACGCGATGAGCTGGGCGACCTCGAGCTGCCCGAGGGCGACGAGGTAGATTCCCGCGCCCAGGCACAGCGCGAAGGCGATATCGGGGAGGAGCACGAGCCAGAACCAGATCCAGCCGACCGCGCGGGCCTTGGCGAGCTCGGTCTCCCGCAGCGTCTCGGCCTGCCGGGAGAACTTCCGCAGCGCGTGCTTTCCCCGGCCGAAGGCCTTGAGCACGCGGATGCCGTGGACGCTCTCCTCCACGGAGGTCGCAAGGTCGCCGGCCTGATCCTGGCTCTGACGCGACAGCATCCCGTAGCGCTTCTCGAAGAGGTAGCCGGCGATCCACAGCGGCGCCGAGCAGACGACGAAGACCACGCCGAGCACCCAGTGCCACGTGAAGAGGATGGCCGACCCCGCCACGATCGTGAGGAGATTCACCAGCAGCAGGATGAGGCCGAACGCGAGCCAGCGGCGGATGAGGCCGATGTCCTGCATCATGCGGCTGAGGAGCTGACCCGACTGCCACCGGTCGTGGAAGGCCACGGGAAGGCGCTGAAGACGCGAGTAGAACTGCGAGCGCAGATCGAACTCGACCTTCGTCGCCGGGGAGAGGACGAACCAGCGGCGCGCCCACACCATGAGCGCTTCGAGCAGGCCCAGGACGAGCACGGCGAGCGCACCGAGGGCGACCAGGCCCGGGTCACCGGCGGCGATCGGCCCGTTCTCTCCGACGATGACCTCGAGGATGAGCGGGATGCCGAGGGCCAGCAGGCTCGCGACGAGCGCGCTGGCCGCGCCCAGGATGAGGCGACCCATCACCGGACGAGCGAAGGGCAGGAGCCGCGCGAGCGCGCGAAGGGTGGACGGAGAGCGGGAATCGCGAGTCATGATCCTCGGAGGGTTGGAGCAGAGCGCCGTCTCGGGCGCGTCGAGGGGAGGACGGCGGAGCCGTCGGGTCCCTGAAAGAGGGGAACGTGAAAGGCGGCGGTGTTATGCCGTCGCCGCGGTGTACCGCTCCATGCGCCCACGAGCCGGGATGCGCACGAAGACCGGCTGTGCAGCGAGAACAGTCGTGTTCATGGCATCCTCCTCAGGTTCGGGGCGTCGCGTGACGCGACAGCCCTCCAGCCTAATCTGAGTGTTTGCTGATTGGCAACTGCTCACGCGATCTCGCGCGCGAGCAGGCTCCGCTTCACATCGAGGCCCCACGCGAATCCGCCGAGCGTGCCGTCGGTGCGGAGCACGCGGTGGCACGGCACGAACAACGCCGGCGCGTTGCGCGCGCAGATCGAGGCGGCTGCGCGGACGGCCGAGGGTTGTCCGAGCGCGGCGGCGAAGCCGGTGTAGGTGAGCGGCTCGCCCGGGCGGATGCGGCGGAGGGCTTCCCAGCCGGTGCGCTGCAGCGGTGTTCCGAACTGCCGCACCACGACGCGATCGATCGCGGCGATGTCGCCGTCGTAGTACGCCTCGGCGGCGGAGGCCGCATCCGTCTCCCCCTCCCCGATGTCGCCGGGTCGGGAGGCCGCGGGGATGCGCGCGAGAATGGCGGCCGGGTCACTCGTCCATCCGGAGGAGAGCACGGCCCCATCGCCGTCGGCCAGGATCGTGAACGGGCCGTCGGGGGTGTCGATCGTCTGAAGGATCGCGCTCATGCGGGGACCTCCTGGGTTCGGGCGACGCCTGCACGATCGCGGGGGCGGATGGTGTCGGAAGGAACGGATGCAGCGGCTCGACGGGCGCGCGTCGTACGAACGCGCACCGGCGCCGCCTTCCAGAGGTGCGCCATGAGGTAGCTTCGCCACGGCGCCGCGCGCACGGCCCACGCGGGGAGCCCGCTCGGGGTGCCCGGAATGCCCGCCGCTGCAGCCCCGGCCCGCGCGGCGACGTCGCCCGGGAGCAGCACGTCGGGGTCGGCGAGCACGCGCATGCGCACGTAGTCGGCCGTCCACGGTCCGACGCCGGGGAGGGCGAGCAGCCGCTCTCGCTGTGCGACCCGGTCGTCTCCGGTCGTGAGCGTCAGCTCGCCGGATGCCAGCGCCGCGGCGGCGCCCGTGAGAGCCCGGATGCGCGCGGCCGGACCGCGCAGCACGTCGGCGCCGTGCTCGGCGATCGCGGCCATGGACGGGAACAGCAGGGAGGTGCCCTCGATCTCCGGTACCCGCTCGCCGAGCGCGGCCGCGAGGCCGGTGAGCGCCGTCCGCGCCGCGGCGACCGTGATCTGCTGCCCGACCATCGCACGGACGAGCATCTCGTGCGGGTCGGCCGCACCGGGCACGCGGATGCCGGGAGTCGCGGCGACCAGCGGCGCGACCTCGGGGTGGCTCGCCAGCGCCTCATCGATCGCGAGGGGATCCGCGTCGAGGTCGAACAGACGCCGCGCGCGGGTGACGAGGGCGGAGAGGTCGGCGGGAGTCGCGACGCGGGCGCGCATCCGGACGCGTCCGGTGGCGTCGACGCGCAGTGCGAACCAGCCGGGTCCGCCGGGAAGCTGCAGCGCACGGGCGAAGTGCGTGGCATCCGCGGTCTCGACCCCCGGGATCGCCCGTGCCGCCATCCAGGCGAACAGGCCCGGTGCGTCGAGCGGGCCGCGGTGCGGCAGCACGAGGTCGATCGCTCCGGCGACGACTTCGCCGCTGCGCCGCCGTGCCCGCAGTTGCAGCGGCGGCATGCCGAAGACCTCGCCGATCGTCTCGGTGAACTGGCGGATGCTGGAGAACCCGGCGGCGAAGGCGACCTCGGATGCTGGCAGATCGGTGCCGACCAGCAGCATCCGCGCCGTGTGCGCACGGTGCGCCCGGCTGAGGGCGAGAGGACCGGCGCCGAGCTCGGCCGTGAGGAGCCGGGTGAGGTGGCGCGGCGAGTAGCCGAGCCGGCGCGCGAGACCGGGGACCCCCTCGCGGTCGACCACGCCGTCGGCGATGAGCCGCATCGCCCGTGCGGTGACGTCGCCGCGGATGTTCCACTCCGGCGACCCGGGCGCGGCCTCGGGGAGACACCGCTTGCACGCGCGGTAGCCCGCCTCGTGCGCCGCGGCGGAGGTGGCGAAGAACGACACGTTCGCCGCCTTCGGCGTGCGGGCGGGGCAGCTGGGGCGGCAGTAGATGCCGGTGGAGCGGACAGCCGTGACGAACTGCCCGTCGAAGCGGCGGTCGCGCGACGAGATGACGCGGTACCGCTCGTCGAACGTCATCCCCGGGCTCATGCCTCTAGCCTGCCACCCCCGCCGCGCGGCCACTGGCGGTTTTCGGACACGGGGGTGCCGCGCGATCCGCAGCCTCGCCCGCGCGGGGCTACGGCGTGCGCTCGAGCAGGGCGACGCCGATCTTGGAGTCGGCCATGCCGTAGAACACGAAGTGCCGCCCGTCGATCTCTTCGATCGCCGTCGGGAAGACCACGTTGGGCACGACTCCGCTCCGCTCGTCGTCGGTCTCGGGGGCGAGCAGCGGCTCGGGGGTGCGAGAGATCACGCGCGAGGGGTCGTCGGCATCCAGCAGCAGCGCGCCGGCGGCGTAGTTGACCTTCTGCTGCTGGGCGAAGGCGTTGTCGATCACGCCCGTGACGCCGTGGTGCAGCACGAGCCACCCCTCGGGGACGCGCAGCGGCGGCGGCCCGCCGCCAATCTTCACGGCCTCGAAGGGAAACTCCGGGCCCGCGACGAACCGATGCTGCTCCCACAGCACGAGATTCGCGAGGTCGTCGCGGACGGCTGCGAGCGGCACGTAGCTGATCCAGATCGACTGCCGCTCGTCCTCGATGCCGGCGGGGAGGCGTACCCCCTGGCCGGGCTTCGTCTCGCCCAGGTCCCACATGGGTCGGTGGAGCACGGCGAGGGACTCCGTGCCATCCGGTGCGGTCACCGGCTCGGGGAAGAAGACCGTGTCCTTGTTGTGGAAGAGGTTCAGATCCATGTCGAGGTCTTCCTGGTATCGGAAGAGCGCCGGTCCGAGCCGCCGCCACGACCGCAGATCCTCCGAGACCGCGATCGCGGTCCGGGGGCCCAGCGGACCGTACGCGACGTAGGTCATGACGTGGAGCCCGAGCGCCTCGATCCACGTCGTGCGGGGATCTTCGACGCCGGCGTTGTCGGCGCCCCGCTCCCAGCCGCGATCGGGGGCGAGCACGACGCCCTCCCGTTCCACGGCGACGGGCACGCCGTCGTCGATCACGACGCGGGCCAGGCCCACGCGCGAGACGTTGCCTGCCGCCACGAGTCGCGGCAGCAGGTACAGCGTGCCATCCGGCCCGCGACCGGATGCGGGGTTCAGAACGCCTTCCGCTTCGAGCGGGTCGCCCGGCGCCGGCGTCATCACGATGCCCATGCGGGTGAGGCGGTACGGGAGGGGGGGATACGACATGTCAGCCTTTCACTCCGGATCCGAGGTCGTTGGAGGTGAAGTACCGCTGGAACAGCAGGAACAGCACCACGGCGGGGGCGGCGAGGACCACCGCGCCGGCCATCATCGCGCCGAACGGGTTCGACGTCGACGCGGCGATGTTGGAGATGAAGTTGGCCAGCGAGACGGCCAGCGGCTGCATCGAAGCCTCCTTCGTGATGAGGAAGGGCCAGAGGAACTCGTTCCACGGGCCGATGAAGGTGAGGAGCACGACAGTCAGGAGCGCCGGGCGCACGAGCGGCAGCGCGACCGACCACAGCAGCCGGAACTCCCCCGCCCCGTCGATGCGCGCGGCGTCGAAGAGCTCGCGGGGCAGCTGCAGGAAGTACTGCCGGAAGATCACGACAGCCGTGGAGTTGATGAAGAACGGCAGGATCATCCCGAGGTAGTTGTCGGCCAGCCCGAAGTCGCGCGCGATCATCACGTACAGCGGGATCATGAGCAGTTGGAACGGGATGACCTGCACCAGCAGCGCCAGCGCGAAGGTCGCGCCCCTCCCCCGCCACTGCAGGACGGCGAGCGCGTAACCGGCGAGCACGCCGAACACCGCCGTGCCGATGATCACGCCGCCGGCGAAGATGCCGGAGTTCGCCAGCCCCTGAAGGAGGTTGATGCGTTCGTTGATCGCGACGTAGTTCTCCGCGGTGAGGTTGGCGGGATTCGGGAAGGCACCCGCCACAGTCGGATCGACATCCGTCTGCAGCGATCCGACCACCATGTAGTAGAAGGGGAAGAGGAACATCACCGCGCCGAGCGACAGCACGACGTACAGGGCGATCTTCGAGCCCAGGACGCGTCTCACCGGTTCTCACCTCCCACGAAGCGGCGCTGCACCGCAGCGAGGATCAGGACGAACACGATGAGGATCACGCCGATCGCGGCGGCCTGATCGGGGTTCTGCTGCTCGATGCCCTTCTGGTAGATCAGCAGCACCGGCGACGTCGAGGCTCCGTTGGGCCCGCCGCCGCCGGTGAGCAGGTACGGCTCGGTGAAGAGGTTCGCCCCGGTGATCGTCGACAGCAGCACGACGAGGAACGTCGCGGGGCGGACCCCCGGCACCGTCACGGAGAAGAACTGGCGGATGCGGCCGCCGCCGTCGACGGAGACAGCTTCGTAGAGCTCCTTCCCGACGTTCTGCAGCGCCGCCAGGTAGAGCAGGATGTAGAACCCGAGGCCCTTCCACGTGACGAACAGGGCGATCGTCGGCATCGCCAGCGCGGAGTTGACGAGCCACGACGGGTCGGGGGCGAGCGGCCCGAGGATGTTGTTGACCAGGCCGTTCTGCGAGAACAGGAAGAGCCATACCGCCACGATCGCCACGGACGCGGTGACGTACGGCACGTAGTAGCTGACGCGGAAGAAGGTGCGCGCGCGCACGACACGGTCCAGCGCCGTCGCGAGCAGAAGCGACAGCGCCACCGTGAGCGGCACGTTGATGAGCAGGAAGATGCCGACGTTGCCGAACGAGCGCCATACCGCGGGGTCGCTGAGGACGGCGGCGTAGTTCTCGAAACCGACGAACGGGCGGTCGACCTGCGCGCCCGGCGCGGCGAAGAAGTAGTCCTGGAAGCTCATCCACACCGCGAAGACGATCGGGTAGGCGAAGACCACCAGTACGAACACCAGATACGGCGCGGACAGCAGGATGCCCAGGGGCTGAGCCCCCAGCATCCGCCCCCGCCGGCGGCGAGGCTTCTCGTCCTCGCCGCCGGCGGATGCGGCGCGCGTGCCGGGCGGCACCGCGGTGGTGGTCATGTCAGTTCCCCGCCGCAAGCTCGTCGATCTCTGCCGCCGCATCCGAGAGGAACGTGTCGATGTCCTCCTCGCCGAAGATGACGGCGCGCGAGTAACCGTCGCGGAAGGCCTGCCAGATCTCGATCGAGCTCGGCACGTTGGGCACCTCGACGGTGCGGGCTGCCTGGTCGCCGAACTGCTCGTAGGCGGGGTTGGCCGCGAAGTAATCGGGGTAGGTCTCGGTGAGGTTCTGACGCAGCGGCATCTGCCCCGTCTCCTCGAGCCACACGCCGTCCTGCTCCTCACTGGTGGCGAACTTCAGCACGTCCCACGCGGTGGCCTTGTTCTCGCACGCGGTGAACAGGCCGACGTTCTTGGCGTCGCTGAAGGTCCATGTCTCGGCGGGGTCGGTTCCGCTCTGGGTGGGCACCGGCACCGCGCCCCAGTTGATGTCGTCGCCGTAGACGTCGATCGCCCACGGGCCGACGATCGCCATGGCGGCGTACGCATCCGCGAAGGCGTCGCCCTGGTACTGCTCGTTGCCGGCGAGCTGCTCGTCGTAGAGCGTGCGCCAGAACTCCGCGACCGCGGTGCCGTTCTCGTCGTCGAAGGTGGCCTTGCCGCCTTCGACGAGCTGGGTGCCGCCGGTCTGGGCCGCATACAGCGGATAGAAGTCGAACCACGACTGGAAGAACTCGCTCGTGGGCGCGGGGTTGATCGCGAACGGTGCGACGCCGGCGTCTTTCAGGGTGCGGGCTGTCTGCAAGAACTCGTCGTACGTCGACAGCGACGGGTTCTCCGGGTCGAGCCCGGCCGCGGCGAAGAGGTCCTTGTTGTAGAAGATCATGACGGGGTTGGACTTCCACGGCATCTGGTAGAAGTCGCCGTCCTCCGACCGGTACTGCTCGGCGATGTCGCCGCTGCGCTCGGTGATGTAGTCGTCGCCGTCTTCGAAGTCCGACAGGTCGACGAGGCCGCCCTGCCGCTGGAAGCCGGGGACGGCGGCCGGTGACGTGTTGAAGATCAGACAGGGGGCGTTGCCGGCGGTGATGGCGGCGCCGATCGTCTCCTCGCTGGAGGCGCCGGCGGGGATCTCCTGAGCCTTGATCTGCTCATCGGGGTGGTCGGCGTTCCACGCCTCGACCATCTGCTTCCCCCACGCGATCTCGGACTCGTTGTTGGAGTACCAGATCGTGATGTCGCCGCGGCTGTCCATCCCGCCGCCACCGCCCCCGCCGCCGCCGCCGCTGCAGGCGGTCAGGGCGAGCACGACGGCCGCGCCGGCGGCCGGGATGAGGATGCGTCGTCGCATGTCAGTCTCCTTCGGGGGGTGCGGCCGCAGCCGCGGTGGCGGGTGGAGCGGTGGAGCTCCGGATGCTGAGTCGAGGGTCGTCGAGGACGAGATGCTGCGGGGCTCCGCCGGCGATGGCGGCCAGGAGGGTGCGCGCGGCCACGACGCCCCATCCGCGTGCGTCGGTGGCCACGCTCGTGAGGGAGGGGTGCACGTGCCGGCCCATCTCGGTGTCGTCGAACCCGGTGATCGAGAGGTCGCGAGGCACGACGAGGCCGCGGCGCTGCGCGACGCCGATCCCGGCGACTGCCATGTTGTCGTTGGAGTACACGATCGCCGTCGGCCGGTCGGGCAGGTCGAGGAGGGCGGCGGTCGCCCGGGCACCGTCCGCCGCGGAGAAGTCGGTCTCGACGACGCGGGAGCGCAGGCCGGCGGCGGATGCGGCGGCCTGGAAGGCGTCCCGCCGATGGGCGGCGTGCAGCATCCCCTCCGGGCCTGCGACGTGCGCGAGGTCACGGTGACCGAGGCCTGCCAGGTGCTCGACGGCGAGGCGGATCCCGGCGCCGTCGTCGGACGACACCGACGAGAACGCCGCACCCCCCTCGGGGACGCCGAGGGTGACCGCGGCGAGGCCGAGCTCGGCGACGAGCGGGAGGCGGGGGTCGCCGGCGCGGAGGTCGGTGAGGATGACGCCGTCCACGCGCCGGTCGGCGGCGAGCCCGCGGTAGGTCTCGGCCTCCTGACGGCCCGGGTTCGCCACGGCGAGGACGAGGACCTGCCCGGAGACGGAGAACTCGTCCTCGAGTCCCGCGATGAAGGAGGGGAAGAACGGATCGGCGGCGATGACGTCGGGGCTCCGCCCGATGACGAGACCGCACGCGAAGGCGCGACCGACGCTGAGCGAGCGCGCCCGGAGGCTGGGCGACCAGCCGAGCTCGTCGGCGACGTCGAGGATGCGCCGCCGTGTCTCGGGTGCGACGCCGGGCCGGTCGTTGAGCGCGAACGACACCAGGCCCTTGCTCACGCCGGCACGCTGAGCGACATCGGCGATCGTCGGTCGGTCTCGCGGCGGCATCCGCACTCCTTCGTGGCGTGTCCGGGAGGACGTTGTCCAGCTAAACCGGTTCAGGTTGCGCGCCGATAGGCCTTGACATCCCATCTATCCACCGCTATCGCGTGCGCCGGTACCGTACTCAGTCTGAGCGAGCGGCGCCGCGCGCCGCGCCCGCGGAATTCCACGACCTCGCGACGCCGCACGGCGACGGAGACTGAGTACGGCCCGGCGGGTGCGGACGCCCGCCGGTTCGAACAGCTCCGGCGTCACCCGCGCACGGCCGACCGGCGAAGACGCGGGGCGCAAGTGACACCGGAACAGCCCGGGCCCGGTGTCAGCGCGAGTAGCGTGTGGCCATGAGTGCGCGCGAGTACGACGTCATCGTGATCGGAGCGGGGCCGGTGGGCGAGAACGTCGCCGATCGAGCGGTGCAATCGGGCCTGTCGGCCGTCATCGTCGAGGCCGAGCTGGTCGGCGGCGAATGCTCGTACTGGGCCTGCATGCCGTCCAAGGCCCTGCTGCGCAGCGGCGCCGCGCTCCGGGCCGCCCGCGCTGTGGACGGCGCGAAGCAGGCCGTCACGGGCGACCTCGACGTCGCCGCGGTGTTCGCACGCCGCAACCGGATCACGCACGACTGGACGGACGACGGCCAGGTCAAGTGGCTCCACGGCGCCGGTATCGACCTCGTCCGTGGCCACGGCGCGCTGACGGGCGAGAAGACCGTTCGCGTCACAGCGCCCGACGGCTCGACCACTGACCTCGTCGCGCGGCACGCCGTCGCGGTGGCCACCGGCACCGCGGCGCTCCTTCCCGACATCCCCGGCCTCCGCGACATCGCTCCGTGGACGAGCCGCGAGGCGACGGCCGCGCAATCCGCGCCCGCGTCGCTCGCGATCATCGGCGGCGGCGTCGTCGGCGTCGAGATGGCCACGGCCTACGCGAGCTTCGGTACGAAGGTCACGCTGCTCGTCCGCTCGGGTCTCCTCGCGAACGAGGAGCCGTTCGCCGGCGAGATGGTCGCCGATGCCCTCCGCGCCGACGGCGTCGACATCCGCACGGGCGTCGAGGTCGTCTCCGCCACCCGGGAGGGCACCGGCACCGCCGTGCTCGAGCTCTCGGATGGCTCGCACCTCGAGGCCGAGGAGGTGCTCGTGGCGATCGGGCGGACGCCGCGCACCACCGACCTGGGGCTGGAGACCGTCGGCCTCGAGCCCGGATCGTGGCTGCGGGTGGACGACACGATGCTCGTTTCCGGCACCGACTGGCTCTACGCCGTCGGCGACGTGAACCATCGCGTCCTCCTCACGCACCAGGGCAAGTATCAGGCGCGCGCCGCCGGCGACGTGATCGCGGCGCGGGCGAAGGGCGAGCCGGTGCAGGACGCCCCCTGGGGAGCCCATGTCGCCACCGCCGACCATGCCGCCGTGCCGCAGGTGACGTTCACCGACCCGGTCGTCGCCTCCGTGGGGCTGACCGCCGCCGCGGCCGAGAAGGCCGGGCTCCGCACCCGCGTGGTCGACTACGACCTGTCGTGGGTGGCCGGTGCGAGCGAATACTCGGACGACTACCGCGGTCAGGGTCGGGCCGTGATCGACGAGGACCGCGGCGTGATCGTCGGCGTCACGTTCGTGGGCCCGGATGTCGCGGAGCTGCTGCACTCCGCCACGATCGCCGTGGTCGCCGAGGTGCCGCTGTCGCGCCTGTGGCACGCCGTGCCGTCGTACCCGACGACGAGCGAGGTGTGGCTGCGCTTCCTCGAGGCGTACGGACGCGGGAGCGCGACGGCCTAGCCCCCGCGTCTGGTCTTTGCCGCGTCCCGGCGCGACCGAACTCCTCAGGGACGCGCGCGTTTCGCCCGACACGCCGTCGAAACCGGCGCGGCCGCGACGATTGTGAGGAGTTGCGCACTCCGCTCCGCGGCGGCGCGCTGAGCCCTACGCCTCGTCGCTGCGCTCCTCGCTCACGGACCGTTCCGTGCCCGGACGCTGAGCGAGCGCAGCGGAACGAAGCGCCGCCGCGTCAGTGGAAGAAGTGGCGCTCGCCGGTGAAGAACATCGTCACGTCGGCGGCCCGCGCAGCGTCGATGACCTCGCCGTCACGCACCGACCCGCCCGGCTGCACGATCGCGGACACGCCGGCGTCGATGAGCACCTGGGGGCCGTCGGCGAAGGGGAAGAACGCGTCGGATGCCGCGACAGAGCCGGCCGCGCGGTTTCCGGCCCGCTCCACCGCGAGGCGGCACGAGTCGACGCGATTGACCTGGCCCATGCCGATGCCGACGGTGGCCGACCCCTTCGCCAGGACGATGGCGTTCGACTTCACCGCGCGGCAGGCCTTCCACGCGAAGATGAGGTTCGTCATGTCGTCGTCGGCGGGGCGGCTGCCGGAGACGAGTTCCCAGTCCTTCGCGACCGATTCGATGTCATCCGGGAATCGGTCGGCGTCCTGCAGCAGCAGCCCGCCTGACACCAGCCGCACGTCCATCCGCTCCTGCTGCCAGTCGGCGGGCAGGCACAGCACGCGGAGGTTCTGCTTGAGCTTGAACACCTCGAGAGCCTCGGGCTCGAAGTCGGGCGCCACGATCACCTCGGTGAAGATGTCGCGCAGGTTCTCGGCCATCTTCAGCGTCACCGTGCGGTTCGCGGCGATCACTCCCCCGAACGCCGAGACCGGGTCGCACTCGTGCGCGCGCAGGTGGGCGCTGGCGATCTCGTCGAGGGCGTTGGGGGCTGCCACCGCGATGCCGCACGGGTTGGCGTGCTTGATGATCGCCACGGCCGGCTTGATCATGTCGAACGCCGCCCGCAGCGCCGCATCCGCGTCGACGTAGTTGTTGTACGACATCTCCTTGCCCTGGAGCTGGGTGGCCTGGGCGATGCCGTGGCCGCCCACGCGCGTGTAGATCGCCGCGCGCTGGTGCGAGTTCTCGCCGTAGCGCAGGGTGCTGAGGCGCTCGGCCTTGATCGTGAGGTGCGCGGGCAGGCCGTCTTCGACGAGGGTGCCCTCGGCGAACCACGTCGCGACGGCACTGTCATAGGCCGCGGTGTGCGAGAAGGCGCGCGCGGCGAGCTCCTTCCGCTGAGTGAGCGACGTGCCGCCCTGGGCGATGGCCTCGATGATCGCGGGGTAGGACTCGGGCGAGACGACGATGGCGACGTTGGCGTAGTTCTTCGCGGACGCCCGCACCATGGCCGGCCCGCCGATGTCGATCTGCTCGACGACGTCGTCACCGACGGCTCCGGATGCCACCGTCTCGACGAACGGGTACAGGTTCACCACGACGAGCTCGAACGCGCCGATGCCGAGGTCTTCCAGCTGCGACTCGTGGCTCTCCAGCCGCAGGTCGGCGAGGAGACCGGCGTGCACACCGGGGTGGAGGGTCTTCACCCGTCCGTCGAGCGACTCGGGAAAGCCGGTGACGGTCGAGACGTCGGTGACGGGGTGTCCGGCCTCGCGGATGGTGGCGGCGGTCGAGCCGGTCGACACGATCTCCACGTCCGCCGCGATCAGCGCCTCGGCCAGGCGCAGCAGGTCGGTCTTGTCGCTCACCGAGACGAGGGCGCGACGGACGGGCACGATGTCGCGGTCACGGTACAGGGACGGGTCGTGTCGAGGGCCGGCCATGGAGGCTCCTTGGATCAGCGGGTAGTGGCGTCGGGCGTGATGCGGGCGTCGTCGTCGGACGCGACGTCGCTCGTCTTGCGTGAATCGGCTGCTAAAGCGCGAGTTTTCGCCGCCGATTCACGCAAACGGGCGGATGATGCGGCGGCGAGGTCGAGGTCGCCGGTCGCGACCCGACGGACGACGTCGATGAGAAGGCGTCGCTCGACGGGCTTGATGCGCTCGTGGAGGGAGTGCTCGGTGTCGCCCGGGAGCACCGCGACCCGCTCCTGCGCGAGGATGGGGCCGGAGTCGACGCCGGTGTCGACGACGATGACGCTCGCGCCCGTCTCGCGCACGCCCGCGGCGAGCGCATCGCGCACGCCATGCGCGCCGGGGAACTCCGGCAGGAACGCGGGGTGGGTGTTGATGAGCCGCGGCGACCACTTCTCCACCACGGCGGCGGGGAGGAGCCGCATGAGACCGCTCAGCACGACCAGGTCGGGCGCCCAGACGTCGAGCTGCTCGTCCAGGGCCTCGCCCCACTCCTCGCGCGAGGGGAAGTGGCTCCACGGCACGAGGAATGTGGGGATCCCGAACGCCTCGGCGTGAGCGAACCCGTCGGCCTGCCGGTCGGCGCCGACGGCGATCACGCGCGCCGGGAAGTCCGGTGCGGCGGCGGCTTCGAGAAGAGCCCGGAGGTTCGATCCCGTGCCCGAGATGAGAACGGCGACCGTGAGCACCCGGTCAGTCTACCGACGGGGCGGCGCGCTCCTCGGCCTCGTCGTCCTCGCCGGGAGGCGGCTCCTCGACGGGCGGGTCGACGGCGAGAGCGCGCAGATCGAGCGGTTCGAGGGGCCCGGTCTCAGCATCGGGGTCGACCTCGGGCGCGGCGTCTTCCGGCGCCGCCGGCAGCTCGGCGTCGAGGTCGTCGTACGACGAGGGCGCGCCCACGCCGGCGGCGAAGGCGTGCACGGGGAGCGATGGCAGCGGGCTCGTGTCGAAGCTCGGCGCGCCGTCGATGCGCGACGGTGCATCGACGCTCAGCGCGGTTCGCGCACCATCCGCGTCGTCGGCGGCCGACGGCGCGCGCCGCCGGGGCGAGAGCAGCAGGATGGCGAGGCCTACGGCGATCTCCAACCCCACGGCGGCGGCGACGGGTCCCGGCTCGGGCCCCATCTCGGTCAGCCGGCCGGGTCCGAGCGATCCGCGCGCGCACACCGCCAGGAGCGCCGCGACGGCGGCCGTGAGCACGGTGGTGCCCGCGAGCACCGTCAGCCGCGGCCCGTAGGGTTCGACCCGCGGATGCTCCGCCGCCAGCCGGGAGCGCAGCATCCACCCGACTCCCGCGCCCACCGCGACGGGGACGAGCGCCAGCAGCAGCAGCCACGACGAGGACGATTCGGGCACGGCACCGAGCACGGGGATGCCCGGGAGCACGCCGAGCTGCGTCCCGGAGGGTGACACGGCGGTGCCGGTTCCGAGCGCGAAGCCCGGACCGGCGACGAACGACAGCGCCCACACGACGAGGGTCGGAAGGTACGCGAGCTGACCGAGCGCCAGAACGACCGCGCCGAGCGCGTCGACGTTGCCGGCCTCGAAGAGCGCGACGATCTGGCCGGCGCCGGCGAAGACGCCCACCGCGAGCACGATCGCGCCGACGGCGACGAGTCCGAGGACTGCCGACGCGGTGCCGCGTACGACGAGGCCGGGAACGGACGCCCAGGTGCCGAGCGCCTTCTCGACCCGCACGCGCACGACAGTCCGATCGGCGATCCAGGCGCCGGTGCCGGCGCCGAGCAGGCACGGCACCACGAACACGAGGGAGGGGAACAGGATCGCCTGCCACAGCTCGACCCGCGCGAGCGGCGCCGCACCCGTGAACGCCACCGCGGCCGAGATCGCGGCGAAGACGACCGAGGCCGACACGGCGCCCGTGGTCGCCTCCCCCGCCCGCGCGGCGCGCCCGCCGGAGCGGGCGGCGAACAGCGCCGTGAACGCTGCGAACCCCAGCGGCGCGAGCGAGAGCACGAACTCCGCGGCCGCCGGGTCGATGCCGGCAGCGGCGAGGTAGCCGTCGGGGAGGGCAACCGTCACCGGCACGAGGTGCCCGAACTGCCACAGCACGGCACTCGACGGCCACAGCGCCCCCCAGTCGGCGCCGCCCCCGATTCCGAACACCCACAGGAGGGTCAGAGGCGCGAGCGCCAGCGCGATGCCGCCCGCACCCGCCAGCACGGCGTCGAAGGCAGCCAGGAGGGCGACGAGGAGGCGGTTCATGCGCGATCGACCCTACCCGCGCGACCCCGCCCCTCCTGTGCGGCACTCCGCTCATGCCGAGGCGCACCGCACAACCGCGCGCATCGGCGCCGACACGCCGCCATCCGCACCCCCCAGCGGGGTGTCGCGCGCGATCTCCGCCGTTGTGCGGGACCGCGGATGCCGCGGCTCAGCGCGCGCTCCGCCACGCCCCCGAAAGCGGCGCCGTGCCGCCGAACAGCTGCGACACCGTGACAAGGCTGAACCCGCGGTCGTGCAGGCCGTCGATGACCGCGCCCACCGTGCGCGCGGTGACGGCGTGGATGTCGTGCTGGAGCACGATCGACCCGGCCCGGGCGCGGTCGACGGCCCGCGCGATCAGCTCGTCGTCGCCCGGGCCCAGGTAGTCGCTGGTGTCGACGTCCCACAGGATCGCGGGAAGCCCCGCCTCCGCCAGGACGGCGCCGCTGTACTCGCCGTACGGCGGGCGGAACATCGTCACCGGACGCCCAGTGGCCGCGGCGATCACGGCCGACGTGTCGCGGATCTGACGTCCGACCGCCTCCGGCGTCAGGAGCGGCAGGTGCGGGTGGTTCCACGTATGGTTCCCGACCTCATGGCCCTCGGCCACCATCCGCGCGAGCAGATCCTTCGCGCCGGCGGCTTTCTGACCCAGCACGAAGAACGTCGCCGAGGCGTGGCGCTGGGCGTAGGCATCGAGGATCCCCGCGGTGGACGACCCGGGGCCGTCGTCGTAGGTCACGGCGACGCACGGCACGAGTCGGCAGTCGGCGACCGGCACCCCGCCCTCGGGCGGCGTGAACGGCAGACCCTGCGCGACGGCGGCGACCACAGCCGACCCGAGCGGCGCCAGAAGGCCGGTCGACACCGCGGGCGGAACACCGACGACGCGTGCCTGCTCCTCGGCCTCGACGCCCAGTGCCGTGAGCTCCGGCGCCGTGAATCCCGGCGGGAGCGTCACGACGAGCGATCCGTCCGCGGCGGGCACGGCGGTGGTGAGGGCGGCCTGCAGCCCCGCGAGCGCTGCCTGATCCGGCGGCGCCACCGGCGCCAGGCTCAACGCCCCGGCGTCGCGCCGCACGGCGTCGACGAGAGCCTCCCACAGCGCCGCCGCCGCATCCGGGAGCCACAGTTCCGCAGCCGTCGCGACCTCCCCCGTCGCCAGGTCGGAGTACAGCACGACGGAGGCGTCAGCGCTGATCCCGCCCGCGTCGCCGGTGACCGTGCGGATCCGTTCGCCGAGCAACGAGCCGGCGGCGACGACGACGTCGCATACCACGGCCGTGCCGGCACCACCCGGCGCGCCGAGCGCGGGATCGGCGAGCAGTTCGGCGGCCGGCCGGAGCGTCGATCCCGCCGCGCACATGCGGTCGCCCATCCCTTCCCCGCGCGGGTGCGCCTCGGGTGCGAAGGCCACACCAGCGGCCTGGGCCCGGCCCGCGACGCCCTCCCGGACGATGGTGAGCACCCGCTCGTTCAGGGCGGCCCCGCCGGGGGCCAGCGCGACACGTGCCTGCACGCCGACGGCGTCGTTGCGCACCCGCATCCCGGAGAGGGCGGGGGGCGGATCCAGCGGCGCCGGCGCCGTGGTGACCCGGACGGAGGCGGGCGCCCAGTGGTCGGGTGTCCAGGTCGGGTCGGCGGCGACCGCGCAGCCGACCAGGACGATCGCGGCCGCGCAGACGGTGACGAGGCGGCCCGCGCGTCTCATCGCTCGACCCGCACCGTCTCGACCAGGGCGGCCAGCACGGCGCGGTACTCGGGCAGCGCTGCCTCCGATGTGCGCGCGAGAACGACGACGCTGGGCCCGGATGCCGAGCCCACCGCCGCCACGAGAGACCTGGCGTCGACGGCATCCGCGTGAACGATCTCGAGGCCGCTGGCCAGCCGCTCGGTCACGGCCGGCGCGAACGCCGTCGCCGCATCGAGCCCGGATGCGTCGTCCAAGGCCGTGTCCGGTGCACGGGGCTCAGGGCGAAGGTCACCGACAATCCGCCGTCGGGTGAGCGCACGACGAGCTCGTCGTCGTCGCCCCATCCGCGTTGACCCACCCACCCGGCGGGCACGGTCACCGCCGCCGACGCGCCGTCGGATGACAGGCGCTCCACGGTGTCCCGGGGAGCCACTCGCGCCTCGAGATTGGGGACCACACGGGGCGCGAGGTACAGCCCCAGGGCGACGAGGCCCGCCAGCACCGCCGCGCCGACGGCCACGACACCCAGCACGGTGCCGATGCTCGGGCGTCGTCGCGCGTGCACCATACCGGTTCCCCCCGGTTTCCCCTCCGGACGGCGCGAGTCTATGCGCGCGTCGGCGCAGGGGCGCGGCGGAACGCCGTGCGGTGCGTCAGTCGGCGACGGGCTCCAGGACGAACAGGGCGATGCGCCGCGTCGTCTTCTTCTGATACGCGGCGTAGTCGGGCCACGCCGCAAGGGCGCGCTGCCACCAGAGGTCGTACTCGACGCCGTCGGCTTCGTGCGCACGGTACTCGCGCTTGCGCTCGCCGTCCTGGAGTTCGACGAGCGGGTTCTTGCGCACGTTCCAGTACCAGGCGGGCGGAGTGGGCGAGCCGCCGCGGGAGGCGACGGCGAGGTACGAGCCGTCGTGCTCCACGCGCATGAGCGCGGTCTTGCGGAGCCCGCCGGTCTTCGCACCGACGCTGGTCAGCACGATGATCGGCTTGCCGCGCAGTTCATTGGCCTCGTGGCCCGACGTCGCTTCGAACGCCTCGGCCTGTGTGCGTGCCCATTCGCTCGTCCCGGGCAGATACTCTCCTGTGAGTGGCATGCGCCTACTTTAGAGCGCGCCCGTCTCCGTCCCGCCCCTTCCCCCGAGGTCTCATGAGCTCCAACGCGACCCGAACGTCCCCTGCCACGCCCGCCAACGGCATCGACCGCTTCTTCGAGATCAGCCGCCGCGGCTCGACGATCGGCGCCGAAGTGCGCGGAGGACTGGTCACCTTCGTGACGATGGCCTACATCGTCATCCTCAACCCGCTGATCCTGAGCACGCCGGATGTCGACGGCAACACCCTCGACGCTGCCGCGGTCGCCGCCTCGACGGCGCTGACCGCCGGGGTCATGACGATCCTCTTCGGCCTCGTCACGCGCTTGCCGTTCGCGTTCGCCGCGGGACTGGGCATCAACGCGTTCCTGGCGTTCTCGGTCGTGGGCGAGGTCACGTGGCCGGAGGCCATGGCGCTGGTGATCCTCAACGGCCTGATCATCGTGCTGCTGGCGGCCACGGGTCTGCGAAAGCTCATCTTCGACGCGGTTCCGGTGCAGCTGAAACTCGCCATCACGGTCGGGATCGGCCTGTTCATCGCCTTCATCGGATTCGTCAACGCCGGGTTCGTCACCGCCACCGGCAACGCGTCGCCCCCGCTCGACCTGGGGGTGGGCGGCTCGGTGGCCACGGTGCAGACTGTCATGTTCGTCGTCACGCTGTTCCTCTCCGGCATCCTCATCGCGCTGAAGGTGAAGGGCGGGCTTCTGCTCGGCCTCGTCGGCGGCACGGTCCTCGCGCACCTCGTGAATCTGATCTGGCCCTACGGTTTGAGCGTCGCCGGCTCCGGCGGCATCCTGGCCGTCCCCGACCTGAGCCTTCTCGGGCAGGTGAGCTTCGGATTCGACCTCGGCAAGGTCGGGTTCATCGCGCTGGTGATGATCGTCTTCACGCTCGTCTTCTCGAACTTCTTCGATGCCATGGGAACGATGACGGGACTGGCGAAGGAAGCCGACCTGGCCAACGCGAAAGGCGACTTCCCCCGCATCAAGTCGGCGCTCATCGTGGAGGGCCTCGGCGCCGTCGTCGGCGGCGCGACGTCGTCCTCGTCGTCGACGGTCTTCGTCGAGTCGGGCTCGGGCATCGGCGAGGGCGCCCGCACGGGACTGGCCAACGTCGTGACGGGGGTGATGTTCCTCCTGGCGATGTTCTTCACGCCGCTGACCTCGATCGTCCCGGGTGAGGTGGCCGCTGCCGCCCTCGTGCTCGTCGGCGCGATGATGCTCGCACAGATCAAGAACATCGACCTCACCGACTTCCGCGTGCTGCTGCCGGTGTTCCTGACGGCGACCGTGATGCCCCTGACCTACTCGATCGCCAACGGCATCGGCGCGGGCTTCATCAGCTGGGTCGTCGTCAGCGCGCTGTCGGGACGCGCCAAGCAGGTGCATCCGCTGCTGTGGGTCGTGGCCGCCGGATTCGTGATCTTCTTCGCCCGGGGCCCGATCCAGGCGCTCTTCGGCTGACGCACCCCTTCGCGCGCGTCTTGCGTGAATCGGCTGCTAAATCGCGCGTCTTAGCAGCCGATTCACGCAAGACGGGCGGCGCCCAGGAATGCGAAGGGGCCGGATGCTGCAGCATCCGGCCCCTCGTACGCCTCGCGTCAGAGGCTCTCGATGATCTCGCGCATCAGGGCGGCGGTCTCGGACGGCGTCTTGCCGACCTTCACGCCCGCGGCCTCGAGGGCCTCCTTCTTCGCCTGCGCGGTGCCGGCTGAGCCCGACACGATGGCGCCGGCGTGGCCCATGGTCTTGCCCTCGGGGGCGGTGAAGCCCGCGACGTAGCCGACGACCGGCTTGGTGACGTTCGCCTTGATGAAGTCGGCCGCGCGCTCCTCGGCGTCGCCGCCGATCTCGCCGATCATGACGATCGCCTTCGTCTCGGGGTCGGCCTCGAACGCCTCGAGCGCGTCGATGTGAGTGGTGCCGATGACCGGGTCGCCGCCGATGCCGATGGCGGTGGAGAAACCGAGGTCACGCAGCTCGAACATCATCTGGTACGTCAGGGTGCCCGACTTCGACACGAGGCCGATCGGGCCCTTGCCGGTGATGTTGGCCGGCGTGATGCCGACGAGCGACTCGCCCGGTGTGATGATTCCGGGGCAGTTCGGGCCGATGATGCGGGTCGTGCCCTTCGACTTCGCGTACGCCCATGCCTCGGCGGTGTCGCCGACCGGCACGCCCTCGGTGATCACGACGAGGAGCGGGATCTCGGCGTCGATAGCCTCGATCATGGCGTCCTTCGTGAAGGCCGGCGGCACGAACGCGATCGACACGTCGGCGCCGGTGGCCTCGATCGCCTCGGCGACGGAGGCGAAGACGGGCAGCTCGACGGGGTTGCCGTCCTTGTCGGTGTGCGACACGGTGGTGCCGGCCTTGCGGGCGTTGACGCCGCCGACGACCTGCGTGCCAGCCTTCAGCATCAGCGCGGTGTGCTTGGTGCCCTCGCCGCCGGTGATGCCCTGGACGATGACCTTGGAGTCCTTGTTGAGATAGATCGACATAGTCCTAGTTCCTTATCCGAAGCGCGCCGGTCAGGCGTTCGCCAGCTCGGCGGCCTTGTCGGCGCCCTCGTCCATGCTGGAGGCGAGCGTGACGAGCGGGTGGTTGGCGCCGGCGAGGATGGCTCGGCCTTCCTCGACCTGGTTGCCGTCGAGACGGACCACGAGCGGCTTCGTGGCCGCGTCGCCCAGGATCTCGAGGGCCTTGACGATGCCGTCGGCCACCGCGACGCACGAGGTGATGCCACCGAAGACGTTGACGAACACGCTCTTCACCTGCTGGTCGCCGAGGATGACGTCGAGCCCCGCCGCCATGACGGTGGCGGATGCTCCGCCGCCGATGTCGAGGAAGTTGGCCGGCTTCACGCCACCGTGCTTCTCACCGGCGTAGGCGACGACGTCCAGGGTCGACATGACCAGCCCCGCGCCGTTGCCGATGATGCCGACCTGACCGTCGAGCTTGACGTAGTTGAGGTCGTTCTCCTTGGCCTTGGCCTCGAGCGGGTCGGCCGCGGCCGCGTCTTCGAGGGCCTCGTGCTCCGGGTGACGGAAGGAGGCGTTCTCGTCGAGCGAGACCTTGCCGTCGAGGGCGATGATGTCGCCGTCCTCCGACTGGATGAGCGGGTTCACCTCGACGAGCGTGGCGTCCTCGCCCTTGTAGACGTCGAAGAGCTTGACGAAGACATCCGCGACCTTCGGGGCCAGTTCGTCGTCGAAGTTCGCCGCCTTCGCGATCTCGAGCGCCTTCTCGGGGGTGATGCCCTCGAGCGGGTCGACCTCGACGCGGGCGAGGGCCTCGGGACGCTCGACGGCGAGCTCCTCGATCTCCATGCCGCCTTCGACGGAGGCGAGCGAGAGGTACGAGCGGTTCGCGCGGTCCAGCAGCACGGAGAAGTAGAACTCCTTCGCGATGCGGGCCCCGGCGGCCACCATGACGCGCTGCACGACGTGCCCCTTGATGTCGAGGCCGAGGATCGCCTTCGCGGCCTCATACGCCTCATCCGCGTTCTTGGCGACCTTGACGCCGCCGGCCTTTCCGCGGCCGCCGGTCTTGACCTGGGCCTTCACCACGACGACGCCGCCGAGCTTCTCGGCCGCGGCCTTGGCTTCCTCGGGGGTGTCGGCGATGATGCCGGCGAGCACCGGCACCTCGTACTTCTCGAAAAGATCGCGTGCCTGATACTCGTACAGATCCACAGGGAATCCTCCGCTGGACGGGTCGGTGGGTGGGGCCGAATAAATCTTGATATCAAGAGATCCAGCCAATCCCCCACCCTACTACCCGCGGCTGGACGTTCCCGAACGGCGGCCGCGGCGCACGGGCTCAGATCCAGCCGCGCTCCCGTGCGAGGATCGCGGCCTGCTGACGCGTGGAGAGGTGGAGCTTGGCGAGGATGGACGAGACGTGATTGCGCACGGTCCCGGCCGACAGGTGCAGCGTCGCGGCGATCTGCGCGATGGGCTCGCCGCGCGCGCCGGCGCGCAAGACGTCGAGCTCGCGGTCGGTGAGCGGGCAGCGCTCGTCACTCAAAGCGTCGGCCGCGATCTCCGGGTCGACGTAGCGGCGGCCGGCGGCGACCTCGCGGATGACGGCCGCGAGGTCTTCCGCGCGGCGGGACTTGGGCACGAAGCCGTGGACGCCGGCGCTCAGCGCGCGCCGCAGCACACCGGGTCGCGCGTGACGGGTGACGACGATGCAGCGCGCGGGGACAAGGCGCAGGATGCGGGCGGCCGCGTCGACCCCGTCCAGGCCCGGCATCTCCAGGTCGAGCAGGCAGACATCGGGGCGCAGCCTGGTGGCCTCGGCGACGGCGCTCTCGCCGTCGCGGCACTCGGCGACCACGTCGAGATCGTCCTCGAGACGCAGGAGCGACGCGAGAGCGGAGCGGATCATGTCTTCGTCGTCGGCGATCAGCACGCGGATCATGAGCGCCTGTCTCCTTCGCGCACTGCGTCGACGGGAGACGCGGGCACCGAGACGACGACGACGAATCGCTCGACCGTGGGCTCCACCGCAACCTGCCCTCCCACCGCCTTGACCCTCTCCGCGATGCCCGTCAGGCCCGACCCGGCACCGACCGCGGACTCCCCCTGCGCGGGATCGTTGGCGATCTCCAGCATCCATCGGTCGCCCTGACGCCGCAGTGCCAGACGCGCCCACGCGCCGCCGCCGTGCTTGAGGACGTTGGTGGTGCTCTCGCGGATGATCGGTCCGAGAACCTCGGATGGCGCGTCGGCGGCGTCGCCCGCGACGTCGAGATCGACGCGCAGCCCGGCGGCGCGCAGCAGATCGGCGGCGTTGGCGAGCTCGTCGGGGAGGGGGACGCCGCGGAATCGTGCGGCGAGCTCGCGCGTGCCGCGACGGGCGTCGTCGACGCTGGCCCGGGCCGCGCGCACGTGCTCGCCCGCCGCGGCTGGGTCGCGGTCCATCGTCCGCTCGGCCAGCTCCAGCTGGAGCGCGATCACCTGCAGGTGGTGCCCTTGGAGGTCGTGAAGATCGCCGGCCAGCCGCAGGCGTTCCTGCGCGGCGGCCAGGCGGCCCTCGGCCACGCGCGCGCGGTCGAGCTCGCGCACGATGTCCCACCACCACAGCGACACCACGGTCAGCGGTGCGAGCGCGACGGCGAAGAACAGGAGGGGGATCCCCGACGCGAGGGGGCGATCGAGTCCGAAGACCTGAACCTCGATCACGGCGAGCGCGGTCAGCCCGAGCAGCAGCGCGACGGCCAGCCTGCCGCGCACCCCCGCCCGCCATCGCACCAGGCACAGCACGTACCCCGCGAGCGCTGCGCCGAAGAGCAGCGATTGCGCCGCGAGGCCCGTGAGCGCCGCCCCCAGCACGCCGATCACGACGATCCACGCCGTCCCGCGGGGCGCGTCGTCGTCGTCGCCGTAGCGGCGGTAGCGGATGAGGAGCACCACCGCGCTCGCGAGGGAGAGCGCCGACCCGGCCACGAAGGCGAGGGATCCCGCGACGGGCGGCAACCATCCGCCCCGAAGGATCGCGAAGCCACCCCACAGGAACAGCGTCGTGACGTGGAGGAAGACGACGGACGACGCCGTGTACCACCACGTCGCGCGCACGTCGCGAGCGTAGGAACCGCTCCGGGGAGACGGCGCGGGCGGAGGCGGGACGGACACACCGCCACAGTACGACCATGACTTTTGTCATGGTCGTACGCGCGGATCCTCCCGCCGACGAGTGACGCCGCGGCACTGCCGCCGACCGCGTCGCGCGGCTGGGATGGAACTCCCGCGGATCGTCCGCGGCATCCGCCCCTGGAGGAACCATGTCCAATCCCGTTTCCGATCTCGTGCTCGGGTTCCAGGACCTCGTCGCTCAGGTTCCCGTGTTCGTCCAGCCCGCGATCGTGGCACTCGCCGGGGCCGTCCCCTTCATCGAGGGTGAGGGAGCCGCGGCGATCGGCATCGTCGGGGGGATCAACCCGGTTCTCGCCGCCGTCGCGGCGATCATCGGCAACCTGGTGTGCGTCGCGATCGTCGTGCTCGTGAGCGCTCGGGTGCGCACCGCCGTCACCACGCGCGCCGGCTCCTCCCCCACGCCGGCGTCACCGCGCCGGGAGAAGTTCCAACGTGCATACGAGCGCTACGGCACGCCGGGTGTGAGCCTGCTCGGACCGCTCCTGCTTCCCACGCAGTTCACCGCTGCCGCACTGACAGCCACCGGTGTCTCGCCGGGCCGCGTCATCGCGTGGCAGGCGGCGGCCATCGTGCTGTGGACGACGGTCCTGACTCTGATCGTCACCGGGGTGCTCTTCGCCGTGCGCTGAGGTGCCGCGTCCTGATGCGGTCCCGATCGCGGTCCGCGTCAGGACAGGTGCGTGAGGTTGCGCGACGCCGGGCCCTCGATGCGCGTCCCGTTCGGCTCGAAACGGCTGGCGTGGAGCGGACAGTCCCACGTGCACTCCTCGTCGTTCCACGACAGCACGCCGCCCAGGTGCGGGCACACCGCGTCGATCGCGCGGGTGACCCCGTCGACCGTCGAGATGCCGACCGGGCGCCCGCCGCGCTGGGCGACCACGCCGGCACCCTCCGCCGGACGCGGCACGGGCACGGGCGTGCGCTCGGCTTCGACCCAGCCCTGCGCGGCGGCAGCGCCGACCTTGGCGTTCTCGGCCGCGCCGCGGGCGATGTCGGCCGGCACGGTCAAGCGCGTGCCGAGCATCGTCATCCACCGGGGCTTCTCGCGGTCGCCGCGGATCTCGGCGACGATGCGCTGCGCCGCAGCCGGTCCGTTCGTCAGCCCCCACTTGCCGTAGCCGGTCGCGAACCGGACGCGCCCGAGCGATCGCGGCATCGCCCCGACGAAGGGCACGAGATTGTGCGACTGATAATCCTGGGCGCTCCAGCGGTGCGTCTCCTCCGTGACGGGGAGGTATCGCCGCGCCCACGCGATGAGTTCCTCCACGCGCTCCCGCTCCGACGCGGCGCGACCGACAGGATGCCCCGACCCGCCGACGACGACACCCTCCCAGCCCTCCGGCCCGTCGCCGAGGCCGACCGGCCGGATCGAGCGCGACGGCGAGTCGGCTGACAGGTACATGCCCTCCGGCACCGAGCCGTCGGTACGGAACGCGACGCAGTACGACCTCTCTCCGTGCGTCTTCGCGAAGTAGGCGCCCCGGTCGAGAATCGGCGTGCCGGTACCCAGCACGATGCTGCCGCCGTACAGCCGTCCCTCGTCTGTCAGGACGTGCGGACGCCCCCGCACCTTCGCGCCGCGCACCGGCGTTCCGGTGTGGAGCACGGCGCCCGCGGCGACCGCAGCGCCTGCCAGCGCCGCCGCGAAGCGCGCCGGGTCGATCGCGATCTGGTCATCGAGCGCGATCGCCGAGGCCACCGGGAAGGGGATCGCCGCGAGCTCGGCGGCGGACGCGCGACGGACGCCCAGCCCCGCCTCCCGCGCAGCATCCTTCTCCGTCTCCACCGACGGCATGCCGGCGTCTTCCTGGGCGTACGTGAACGCCGTCCGTCTGCGATAGGGCACGGCGAGCGTCTCCGCGGTCGCGGCGAGCCAGTCCTGCCCCGATCTGTTCGATTCGACGTACGCCTTCACCAGAGCAGCCGGATGTCCGCGGCGAAGCGTCGAGAGCACCGTTCCCTGAAGCAGCGAGACCTTGCCGGTGTTGGCACCGGTGGCCAGCTGCGCCACCTCGCCGGCGTCGATGATCGCTACCGACATCCCCGACGTCGCGAGGGCGTACGCCGACGCCAGCCCCGTGATCCCGGCACCCACGACGACGACGTCGTACGAGGCATCGGGCTGAAACGGCACGCCCGCCACGGGCGCGAGATCCTGCTTCCAGAGGGGAGTCATGACCGAAGTCAAGCCCGCGCCGCCGTGCCGCACCCACCGCTTGACAGGGCCGCGCGCCCGAGGCAGGGCCGCCGCGCCGCGCGTGCGCAGGGGTACCCCACCGTCGTGTGCACAACTCCTCAAGAATCCGCGCCCTGCCCGCCGGCGGCCCCGGAATCCGCGGCGCCGGCCACGGGCCGAGCCCGATCTTGAGGAGTTGCGCACACGACGGCCGGAGCACCCCGCCGCGGCCGGGGCACGCCGCGCCCGGCCGCCACTCCCCCACCGGCAGCCGGCCGGCGCAGTATCCGGCTCGGGCGCCCGCGCCGCGCCTCCCCAACTCCTCAAGAACTCGGGCGGCAGCCGCCGGCGGCCCCGGGATCCCGCGGCGCCGGCCACGGGCCGAGCCCGATCTTGAGGAGTTGCGCACACGACGCCCGAAGCACCCGGCCGCAGAGCGACGGAGCCGGCGACGGTAAGCTTCCGCGCATGACCGATGCCGCTTCGCCGAGCACACCCGCCTCGGTCGTCGCAGCGGCCATCGAGCTGTTCGCCTCACAGGGGTTCGATGCGACCTCGGTGGAGCAGATCGCCCAGGCGGCGGGGGTGTCGCGCTCGACGTTCTTCCGCCAGTTCGGCGGGAAGGAAGACGTGGTCTTCGCCGACCACGAGGAGGTGCTCCGCTCGCTCGCGGCGTACCTCGATCGGCCGCATCCGAACCCCTGGGTCGCGGTGTGCGAGGCGTCGATGCGCGTCTACCGGCACTTCGCCGCCGACCCTGAGCTCGCCCGCCGTCGCTACGTGATCGTGCGTCAGGTGCCGGTGCTGCGCGAGCGCGAGATCCTCACGGTCTTCCGGTACGAGCGGGTCTTCGACGACTACCTCCGCCGCGCGCTCCCCGGCCTCGACCCGCTCGACGCCATCGGATTCGCCGCCCTCATCACGGCCGTGCACAACCACGTGCTGCGACGGCTCCTGCGTGGCGAGCGCGTTCCCCAGTCGGTGCTCCGCCGCGCGCTCGACGACGCCATGCGGCGGTTCGGTGTGCACCCCGACCCCGACTCGCCTGCCGAGGACGATGTGGCCGTGGCGATCTTTCCCCGCCGGATGCCGGCAGCCGAGGTCGCCCGCCGCCTCCGCGACACGCTCGGCTGACGCAGCACCGCGCGACCGTTGGGCTGCGCGATCACCTCCGGTGTTCTCCGGCGGGCGCAACCCCTCCCCCGCGGGTGGCGTTCGCGGGTTAGCGTCGGGGCATGGGACTGTTCCGACGTACGCCGACCCCGGTCAGGCTCGAGCCTTCGTCCGCCGTCGAGCTCGAATCGCACGAGCCGCCGCGGAGCCTCTGGGCCGACGGGTTCGGGCGCCTGTCCATCCGGGTGATCCAGGTCATCATCCTGGTGGCGCTGGCCACCGGGCTCATCTGGGGGCTGCGGCAGGTGACGGTCGTCGTCATCCCGCTGATCCTCGCCCTGATCTTCGCGTCGGCGTTCGCGCCGGTGATGTCGTTCCTGCGGCGGCGCGGCGTACCGGCGCTGGTCGCGACGCTCCTCACGCTGCTGGCCGTCGTGGCGATTCTCACCGGGTTGACGTGGCTCATCGTGTGGGCGGTGCGCGATCAGTGGAGCGACCTGTACGCCCAGGCGCAGGACGGCTTCCAGCAGCTGGTCGCCTGGATCAACACGCTGCCGTTCGCGCCGACATCCGCGCAGCTGGACGACTGGATGGCGTCGATCACCGACTTCCTCACGAGCGCGCAGTTCGGCACCGGCGCGCTTGCCGGTGTCGGCGCGGTGGCGAACTTCGTCACCGGGTTCGTGCTGCTCGTGGTGATCCTGTTCTTCTTCCTCAAGGACGGACCCCGCATGTGGGAGTTCGTCCTGCGGCCCTTCCGCGGCGGCAACTACGCGCGGGCGCGCCGCATCGGCGACAAGACCGTCTCGGTGCTCGGCTCGTACGTCCGCGGCACGGCGGCCGTCGCGTTCGTCGATGCCGTCGGCATCCTCATCGGCCTGCTGATCCTGCAGGTGCCTCTGGCCATCCCGCTCGCGGTGATCGTGTTCCTCTTCGCCTTCATCCCGATCGTCGGCGCTGTCGCCGCGGGTGTGCTGGCCGCGCTCGTCGCGCTCGTGGCGCAGGGTCCGTGGATCGCGCTCATCGTCGTCGGCATCGTGGTGCTCGTCAACCAGCTCGAGGGCAACTTCCTCCAGCCGGTGCTCATGGGCCGCTCGATGAAGCTGCACTCGTTCGTCATCCTGGTCGCGCTGGCCGGCGGCACCGCGATCGGCGGCATCCTCGGGACGCTCCTCGCCGTGCCCTTCACGGCGGTCGTCTGGGGCATCGTGCAGGTGTGGGACGGCGAGAACCTCCCTGCGCGCTGGGCCCGCCCCAAGAACCGCGAGCGGCGCAAGGCCGCCCCGGTCACCGTCGAGTGAAACGCACGGGAGCGGGCGGACGCGGTCGGCCGGTTTCCCGCGTCGGATGCAGCGGGCAGGATGAGAGCCATGCCGTATGAGATCCCCGCTCCCATGCTCGCGAAGTCCGTACCCGAGGTGCCCGACCCGGAGCGGATCGCGGGCGGGCTGAGCTACGAGCCGAAGTGGGACGGATTCCGCGCTCTGGTGTCGTGGGACGGCACGGATGTCGAGATCGGCAGCCGCGGCGCCAAGCCGCTGACCCGGTACTTCCCCGAGCTCGTCGAGGCGTTCGCGCGGCTGTTGCCCGAGCCGTGTCTCCTCGACGGCGAGGTCGTCGTCGCCACGGGGGAGCCGGGGGCGCAGCGGCTCGATTGGGAGGCGCTGTCGCAGCGCATCCACCCGGCCGCGTCGCGGGTCGCGTTGCTGTCGGAGCAGACCCCCGCGCAGTTCATCGCTTTCGACCTGCTCGCGCGAGGCGATCGCGACCTGCAGACCGAGCCCTTCGCCGAGCGACGCGCTCAGCTGGTGGAGCTGCTCGCCGACGTGCCGCATCCGGTGCACGTGACGCGCACGTCGGATGACCCGGACGTCGCGCGCCGCTGGCTCGCGGAGTTCGAGGGCGCCGGCCTCGACGGCGTCGTCGCGAAGCCCCTCGCCCAGCCGTATGCGCCGAACAAGCGCACGATGTTCAAGATCAAGCACGCTCGTACCGCCGACGTCGTGGCGCTCGGCTACCGCATCCACAAGTCGGGCCGGGGCGTCGGGTCGCTGCTCGTCGGGCTTTACGACGCATCCGGGCGCCTCCACGGCGTCGGGGGCGTCGCCGCGTGGAGCGATCAGCGCCGGCTCGAGCTGATCGACGAACTCGCACCGCTCGTCGAGCGAAACGAAGAGGGCGAAGCTGTCACGGGCGAGACCGACCGGTCGCGCTTCTCGGCCTCGAAGGACGTGTCGTTCGTGCGGCTGCGGCCCGAGCGCGTGCTCGAGGTGCGGTACGACCAGCTGGAGGGGATGCGCTTCCGCCACACCGTGCAGTTCGAGCGGTGGCGCCCCGACCGCGATGCCCGCTCGTGCACCTTCGACCAGCTCGAGGCCGTGACAGCCTACGACCTGGCCGCCGTGCTCGACTGACACCCTCCCCCTGCGCCGAACCCACCCGTTTCGCCCCAACCCACACATGTTGCTGCGCAGATCGCGCAGGTTGGGGGAAAGAGAGTGGGTTGGCGCCGCGTCAGGCGTCGGGCTTCGGCCAGTTGTCCGGATTGAGGCGGCTGGGCTGCACGCGCGGGGGCTCCCCGGGCATCTTCGGAAAGTCGGGCGGGAAGTTCAGCTCCCCGAGCCCGTCGGCGAGGTCCCGCTCCCACCAGCCCAGCAGCGTGTCGATGCGCCCGGGGTTGTCCTGCATCCCGGCCCAGGGGTCCCCGACGGATGCCAGCCGCTCGGGGATGCTACGAACCGTGAAAGTCGTGGGATCGACGCCGTCGAGCTCATCCCACGTCACCGGCGTCGACACCGTCGCGGCGGGAAGCGCCCGAGGCGAGTACGCCCCCGCCATCGTGCGGTCGCGGTTGGCCTGGTTGAAGTCGACGAAGATGCGCTCGCCGCGCTCCTCCTTCCACCACGCCGTCGTCACGCGGTCGGGCATGCGCCGCTCGAGTTCCCGTGCCGCGGCGATCACCGCGTGCCGCACGTCGAGGAACTCGTGCGTCGGCTCGATCGGACAGAAGACGTGCAGCCCGCGATTGCCGCTCGTCTTGATCCACGGCTCCAGGTCGGCCTCGCGCAGCACCTCGCGCAATCCGTGCGCGGCGGCCACCGCATCCGCGAATCCGGTGCCCGGTTGCGGGTCCAGGTCGATGCGCAATTCGACAGGGTGATCGGGGTTCGATGCGAGCGAGGCCCACGGGTGGAACACGATCGTGTTCATCTGCGCTGCCCACACCGCCGAGGCGATCTCGGTGAGCACGAGCTGCGGATGCCGGCGACCGCTGTTGTACGTGACCGTCACGGCCTCCACGTAGTCGGGGGCGCCCTTCGGCGGATTCTTCGAGAAGAAGCTTTCGCCGCCGACCGCATCCGGAAACCGCTCCAGCGACACCGGTCGGTCGCCGTTGGCCGCGAGGAACGGCTCGGCGACGGCGATGAAGTACTCGGCGAGCTCGCGCTTGGTGATGCCGGCCTCGGGCCAGATCACTCGGTCGGGGTTCGAGATGCCGATCTCCCGATCGCCGTGCGGACCCGGGACGGTGAGCGTGATGCGCGGTGACGCCATCCTCCGACGCTATCGGCGCCCGCCGACGCCGTCACCCCCGTTGCCACCTGCGCAACTCCTCAAGATCGAGCGGTCGGCGGGGATGCGGCGGCAGGAAAGCCCCGAAGCCGAGCAGCCGGGACTCCGGATTTGAGGAGTTGCGTCAGTCGGCCAGCGCCAACAGCGGCGCGAGGTCGCTGCGGGTCAGCCGGATCCACGGGCCGGCGGGATTCACCAGCACCCCCGCGAGGTTCTCGTCGCGCGCGAGCGCGGTCGCCAGCTGCACGGGCGTGATCGGCGCGGCGGAATCGCCACGGCCGAGCGCGACGGATTCGAGCGGATGCGAATACACCTCGAGGAACCGCTGCCCGTCGGCCGTGCGGCTCTCCGCCACGCCGAGAGGTCCGTCCTCCTCGGTGCGCTTGACCGCGATCCACAATGGCGCGTCCGGCAGCACCGCGACGATCTCCGACGCCGTGGCATCGGTGCGCGGCGCGGTGAGAAGGGTCTTGATGCGCAACTCCTCATCGGCGTCGCGGATGGCCCGTTCCAGCACCGCCCGCGGCAGCACGGCTCGCGCCGGCGCGGAGTTGTTGTCGAGGATGATCCCGTCGAAGTCGCCCGCGAGCACGTGACGGAGCACCCCCAGCACGGGCTGACCCAGGGCCGAGGTGCCCGCATCGCCGTCTGCCCGCAGGCTCGCCTGCAGCGCCGCGCCGCCGCTGTACGCCAGGACGTACCGCTTGTCGCCCACCGCCGCGGCCGACAGGGACAGCGGCTTGCCCTCCGCGAGCAGCGTCCGCGCGTCGCCCTGCACACGCATGAAGAGGTGCCCCTGCAGCAGCTGACGTACGACGTCGAGGAGCTCGGGAGCGGTCGGCGTCGCAGAGATCGCCGCCAGCGCCTGGACGAGCAGCGCGTTGTCACGCAGCCCGCCGGCGGATCCAGCGGCCTGCGGCGCCTCGGCGGGAACCTGCCGTCGCGCCGCCTCGGGCGACGGCGGCGAGGTCGCGGGCGGGGCCGGGTCCGACGGCGCGGCGACTCCGCGGAACGCCGAGACAGAAATCTGAACCTCGGGAGCCGCGTCCTCCTCCGGAGGCTCGACAGCGGTCTCTTCGACTTCCGGATGTGGCTCCGGAGCGGAGTCCTTGCGGCGCGAGAACAGACCCATTCTCACCACCCTAACGAGGCGTCGGGTACGCGTCAGCGCTTGGCGGCGCGGAATCCTGCTGCTACAGCCGCAGCCTCCGTCGAGAAACACGCCTCCGCCTTCGTGACCGCGTAGGACCGGCCACCGGGCAGGTGGTAGATCATCGAGGAGGCGTTGCCCTTGATGGGCGCCCAACTCGGGCACTCACCGGTGGTGAGCGGAGCGGTCTGGCCGGGGACGGCGGCGATCTTCGCCGTCGGGGCGGAGGTCTTGGCCGCGGTCACGTACCCGGCGAGCGTGCCCGTCACGCGCACGGTGATCGTTCGACCTCGGTGCGCGGCGGCGAGAACGAGCGATGTCTTCGTGGCGCCTGTGATCGCCGCGCCGTTCGCGAACCACTGGTACGCCAATGCCGACCCGGCAGTCCACGACCCGGGCGAGACCGTCAGCGTCTGTCCGACGTGCGTCGTGCCTCTTACCGTCGGCGTGCCCGCGGTCAATCTCTTCAGCACCGGCGCCGTCACCGCCGACGTCTTCACCACCGTCGTGAAGCCCGCCTTCGAACCCGTCACCCGAACCGAAAGCCTCTTACCCGCATCCGCCGCCACGGCCTTGTACGACGCCGCCGTCGCCTTCGCGATCACCACACCATTCGCCAACCACTGATACGCGAACGCCGTCCCCGACGTCCACGACCCCGGCGCCACACTCAACGTCGAACCCACCACCGCAGACCCCGACACCGTCGGCGTGCCCGCGCTCAGCGTCTTCAGCACCGGCGCCGTCACCGCCGATGTGTTGCTCTCGGAGCGGAAACCGGGCGTCGAACCGGTCACCGGGGTCACGGGCGGCACGGGTGTCGCACTCGACTCGGGCGGCTCCACGCCCGCGGACGGCTCGGCGGAAGCCCGCGGCACGGCGACGGCCTCCGAGGGCTGCGGTGCGGGTGTGCCGGCGGAGGTGTCCGCCGTGGCCAAGACCGGCGCCGCGGGCAGTGTCGGCGCGGGTATCGGCGCGACGGAGGTTTCCGGCGCCGGCGGGGAAGCCGGGTCCGCGGCGCTGCCGTCGGCAGGCGCCGGAGTCGCGCCGGTCGGCGCCGGCTCCGGCGGTGGTGCCGCGGCGGTGGCCGGGACAGCGCCTATCAGTGAAAAAGACACCGCACAGGCGGCGATCCACGCGCTCAGCTTCGTCGCACGCGATACGCGGGCAGCACTCATCGATTTCCCCCAAGCACGCGAACGCGCCCTCTTCGACGGAGACCCGCCGCGCTCCCGTCGACCCCCCGTGGACGTGATTATGTGTACCACATCTCGAACTCCAGCCCCATCGCGTAGAGCTCACCCGTGGCGCAGAAGACGTCGGGGCTTTGAGCGCGATTTCGAGCCAGCCGTCGGCAGGCCCGCGACGAGTCCCGGCCGGATTCCCGCATTCGCGTTGCCTTGCGAGCGGCATCCTCGGGATCGCTCATCGGGGCGAGGCCGATCGCAAGGTCGGGCGGGCGATGGCGTGCAGCGGCGTGCGGTAGCCCATCGCTTTCCCACGGATGCAGCCGCCCGGCCCAGCCTAACGACCCCGGCTGAACGGTGTCAGAGCTTGCTGATCGGCGCGATCTTGACCAGCAGCTTCTTGGCGCCGACCTTTTCGAACCGCACATGCGCGACCCGCTTGGCGCCCTCCCCCGTGATCGCGTCGACCTTGCCCTCGCCGAAATCGTCGTGCCGGATGCGGTCGCCCGGCGCGAGCTGCAGGTCGCCGTTGTCGCGCACCTTGGCCGGGATGCGGTTCGGGAACTTGTCGATCGCGGTCGACTTCGGCACGAGGTCGCCGCCGTACCGCCCCTCTCCGGGGCGCCGAGGCCGCGCGTTCAGCGCCCGCGACTGCATGCCGCCGCGCGAGTTGACGTCGCCGGGCGACTGCCGCCAGTCGATGAGCTCGGCGGGGATCTCCTGCAGGAACCGGCTCGGCATGGCGACGGTCACCTCGCCGAACTGCGCGCGCGTCATCGCAAGCGACACGTAGAGACGCTTGCGGGCGCGCGTGATGCCCACGTAGAACAGGCGCCGCTCCTCCTGCGGCCCGCCGGGCTCCCCCGCCGAGATGCGGTGCGGGATCAGGTCTTCCTCGACGCCGGTGAGGAAGACCGCGTCGTACTCGAGCCCCTTAGCCGTGTGGAGGGTCATGAGCGACACCGATCCGGTCGCGTCACTGAGGTCATCGGCATCCGAGACCAGCGCGACCTCGGTGAGGAAGTCGATGATCGTGCCCTCGGGGTTGTTGCGCGCGAACTCCCGCGCCACGGCGACGAGCTCGTCGAGGTTCTCCAGCCGCGCCTCGTCCTGGGGGTCTTTGCTCATGCGGAGGGCGTCGAAGTATCCGCTCTTGTTAAGCAGCAGCGTGAGCCCCTCGGCGACCGCGGTGGGGGGTGCGAGCTCGCCCGAGGCCGGCAGCATGACCTCGGATGCCTCGGCGAGCACCGCGTCGAGGTGCGCGATGGCCTGCTGCAGCTTCGGGCCGACCCCGAGCGCAGAGGCGTTCGCGAGCGCGTCGCGGAACGTGATGCCCTCATCGGCGGCGTAGCGCGCGATCGCCGTCTCGGTGACGTCGCCGATGCCGCGGCGGGGCTTGTTGAGGATGCGGCGGATCGCCATCTCGTCGGCCGGGTTCGCCACCGCCACGAGGTACGCGAGCGCGTCTTTGATCTCGGCGCGCTCGTAGAACTTCGTGCCGCCCATGATCTTGTACGGGATCGCGGACCGGATGAAGATCTCCTCCAGCGCCCGCGACTGCGAGTTCGTCCGGTAGAAGACCGCCATCGTGTTGTAGCCGACGCCGCTCTTTCGGAGGGCGTCGATCTCGTCGGCGACGAACTGCGCCTCGTCGTGCTGCGAGTAGCCGGTGAACCCGATGATCGGGTCGCCCGCACCGACGTCGGTCCACAGCTTCTTGTCCTTGCGGTCGAAGTTGTTGCTGATGACCGCGTTCGCCGCGCTGAGGATGTTCTGCGTCGAGCGGTAGTTCTGCTCGAGGAGCACGACCTTGGCACCCGGGTAGTCGCGCTCGAACTCCGTGATGTTCCGGATGTCTGCGCCCCGGAAGGCGTAGATCGACTGATCGGAGTCGCCCACGACCGTGAGCGAGGCCGCGGACTCCGCGGCCGGCTCGGCGTCGAAGATCATCATGCCGCCGCTCGACGCGATGGGGTCGGCATCCGTCCCCACGGGACGCGTCAGCTCATGGATGAGCGCGTACTGCGCGTGGTTGGTGTCCTGGTATTCGTCGACGAGGATGTGGCGGAATCGGCGCCGATACACGTCGGCGACCTTCGGGAACGCTCGGAACAGGTAGACGGTCTGCGCGATGAGGTCGTCGAAGTCGAACGCGTTGGCCCGCTGCAGCTCGCGCTGATACGCGCCGAAGATCTCGACGAAGACCCGCTCGACGGGGTCGTTCATGTTCGCCTGCCGGGCGTACGACTCCGCGTCCGCGAGCTCGTTCTTCAGCTTCGAGATGCGGCCCTGCGTTCCGGCCGGCGTGAGGCCGAAGGCATCCCCCTCATGCTCCTTCACCAGGCGCTTGATGAGCGCGCGGGAGTCGCCGGAATCGTAGATCGTGAAGGCCTTGGTGAACCCGAACTGCTGGGCCTCGCGGCGGAGGATGCGCACGCACGCGGAGTGGAAGGTCGAGATCCACATGCCGTCGGCGCGGTCACCGATGAGCGCGTGCACACGCTCGCGCATCTCGCCCGCGGCCTTGTTCGTGAACGTGATCGCGAGGATCTGGCTCGGCCATGCCTCACGCGAACGCAGCAGCGACGCGATGCGGTGCGTGAGCACGCGCGTCTTGCCCGACCCCGCACCCGCGACGATGAGCAGCGCGGGTCCGCGATAGGTCACGGCTTCGCGCTGCGGCGGATTGAGTCCCTCGAGCAGGTCGTCGTCGGGGCGCGGCATGCCGATCTGAGGACCGCGATCACCGCCGACGATGAGGGGCGTGGATGCGTCGGTCATGGCACGTCAAGTCTAGGCGGCGACGCCGACACCCGCCCCGGGCTGCCTCACCCCCGGACGCTGAGCGAGCGCAGCGAGACGAAGCGTCGGCCCCGCGCGACTCAGGAAGCAGGCGGCACCGGAGGTGCGGCGGGAGCTGCCGGAGCCGCGGGAGCCGCGCCGCTGTTGCCGAGGATCGACTGCGCGCGCAGCAGGTGCTCGGTGTCGACCATCACGTCCCAGCGTGCGGCTTCGAACTTCTGCACGGAGTTGAAGTCGCGCTGTCCGCGCGTGACGAAGTGCCCGACGAAGCCGAACACCGCGCCCCATACGGCGCCGAGCACGAGGCCCCACAGCAGAATCCACAGCCACGCGACACCGGGAGCGAACAGACCGAAGAGCAGACCGATGAACAGTCCGAACCAGGCACCGGTCGCAGCGCCGTAGGCCGCCGCGCGCCCGTTGGTCATGCGCCCGGTGACCTGCTCGACGATCTGCACGTCGTGCCCGATGATGGCGACGTTCTCGACCGGGAACCCCGCATCCGAAAGCTTGTCGACGGCGCTCTGCGCACCGGCGTACTCGGTGAAGCTCGACAGCAGGCGCCGTTCGGGCACCGCGCTCGTGAAATCGCTCATGACTCTCCCCTTTCGGGCCGGTCCCCCGGCTCTCGCCGTCAGTGTATTGCCGCCGATGCCTGTGCGTCGGAGAATGACGGATGCCGCGGCGCGGTGCCGTGCCGGCCGCTTGGCGGATCGGCAACGGCATCGCGGTGGATGAGGTCGCGAGACGGTGCGGCAGGTGACCAGGTGGGCACCCGTGCCCGTCGGCCGATCCACGACCCGGTCTTCCCGCGGGACTCGCGTGGTGTCACGCGCGGAGGCGCACGCGGAGGCTGCTCGCGAGCGCGAGCCCCACGGCCAGGATTCCCGCACCGAGCCCGGCAGCGGCCCACGCCGTCCATGCCGGGATGTCGAGGTAGACCGTGATCCCGAGGATGCGCGACAGGCCCCACGGCAGGAGGCCGAGCTGGTCGTTCCAGGCGGTGAGCGCGCGCTCGAGCCCGACCAGCCCGACGATCGCCGCCGGCAGCGCGAGCCCCGCGCCCACGCCGGCGAGCACCGTCCCGGTCGCGCGGCGCGCACCGACCTGCGCGGCCAGCGCCCACCCCGCCGCGACGAACACCCACACGAACAGCGCGAACGCGACGGCGATGTACGCGGTGCGGCGCACCGGGTCGGTCCAGAACGCGAACCAGTAGCCGCCGGGTCCGGTGAACGACAGGGCGGCGAGGGTCAGGATGCAGCGGAGCACGACCACGCCGCCCACCGCGGCGATCACCGGCCACGGGGAGCGCCGCCACAGGATCAGCCGCACGACGCAGACGAAGACGAGCCACGCGCCGAACACGACCGCGAGATGCACCCATCCGAGGAACGACGTCTGCACCGCGCGCGTGGCGACCAGTAGCGCGCCGGGGACCAGGAGCAGCAGCCAGCGGTCGAGCGGAAGCATCCCGAGCGTCGACTCGCGCGCACGCCACGGCCGCGTGGCCGCGAGCCACGCCGCCCGCGCGGCTGCCGCTCCGGGCCGGCCGACCAGCCGGGTGCGGGCCGACAGCATCCCGATCACGACCCACGCCACCGCGAGCGCCAGGAGGATCCGGGCGAGCCACGCCATCACCAGGTCGCGGTCAGTGCGCTCGATGCCGAGCTCGGCGGCGGTGAGGTTGAGCGGCGGATGCTGCACGTCGCCGTCGTACCGGTCGGCGTGTGCGGCGGTGAGCGCCGTGAACGCGTCGCGCGCCTGGGTCCACGCGGTGTGCGCAGCCGGGTCGAGGGTGTCGTGCCACTCCCCCTGCGCGAGGATCACCGCCCGGTACGCCCCGAGCACCCGCAGCGTGTCGACCTCGTAGTCCAGCGTCTCGACGAACGCCTCCCGCGCGTGCGGCGAGCGCCACGTCGACGGGTCGGTGGCGGCAACGAGGTCGCGCATCCGCTCAGCGGTGGTCACCGCATCCGCGCCGCCCTGCATCGCCGCCTCGGCGTCGTCTTTCACGAGCGTGTAGAGCACGTCGAGCACGGCGCTGTCGCCGGTGAGGATGTCCCACTCGAACAGCCACATCATCGGCGGAGGTTCGAGTCCGATCGCGAGTACGCGCTGCCGCGCGAACGGCTCGATGTACATGCCCTGGGCGATCGGCTCGCGCGAGAGCGCCATCGCCGCGGTGATCGCCTCCACCGTGACGGGGTCGGTGGAGAAGAACTCGCGCGCCCAGTCCTGCGTGACTTCGGCGACATCCGCGTCCGGGTCGCGCGCGAGGGCGAGCGCCAGCTGCGTGTTGAGTTGCGCGAACTGCCACTCTCCCACCTTCAGGTGCAGCGACATCGGCCCGGCGCGCCACGGCCCGCCATCCTGCGTCCACACCCACACGCCTTCGATGCGGTCGTTGCCCGCCAGCAGCGTCTGCAGGGCCTCTTGATATTCGGGCCCGAGGTCGTTGGGGAAGGCGCCGAAGTTCTCGAACTCGCGGCGGCTCTGAAACTCCACGATGCGTCGCTGCGTGCCTTCGAGCAAGGTGTCGTTCAGCGGCAGCCAGCTGTAGAAGTCGCCGAGGGTGTACTTCGTCGAGACGATGAGCGCGGGCGAGTCGATGCCGTCGAGAACTTCCCGGTACGAGTCCGCGTCGGTGTGCATGTCGCCGACGGCGCCCACCCCGACGCTCCAGCTGCGGAAGATCACCTCGCGACCGGATGCCTCGGCCTGCGCAGTGAGCGCCGTCAGCATCGCCCGCACGGAGTCCGCGTCGGTGACGGCGAGCTTCGAGTAGGCGTCCCACCCCTCGACGTCGTAGACGTCGCCGGCCTCGCCGATGCGCACGAGCACGCCGTCGAGCGCGGGCTCGGCGGCATAGAGTTCGTCGAGGCCTCGCCCGTAGACGTCCCAGAACTCGGGCGAGGTCGTCTCCAGGCTGCCGAACCGCTCGGTGAGATATGCCTCGAGCGGGTCGGTCAGCGCGAGCATGTCGGTGCGGAGATACACATCGACGCCGAGCTCGTCGGCCCGCTCCCACATCCGCCCGAACGCCTCGCGCAGCGCGAGCGCCCGCTGCCGGTGCCGGTCGCCGTCGGCGTACACCGGGGCGTCGTCGAACGTGACGAACTCGACGAAGCCGGGGAACGCGATCGCCGTGAACCCGTCCGCCAGCGAGCGCCGCAGGAACGTCTCGAAGTCGTCGTAGGCCGCGGCGAGCGCGTCCTCGTCGACGTAGGGAGCCTCCGGCCGCAGCACATCTGCGAACGCCCGCGACGCGTGGGAGTAGTCAGTGCCCGGCCGCCACTGCGCCGGATCCGAAGCCACGCCGACGGCGCCGAGGTCGGCCATCCGCAACGGCAGCCGCGAGCGCATTTCCACGCCGAGGTGCTCGGCGATGTCGCGCCCGGCACGCACCTGCGCGGCGAGGTCGTACACGCCACGGACGGCGCCGGCTTCGCTCACCGCCTCGATGCGAAGGGCCGCGGGAGCGCCGGTGAGGAGGTAGGTGTCGTCGGCCGCGTCGCCGGTACCTGCGGTGACGCTGAGGGTTGGCCCCGGGCTGACGGGGTCGACGGATGCGCCGGCTTCGCGCAGCGCGTCGAGCGCGACGCCCATCCGTTCGGTGTCCGGCGCGTCGACGCTCGCGAACTCCGGCGGGGCGACCGGCGCTGCGACGGGCGCCGGCGTGCCGGTCCGCGGCTCGAGCACCTCGGCTGCCTCGCTGCGGATGCCCAGCGCATCACCCACGGCGAACCCCGCACCGGCGCCAAGGGCGATCAACAGGATCGCGACGACAACGGCCAGCGCCCCCCGCCGCGTCGCCGTCGCCATTCAGCTACGTTATGGCATGGGGTGCGGCGCCAATTCCCTACCGCGTAAGCACGCGGTCTCGAGTCACGCCTCGCTCGTCCGGCACGTCAGCTCTGTCGCTCAGAGGTCCAGCCCACCGGATGCTTCACGACGGGGCGACGGTCAACGGCTACCTGGGCGAGCCGACGGGGTCACGTCCCTGCGACCGAGTCTCGCGGCGTTCCGGCGCGGTCGAGCCAGTCGGTCAGCAGCGCGGCCACGAGCGCGGGCCGCTCGTGCGGCAGCGCATGGCCGGCGCCGTCGACCGTGACCACCGTCGCGTGCGGGTACTGGTCGCCGAGCCGCTGTTGCCGCTGCCATCCCACCCAGGCATCGTGCCGACCGGAGGCGACGAGCACGGGCGCATCGATCGCGGCCGTATCGGGATTGACGCGATGAGGCCCCTGCCCGAGGGCGTTCTCGAGCGTCGCGTGGTCGACGGGGCCGGTGGCCGGCGCCACCACCCGCAGGAAGCGCTCGAGGGTGTCAGCCGCCCGCACGACGAAGTATCCCTCGAACGCCTCGCGCTGCGTCTCGTCGAGCTGCGCACCGACCCGTTCGTCCCGCACGACCACCGCCGGCGCCGCCTCCTGCTCGCCCGGCAGCATCGGACACAGCAGTGCGATCCCGGCGACCCGTTCGCCGTGACGGGCCGCCACGGCGCGGGCGACATGCCCGCCATAGGAGTGACCGAGCAGGAGGAACCTCTCGCCAGATGCTTCGGCAGCCAGCAGTTCGTCGAGCAGGTCGAGCATGTCGTCGGGCGTTCGCACTCCGCCCGACGGACGCGACTCGCCATGCCCGGGAAGGTCGACGTAGATGCGGCGGATCCGCCGTCCGTCCAGCATCGGCTCGAGGAATCCGCGCACCTCGGTCCGGGAGGAGTACGCACCGTGGAACGCGAGGAGCGGTGCACCCTCGCCGTGGACCTCGTACGCCAGCGACGCATCCGCTGTGGGCTGCACGCGAGGGGTCATGGCGCCTCCTTCCGCCCCGGCGACGCTACTCCCTCGCACGGTCGCGGCCCAGTGCCAGCCTCCGGCCACCTCGGGTCAGAACCCGCGGGCCGAGCCGTCCGCCGTGCATTCCGCGTTGTTTCGGGCGGCCAGCCGAAGGAGACCAAGGCAATGCCAGACGAGGCGAGCAGCGCCCTCCACCTGCGTCCTCGCCTCCCCAGGTGGGAGGCGACAAGAGCCTCGCCGGATTGCTGAGCGCCGATGCAGACGCCGCGAAGCGCAGGCGACACGCATCCGGCACCTCGGGCTCACTGGCCGCGGTGGCTCAGGAGCAGACGGAGCGCATGGTGTCGCGCAACTCGCCGAGCGCGAGATGCCGATGCGGTCACTGGCCGCGGAGGTGGGGTTCGCCACTCACATGCACGACGTCACCGCGCAGAAAGAGCTGGCTGACGCCTTCACCCTCGTGACGGAATTCGCGCCACCCTCGCCGCGATGGCGAGCGCAGGGATCTCGGCATGTCGAGGTGATCGTGGAGACAGCGCTCCCCGTCGCCGACGACGCGGTGCGCGCCGCGTGGGAGCGAGCCGTGCTCGACTACGCGGTTCGGGGCGATCCGCGCTCAGGTGCAGGCCGTGGTCCCCGTGCTCACCCTTCTCGGCACAGTGCTCGAGGTCGACCGATACACCGCCGCGGCCGACCAACGCCGCTTCCTGCGAGCCCGCGACCAGCATTGTCGAGGTTTCGGATGCCGACAACGGGCGCACCGGTGCCAGATCGACCACGATCGCGAACATCACGAGGGCGGTTCGACCGCGCTCGGCAACCTCGCCCACCTCTGCACCCGACATCACACCCTGAAATCCGAGACGGCGTGGACTGTCCGTCAGCTCTCGGATGGCAGCTCGAATTCACCAGCCTCCCCGGCGAGACCTCGCGCGCGCCGGTTGTGCACCCCGACCGGGAGCGCCACGCACGCCCGCGGCCGTTTGGGAAGCCCCTCCGGTGCGCGCCGATCTGCGCGTAGCGTTAGCGGCATGTGGACGGTCCTTCTCATCCTGCTCGTGGCTTGGGTGGTGCTGTCGATCGTGGGATTCGTATTCGAGGGCCTGCTCTGGCTGGCCATCATCGGAATCGTGCTGTTCGTAGGCACCATCATCTTCGGGATCCTGCGCCAGCGAGCGCGGGGCGCGAAGGCGTAGCCCCCGCCGCTCGGCTCACCCCGCGGTGCGCACGTGCAGCGCGCCCGGGCGGATGCTGATGCGCACGCGGGAGACGTACCCGAGGCTGTCGCCGTCAAGTTGCAGCAAGTGGGGCGTGTCGAAGCGCGCCTCGAACCGCGTGCCATGCGCATAGGCGAGTGAACGCAGCTCCGCAGAGCCCTCGAGCAGCCGCCCGGTGAAGCGGGAGCGACGGGCCCAACCCTGCAGGGTCAGTCGCGCGCCGATGCCGGCCCAGCCCCAGCGGCCCTTCGGGCGCATCATGACCACATCCAGCAGGCCGTCATCGATCACGGCAGCGGGAATCAGCAGCATGTTGCCGGCGAGTGTGCCGCAATTGCCGACGATCACGGTGTGCGCCCGCGTCGATCGGGCGCGCCCGCCATCCACCCGGTAATCGAGGTGGAACAGCCGATTGACGAGGATGGACCGGGCGATCGGGGTGATGTAAGCCAACCATCCGAGATGCTTCTTGGCGAGCGCGTGGGTGTTCTGTGCCATCTCCGCGTCTAGCCCCATGCCGGCCATCACGACGAAGACGTGCGTTCGCCGGGCTCCGGTGTCGTCCTCGAGCTCGGCGACCCCGACGTCGACGGCCCGGACCGCCCCGCTGAAAGCGGACGACACGCACGCCGAGATGTCGTCGAGCGGCGTGCGCAGCTCCCGGGCGAGCAGGTTGCCGGTGCCGGCGGGGATCACCGCGATCGCCACCCCCGTGCCGTGGATCACTTCGGCGACCGCACGGACCGTGCCGTCACCTCCGGCGACGAGGACCACTGCCGCGCCGTCCTCGAGCGCCTGCTGCGCAGCCGAACACCCGGAATCGTCGCTGCGGGTCTCGTACCAGCGTGTCCGCCCCCATCCGTGCAGTCGTTCCTCCTCCGCGACGGCGGGGCGGAGGCGGCCCAGCACGGCCTTGCGCGGATGGAAGACGACGGCTGCGTGCCGGCGCTCGCGGGGCGCCGAGACGGTCACGTCGCGGTGAGGACGCCGCGCTGCTCGACGAGCGGGCACGCGAACACGTCGCGCTCCCCCAGGCCGACGCGGTTGATGTAGCGCACCACGATCGCGTATGACGCGAACAGCCCCGTCTGCACGTACGGCACGTTGTGCTCGCGGCAGTACGCGGCGATGATAGGCGCGGCCTTGCGGAGGTGCGGGCGCGGCATGGAGGGGAAGAGGTGGTGCTCGATCTGATAGTTCAGTCCGCCCATGACGGTGTCGATCAGTCGGCTGCCGCGGATGTTGCGGCTCATCGTCGCCTGCCGGTGGAGGAAGTCGAACGACACATCGCGTGGCACGATCGGCATCCCCTTATGGTTCGGCGCGAACGAGAGGCCCATGTAGAGGCCGAAGAGCCCTAGTTGCACACCGAGGAAGACGAACGCGATCCCCGGCGAGAGCACGAGGAAGATGAGGACGGGGAATCCGGCGAGGCGGATGGCGAGGAACCCGATCTCCACCCAGCGCCGGCGCACTTCTCCGGGCGTGACGACGCGTCGCACACCGGATGCGTGGAGCGAGAGGCCCTCCAGCAGGAGGATCGGGAAGAAGAAGATGCCCTGATGCGCCCGCAACCAGCTCACGATCCTCCCCCGGGCAACCGGATGCTGCGGCGCTACGACGATGACCGGAAGCTCGATGTCGGGGTCGGAGCCGAGCTTGTTCGGATTGGCGTGGTGACGGGTGTGCTTGTGCTGCCACCATCCGTAGCTCATCCCGATGAGGAGGTTGCCGAGCACCAGGCTCACCCAGTCGTTCCACTTACCGGAGATGAAGATCTGCCGGTGGGCGGCATCATGTCCGAGGAACGCGATCTGCGTGAAGAGCACGGCGAGGAACGCCGCCGTGAACAGCTGCCACCACGTGTCGCCGATCCACACGAACGCCAGCAGCGCCGCGGCGAGCACGAGGGGGAGGCCTATGAGCTTCGACCAGTAGTAGCCGTACCGTCGGCGCAGCAGCCCGCGATCGCGGATCATCTGCGCCAGCGCGGTGAACTCGCTCGCGCCGCGGCTGCCAGCTCTGCGGGCCGGAGCCTTCGTGGTGGTGCGGACCTCGTTCATGATGCTCCTCGCATCCGACGATCAGACGCGCTCGATGCAGGCGTCGTCTCTCGTCGGTCCCCCGGACGTGGTGACGCGATGAGCCGGAGGGCAACAGTGGGTTTGCGTTCCTCGGTGAACCGTAAGCGCGGAATACGGGGGGTCCGCCGGGGTCGCCTAATCGTCACGAGAGGCGTACCATGCCGCGGTCGGCTCCGAAGGCCGCGGTCGGCTCACCGCGCGTGGCTCACCGCCCGTGACGGGGCTCCACCGGGCCGACGAGACGCTCGGCCGGCAGGAGAGCTCGTCCCCCCGGTCGAGTCTTCCGGCGTCGACGGCGCGTCCGCCCCGGCCGAGCATCACCGCATCCCCATCACCCGGAGCGGCGCATGCTCCGGATGCCCACCCACAGGCCGACCACGGCGAGAGCCAGCGCAGAGACCCACCCCCACAGCACGACAGACGCCCCGAGCTCGCCGGCGAACAGGGCGCGCTCGGCCTGCACGACCCAGTTGATCGGGTTCACCGTCGACACCGCCTTCATCCACCCGGGGGCGTCATCCAGCGGCAGCAGCATCCCCGACAGGATCAGCAGCGGGAAGATCAGCGTCTGCTGCACGCCCCAGAAGAGCCACTCGCGGTCCTTCGTCGCCAGGGCCAGCGCATACGACAGCGATCCGAGGCCGACGCCGAACATCGCCAGCAGTGCGAGGCCGGCGACGAGGCCCAGCGGGTGGATCGAGAAGCCGAAGGGCCACGCGATCAGCACGATCAGCAGCGACTGCACGAGGATGGGCACGATCTCCTTGAGCGCTCGCCCGACCAGCAGCGACGAGCGCACGAGCGGCGCGACGAGGGTGCGCTCGTGGGAGCCGGTCATCATCTCGTACTGCAGATTCGATCCGGTCGCTCCCGTGCCGAACAGCACGATCATGACGAGCACGCCGGGCACGAACCACTGCAGCGTCGCGGCGGCGGGCTCCCCCGACGAGCCGATGAGCAGCGGCGCGAACAGCCCGAGGAACACCAGCGGCTGCACGAGGCTGAAGATGAGCGTGAACGGGTCGCGCACGACCGGACGCATCTCGCGCGTGAGCACGTTCCAGGTGTCGCGAGCGGCGTTCGGGCGGACGGGGGTGGTGGCGGTCATCGGGAGGCTCCTGTCGGCTGGGCGGATGCGGTGGGTTCGGCAGCATCCGGGGTTTCGGTGTCGCCCTCGCCGGCCTCGCGGAGCGTGCGTCCGGTGAGGGCGAGGAAGACGTCGTCGAGGGTGGGCGGCACGCCCGTGGCGCGGGTGACGGCGATGTCCTCGGCATCCAGCGCGCGGATCGCCGCCGGGAGAAGCGCCTCCCCGTCGGGCGCCGTGAGGGTGACGGATGCGGCGTCCTGACGCCGCACCTCGCGGTCGGTGAGCGCGGCGATGACGGGCACAGCGGCGTCGGCATCCGCAGCCTCCGCGAACCCGAGGGTGAGCACGTCGCCGGCCAGCTCAGCCTTCAGGCGCGCAGCGGTGTCGTCGGCGATGACGCGGCCCTTGTCCATGACCATCACCCGCTCGGCGTAGCGATCGGCCTCCTCGAGGTAGTGCGTCGTGAGGAAGACGGTCGTACCGTGCTCGCGGCGGAGGTCTTGGATGTGCTGCCACAGGTTCGCGCGGCTCTGCGGGTCGAGGCCGGTCGAGGGTTCGTCGAGGAACAGCAGCGGCGGAGCGTGCATGAGGCCGAGGGCGATGTCGAGGCGCCGCTTCTGTCCGCCCGAGAGCTGCTGCACCGACCGCGTCGCGAACGGGGCGAGGTCGAGCGAGGCGATGAGCTCGTCGGCGCGGACGACGGATGCGGCCCGGCCCAGGCCGTAGAACGCGCCCTGGCTGAGCAGCTCGTCGCGCACGCGCTGCGAGAAACTGCCGCTCGTGAGCTGCCCGACGTACCCGATGCGGGCGCGGACGGCGGCGGGTTCGCGGAGGATGTCGTGCCCGACGACCTGCGCGGTGCCGGAGGTGGGCGGGAGAAGCGTCGTCAGCATACGGAGGCTGGTGGACTTGCCCGCGCCGTTGGGTCCGAGAAAGGCGACCAGCTCGCCCGGCGCGACGGCGAAGGAGAGGTCGGTCACCGCCTCGACGACCTTCTTCTTGACGGTGAAGCGCTTGGTGAGTCCGGATGCTTCGAGGATCGTATCGTTCGTCATGCCGGCAGGCTAGGAGCCTTTGCGGACACATTCGGTCCGCGTTGTCCGGCAGACTTCGGAACATGTCCGATACGACGACTCGTGCGCTGTCGCTGCTCAATCTGCTGCAGACGCACCGGCACTGGCCCGGCTCCGAGCTGGCACGGCGGATGGGCGTGACCGAGCGTACGGTGCGGCGCGACGTCGAGCGGCTGCGCGACCTCGGCTACCGCATCGAGTCGACGCCCGGCGCGGCCGGCGGATACCGCCTCGAAGCCGGGAGCGCGGTGCCGCCGTTGCTCTTGAACGACGACGAAGCCGTCGCGATGGCGATCGGGCTGCGGATCGCGGCGTCGCAGCGACTCGTCGGCGGCGACGAGACGGCCCTGACGGCCCTGGCGAAGCTCGAGCAGGTGTTGCCGTCGGCCCTCCGGCGACGGGTGAACGCGCTGGCGGATACCGTACGGCCGGTGGGAGTCGCGGCGGGCGAGGTCGTCTCGACCGCTGTGCTCGGCGAACTGGCGCTGGCGTGCCGCGACCGCGAGCGCGTGCGCTTCACCTACGCATCCGCATCCGGCGAGGTGACGCGACGCCGCGTCGAGCCGCACCATCTCGCCCCCGCCGACCGGCACTGGTACCTGTTGTGCTGGGACCTCGAACGCGACGACTGGCGCACGTTCCGCGTCGACCGCCTCGCCGACGTCGAGCACACGCGCGTGCTGTTCGAGCCGCATCCGCTCACTCCCGAGGAGGTCGAGGAGTTCATCCTCGTCGCGCGATCGTGGGTGCGCCAGCCGGTCGAGACCGACGTCGTGATGGACCTGCCGCTCTCCGAGATGCTCGACGCGTTCGGGCAGTGGGGTCAGGGCGCGACGGCCGAGGGGGTGGAACGGACTCGGTGGCCGGTGGGCGGGGGTGACTGGCGCGAGACGATGTACGGCATGTCGTGGGTCCCCGCCGGGGTGTCGTACATCACGGATCTGCCCGAACCGCACCGCTCCGAGATGCGCGAGGCGCTGGGGCGGATGCGAGCCGCGCTCGACGCCGCTCCTCCGCAGCCCCGCGCGTAGCCTCGCGCCCCGCGCCCCCGCGCCACGCGCCATCCGCGCCATCCGCGCCATCCGCGAGACTGCATCTGCGCCACGAGACTGCGTACGACGGCTGCAGTCTCGTGCCGCAGATGGAGTTTCGCGGGCGCGGGGCGTGCTATGCCGCGCGCCGGCGACGTAGCACGACGGCCGCCGCGCCGGCGACGAGCAGCAGACCGCCGGCGAGCGCGAGGCCGGCCGAGGTCGACTCACCCGTCGCGGCGAGCGCCGTGACGCGCAGCGGGGCCCAGCCGAGGAGGGTCCCGTCGGCGGCGTAGACCACGAGCCGGTGCTGCCCGGCAGGGGTCGAGGCCGGAATCGTCAGCGTGATGCGTCCCTGCGCGTCGAGCACTCCCGTGGCGATGCGCGCCGGCGTCGAGTACAGCCACACCTCGACCGCGGTGCCGGCGTGGGGCGCGCCGACGTCGAGGATGACGGATGCTCCGGCGGCGGCAGTGCGCGGCGCCATCACGCCGCCACGATTGGCGTCGGTGAGCGCCGAGGCCGGCAGCGGCGTCACTCTCCCGCCCGTTGACGGGAGCGACGGGGCGCCGGGCTCACCGGGGCCGCCGGGCTCACTGGGGCCGCCCGGCTCTCCCGGTCCTCCGGGCTCACCGGGTCCGCCGGGCTCACCCGGGCCGCCCGGCTCACCCGGGCCGCCCGGCTCACCGGGGCCGCCCGGCTCACCCGGACCGCCGGGCTCACCCGGGTCGACGGAGATCGCAGGGAGCGTGCCGAGGCGGAGCGCACCGGAGGCGGCGCCGTCCTGGAACCACCACGCCGCCCGCGTCGCGGTGCCGGGGATGGCGGTCGGGAGCGTCGCGAAGCCCTCGTTGTTGACGTTCGGCATGTTCGCCGGCCGCTCGATCTGCACGATGCCCGGGCTGGCGGTTCCGTCGAGCGTCACCTGCGCCGCGGCCCCGTCGCATCCGTCGTCGCAGACCGCCCACAGCAGACCCAGCGCCGCGTCCCAGTCCAGCGCCATCACACCGGCCAGGCCCGGGTCGATCGTCGAGACGAGCTCGGCGCCGTCCGCGCGCAGCGCGAAGGCGTACAGGTCGCCGGTGTCTTCGACGGCAACGAAGAAGAGGCCGTCGCCGTGCCCCGGGTCGCCGGCGGGGTCATAGGGCGCGGCCGACCTGTCGTCCCACAGCTTTCCGGCGAGGTCGTCATCGGCCACCCACTCGACCGCTTCGATGCCGAGGTTCGCGCCGACCGCGGGAAGGAGGGCCGTGAGATCCCACTCCTTCGTGCTGACGACGTCGGGGCCGGGAGCGTTCGGGTCGATCTTCAGCACGACGTTCCTGTTGATGTCCTTCGCGCTGTTGTCGCGCTCCGAAGCGAGATAGAGGTAGCCGTCTCCCGCGACAGTGATGCCCTCGGCATCCGGGCCGGCGGCCGCCGGGTTCGCCGCATCCTTCGCGAACCGCGCGCGCTTGCCGTCGGCCCATCCCGCAGACGGCGTCGCCGATCCGTCGGCCGCGAGGTCCAGTTTCCAGAACGTTCCCGTGCCGTTGTCGACGGCCCACAGCACCGCACCGTCGGCATCGAGGCCCGAGCTGTCTTCGAGGAAGGTGGGTGCCTCATCGAGCACGCGGGTGTCGGGCGAACCCGGCCAGGGCAGGGCCGGCGCGGCGCAGACGTTCGCGGCGCCCTTCGTGGCCGTGTGGGTCGCACCGAACGCGCCCGTGGCATCCGGGCACCGGCCCCACGTCGTCGCGGCGTGCACGGTCCACGTCGTCTCGTCGACGACCGCCTCGCCCTCGAACAGACGCACCGCGTCGGAACCGCCGAGGCCGAAGCCGAGCGTCGCACGCTCGAGCACGAGGTATCCGCCGGCGGCGAGGGTCGTTCCGGTGGGGATCGCGTAGGCGTTGGTGTCGTCACTGTCGCTCACGACGAGACCCGACGCGTCGACAGCGGATGCCGTGGGGTTGACCAGCTCGACCCAGTCGTCGGGAGATCCGGCATCGGACTCGACCTCGTTGATGCGAACGGGCGTGCCGCACGCGTTGGCGGCGCCGGGCGTCGAGAGAGCGACGTCGCGGAAGTCCCCCGTGCCATCCGGGCAGCGCGCCCAGACGCCGGCCGCATGGGTCGGGTAGGCGTACTCGGCCACGGTCTTCCCGGCGGCGTCGCGCACGGTCACCGTGTCGCCGTTTCCAAGCCCGAAGGAGAAGTGCGTGTTCTCGGCGAAGATGAAGTGGCCGCCGGGGGCGAGGATGCTCCCGGCCGGCAACGGCGTCACGTCGCCGGCATGCCCCATCGGGTCGTTGTCCATGACGGTCCAGCCCGAGATGTCGACGGGCGCCGCCTCGAGGTTGACGATCTCGGCCCAGTCGGTCGCGTCGCCGTTCGACTCGATCTCATTGATCGCGACTTTCGGCAGCACGCAGTCGTTGGCCGCTCCCGGCGTCGGGTGGGCGAGCCGGAATCCGCCCTCACCGTCAGGGCAGCGGGCGAGGGTCGCCGCCGCGGCATCGCCGTCGAGCGCGGCGTGGCTCGTCCACGGCAGGGTGTCGTCGAGGAGCGTGCCGGTGGGGTCGAAGAGGCGGATGCGGTCGGTGCTCCCGATGCCGATGGCGGCGGCGAAGGTGCCGCCCGTCGCACCGACGGATGCCTCGGTCACGACGAGGTACGCGCCGCCGGCGAGCGCCGACCCGGCCGGGAACGTCCAGCGGTGGTCGTCGGCGTTGTCGCGCAACTCGTAGCCGGAGAGGTCGAACGCCTCGGTCCCGGGGTTGTAGAGCTCGACCCAGTCCGCGGGCTGCGAGTCGATCTCGTTGAGGAGGACGGTGCCGGGCTGCGGCTCGGGCTCCGGGATGTCGAACGTGTTGGGCGCGCCCTTCGTAGCGGCGGTCGTCGCCTGCCAGTCCGGCGACGCGCCCTCGCGGAGGCCGTAGGTGTGCGGAGCGTGCTCGGTCCACGACCGTTCGTCGACGAGCGTGCCCTCCGGTGTGAACAGGCGCGCCGCATCCGCCTTCCCCAGCCCGAAGTCGAAGTTTCCGAAGCCGCCGCTCTGATCGAGGACGAGGTAGGCGCCCGCGGCGACCACGGTGTCGGCCGGAATCGCGAAGGTGCGGCTGTCGTCGTCGTCCTTGAAGAGGTAGCCGCTGACGTCGATCGCGGCGCCGGTGGGATTGTGCAACTCGACCCAGTCGCCGGGCGTGCCCCCGTCCGACTCGACTTCGTGGATGCGGATGCCGGGTTCGGCGGCGGAGGCGGGTAGGGGCAGCGCGACAGCGGCAGCGGCGCCGAGCGCGCACACCGCCATCGTCGCGAGCCCGCGGCGCAGGCGCGACATGGGTCTCCTCGGGTCAGGTGGCCACACTCCACCAGCGCCGGATGACGCGCGGCCGCCGCCGCGGTGTCCGCCCGGTGAACGCCGCCTATCGCGCGCGCGACGCCGCGAGTACACCTGACGCGCGCGCGACGCCGCGAGACCGCCTGACGCGCGCGCGACGCCGCGAGACCGCCTGACGCGCGCGCGGCGCCGCGAGACTGCATCCGCACCACGAGACTGCGGCCGACGGATGCTGTGTCGTGACGGCGGTGCAGTCTCGCGGAATGCGGGGCGGGTGCGGGTGCGGACGGTGCCCGGGCGCGGGCGGACTCAGGCCGCGAAGGCCCGGAGCGCCGCGTGCGTCGGGAGGTCGACGCGCAGCCGCATGCTGTCGGCGCGCGTGCCGGCGCCGTTCACGATGGCGGCGCCGCCGAGCGCGTCCAAGAGCGGCGCCATGTCGCGCGATACGCGCTCGGGGAGGTAGCCGACGCCGCGGCCGTTCGAGAACACCGCGATGCTCGTCGCATGCCGGTGCGAGCGCGGCTCCCGGCGCAGCACGTAGAGACGGCGATCCTGGTGGCGGCGTTCGCGGTCGTTCACGAGGAAATGCGTGCGTTCGACGGCCACTCGCCGCGAGGGCAGGTGCCGGAGATCGGGCAGGTCGTCGTGACTGCGTACGCGGCCGGTCGTGACGTGGAGCAGGTGCTCCCACCATGCGGGCATGAAGCCCCCTTCGCTCGGGTGGACATGCCATCGCCGAGCGGACACTCCCCCCACTCTTTCACGCCTCGGCTGTGCGGCCGCTGACCGGGCCGCCAGGTCGCGGCGACACTGCATCCGCGCCACCAGACTGCGGCCGCTGACCGCTGTCTCGTGGCGGGGGTGCAGTCTCGCGGCGCAGGTGCCGCGGCGCGGCGGCAGCACGAAGGACCGCGTCGGGATGGGCGAGTAGATCGAGAGCGGGCGGCGCCTCAGCTCGCGCCGACCGCCGGGCGATGCGGACGCCGCGCCGATCGGCGGAAGACCTCGACGCACCACCGGACGAGCGCGACCACCGCCGCGATCAGCACGTATAGCAGCACGAACAGCGCCGCCAGCAGGTGGAAGGCCACGAAGGCCAGGACGGAGAGGATGCGGCGAGGGACGGATGCGACGGTGTTCATGATCGTGCCTTTCGAGAGGGTGGAGTCCCGCACCGGCGGTGCGGACATGAGGGGGCGCTCGGCCGACCGGCGGTACGGGAGCCCCGAGCGGGGAGGAGCGAGCGGGACGGAGGGGGGAGGTCGTGGCCGCCGCCGGGCGACGACGCTGTCGCCGGTGCATCCGCCGTCGACGACGATCGCCTCGTCGGTCGGCCGGCCGGCCGGGCGGTCCTGCGCCGCACGGGTGGCGCGGGAGGAGGCGCGCGTCGTCGCGCACGGGGATGACGACCGACGCGCGGGCGGTCATGCCGCCACCGCCGCACGGGGGGCCGGAGCGACGGCTCTGAGGACCCGCGCCCACCAGTAGACGCCCTGCAGCAGACGTTGCGGCGCTGACAGGTACCAGCGGTGCACGTCGTGCACCTGGTAGGTGCGCTCGAAGCGCCTGGTGTACGAGCGGAAGGCGTCGGGCGCGGTCGAGAGGCGGCGTGCGGAGATCGCCGCGGTCATCCGGGGTACGTACGCGACCGCGATGCCGGCCTCGTGGAGATGCACGGAGAGGTCGATGTCCTCGTGCAGGATGTCGGCGTGGTCGAGGCAGGCCGACGACTCCACCGCATGCCACGCGCTCGCGCGCAGCGCCATGTTGCTGCCGAAGAGGAAAGGGTAGTCGCGTCCGAGGAAGCGCAGGGTCCGGCGGGCGACGTCATCCGAGAGGCGCATCCCGCCCACGAAGGGGAGGTCGTAGTACGACACCGGCCCCGACACCCCGCCGACGGACGGGTCCGCGAAGGCGCCGGCGACCCGGGCCACCCAGTCGCGATCGATGACCGTGTCGGCGTCGATGCGGCCGAGCACGTCGCCGGTGGCCACGGCGAACCCGAGGTTGCGGGTGGGGACGAGCCCCTGCATCCGGTGCTGCGAAAGCAGCCGCACGCCGGAGCCGGGATGCGCGTCGACGAAGCGCTCCACGATCGCGGCGGTGTCGTCGGTGGAGCGGTTGTCGATCACGAGGATCTCGTGCGCCGGCATGCTCTGATCGGCAGCGGCGTCGAGGCACCGCTGGATCATGTCCGCCTCGTTGTAGGCGGGGATCACGACCGACACCGTCAGCGGCGCACCGGCGGCGGTGGCCCGCGCGGGGTGTCGGGCGGCGAGAGGGGTGGTGCGCATGGTCGTTTCCTTTCCGGTGATGCCGGAAGGTTACGAACCGGATGCGATGCGGGGCATCGTCCTACGGTGCTGACCGACCCCTACCCGCGTACCGCTTTCCCGCGCTCGCGAGGGGTCGCGACACGCGGCACGCACGCGCCGCGATGCCGCATGATGCGACCCCTCGCGGATGCCATGTCGCAGGAAGCGACCCTTCGCGGCGAGGGCCGGTCGGGCGAGAGTTTGCTCAGTCGGCGGGGCGCAAGTGACGGGCCAGGATGACCGCCACGAGCGCGACGACGACGAGGCCGGCGAACACGGCGCTGAGGGGCCAGACCGAACCCCCGCCTGCCGCGAGCATGGCGCCGCCGAGGACGGGCGCGATGCCGCCGCCGATGCCACCGGCGATCTGGTACGACAGTGATCCGCCGGTGTACCGCACGGCGACGTCGTAGTGCTCGTTCGCGAACGCGCCGTACGGCCCGTAGGTCGGCGCCTGCACGAGGCAGGTCATCAGCACGAAGCCGGCGAACACGACCGGCAGCGCCGTGCTCCCGAGGAGCGCGAAGACGGGACCGAAGAGCACCCCGGCGACGACCAGCCCGATGAGCAACGTCGGGATGCGGCCGAACCTGTCGGACGCATGCGCGTACAGCGGGATCGCGATCGCCTGCAGGACGGATGCAGCGGTGAACAGCCACAGCACGGCGGTGGGATGGTTGCCGGCGCCAACGGAGTATCCGATTCCCACCGACTGAGTGAGCACCTGCACGAACAGGGGGACGATTCCCACCAGCGCGGTGAGCACGAGGGCGCGCCACGACGTCCGGAGCACGCGGGCCAGCGGCAGCCCCTTCGCCGTCTCACCGGCCTCGCGCGCGGCCACGAACGCCGGCGACTCGGTGACGCCGAGGCGCAGCAGCACGCCGACCACGACGAGCCCCGCCGACAGCAGGAACGGCACGCGCCATCCCCACGACGTGTAGGCCTCCTCGGGAAGGAGCGCCATCGCGCCCAGGATCAGTGTCGCGAGCACGGCACCGAGCGGGCCTCCCGCGAGCACCGCGGATGCGGCGAGCCCGCGACGCTTGACGGGTGCGCTCTCCATCGCCAACAGGGCCGCGCCCGCCCACTCGCCGCCGACCGCGATGCCCTGGAAGAGGCGCAGGAAGACCAGGATCACCGCGGCCGCGGGGCCGAGGACGGCCGCGGAGGGCAGGAGCCCGATGAGCACGGATGCGGTGCCCATGATGATGAGCGTGATCATCAGCATCGTCCGGCGTCCGACCCGGTCGCCGAAGTGCCCGAAGATCACCCCGCCGATCGGGCGGGCGAGATAGCCGATCCCGAGCGTGACGTAGGAGAGGAACAGTCCCAGCTCCGAAGAGACTCCGGAGAAGAACAGTGCCGGGAAGACCGTGCCCGACAGCGTCGCGTAAAGCACGAAGTCGTAGAACTCCAGCGTGGTGCCGATGGTGCTTGCCGCGATCGCCCGTCGACGCTGCCGACGCGTGGCGCCGACGACAGGGGCCGTCTGCGCGGTCGCGGTCTCTGTCGAGGGGGCTGGCGTGCTCATGAGTCTCCGTCGGGTCGGACGTCGCTGTCGTGCCGCGACACCATGGTCGGGCTCTCCTCTCACGCTAGAGCCCGTCAACCCTGAGGAAAATGACGAATACCGCGATGGATCCTTCGCAGTACGGCTATCGACGCCCCTCCGCCCCCTCGCGAGGGGTCGCGACACGCGGCACGCAGGCGCCGCCTGGCGCATAGCGCGACCCCTCGTGAAAGCGATGCCGCGTTATGCGACCCCTCGCGGCGATGGGCGATGGGCGATGGGCGATGGGCGATGGGCGGCGGGCGGCGGCGGGCGATGCCCGGGCGGCGGGCGATGCCCATGCAGCGGGCGGCGGCGCGGCGTCAGTCCCGGCGTGCGAGGTCGATCGCGACGTCCGGGATGACGTCCTCCTGACCCCCGATCAGGCCGCGAGCGCCGACCTCCATGAGGATGGCACGCGGCTCGACGCCGTACTGCGCTCCGACGCGCTCCGCGTGGCGGAGGAAGCTCGAGTAGACGCCGGCGTAGCCGAGGGTCAAGGTCTCGCGATCGACCTGCACGGGTCGGTCGTGGAGCGGACGCACGAGGTCGTCGGCGGCGTCCTGCAGCGCGAAGACGTCGGCGGAGACGTCCCACCCCTGGAGCTTCGCCACGGCGACGAAGGGCTCGATGGGCGTGTTCCCCGCGCCGGCGCCGTGGCCGGCCAGCGACGCGTCGACCCGGTACGCACCCTCCTCGACGGCGACGACGGAGTTCGCCACCGCCAGCGAGAGGTTCTGATGCGCGTGGATGCCGATCTCCGTCTCCGGGCGCAGCACGTCCCGGTAGGCCCGCACCCGCTCCCGCACGCCGTCCATCGTCAGCCGCCCAGCCGAGTCGGTGATGTAGACGCAGTCCGCGCCGTACGACTCCATGAGCTTCGCCTGCTGCGCGAGCGAACCGGGGTCGTTGAGGTGCGCCATCATGAGGAAGCCCGAGACATCCATGCCCCAGCTCTTGGCCGTCTCGATGTGCTGCTTGGCCACGTCGGCCTCCGTGCAGTGCGTCGCGATCCGCACGGACCGCACGCCCGCGTCGAACGCCGCGCGCAGATCGTGGAGGGTCCCGATGCCCGGGAGCAGCAATGTCGTGAGCACGGCGCGGTCGACGGCCTCGGCGACCGCCTCGATCCACGCGGCGTTGGAGTGCGAGCCGGCGCCGTAGGTGAGGGAGCTCCCCGCCAGGCCGTCGCCGTGCGCGACCTCGATCGCGTCGACCCCTGCGGCATCCAGGGCGCGCGCGATCTCGGCCGCCTTCTGCGGGGAGATGCGGTGGCGCAGGGCGTGCATCCCGTCCCGCAACGTGACGTCCTGCAGATAGATCCGGGCGCTCATGCGAGCACCGCCTTTCGTGCGGCGACGAGATGTTCCGCGGTGCGCAGGGCCGCCGAGGTCATGATGTCGAGGTTCCCGGCGTACTCGGGAAGGTACATGGCGGCGCCGGCCACCTCGAGGAACACGGTGACCTTCGTGTAGCTGCCGCTTCGCCGGTCCTCGGGGAGCAGCAGATCGAGTTCGTCGCCCTCGTCGGTGAACTGCACGTCCTGCTTGAGCCGGTATCCGGGCACGTATCCGGCGACGGCCTCGACCTGCGCGGCCACGGCTGCGGCGACCGCCTCGCGGGCGGCGTCGTCGAGCCGGTCGGTGACGACGAGCACGGTGTCGCGCATGATCATCGGCGGCTCGGCCGGGTTCAGGATGATGATCGCCTTGCCCCGTGCCGCCCCACCCACCTGCGAGATCGCGGCGGACGTGGTCTCGGTGAACTCGTCGATGTTCGCGCGCGTCCCCGGCCCGGCCGACTTCGACGCGATGGACGCGACGATCTCGGCGTAGTGCACGGGCACGACAGCGCTGACGGCCGCCACGATCGGGATCGTCGCCTGTCCTCCGCACGTCACCATGTTGACGTTCGAGGAGCTCTCCTGTTCGGCGAGGTTCACCACGGGCACGACGTACGGCCCGATCGCCGCGGGCGTGAGGTCGATCAGGAGCTTCCCGTGCGGGCGGAGGGCGGCGTCGTTGGCGCGGTGCGCCCCGGCGCTCGTGGCGTCGAAGACCACCTCGATGTCGTCGAACTGCGCGCTCGCCAGTAGCCCGTCGACGCCCTCGGCGGTGGTCTCGATGCCCAGGCGCTGCGCGCGGGCCAGCCCGTCGGAGGCGGGGTCGATCCCGACCATCACACCCATCTCGAGACTGTCGCTGAGGCGCATGACCTTGAACATGAGGTCGGTGCCGATGTTGCCCGATCCGATGATCGCGACCTTGGTCTTGGGCATGGTTCCTCCTCGGGGAAACGGATGTCAGGAAAAGCGGATGCCGACCGTGCCCAAGGGCCCGAAGTCGGCGGAGATGAGGTCGCCGGTCGATACCGGCGCCGCGGCGCAGACGCTGCCGGGCAGCACGATCGATCCGGCAGTGAGCGTCACGCCGTACTCGCCGAGCTTGTTCGCCAGCCACGTCAGCGCGTTCAGCGGAGAGCCCATGACGGCGGCACCGGTGCCCTCGGCGATCTTCTCGCCGTCGCGCGAGAGCGTGACGGTCAGCGCGGCGAGGTCGACATCCTCCACCGGCAGCCGCACACTCCCGATCACGGCGCCGGCGGAGCTGGCGTTGTCGGCGATCGTGTCGGGCAGCGTGATGCGCCAATCGGCGATGCGGGAGTCGATGATCTCGATCGACGCGACAACCGCCTCGACCGCCGCCCGGGCATCGTCGGCCGTGAGGCCGGGCCCGCGCAGGTCACGCCCGAGCACGAAGGCGATCTCGGGCTCGACGCGCGCGGCGAGGAAGTGGTCGAGAGCGACCTCGCCGCCATCCGGGTACGCCATGCCGTCGACGAGGAAGCCGTAGTCGGGCTGGTCGACGCCGAGCTGCTGCTGCATGGCGCGCGAGGTGAGCCCCACCTTGTAGCCCCAGATCGCGCGCCCCTCAGCGGTCCAGGCGGCGATCTGCGCCGACTGGATCGCGTAGGCGTCATCGACGGTCAGGCCCGGATACGTCTCGCTGAGCGGAGCGATCGCGGCTCCCGTCTCGTACGCGCTGAAGAGCGCGGCGGCGGCCTCGTGCACCTGGCTGTCATCGATCATCGGAAACCTCGTCGTCGGGATCGGGGAGCGGGCTCGACTCTAGGGAACCCCGCCCGCATACTCGGCATATGCGTTCCACTGAGCGGAATGGTCCGATCTCGGTGATCGGCCGCGTGTCGGCGATCATCGGATGCTTCGCCGAGACCGACACGACCCTCACGGTCGGCGAGATCGCCCGCCGCACGGGGATCGCCAAGACGACGGTGTGGCGGTTGAGCAGCGAGCTCGCCGAGCACGGTTTGCTCGACGCCAGCAGTGACGGCCTCTCCCTGGGTCTTCGCCTGTTCGAGCTCGGCGAGTCGACGTCGCGGCCGCGGTCGCTGCGCCGTCTGGCGCTGGCCCGGATGGAGGCGCTCCGCCAGCAGACCGGCCTGACCGTGCATCTGGCCGTCATCCGCGGCGTGGACGTGGTGTACATCGAGATCCTGCATGCGCGGGCCTCGCCGAAGATGCCGAGCCGGGTCGGCGGGCGGGTGCCCGCGCATGCCACCGGCGTCGGCAAGGCGCTGCTGGCCTTCTCTCCCGCGCCCGTCCTGGAGACGGTGCTGCAGCGCGGCCTCGAGGCTGTCGGGCCGCATACGATCACCGACCCGGACGCCCTTCGGGCAGAACTCGCCCGCGTGCGCGAGCGCGGCATCGCGACGGAGCGTGAGGAGTCCGCGGCGGGGGTGGCGTGCGTGGCGGTGCCGATCGTCCTCGCCGACGGCGCGGTCACGGCGGCCCTGTCGGTGTCGGGCCCGGCGGATGCCATCGACCCTGCGGCGCTGTCCCGCCCGCTGAGAGACGCGACGGAGGCGCTGCAATCCCAGGCCGAGCGCCTCTCCCGTCCTCGCGTGGCCATCTGAGACGCTCTGTCAGGCTGCGGCATCCGCCTCAAGACGCGCGGCGGCGTGGGGGAAGAGCCGCAGGAAGTTCCCGGCGAAGATCGCCTCGAGGTCGGCCTGCGCCATCGGGGAATACAGCAGCTCGTTCAGGATCGCCGGGTAGTTATACAGCAGGGGCTTGGCGTACGAGTCGGTGCCGAAGATCAGCCGCTCGGCACCGAAGCGCTCGACGAACGTGTCGATCGGTCGCATGAGTGGGAAGGCGATGGCGGTGTCGAAGAGCACATTCGGGCAGCGGGCCGCGATGTCTTCCATGTAGCGCACGTGAGTGGCGCTGGAGAAGCCGTCGAGGGCGACGATCGTGGCCGCGGGATGGGCAAGCGCCAGGTCCACGAGCATCCAGGGCGACTCCAGCCCCGACTCCGAGAACATGTGGACGTAGCAGGGACGCGCCCGGTCGGCGACGCGCTCGACGAGCTCGTGCATCCGCCGGTCCGACACCGCGACGCCCTGATATCGCGTGTGCCACGCGACGCCGTCGAGGGCGAGGTCGCCGAAGATGCGCTCGATCTCCTCCTCGTTGGCCCGCAGATCGTGCAGGGGCTCGAGGACGCCCAGGGCGACCGGGAAGTGGGAGGGGTCGGCGTCCCGGTACGCGGCGATCGCGTCGTTGACCCGCCGGGTGTCGGCGATCCCGTGCGTGCGCTCGTATTGGAAGCCCGGGATGACCGCCGCGGCGGTGATCCCGAAGTCCTCGAGCATCGCTCGGTGCTCGTCGGCCTTGCGCGCGACGACGGAGTCGACCGATTCCGTCTCCCTGCCCAGCGCGAGCTGGCCGACGTGGTGATGCGTGTCGATGATGCGGGCGACCTGGCGACGCTCGAGCATGGGACCTCCTCGTTCCGCAGCCACGCTAGGCGCGGGGGGGTGCCGACGACCATGTCGAATGCCGCGACGCACTGATCCCCGTGCGGGTATCAGTCCGCGGTCGCCGGCGCGCCGTAGCGCTCGATCATCGCCTCGCGGACGACGGTACGGAGGTTTCGCTGCAGAGCCGAGAACCGCTGCGCGGTGCGGTGCACCATGAACACCATGTCGTGCATGGCGGGCGCGTCGACCACCTCGATCTCACGCAGCACGCCGGCGGCGATCTCGTCGGCCACGCCGTTGCGCGACAGCAGCGCGACCCCGAGGTTCTCGATCACGGCGCTCTTGATCGCATCGGCGCTGCCGAGCTCGATCTCGACGCGGCGGTCGTGCACCCCGATCGCGGCCAGCGCGGCGTCTTGGCTCCGGCGGATGGCGAGCCCCTCCGGCGGCGCGACGAACGGCAGCGCGGCGAGGGCACCCACATCGATGCGGTCGGGGACGTCGCTGTTCGCGGCCGAGGCGATGACGACCAGGCGCGGTCGGGCGAGCAGCTCCGCGCGGAACGTGCGGCTGTCGAACACGCCGTCCCCCGCCACGACGGCGAAGTCGAGTCGCCCCGTGCGCACCCCCTCGAGGGCGGCTTCGGCCGGCGACATCTCGAGGCGGATGCGGGCACCCGGATGCTGCACCTTGTAGGCGATGATCGTGGGGGCGAGGACCGTGTTGCCCACGGTGATGGTGCAGCCCACCGAGGCCGAGCCTGCGGAACCGTTCGACAGGCTCGCGAGCTCCTTGTCGAGCTCGGTGCGGCCGCGCAGGACGTCGGTCGCCCACAGCAGCACGCGCTCCCCCGCCTCGGTGAGGACGATGCCCCGCCCGTCGCGCTGGAAGAGCTTCGCGCCGACGCGCTCCTGCAGCGAGCGGATGTGCGCGCTGACGACGGGCTGCGAGATGTAGAGCTCCTCGGCGGCGCGCCGCACCCCGCCCAGCTCGGCGACACGGCAGAACACCTCGAGCTTCTGGAGCGATATCCGGTTGTCGTCGGCCATGCCGGACCTCCTGCGATTGATATCCGAACGTCTATGCAAACGGGGAAAAGTTCGTCATAGACCTACTACACGGTCGAACCTAGCCTGATTGCGCTGGCAACGCTGCTCGTTTCGATCGGCGCGCTGCCCGCCCCCGCTGAGCCCCGAGAGAAGGTCCGCAACCGATGAGCAGTACCGAACGTCCGTATACGAGCGTGTGGTCGGATCTGGCGCAGGTCGAGTTCCGCCAGGGGTTCCTCGAGACCCCCCGCTACCGCACGCGGTACCTGCACGCGGGAACCCCGGGAAAGCCGGTGCTGCTCCTCCTCCACGGCATCACGGGTCACGCGGAGGCGTACGTGCGAAACCTCGCCTCCCACGCCGAGCACTTCGACGTGTGGGCGATCGACTTCATCGGCCACGGGTACTCCTCCAAGCCGGAGCATCCGCTGGAGATCCCGCACTATCTCGACCAGGTCACCGAGGTGCTCGATCACCTCGGCGCCGAGAAGGCCTTCTTCTCCGGCGAGAGCCTGGGCGGCTGGGTGGCGGCGCGGTTCGCCCAGCTGTACCCGGAGCGCGTCGAGCGGATCGTCCTCAACACGATGGGCGGCACGATGGCCAACCCGAAGGTGATGGAGCGGCTGTACACACTGTCGATGCAGGCGGCGGAGGACCCGTCGTGGGAGCGCGTGAAGGCGCGGCTGGAGTGGCTCATGGCCGACCCCGCGCTCGTCACCGACGACCTCATCCGCACGCGTCAGGCGATTTTCGAGCAGCCCGACTGGCTGATGGCATGCCGCATGAACATGGCCCTTCAAGATCCCGAGATCCGCGCCCGCAACATGCTCTCCGACGACGACCTGCGAGCCATCCAGGCTCCCGCACTGGTGATCTGGACGACGAAGGACCCCTCCGGTCCCGTCGACGAGGGCCGCCGCATCGCCGGGCTCATCCCTTCGGGGCGTCTTGCGGTCATCGAGAACGCCGGCCATTGGCCCCAGTACGAGCAGACCGAGACCTTCGACCGCATCCACCTCGACTTCCTCACCGGAAAGGACTGACCATGGCCCTGCAGGATCGCTACGACCCCGGCCCCTCGATCGCCCACATCGGCACCATCAATCTCGGAACCCCAGACCTGGAGAAGTCGCTGTGGTTCCACCGCGACGTGCTGGGGATGGAAGAGGTCGAGCGCGACGGCGACGTCGCCTATCTCCGCTGCTACATGGAGCGGGGACATCACTCGCTCGTCCTCACGCAGCAGGAGGAGAGCATCGTCAATTCCTACGGCTTCCGCGTCGGACGACCCCAGGACGTGGAGCTGTTCGCCGAAGAGCTGGCGCGGCAGGAGATCGAGACGGTCGAGGTCCCGTCGGGCACCGAGCGCGGGCGCGGCACCGCCGTGCGGTTCCAGCTGCCCGGCGGCACGCACCCGTTCGAGTTGTACTACGACGTGGATCGTCCCCTCGCCCCGGAGCATCTGCGCTCGAAGCTTCCCAGCAACTCCTCGCGGCGACGGGGCCTCGGCGCCCGGCGCATCGACCACTTCAACATCCAGGCCGATCCGGGCCGCATCAACCAGGCGGAGTCGTGGGTGCGCGAGAACCTGGGGTTCAAGCGCCGCGAGTTCGCCATGCTCCCCGACAACCCGACCACGGTCATGGCCTCGTGGATGTCCGTCACCTCGCAGGTGCACGACCTCGCCATCGTCGCCAACCGCAGCGAACTGAACGGGCAGCTGCACCACGTCGCATTCAACCTGGAGAATTTCTCCGATGCGCTGACGGCCGCCGACATCCTCGCCGACCTCGACGTCACCATCGGGGTCGGACCCGGAAAACACGGCATCGGGCAGGCGATGTACCTCTACGTCTTCGATCCCGGTTCGGGCCACCGCGTGGAGCTGTATGCCGGCGGCTACCAGATCTTCGATCCCGACTGGCAGGCGATCGAGTGGGCGCCGGTGGACTTCCCGGAGGGCATGACCTGGTACGGCGACCCCATCGACCTCGCACCCGGCTCATCCGGCCGCGTCACCACCGGCTCGGCGGGGCTGCACCTCCCGCAACGCGCCACCGCCTGACGGGAACGAGAGACCATGACCGGGATCGTCACCCCCACGGCGGGGAAGTGCCCCTTCCCCCACGAGACGTTGTCGTCGTTCGACCACCACGATCCCGCGCTCAGCGAGTCGCGGCTGTGGGAGAGCTACGAGGCGCTGCGCGCATCGGGGCGGGTCGCGCACTCCGACCGCTACGGCGGGTTCTGGATCCTGAGCTCCTACGACGACGTGCGCTCGGCACTGCGCGACCCCGGCGTCTTCTCCTCCGCGGGCGGTCACCGCATCCCGGAGGTGGCGGCCGCCCGCGCCATCCCCATCGACTACGACCCGCCCAAGCACACCGCGTACCGCGAGATCATGATGCGCGCGATCCGCCCGCAGCGGGTCAAAGAGCTCGACACGTTCCTGCGCGACACCATCCGGGGCCTGCTAGGGGGCTTCGCCGCGAAGGGGGGCGGCGACTTCATCGCGGATGTCGCCCTGCCGCTTCCGCTGGTGGTGCTCACCCAGATCGTCGGGTTCTCCCCCGAGACGGTGCAGCAGTTCCGCCGGCTCACGGAGCGGATCGCGGCGACCATCACCGACCAGGACACCCAGCTCGCCGCACGGGAGGAGTTCCGCGCGACCCTGCGCGGCGAGATCGATCGGCACCGTGAGGAGCGCCCTGACGACTACCTCACGAGCCTCCTCGACGCCCAGATCGACGGGCGCCCCCTCGACGATCGCGAGCTGCTGTCGATCCTCAACACCGTCGCCCTCGCCGGTCACGAGACCACGATGAACTCCGCGGGACATCTCTTCTGGCTGCTCGCGAACGATGCCGGTCTGCAGGAACGACTGCGCGCCGACCCGTCGGTCGCGCCGCGCTACGTCGAGGAGATGCTGCGGCTGCGCACGCCCGCCCAGATGTTCTCTCGACGCCTCACCCAGGACGTCACGATCGACGGCACCACGATGGCCGCCGGCGAGAGCGTCCTGCTCCTGTACGGATCGGCGAACCGCGACGACACGCAGTTCGACCACGCCGACGTCTTCGACATCGACCGCCCCGCACGCGGGCACCTCGCCTTCGGGTGGGGAATCCATCAGTGCATCGGCGCTCCCCTGGCCCGGGTGGAATTGCGGATGCTGCTGGAGGAGGCCCGCGCGCTGGCACCCTTCCGTCCGGGCGGCGAACCGGAGTTCGGCTCCATCGAGTCCGGCGTCCACTACGGGCTGCGCCGACTCCCGCTCACCTTCGACCGGGAGGTCACTCCATGACGCTGCACATCGACATCGACGAGACGAAGTGCGCCGGCTATGGCAACTGCATCGCCGATGCCCCCGACGTGTTCGACCTCGACCCCGAGACCAACGTCGCCTTCGTCCTGGACGGTCATCCGCAGCCCGGCGAAGACGACGACATCGAGCAGGCCGCCGCCGACTGCCCGGTACGCGCGATCCTCCTCACGCGGGCATGACCGACCACCGCCGCGTCGTCATCGTCGGTGCATCCGTCGCCGGGGTGCGGGTCGCCCAGGCCTTGCGAACACGTGGATTCACCGGTTCGGTCGCCCTCGTCGACGCCGACGAGCAGTGGCCGCACGACCGTCCCGGGGTGTCGAAGGATGCCCTCGGCGGCCCCGCCGGCGATGCCCTGCGCCTGCTCACGGCCGACGACCTCGAGCGCCTGGACGTGACTTTGCACCGCGGCGTCGCCGCGACCGGACTCGACACCCGGCGCCGGGCGCTGCGCACGACGGCCGGGGACCGGGAGTATGACGACCTCGTGCTCGCGACCGGCTCCTCGCCCCGGCGTCTGCCCGCGCTGGAGGGGCGTGACAACGTGCACTACCTCCGCACGCTGCGCGACGCCGAGCGCCTGCGCGCCGGCCTCGACGCCGGCGGCCGGGTGGTCGTGATCGGCGGGGGGTTCATCGGCGGCGAGGTTGCCTCAGCAGCACGCCGGCGTGGTCTGCCCGTGGACATGCTCGAGGCGTCCGACCGTCTCATCGCTCGCGCGGTCCCACCGGAGGTGTCCGAAGATCTCGCCCGTCGCCACCGCGATCACGGCGTTGATCTGCGTGTCCGAGCGCTCGTCGCCGACGTCGACGCGTCTGCCGCCCGCGTCCGCGCCGTCGTGCTCGCCACCGGCGAGACCATGCCCGGCGACCACTTCGTCGTCGGTGTCGGCGCCGGCCCCGACACCGCTTGGCTCGAGGACTCCGGCGTGCCCGTCGGCAACGGCATCCGGTGCGACAGCTCCCTGCGAGCGGACGGCGTCGAGGGCGTCTGGGCGGTGGGGGACGCCGCGGAGTGGCACAATCCGCGGTACGGCGTGCGTCAGCGGGTCGAGCACTGGACGACGGCGCGTGAGCAGGCCGCCCACGTCGCCGCATCGATCGTGACGGGCACCGCGACCCCGTTCGCCGCCGTCCCCTATGTCTGGTCCGATCAGCACGACGTGCGGCTGCAGCACGTCGGGGATCCGGATCTGTCGGGAGTCGACGTGGAGGTCGAGCGATGGGACGCCGGACGAGCGCTGTATCTCTACCGCCGCGACGGCGCCGTCGTCGGGGCGACCGGGTTCAACGCGCAGGCCCCCATCGCCCGGATCCGCCGCGACCTGCTCGCGTCTGCGTGAGCACCGGCCTCACGCGCGGGGCGGATTGCGGAAGACCGCGCGTGCGGTCATGAGGAGGCGCCCGTCGTCGGCGGTGAGCCGGCCGTCGACGAAGGTGAGGGTGCGCGTCGAGCTCTCCACCCGGGCCTCACCGAGGATCGTCTGGCCCTGACGCGCCGATCCCATGAGGCTCGAGGACAGTTGCACCGTGATCGGGTGACCGGCGGGATTCTCGCCGAGGAAGCTCTCGACGGTGGCGCCGAGGGTGATGTCCATGAGGGTGAACAGCACCCCGCCGTGCGCGTGACCGTTCGGATTCAGGTGATGCGTTGCCACCTCCAGGCGCACATCGGTGCGATCGTCCCTGCGATGCCACGTGATGCCGCCGACATGCCCCAGGAATGACGCGTCCTGGCCGAGCGGCGTGAACTCGGCGCTCATGCCCGACCCTCCACGACGAGCACGACCCAGTCGGCGATCATCACCGCGGCGCCGTCCTCCTTCTCGACCGTGCAAGCGAGGGTGAGCCGCGCCGGCGAACCGACGGGGCGGCTCAGGTCGCGGAGCACCAGTCGCAGCCGCACCGGCACCTCCGGCAGCAGCGGGGCGGTGAAGCGCACCCGCTCCAGCCCGTAATTGACCCAGCGCTCGGCCCGCTCGATGGCGTAGCACTCGTTGGCGAGCCCGGTCACGAGCGACAGTACGAAGAACCCGTGAGCGATCACGTCACCGAAGGGCGCCTCGGCCGCGGCGCGGACGCGATCGATGTGCAACCAGTGCCGGTCGCCGGTGAGTTCGGCGAACGCGGCGATGTCGCCGGTCGACAGCGTCACCGAGGAGGAGATGCCGAGCTCGGTGCCGACCAGCGGCTCGAGCTCGGCGACGGTGGAAACGGTGATCATCGGGCGTACTCCATTCGGGTGTAGGCGTCGTCGAGCATCTCGGCCCGGCGGGCCAGCACGACGTTCGGGCGCAGCTGGCCCTTCGGGCTCAGCTCCTCCGGATCGGGCTCGCCGAGGGTGACAGCGCCGCGCAGCACATTGGTCTGACCGCGACGACCCTCGGCGTGGCGGGCGACGAGGGCGTCGAGGTCGACCTCGGCGTCGTCGGCGGTCCACACCAGCGCGATCAGGTGGGGGCGGTCGGGGCCGGCGATCACGACGTCGCGCACGGTGCCGCCGCCGGCAGCGAGGATCTCGCCGCGCAGCCGCTGCGTGTTCACCCAGCTGCCGTTGGCGAGCTTGAAGTCCTCGGCGATGCGCCCGTCGAAGCGGAATCCCCGCTCCGGGCGATTCTCGTCCACGAGCACCCCGGCGTCCCCGGAGCGATAGAAGCCGTCGTCGTCGAAGATCTCGCGCGTGCGCGCCGGATCGCCCCAGTAGCCGGGCGTGACGGAGTGTCCCTTCACACGCAGTTCGAGCTTCTCGCCGACCGGCACCATCCGCACCGTCACACCCGGCAGCGGTTCACCGATCCAACCCGGTCGACTGGAGCGAGTGTGCACGATCGTGGCGCCTGGCCCGACCTCGGTGGAGCCCCAGCCGCTGAGCACGGGGATGGGAGTGTCTCGCACCGTCAGCGACGCCGCTCGGAGCCGCTCGAACGTGTCGGCGCTCATCGCCGCGCCCGCCGAGAACAGCGCCTGCGCACGCTGGAACAGGGCTGATCGGAACCGCTCGTCGCGCTCCAGGTGCGGCAGCATGTCAGCGAAGACGGCCGGCACCGCGGCGTAGTACGTGGGGCGGAATCGGATGATGTTGGCGATGGTCGTGCCGAGCGCACCGGGAAGGCCGCGGGCTTCGTCGACGTGGAGGACCCCTCCGCCGGCGAGGACGAGATTGAGGTTGGAGTTGCCGCCGAACGAGTGGTTCCATGGCAGCCAGTCCACGAGCACGGGCGGCTCGCGCAGGAAGAAGGGCCACACGTCGAGGGTCGCCTGCACGTTCGCCGCGATCGCGCCGTGCGTCTGGATGACCGCCTTCGGCACGCCCGTCGACCCCGAGGTCAGCAGCACCTTCGCCGGGTCGTCGGGTGAGATCTCCGCCAGCGTGGGCGCGGTACCGGTTGCGGTGGCACGCACGCGCGCGAGCCCGTCGTCTCCGACGAGAGCGGTGGCATCATCCGGTGCTCCCGGGGACTCGGCCCGGTCGTCGAGATACACCAGGGCCGGCTCGAGCGCATCGAGCACCCCGCGCAGCCGGGCCGGATCGGCGCCGGGTGCGGCGTACTGCGCGGCGACGGGGGCCCAGATCATGCCGGCCAGCATGGCGGCGTGTGCGAGCAGGAAGTGGCCGGGACCGTTGCGGGCGAGGATGACCACCCGATCCCCGCGTCGGTGCCCGAGCGCGCGCAGTCCGCCGGCGAGCGTCTGCACGTCGTGCCACGCCTCGCCGTAGGTGAGGGTGCGGCGAAGCCCGTCGGCCGCGCACCACGTGAGCACCGGCGCGGCCGGAGTGCTTCGAGCGGCGGCGCGCAGCCAGTGCAGCGTCGACGGCGGCGGCGGCGTGGGCTCGACGAGCGAGACCACCTCCCTCCCGCCACCGGGAAGCGCTGTCACGCGGACGCGGGCCGGGGCGAAGACCGCCTCGGCCGTCGTCACAGCAGTTCCCACAGATCGTGGCGGTCGAACGCCTCCCGATCGCCCTGGAACGCCTGCTCCCCGCCGCGGATGACGTGGATCTGATCGGCCGCGAGCAGGGTCGGCCGCGCCGTCTGCTCGACGACGATCGTCGCCATTCCGAGCGTGGACCGCAGCTCGGCGAGCTTGAAGAAGACGTCATCGACGATCTGCGGCGCGAGGCCCAGCGAAGGCTCGTCCATCAGCAGATACGACGGACTCTGCGTGAGGGCCATCGCGATGGCCAGCATGCGGCGCTGCCCACCGCTCAGCGTCCGCGCGCGGGCGTCGAGCTTCGCCTCGAGGTCGGGGAACCAGCCGAGCGCCTCGGCGATCAACGGCTGCCACTGGCGACGGCGGCGGCCGGGTACCGCCGTGGCCGCGACGACGAGGTTCTCGTGCACCGTCAGCCCGGGGATCACCGCACCCTCGGAGGGCACGAACGCGATCCCCCGCTGGATGCGACTGCGGGTGCCGGAGGCGAGCAGCTCCCCGTCGATGCGGACGGAGCCGGCATCGAGCGGCCGCGTGCCGTACAGGGCGTTCAGCAGCGTGGTCTTCCCCGCGCCGTTGTGACCCAGGATGAGCGCGAACTCGCCGGGCGCGACCGACAGCGAGACGTCGGTGACCACGTGCTGGCCGCGTCGGTAGCTGGCGGTGACGCCGGATGCTGTGAAGGTCATGGGATCTCCGCCTTGCCGAAGTAGGTCGCGAACGCCGCCGGATCCTGCCGGATCTGCTCGGGAGTGCCGTCGGCGACGATTCGTCCCTCGCCGAGAAGGACGACGCGATCGGCCGCCGCCCACACGAAGTCGAGGTTGTGCTCGACGAGGCAGATGACGCGCTCGGACGATCGCAGCTCGCGGACGTGCGCCGCGACATCCGCCGCGCTCTTGGCATCCAGGCCCGCGGCCAGCTCGTCGAAGAGCACGACCGTCGGCCCCCAGTACACCAGCGACGCCAGGATGAGCGTCTTGTGCTGCCCGTACGACAGATCGCTGAGACGGGTGTCGAGCTGGTCGGCGAGACCGTAGGGCTCCAGGGCGAGTCGGATCTCCTCCGTGAGGCCGTCGGGCACCAGCCGGCTGAGCAGTCGCATCGTGCCCGTCCGCCGTGTGTGGGCGGTGACCACCATGTACTCGTACACCGTGAAGGTCGAGAACATGCGGGCGTCCTGGAACGAGCGCGCCATGCCCATGCGGGCCAGCTCGTGCGGCCGCTTTCCGGTGAGCAGCTGCCCGCCCCATTCGACAGTGCCCGCGTCGGGCCGTTCCGCCCCGGCGATGATGTTGAAGAGGGTCGTCTTGCCCGCGCCGTTGGGCCCGAGGATGGCGGTGACCTCGTGAGGCCGGAGTTCGAGATCGATCCCCTTGAGCACCGACAGGCCGCCGAAGCTCTTGGTGATCCCCGACATGGTGACCGTGCCGGAGGGCGCGTCGGCGGGGCGCTCGGCCGTCGGCGCGGATCCTGCCGCCGGGGCCCCGGGGCGGCGGCCGCGCCGCGAGGGGACGTTCCGCTCGGGGAAGATCCCCTGCGGACGGAACATCACCACGAGCAGCAGCACGACGCTGTAGATGACCGGCTCGAGCTGATCGGCGGCCGACGATGTGGACGGCACGAACGAGAGCAGTTCCGGCACCGCCACCAGCAGGACCGCGCCGAAGGCGGCGCCCCACACATTCCCGAGCCCTCCGATGACGAGCATCGTCAGGATGAGGAGCGTCTGGTGCAGCGAGAACGAGCCCGGGTCGATGTACCCGACGAACCGTGCGTAGAGGCCACCGGCGACCCCGGCGAAGCCGGCGCTCAGCATCCACGCTGCCAGGCGCGGAGCTGCCGGGGCGATCCCGAACGACTGGGCGAGCGATGAGTCATCGCGAAGCGCCCGTGTCGACAGACCGGCTGAGCGGCGCAGATAAAGATGCAGCAGGAGGATCACGACCACGGCGACCACGACGGCCAGAATCGCGAAGGGAAGAGCCGTGGCGAAAGGCATGCCGAACAGCTGCGGCCGGGGGATCCCGTACAGACCCGAGCGACCACCCGTGACCGTCGCATTCACGAACACGCTCGAGAAGACCAGCTGCAAGGCGATCGTCGCGACGAGGACCGCCTCGCCGGGAAGGCGCCACAGCGGCAGCGACACCAACACTCCGATGACTGCCGCCGTCGCTCCGCCGAGAAGAAGGTCGAAGGGGAACGGCGTCTGGAAGGAGATGGCGGAGATGGATGCGGCGTAGGCGCCGATCCCGAAGAACGCCGCCTGCATCGAGGAGAACGCGCCGGCGGTTCCCATGACGAGGCTGTAGCTCGCAGCGAGCATCGCGAAGACGCTCGCGAAGCTGATGATCTGGGCCAGATAGTCGATCATGCGTGCACCAGTCCTCTCCGTCGCACGAGGCTCGGCACGACGATGACCAGGAAGAGCAGGAAGTAGGTGACGCCGTCCTGCCAGCTCGACGGGAACACCAGCAGCGACATTCCCTGGACGAGGCCGATGCCGACGCCGGCAGCGGCCACCGCGAGGACGCCGCGCGACCCGGCGACGAGGGTCGTCGCCGTGGCGATGAGCGCGTCGTGGAACCCCATCTCCGGGCGGAATCCGGTGGCCCAGCCCTGCAGGATCGCCGCCGGGACGGCGATCGCCGACCCCAGCACGAAGCTGACGAGGTAGACGCGGGGGATGTTCACTCCGCGCCGCTGCGCCGCCTCGGGTGCGTCGCCGACGGCCCGGAACCGGATTCCCCACGGCGAGCGCTTGAGGAAGATCGCCAGCGGAACGATGATGACGACCGCGACGATGATCGTCGTGAGCTGGGCGTTCGTCAGTGGTGCGCCGTCGAAGGCGGGCCGGACGGGCGCCGAGAAGCTCACCTGCGCGAGTCCGTAGGCCATCGTGATGAGTGCCGCGACGAGGGTGAGCACGCTCGCCGAGGCGATGAAGACGATGAGGTGCGACGCGGAGCGGCGGCGCAGCGTCCGGTAGACCAGCAGTTCGATGGCCACACCCAGGACCACCGCCACCACGATGGCGCCGAGCACGCCGATCGGGAGGGGAAGACCGAGCCGCTCGATGAAGGTGTAGGCGGCGTAGCCGGCGGCGACGATGACGGCGCCGTGCGCGAAGTGGAAGATCTTCGTCGGCGTGTAGATGACGGAGAAGCTCACGCCCAGCAGGGCGTACAGGCTTCCGATGGCGATGCCCAGCATCGCGGCGTTGAGCACGGCGCTCATGGGATGTCCTCTGGTCGATCGGGCAGTGCGAGGAGCGACGGTCGTGCGCCGTTTCCGCGCACGACCGCCGCATGCTCACTCGGCGGGCTCGATGAGCTCCTCGGTGACGAAGTCGCCGTTGTCGACCTTGCGCAAGGCGATCAGGCGGCTGACGGAGTGGTCGGGGAGGAAGGTCACCTCTCCGCCCTGGAGAATGTCCTCGAAGGTGGCGCCGGCGATGAGCTCGTTGAGCACCTTGCCCGAGCGGGGATCCTTGCCCTCTTCGATCGCGCGCTCCACGAGCGACTTGTACAGGTACACCGCCTCGTACCCGGAGCCGGAGTCCCACGCGGGCGCCTGCTCGCTCACGGCCGCGAAGCCGTCGCGGAAGGCCACAGCCGCCTCGCTGTCGAGCTCCGGATCCAGCGCCATGCTGACGTCCTGGAAGCCGTCCGCGTCGGCGCCGGCCGCCGCGAGCAGGCCGCCGGTCGCGAGCGGACCGCCCATCGGGACGTCGATGCCGGCACTGCGGGTCTGCTTGACGATGTTGCCGAGCACTTCGCCGACTCCGACCGCGAAGACGAAGTCCGGATCGGCCGACTTGATCTGCAGCAGCTGCGAGCTGTAGTCACCCCCGGTGGCGGAGTCGTAGTACTGCTCGGAGACGATCGTGCCGCCCAGCTCCTCCCAGTACGGCTTCAGCACGCCGAAGGCGCCCTCGCCGAACGGGTCGGCACCGCCCATGAAGCCGATGTCGCGGAACCCCTGATCCCACATCTCGTCGGCCAGCGACGGCACGAGGCGGGTGAGGTTGACGGCGTTGAGGTACAGGTACGGCAGGTTCAACAGCGCCGGGCTCACCGAGCCGACGCAGAGGATGACGGTCTCGGCCTGCGCCGCGGCGGGCTGCGCAGCCAGGGCGGGACCCGACGCGCTCACGAGCGCGAAGTCGACGTCACCGAGGTTGATGAGCTTGTTCATCGCGGTGACGCCGCCGTCGGCGGTGCCGGCGGTGTCCTCGACGGCGAGCTCGAGCGGCACGCCGTCGATGCCGCCGGCGGCGTTGATCTCCTCGACGGCGAGCTCGGCCGCCTCGCGGTACACCACGACGTTCGATGCCGTCGGGCCGGTGAGGGCGAGGGCGACGCCGAGCGTGTACGGCTCGGTGCTGCCGTCGTCGGTCTCCGGTGCGGCACCACCGCCGCCGGCGCACCCCGTCAGGGCGAGCACCGTCAGGGCGACGACGCCGATCTTCCACGGGCTGTGTTTCATCTTGTCCTCCGCTTTGAGTCAAGGGTTCGGGGTCTTCGGGCCCTCGTCCGCCGCCGGTGCACGGGTGCGCATCGGGTGGCCGGTGACGAGGTGAGATTCACGGTATCCCGCGGAAATTCATGGGTCTATGACGAAGTTTCCAGCAGACAGTTATGCATTCGACTATCAAACGAAGACCGCCGTCACCGAAGTGACGGCGGTCTCGTTGGCGGGGTCAGCGAGCGGTGTGCTCCCCCAGCTGGTCCATCCCGACGACGGCGCCCTCGCGGACGATGAGCGCCTTCTTGCGCAGGAATCGGAGGATCGCCGCGGGTCCCATCCGCGACCCGCCCATACCCGAGCCGGCGAAGGCGACCTTCTCGACATCGCGCATGATCCCGATGGTGAGGGAGGTGTCCTGCAGGCTGATCGCACCGGCGTTCAGACGCTCGCCGATGCGCACCGCCTCGTCCTCGTCGCCGGCGATGACCGCACCGGAGAGCCCGAACTCGCTGTCGTTCGCGAGGGCGATCGCCTCCTCGATGTCGCGGAAGGGCATGACGGGGATGACGGGACCGAAGGTCTCCTCCGTCATGAGGCGCATCGAATGATCCACGCCGACGACCACGGTCGGTCTCATGTACACACCGCCGTCGTGTTCTTCACTCGGCCCTCCGGTGACGATGGTCGCGCCCCGCTCGACGGCATCTCGGAGATGGTCGTCGACGATCTGCGGCTGCTTCTCGAAGATGAACGGCCCGAGGTGGCCCCGTCGGGGGTCGGGCCACGACAGCTCGAGACGCTCGGCCTGCGACACGAGGGCGTCCACGAAGGGGGCGAACGCTCTCTCGTCGACGTAGACGCGTTCGGTGGAGAAGCACAGCTGCCCGGTGTTGTGGACGGCGCCCTTCAGCACGGCCGCCGCCGCCGCATCCAGGTCGGCGGACGCGGTGACGATCGCCGCGTCCTTGCCGCCCAGCTCGAGGAACACGGGGATGAACCGGCGCGCGCACGTCTCGGCGACGATGCGCCCCGTGCTGACGCTGCCCGTGAAGCACAGGATGTCGACGTTGTCGATGAGCGCGCGGCCGACATCGGCGGCCCCCGGGATGTAACGCCAGACCTCGGCGAGGGCGGGCACTCGCGCGACGGCCCGCATGAGCGGCTCGATGAACCGCGGCGTCACCTCGCTCGGCTTCACCACAACCGCGGAGCCGGCGATGAGCGCGGGGATCGCGTCGGTCGCCGACAGGAGGAACGGATGATTCCACGGGCTGATGATGCCCACGAGCGGATACGGCTCGAGCCTTGTGGTGTACTTCACGTCGCTGAAGACGCTCGAGCGGCCCTCGAGGATGGCGGACTCCACGATGGCGGGCGCCTTGGCGCACCAGTCGCGCACCGCGGCCGCGACCATGTGCGGCACCTCGTGCGCCACCCGGTAACGGCCGGTGTCGGCTGCCTCGGCGTCACCGATCTCGTCCGCCATCGACTCGACGACGTCGGCGAACTGCGCAAGCACCGCAAGCCGCGCCTCCAGCCCCTGGGCCTGCCATCCGCTCTGGGCTGCACGCAGTCCCGCCGCGAGGGCGGCGACCTCCGCGGGCGCCGGAGTGGGGACCTCATAGTCGATCTCGCCGCTGCGAGGGTTCCGGGCGCGGAGAGGTTCCCCACTGAACCCCGAGGTGGCCGTCTGGATCGTCGCCGTGTCGCTCATAGTCGTCACGATACGTCGGACTCGCCCCGTTGGGTCTGACGAAGTTCGGGTGCCAACGATAGCCAAAGGGCTATGCCCTCACGCGAAAGCGGCTCCCGCGAGGGCCCGATACTCGGCGGCGCTGAGCGGGCGCGGCACGGTCTGGTTGAAGGCGGTGCCCGCGGCGATCTCGGCGGCGCGATCGAGGAAATCCTCCGGAACCCCCATGGCCGCAAGGCCAGCGGGAAGCCGCAGCGAGCGCGTGAATCGGGCGAGGTCGTCGGCCAGGGAGTCGGGTGTCGACGACAGGGCTCGTGCGACCCGATCCAGGCGATCCGCGGGGGCTGCGTCGCGCAGGTAGTCGATCGTGTGCGGGAGCAGCACCCCCACGAGCGTGCCGTGATGCAGACCGAGATCGTCGAACGGCATCGACAGCGCGTGAGTGGCGCCGAGCCCCTTCCATGTCGTCATGGCCGCCTCCGTCGCCCCCATCATCACCTCGGTGCGCGCCTGGAGGTCGGTGCCGTCGGCGACGGCCCGCGGCAGCCAGCGGTGGAGCCGCTCGATGGCATCGAGCGCGATCGCGTCGGCCGGCGGGTTGTACGCGGAGGAGAGGAACGCCTCGAACGCATGCGTGAAGGCGTCGATGCCGGTCGCGGCGGTCAGCCCCGGAGGGAGACCGATGGTGAGCTCCGGATCGCAGACGGCCGCGGCGGGCACGAGATGAGGGCTCAGGAACACCGCCTTCTCGCCGTCGTCGAGAGTGATCGCGGCGCCGCGACCGATCTCGCTCCCGGTGCCGGCCGTGGTCGGCACTCCGACGACGGGGGCGATGCGCCGGATGCGGGAGCTTCCTCCCGTCCGCGCCATGTAGTCCTCGAGCCGGCCGCCCTGCTCCGCCAGCAGCGCGACCGCCTTGGCCGTGTCCAGCACCGATCCGCCACCGACGGCGACGATACCGTCGCATCCGCGATCGCGATAGACGCGCAGCGCCGCGTGGACCACGCGCTCCGGGGGGTTTCCCGGCACGTCGACGAATCGCGGCAGCGCCCGGCCGTCGAACGATGCCAGCGCAGTGTCGAGGAGGCCGCTCCCGGCGAGACCGGGATCGGAGATCACGAGCGGCCGCTGGATGCCCGCCTCCTCGGCCTCCGCAGCGAGGGTCGCGCGCGCACCGACGCCGAACTGGATGCGGGCGAGGTACTGGATCAGGCTCACGTTCTCGTCCTCTCGAGGCTCCGGGGCCGGTCGACGTTCGGCGGGGGCCCCTCCATATCCTGCGGGCCGGGAGCGCGGGCGTCCATGAGTTATGTCGGAACCTCTGATCGTGAAACGGCTATCTATCTCCGGCTGAATTTGTCATGGTGCTATCGCTTTTCCGTTCATACCGTGGGACGCACACCTCGGGACCCCAGAGCGCAGGATGCGCCGCCCCGCCACGGAATGGATTCATCGACGATGCCGTCACCTCGAGAAAAGCACCAAGTCGTCATCGCCGGTGCCGGCCCGGTCGGCATGTCCCTCGCCCTCGACCTCGGTCGGCGCGGCATCGACGTCCTGATCGTCGATCCCGCCGCGAGCACGACCGAGAACCCCCGGTGCAACACGACCAACGCGCGCTCGATGGAGTATTTCCGGCGGCTCGGTCTGGCCGACCGCATCCGTCGCGCGGGTCTGCCGCTGGATCACCCGACCGACGTCGTCTACAAGACGACGCTGGACGGATACGAGCTGACGCGCTTCCGCTTCTCCTCTGCCCAGGACATCCTCGACGGCACGGCTCCCGAGTTCGAGGAGTGGCCGACGCCCGAACCGCAGCACCGGATCTCTCAGATCTTCCTCGAGCCGATCCTCGAGGATCGGCTGCGGGAGCTTCCCACGGTGGAGCTGCGCCGGGGGTGGGCGGCGACGGGGGTGTCCCAGACCGGCGCGTCGGCGATCGTATCCCTTCGCAATGCCCAGACCGGCGAGCAGATCGCCGTCGAGGCCGACTATGTCGCCGGGTGCGACGGGGGGACGAGCGTCATCCGCAAGGCCATCGGCGCTCGCCTGCAAGGCGACGCGACGGCGGCCGAGGAACGCCTCTCGGTCTACTTCCGCTCCGACGAGATGCGCGAGATCCTCGGACCCGACGCGGGGTGGATGTACTGGTGGTACGGCCCGCTGCACCGCGGGTCGTTCCTCCAGCTCGACGGGAAGGACCTCTTCCTGCTGCACGGCCGCGTGCCGGTCGGCATGGCGCCGGAGGACCTCGACCCCGACGAGGTTCTGCGCGCGGCCATCGGCCGGGACATCGCGCACGAGAAGATCCAGGTCATCCGCTGGACCCCGCGCCGACTCGTGTCCGACCGATTCGTGGATGGCCGGGTGGCCCTCGCCGGAGACGCGGCTCACCTGTGGCTGCCGCTCGGCGGCTTCGGGATGAACACCGGCATCGCCGACGCGATGGGCCTGAGCTGGCGCCTCGCCGCGCTGCTGGATGGCAGCGGCGGCGCGCGCCTGCTGGAGGACTACGAGACCGAGCGGCAGTCGGTCGGTGAGGCGACCTCTCGCGCCGCGCTGCGGATCGACCGCGATATGGCGGCGATCGGGCGAGACCCGGTGCTGCACGAGCCGAGCGACGCCGGCACGCAGCTGCGCTCGGAGGCGGGAAGGCTCATCCAGCAGATCGACCGCAAGCAGTGGTGGAGCCAGGGTGTGCAGTTCGGCTCGCGCTACCCCGACTCCCCCGGCATCGTCCTCGACGACGAGCATCGGGCCGAGGCCATCGCCGCGATCGACCACTACGAGCCGTCGACTCTCGCAGGCGGACGCCTGCCGCACACCTGGCTGCCCGGTCACCGCTCGCTCTTCGACGAGCTCGGACCGGAGTGGACCCTACTGGAGGCGGGCACCGTGGATGGGGATGGCGTTTTCGCCCGCGCCGCCGCCGAGCTGGGGGTCGATCTCGTCACCCTCCGCCTCTCCGGTCCGGAAGACCCGGTGCTCACGGGGCACCTGGTGCTGGTGCGACCCGACATGTTCATCGCCTGGAGCGCCGACTCGGCACCGCCCGACGCGTCGCCGATCCTGGCGGCGGCGCTGGGGCGCGTCGCCGTCGTGTCGTCGGCCGAGGCCTGACCGTCCGGCGCGGGCCTCATTCGCGAGGGGTCGCGACACGCGGCACGCGCGCGCCGTCGCGCCGCCGCATGCGACCCCTCGCGGTGATCTACGTCAGCAGGACGCCGACTCGAGCACCGGCTCGGGATCGGGGATGTGCCGGCGGCGCCGGGAGAGGATCCGGTCCACGACCAGGCCGGCGGTGAGGGCGATCGAGACGGCGATCGCGGTGCCGAGGAGCGGCTGGCTGCGGACGAGACCGCCGATGAGCACGGCGAGGGCCGCCGAACTGATCGCCCAGGCCGAGGCGCTGATCGCACTCAAGGCCGCGAACCGGGGATACGGCATGCGCATCGCGCCGGCCGTGACGTTGACGAGCACGCGGGCCACGGGGATGAAGCGTCCGGTGAGGATGATGCTGGCGGGGCGGCGCTCGAACTCTCCTCGCACGCGCTCCAGCGCCGCCGCACGGCGGCCGCTCCGCGCCCACCGCGACGACGTGATCCCCAGTCGCCGCCCCAGGAGGTAGGCGATTCCGTCCCCCATCCAGGCGCCGAGGGCGGCGACGGCGATCACGGGGAGGACTGCGGCGGGGTTGATGCCCCACGTGACCGTCGCCGCGGTGAGCAGGACGATCTCGCTCGGCACGGGCGGGAAGAAGCCGTCGATGATGCACACGGCGAGGAGGACGAGCAGCATCCACGGCGAGGCGACGGCGTCGATGAGGAACGCGTCGACGGTCGCCACCAGGTCGAAGATCCATTGCATGTCGCCACCCTAGGAATCGGGCGGCCGATGCCGCGTCACCCTGCGGGTGTAGGAGACCCCCACCGGGGTATGCAGTTGTCGCGCCGATGTCACCCCCTAGTACGACCCGATCGGCCCTCCCGGAGGTTCCGGCCGACCGAGGCCGGCGCTTACCGTCGCGGTATGAACGAATCCACGTCCGGCTCGTGCCCCGACGTACCGCCCGAGAACTCGTGGCGGAGGGTCGACGCCCGCCGCACTCCCGTCGTCTCGCTGCTGCTGCCTGCCGGAGAGCACGACCGCGATCTCGGCGCCCGACTGTCCGCCGCGCTGGGTCAGACGATGCGCGCCCACGAGATCCTCGTTCTCGACACCTCGCCCGACGGCCGCCACTTCGCGACCTTCTCCGCCTGGGCCGACCGGCCCGGTGGGCCGCTGCTGCGATACCTGCGCCTCCCCGGTGCGGACGCGCGCCAGGCGCGAGCGGCGGGCGGGCGTGTGGCGGCCGGCAACATCCGCCTCGTCGTCGCGCCGGGCCTCGAGCCCGCGACGTCGTGGCTCGAGCAGCTGGTCACGCGCGTGCGGCGCTGGCTGGCGGCATCCGGCGCCGCGGCGGTGCACTCTCTCGGGCGCACCCGCGGAGCCGGCGCGTCACTCGCGGCGGGGTGAACGGGTGAACGGATGCTGGCCGTCCGACGTCATTCCGCGAAACCAGCCGTCACACGCTCGCTCCGCCGATCACGCAACGATAGCGTGAGGGCGTCATCGCGGCGGTCCGGGCGGTCCCGGGCATCGGCTCATACCCGATCGCGTTGCGGGTTCGACTCCCGCCGCCGCGTCCACTCGCCGCATCGCCCGCCCGCCGAGCGCGAAGGGTCAGTCGATGCCGTCCGGGACCGGCTTCACGCGGCATGATGTGACCCCTCGCGGCCACGGAAGCGGCGCGGGCCGCGCCGTGGCGCGGCGCACATCGATAGGCTGAAACGGCGACCGGGCTTCCTGTCGCGATCGACCCCTCGCCGCTATGACGATCCTCGCCGTTCCGAGACTGCCGCCTCGCCTCGCCGCGCGCTCACGCCTCACCGAGCGCCTCGACGCGGCGGCGGCCGTCGTCGTGCTGCATGCGCCATCCGGGTTCGGAAAGACCGCGGCCCTCACGCAGTGGGCCACCGCGACCGACCGCCACGGCTTGTGGTTCCGCGTGCGCGAGGGGCTCGCCGAGCCCGCCGCATTCGTCCGCGACCTCTCCGCCGAGCTCGACGCGGTCGGGTTGCTCGAGGCCGACAATCCGCTGCGCACGGCGAGCGAGACCCTGAGCCTCGGAGAGGATCCCTGGCGCATGGTCGGCCGCGGGCTCCGGCGCATCCCCGGCACCTTCACGCTGGTGCTCGACGAGGCGGAGCACCTCGATGACGACACGGCCGCGGGCATCCTGCGCACGGTCGCCGAGAACCCCGACCTGTCGCTGCGCGTGGCCACCCGTCGGGCCGACCGCTTCACCGAGCCGGGCTTGGATGTCGCGCTCGAGGTCGAGCGCCTGGGGCCTGCCGACCTCGCCCTCACCGAGGCCGAGGTCGTGGAGATCCTCGGACCGGCCGCGTCCGCGCAGACTGTCGCGCACGTGCTGGAGCACGGCGCCAGCGCGGCGCTCGCGCGCGTCGTGGGCCTCTCCGGCCGCACCGACGCGACCGGCGCCGCCGACCCGGTGGCATCCCTCCTGCGCATGCGTGCGCCAGCGTGGGACGCGGCGTTCCGCACCTTCCTCGAGCGGATCTCCCTGTCCGAGGCCGTCGACGCCGACCTCGCCCGACAGCTCACGAACGATCCGGATGCGGTGGCGCTGCTCGATCGCGCGGAATCCGAGGGTCTCGGCTACTGGAGCTCCCCGCCGGCGCCCGACCGCGAGGGGACGCTGTTCATCCCCTCCCCGGTGTTCCGCCGCATCCTCGACGCCACCAGCCGGCGGCGGCTCCCGGCACGGCTCGTGCGCAGCCTCGACGCGCGGATCGCTCGGTGGAACCTCGATCACGGCCGCCCCTATCCCGCCCTCCAGGCCGCGGTGCACGCGCGGGACTGGGCGCTCGTCACCGACGTGGTGCGGCAGCACTGGTCCGACCTCTTCGCCGACGCGTCGGAGGTGCGCGAGCTCTTCCGCCGCGTGCCGCCGCTGACGCTGCGTGCGCAGCCGCTCGTGAGCATGCTGCTCGCCCTCCTCTACAACGCCCGCGCCGGCCATCGTCTGCGCGCCCTGGAGTTCTTCACCCTCGCCGCCTACGGCGCCCGCACGCAGCGCGCGACGGCGGCCCCGGCCGATCGGGCGCTGCTGGCGGCGGTCGAGTCGGCGGCCCACCGCGTCTCGGGGCGCGAAGCCCAGGCTCTGCGGGCCGCTGAGGCGGGGTTCGAGACGATGTCGGGGATGACGCCCGAAGAGCGCGACCGGCTCGGGCGGAACGCCCCCACGGTCGACAACCAGATCGGGCTGTCGCTGTACTACGGCGGGCGCACGGACGAGGCGCTCGCCGCCTTCCGGCGCTCCGAGGCGACCGCGGCGGAGCGGGGGCTGCACGGCGGCATCCAGGCTCTCGCCCACACCGCGGGCATCCTCGCGGCCTCCGGGGAGATCCGCGAGGCGACAGCGGTCGCCGACGCGGCGTTGTCCCGTCACTGGCCCGAAGGCTGGCTCACCGGCTATCCGGGATCGCTCCTGCGGGCGGCGCTGGCGTGGATCGCCCTGGAGAACGACGACCCGGATGCCGCGGAGGCCGAGATGGCGGTGCTCGCCCCCCACCGGCAGACCATCGAGCATTGGGCACTCTTGGAGGAGATCGATGTGCTCATCCGGATCCTGCGCGGCGACGTCGAGGACGCCGCGGCCCAGGCCGACCGGTCGGAGCAACGGCAGCAGGAACGCAAGGCCGTGGGCCCCAGCAGTCGGCGCCGGATGCAGCGGACGCGCGTACTGATCGAGGTCGCGCGCGGCGACCTTCCCGCGGCCGATCGGGCGGCGTCCGCGCTCCCTGCCGGTGCCGAGCGCGACATCGCCCGGGCCCGCATCCGCCTGGCCGCCGGCGACTCCGACGCCGCTCTGCAGATCCTGGCGACCGTTCCCGTCGGCGGGCCCGATGCGCGGCTCCGGGCCGAGCACCTGTCCCTCACCGCCGGGGCACTGGCCCTCCGAGCCGACGCGGACGAGACGTTGCGGGCGCTGCGGGCGCTCGCGGTGCATCTCGACCGGTGCGGCCTGACGCTTCCCCTGTCGCTCGTTCCCGTCGACGCGCTCGAGGCCGCGCGGGACGTGGTCGCGGGCACGGATCTCGACGATGTCCTCGGTCCGGCCCTGGAGCGCAGCATCGCGCGCCGGGCGATCGGGTCGCGCGCGCGAGGCCCCGAGTTCACCCCGCGTGAGCAGGTGGTCGCGCGCTCGCTCGCCAGCGGCGCCACGATCGCGCAGATCGCCGCCGACCTGTCGGTCTCGCCCAACACCGTGAAGTCGCAGGTCAAGTCGGTGTACCGCAAGCTCGGCGTCGCCTCCCGCGAAGAGGCCGTGCGGGCGCTCGCCCTGCACGCGGCCGACGGCGCACTGGGTGCGGAGCAGACCGCCGGATGACATCCGAGCCGCGGCCGGGTCAGTCCCGCACGCGCTCCCGGTCGTCGTCGCGCTCGGTCGGCTGGGTCTCCCGGGTCCCAGACAGGGCGCGGCCAAGGGCGGGGAGGGTTGCGAGACTGAGAAGGGCGAGGGCGGCCGCGGTGAGATACAGCGCGACGTAGTCGTCGCCCGGCCCGGCGATCGGGTCGGCTCCCCCGATGCGCAGCAGCAGAGCGGCCACGCCCGGTGCGATCACGCCGGGGACCGTCTCGGCGACATTGAGCATCCCGAGATACGAGCCGCCCCGCCCGGGCGGGAGCGTCCGCAGCGCCAGCGCGAGGTTCGCCGACAGATAGACGCCCATGGCCAGCCCTCCGACTCCGGCCGCCACCCATAAGAGGACGGGCGTGGCGGCGCCCGCACGGATGAGCGCCGCGACGGCGAGGCCCCCGGCTCCGAACACGAGGAACGGGAGGGAGCGGCCTCGCCGGGATGCCCACGCGCCGCCGACGAGCGCCCCGACGACGATCGCCCCGCCGCCGACGAGGGTCGCGAGCGTCGCGACGGGGGTCGCGGCCACCGCGTCGCCGGTCATGCGGTCGACGATGAGGTACAGCGTGAACGCGGTCGCCAGGGCGAAGGCCGACTGCATCGCGAGCCGCTGCACCCACACCGCCACGAAGGCGCGGGGAACGCGCACGCGAGCGGGACGCTCCCCGTGCCGCGGCGGACGCGCACCGCGATCGGGGAGGGCGAAGGAGGCCGCGGCGGCCACGAGGGCGAGTCCCGGCATCACGAACGACACCGCGGTCAGCTGCGAGGGGACCAGGGTCGCCAGCAGCAGCGGCGGGAGCGCCCCGACGAAGGCGCCGGCGGTGAACAGGCCCGAAGCCGACGCACGCTGCTCCTCAGGCACGAGGTCGGCGAGAAGGGCGGCGGATGCGGCCAGCACGGCGTTGTACGCCGCCTGGGCGAGCACCCACCAGGTCGTGAGCGCCGCGATCGAGTCCGCCGTTGCGAGACCTCCGATCGCGACCGCGCCGACGACGGCGCCGGCGATCAGCCACGGTCGTCGCCGCCCGAGCCGCCCGGGCGTGCGGTCGGAGAGCCAGCCGAAGACCGGGTTGGTGACGAGGGCGGTGAGCGACCCGAGGGCGAGGGCCGTCGCCAGCACCGTCGCGCGTTCACCGGCCGGCACGAGGGCGGCGAAGGCGACCGGCAGCCCCGCGACCGCCGGCGCCGTGAGAGAGCCGAGCGCAACCAGGTTGAGCGCCGCCAGCAGGAGGACCCGCCCAGGCGACAGCCGCGCCACCGGTTCAGCGTTCGTCATCAGCGATGCCCCTCCCGCCCACGAGCGTGCGGCTCCCCTCCGCACCGTCGACGAGGCTATCGGACGACGGCCGCGCTTCGGAGGCCGGGGGTCTCCTCCCCGGCCTCCGAAGCCTCACGTCGTGCGGCGCCGTCGGGCGACGAGAAGGAGCACGCCACCGAGGGCGAGCATCGTCCCCAGCGCGATCCACATCGCCGGCACGTCACCTCCTGTCGGCGGCAGCGGCTTCGCTGTCACGGCCGAGGTGGCCGTCGCCGACAACTGCGCGCCCGCGGTCTGCTCGGTCGGTGTGCGCACCGAGGCGGTGTTGCTCACCTCGGGGAACGCCGCGATCCCTACCGCCACGTCCAGCGTCACCGATACGGATGCTCCGACGGCGAGAGCATCGTCGAGCTCGCACGAGACGGTCCCCGCCGCGTCGGCGCAGGTGACGCCCGCACCGCCCGCGCCCTGCCAGATGAGCCCGGCGGGAAGCACGTCCTCGATCACGATGGGCCCCGGGTCTTCCGTGAGCCCGGTGTTCGTCAACGTGAGCGTGTACGAGCCGTTCTCGCCGACCTGGAGCGGGCCGTCGGCGACCTTCGTCAACACGAGTGCGGCCAGCGGCGGCACGACGACCTCGTCCTCATCGGTGTTGCCCGACGGGTCGGGGTCGGGCTGGGCCGCGGCGACCGCGGCGACGTTGGTGACCTCCGGATACGCGCCCACCAGCACGCGGGCGACGATCTCGAGGGGCGGCGCGACTGTCGCCGGTGCCAGGGCTCCATCGAGCGTCGCGGTGACCGTCGTGGTGCCGTCGGCCCCTGGGGGCGCCGCGACCACGCTCCACGCCGCATCCGAGCCGCCCTCGTCGACGTACGCGAGGCCGGCAGGGAGCGTGTCGGTCACCGTGACAGCGGACGCGGTCGAGGAACCGTCGCTCGTCACCTCGAGCTCGAACGTGACCTCGTCGTCGATGTGCACCTCGGCGGCGTCGTGCGACTTGACGATCGACAGATCCGCGGACTGCGCAATGGCCAGCGCCGCGTCGTCGGTGTTGTTCCCCGGCGTGGGATCGGTCGTGGCAGAAGTCACCGCCGCGACGTTGACCGACGTGCCGACCGGCTGCGCCGGGTCGATCGCGACGGTGATCACGAGGTCGGTGGCGGCAGCTCCCGCCGCCAAGCCCGACGGGTTCTCACACGCCAGCGCCGAGGCATCGGCCGGGTCGAGGGCGCAGGTCCACGCACTCGCCCCTTCCGCGACGGAGACGTACGAGAACCCGGCGGGCAGCGCGTCGGCGATCTGCAGCGGTCCCACCGCATCCGAGGGACCCACGTTGGTCACCTCGAGCAGGTAACGCACGTCCGTTCCCGCGACGGCAGTGGTGATCTCCACTCCCGCCGTGTCGACGGCGGTCTTGACGATCGCGAGGTCGGCGAGCGTCGTGACGGTCACCGTCTCGTCGTCGGTGACGGGCCCCGTCGGGTCGGGGGTCGACGAGGTGACTGTCGCGATGTTCGTCAGCGACGTGCCCTCGGCAACGGATGCGGCGATGGCGGCGGTGACCGTGACAGTCGACGTGCCGACCGGCAACTCCGGCAGCGTGCAGGTGGCGGTGGCCACGACGCACGTCCAGCCCGTGCCCGACATCGCGGTCACGGTCATGCCCGCGGGCACGGTGTCGACGAGCGACACATTGCGCGCCATCGACGGACCCGAGTTCGTGACGTCGACCGAGTACTGCGCTTCCTCGCCGGCGATGTACGATGCCGCGGACGCGGTCTTCGTCACCGACAGGTCGGCCGAGGCCGCCACGTCTGTCGGGTCGGTGTCGCTGTTATCCGAGGGGTCGGTGTCGTCCGGACCGTCGACCGAGCCGACGTTGTCGTACGTCCCCGCGGCCACGGCCTGGTCGATCGCGGCGGTGAAGTCGATCACGATCCCCGCGCTGTTCGCGAGTTCGAAATCGCCGTCGCCGATGGTCCACGTGAGGGTTTGACCCGACACGACCGGCGCCGTGGCGACTCCTGGACCGCCGGCGATGGAGACCGCCGCAGAACCCGCCAGCAGGGAGAAACCGGCGGGCAGCGTGTCGGTGATGACGATCGGTCCGGACGAGTACGACGGCCCTGCGTTGGTCACCGCGAGGCGGTATTCCAGCGTGCTTCCGGCGACGGCCGTGTCGGTGTGCGACTTCACGATGGTGAGATTCGCCGATCGCGTCGAGCCGGAGTCGGAGTCGGCACGCGGCGAGTTGGTCGAGTTCGCCGCGTCCGCCTCGACCCAGTTGACCACGTCCTCGTCGTACGAGGACGGGATGCTGAGCGTGATCCGCAACGACGCCGAAGCGGCGGGCGCGAGGTCGGCACCGAGGGTGAAGACCTGGTCGTCGCCCGCGGCAGTGCCGCCCACGCGGGTCCACGTCCCCGCCACGTCCTCGAACGAGGTGTACGTGAGGTAGTCGGGCACCTCGTCGGTGAGCGTCACGCCGCGCGCATCTGCCGTGCCCACGTTCGCGACAGTGAGCAGGTATGTCACGGGCGTGCCCGGCACCGTCTCATCCGTCGCCGTCGCGTCGCGCCACGCGCCGTTGTCGAACACCTGCCGCACCTTGGTCACCGACAGCGACGTATCCGCGGTCGGGGTGGTCGACGTCTCCGAGGAGTTGTTGGGCGTGACGGGGTCGGGGGTCGCGCCGGCGTCGACGACCGCGGTGTTCGCGATCGGGGTGCCCGGGACCAGCGACGGCGAGACCGTCCCGGTGAGGACGAACGCTGCCGACTGCGTCGGAGTCATCCGCTCGCCGGCCGCAAGAGTGAGCGTCACGGTGTCACCCGCGTTCCACGGGCCACTACCCGTCGCGCTCCACCCCGCCGGGAGGGTCCCGAGCGTCACGCCGTTCACCCCGGCCGGGATGGTGTCGGTGATGGTGATGGTGTTGCCGTCCCCGGTCGTACTGAGCGAGTCGGACGGGCCGTTGTTGGTCAGCGTCACCGTCCAGGCGATCGGTCCGCCGGCGTTCGGCGCGGTCGCCGGTCCGGTCTTCGTGATCGCCAGGTCGGCGTTCGCCGTGACGGGGACCTCGTCCTCATCCGAGTTGTTGTTCTCATCGGGGTCGAACGTCGTCGCCGTGACGGATGCCTCGTTGCCGACGGGCGAGTTCGCGAGATCGAAGCTCGCCGCGGCCTGCGCGGTGACGGTGATCGCCGGGAAGGATGCGTCGGCGGCGAGCGTGTCGGCGGCGTTGGTCCGCTCACACGTGAAGCCGCTCGCGCCTGGGGCGCCACACGTCCATCCGGTGCCCGCGACGCCGGTGACCGTGAAGCCGGCCGGGAGCGTGCCCCAGTCGTCGGTCACCTCGAAGGGACCCACCGCGGTGTCGGGACCGTCGTTGCGCACCTCGATCGTCCACGCCGGGGCGGCAGGACCACCAGCGACAAGGCCGGAGCCCGCCGTCTTGATGAGCTCGACATCGGCGGAGTGGATGAACGCGTCGGCGGTGTCCTCCGGACCGGTGTAGTCGCCGTCGGCGTTTCCGGTCGCATCCGACGTGTCGGTCGTGACCGCGTCGAGGGTGTTCACGTGCGGCACCCTCACGCCCTGGTCCGTCGTGACGCCCGCGTCGACCAGCGCTTCCTCGGTCGGCGTCGCCGTGAAGGTGATCACGATCGTCCGCTGCGCGGCGGTCGCTCCGCTCGCGGTGCCCGGAAGCGCCGGCGTCGTCGCCGAGACGGCATCGGCATCCCACGTGAGCGTCTGGACATCGTCCGGCTGGTCGATGTCGGGGTTCGCGAGCGCCACGGCGGCACCCGTTCCCACGCGGATCTGCGCAGAGCCGGCGTCGTACTCCCAGTTGTCCGGCAGCACGTCGGTGACCTCGATGGTCTCGGCCGGCCCGTCGCCGGTGTTCACCAGCGTGAGCGTCCATCCGAACGGCTGACCGGCGTAGGCGGTGTCACCTGCGGTCGGCGTCTTGGTCAGCGCCACGTTCGGGAACGCGGGATCGACGACCGCGGTGTCGCTGACGTTCGGCGTGTACACACGCCCGCCCTCGTCGAACGACTCCATGCGCGTCACGGTCGCAGTGTTGGTGAAGCTCTGCGCGTCACCGATGGTCGCGGAGGGCGCTAGCTCGGCCGAGTACGTCAGCACGATCGACCGCGGGTCTTCGGCGGACGACTGCGGATGCAGCGGGCCCGGCAGATCCGTGGCGTCCCATGTGATCGTGCCGCCGGTGCCGGCGAGCGCGCCGGAGCTCGGGAGCCCGCCGCGAGTGATGGATCCCTCTTGGATCACGATGCCCGCTGGAACCGTGTCGACGACCTCGAGGTTGTGCGCCGGGGTGTTACCGGTGTTGGTCACCGTCACCGTGTAGTCGAACTCCTCCCCCGGGTCGGGGGCGGCGTCGGACACGACCTTGTCGATGGCCGCGACCGGGTTCAGCACGGTCACGGTGGCGCTGTCGTCGATCGACGAGCGGGTGCCCCCGGCCGATCCGGCCCACGAGAACGCGGCGGTGTTGGGCACCGACGCCCCCGAGATGGCGTTCGTCAGGTCGACCCGGTACGTGAGGGTCAGCGTGCGCGGGGTGGTCGACGACGTGATGGGCTCGTCGTAGCTCCACGTCCAGGTGTTCGACGCGGCGTCGTGGGTCCGCGTCCAGGTGCCGTCGATGTCGGGGTCCGACGACACCGGCTCGACACCGGTGCTCTCGACGAGCACCGCGCCGGGGAGCAGGTCATCGACGATGCGCACGTCGTAGTAGTTGATGTTGGGGAGCAGCGTCGCCTCGACCTCGTACTCCATCGTCTCGCCGATGGGAGCCGACGCGGTGGGCGCGAAGTCGGCCGCACTGCTCGCGACGTGCACGCCCTTCTCGAGCTCCGCGGTGACGGCCTCGACGGTGGCGTCGTCGCTGTCCGTGCGCTCACCGCGACGGTCTTCGACATCGCCGCCGAGCGACAGAGGAAGCGTGTATCCCACGATCTCCGCCGTGTTGGTGTACGCGGTGCCCGCCCCCGTGTCGGGGCTGATGGTCGCGGTGTAGGTGAGGGTCGCCGACGCGGGGATCTCGGCGATGTTCCACACGATGTCGCCGCCGAGGCCGTCCTCGACCCCGGGTTCCACCGACGCCGGTGCGACGTTGAACGACGCAGGATCCACCTCGAGGCCCACGGGAACGGTATCGGTCACGAGGTTGTCGTAGCTCTTCACGCGACCCGGGTTCGACACCGTCAGCGTGTATTCGACGGGGGTACCGATCGCGATCTCTTCGGTCGGCGTCGCCGTCTTCACGATCTGCGGGTTCGGCTCGCGGTAGACGACCGTCGCCGTGGCGTTGCGGTCCCATGTCTCGCTGGTGAATTGCGCCTGGTTGGTCAGCGTGGTGTTGTTGCCGCCGGCGTCGCCGACGTAGCCGATGAGCGTGACGGTGAAGACCTGGTCGACGTTCGAGGAGTTCTGATAGGTCGTCGGGAAGGTCAGCACGCCGCGGGCGGTGCCGCTACCCGGTGCCACCTGGAAGGTGAAGTCGGATGCGACGGCGCCGGTGAGTGCCGAGGCGGTCCACGACCCGTCGGTTGCGGCGAAGGCGACATTGCCCGGCGTCAGCGTGCCGCGGTCGCGCAGCACGGCGTCTTCGACGGACGTGTGGGCGGGGATCGTCACGGAGTAGTCGTACGTGACGAGCTCGCCCTGCACGATCTGACCCTGGTCGTTGAAGGACGGGTCGAGGTTGTTGGTCGCCGGGCTCACCTCGGACGAGACGATGGCCTTGGTGACGGGCGCCTCGGGCGTGTAGACGTTCGAGTCGTCTCGCATCCCCGTGCCCGGGACGGTCTCGGCGCCGCCCGGCGGGGCCGCGTCGAGCGAATCGGTCGGATAGACGGTCGTCGCACCGCCGGCGTTCGAGGGCAGGTCGAACCGGGTGATCGACGCGGTGTTCTCGAAGGTGACGTTGACGAGCGCATCGTCCGGGATCGTCACGTCGTAGTCGAGTGTCAGCTCCTGCGCCGCGTCCAGGCTTAGTCCGGTCCACACGATCACCGAACGACCGGCGTAGGCGCTGGGCAGTTCGCCGGCGGGGTAGCCGCCGTCGCTCGGGTCCAGCGCCGTACCGCCGGCGGAGACAGCGGTGACGTCGTCCGCTGTGACCCCCTCGGGAAGCGCGTCCCATACGACGAGGTCCTCGACGGCGCTGGTCCCGCCCGTGAGGTCGACGCGGTAGGTAACCACGTCTCCCTGCACGACGGAGATCCCGTCGCGGTTGGATTCGAACACCGTACCGTCCGTATTCGCCTGCGAGCGCGCCGGGAGGCCGGCGTTGCCGTCGACGTCGCGCACGCCCTTGAGCAGCGTCGGGCCCTGGCCCGTCAGGATGGCCGAAGCGTCCCGATCGAAGAACACGTCGCCTTCGACGTCCTCCTGCTGGTACTTCATGAGGTTCTGCGGCTTGTCCAGCTCGGCCTCGTTGTTCGGCGTCCACGAAGTGACCCGGCCGAGGACGTGCAGGATCAGGCGGGCGCCCTGCGGGACGAACCGGTCGCCGTCGGCCCCGGGAGTGCCGACCTCCCAGTCGATGCGCTGACCGTCGACGTTCGCCGGGGCCACCGTCAGGCCGGGGGTCGTGCCGCCGGCGATGGTGGAGTCGAGGTAGCTCACGCCGGTCGGGAGGAAGTCGGTGACGAGCGGGTTTCTCACGTCGATCTGGGGCGCGTAGTTGACCACCAGCTCGTAGCACACGACGTCGCCGGGGACGAAGGGCTCGTCGGCCAGCGGGTCGATGTGGTCGGGCTGCCAGGCCGTGTCCCCCGTCGGGACGGCGCACGACGACGCCGCCGTCGGTGCGGCGGGGTCGGTTTCGATGACCGCTCCTCGAGAGAGGACGCGTTTGGCGATGGTGGAGAACTGCGAGACGATCTCCGCCGAGGAGTCGTCCCACACGTCGTCTTCCCCGAAGGCCGGGACGCCATCGCCGTTGTTCACGCCATCGAGTGCAGCGATGGAGGTGGTCCACCCCTCGACGTCGACCTCGTTGATCAGGGAGTCGCCGGAGCTGGTGTTCCCGACGTACTGCTCGTCGTCGGTATAGGAAGGCCGCATGAACGCGGTGTAGAAGATGTCGAGCGTCCCGTTCGCCGCGATCGCGTCCGGATCGGGGATGAAGGACACCGTGAACTGGCCTGTCTCCGCGTCATAGTCGATCGCACTGACCTCGGCATTGGTGAGCACGGCGCCCGCGCCTGGCCAGGGGTCGACGCAGTCCGCTGGCCACGTGCCGCTGACGGTGCCGCCGTGTGCGGGAAGCGCGGGGCAGAGGCCGTTCGGCAGAACGTCGGTCACGACCATACGGTCGGCACTCGTGTACTCGCTCGCATCCAATTCGAGACGGAAGGTGGCAAGCCCACCCGTGACGAAGTCGTTGTCATCGTCGCCCGCGCCGGTCGACACCGACTTCAGGATGCGCAGGTCCATGGCCTGGATCCGCTCGGTGTCGGTGTCGGAGGCCGGCACCGGGCTGGAGACGGGCGCGACCCCCGTGTAGGTCCCGCTGACCGTGGCGGAGTTGGTGTACTCGATGCCGTCGTTGAAGCCGGCCGCGAGTCCCTGGCGGGTGGACGCGCCGCTGTTGTTGTTGAGGTTCGAGCCCTGCTCACCGCTGACCGCCGAGGGCGTGCCGGCCCCATCGTCGCTGACGAACTCCATGGTGTTCTCGAAGAGCGGCACAGCGGCGAGGTAGGAGATCGTCGTCACACCGGGCGTGCCGGCGGTCCCGGGAAAGGTCTGTGCGGTGGCGCCTGCCAGCGGCGGAAGTTCCCACGTCACGCGCGTGTAGACGCCCGCGGGCAGGTCCGCGGGTAGCCCGCTGTCGACGGTCTCCACACTCACCGGCTCGAGACAGTCGTCCGGTGTCGCCCCCTCGAGGGTGTCTGCCCCCGGGTACTCTCGGTCGCTACCTGCGCCGTAGAGCAGCGAGGATGGCCGGGTATTGTCGGTCGTCCCGCATCCGAGGAACTCCAGGCCGGCGGGGAGGTGGTCCACGACGGTGACGCCATCCGTCACGCCCTGCGGGGTGTTCTCGATCGTGAGCGTGTACGTCGTCTGATGGTCGTGCACGCCGCGGAGCAGTTCGATCTCGGGACTCGGCTCGTCCTTGGTAAGGCGGAGCGCACGCACCGGCGCAGTGGTCGAGTCGTCACCCGACGAGGTCTCCAGCAGCGCTGCGGACCCGCCGACACCGGTGGAGCCGTCGAAGATCGGCTTGAGCGCGGGCTGGGAAGAGACGTACCCGGTGAGCGAGAACTGCGGCGCTGCGCCGACCGGGAAGACAGCGGCATTGGGGCGGACGGTGATGGTCGAGGCGTAGTCGGCCCTCGCGGGAAGGTCCGCGATGTCCTCGAAGACCCACAACTGCATTCCGGCCGGAACGGTGGGAAGGGGCGGCGTCTTGCTGCTGTTCGGCAGTTCGTCGCCGGGGCCATAGACGGTCGGCAAAGGCAGGCCGCCGCCGGTTGGTACGAAGTCGATCCCGACCGGGAGGGCGAGCGAGAACGCGATGTTGTATCCGTCAGCCGTCTCGGAGTTGTTGCTGAGGGAGACGTCGAAGGTCGCATCCTCTCCCGCGAGGATGAACGGCTTCGGGTCGGCGTCGCCGTAGGCGTCCCCGGTCTCCTGCAGGCCGATGGTCGCCGTGGGCGCCGGCAGCGGCGCGGCCGCCGCGGTCGTGGCGGTCCAGACCCCTGCGCCTATCACTCCGAGGACGAGTGCCGGGGTGAGGAGGAAGGAGAGGAGGCGCGTCCGGCGGATGCGGCGCTGCAGAGCGCGACGACGGGAGGCGCGGCCGTCGGAGACGGTGCGGGAGGCGTGCATTCAGACCCCTGAGAATGACGAGCGCGCACGACCACCTGGGGCGGCAGCATCCGCGACTCGGTGAGGAGCGGGATACGGACTCCGGGCAGCGCGCGGGAACGGTCAGATGCCGTTCTCGTCCACCGTGGCCGGTCAGCGCGCAGCTCACCGGTGGAAGCGCACGGATTTCACCCGCGGTATCACCCGCTCGGCCGCAGACCTCGGCGTCTTGGGGTGACATTCGGGCGGTCTTGCCCGCGGCCTCGGGCTTTCTTGCGGTTCGAGGGGCACAGTGAAGGGGTGAATCCGTCCTCTCCCGACTACTCGGATGCCGCCAGCACGTCCGCACCCGACGGACTGCTCGTCGTGCACGGGGAGCTCATGGCATCCAATGACTGGGAGCTGGTGGACGGAATCGGGGCGGGAGGCTCAGACTTCGGGCACGTCGCCGACGCGGATTTGGGGGATCTCGCGTGGGACGGCTGGGATCTTCCCGCCCCGGCACACCTCGACCGGCGGCCGGGCTGAGGCGCAGCGCTTCTCAGCGGCGCACGAACGCGCGCCGCAGCATCCGGAACACGACCCAGCCGCCGAGGATCCACGGACCCGCGACGATGATCGGGTCGATCCAGGCGTGCCGGATGTCGACGCGCCCGCGCCGTGACGATAGCGGACGCAGTCGCGGCTCGGCCAGGATCCCCGTCTCGGTGATCGGGTTGTCGGGGCGCAGCGTCAGCAGGGAGCGGAGGTGGGCACCCGTGGCCTCCACGCGGTCGCCGAGGACGAGCAGCAGCCAGTGCGCGGCGCGGCCCTCGCTGAAGCGGTCGTACGCGTACCGTCGAATGGCACCGGAGACGCCGTGCAGGGGCTGCGCGGTGCCGAACACCGGCGTCAGTCGCGCGTGCTCGATCGAGCGTTCGCGCGTGGGGTCGTCGCCCTGGGACTCCGGCATCTCCCAGTGGGCACCCGTGGCGTTGGGATCGTAGTGCTCCTTGGGGACCGACGGCCGGTCGGCCGGGTCGAGGTCGGCGCCCCACCCGGGGATCCGGGCGCGCAGCTCCTCGGCGCTCGGGGCGGTCTCGGGCTTCTTGGCGGTGTACGGCATGTCGGGTCCTCACGCGGCCGGAACGATCACGGGCTTGATGCAGTCGTCGAGCTTCGACGAGAACATGTGGTATCCCTCGGCGATGTGGTCGAGCGGGATGCGGTGGGTGATCATCTCGCTCGGCTTGATGTAGCCGGCCTGGATGTGCTCGAACAGCCGCGGCCACTGGCGCTTCACCGGGGCCTGGTTCATCCGCAGGGTCAGGCCCTTGTTGAGCGCATCGCCGAACTTGACCGCGCTGAACAGGGGCCCGTAGGCGCCCATCACCGAGATGTTGCCGCCTTTGCGGACGCCGTCGATCGCCCAGTTGAGAGCGACCGGTGACCCGCCCTGCAGCTTCAGCTTCGCAGAGGTGATGTGCTGCACGAGATTCCCGTCGGCCTCCGCTCCCACCGCATCGATCGCGACGTCGGCGCCGAGATAGCCGGTGAGCTTCTTCAGCAGCACCACGACGTCTTGGTGGTGGGTGAAGTTGTGCGTCTCAGCGAAGGCGAACTCCCGCGCCTTCTCGAGGCGGTAGTCGAGGTGGTCGATGACGATGACCCGCCCCGCGCCCATGAGCCACGACGACCGTGCGGCGGCAAGGCCCACGGGCCCGGCGCCGAAGACCACGACCGTGTCGCCCTCGGCGATGTCGCCGAGCTGCGCGCCGAAGTACCCGGTGGTGAAGGCATCCGTCAGCATCAGCGCGTCGTCGTCGTCCATCCACTCCGGGATGATGGTCGGCCCGACGTCGGCGAAGGGGACGCGGACGAGCTCCGCCTGTCCGCCGTCATACCCGCCGGTGGTGTGCGAGTACCCGTAGATGCCGCCCACCGCGGTCGCGTTGGCGTTGACGTTGTGGCAGTTGGAGTACAGCCCGCGCGAGCAGAAGAAGCACGTGCCGCAGAAGATGTTGAACGGCACCATCACGCGGTCGCCGACCTTCAGCGTCTGCACCGACGAGCCGACTTCCTCCACCCGGCCGATGAACTCGTGGCCGAACGTGTGGCCGATCCGCGTGTCGGGCATCATGCCGTGGTACAGGTGCAGGTCGGAACCGCAGATCGCCGCGAGTTCGACGCGAACGATCGCGTCGTTGGGATGCTCGATCCTGGGGTCGGGTTTCTCCTCCACGCGGACCTTGTACGGACCGCGGTACACCATCGCCTTCACGTCGTGTCGTCCTTCGGTCAGGGGCGGTCGTCGGCGTCGGTGTCGTCCGCGTCGCCGCCGGCATCCTGTGAGAGGTCGTCGTCGCCGACGTCGCCCTCGGCCTGGCTCGGGTGGTCGGGAATCGAGTCGCTCATGTCGGTCTCCTTCTCCTCGTGCGCGCCGGATGCGTGCCGTCCCACTCCAGCGCGTCGGCCGATTCGAATCAGGGGGGTTGACCCGGAGGCGTGCGCCGCGGAGGATGACGCGCCCGCGATGTTGGACGGCGTCGGAGAGAGGTTGCATACTGTGAGCGGCAGCATCCGCGGGTGCGCGGGGAGGGGGAGGGGACGACAGATGGCGTTCCTCAATATGGCGACGCTCGAGGAGTGGGTCGGCGACTTCCGCCGGTCGGGTCGGGAGATCCCGGGCACGGTGAACGTGATCACACAGGACGGCGCGGACGGCGCTGACACCGGCCTCGTTTCGGCCTCACTGGCGAGCGTGTCGACCGTGCTGTTCATCGAGCCGCGAGAGGTCGGGGCGGCGCAGTGGCGCATCACGTTCGAGCCGCGCGACACGTCGGCATCGATGGACGCCGACACGGTCCGAAGCCTCGCCGACGAGCTGTTGCTCATGGCGGATCTGTGCAGCTACCTGGAAGATCGCGCGCGCGAGCACGTCATCGCCGACGCGCCCTGAATCAGCGGGACCGCGCCGAGGTCGCCTCGACCAGGGCATCGAGCGCCGTGGCGAACCGCGACGATTCGTCGGCATCGCCCTCGCCGACGACGGCGTCGAAGTCGGTGTCGAACCTCGTGAGCGCCGACCACGGTTCGGTCGCGAGATCGACGGTCAACGACAGCCGGTTGACGCGCCGGTCTTCGGGGTCCACCTCACGGCGCACGGCGTTCCGCACGACGAGGCGGTCGACCAGCGTCGTCACTCCCGCCGACGTGATGCCCAGATAGTCGCGGAGCGCGGTCGGCCGGGTACCGGGGTTCGCCGCGATGAACAGCAGCGCCCGGGCATCCAGCTCGTTCACCCCGAGGACGCGCCGGGCTTCGAGGAGAGCCGCCTGGCGTGCATCGACGTAGCGGTGCAGGGCCCGTCGCAGCGGGGACGGGTCGGAAGCACGAGCAGTCACCGGGTCTCCTTCCCTACGCGACCTTCCGAACGATACTCGTATCGAACTATTTCACAAGCTTACCTAAGAATCTTAAATATCGAGTACAGTGAAGGCACTGGGGGACAACGAACGGAGGCCCGACATGGGACACCTGTACTACGGCGGAAGTGTCGAGCCGATCGTCATTCCCGACCGCCTGCTCGCGCACATCAAGGTCGTCCTCGCCACGAAGCTCCGCCGCAACGAGAGCTTCACCTTCTCGTGGCGCGACCAGGCTGTCGGCCGCTCCACCATCTGGGTCCAGCCCTCGATCGAACTCCGCTTCGTCTTCGGTTCGGCCGACCCCGAGGTCCTCGACCCGGAGCTCCTGCAGCAGCTGGCCCACGAGGCCGCCGGGACGGCCGGCATCACCGTGGACCTCAGCGCGGCGACGGAGATCCCCGCTCCCGCGTCATCCCGACGCTGACCGATCCGCGCCCGGAGCGCAACCCGGTGTCCTCCCGCCCGTCGCCCCGTTAGCGTGGCGGATCAGGAGGACACGAATGTCACGGAACACCCGAGAATTGCGCTGCACCCCGAGCGACGTCTTCCGCGTCCTCGAGAACGGCTGGCTGTTCCCCTCGTGGGTGGTCGGCGCCTCGCGCATGCGCGACGTCGCTCCGGACTGGCCCGCGGTCGGTTCTCGACTGCACCACTCCTTCGGAACATGGCCGGTCTTGATCGACGACTCGACAGAGGTGCTCGACTACGACCCGCCCCGCCGACTCGTGTTGAAGGCGCGCGGCTGGCCGATCGGCGAGGCTCGCGTCACCATCGACGTGAAGCCGCGCGGCGACGGATCGGTCGTGCGCATCCAGGAGGAGGCGATCAGCGGCCCGGGCGCCCTCATCCCGCAACCGCTCCTGGACGTGCCACTGTCGTGGCGCAACGCGGAGACTCTGCACCGGCTGGCGTATCTGGCCGAGGGCATCGCCGACAGCGGCGAGCGACGCACGACGGCGGAAGACGAGGATCCGGCCGCGCGAGCCGATCCCGATACCAGCTCGGCGGCATGACAGACCTCGACGCGATCGTCGTCGGCTCGGGACCCAACGGGCTGGCCGCCGCCGTCACGCTCGCCCGGGCAGGGCTGGCCGTCCGCGTGTACGAGCGTTCGGCCCGCATCGGCGGCGGTGCCGCCACGGCGGAGCTGACGCTCCCGGGCTTCCGTCACGACGTGTGCTCGGCGGTGCATCCGCTCGCCTTCGAGTCCCGCTTCTTCCGCGAGTTCGGGCTGGGCCGGCGCGTCGAGTTCGCCGTCCCGGATGCCTCGTACGCGCACCCGCTCGATGAACGACCTGCCGCGATCGCGTACCGCGACCTCGACCGCACCGCCGCAACGCTCGGGAGGGACGGCGACGCCTACGCGCGTCTCATGCGCCCCCTCGTGGAGCGTGCGAGCGCCGTGGCCGACTTCACCGGGAACTCGCTCCTGCGAGTGCCCCCCGACCCGCTCGCGGCCGTCGCCTTCGGGCTCCGGGCCCTCGAACAGGGAACGCCGCTGTGGAACGCGCGCTTCGTCGACGACGCCGCCCCTGCTCTGGTCACCGGTGTCGCGGCGCACACGATCCTGTCGCAGCCGAGCATCGCCGCCGCCGGCGCCGGTCTCGCCCTCGGCACGTACGCGCATGCGCGCGGCTGGCCGATCCCGGTCGGCGGGAGTCAGGCCATCGTCGACGCCATGGCGGCGGAGATCCACGCCTGCGGTGGCGAGATCGTCACCGAGGCCGAGATGGGCTCCCTGTCGGAGCTGCCATCCGCGCGCGTCGTCCTCCTCGATGTCACGCCGCGCGCGCTCGTCGAGATCGCGGGCGACGCTCTGCCACCGAGCTACCGGGCGGCGCTGGAGCGGTTCCGCTACGGGGCCGGAGTGGCCAAGGTCGACTTCGCGCTCTCGGCACCGGTGCCGTGGGCGGATGCCGCCGTCCGCGAGGCCGGTACGGTGCATGTCGGCGGCACGCGCGCCGAGGTGGCCGCATCGGAGAACCTCGTCGGCCGCGGCGGGCTGCCCGAGAGCCCGTATGTGCTCGTGTCGCAGCCGTCGCTCTTCGACGACTCGCGCGCGCCCGACGACGCCCACACCCTCTGGACGTACACGCACGTGCCCGCCGGGAGCGACGTCGACCGCGAGCAGGCGATCATCCGTCAGATCGAGCGGTTCGCTCCCGGCTTTCGCGACGTCATCCTCGCCTCACACTCCCGCACCGCGCTGCAGGTGGCCGACGAGAACCCGAACTACCCCGCCGGCGACATCTCCGCGGGTGCGCCGACGATGCCGCAGATGCTCCGCCGCCCCGTGCTCTCGCCCGATCCGTGGCGCACGCCCGCGCCCGGGGTGTACCTGTGCTCGGCGTCGACGAGTCCCGGCCCCGGTGTGCACGGCCTCGGCGGCTGGCATGCGGCGCTGAGCGCGCTGCGGCACGAGTTCGGCACGCGCGCGCTTCCCGACCTCTCTCCCCGCTGACCCCTCGCACGCGACGACCGCGGTTCGCGTGGCACTTCGTGCCGCATTCCGAGCGCGGATGCGGCAGGAGCTGCCACCCGAGCCCGGAGCCGCACCGGTCGGGGGTCACTTCGCGCCGCCTCTTGGGCGCGGATGCGGCATGAGCTGCCACCTCGCGGGTGCAGCGAACGGCGTCCGAGCGGGGGCAGGCTCGCCGGCGGAGCGCTACGTCGAAGCCGCCCCGCCGTCAAGCCCCTGGGTGCGGGAGGGCACCGCTTCTTACGTTTGCCCTCCCGCCCACTTCTCGGACGGAATTATCCGGAGGTGCACATGCGCGCGATCAGACGTTGGACAGCGGGCGCGGTGGTCGCCGGATTGGCAGCCGCGAGCCTTGCCGGATGCGCCGTGGGCACGGGTGGGGCCGACGATTCCGACGCGTCGTACGATGCGGATGCCACCCTCAGCGGGCCGCTGTCGGTGATGGGCTTCTCCGGCGTCGACGAGGTCGCCACCACTCGTATGGACATGACCGAGGACGAGCTCGGCGACGTGGACGTCAAGCTGATCGAGGGCGAGCTCGACCTCCAGCAGTTCCTGTCCGCCGTCGCCTCGGGCGAACCCCCGGCGATCGTGTACGCCGATCGCGACCAGATCGGCTCGCTCGCCGCCCGCGGTGCCATCCTGCCGCTGGATCGCTGCATCGAGGGTGAGGGGATAGACACGGCGGCGTACGTCCCGTCCGCCCTCGAGCAGGTGACCTTCGACGGCTCGGTCTACGGCATCCCCGAGTTCAACTCGATCGAGATCACCATGGCCAACGCCGATCTGCTCGCCGGTGCCGGCCTGACGATCGACGACGTCAACGGGTCGAGCTGGGAGGCCATGAGCGCCGCGAACGACGCCCTCACGCGGTCGGATGGCGGAAAGCTCAGCGTGATCGGGGTGGACAGCAAGCTGCCGGAGTTCCTGCCGCTGTGGGCTCAGGCCAACGGCGCCGACCTGCTCTCGGAAGACGGCCGCACGGCGCAGCTCGACGACCCGGCCGTGGTCGAAGCCCTCGAGTGGGCGGTGTCGATCTACGACGCGCAGGGCGGGTTCAGCGCCGTGAAGGCGTATCGCGACTCCGCGGACTTCTTCGGCGAGGGCAACCAGTTCGCCACCGGCGTGCTCGGCGCCATGCCGATGGAGCAGTGGTACGTCAACGTGCTCAACGACGTCTCCCCCGACGCACCGCTGGCCTTCGACACTGTCCGCTCGCGCGACGGCGCACCGCTCGCGTTCGCATCCGGGTCGGCGTGGGCGATCCCGTCAGGAAGCCCGAATCCCGAGGCGGCGTGCCGCTGGGCGCGCGTGATGACCTCCGTCGACGCGTGGGAGGCGGCCGCGAACGCGCGTCTGGAGCTGCGCACCGCCGACGGCAAGCCGTTCACCGGCATCCTCACCGGCAACGCCGAGGCCGATGAGCGGGTGCGGTCGATGATCACCCCCGGCGGCGAGCCGTGGGACAGCGCCGTGACCGCCATGTACGAGGCGAACGACGCCGCGTTCTCGCTTCCTGCCAACCCGGCCGATGCCGAGTTCACCAACGCGATGCAGGACGCCGTGAACGGCGTCCTCAACGGTCAGGCCGAGCCCGCGGCGGCGCTCGCGCAGGCGCAGGAGACTGCGCAGCAGGCGCTCGACGAGGCGTGGGCGAAGCTCGACGGCGATCAGTGACATGACAGTCGTCTCGGAGGCGACCGTCGACGAATCCCGTCGGCGGTCGCGCCGTCGTGCCCGTCGCCGCAACACCGGCGCGGCGCTGCTCTTCCTCGCGCCGTGGCTGATCGGCTTCGCGGTGTTCACAGCGTGGCCGCTCATCTACAGCGCGTATCTGTCCTTCACCGACTACGACGTCATCAACAGCCCGTCGTTCATCGGGTGGGAGAACTACGTCCGTCTGTTCGAAGATCCCAAGATCGCCCTCGCCCTCGGCAACACGTTCTTCTTCACGCTCGTGCAGGTCCCGCTCTACGTGATCGTGTCGCTCGCCCTCGCTCTCCTCCTCCAGCACGCCGGACGCTCATCCGGCTTCTTCCGCACGATGGTGTTCCTGCCGAAGATGACGCCTCCCGTGGCGATCGGCATCCTGTTCCTGCTGCTGTTCAACGGGCAGAACGGCGTGATCAACACTGTCCTCGGATGGTTCGGCATCGCCGGCCCCGCCTGGACGACCGACCCGGCCTGGGTGAAACCGGGCCTCATCATCATGAGCCTGTGGACGGTCGGCGCCTCGGTCATCATCCTGCTCACGGCGCTGCAGAACGTCCCGGAGGAACTCTACGAATCCGCTCGCATCGACGGCGCCGGGCGGTGGCGGCAACTGACGAACGTGACCATCCCGCTCATCAGCCCCGCGCTCTTCTTCCTCATCGTGGTGAACACGATCGCGGGCCTCCAGACGTTCGACGAGGCGTACACCGCCTTCTTCGGTTCGGGCAACACCACCTACAGCAACGACGCGGCGCTGTTCTACGTGATCTACCTCTTCCAGCAGGCGTTCGAGTTCCTCCACATGGGATACGCCTCGGCGATGGCGTGGATCCTCTTCTTCCTCATCATGGCCGTCACCGCGGTGCAGCTGCTCGTCTCGCGCCGCGTCGTCTACTACGAAGGCGAGGCGCCGAAATGACCGGCGTGCTCCCCGACGCTCCCCGCGCCGCGGCGGCGGATGCGACGCCACCGGTGGCGTCCGTCGCGGTCGCGGCGGCGGCGCCCACTCCGGGCCGTCGACGCCGGCTGACACCCGTGCGCGTCGTCGTCATCGTGCTGCTGAGCCTCATCACCCTCGCCTTCGCCTACCCCTTCATCTGGCTCGTCTCGGCGTCGTTCAAGCCCCGCGGCGAGGTCTTCGACAACGCGCTCATCCCCCGCACCTTCACCCTCGAGAACTACGTGCAGGTGTGGCAGGAGGCGCCCCTCGGGCTCTGGCTGTTCAACACCCTGCTCGTCACCGTCCTGGCCGCCGTCACCGTCACGATCTCCAGCTCCATGGTCGCGTGGGGCTTCGCCTACTTTCGCTTCCGCGGCCGCAACGCGCTCTTCGGCCTAGTGCTGGCGTCGATGATGCTCCCCGGCGCCGTCACGATGATCCCTACATTCCTCATCTGGAATGCACTCGGATTCGTCGGCACCCTCGTCCCGCTCTGGGCCGGCAACCTCTTCGCCAGCGCGTTCTACATCTTCCTGCTCCGGCAGTTCATGATGGGCCTGCCGCGCGAGCTGTTCGACGCGGCGCGCGTGGACGGCGCCACGCAATGGGGCGTGTTCTGGCGGATCGCGGTGCCTCTCCTGCGCCCGGCGCTCGCGGTGACCCTCGTCTTCGAGATCCAGGCGGTGTGGACCGACCTCATGCGGGCGCTCATCTATCTGCGCGACTCCTCGACGTTCACCATTCCCCGCGGGCTCAAGTCGCTCGTCGACGCCTTCGGCTTCGGCGGCGAGTGGCATTGGGAGCTCATCGTCACCGCGAGCGTCATCGCGACGGTGCCCATGATCATCGTCTTCTTCCTGGGGCAGAAGCAGATCATCCGCGGCATCAGCACGTCGGGGCTGAAGGGCTGAAGCCGCACGCCCGGAAATGTCAAGCCCCCTCAGCGGTGTCAGCCCTGGATCGTACGGTATGAGCATCCCGTCGGAAAGGAAGATCGATGACGATCGCTGACAACCTGGTAGCCCCCGGCGACAACGACTCCGCCTCGACCGGCGAACGCCTCCGGATGCTGCAGATCGGCGAAGAGGACTGGTTGATCCACGACCACGCGTTCCCGGAGAACGACGCCCGCCATCTGGTCGCGTGCGTGCGAGCGCGCGGCCTCGATCACGTCGATGTCATCTGGTTGCAGGGCCGTGGGCTGCCGCCGCGCTTCCCCCGCGTGCAGGACGCGCTGGAGGCCGCCGGCCGCGCGGTGTCCGCTCGCCCGTCGCTGTCACGGACCCGCGCCGAGAACTGGCTCGGCTGACACTTCGCCCCGGACAAGACCGCCTCGCCGGCCGCGCCGCCCCTCCCCCCATCCTGGTGGCCCCGCCCGCGGGGCGGTCGTTCGTTCTCAGGCGATCCGCGTTCCCGGTGGCAGCCGGCGCGCAGGAGTCCTGGTGCGCTGCCACCCCCACAGCATCAGGCCGGCGGTGAGCAGAAGCTGCACGAACAGCCCGACGAACCAGCTGGGCGCGGTGCCCTCGATCTGCTCCTGCGCCGTCGGTCCGCTCGTCTGCATGGTGGACGTATCGCACCAGTCGTTGCGCACCGGGGTCACGGGCCCCTTCTGGGCGACGCGAACACCGAACGAGATCTGCCCGAAGAGGTCCTCCGGGTAGCCGCCGCTTCCGTAGGTCGTCGGGGTCGCATCGGCGAGGATCACGAACGGGTTGGCGGCCAGCAGCCACCACACGTGGTCGGTGCGCGGCACCTCGTACGTGTGCGTGCGCCACGGTGTGCACTCCGCGGTCTCCGGATCGTCGAGGCATCCGGTCTCTTCCGGGCTCTCGCCCGGGCTGCAGACGTAGCCGCTCCCCTCGTAGGCGCGCTCGGTGACCGTCACCTCGGTGCGAGCCGTCGCCGTGCCCAAGCCGAAGGCGACGATCGTCCCGACCGCGAGCGCGGCGACGACGAGGTACGTCGCGGCGACCGAGAACAGCGGGCGCGCGATGATCGCGCTGAGGCCGACGCCGATCCCCGCGACCACCCCGACCTCGATCACCAGGATCACGAGCGAGGTGACGATCGTCGCCGGTTGCAGGTCGCCGGCGAGCGTCGCGAGAACCAGGAACGGCACCGCCACCACGAGGAACGCCAGCCCGGCGACCCACGCGGCGAGGAACTTCGCCAGCACGATCTCACCGGTCGTGGCGAGGGTCACCTGCAGCGGAGCCAGGGTGGCGGCATCCCGGTCGCCGTTGATGCTGTTGCCGCTGAGGGTGGGAGAGACCAGGAGCGCCAGGAGCAGCACGAGGAAGATCACCAGGGAGAAGAGCCAGCCGCCGCCGGCTGCGTCCATGGTCGACGCGGCGAGGGTCAGCGCCGTCACGATCAGGAGGATCAGGGCGAACACGCCGAGGAGGACGTACCACGCCACCGAGCGGAGGCGCTGGGTGAGCTCGAGGCGCACCAGGGCGCCCAGGCGGGAGCCGCTCATGCGTCGCCCCCTTTCCGCAGGTCGAGGAACGTATGCTCCAGGTCGCCGGTGGCCGGAGCGAACTCGGCGACCGCGAGCCCCGATGCCACGAGAGCTCCGAGGGCGGCGGCGGCCTCGGCCTCTGTTCCGAACGGCACCAGCACGTCGCGCCGGTCGGCGGTGAGGTCGCCGGGGTCGCGGCCGAGGGCCGATGCCATGCGGCCCAGGACGTCGGTCGCGCTCTGGTGCGCCGCATCCGGGTCGGCGGCGAGGCGGATGCGCCACGTCCGCGTGCGCGACGACGCCTGAGCGACGCGATCGGCCGCCACCGTCTCCCCCGCGACGAGGAACACCGCGTCGTCGACGACCTCCTCCAGTTCGCTCAGCACATGGCTCGAGACGAGCACGGTGCGCCCATCGGCGGCGAGACGCCGCAGGAGCTCGCGCAGATCCACGCGCGCCTGCGGGTCGAGCCCCGACGCCGGCTCGTCGAGCAGGAGGATGCGCGGGTCGTGCACCAGCGCACGCGCGAGAGCCAGGCGCTGCTTCTGCCCGCGCGAGAGCACCCGAGCGGGAGATGCGGCGAGCTCGGTGAGCCCCACCTCCTCCAGCAGCACGTCGGCGCGATATGCGGCGTCCGCGCGGGAGAGGTCGTACAGCCGCCCGGTCGCGACGAGCGTCTCGCGGGCGGTGAGGGTCGGCCACGCGCCCAGCGTGTCAGGCATCCAGCCCAGGCGCGCACGCACGGCAGCCGCGTCGGCCAGCGGGTCGAGACCATCGAGGCGGATCCGGCCCGCGTCGGGCTGGAGGAGCGATGCGAGCATGAGCAGCAGAGTGGTCTTCCCGGATCCGTTCGGTCCCACGAGCCCCGTGACGCGCCCCGCCTCCGCACGGAGGGTGACACCGCGCACCGCCTCGACCTGACCGAACGATCGCCGGACGCCGTCGACGGCGATCCCGAGATCGGACATGCCGTCAGCCTAGGTGGGGACGTCTCGACGATCCGCGGTGCGCCCCGGTCAGTCGCGAAAGAACTGCACGCCGAGGTCGGCATGGTCGACGAAGACCCCGTCGACTCCGGATGCGCGGAGCACCGCCCATTCGCCGGCGTAGTCACCGAACGCACCGGCGCCGTCCCGCGTGCGGAACCGCGGGAGAAGAAAGGCGTTCTCGGGGCGGCACGTCCAGGTGAACACCCGCAGACCGCGCTCGTGCGCGTCCGCGACGAGGCGGCTCGGGCCCGCGGTGCGGCCTCGGCGGTCAGGCGCGAGGATCATGCGCTTGTCGACGCTGATCCCGTCGACCGTGCCGACGAGTCGGTCCAGGCCCGCCGGCGCGGCCGTCGCGGCGTAGGTCGGAGCGGATCTGCCGGAGGCGGCGACGAGATCGTACGGACGACCCGCCGCCTCGAGCAGATAGATGAAGCTCGCCCGCAGGCCGGCTTCGCGCAGGCTCCGCAGCACGGTCGACTCGAACGACTCGACCACCAGCGGCAGCTCGCCCCGCGCCCACCCGGCATCGGCGAGCTCGGCGGCGACGAGCCTCGCGACGTCGAAGCCGAGGACGTCGAAGAAGGTCGCGTGCTTGATCTCCACCACGACGCCGATCTCTCGTCCCTGCTCGAGCGAGGCGTCTCGGACGAGATCGAGCACGTCGCGCAGCCGCAACACGGGCTGCGTGTCGTCGAACGAGGCGCTGGAGGGTCGCAGCTTCGGAAGCCGCTCGCGGCAGCGGAGCGTCGCGAGCTCGTCCCAGGTGAAGTCCTCGGTGAACCATCCGGTGAGCTCGGCGCCGTCGATCGTCTTCGTCGTACGGCGGTCGGCGAACTCCGGATGCTCCGCCACATCGGTCGTCGACCCGATCTCGTTCTCGTGCCGCACCACCAGGACGCCGTCGCGGGAGACGACGACATCGGGCTCCACCGCATCCGCCCCCATCGCGACGGCGAGGTCGTAAGAAGAACGGCTGTGCTCGGGGCGGTAGCCCGGAGCGCCGCGGTGGCCGATGACGAGGGGGGAGCGCCGGGTCACCGCTTCAGGCTACCCGCGCGCCGCGATCGCCCCGCGAGCCTGCGCGCGCTCATAGCGAACGCCCAGCGGCTCCCCGTCGCCGGCAACGGCGTGTCGGCTACTGTTGATCTACAGCACAGTGCTGTGATTCCGACTTTGGAGTGTGAGAGCAAGTGGCCCTCAACAACCCGGCCTTCAATACCCCGGCGTTCCAGGACCCCCGCGCAGTTCAGACGTACCCGGGCGGCGCGCAGGCGGGACGCCTCGGCGGTCAGACCCAGTACGCACCGCCTCCCGCCGCTGAGGCGGCGACCCTCGAGGGCAAGTTCGCCGCACCGTCGGCGGGCGCCCGCGAGACCGACCGCATGACGGTCGAGGACACCGTCTGGAAGACGGTCGGCCTCTTCGCCGTCCTTCTCGTCACGGCAGCCGTCGGCTGGATCTGGACGATGGCGGGCGTCTCCGTGGAGAACCCGACCAACGTCAACATGGCTCCGTGGCTGATCGGCGCGCTCGGCGGCTTCGTGCTGGCGATGGTCAACATCTTCAAGAAGAAGCCGTCGGTGCCCCTTATCATCGCGTACGCGGCGTTCGAGGGTCTGTTCATCGGTGGCATCTCGGCGTTCTTCGAGTTCATGTGGCCGGGCATCGTCATCCAGGCCACCCTCGCGACGGTCGCGGTCGTCGGTGTGACCCTCGCCCTGTTCGCCAGCGGCAAGGTGCGAGCGTCGAAGAAGGCCACGAAGATCTTCCTCGTCGCGATGGTCGGGTACATGGTCTACTCGCTGATCAACGTCGGCCTGATGCTCTTCGGCGTCACCGACGGCGCCTTCGGTCTGAGCAGCGCACCGAGCCCGCTCTTCGGGATCCCGTGGGGCGCGCTCATCGGCGTCCTCGTCGTCATCATGGCGGCGTACTCGCTCGTGCTCGACTTCGATCAGATCCAGCGCGGCGTCCGCAACGGCGCCCCGCGCGTCTACGGCTGGGTCGGCGCGTTCGGCATCATGGTCACCGTCGTGTGGCTCTACGTCGAGATCCTCCGCATCCTCGCCATCCTGCGCGGCAACAACTGACACCGCAGCGTCCGAAGGGGGTCGTCCAGCCGGGCGGCCCCCTTCGTCGTTCCGCGGACAACATTCCGGACGGATTCGTCGCGGCGCCCGCCCCGGCCCGACATCGGCCGCCGGGCGGCGATGGATCCGGAATGTTGTGCGGCGCAACCCGTTCCCACACGCTGCGGGCCGACGCTAGCGTCGCGGTATGAGCCCGTCCAAGACGCCCGCCGAGATCCTCGAGATCGACGGACACGAGGTATCGGTCACGAGCCCCGATCGCATCGTCTTCCCCGAACCCGGCCTGACGAAACTCGACATCGTGCGGTACTACGTCGCCGTCGCCGACGGGGCGCTCCGCGGCGCCGGCGGGCGACCGATGGTGCTCAAGCGCTTCGTAAAGGGCATCGGCGCCGAGGCGTTCTTCCAGAAGCGCGTGCCAGAGAACCATCCCGACTTCATCGACACCGCGACCCTGCACTACGCCCGCGGGACCGAGGCGGAGGAGACCGTGGTGCGAAACGCCGCCGGACTGGCGTGGGTCGCGAACCTCGGATGCCTCGACCTCAACCCGCACCCGGTGCGCGCCGAAGACCTCGACCACCCCGATGAGCTGCGCGTCGACCTCGACCCCATGCCGGGCGTGGACTGGTCGCAGATCGTCGACGTGGCGTTCATCGCCCGGGATGTGCTCGAGGAGCACGGCTTGGTCGGGTGGCCCAAGACGAGCGGCTCGCGGGGGCTGCACATCGTCGTGCGCATCGCGCCGGAGTGGGACTTCCGCGCCGTACGCTTAGCCGCGGAGACCCTGGCCCGCGAGGTGGAGAACCGCGCGCCGGGGCTCGCGACCGCGCGATGGTGGAAGGAGGAGCGCGGCGAGAGCGTGTTCGTCGACTTCAACCAGAACGCCAAGGACCGCACCGTCGCCTCTGCCTACAGCATCCGTCCGCTGCCGGATGCCCGCGTGTCGACGCCGCTGGAGTGGGACGAGGTGCGCGGGCGGCGGCCCGAGGAGTTCACCGTCGCGACGGTGCTCGAGCGGTTCGCCCACATCGGCGACCCGCACCGTGGCATCGACGACGCCGTCGGCGCCCTCGACGGGCTGCTGCTCCTGGCTGACGAGCTCGGCCCGGCCGAGAAGCCGCCGCGAGGCTCGGACGGATCTGGACGACGCGCCTCGGCGATGCCGCTGATCGAGATCGCACGCACGAAGACCAAGCCCGAGGCTCTGGAGTACCTCGAGCAGTGGAAGGCGGAGCATGCGGATGCGGCGGCGCAGCTTCATCCGGCCGACGTGCTGGTCGACGGCATGCGCGGATCGAGCTCGTTGTGGTACCGCGTGCGAGTGAACCTCCAGCACGTGCCCGAGGCGGAGCGCCCCGCACAGGGACCGCTTCTGGCCGACTACGACCCCTGGTCGCGGGGGTGAGCGTCAGAGGGCGGCGGTGAGCCGGGCGAGGCCGTAGTCGAAAGCCGCGTCGACGTCGCCGCCGAGACGGAACGCGCCGGCGAGCTCCATCATCAGGAAGCCCGTCGCCCAGGCTGTTACGAGGCGGGCGGCGTCGAGGGCGTGCTCCTCCCCCACAGCCGCGCGCGCCGCCGCGAGGATGGGGTCGGCGCCGCCGCCGAGCGCCTCACCGTCGGCCGGCCCGAGCAGCAGAAGACGAAACCCCTCGGGCTGATCGTGGGCGAACGCGCGATACGCGCGGCCGAGGCCGTCGAGAGAACCGGACGTCGCGTCCAGACGCGCGCGCAGGTCCGCGACCGTCTCCCGCACCACGAGCGCGAGGAGGGCATCTCGATCCCGCACGCGCTTGTAGAGCGACGGCGCGCGCACGCCGACGCGCTCGGCGACGGCCTGCATGGTGACGCGCGACGGACCGCCCTCCTCCAGCAGCGTGCGGGCCGCGGCGATGATCTCCTCCTGCGACGTGCGCTCCGGTGTCGGCATGTTCCCTCCCTCATGGCTATGGTTATAAGCTATCATGGCTACGAACCTTAGCCATCTCCCGAAATCGGATCGATCATGCAACTCGCCCCTCACCTTCATCGCATCGGCAACGACATCGTCGCGTTCTCGCTCCTCGTGACGCCGGAGGGGATCACGCTCGTCGACGCCGGCCTCCCCGGCCACTGGAACGATCTGCAGCACGAGTTGCGCTCGCTCGGCCGCTCGGTCTCCGACATCCGCGGTGTGATCCTCACGCACGGAGACAGCGACCACATCGGCTTCGCGGAGCGCTTGCGCGCCGAGCACGGCGTTCCCGTCTTCGTGCACGCGGCCGACGCCGACCGCGCCCGCGGCGGGGCCAAGCCGAAGAACGGCAAGCAGGAGATGAAGGTGGGGCCCACGCTGGGGTTCGGGATGTACAGCATCCGCAAGAACGGACTGCGTACGCACTACCTCACCGAGGTCGTCGAGGTGGCAGACGGCGACGTCCTCGACCTTCCCGGCGCCCCGCGTATCGTCTGCATGCCGGGGCACTCCCCCGGCAGCATCGCGGTGCACTCGCCGGTGGCGGATGCGGTGTTCGTCGGCGACGCGCTGACGACGCGCAACGTGCTGACCGGGCGCACCGGCGCCCAGCCTGCGCCGTTCACCGACGATCCGGCAGCGGCGCTCGCCTCACTCGACCGCCTCGCGGCGCTCCCGGCGTCGTGGGTGATCCCCGGCCACGGCGCCCCGTTCCACGGCTCCCCCGCCGACGCCGCTGCCGCCGTCCGCGCGGCGGCCTCTCGCTGAGGGCCTCCCCGCCGCGCGGGTGTCGCCGCCGCGGTGCTCTCGCTGAGCGCCTCCCCGCCACTCGCCCGCGCGCTGCTCGCGCCCGCGCGGGGTCGCTGCCCCGGTGCCGCACGCCGCGGTTTGGGGCGCTGGATGTGGTTCGGGGCGCACATCGGTCGCCCCAAAGCACATGGGTCGCCCCAAACCCGCGCCTCGCGCGGCCCAATCGCGGAACGGGCGGGCGAGCGGCGCGCCGGCCGGGCGAGCCGGCGGGTCCGCGACCGCGGCCGGCCGCTACCGCGCCGACCGGCGCGAGGGGCGAGCGAGCGCGTCCGATACTGCGGCCGAGAGCGCGGCCATGGCGCGTTGGGGAGACACCGCGGCGGATGCGGCGACCGCCTCCCCCGCGAGACGCTCGCGCAGCGCGGCGTCGGTGAGCACCCGCACCAGCGCGCCGGCGAGCGCCTCCTCATCCCCGTCCGGGACGAGGAGGCCGCCACCGGCGGCGAGCAGGTCGCGCGGCCCGTAACGCACGTCGAACGCCACGGCGGGGCATCCGCGGGCCAACGCCTCGGCGAGCGCGAGGCCCTGCCCCTCGAACGCCGAGGTCTGCAGGTACACCGCGGCCTCGTCGAGCACCGGGCCCGGGTCGCCGGTCGAGCCGCGAAGGCACACCGATCCTGCGAGTCCCAGATCGTCGACGAGGGTCTGCAGCCGCGCGCGATCGGCGCCTTCGCCGTAGACGTCGAGCCGCGCCTCCGGCACCGCGTCGAGCACGCGCGCGAAACTGCGGATGGCGGCGTCCACGCGCTTTCCGGGCGCAAGCCGACCGAGCATGACCACGCGCCTCCCGTCCCGTTCTGCGGCGGGGACGACGGATGCGGCGGCGGCGACACCGTTCGGAGCGACCACCGAGCCGCCGAACGCGCCGAACCGCGCCGTCACCTCGGCCCGCTGCGACGGCGTCGGCCACAGGATCGCGTCGAAGCGGTCGGCGACGGCGAACCATCGCGACCACAGGCTGTTCAGCGGAGCATCCGGGGTGAATGGCGGCTCGAGGTGGATCGTGTGGATCGCATGCACGAGCCGCACCTGCGGGTCGTCGAAGCCGGCGAGGAGCTCACCGAGCTGCCGCGACTCGACGAGGACCACGACCGGACGCTCCGCGACGGCGCGCCGTTCGGCCACCACATGCGCCAGCCACGCACGGTAGAGCGCGCCAAACCCGTCGAGCACGCCCGCGACGTCGCCCTGCGCATCCCGCAGCACGATCGGGGTGGTCGAGAGGTGCCAGTCGGGGTCTCCCGCGATCACCGGCAGGTCGACGACGGGCCGGCCCGCCGCATCCGTCACCCGGCGATACTCCGACTCCGGATGCGGCGCCCCCTCGTGCGCGGCATCGCGCAGCCATGCCGCCGCTCCCCCGCTCCCGTCGGCCGCCTCGTCGAACAGGTTCCGCATGCGCGCGGCGTCGGCCAGCGCGCCGCGACGGACGAACTCCTCGCGGTGCGCGGCGTGGTCCGCCGCCGGCGCCGGGTCGACCGTCAGCAGCAGCGGCCCCTGCCCGCCCGCGACGCCCGCGTCGGCCATCTGCCGCGCGCGGGCGAGGGTGGCGATCGTGTATCCGCCGTCGAGGTCGGGGATCAGCCGACTCGAGAGCACGATGTACCACGCGTCGGGAAAGTCGGTCACCTCTCGATCCTCTCAGGCCGCCCGGCGTCGCCCCGCGCTCTTCACGCCGCGGCGAACGACCTCAGGAAGTGTCCGACCAGACGCCGTGCCGCGAGTTCCGGCGCCGAAGACGCGAGATCGGCCGCCCCCGCGTTCGCCTCCATGAGCAGCACGATGTCGTCCCACCCGACGTCGGCGCGCACCGATCCGGCGCGCTTCGCGGTCTCCAGGATGCGCTCCACGGTCGCGCGCAGCACGCTCTTCTCCGCCTCGAAGCTCGTGCCCTGGAAGAAGGCGCGCACCACGAGGTCGGCGCAGACCTGGTCGCGAGCCTGCTCGACACAGGCCTGCTCGAGCAGATCCGACAGGGCTGCCCACGCGTCCGGGGCGCGCTCCAGCTCGGCGATCGCGTGCATCCACCAGCCGAGCTGACGCTCGAACACGGCGTCGATGAGCGCGTCCCTCGTCGGGAATCGGCGGGACAGCGTCGCCGCCCCGACTCCGGCGCGGCGGGCGATCTCCGACATCGGCGCGCTCAGCCCCTGCCGGGCGAACAGCTCCGCGGCGGCGTCGACGATCCGGTCGCGGTTCTCCCGCGCATCGATGCGAAGCGCCATAACCCCACGATAGCAAATGGAAGACCTCCCCCACTTGATGCTAGTGTGCACAAGTGGAAGACCCCTTTCATTTCGTACGGCGTCAGGAGAGATGTGAAGACGGCACAGTTCGCTCGATACGGCGACGAGGGCGTGATCGAGATCGTCGACGCGCCGATCCCTCGCCCGGGCCCGGCAGAGGTGCTTCTGCGCGTCACCGCATCCAGCGTCAACTCCGTCGACATCGCGCACCGCGCGGGCGCGATGGGTCTTGTGACCGGCAGGACCTTCCCGCAGGGACTCGGTGTGGACGCCGTCGGTCGCATCGAAAGCGTGGGGACCGACGTCTCCGGCTTCGCGCCTGGTGAGCGCGTCTGGGCCATCCGCGCCGGCGCCGCGGGGATGAAGAAGCCGACGGGGCTGGCCGCGGAGTTCGCGATCGTCGATGCCCGGCGCATGGCCCATGCGCCGGAGTCGCTCGACGACACTGCCGCCGCCGCCCTGGTCGTGAGCGGCTACACCGCGCTGCGGGCGCTGCGGGACGCGCTGCGGCTACAGCCTGGCGGGAGGGTCGTCATCCGAGGAGCGTCCGGCGGCGTGGGAAGCGCCGCGGTCTCGATCGCGGCGACGATGGGCGGCCGCGTCGTGGGTCTGGCCTCCGAACGCAACGTCGAGGTCGTTCGCGCGCTCGGCGCGCACGAGGTCTTCGACTACGCCTCGACGTCGCCGTCGGAGGTCGGTCCGGCCGACGCCGTCTTCGACACGGTGGGAACGCAGCTTCCCGCGTGGCAGCGAACCCTGCGCCGGGGCGGCCGCATGGCGACGGTCGCCCTCGCGTCCCCGGCGGCGCTGGCGTCGGTGGCGCTCTCGGCTGCCCAGGGCTCCCGGCGGATCCGCGCCTTCGTGGGCGAGCCTCCCGCGGGTCAGCTGGCCGCGCTCACCGCCTTCGTCGAGGCGCACGACATCCGCCCGCTCGTCCACGAGACGATCACCCTCGACGACATCGCGAGAGCCCATCGCGTGTTCGAGGGCCGCGGACTGGCGGGAAAGGTCGTCCTCACGGTCTGACGAGTGGGAGTTTCACTCCTCCTCGACCGCTCACGCGGCCGACTGCCACACAGCACCCGTCACGAGTGAGAGTTTCACTCCCCCTCGACCGCTCACGCGGCCGAGTGCCACACAGCGCCCGTCACGAGTGGGAGTTTCACTCCCCCTCGACCGCTCACGCGGCCGAGTGCCACACAGCGCCCGTCACGAGTGGGAGTTTCACTCCCACTCGATGGTCCCGGGCGGCTTCGACGTGACATCGAGCACGACCCGGTTGACCTCGCGCACCTCGTTCGTGATGCGGTTGGAGATCTTCGAGAGCACGTCGTAGGGCAGGCGCGTCCAGTCCGCGGTCATCGCGTCCTCGCTCGAGACCGGTCGCAGCACGATCGGATGTCCGTACGTGCGGCCGTCGCCCTGCACACCCACCGAGCGCACGTCGGCCAGCAGCACGACGGGGCACTGCCAGATCTCGGCGTCCAGGCCCGCCTTGGTCAGCTCGGCTCGGACGATCGCGTCGGCATCACGCAGAATCTCGAGGCGGTCAGCGGTGACCTCACCCACGATCCGGATGCCGAGGCCCGGCCCCGGAAACGGCTGCCGGGAGACGATCACCTCGGGAAGGCCCAGCTCGCGACCGATCGCCCGCACCTCGTCCTTGAAGAGGGTGCGCAGCGGCTCGACGAGCTCGAATTGCAGGTCTTCGGGAAGCCCACCGACGTTGTGGTGGCTCTTGATGTTGGCCGTCCCGCTGCCACCGCCGGATTCGACGACATCCGGATACAGCGTCCCCTGCACGAGGAAGCGGATGGGGTCGCCCTCGGCGGCCGCCTCGGCCACGAGGTCCTGCTGCACCTTCTCGAACGCGCGGATGAACTCGCGCCCGATGATCTTGCGCTTCTGCTCGGGATCGCGGACTCCCGCGAGCGCGTTCAGGAAGGTCTCGCGCGCGTCGACGGTGATGAGGCGCACGCCGGTCGAGGCGACGTAGTCGTTCTCCACCTGCTCGCGCTCGCCCTTGCGCAGAAGGCCGTGGTCGATGAACACCGCCGTCAGCTGATCGCCGACCGCCTTGTGCACCAGCGCCGTCGACACGGCGGAGTCGACCCCGCCCGACAGCGCGGAGAGAACCCGGCCGGACCCGACCTGCGCCCGGATCTTCTCGACCTGCTCGGCGATGACGTTGTCGCTGTTCCAGTCGGCCGGGAGCCCGGCGGCGCGGTGGAGGAAGTTCTCGAGCACCGCCTGCCCGTGATCGGTGTGCTTGACCTCGGGGTGCCACTGCACGCCGTAGAGCTTGCGGGCGTCGTTCGCGAACGCGGCGACCGGGGTGGCGGCGGTGCGCGCGAGCACGTCGAAACCCTCGGGCGCGCGGGCGACCTGGTCGCCGTGGCTCATCCACACGTTCTGCTCGGGCGGCTGACCCTGCAGGAGAGTCCCCTCGGTGACGACCGTCGCATCCGTCGCCCCGTATTCGCGAAGGCCGGTGTGCGCGACCTCGCCGCCGAGCGCCTGCGCCATGACCTGGAAGCCGTAGCAGATGCCGAGGGTCGGGACGCCGAGGTCGAAGACACCCGCGTCGAGCGCCGGGGCGCCCTCCTCGTACACCGACGAGGGGCCGCCGGAGAGGATGATCCCCACCGGGCTCCTCGCGGCGATCTCCTCGGCGCTGGCGGTGTGCGGCACGATCTCGCTGTACACGCCCGCCTCGCGCACGCGACGGGCGATCAGCTGCGCGTACTGCGCGCCGAAGTCGACGACGAGGACGGGCCGCTGAGAGGTCTCTGTCTGCTCGGTCAACGGGTTCCTTCCGGAGCGGGAACGGGTGCGGATGCCGCGGCGGCCTCGCGTTCGGCGAGGTAACCCCGCACGCGCCGGGCGGTGGCCGCCTCGAGGAAGAAGGAGAGGAACGGCACGACGCCGCCGAGGGCGAGGAGCAGGAAGCGGCGGAACGGCCAGCGCATCAGGCTCCACACCCGGAAGCACGAGACGAGGTACACGACGTAGAACCAGCCGTGCGCGACGAGGATGAACAGCGAGATGTTGAATCCGTCGCCGGTGGAGACCATCTCGCAGTCGTTCGTCATCGGCAGGAAGAGCGACCACCACTCGCACGTCGGTCCGGCGATGACGTCCGCGAACCACAGCGCCCCGCCCGTCCCCCCGGCGAACAGCTCGACGTGGAGGGGCGTGTACTTCAGGACCATCTCGGTCAGGAGCAGGAGCAGCCCGACGCCGGTGATGATCGAGCAGATCTGGTAGAAGGTGAGCGCTCCGCGAATCGCCGGGAAAGAGGCGAGCTTCGGGGCAGCGGGCATGCCCCCCAGTCTAGTCGCGGCCTCAGCGCGCGCCGACCCGGCCCGGGGCCGTGAAGGGTCGCGACACGCGGCAGCCACGCGCCGCCGGGCCGCCGTTTGCGACCCTTCGCGTGCCGGCGGATCAGACCGCTGGGTCGTCGAGCTCCTCGACCTCGCGCTCCCACGCATCGCGGGCGAGGCGGTACCAGAGATAGAACGCGAAGCCCGCGAAGACGGCCCACTCGACGGCGTAGAAGATGTTGAGCCAGTTGACGTTCGACCCCTCGGCGGGCGCTGGCGACGAGATCGTCTCGAGGTCGCCGGCGGCATCCGTCGACGCCAGATACGGGCGGTACACGTCGACGCCGTCGATGTCGTGCCAGCGCGAGAGCAAGGCGGGGGGCGACATCCGCGTGATCTCCTGCGGATCGGCGCCGGCCGGAGGCAGGGCCGGTCCTTCGTCGGAGATGAGACGCCCCGTGACAGCGACGATGTCATCGGGGGCGTCGGCGGCCGCCTCGGACAGGGCGGATGCCGCGGACTCGGCGCTCTCGCGGTCGGGGGCCCATCCCACCGCGACCGCGAGGGAGGTCGGGGTGGCGGTATCGTCCAGCCGCAGCTGACCAGTGACCCAGTAGCCTTCGACGCCGTCGTTGTAGCGCTGCGACACCACCACGAAGTCGCCCGGGATCCACCGGCCGGAGGTCTCGACCTTCTGGCCGACGAGCGGCTCGGGAAGATACTCGCCGGGACCTGCCACCTCCGGCAGCGGCCGCACGACCTCGGTCGCGCCCGGCGGGGCCGGCGACGTGTCGATCGCGCGCCCGAGCTGCCACTGCCCGAGCCACGCGAAGACCCCGGCGACGACGAGGCACAGGGCGAGCATCGCCAGCCACCGCGGACGCAGCATCACCTCGCGGAGCGTCGGCGGGAACACGTCGTCCCGCTGCGCCCGCTCACCGTCCGCAGGATCTGCGGTGTCCCCGGACCCGGGGCGAGGTGCGGAGCGACGAGACGAGGGGTCGGCGTCCGACATCAGCGGCCGTACGGCGCGACGACCACCTCGACGCGCTGGAACTCCTTCAAGTCCGAATAGCCGGTGGTCGCCATGGATTTGCGCAGCGCCCCGATGAGGTTCGCCGTGCCGTCCGACACCGGCGCGGGCCCGTAGAGGATCTCCTCGAGCGGACCGATCTGATCGACGTGCACGCGGCGGCCGCGGGGCAGCTGAGGGTGGTGGGCCTCGGGTCCCCAGTGGTATCCGCGGCCGGGTGCGTCGGTGGCGCGAGCCAGCGCGACACCCAGCATCACCGCATCCGCCCCCATCGCGAGCGCCTTGACGATGTCGCCGGAGGTGCCGACGCCGCCGTCGGCGATGACGTGCACGTAGCGTCCGCCCGACTCGTCGAGGTAGTCGCGGCGCGCGCCGGCCACATCGGCGACGGCCGTGGCCATCGGTGCGTGAAGGCCCAGCGTCGCGCGCGTGGTCGATGCCGCCCCGCCGCCGAATCCGACGAGCACGCCGGCCGCGCCGGTGCGCATGAGGTGCAGCGCGGCGGTGTAGGTGCCCGCTCCTCCGACGATCACGGGCACATCGAGGTCGTAGATGAACTTCTTGAGGTTCAGCGGCGCTGCGACGCTCGAGACGTGCTCCGCCGAGACCGTGGTGCCGCGGATGACGAACAGGTCGACGCCGGCGGCGACGACTGTCTCATAGAGCTCCTGCGTGCGCTGCGGCGTGAGGGCACCGGCGACCGTGACGCCACCCGCGCGGATCTCCTCGAGACGATCGCGCACGAGCTCGGGCTTGATCGGCTCGGCATACAGCTCCTGCATCCGGCGGGTCGCCTGGCCGTCGTCGAGCCGGGCGATCTCATCGAGCAGCGGCTCGGGGTCGTCGTAGCGGGTCCACAGCCCCTCGAGGTCGAGCACGCCCAGGCCGCCGAGCTGACCGAGCATGATGGCCGTGCGGGGGCTCACGACGCTGTCCATCGGGGCGCCGAGCACCGGGATCGAGAAGGGGAAGGCGTCGATGGTCCACGAGGTCGACACGTCCTCCGGGTTGCGCGTGCGCCGCGACGGCACGACGGCGATGTCGTCGAACGTGTAGGCGCGACGGGCGCGCTTGGCGCGGCCGAGCTCGATCTCCATACTCACCGCTCCAGCCTACCGGCGGCGATCACCACGGTTCGGAGATCCTCGGGGCTTGCGCGAGCGCGACGTCGACGTTCGCGGCGAAGCACTCATTCATCAGCGACCTGATCTGATCGTCGCTGTCGTAGTCCTCAGCGACGCGGAGCCCGATCAGCGTGTTGATCATCATGCCCTGCGCCAAGAACTGCTGCGCGTCGGCGGCGGGGAACCCCTCCGCCAGCAGATACCGCCACACGCGGGCGAAGCCGGCGCGCGCGGCCGGGCCGATGACGGGGTGGGCACCCAGGAGGAAGGCGTGCGACAGGATCTGGTGGAGGCCGCGCACCTCGAGGAGGCCGACGTACGCCGCGCCCATCGCGCGGGCCCGCTCCGCCTGGTCGCCGGAGGGGGGCACGGCGGCGAAGGCGGCGAAGAGGCGGTCCAGGGCGTCACCGATCGCCGCGAGGAAGAGCTTCTCCTTCGTGCCGAACAGGCGCACGACATAGGGCTGGGACACCGCGGCAGCCCGCGCGACGTCGTCGGTCGTCGTTCCGACGTAACCCTTGGCGCCGAAGACGGCGATGGCGGCTTCGATGATCTGCTCGCGTCGCTCGTCCGACGACATGCGTCGGGCAGCGTCCGCGACGGGGTCCGGAGTCATGGTTGACATGTTATCAGTCGATTACTACAGTCGCGGGGTACGGAGTTATCAGTCGATTACAACTTATGAGGAGTCGTCGTGTCCGCAGAGTCCCCCTCCCCGGGCGGCCGATCCTTCGCGGTGGTCACCGCGGCGGCATCCATCCCGATGTTCATGGCCACGCTCGACAACCTCGTGATGACGAACGCCCTCCCGGTGCTGCACACCGAACTCGGGGCGGGAGTCACCGAGCTGCAGTGGTTCGTCAACGCGTACACGCTCGCCTTCGCGGGTTTCATCCTGGTGGCCGCTGCCCTCGGTGACCGCTTCGGGCGTCGCACCGTCTTCGTCGGCGGCATCGCGGTGTTCGCCGTGGGATCGGCCCTGGCGGCACTGAGCGTTGACCCCGGGCAGCTGATCGCGGCGCGCGCGCTGCAGGGGCTGGGAGCAGCCGGAGTGCTTCCCCTCTCCCTCGCGCTCATCTCCGGCGGAGTGGCGCCCGAGCGCCGGCCGCTGGCGATCGGCATCTGGGGTGGGGTGTCGGGGCTCGGCGTCGCCGTGGGGCCGCTCGTGGGCGGTGCGGTCATGGAGGGGTGGAGCTGGCAGGCCATCTTCTGGATCAATCTCCCCGTGGCCGTCGTCGCCATCCCGTTCGCGCTGTGGGCCCTGCGCAACGACCGCGGCGAGCGCGCACGCATCGACATCGCGGGAGCGGTCCTCGCCGGGCTCGGGGTGCTGGCGCTCGTCCACGCCATCGTGCGCGGCAACGACGACGGCTGGGCCTCGGCGTCGGTCGTGGCGGAGCTGGTCGCCGGCGGAGGGCTCCTGGTCGCCTTCGTCCTGTGGCAGCGGCGCGCTGTCGCCCCGCTGGTGCCGCTGCGCCTCTTCCGCGACCGCTCCTTCTCGGTCACGAACATCGTCGGCTTCGCCTTCAGCTTCGGCACCTTCGGCGCGGTCTTCATCCTCATCCAGTACATGCAGGTCGTCCAGGGCTCCTCGCCGCTCGAAGCCGCCGTGCAGACCATCCCGTGGACGCTCGCGCCGATGTTCGTCGCGCCGCTCGCCGGGCTCGTGGCTCCGCGCGTCGGCACACGCGCCCTCCTGACGTCCGGTCTCGTCCTGCAGGGCGCGGCGCTGTCGTGGATCGCGGCCATCCTCTCGACCGACGTCGCGTACGCCCAGCTGATCGTGCCCTTCGCGCTGGCCGGCATCGGCATGGGCCTGGTCTTCGCCCCCTCCGCCACCGCGCTGCTGGCGACCCTCACCACCGCCGATCACGCCAAGGCGTCGGGCGTCAACTCGACGCTGCGCGAGATCGGGCTGGCGCTGGGCACCGCCGTGATGACGGCGATCTTCGTGGGGGCCGGCGGCGAGCTACGGCCGGACGTCTACGTCGAGGCGGCGCGCCCGGCCGTGATCACGGGTGCGGCCGTGCTGTTCGCGGCGTCCCTCGCCGCCCTCGCGCTCCCGTCCGGCCGCGGCCGCATTCCTCGAGCGGATGCGGCGCCGCAGCCGGAACTCGCCGCCGCGGGGTGACGCTCAGGATCGCGGCGCCGCGTCGCCGGCGGGGTGATCGTCGTCCTCCATCATCGGCCCGCCGCCGAGGAGTCGCGTGAGTGGCCCGTCGAGCAGGAAAAGCAGGAACGCGAAGGAGCCGAGCCAGGGCGCGGCGACGAGCACCGCCCCCGAGATGAGCAACGCGCTGAGCGACCCGCGACCCCAACGGCCGGCCTGCGCGGCGCTGATGTCGGGCATCATGGTCTCCCGCTGACGCGTCGCCCACTGCCACTGCAGCCACGAGCACGCGATCGCGAGGAAGAAGTTGGCCGGAAGCAGCAGCCTCCCGGCGAAGAACTGGGAGTACTCGGTCAGGAGGGACGAGGTGAAGGGCACCAGCACGATGAACAGCAGCCGGAGATTGTTGATCCAGATGCCGACGCCGTCGATCCGCGCGATGTGCTCGAACTGCGACACGTGGGTGACCCACATGAGGCTGAGGAGGAGGAAACTCAGCGCGAAGGTGAAGATCGGGCCGACCAGGCCCCCGAGGGCTTCCCAGAGCGCAGCGTCGCTCGTGGCTCCTTCCAGCGACCGCCCGGTGAGGTCGAGCACGAGCAGCGTCGCCGCGATCGCGAAGACGCCGTCGGTGTAGGCCTCCAGGCGCCGCGTCGACAGCGTCGAGTCGGGGTGTGACCGGCGGCGGATCATGCGCTCAGCGTATCCACCGCCCGCCCAACCCACACGATCGCGCCCAACCTACGCGATCTGCCGCGCATATCCGGTGGATTCGGCGCAGAACGGTGGGTTCGCGGGACGGAACGCGCGGGACGGTCAGCGCTTGTAGTTCGGGGCCTCGACCACGATCTGCACGTCGTGGGGGTGCGACTCCTTGAGACCCGCCGAGGTGATGCGGACGAACCTGCCCTTGGCCTTCAGCTCGTCGATCGTGCGCGCGCCGACGTAGAACATCGACTGACGGAGCCCGCCGACCAGCTGGTACGCCACGGCGGACAGCGGGCCGCGGTACGCGACCTGACCCTCGATCCCCTCGGGGATCAGCTTGTCGTCGTTGGGGACGTCGGCCTGGAAGTAGCGGTCCTTCGAGTACGACGTCTTCTTGCCGCGGGTCTGGAGGGCCCCCAGCGAACCCATGCCGCGGTACTGCTTGAACTGCTTGCCACCCTGGAAGACGATCTCGCCCGGCGACTCGTCGGTACCGGCCAGAAGCGAGCCCAGCATGACCGTGTCGGCACCGGCGACCAGCGCCTTCGCGATGTCTCCGGAGTACTGCAGCCCGCCGTCGGCGATCACCGGGATGCCGGCCTCGCGCGTGGCCTGGAACGCCTCCCAGATCGCGGTGATCTGCGGCACGCCCACGCCCGCGACGATGCGCGTGGTGCAGATGGAGCCCGGCCCGACACCGACCTTGACAGCATCCGCCCCCGCGTCGACGAGCGCCTGAGCACCCTCGCGGGTGGCGACGTTGCCGCCGATGACGTCGATGTGGGCGAACGTCGGATCGGCCTTGAGACGGCGGACCATGTCGATGACACCCGCCGACTGGCCGTTGGCCGTGTCGACGACGAGCACGTCGACCCCCGCGTCGCGAAGGGCCTCGGCGCGCTCCCACGCGTCGCCGAAGAATCCGATCGCAGCGCCCACGCGCAGCCGACCGTGCTCGTCCTTCGTGGCGAGCGGATACTTCTCGCTCTTGTCGAAGTCCTTGATCGTGATGAGACCGGCGAGCTTGCCGTCGTCATCGATCAACGGCAGCTTCTCGACGCGGTGCTGCGCGAACAGGGCGATGACCTCGTTGGCGCCGATGCCGACGCGACCCGTGATGAGGCCGTCGCTGGTCATGACGTCGCGCACCTTCGTGGTGCGGCGCTCGAAGCCGGAGACGAACCGCATGTCGCGGTTCGTGATGATGCCGAGGAGGCGCCCGTCCTCGTCGATGACCGGAAGCCCCGAGATGCGGTACTGCGCGCACAACGCGTCGACCTCTTCGATCGACGCGTCGGGCGTCGTGGTGATCGGGTCGGTGATCATCCCCGACTCGCTGCGCTTGACCCGGTCCACCATCGACGCCTGCTCCTCGATGGAGGCGTTGCGATGCAGGATGCCGAGGCCGCCTTCGCGCGCGATGGCGATCGCCAGGCGCGCCTCCGTCACCGTGTCCATGGCCGCCGACAGCAGCGGCGTCGCCACCGTGATGCGCCGCGTCACGCGCGAGGACGTATCGGCCTCGCTCGGGATGACGTCGGTGTGTCCGGGGAGGAGGAGGACATCGTCGTAGGTCAGACCGACGAAGCCGAAGGGGTCGTGATTCTCCATGTTTCTCCTGCGCACGCGGCGCGTTGCTCAAGTGACGACGACGGCCGGCGCGCGCACCCGCGCCGTACTCGATTCTAAGTCGGCGGGAGGACGGATTGTTCCCGCCTCGAGTACCCGAATCGGCGGCTGGAGGGAGCGAATTGTCCTCTCAAGTGCGCGTTCGCCTCGCGATGTGCGTAATATTCCGATCCGGTCACACGTCACATCCGTCGGGTGGGCGAAACACGACCGACACATTACGCTCGTACCGTCGTTCATCACCGTCGATACGACACGAAGCAATCGGCTGCCGCCGACTGGAGGATCTGTGAGTCCCACGACCACTGCGGCGCGTCGAACACGCGCGGGAACGCTCCCAGCACTGTTCGCGCTCCTTCTGACGCTCATCGGCGTCTTCGTCGGGGCGGCGCCCGCCGTCGCGGCGGAGGGCGATCCGTACCGCATCAGCGGCAACGTGCAACTGGACGGCGAGCCGCTGGAGGGCGTGGTCCTGACCGTCGACGGTCCCGGCGGCGAGCAGGAGGTGGAGACGGATGCCGACGGCCAATGGCGCGTGAGCGTGCCCGAGCGCGACGAGTACTCCATCACCCTCGACGAGTCCAGCCTCCCCGAGGGCATCGCGGTCGTCGACCCCGAGGACGACACCCCGAACGTCAAGGACGTCGAGGTCGGAGCGGGCGGGCGCGTGACCGTGAACTTCTTCATCGGTGAAGGCGAGCGCAACGTCACAAGCTTCGCCGACCAGCTGGTCCAGCGCGTCGTGCAGGGCCTCAGCTTCGGACTGATGCTGGCGCTGGCCGCCGTCGGGCTCTCGCTCGTGTTCGGCACGACCGGCATCTCGAACTTCGCCCACGGCGAGATGGTCACCTTCGGCGCTGTCGCGGCGCTGTTCCTCGTCGGGCCCGCCTCACTGTCCCTCCCCTGGTGGCTCGGCTACCCGGCGGCCGTCCTCCTCGGAGCCGTCCTCGGCCTCGTGATGGACATGGTCCTGTGGCGACCGCTGCGCAGGCGCCGCGTCGGCGTGGTGCAGCTGATGATCGTCAGCATCGGCCTTTCGCTGACCCTGCGATACCTCTACCAGTTCTTCATCGGCGGCGGCACGAGCCAGCTGCCGTACGCCAGCGCCCCCAAGATCCCGCTCTTCGGGGTCGTGCAGCTGAGCGTCATCGACATGGCGTCGATCGGGATCTCGATCGCGGTCATCGTCGCCTTCGCCCTGTGGCTGACGAAGTCGCGTCTGGGCAAGGCCACGCGTGCCATCTCGGACAACCCGTCGCTGGCGGCGGCATCCGGAATCGACGTCGACTTCGTCGTGCGCGTGGTGTGGATCGTCTCCGGCGCCATGGCGGCTCTCGCCGGCATCCTATACGCCTACTACCGCCCCGGTATCAAGTGGGACATGGGCGCGCAGGTGCTGCTGCTCATGTTCGCGGCGGTGACCCTCGGTGGTCTCGGCACGGCCTACGGTGCGCTGATCGGATCGATCATCGTGGGCCTCCTGGTCGAGGTGTCCACGCTCTTCGGCATCCCGTCCGACCTCAAGTACGCCGTGGCGCTGTTCATCCTCATCGTCATCCTGCTGTTCCGACCGCAGGGCATCCTCGGTCGGCGCGAGAGAATAGGTTAGGCGCGCAAAATGGACTTCCTTCCCATCCTCTCCAACACCGCATCCTCGATCCTGAGCCCGGCCACGATCGGTTACGCTCTGGCCGCTCTCGGCCTCGCGGTGCACTTCGGATACGCCGGCCTGATCAACATGGGCATCGCCGGCTTCATGGCCATCGGTGCGTACGGCTACGCCATCTCGATCCTCACGTTCGGACTCCCCTGGTGGGCCGGCGCGCTGATCGGCCTGGCCGCCGCGGCGGTGTTCGCCCTCATCCTCGGCATCCCGACGCTGCGCCTGCGCGGCGACTACCTCGCGATCGTCACGATCGCGGCCGCCGAGGTCGTTCGCCTGCTGTTCCTCACCACCGCGTTCGACGAGTTCACCGGATCGGCCGACGGGCTGAGCGGGTACCACACGAGCTTCCGCGCCTCCAATCCGCTGCCCGACGGCACGTACGGTCTCGGCCCGTGGACGTACAACGAGAACGGCTGGTGGGTCCGCATCATGGGCCTTCTGACGCTCGCGTTCGCGGTGCTGGTGGTGTGGATGCTGATGCGCAGTCCCTGGGGCCGTGTCCTCAAGGGCATCCGCGAAGACGAGGACGCCGTGCGCTCGCTCGGTAAGAACGTCTTCGCGTACAAGATGCAGTCGCTCGTGCTCGGCGGCGTGCTCGCCGCGGCCGGCGGTATCGTCTACGCCCTCCCCTCGGCGGTGAGCCCCGGCGTCTACGTCACGTCGCTGACGTTCTTCGTCTGGACGGCGCTCCTCCTCGGAGGCGCGGCGACGGTCTTCGGACCGCTCCTGGGCTCCCTCATCTTCTGGGTGCTGCAGACGTTCCTCTCCAACATCCTGCCCGCGCTCGTCGAGGCCGGGGTGCTGCCGTTCATGTCGCAGATCCAGGCGGGGACGCTCCGCTTCATCCTCGTGGGCGTGGCGCTCATGCTGCTCGTGATCTTCATGCCGCAGGGCCTCCTGGGCAACAAGAAGGAGCTGACCTTTGTCCGATAACGCAGCATCCGGCGACGCCTACGAGGCAGCCCCGCCCGCATCGCCGGTCCCCCGCGCGAAGGCCACCGGCCTCCACGTCGGCGAGGCCACCCCCGGCGTGAAGAAGGTCGACCCGATCATCGTCGCCGACGGCATCACCCGCTCGTTCGGCGGCGTGAACGCGGTCGATGTCGCGCACCTGGAGATCCCCCGGGGCGCCATCACGGCCCTCATCGGGCCCAACGGTGCCGGCAAGACGACGCTGTTCAACCTGCTGACCGGCTTCGACAAGCCCAACTCCGGCACCTGGACGTTCGAGGGCAAGTCGCTGTCGGGGATCCCTGCCTACAAGGTCGCCCGCATGGGCCTCGTGCGCACGTTCCAGCTGACCAAGGCGCTGGGGCTCCTCACCGTCATGGAGAACATGAAGCTGGGGGCCACCGGACAGCGCGGAGAGCGGTTCTGGCAGAGCCTCATCCCCGCCGCCTGGCGCGGTCAGGACGCTGCCATCGAGGAGCGCGCCCACGAGCTGCTGCAGAAGTTCAAGCTCGACGCCAAGGAGGACGACTTCGCCGCGTCGCTCTCGGGCGGGCAGCGCAAGCTCCTCGAGATGGCCCGCTCGCTCATGACCGAGCCGAAGCTCGTCATGCTCGACGAGCCGATGGCCGGGGTGAACCCGGCGCTGACCCAGTCGCTGCTGGACCACATCCTCGACCTCAAGGATCTCGGCATGACCGTGCTCTTCGTCGAGCACGACATGCACATGGTCCGCCACATCGCCGACTGGGTCGTCGTCATGGCCGAGGGACGGATCGTCGCCGAAGGCGACCCCACCTCGGTGATGAAGGACCCGGCGGTCATCGACGCCTACCTCGGTGCGCACCAGGAGCTCGACCTCGGGGTCGTCACCGGGCGCATCGACGTGGTGCACGCCGACCCGACGACGGATGCCGCGGCATCCGAGAGCGCCAGCGCCGCCGTCCTCGTGGACGAGGGCGTGGCCGAAGACGAGGAGAACCGCTCATGAGCACCGTCGCCACCGACACCGCAGTCGTCTTCGTCGACGACGTGCACGCGGGCTACCTGCCGGGTGTCAACATCCTCAACGGCTGCTCCCTCACGGCGTACCAGGGCGAGCTGATCGGCATCATCGGTCCCAACGGCGCGGGAAAGTCGACGCTCCTGAAGGCGATCTTCGGACAGGTCAACATCCGCTCCGGGCAGGTGCTGCTGGAGGGCGAGGAGATCACCGGGCTGAAGGCCAACAAGCTGGTCGGACGCGGCGTGGGGTTCATCCCCCAGACCAACAACGTCTTCCCGAGCCTGACGATCGAAGAGAACCTGCAGATGGGGCTGTACCAGAACCCCAAGATCTACAGGGACCGCCTCGAGTTCGTCACCGGCATCTTCGCGGAGCTCGGCAAGCGCCTCAAGCAGCGCGCCGGGTCGCTGTCGGGCGGTGAGCGCCAGATGGTCGCGATGAGCCGGGCGCTCATGATGGACCCGAAGGTGCTGCTGCTGGACGAGCCGTCGGCGGGCCTGTCGCCCGTGCGCCAGGACGAGGCGTTCATCCGGGTCTCGGAGATCAACAAGGCCGGCGTGACGTGCATCATGGTCGAGCAGAACGCGCGGCGCTGCCTGCAGATCTGCGACCGGGGATACGTCCTGGATCAGGGTCGCGACGCCTACACCGGCACGGGCCGCGAGCTGCTGAACGACCCCAAGGTCACCGAGCTCTACCTCGGCACCCTCGGCCAGTAGCGGCGCCCGCTAGGGTGGCATGCCGCTCGGCATCCCCCTTCGGCCTCGGCGGGTTCGCGTGACAGTTCGCCGCGTATCCATGTCAGCGGACAACATTCCGGACCGATCCACTTCGTTCTGCCGCCGGACGGGCCCGGCGCGGCGCAGAGGCCGATGCATCCGGAATGTTGTCCGTCCGCGGGCCGAGCCGCTCGAGCATCGCGACGATAGCGCGGCCGAGCGGAGCGGTGTCCGCGAAGATGTCGGCCGCGATCGGGCGGATGCAGGCGTATCCACGTTCGGCGATCAGGATGTCGCGGCGACGATCGGCGACGTGTGCCTCCCATCCGTCGTGGAAAGCTCTGCTGTCGCACTCGATGACGAGCCACCCCGCCACCAGGAAGTCCACACGTCCGACGCCGGCGATCCAGACTTGGCACTCGAACGACAGATCGAGCGTGCGCAGCAGCAAGCGGACGAAGGTCTCCGAGCCCGACTCCGCCCGCCCATGGATCAGCCCGCGCAGCACCCGGCGACGTCGCGGGAGTACCGCGAACAACTCGTCCAGGTCGCGCTCGTCCACCACACCCAGGTGCAATGCGCTGTCGAGCGTGGCGATGGCCGCACGCGGAGCCTGGCAGATGAGCGCCTGCAGGAGCGCGTCGAAGGTTCCCACCCGCATGTGCCGGCTGTCGGGTGGGCGGTGAAGCGGAGCCCAGTGGATGCGCGCCTCCTTCGGCGTTCGCAGTCTCGTCGCGTGGGTCGGCACATGCACGTGGGTCACCGCGCGGTCGAGCACGAACACCCCGTACTCGCGCAGCACCGTTGTGCACCCCACGAGGCCGCCGATGCGAGCGGCATCCACCACCTCGGCCGAGGACGCCGGGTGCAAGTAGACGCCCTGTCGCGGACGCAGCAGGTCATTCGAGCGCACCAGTTCGGTTATCCGCCCTTGTGACAGTCCCCAGCTCTTGAGGTCGGCGTGGAAGTAGGCCTGGTCCGGGCGCATGAGCATCCCCGCAGCCTGCCGATGCTCGGACGGGACGACGCCCTGGCGGAAGCCATCCTGGGGATACCCGCCGCCGCGCGGGGCCTGGGGAGGAAGAGTGGGGCGCGGACAACATTCCGGATCGATCCCGCCCCTGCCGCTGCGGCCCCGCCGAGCGGCGCGTATCCGCGGATTGGTCCGGAATGTTGTCCGCCGTGCCAGGCCGACCGCGGCTGCCACCCGAGCCGGCCCGGGCAACGGGAAGGGCCCCGGTCCGAAGACCGGGGCCCTTCGCGTGGATGCTGCGATCAGCCTTCGTATGCGGCGTAGTTGTTGTCCTCGCCGAACTGGTAGATGCCGATCGACGCCTCGGTCGGGTCGCCGACCTCGTCGAACGTGATCGGACCCGAGATGCCGTCGTAGTCGGCCGTTCCGCCACCGAGGATGATGTCGGCGCAGGCCTGGTACGAGTCGCAGGTCTCGCCGTCACCGGCTCCGCCGGAGACCTCGATCAGCTTTTCGGCGATCGCCTCGGAGTCGGTCGAGCCGGCGGCAAGCGACGCCAGCGCGAGCAGGATCGTCGCGTCGTAGGACTCGGCAGCGTAGCTGTAGTCCTCCAGCGCCGGGGTGCCCTCGGCCTCGAGGAACGCGTCGAGCTCGCCCGTGAAGTCCGAGATCGAGTCGATCGACAGACCGGGGAGCGTGCCCTTGGCGCCCGTGAGGGAGCCGGCCGGGAACGCGTCGCCGAAGTTCTTCAGGTTGCCGTCGACGAAGTACAGGCCTTCGGCGGGGAACTGTCCGAACAGGCTCGGCAGGATCGTGGAGACCTCGTCGAACGTGATCAGCGCGATCGCGTCGGGGTCGGCCGCCAGGACCTCGCTGATCTGGGCGTCGAACGTGGTGTCACCGGTGTTGTAGGTGGTCTCCGCGACGACCTCGCCACCGGCGGCCTCGAACGCCTCGGAGACGTACTTGGCGAGCCCGGTGCCGTAGGAGTCGTTCAGCACGATCAGACCGAGGGTCTGCGCGCCGTCCTCAGCGATGAGGTTTCCGAGCACCTCGCCCTGCAGCACGTCCGAGGGCGCGGTGCGGAAGTAGAGGCCGTTGTCCTCGTACGTGGTGAACGCGTCGGACGTGTTCGCCGGGGAGAACTGGATGACGCCGGCGCCGACGACCTGGTCGATGAACTGCAGCGACGTGCCCGATGACGCCGCGCCGATGATCGCCGAGACGTCCTCGCCCAGCAGGCGCGGGATCTCCGTCTCGTAGGCCTTGTTGTCGGTGTCGCCCGAGTCGCCGTAGGTGACCTCGAGGGTCAGGCCGGTCTCGTCCGAGATCTCGTTGATCTGCGACGTCGCGTAGGCGACGCCCGCCTCTTCGGGCGGGCCGAGGAAGGCCAGGGTGCCGGTCTGGGGAAGCGCCGTGCCGATCTTCAGATCGAGCTCGCCACCCACCTCCGACGAGCCACCGGTCTCAGCGGCATCGCCGCCGCCACCGGAACACCCGGCCAGGAAGAGTGCGCTGACACCGACCACGGCGATACCGCCGAGGACCTTGCCGGCACGCGAACGTGTGAAAACGCTCATGTTGCTCCTTGCTGTGTATGAACTGCGGGCCCGCTCGGGCGCCGACCCAGTGCCCTCACACTAATGCGCAGGATGCGTCCTCAGTATTGCCGTTCGTTAACGATCTGTAACGCGACCCAATCGTTATCTGGAAGCGATGCCATGCGCGCGATCACGGGGCGGAGCGCGGATGCCGCCGCCCTTCGCGTCAGGTCAGATCGGCTATGTCCGACGCCTCCGCGCGCCCGCGCCGGGCGGCGAGAACGGAGTCGACGGTCAGCACGGTGAGCGAGATCCAGACCAGACCGAAGCCGATCCACCGCTCGAGCGGCATCGGCTCCCCCAGCACCCACACACCGGCCGCGAATTGCAGGATGGGCGCGACGAACTGCAGCATCCCCATGACGGTCAGCGGCACCCGTCGCGAGCCCGCCGCGAACAGCAGCAACGGCGTCGCGGTGGCGACCCCGGCCAGCAGCAGCAGCGCGGCGTGCCCGGGACCCGCGGAGAACAGCGTCAGCCCCGAGGTGGCACCGACGAGCGCGAGCTGCACGATCGCGACGGGCAGGAGCCACGCCGACTCGAGGGTCAGTCCGCTCACCGCGTCGACGGCGGGGCCGATCTGCTTCTTGACCAGTCCGTAGAGGCCGAAAGAGAACGCCAGCCCCAGAGCGACCCAGGGGAAGGCGCGGTAGCCGACGACGATCACGACGACCGCCGCAGCGGCGATGCCGAGCGCGATCCACTGCACGGCGCGCACGCGCTCACGGAGCACCACGACTCCCAGCACCACCGTGACGATCGGATTGATGAAGTACCCGAGGCTCGTCTCCACGACGTGGCCCGACAACGCCGCGAGGACGAAGATCATCCAGTTTCCGTAGATGAGCACTCCGGCCAGCGCCGTCCAGCCGAGCAGGCGCGGCTGACGCACGATCGCGAGGAAGGGGCGCCAGGCGCGCGTGACGGCCAGCAGCAGGATGCAGAACACCAGCGACAGCGCGATGCGCCAGGCGACGAGCTCCCACGCCCCCGTCGGCGCCAGCGCCACGAAGTACAGCGGAAGGAAGCCCCACAGCAGGTAGGACAGGAACGCGTATCCGCCGCCGACCAGCCGCGTGCGCGCCTCACCCGGTTCGGATGCGGCGGAGGGACTGCGCACGGACCGACTCACCGCACTACTCTATGTCGCCCGGCCTCCCGCTCCGGCGACGCGAATGCGCGGGCCGACGGGCAACGCGAAGGCCCCGGATGCCGAAGCATCCGGGGCCTGGAGCGGGAAGCGTCGCGCGTCAGCGGACGACGACCGCGAGCACGTCGCGGGCCGAGAGCACAAGGTACTCGTCGGCGCCGAACTTGACCTCGGTGCCGCCGTACTTGCTGTAGATGACGCGGTCGCCCACGGCGACGTCGAGCGGAACGCGGTTGCCGTTGTCGTCGATGCGGCCGGGGCCCACGGCCACGACCTCGCCCTCCTGGGGCTTCTCCTTCGCGGTGTCGGGAATGACGAGACCACTGGAGGTGGTCTGCTCAGCCTCGACCTGCTGGATGACGATGCGGTCCTCGAGCGGCTTGATGGAAACCGACACGGTCTACCTCTTCTTTCTGAACGCTTCGGTACGGAAGACTCGTTAGCACCCACACGAGGAGAGTGCTAACGCCAGTGTAGGGAAACGCTGGCACTCATGCAACGCGAGTGCCAACCGGGCGTCGTCCGCAGCTCTCCCCGGCAGGGCTGCACGGAGGGCCCTTTCCATCCCCTGCGCTCTGTGCCAGAATCCGATCACGACGTCGGCTCGACAGGGGCACGGACCGACGCTGGGACATCATTGGGGATGCACCCACGCCTTCCCGATGAAACGTGCGGCGCGAGCACGGATCCTCTCCCGGGACCCCCTCGTGCCGGGGGGAAGAGATGAATGCTCCGTATTTCCTGGCGATCGACATCGGCACCACGCGCACGTCGGCGGCGACGGCGAGATCCGCACCGGACGGCAGTCTCCTGGCGACCGCCTTTCCGCTCGGTCGCGCCTGTGACAACGCACCCACCGTCGCCTTCGCAGCCGACGGCGATCTGCTGTTCGGCGACGCGGCCGAGCGGCGCGGGGGCACGCACCCTGAGAGGCTGATCCGCGAGTTCAAGCGCAGGATCGGCGACGACGTGCCGATCCTCGCGGCCGATCGGGCCTTCTCGCCCGAGGAGCTCTACGCGCGCATGGTGGACTGGACGGCACGCGCGGTCGTCGAGCGGGAGGGCGACACACCGGCCCGTCTCGCCGTCACGATCCCGGCCACGTGGGGCGAGTACCGCGCGGACGTCGTCCGTGCGGCGCTGGCCGAGCACGGCTGGCGGAACGTGGAGATCCTCACCGAGCCCGAGGCGGCCGCACGGCACTACGCCGCGTCGCATCCGCTGGCCGAAGGCGAGGCGCTGGCGATCTACGACTTCGGCGGTGGCACGTTCGACGCCGTCGTGCTGCGGGCGGGGAAAGACGGCGTGGTCCGTGCGGCCGGGGCACCGTCGGGCCTGGCAGACCTGGGCGGCGCGGATTTCGACGACACGATGCTGCGCCACGTGCTGCGCACCGCGCACATCGACGCCGTCGCACTCGTCGGCGAGCCGGCCGGGCGCGTCGCGCTCGCGGCGCTGCGACGGGAGTGCGTCGAGGCGAAGGAGTCGCTGTCGTTCGACTCCGAGGCGATCATCCCGGTGCTGGCGGCGGGCCAGCAGACGGCCGTGCGCATCAGCCGCGACGAGTTCGAGGCGATGATCGCCGACGACCTCGAACGAACGCTCGAGGCCTTCGAGACGGCGCTCGCGGACGCCGCCGTCGCCCCGGCGGACCTGGGGGCGATCCTGCTCACGGGTGGTTCTTCCCGCATCCCGCGGGTCGCCCAGCTGCTCTCCGAGCGCTTCGACCGGCCGATCGCCATCGACGCCGATCCGAAGGCCATCATCGCCCTGGGTGCCGCGCGCGCCGCCGCCGACGCGGCCGCCGCACTCTCTCTCGCTTCCGAGGGCGCTTCGGCGAGCTCGGAGGAGGCCCCGGCCGCTCTCGCGCTCGTGGATGCTCCCCGGAACGCGGTCGCCCCTCACCGCTGGTTCCGTCGAGCCCCGCGTACCGCTTGGGCGGCCGCGGGTTTCACCGTGCTCGCCACCGCCACCGCGCTGGCCGTCGCCCCCACCCTCGGTATGGGCATGGTGAGCGCCACGGAGCGCGCGGCGATGACCGCCGCCCCCGTCGCGGACGGCACGTCGGATGCGGCAGGCTCTGACACATCGACCGCCTCGACCCCCGCGGCGGAGACGCCGTCGGGGGGTGCGCCGCAGGACACGGATGCGGGGACGGCACCTCGGGGGCCGGGAAAGGCGCCGGGCGTCTCCCCGCCGGCGAGCACGACCCCGGGCGACGAAGCCCCCGGCACGGGCACGACCGCGCCGGCGGCCCAGACCGGAGCGGACGGGTCGACGCCGGCGGGCAGTCCGGCCGGATCGGTTCCGGCGCCCCGGGATCCCGGTCCCTCAGGTCAGGGCACGTCGACGCCCTCCCCTGCCCCGGTGGATCCGGTGCCGGTCGACCCCGACCCCGACCCCGACCCGGAAGCCCCCGAACCGACGCCCTCGCCCGACCCCTCGCCAGACCCGACGGCGTCGCCCGACCCCGTCCCGGCGGACCCGGACCCGACGCCGGACCCCGCCCCTTCCGATCCGGGGCCGACACCTGCCGGAGACCCGTCACCTCCGCCCTCGGAAACCCCCGCCGTCTGACGCGTCGCGATCATGGCGAATCCTTCCGCGCCTGCAAGCGCCGGCGCCCTCGGCGCCTCTCCCCTCCTCCTCCCGCGGCCCGTGCGCAATCACCTCGACGCACTGTCCCGTGAACCGGCCGCACCGCGGGTCCTCGTGGTCGGCCCCGCGGGCTCCGGCCGCAGCCGCGTGCTGCGCGAGATCGCGCGGCGGCTCGGCCGTGACGGGCGACCCGTGGTGACCGCGGATGCCGCAGCCACCGTCGACGCGGCGCCCGCGGAGGCCGTCGTGCTCGCCGACGACGTGCATACGAGCGCGGGCGAGCTCATCGCCGCGCTCGCTCGACGGGTGCAGACGCCCGGTGCCGGTGTCGTGGTTGCCTCGGCGCCGTGGCCGCTCCCCGATCCGGTGCGCGAGCTCGCCACCTCCCTCGAGAAGGCTCACCCGCCCCTCGTGCTCGGTCATGTCACGCGCGTCGACGTGCTGGACGCCTGTGCGGGAAGCGGGCGCTTCTGGGCGCCCCGCTGCATCGACGACATCCTGGAGCTCGCCGGTCACCTCGCCTGGCTCGTCGGCGAGGCGCTCGTCGTGCACGAGCAGGACTGCGAGGACGAGTCGGGCCATCCGGCTCTCCGAGAGGAGCTTCGTGATCTCATCGCCCACCGCATCGCGAGCCTCGAGCCGCCGCTCCTGGCCGCGATCGAGACGCTGTGCCTGTCGCCGGGCACGCTGCCGCTCGACGAGGACGCGCACTGGGCACTGGCCGGCCACGCGCGCGGGCTTCTGATGCGCAACGGCCACCCGGCGCCGGTCGTCCGCGATGCCGTGCGGGCCACGATCTCCGTCGACCGCCTCTTCGAGCTGTACGCCACCCCCGGACGGCTCCCTCCCGACGCGGAGATGCGGCGACTGCTCAGCGGGTTCTCCGACCCGCGGCTGGCCACCGCTCTGCTCCTGGACGGGGACGCTGCACTGGGGCGCGACCCCCGCCGCGCCGACGAGCTGTTCCGCGCGGCCGGCGAGGCGGGCGCCGACGGGCTGGCAGTGGCGACGCGGCGCGCGCGGGCGGCATGGAACGCCGGCGAGGTCGACACCGCCGGCGCGATCCTCGACCGCGCCGCCGTCGGCCCGGCGCATCCGTCGTTTCCGACGGCGACCGCCATCACGGGTGCGGTCTGGGCGGCGCGGGCCGACCTGCCGATGAGCTCTGCGGTCTTCACCCGCGCCGATGTCCCCTCCCCCGACCTCGTCGCGGCGGGGACGATCGCCGCCGTCGGGGCCGGCGACGCCGAGCGCCTGGTCGAGCTCGACGCCGCCCCGCCGGCGCGGGCTCTGCCGTCCACGCTCGTCGTGGCGCAGGAGCTGCTCGTGCGGGGCCTGCGTACGACGCTCGGCACCCGCGTGCCGACATGCCTGAGCGACCTCGTCCGTGCCACCGAGATGTACACCGCATCCGGCTGCGACGCCCCGGTCCCGGAGATCCCCGCCGTCCTCGCCACCGTCGCCGCGCTCTCGCTCGGCGACCTTCACGTCGCCGCGAACGTCATCTCCGACGCCGTGCGCTCCCGCCACGGCGGCGCATGGGCACAGCAGCGGCTGCTGCTGTGGCAGGCGTGGGTGGCGGTGCAGCGCGAGCGGCCCCACGACGCGGAGGCGGCACTCCGGGCCGCGGGGGTCGCGACGACGACTCCCGCGCGCGAGCGGGTCCTCGCGGATGCGGTGGCCATCGCGCTCACGCGTCGATACGCCGACCCGTCGGCGCTGCCGCCGGTGTGGCGTCGGGCGCGCGAGAGCATCCTCCGCGCGCGCTTCGACGTGTACTCGCTCATCCCGCTCGCCGAGTTCGCCGTCAGTGCCGCTCGCCTGGGCGACATGGACCGCGTGCAGCCGCATCTGGACGACGCTGCCGCCGCACTCGCGCGGCTCGGCGACCCGCCGGTGTGGTCGAGCCATCTGCACTGGGCGGGCTTGCACTGCAGCATCCACCTCAACCGCCCGCACGACCTCCGACCGCACGCCCGCGCGCTGCTGAGCGCCGCACCGCACACCCGGCTGGCCGCGACGATGGCCCAGGCGGGCCGGGTATGGACCGAGGTCCTCACGGGCAAGGTCGACGTCGACGCGATCGAGCACGCCGCTCTCGGGCTCGCGTCGGTGGGCTTGGCGTGGGACGGTGCCCGCCTCGCGGGCCATGGCGCGGGGCGCACCGACGACCGCCGGGCCATCGCACGACTGCTCGCCTGCGCGCGGCATCTGCACCCGCGGGAGGTGCTGGACCCGCCGGTGGGGCCGGTGCCGGAGGCGGGGCCGTCCGCGCGGGGCGCGGAGGTGCTGAGCGCGCGCGAGCGGGAGGTGGCGGCACTCGTCGTGCAGGGCAAGACCTACGCCGAGATCGGCGAGTCGATCTTCATCTCGCCCCGCACCGCCGAACATCACATCGCCCGCATCCGTCGGCGCCTCGAGGCCACGTCGCGCTCGGACCTGATCGCCAAGCTCCGGCTCGTGCTGGAGGACGCGACGATCCCCGGCGATCTGCGGCCGTCGCGGCGGGTCGAGAGAGCGTGAGCACCCCATGACTCCCCGCACCCTCCCCTCCGCACCCCCTACTACCCCGCACGGGGAGGGGGGAGAGTCCCCGACGCGGGGAGCTCGAGGACGCAATACCGTCGGAGGCACCGACACGGGAAGGAGACGGCCGTGAGCATGACGCTGGCGACGATCGCCGATGCTCTGATCGAATTCATCCTGAGCCTGCTGCGAGACCCTGCGGCTGCCGCGGAGTTCCAGGACGACCCGGAAGGGACGCTGGCTCATCGGGGGCTCGGCAACGCCAGCGCCGCCGACGTGTGCGCCGTCGCCCCGATCATCGCCGAGCGCCCGGAGGTCGCCGCGATCGCGATCCCCCGCCCGGCACCCCCCGACGCCCGGCCCGTCGTCCGCGAGATCACGGAGATCACCCGCAATTTCACGATGGTCGACGACCGGGACACCGTCGTGGACCAGTCGGTCAACCAGAACATCTGGGCGATGGGCGATGTCACGCAGGTGTTCGACCAGGAGGCCGTCGTGGCATCCGGAGACGAGTCGATGGCCGCCGGCGACGACGCCACGGTGGACAACGACATCGACCAGTCGACGACGATCGGCGCGGGCGACGACGTCGTGATCGACGGCGAGGTGACCGAGAACACCGCGACCGACTCGTACAACGAGACGACCGACACCACGACGACGACGGATGCTCCCGTCACGATCGCGGTGACCGATTCCGCGAATCAGACGACCACTCCCGAGACCACTCCCGAGACGGTTCCCGAGCCCGCCGCCGACGCCTACGAAGACAGCGCGGCCGGCTACACCGAGGCTCCGGTCGACAACGATGCGACGAGCGTGTTCGACTCGTCCGAGACTCCCGTCCTCGCCGACACCGCCGATGACGACTTCTGATCTCGAACGGCGCCCGGAGCCCGACAACGACGTCGGGCGCACGGGCGCCGCTTCGGAGCCCTCGGGGGAAGGGCGCGCGGCCCCTGCGCGCCCTTCCCTTGCCGACAAAGCGGCGGCGCCGGTGCTCGTGAAGAAGCCCGCGCCGGTGTCGGTGCGCGCCAGCCAGCTGGCGTGGGTACTCTCACTCGCCGCGGGAGCGGTGGCGGTGGTGTACCTCTTCATCATCCGCCAGCAGCAGCTTCCCGAGATCGTCACCGCCATCCGCGCCGTGGACGACACGCGGGCGGATGCGACCTACGACGCTGCCGCCGACATCGTGTTCTGGGTGGTCTTCGGCGCCTTCGTCGCGATGTGGCTCGTGCAGGTGACGCTGCTGGTGTCGTTCTCGAACCGGCGCCCGAACACCCGGTGGTGGCTACTGGGGACCGTGCTGTTCACCGGCTTGGCATTCCTGGCGTGCCGGGAGATGGTGGCGATCGGCGACCGCGGCGTGCCGCTGGTGCGCATCCTCCTCCTGCAGCTCGGGCTGGCGGTGCTGGGTCTGCTGCTGGCGGCGCTCCCCGGCGCTCTACGCTGGACCGCCCGAAAGCACGACGTCGCTCGCGCCCCGGGCAGCGCGCCCGGCGGCGGCCTCTGACGCCACCCCCTCGACGCTGCGGACGATCATGCGACACAGGTGCGCGGTGTAGCGGTCGCTGACGGGCGATTCGCTCAGCGCCCGCCACCGGGCGAGAAGTTCGTCGACGCGTGCGTCCCGCTCGGCAGGCGTCGCGGTGTCGCGAAGACCCAGCCGGGCCGTCACCGCCGTTCCCTCGCCGCCCAGGATCCGCTCCGCCTCGGCGACCTCACGGGGGCTCAGTGAGACGGTAGCGGTGCGGAGGTCGGCGAGGAGCGCGAGTTCGCGGAGGTCGTGACTGCGGGCGACGATCCGCTCGATTCCGCCGAGCACGGCATCGGCGCCGGGGCGCGGGCGTTCGCGGATGAGTTGCTCGACGCCCTGCAGCACGCCCCGCGCCTTGAGAGGAACCGCTCGCGCGCGGAAATGCGAGGCGAAGAACTCCTGCAGCGCCACCATCCCGCTCTGCTGCACGAGGCGGTCGGCGAGCGCCGACGAGGTCGACGCGCCGCCGCGGATGAGGGCGGCGGCGAGCCGCACTCCGAACAGCCCGAAGCGGGCCAGGAGGTTCTCGCGCACCGGGATGCTGAGCGACGTCGTCGCCGTGGGGCGGACGAACCGGTCGACCGAGACGAGCAGGGCCTCGCGCACCCTCCGGTCGAGCCGGGCGACCTCGCGGAGCGCGATGAACTCGCTCTCTCGCAGGGTACGGGCCCCCTCGGCGAGGAGGCCGGCGATGGGCAGCACGCCGAGGGCGAGCGCGCGCAGTTCGCCGTCCCGGCGGTACCGGTCGGCGATCGCGGCCGCCGAGACGAGCGAGTCGATGCGGCCGGAGCCGATCTCATCGGCGCGCGAGAGCACCGCGACGGCGTTGACGGTCTGGGAGGTGCCGGCTGCGGTGTCGCGGAACGCTTCCAGGAACCGCACGTCGGAGGAGTGCACATGGCGGAGGAGGTAGACGATGGCGTCAGCGGCGGAGGGCGTGTTCTCGGGGACCAGGAACTGCATCGCTCGTTGGGAGTTCTCCCGCGTGAGCGAGGCGATGCCCGGGGTGTCGATGAGGATCGTCGAGCGCAGGCTCTCCGAGGGCCAGCCCACGTCGATCCACGCGACGTCGTCGGCGCTCCGACCCTGCAGATCGAGGTCGAGGCGGCCTTCGACGCGGCGGACCGGCAGGCTCACGGTGCCGCCGTCCCGCAGATGCAGGGTGACATGCGCCGTCGAGGCGTGGCGGTACCACGTGATGGCACGCGTGCACTCGCCCGCATCCGTCGGCGCGATCCGCTCGCCGATGAGAGCGTTCAGGAGCGTCGACTTCCCGGCCTTGACGATGCCGGCGACGGCCACGCGCAGCGGCTCGCGGAGGCGTTGTGCGTAGCCGTCGAGAAGCTCCGAGGTCGCGGGCTCGTCGGCGTACAGCACCCGCGCGGCGTCGATCACGTCGGCGACCTCGCCGAGCGACGTGCGCATCACGCGAGCCGCCCCGTCGCCGCCGCTTCCCGTGCCGGGATCTGCGCGCGCAGAGTCTCGATCTGGCGCAGTCGCGCCTCCAGCTCCTTGACCCGGCCGTCGCGATCGGCGGTGAAGGTGGCCGCCGCCTGCTTGGCGGCGAGCATCGACTCGGAGAGCGAGCGGTGCAGCTCGTCGGCGATCGACCCGAAATGGTCGCGGGAGGCGCGCTGCACCAGCCGCAGCCGGTCCTTCAGCTGCTTGCCGACCTGGAAGACGACGTCTTCGATGTGACGCCGGAGGAGATTCTTCGCCTCCGCCTGACGACGCATCAGGCGCCCCGACATGTCTTCACGGTAGGCGCGGCGCCCGACGAGTACGCCCGCCAGCAGGGAGAGCGGGTTGATGAGCGACAGGCCGATGAGGCTCGTCGCCAGTCCCACCATCAGCACTCCGCCGTACGAGCCGCGCACGCCGATGTAGATCTTCTCCGCCGCCCCCATCTGGCCGGCGTCGAGCCTCTGCAGCTCCTCGACGGGGTCGAGCACCCCGGTGACGTCGCCGACGTCGGGGAGGGGGATGGCGGCCTCGCCCGCCAGGAACTCGTCGGCGACCCGCTCCGACAGCCAGCGGGAGCGCTCGTTCGTCCAGACGAAGGTCTCCGACACCGCCGCCGACACCCGCGAGTCCAGCCACTCGGCGATCTGCTCCCAGATCGGCCCGGGGTCGCCCTCGTCTATGGCGGACTCGCCGTCGCGCTGCACCTTGCGGAGGCGATCGCGCAGGTCGTGCTCGGTGTCGGCAATGAGGTCGGCGATGCCGTCGCTGAGCGTGACCTGCCAGCGTGCCGATCGGCCGCGGAACTCGTCGGCGCGCGCCTTGGCGTCCTCCAGTTCCGCGAGCATCCGCGGCGTGTCCTCCGGATGCAGCAGCGCGTTCAGCTCGGTGCGCACCGACATCGACAGCTGCTCGACGACCGTGATCAGGTCGTGCACGGCCGCACGGCGGTGAAGGGTCTCGGCGCGGCCCAGCACGTCGCGGCGGAGGTGGGCGACGAGGGCGGGGAAGCCCGACTCGGCGTTGAGGTCGCGGTCCTGGTGTTGCGCGGCCAGCAGGCGCAAGTCGCTGGAGACGGCGAAGATGGGCACGTCGCCGAGCGCGTCCAAACGCGAGCGGTCGATGGTCTCGATGTCGCGCCACTGCGGATAGATGTCGGTCTTGCTCAGGACGGCCGCGACGTTCGGCGAGATGCGCATCGCGTGCTGGAGGAAAGCCAGTTCGGGCTCGGTGTACTCCTGCGAGGCATCCGATACCAGGATGACCGCGTGCGCGGTCGAGAGGGCGGCGAGGGTCGCGAGGGCGCGGGTGGACTCCAGACCCCCGACGCCCGGGGAGTCCACGAGCCGGAGGCCGCCGCGGAGGATCTCCCGCGGCAGCAGCACCTCGGCACCCACGATCGATCGCCCCGCCACCGGCTCGGCACGATCGGAGACGTGGGCGTCGAGGTCGTCGAACGAGATCGGGATGCGCTCGACGGTGTCGTCGCCGCCTCCCTCGGGGCGGACGAACACCGCCGCCGACGGCTCGTCGGCGTACCCGACCGCCGTCGGCACAGCCGTGGCGACGTCGTCGTCGACCGCGCAGGCCGGCGCGTTGATGAGGGCGTTGACCAGCTTGCTCTTGCCCTGCTTGAACTGACCGACCACGATCACGCGAACCGACGGGTCGAGCAGCCGAGCGCGGGTGTCGTCAAGACGACGGGCCAGGTCGGTGCGGCCGAGCGCGCCGGAGAACGACTTGGTCTTCTCGACGAGGCGCACCAGCTCCGTCGCATCCGCGTCGGCCTGCGTCTCGGGGGGAGCGCCTCGCGAATCGATCCGGATGGTGGCGGGGCCGGCGTCGGGTGCGGTCACGGTGTTGCCTCCTCACTCCGCGGACACGCAAGCCGATGACCCCGGGTCGGGTGTTCCTCCCCCGGGGTCATCGAGCTCGTCGTATCGCGCGAGTCTCACAGGTCCAGATCGACGTCGACGTCATCAGCGACGACGGCCACGTCGCTGTCCCAGATGACGTTGGCATCGACGTCCCACGTGTCCGTCGAGGTCGACGTGAACTCGTCGTTGAACGAGTTGTCGATCTCGAGCGTGTGAGAGTACGAGTTCCCCACGTTCTCGATATCCCAGTCCTGCGAGTTGTCGACCGAGCTCACGTCGACATTGCTGGTGTTGTACGACCCCACCGCGGATTCGACGCTCTTGTCGCTGTCGATCAGCACGTCGCCCCCCGCGGCGATGTGCGTCGACCCGTCGAGGTTGTACTCGACGTCGATGTCGTCTCCCGCGACCATCGCCCCGCCGCTGCCCACGACCGCGGAGGTCGAGACGAACTGCGAGACGCCGCCGCCGGCGACGATGTTCGAGTTCAGGGACTGGTCGACGACGTTGGCCGAGGCGCTGACGGATCCTGCGCCACCGCCTCCCCCGCCGATGTTCCCGAACCCGGTGTTGTACTCGCGGTTTCCCGCGTTGATCGAATTGTCGTTGGTGGACGAATTCGAATGGTCGTCCGTCGAGTTGTCGGACAGGTCGACGGAGGAGTTGAACGAGTCGGTGTTGCCGGAGTCGTCCGTGCTGGTGCTCGTGTTGTGCGAGCCGTTGTGGAACGAGCCGTCCGCCTCGAACAGGGCGTTGCCGCTGCCGTTCGTGGAGTTGTCGGTGTTGCCGACGTTGTCCACGTCGGCTGCCAGACTCGCCGTGTTGGTCGTCGTGGTGTTGAACGAGTCGCGGACCCGTGTGTCCACGTCGGAGTCGACGTGAGTTTCATCGAAGGCCATGACGCGCTTCCTTTCTCAGAGGGTGACGTCGAAGTCGTCGCCGATGGCGGCGCCGGTCGATCCGACGATCGCGTTCACGTCGACGTCGACGTCGGTGCTGGACTCGAACAGGGCGGTGTCGTCGAACGAATCGACGATGTCGGTGCTGACGGTCGAGGTGTTCCACGAGTCGTCGATGTCGACGTCGATCGAGTTGTCCTCCGCCGACCACGTGAAGTTCGACGTGTTGTACGAGTCGATCGCCTCGGTGACCGTCTTGGAGCTGTCGATGAGGACGTCGCCCTCGGCGGAGATGCTCGTGCTCTGGTCGACGTTGTAGGTGACGCTCAGGTCGTCTCCCGCGACCATCGCGTCGCCGGATCCGACGACCGCGTCGCTGGAGACGTGCTGGAAGACCGGTCCGAACGCGGCGATGTTGCCGTTGACCGACTGATCCACCACGTTCGCGCTGGCGTTCACCGACATGTCGCCGTCGCCGCCCGCTGCCGCCGCCGCGCCGCCGACATCGCCGAAGCCGGTGTTGTAGGTGCGCACACCGGCGTTGATCGAGTTGTCGTTGGTCGAGGAGTCGGAGTGGTCGTCGACGGAATTGTCGGATGCGTCGAGCATCGAGTTGTACGACCCGGTGTTGTCGGAGTCATCCGTCTCGGTGCGGGTGTTGTGCGAGTCCTCGTGGAACGAGTCCGTCGCGGTCGCGGTGGTGTTGTCGCTGTCGTTGACGGAGTTGTCGGTGTTGCCCGAGTCGGCGACGGAGACGTCGACGTCGAGATCGTTGGCCGTGTCGTGGTTGAACGAGTCGTTCACTGTCGTGTTCAGCGTGGCGCTGTAGTTGTTCTCGTCGAAGGCCATGGTTCCTTCCCTTTCCCGGGGTGGTGGCCCCGCCGTGGTGATGACCTCACAGTACGAACGGCCGGACGCGTCCCACATCGGGGATGACTCCGGGGCTTTCGCGCCCGGGAGAGGGGATCCCCGCCCCCCAACCCCTAACCGCAGGGGGCGAGGCGCGGGCGACCTAGGGTGGGGAGGTGGACATCGCCGAGCTGACCGCGCTCCTCACCGCCGACGGACTGCGGCTGCTGGACGAGGTCGACGCGGGGACGAAGGACGATGTCGCGCGTGTCGTGTCGCGACTACGTGCGGCCGGTCATCCGCCGGAGCTCGTGTCGGCGGTCGTCGGGCAGGCCCGCCTGCGCGCGCGGGCGACGGGGAAGTTCGGCGCCTTCGCCGACCGGATGCTGTTCACCCGCGCGGGGCTGGAGCAGGCGACGCGCCTCTCGGTCGCCGCCCGTCACGCGGGCCGATTCCGCGCGGCGGGGGTGGCCGCCGTCGCCGACCTCGGATGCGGCATCGGCGGTGACGCGATGGGCATGGCCGCGCTCGGACTGCGCGTGCGGGCCGTGGAGGCTGACGAGGTCACAGCCGCGATCGCCGCCTACAACCTCGCGCCGTTCGGCGACGACGTCACGGTGGCCCACGCCGCGGCGGAGTCGGCGGACCTCGACGGCGTCGACGCGGTATGGCTCGACCCCGCACGCCGCACGGCCGGCCACACCGAGACGACCCGCGTGAGCGCGGCCGAGTACTCCCCGTCGCTGGAGTGGGCGTTCGAGCTGCTCGCGCGCCTTTCCGGCGGCATGAAGCTCGGACCGGGCTTCGACCGGGACGACCTGCCGGCCGATGCCGAGGCGCAATGGGTGAGCGCCGACGGGTCGACGATCGAGCTGGTGGTGTGGACCGGCGCGCTGGCGCGCCCGGGCGTGCGGCGGGCAGCGCTCGTGACCCGCGGGGACGACGCGTGGGAGCTGACGGCCCCGGCCGACGCCGAGGACGAGCCGGTGCGCGACCTCGGCGCGTTCGTGCACGAGCCGGAGGGCGCCGTCATCCGGGCGCGCCTGATCGGCGACGTCGCCCGAGCGCTGACGGCCGGGATGCTGGCGCCGGGGATGGCGTACCTGACGTCGGATGCGGCGGTCACGAGCCCGTTCGTGTCGTCGTTCCGGGTGCGCGAGGTCGTGCCGTTCGAAACGCGCGCCCTCGCGAAGGTGCTGCGCGCCCGCGGAATCGGCACGCTGGAGATCAAGAAGCGCGGCGTCGACGTCGACCCGGCCGTGCTGCGGACGAAGCTCGGGCTGCGCGGCGACGACGCCGCGACGCTGCTGCTGACGCGCGTGGGCTCCCGGCGGCTCGCGTTCCTCGCCGACCGGGTGGGCTGACCGCGGGCCCTCCCCCTTCGTCTCGGTCGCTGCGCTCCCTCGCTCAGGGTCCGCAAGCGCGTCCCGCCACGCAGCCGCCATCCGGACGCTGAGCGAGTCCTGCCGCCTTCCGGGCGCCGAGCGCGGGTCCCCCTTCGTCTCGGTCGCTGCGCTCCCTCGCTCAGGGTCCGCAAGCGCGTCCCGCCGCGCGGCCGCCTTCGGACGCTGAGCGAGCGCAGCGAGACGAAGCGTCAGAACCCGGGGAGCTGCGGTACCGCCCACAGCAGCCACCCGGCGCTGTAGACGAGCGAGAGCGCGGCGAGCACCAGCGACCACACGCCGACGGCGCGGGATTCGCCGGCGCGGCGCAGGGTCACGATGGCCGCGATGACGGCGGCTACGCCGAGGGGCAGCATCCACCCGACCAACAGCGACCCGGCGAGCGCGGCGATCGCGAGTCCGAGTGCCCAAGGGCCGATGCTCGCGCGGCGGGCCGGCGCGGGCTCCCACTCGACGTGCTCGCCCTCGACCGGGCCCTGCACCGACACGATCACCGGTGCGGTCGGCAGTTGGCGGAAGCCGTCGTGCGGCGAGCCGGGCACGCGTGAGGTCGCGGCCGCCCGCTCGACGTCGTCCGACGGAGGCTCGATGGAGGGCCGCGGCGCCGCGCGCGGCGGATCCAGCGCAGCGTCCACGCCGGCGAGGTCGGGCTTTCGGGAGTCGGTCACGCCGCCTCCTCGGCCGGGGCCTCGGCGACCTGGATCTCGGTCACCGGGAGCGTCGAGTCGGCACCGAAACCCAGGGTCGACGGACGGCGCCCGGAGGCGATCAGCTCGGCGGCCAGCGCGGCGATCATGGCGCCGTTGTCGGTGCACAGGCGCAGCGGCGGAATCCGCACCGCCACCCCTGCCGCCTCGCCCCGCTCGAGCGCGACGTCGCGCAGGCGCCGGTTCGCGACGACGCCGCCGCCGAGGAGAAGCCTCGGCACGCCGTACCGCTCGCACGCGTCGAGCGCCTTCGTGACGAGCACGTCGACGACCGACTCGCGGAACGACGCCGCGACGTCGGCCACGGGCAGCGACCAGTCCGCATCCGGTTCCTGAGCCTGCCGAAGGGCGCGCTCCTCGACCCACCGGGCGACGGATGTCTTGAGCCCCGAGAACGAGAAGTCGTACCGATGCCGCTGCATGTCGGAGGCGCGGGAGAGCCCGCGCGGGAAGCGGATGGCGTTCGGGTCGCCCGACGCGGCGGCACGGTCGATCTCGGGGCCGCCGGGGTAGGGCAGCCCGAGGAGCCGCGCCACCTTGTCGAACGCCTCGCCCGCCGCGTCATCCACGGTCTCACCGAGCAGCTCGACGTCGCCGGTGAGATCGCGCACGAGGAGGAGGGAGGTGTGCCCGCCGCTCACGAGCAGCGCGACGGTCGGGTACTCCAGGGGAGCCGCATCCGCGTCGAGGATGTCGGCGGCGATGTGCCCGACGAGGTGGTTGACGGCGTAGAGCGGCTTGCCGAGCGACACCGCGAGCGCCTTCGCGGCGCCGATCCCCACCATGAGGGCGCCGGCGAGGCCCGGGCCGCTCGTGACGGCGATGGCGTCGAGATCGGAGAGGCCGACGGATGCCTCGGCCAGCGCCGCCTCGATCGACGGCTGGAGCGCCTCGAGGTGGGCGCGCGCGGCGACCTCGGGGACGACGCCGCCGTAGCGCGCGTGCTCATCCATGCTCGAGGAGATGGTGTTGCTCAGGAGCGTGCGGCCGCGGACGATTCCGATGCCGGTCTCGTCGCAGCTCGTCTCGATGCCGAGCACGAGGGGTTCGCGCCTCACGTGCACCACCCCGTCCTCACGTCGCACGTGACGCCGTCGCCACCGAGCGGCGTGAGCGCGGGGGTCGCGGATTCGGAGATCGACGCCGGATTCGGATGCTGCAGCGCGGTTCGTCCGAATCCGCGGTCGATCTCCGAATCTGCGGCGGCGCGAGCGGAAGACCACGCCGGCAGATCGAGCTTCATCACGATCGCGTCGACATCGTCGGGCTGGTAATACCGTGGGCGGCGGCCGACCTCGGCGAACCCCTCCGATGCGTACAGCGCCTGGGCGACGGGGTTGTCGGCGCGCACCTCGAGAAAGACGTCCCGGATGCCGCGGCGCGCTGCCTCCGCGAGAAGAGCGGTCAGCAGCATCCGCCCCCGCCCGCGTCCGCGGAAGGACTCGGCGATCGTGATCGTCTGCACGTCGGCGTCGCGCCCGCCCCGTGGAGCGCGCAGCCCCGCGTATCCGGCGAGGCGTGCGGCCTCCTCGGCCACGACGTACCAACCGTGCGGCGAAGCGAGCTCTTCGCGCATCATCGCGTCGCTCCAGGCGTCGGTGGGAAACGAGGCGCGCTCGATCGTCATGATCGCGTCCAGATCGTCGGGCGTGGCGGGCCGGATCCTCATGCGCGCACCTTCTTCGGCACGGCACCGACGGTGACGTCGGGCGAGCGGAGGTACAGCGGCTCGTCAGGACCGATGACGCGGCCGGCGGCGACCGCGCGGGCGGCGGCGAGCGCGATCAGGGCGGCCGGGACGGATGCGGCGTCGCGACGCGCGGCGCCGATGTCGGCCAGGCGGGCATCGAGGTCGGCGCGCGGCGACAGGGCGGGCTCGCTCACGCGCACGGGAAGACCGTCGTCGTCGATGCCCTCGTACACGGTGAAGGCGAACTCCCGGCGGCGGGCGTCGGTGACGACGGCGAAGCGGGAAGGCTCTGCGGCGCCGGCGAGCGCGGCCTGCAGCAGCACGTCGAGGGCGACGGCGTCGTGGCTCACGACCGACACGACCGGCAGCCCGCGGCCGAGGGCGAAGGCGCGCGCGGCGGCGATCCCCACACGCAGGCCCGTGAAGGGCCCCGGCCCCATCCCCGCCGCGACGTGCGTCAGCCCGGGGTCGTCGACGCGGGCCAGCAGCTGGCCGATCACCTCGGCATGGCCGAGCGGATCGTCGGTGGAGGCCTCGGCGACGACGAAGCCGTCGCTCTCGACGACGGCCGCCGCCGTGCCGAGGGACGTGTCGATGCCGAGGAACACCCTTCCAGGGTAGTCCGGGGAAGCCTATGGACGGCGGGTGATCGTCACCGTGCGCGGGGCGTCGTCGTCGAGCGCCGCCGTGCGTGCCGAGATATCGCCGCACGCCGAGTCGGCGCCGCGGCCGCCGAGCTGGCGTTCGATCTCGATCTCCCAGCACGCATCCGCGAGGTGCTCGGCGCGATCGCGCCCCCACTCGACGACGACGACCGAGCGCGCTACGTCGATGTCGAGGTCGTCGAGCTCCATCGCCGAGCCGAGGCGGTAGGCATCCACGTGCACGAGCGGCGCGCCGCCGACCAGCGACGGATGCGTCCGGGCGAGCACGAACGTCGGGCTCTGCACGGGACCGCGGATGCCGAGGCCCTCGCCGATCCCGCGCGTCAGGGTCGTCTTGCCCGCGCCGAGTGGCCCGGTGAGCACGACGACGTCGCCGGGTTCGAGCGCGGCGCCGAGCCGTCTGCCGAGGTCCTCCATGTCGGCCGGCGAGGCGATTTCGCGCCGGCCGAGGAGGTCGTCGGGGACGCTCATCCGACGACCTGCCGGCGGGGCACCCGGGGTCCGACGCGGGTGACGATGTCGTAGTTGATCGTGCCCGCGGCATCCGCCCAGTCGGTGGCGGACGGGACGCCCAGCGTGGGGTCGCCGAAGAGCACGACCTCGTCGCCGACGGCCACGGAGCTCTCCCCCACGTCGACGACGAACTGGTCCATCGCGATGCGCCCGGCCACGCGGTATCGGCGTCCGCCTATCGTCACCGGTCCGGCGCCGGAGGCCTGGCGCGGTACTCCGTCGGCGTAGCCGAGGGGCACGAGCGCGAGGGTCGTCTCCCGCGGCGCCCGGAAGTCGTATCCGTACGACACCCCCTGACCGGCCGGCACGCGGCGGACGGCTGCGACCGAGGCGCGAAGCGTCATCGCGGGGCGGAGGCCGAGCTCGGCCGACGTGCGGTCGGCGAAGGGCGACAGGCCGTAGATCCCGATGCCGATGCGGACGCATCCCAGACGCGTGGCGGGGAGGGCGATCGCGGCGTGTGTGGCGGCGAGGTGACGAAGAGGCGGCGTGAGGCCGACGGATGCGGCGGTGATCACCGCTTCCTCGAAGACCCGGAGCGCGGCGAGGTCGTCGGCATCCGAGGTGTTCGACAGGTGCGAGAAGAGCCCCTCGACGCGCAAGCGCCCGATGCGCTCGAGACGGGCGGCCTCGGAGAAGACGACGCGGTAGTCGGCGGGGGCGATGCCGTTACGCGACAGCCCCGTGTCGATCTTGAGGTGCACGACGGCGGGGCGGTCGCCGCGGGCGGCGGCGGCGGCCTGCTGCAGCTGGTCGATGCCGGAGATGCCGAGCTCGATGTCCCCGGCGACCGCCTCGTCGAAGGCGACCCCTGGCGCGTGCAGCCACGCCAGGATCGGGCCGCGGATGCCGGCTCGTCGGAGGTGCAGCGCCTCGGCGATGTCGGCGACCCCCAGCCGTGACGCGCCGCCCTGGAGCGCCGCGACGGCGGTGCGGAAGGCGCCGTGCCCGTATCCGTCGGCCTTCACGACGGCGATGATCTCGGAGCCGGTGAGACGTCGGAAGTGCCGCACGTTGTCCGCGATCGCCTCGACGTCGATCGCGGCCTCGCGCATCACCCCTCCTCCGACGGTCGAGTCGCCAACACATGTCGCGTTTCGGCCGAAAATGCGACATTTCTTGGCGAGTCGACGGACTCGAGGATCACATAGGCCGCGGCCAACCCGGCATCGTGGGTCAGCGACAGGTGCAGCACGTCGATACCCCGCTCCGCGGTGGCCGCGGCGGTCGTGCCGGAGAGCCGGAAGCGCGGGCGGCCGGATGCCTCGGACACGACCTCGATCTCCGTCCAGTGCACGCCCTCCGAGCCCCCGAGCGCCTTGATGAGCGCCTCCTTCGCGGCGTAGCGCGCGGCGAGCGAGCGCGGTTTCAGCATCCGCTCGCTCGGGGAGAACAGGCGCGGAAGCAGGCGCGGCGTGCGCGCCAGCGACGCCTCGAAACGCGGGATGTCGACGAGGTCGACACCGATCCCGACGATCATGCGCTTCCTTCTGATCGGCTTCCAGCGACTACTCGACGGTGACCGACTTGGCAAGGTTCCGCGGCTGGTCGACGTCGAGTCCCTTCGCCGTGGCGAGGCCCATCGCGAAGATGTGCAGCGGCACGACCGCCAGCAGCGGCTCGAAGAACGGACCGGCGAGCGGGATGCGCAGCACCTCGTCGGCCTTGGGCAGGACCGCGGCGTCGCCCTCCTCCGCGATCGCGATGACGCGGGCGCCGCGGGCGCGGATCTCCTCGATGCTCGAGATCACCTTGCGGTGCATATCGCCGCTCCCCCGCGGGGACGGCACCACGACGAACACCGGCTGTCCCGGCTCGATCAGCGCGATGGGGCCGTGCTTGAGCTCGCCGGCGGCGAAGCCCTCGGCGTGGATGTAGGCGAGCTCCTTGAGCTTCAGCGCCCCCTCGAGTGCGATCGGGTACCCGACGTGACGACCGAGGAACAGCACCGAGCGGGTGTCGCCCATCCAGTGCGCGAACTGCTCGACACGCTCCTGCTCGGTCTCGAGGATCCGCGCGATCTTTTCCGGCACGGCCTCGAGCTCGGCGACGTTCTCGGCGATGACGTCGGCGGGGAGCGAGCCGCGCAGCCGCGCGACGTGGAGCGCGAACACGTAGAGCGCGGTGATCTGCGCGACGAACGCCTTCGTGGACGCCACGGCTACCTCGGGTCCGGCGTGCGTGTAGACGATCGCATCCGATTCGCGCGGGATGGTGGCACCCTGCGTGTTGCAGATCGACAGCGTCTTCGCGCCCTGCTCGCGCGCGTACTTCACCGCCATGAGCGTGTCCATCGTCTCGCCCGACTGGCTGATCGACACCACGAGCGTCGACGGAGAGAGCACCGGATCGCGGTAGCGGAACTCGTGCGCGAGCTCGACGTCGACGGGGAGCCGCGTCCAGTTCTCCAGGGCGTACTTGCCGACCATCCCGGCGTAGGCAGCGGTGCCGCACGCGATGATGATGATGCGATCGATGCCGGTGAGGAGCTCGTCGAGGCCGTCGAGCTCCGGGATCACGATCTGCCCGTCGTGCACGCGACCGCGGAGGGTGTTGGCGACCGCCTCGGGCTCCTCGGAGACCTCCTTGGCCATGAAGGACGACCAGCCGCCCTTCTCCGCCGCGGCGGCGTCCCACGTCACCTCGAACGGCTCGACCTCGACGGTCTCTCCGAAGAAGTCGGTCACCTCGACGCCCATGGGCGTGATCACGACGATCTGGTCCTGGCCGATCGCCAGAGCGTTGCGGGTGTGCTCGACGAAGGCGGCGACATCCGAACCCAGGAAGTTCTCCCCGTCGCCCAGGCCGATGACCAATGGCGAGTTTCGCCGGGCGCCGACGACCGTTCCGGGGTGGTCCTCGTGCATGGCCAGGAGGGTGAAGGCGCCTTCCAACCGCGAGACGACGGCACGGAAAGCCTCGACGAGGTCGCCGGTGCGGCGGAATTCACGCCCGAGGAGCACGGCCGCGACCTCGGTGTCGGTCTCGCTGCGGAAGGTGAACCCTTCGGCGACGAGCTCGGACTTCAGGTCGGAGAAGTTCTCGATGATGCCGTTGTGGATCACGGCGAGCTTGTCGTCGTCGGCGAGGTGGGGGTGGGCGTTGCCATCGGTCGGCCCGCCGTGGGTGGCCCAGCGGGTGTGGCCGATCCCGGTGGTGCCGTCGAAGAGCGGCGTCTCCGACAGGTCGTCGCGGAGCACGGCCAGCTTGCCGGCGCGCTTGCGCATCCCGAGGTTGCCGTCCCCGTCGATCACGGCGATCCCCGCGGAGTCGTACCCGCGGTACTCCAACCGTGCCAGGCCCGCCAGGAGGATGTCCTGACTCTGACGAGGACCGACGTAACCGATGATTCCGCACATAGCTCAACATCCTATGGGCGCTTGGCTGAGCGCCGGCTCCGCGGCTCAGCGCACGCCGAGGGCCGCCTCGACACCGCTCAGCAGTCGAGAGGCGATCGCGGTCAATCGGGCCTTCTCGTCCGCGCTCAGCTTGTCGAGGACGAGCTCTCGCACCTGAGCGACGTGCGACGGAGCCGCCTGCCGGAGCGCGGCACGTCCCGTCTCGGTGAGCACCGGGCGTTGCGCGCGCCGGTCGGTCGCGCAGGTCGTGCGCTCCACCCAGCCGCGGGACGCGAGCGAATCGACGGCGTGGCTGAGCCGCGACGGGCTGAGTCCGGCGATTCGCGCGAGCTCGGTCATCGTGGGGGCGTCCTGCCCGGCCAGGGCGAGGCGGACGAGGATGGCGTAGTGCGCATGGTTGATGCCCGTCTCGTCGCGGAGCGTGCGGTCGAGGGCCTGCGGGAGCAGCTGCACCAGGCGGATGAAGGGGAGCCAGGTCGCGAGCTCGTCCTCCTCCATCCGGTGCGCCGGGCGCGGAGGCGACTGCTCGGTGTGGATCATGCCGCCGGGAGTTCGAGCGTGTGCGCGGTGTGGTCGCGCTTGGCGGTCAGGTAGCGCGCGTTCGCGGCGGACAGGTGAACACCCGTTCGCACCTTCTCCGCGACCGTCACCCCGAGCGCCTGGAGCTGCACGGCCTTGTCGGGGTTGTTGCTCAGCAGGCGGATGCGGTCGACCCCGACGGCTCGCAGCATCTGCGCGGCGGCGGTGTAGTCGCGCTCGTCCTCCCCGTGTCCGAGGGCGAGGTTGGCCTCGTACGTGTCCAGACCGGCATCCTGCAGCGCGTAGGCATCCAGCTTCGCGTACAGACCGATGCCGCGTCCCTCCTGGCGCAGGTACAGCAAGAACCCGCCCGATTCGCTGATGCGTTCGACGGCTTCGTGCAGTTGCGGGCCGCAGTCGCAGCGCTCCGACCCGAAGACGTCACCGGTGAGGCATTCGCTGTGTGGCCGCACGAGCGGGGCCTGACCACCGGCGCGCGAGCGCGCGAGAGCGCCGCGCCAGTCACCGAGCCCCAGCAGCAGGTGTTCCTTGCCGTCGACGAGTCCGTCGAACGTGTGCACGTCGGCGACCGTCCCGAACCCTTCGGCGAACCGCAGCGGTACCCGGACGGCGGTGCGGACGGATGCCTCGGCCGGCGGGGCGGACACGAGCTCGGGAGCGAACGAAGGTGACATGCCGATCCAAACGTGAAGTCTCAACAACTTCTCGGACCAACCCTGCCTCGGCGGCACCTATTCCCGAACGGGCGCGGGCCCTCTCGAGTCTTCCATTAGGGACTGGGTGACACGAGAGGGCCCACTACTCCGACACGAACCCGCAGACCGCTTGGGGAACGGCCTGGTCACGGCTGCTGGGGACAGCGGGGGCCCGTGCCGGAGGCGATGCCATAGTACCTCAGAGGTCGTTGCCATATCTTTACTATTCGGACACCGGCGTGTCCCCCTTATGGGGGACATTTTCAGCTTCCGCGCCCCTTGCGGGGCGTACTCTGAGATCTCGGTGGGATCGATCGCCGGGGGACTCGGACCGGGGGGAACGAGTGGCGATCCGCTGCCGACGCGAAATGGGCTGGGGGGTACCGATCGCGATCTCGACCCTGCGCGCTCGATCTCCCGATCGACGCGCGCAGGGTCGATACTCTTTCGGCACGCCCGCGACACCTCTTATATACGTCGCGTTTTCCAGACGTCCAGAAGAGGCGTCATCACTCCCGGCGCGCCGCCTTGTCCCCCATTTGGTGGACAAGGAATATCGCGGTATGTTGTGATCACAGGATGAGGCGCGCTGGGGGGAATCTATTTCTCGCGCCTCGTCTGTTGCGGTGACCGATTCTGGGGAAATGGCCCGCTGACAGACCGTGCGCGGAGAAGAGTGCTCTCGTGGGCTCTTCTACGCGCACGGTCGTGTCATATCCGGGCGTCCGCCGACCTCGTCGCTGCGCGGGCTCAGTCCCGACAGGCCGACCCCTGCAACGACGTGACGGCGACGGGAGTCAGCGTCGGCGTGTGCAGGAGCGTCTCGGACCCGGTGTCGGCGCCGGCCAGGACGAAGCGCATCTCCACCGACCCGGTCTGACCCGGAGCGACGACCACCCGCACCGCAGCGGTGGGGCGCCCCTCGTCCTCGGCGTTTGCGGAGGGGAGCGGTCCGGTGTCGTTGCTCGCTCCGGCGAAGGCGGACCCGCGCGGGCCGACGATCGCCACGTGTGTGGCGATGTCCCCCGGTGCCGTTCCCCACAGCCCTCCCCCGGTCATGCTGATCGGCCACCCGGCGGGGTCCTCGCCCTGCGGTGCGCCATTGGTCAGCGCGACACGGACGACCAGCTCGGATGCGCCGCCCTCGACGCAGGTCGTGGTACCGCTGGCGACCGACACGTCCAGGACGCTGTCCATCTTGCCGCCGGTGCCGTCGTTGAGATAGACGCCGTATGCCTCGTCGCCCGCGGCATCCAGGCGCACGCGCGGTCCTCCCACGGCCGAGGTGTGGAGCACCTCCTGCTCGGCGGGAACCGCGCTCCACACCGAGATCCTGCCTTCGGCGATCACCGGGGCCAACGCACGCGCCCACGTCACCGGATCGATACCGGCGATCAACGCCGTGAAGAGCGTCGAGGTGACCTCGCGCTGATACGTGGTCTGATCGTCCGAGGTCAGGTTCAGATAGGGGTCGATCAGCAGCCGCTGGAGGACGTCGTCGGCCACCAGTTGCGTGCCGTCCGGAAGGTCGACCGGGCCGTGGGCAGCCAGGAGCGCGCGCAGGACGACCGGATCGATCGCCACCACGGCGTCTGGTGCGACACCGAATGCCGACTCCCACCACGCGGAGGCAAGGCGCGCGGACAGCTCGAAATCGTCCGACATCGTCGAGTTCTGAACGAACCTCCCGGGGGCGTCGCCGTACAGCGCCGTCAGCGAGTCCGGAATCGGCACGATCGGCGCATCACGCTCGGGGAACGACGACGAGTCGGCTTGCCGCACCATCGAGATGCGTCCGCCCTCGGCGTGGAGCTGGACGTACGATCCCGTGATGCCGCCGCCGGTGCGCAACTCGGCGTTGTTCTGCAGCATGACCAGGATCTCCCGTGGGCCGTTCTGACCCAACAGCCCCGGCGCGACCGCGCTCGCATCGCTCAGGTCTTTCACCACCGGAGCGGCGGTGGACAGTGCCGATCGCAGTTGCTGCACACCTTCGCGCAGGGGCGGAAGGAGCGGCGCCACGTCGATCCCGTCCATCGCCGCCAGCGCCGAGCCGACGGCGTCATCCGCCCGCTCGAGCGGCTCGCGGGCCGCTTGGATCGCCAGCGGATCCGGGCTGTCGCCGATCGACGTGGCGAGCGCGATGAGCGGTTGCAGCGCGGACGTTCCCACCACGGCGAGCTGCGCGGACACGGTCCGCGCTGCTGCCAGGTTCGCCCCCACTCCGGGAACGATCTCGGCGGCGCGCCACAGCGGCGTGCTCGACAGCTCGGCGGCGTGATCCGCCGACGCCACGAACCGGGTCAGCGCCTCCTGCGCTCCCGCGACGTCCTCGCCGGACACCGCGGACGACAACTGCTCCGCGAGCGGCGCCAACGCCGTCAGTTCGTCCTTCACCTGCCACGCCTGCGAGCCCAGCCACACCGCAGCGGCGGAGACCGCCGCAAGCACGATCGCCCCTCCCCAGAGGCCACGGCGTCGCCACCGTCGCCCTGCAACGGATGCCACGGCCGTCAGACGCGACGGCGACGGCGGAGCACGCTCAGCAGCACGCCCGCCACGAGCACCACTGCGCCGCCGGCAGCGATAGCCGGAACCCAGGGGCTCTGCCCCGTCACCGCCAAGGCAGCGGCCGCCGGGTCTGCGGGGTCGCACGCCTCACCGGAGATCGGCACGGCCAACGGTGACGCGATCGACGGCTCCAGGCGCAGGGTCGCCACCGGAGCGGGGTCCTGCTGCGCGTCGCGCGGCCAGCGAACCTGGCCGGTGAGCTCGCCGGCACGAAGCGTGCCGAGCGGTACCGACACGGTGCGCGTGCCGGTGCCCAGCAGCAGCACGGCATCGGCGGCGATGTCGCCGCCGTCCGGAGCGGTCGCCACGACGCGATAGTTGATCCACGAGTCGCCCTGCAGGCACTCGGTATAGATCGCCGACCCCGTCAGCGTGGCCATCGCCGGATCGTCCGGCGTGTAGTTGTCAGAAACTGCGGTACCGACCATCGACGGCGCACTCAGTAGTGCCGTGATGGCGACCGCGCTTGCGAGCATTCGCATGCGGATTCGCCCCCCCAAAGAGCCAGCAGGCTCTCAACTCCCCAGCGGAGTGCCTGCGCGACGAACTGTACAGGGTTCCGCGGACATTACCAACCCCGCCCTCCGAACGGCCTCCGGAGGGGGCCTCGGCAGAGGCGCGACACGCCGGTGGCGATTCGCGCTTCCGTTCCGAGCCCACCTATGGATATGATCGACCCCGCACCAGGCATCGCGAGATGCTGAGGGTGCGTTGCCGAGGGGTCGGTGACGCACGAGCTTCCTGATCTGGGGTCGGGAGAAGGCAACCTCTGGTGCAATCAGCGGGATTGGGCCCGCTTACTGGGGAAAATTGGGGATTGACGTCCATGGGGAGACGTTGTTTGGCGTTCCCGCGCACCGATCGAGGTGCGCGGCTGCGCACACTCGTCGGTGCGCGGGTACGCGTAATCGCTGCTGACCACCGTTCGACCGGGGCACGATCGTGACCTCGCTCGCGACGACCGCCGTCGGCTGGCCCGTCGACACCGCGCCTGCGACGCTCGCGCCGGTCACGGCCTCACTTCCGCCGGCCCACACTCTGACCACCGCTCCGGCGGCGGCGCTCGCCGCCAAGCCGCGCGCCACGGCGTCGCTCGACAAGCGTTTGAGCTGGGAGCGCGAGCACAGCATCCGTCTGACGCTCGCGGACTCGACCATCGTTGTCGCGACCACTTTCGGCGTCGCGCTCCTGCAGCTCCTGTCGCGGTTCACGCTCGACGTCGCCGCCACCGATGTCTGGGGCTTCGCGCGCATCCCGCTGGCGACCGCCCTCGTGTGGCTTGTCGCCCTCGCCGGGCTCCGCACCCGCGATCGCCGCGCCACCGCACGGGCGAGCACCGAGTATCTGCGCGTGATCCACGCCTCCGCCGTCGCATTCGGCGTCGTGGCCATCGCCTTCGTGCTCTTCGAGTGGCATGGGCTTCGCGCACAGCTGTTGATCGCCCTGCCGCTGGGTCTGGCGGCCCTTCTGCTCATGCGCTGGATGCTCCGGCGGTGGGTGCAGGCGCAACGACGAGAGGGGCGCTTCCTCGCACGTGCGGTCGTCGTCGGGCGCGAGTTCGACGTGACAGCCGTCATCGCCCGCCTCCAAGAAGACGACCAGCTCGGCTACGACGTCGTAGGGACGACGTCCGACGCCACGTCGGCCGAGCTGGTCGTCGGAGGGCACGCGATCGCCAACCTCGGAGTCGTGGAGCGGACCGCGCAGGTCGCCCGCGATCTCGGAGCGGACACGGTGATCCTCGCGAGCAACAATGACGATCCCGACTTCGTGCGCCGCCTCGCGTGGCAGCTCGAGGGTACGGCCGCAGACCTCATCCTGTCGCACCGTTTGAGCGATGTGGCCAAGGATCGAGTGTGGCTCGGGCACACGCAGGGGCTGTCGCTTCTTCACGTGCGCATCCCGACGTTCACGGGCCCGCGTCACTTCTACAAGCGCCTGCTCGACGTCGTCGTCGCCACCGTCGCGCTCCTGCCGATCGCGCTGATCGCGCCCGTCCTCGCGCTCCTGATCAAGCTGGACTCTCCCGGCACGGTCTTCTTCCGTCAGCGTCGGGTCGGCGAGGACGGACGCGAGTTCGAGATGATCAAGTTCCGCACCATGCGCGCGACCGCCGAGCAGGAGCTCGTCGGCTTGACCGACAGCAACAACGGCGCGGGCCCTCTGTTCAAGCTGCACAATGATCCGCGGGTGACGCGGGTCGGAGCCATCCTCCGGAAGTACTCACTGGACGAGCTCCCGCAGTTCTGGAACGTGCTGCGCGGCGATATGAGCGTGGTCGGGCCTCGCCCGCCCCTGCCTCGCGAGGTCGTGAGCTATGACGCGCCCGCTTACCGGCGCCTCTACCTCCGTCCCGGCATCACCGGCCCCTGGCAGGTGAGCGGACGAAGCGATCTGTCCTGGGAGCAGAGCATCCGACTGGACCTGGACTATGTGGAGAACTGGTCTGTGGGCCGGGATCTCTCCATCATGCTGCGGACAGCCATGGTCATGATCCGCCCGAACGGTGCGTACTGATGCACGGTTCCTTACAGACTCGGGAGCCGTTGCCTCGGCGCGCTCCCGTTCAGACGGTGCCCTCGGCGCCAACGAGGTTGCAGTCCACGTTCGAGCCGAAGCGAGCGGTGCGGGTTACCCGTCGAGGGTCTCACGACCCTCTCCCCCGTATCGCTCGTGCCCCTCTCCCCCACAGAGCGTGACCTGCTAACCCGATGACATGTCCGTCCGTCTGCCTGCGTGCGACGGGCGGACATGTCTGGTTAGCCAGGATGATGCTAGCGGAGAACCACGGCGGCGCTTGACACGCGGCGACATCGGCGCGGCGGACGCGGGGACACATCGCGTGAGCGCGCGAACCGGGAGCAAGCGGGATGCGGCCGTCGGCCGGCGATCCGCCACCCTCGACGCGACCCGCGCCCACGATGTGCAGGCCCAGAGTCCCGGAATTCCGCGTGCTTCGGAGACCGCGGTCGGCGACGATCCGCGTGCGGATGTTACTTGCGGCCGCGCGCGAGCAGGAAGCGGGCGAGGAGGTAGCCGAGGAGCGCTCCGGCGACGTTGGCGAGGATGTCGCGCAGGCTCGGCACACGCGCCGGGAGGAGCATCTGCGCAGCTTCGATCAGCACCGAGAGCGTGCACGCGATCAGGAGGCCCAGGGCCGGCCGGCGCCGCATCGACAGCACGAGCAGGAACGACAGCACGACGAACATGACGATGTTCGCCGCGACTTCGACCCAGCCGTCGCGGACGAACCAGGCGCCCGCTTCGCGCAGCTGCCCGGCGACGGCGCGAACGACCGCCATCGGGCCTATGGGCAACAGGACGGATGCTCCGAGCAGCAGCAGGTAGGCGGCAAGAGCCACCCGCGCCCGCGTGACGCGTCGACGGACGGCGACCTCGGTCGCGGCATCCGCGGAACGGTCAGTCACCCGCGCCACCGCCGGTGCGAAGGACCCGGTTGGCACCGACGACGACGCTCCCGGCCGCAACATCCTTCGACACGGTAGCCCCCGCACCGATCACGGCGTCGTCGCCGATGACCACGCCGGGAAGGATCGTCGCGTTCGAGCCGATCGAGACACGGTTCCCGATCGTCGGCGGCTCGCAGACCCAGTCTGCGGCCCCCGACCGGGGATACCGCGAGTTCGCGGTCATGACGCCATGCCCGATGAAGACGTCGTCGCCGATCCGCATCCCTTCGCAGATCAGCGAGTGCGACTGGATGCGGACGTTGTCCCCGCAGACCACGTCGTTCTGCACCTCGGTGTACGGCCCGACGAAGCACCGGTCCCCGAAGGCCGCGCGGTAGACGTTCACCACGTCGGCTACGACGCAGTCCTCGCCGAACGTGCTGTCGCGCACTCCCGTCGCCAGAACGCGTGGCTCGCTCATCGCAGCTCCCGCAGGATCGCATCGGACGCCTCGAACACGGCGTCGATCTTGCCACACAGCACGGAGAGCAGCCGGTGGTGACGACGGACCTCCGTCACCCGGGAGTCCCCCATGTCGGTGCTCAGCTTGGTCTTGGCCGTCACCCACAACTCCTGCGGATCGTGGGTGAGGGTGAGATGTCGCTCCACGTCGCGGGCGATCGCCTGACCGACCTCCGCGCGCTCGGCGAGCTCGAAGCGCCGCGGATAGTCGCGCTCGAGGTCGTCGCGATCCGAGTATCGCCGCATCGGGGTGTGGGCGACCGAGGACAGCGTGTGCATCCCGCCGTAGGCGGGGTACACCGACACGAACGGTCCGTCCATGATCGTGATGGCCTGATCCGGAGCGAGGGAGGTCTTGGCCAGCACGAGCGCGGCGATCTCCCACTTCACGCCGAAGTGCTTCTCCTCGGGGAATCCGAGGTTCAGGTCGGTGTAGCTCGCGTTCACGATGTAGTCGAACGGTCCGAACAGATCGCTCCCGGAGCGCACATACCCGTTCTCGGCATCGACGTCGTCGACACGGGTGCTGACGTGGACCGTGCCGCTGAAGCGGTTTCCGAGCCGTTCGCGCAGAGCGGCGACGTCGATCGACTTCTCGGGTACCCGCAGCAACGCGCCGATCGCCTCGGGCTCGCGGAAGAGGTCGCCGGTGACGGGAACCGTCTCGTACGGCAGATGGAAGGAGTCCATGACGGCCATGTACTCATCGACCGTCACCAACCCGTCGTTGTGAACCGCATAGAGGTTGTCGGTGACGTCGTGGAGGAACTCGCCGTAGTCGGACACGAACCGGTCGAACCCCATGATGGACTGATAGATCGTGTACCCCGACCGCGGGTAGTGGAACCCCATGTGGAGGCGGCACTGGTTGGTTGTTCCCGCTCCCATCAGGGTCCGATCTTCGCGTTCGAAGATCTCGACGTCGGCCCCCGGAAAGAGGCGATGGACTTGCTGGGCGATGTGATATCCGAAGAATCCACCGCCGATGATGCCGATACGCACAGTTGTCTCCCCCAAGAGCCGGCGAACTGAAAAAAGAGGCTAAGAGCCGCTGGTCACCACGGTGAGCTGGTGGAAGGTGGCCTGCGGTGCGCCCGCGGTCGACCCTCCCACGTTGAACCCGATCCTCGCGTTCGCGATCGACCGCGTCGTCGAACCCACCGTGGTCCACGACGCACCACCGTCGGCGGAGAACGACCCCGTGATCACTCCCGACCCCGCATCCCGATCCAACCGGAACAGCACCCGCGTCGCCGTCGTGGCCACCCGCGGCGCCACCACAGGCACCGCCGACGACTCACTCACCAACGCCACGGAGTGTCCACCGGCGAACGAGTTGAACGCCCGCGTCAACTCGACATACTCATCGTCATTGCCGTACAACACGATCCCGGCATGCTGGAAGTCCGCCGTCGGAGCGAACGACACATCCGCCTCCACCCGCGTCCACGACGCCGGCACATCACGCAGCACCGTGTTACGCGTGTCGTTCATCCGCTCCCACAGATCACCCGACCCCGCCGCAACCCGAAGACCCGACGACGAATACGCCACCGCGCTGGACTGCTCCGTGTCCCGCACCGCACCCAACGCCGTCCGGCCCAAGAAGTCCCAGCCCGCGCCCACCAGCCCCGCACGATCGGCATGACCCATCGAATACACACTCGTCCCCGCAGTCGGAGTCGGCGTAGGAGTCGGAGTCGGCGTCGGCGTCGGAGTCGGCGTCGGCGTCGGAGTCGGAGTCGGCGTAGGAGTCGGAGTAGGCGTCGAACCCCCCGAGCCGCTGGTCACCACGGTGAGCTGGTGGAAGGTGGCCTGCGGTGCGCCCGCGGTCGACCCTCCCACGTTGAACCCGATCCTCGCGTTCGCGATCGACCGCGTCGTCGAACCCACCGTGGTCCACGACGCACCACCGTCGGCGGAGAACGACCCCGTGATCACTCCCGACCCCGCATCCCGATCCAACCGGAACAGCACCCGCGTCGCCGTCGTGGCCACCCGCGGCGCCACCACAGGCACCGCCGACGACTCACTCACCAACGCCACGGAGTGTCCACCGGCGAACGAGTTGAACGCCCGCGTCAACTCGACATACTCATCGTCATTGCCGTACAACACGATCCCGGCATGCTGGAAGTCCGCCGTCGGAGCGAACGACACATCCGCCTCCACCCGCGTCCACGACGCCGGCACATCACGCAGCACCGTGTTACGCGTGTCGTTCATCCGCTCCCACAGATCACCCGACCCCGCCGCAACCCGAAGACCCGACGACGAATACGCCACCGCGCTGGACTGCTCCGTGTCCCGCACCGCACCCAACGCCGTCCGGCCCAAGAAGTCCCAGCCCGCGCCCACCAGCCCCGCACGATCGGCATGACCCATCGAATACACACTCGTCCCCGCAGTCGGAGTCGGCGTAGGAGTCGGAGTCGGCGTAGGAGTCGGAGTCGGCGTAGGAGTCGGCGTCGGCGTCGGCGTCGGCGTCGGACCGCCCGAATCAGACACCACCGTGACCTGGTGGAAGGTGGCGAACGGCGAGCCCGAGGTGGACGAGCCGACGATCAGCGCTAGGCGCGGCGAGGCGATGCTGCGGGAGACCGAACCCACCGAGTGCCACGTCGACCCGGCGTCCGCGGAGTAGGAGGCGCCGATGGTTCCCCCCGCCGCGCTCCGCTCCAGGCGCAGCACCACACTCGCGGCGGCCTGCGGCACGGTCCGCGAGCCGTCCGGAGATCCGGAACGCTCATCGACCATCGATATCAGCTGTCCGCCGCCGTACCCGTTGTAGCCGCGCGTCAGGGCGACATAGTCGTCGTCACTGCCGTAGACGACGAATCCGGCCTGCTGATAGTCGGCGAAAGGCGCGAAGTTCAGCTCGAGGTCGACGCGCGTCCAGTCCTCCGGCAGGTCTCGCAGCAGAGTGTTGGTCGTGTTGTTCATCCCGGCCCACAGATCGCCGGCGTCGGCGGCTATGCGAAGGCCGCTCGAGGCATACACGAGGCCGGATGCGGCGCCCTCGGTGTCGCGGACGGCACCCGACGCCGTCCGGGCGTGGAAGTCCCAGCCGTCCGCGGTGAGCGCGGCCCGGTCCGCATAGTTCAGGCGCAGACGTTCCGTCCCCGGCGGGAGCACGGTGAGCGACACCTTCAGCACCCGATCGGCGGCGCCCGGCGCGCTGAACACGATGTCGCCCGAGTGCGATCCCGCCGGCAGGTCAGCTGCATCCGCCCGCACATCGACGGTGGCGGTGCCCGACCCCGACGCGGGCGTCACGTCCAGCCACTCGGCTGCCCCCGCCGCGACCTCCGCAGACCAGACGAGGGGTGCACCGGAAGCGCCGCTCACCGTCACCGCCGTCTGGGCGGAATCCCCGGCGGTCGCGGTCAGCTCGACCGAGGAACGCGACAGCACGATCGCCGGCACGGGGGTGGTGGAGGTGGCGACCTCGACGGTGCGAGGGCTCGTTCCGACCGGTGTGTTCACGAGCACGAACCGCTCGCCGTTCTCCTCGCGCACTTCGAAAGGCGCATCCTCGCCGGAGACCGAGACGGAACTCACGTAGGAGGCTGCGGGAAGGGCGACGCGGACGGTGATCGTGTCACCGGCGCCCACCGTCGCCTCGAAGTCGCGCACGGGCGAGGTCGGCAGCGCCAGTCGGCGGACGGTGAAGGATGTGCCGTTCGCTCCGGTGGAGAGGTTCTCCACGACGGTGCGATCGCGCTGGAGCATGTAGGTGACGACGTCACCCACCGGTGCGACCCAGAGATCCTTGGTGGTCGCGTAGTGGATGGCGCCATCGTCGTTGGTGAGACCGTGGAGGACGAGGTTGGCCCATCCGCCCTGGGACTGCGCGCTGTCCGCGATCTGCTTGAGATCGGCGGGCGGCAGCGGCTCGTGTTCATGCGAGTTGAACGACTTCAGGTTCTGGTAGTCGAAGGGCGTCGCGCTCTCGAGCTGATTGTGGTTGTACCCGCGCGCGGCGAGGAAGTAGTTCTGGGAGATGAGTCCGTACTTGGCCGAGCGGACGCCGCACGGCCACGCCAGGGTGGTGAGCTCGTCGATCGAACCGGTGGCCTCGACGATCCCCGCGATGTTCCCCTCGATGAGACCGCGCAACGCACTGTCGGTCTGCGGATCGCAGAAGTGGTACTGCAGGTGGGCGCCGATCTCCTGACCGGCGTCCGCCATCGCGGCGAAGCCCTGAGGAGCCGACCCTCCGTTCATGTAGAACGTCCCCGCGACGCCGTCGCTGCTCAGCTCGGCATATCCGGAGGTGTAGCTGTCGTCGGTCGAAGAGCTGAACGCACCCCGGTGACCGTCGCGCCACCGGGTCAGGCTCACGGTGGACGACGGGTTGATGACCACCGTCACCGGCACGGCGCCGGGCGACCCCGAGCCGGCCGTCGGAGACGAGACCGACACCGAGCCCTGGTGGACACCGATCGGCAGGGACGCGCAGTCCGCCGAGAGTGCGGGCTGGTCGGGAGTCGTGCCGCTGGACCGGTCCAGCGACAGCCAGGAGCGCGAGGTGCTCGCCGTCCACGTCATGTCGGCCGACCCCCAGGAGGCCACGCTCACGGCCTGGGGGGTCGAGCAGGGCTGACCCTGCACCGAGGAGAAGACGATCTCGGCGGGACCCACCGCGAGGATCGCGTTCGGGTCGGGCGCCGCGGCCGCCGCCGGCGCCTCGGTCGTCGGCGCCGCATCCGTGGTCGGTGCGGTGGTCTGGGCCTGCTCTCCGGTCTGCTCTTCCGGGGCGGGCTGCACGTCCGACGGCGTCGGTGTCGGCGTCGGCGACGCGGGCGTCTCCACGGGCGCGTCGGGCAGCAGGGTGGGCGTATCGATCGGCGGCGCCTCGAGCGGAGCGGCAGGTGTGGGCTCCGGGTCCGCAGCGAGTGCCGCGGAGCTCGATGTCAGCACGAGGCCGACCGCGATCATCCCCGCGAACCAGGCTTGTGGCGTGCGCACGCCCAGTTTTCGCGTGCGCTCCGTCGACCGTCGCATGTCTTCCCCGTCCCCCAGCGGGGCGACGGCATCGCGCAGCGAACTGCACGGCAGAACCGAAACCCCAAGTCAACGCGCTTCGTGCCGCCGGTTCCCCCACCGACCTTTGCACGAGCGCACACCCCAGAAGTGCAGTCACATGGTATCGGAGCGCGTGCTCCACGTCCATTCACAACAGTCCACCGAGACCGAGTTGCAACGCAATGTGCCCGCTTCGTTGCCGTCAGGCCGGGAAGCGCCTATTCTCGAACGCGGATGCATTGTCCGTCAAGAGCGCTGAGACGGATTGTGCCGGGGAGAGGCACCACACACACATCCGATCACAAGGGGTCCCCCGATGGCGCGTTTCACGCCACTCCGAAGCAGAAGCCTCCGCGCAACCGTTCCCGCCGCCCTCGCGGCTCTCATCGTCTCGCTGGGCATCGTGTCATCCACGGTCGCGGCCGGCGCTCCTCCAACGACCGTGTGGGGCGAGGGCACCCCGCAGGGCGTGTACCACGAGCACGACAGGCGCTCGGTCGAGATCGGTAGTCGCTTCACCGCCGAGAAGGACGCCGCCGCGACGGCCCTCCGCTACTACAAGGCCACGGCCGAGCTCGGCGAGGTCCGGGGGACGCTGTGGTCATCCTCCGGCGAGAGGCTCGCCACAGTGAGGTTCGAGGCCACCGACGGCACGGGCTGGCAGACCGCCGCGCTCAGCACGCCCGTGCGCCTGGAGGCGGGCGCGACCTACGTCGCGTCCTATCGGTCTCCCCAGGGCGCCGGTTTCGCCGTGACGCGCAACCATCAGTCGAATTCGCCCAACCCCGACGTCTCCGTCAGCGAGCGCAGCTCCGGGGTCTACACCTACGGGCCTCCCGGATCGATGCCCCGATGGAACTGGCGTGCCAGCCAGTACTGGGTGGATGTCGAGTTCGGTCCGTCCGAAGCGGCGCCGGCTCCGACTCCGACCCCGTCGGACACCGCCTCGCCCGAGCCGACGCCGACCGTTCCCGCGACGCCCGTGCCGACGCCGGAGCCGTCGTCCCCTGCTCCCGTTCCGGAGCAGCCGCAGCCCCCGCAGCCCGCACCGCCGGCGAGCGAGGAGCCGCCGGGCACCGAGGGCTTCCCCACGAAGGCCACCACGGGGGTCCCTGCCGGCTGGCAGCCCACGCGTGAGATCACCGGCGACTACACGGTCACGCAGGACAACGCCGTGCTCGAGGACGTCCGGATCACCGGTGGCGTGCTCTACGTCCGCGCGGCGAATGTGACGCTGCGCCGGGTAGAGCTCGTGAGCGCGCGCATCGTCAACGAGTACGCCGGCGTCTGCTACGGCGGCCTCAACATCGAGGACACCACGATCCTGCGCGGCAACCAGGACGTCTGGCAGCCCGTCATCCAATCCGGCGGGTACACGGCTACGCGCGTGCAGATCGACGGCGCCTCGGAAGGTTTCCGTGTCGCCGGCAAGGACGTCGGATGCGGCCCGGTGGTGATCCAGGAGTCCTGGGTGAACATCGACCCCGCGCAGGGATGCGACGCGCCCGGCGTGGACTGGCACGGCGACGGTCTGCAGGGGTACTGGGGCGTCGAGGTCACGGTGCGGGACTCCGTCATCATGATCGGCCGGACCGAACACTGCCAGGCCACGGCGGCGTTCTTCTACCCGAACCAGAACAACACCAGGGCCACGATCGACAACGTGCTGATGTCCGGGGGCGGCTACGTCTTCCGATTGGAGACGCCGGGCTCCGTCAGCGGACTGAAGATCGTGGACGATTCGTGGGAGTACGGTCCGCTCGACGTGACCAGCTGCGGTCAGGTGACATGGGGCGAGGGCAACGAGCTCGTGCGCATCGCCTCCGACGGCACACTGACGGCCGTGAGCCCGCTTCGCTGCCGACCCTGAGGATCGCTCACTCCGCTGGTGGCGTCACCCGCCGACGCCACCAGCGGAGTCGCTTCAACTTCATGGCCGGACGCTCCACGAGGAACCAGCTCGCGGCAGCGAACGGAACAGTCGCGGCGATCGCGATGACGACGAAGACGGCGACCGGCAACCCCGAGCCGATGAGGACCATCGCCAGCAGCTGTTGGACCGGGAAGGCGTAGACGTACATCCCGTACGAGATGTCGTTCACGGCGCCGACCCGGGGAAACGGCAGCACGACCCCGAGCCACATCATCAGATACGCGACGGGCAATCCGGCGAGGACCCGGAAGGTGGAGGTCGCGGCCGTTGCGACGATGAGCACGGCTGCGACGGCTGCGATCCAGCCGCGGAGCGGAATCCGGTCGCCGTAGATGAAGAGCGCGGCGCCTGCGGCGAAATAACCCCCGAGCGTCGCGGCGTTGAGAAGGGCCAGCGACGGCGTCCCGAGGGCGACGATCCCCAGCGCCGCGAGCGGTAGGGCGATCACGGCCACGATGATCGCCCTACCGAGCAGTCGTCGCGGGATGATGCTGGCCGCGAGGCCCAGGACGAGGTAGCAGAGGAACTCGTACCAGAGCGTCCACAGCGAGCCGTTCCACACCCCGGGGTACGGGACATCCTCGAGCGTGCCGGGGATGCCCATCTGCGTCACCCGGAGCGCGGCATCGCGCCAGACGTAGGAGAACGCCGAGGGCAGGTCCCACTCGCCCTGCCCTAGAACGAATACCGAGAAGGGAGCGAAGACGAACGCGACGACGATCAGCACGACGAGAAAGGCCGGGTAGATGCGGAGCACGCGGCGCCACAGATAGTCGCCCAGGCTCCGCGCGCGATCACGGCTCATGGTGATCAGATACCCCGAGATGCCGAAGAACCCGGCCACCGCCCACTCGCCCAGACTGAGGTCCCCGACACCCGGATCCGGTCCGTAGCCTCCGATGGGCCAGGAGTGGGAGACGATCACGAGGGTCGCCAGCACGAGCCTCAGCGCGTTCAGGCTGTTGCGCCTCGGATCGAATGCCTCGGATAGGGTGCGCGACACGCGCTCAGCGTAGTGGACCGCGGCGGCATCGAATGTCGGAGGTCGTCGCCGACACTACAATCCCGAGAGTGACCACTCCCGTGACGGCCGTCGTCGTGACCTACAACAGCGCCGCGGACATCACCGCACTCCTGGACAGCCTCCCGGCCGCCTTCGAGGGCTGCCCGCACGAGGTCGTCGTCGTGGACAACGGCTCCCGCGACGGAACCGCCGACCTCGTCGCCGCGCGCGGGGGCGTGACGCTCGTCCGCTCGGTCAACAACGGTTTCGCCGGAGGCGTGAACACCGGCGTGCGGGCGGGTGCGTCGGACGGCCCGATCTTCATCCTCAATCCCGATGCGACAGTTGCGCCCGGCGCCGTCGCTGCCATGCTCGAGGTGCTGGCGCAGCCGGGCGTCGGCATCGTCGCGCCGCTGATGCGCGAGGCGGACGGATCGCTCTCGCCCTCCATCCGGCGCGCACCGACGCTCCTGCGTGCGGGCGGACTGAGCTTCACCCGACTGCCCGCCTTCGCCGAGCGGGTCGAAGACCCCTCCCAGTACGAGAGCCAGCGCGACGTCGACTGGGCTGTGGGAGCGGCACTCCTGGTCTCTCGCGAGTGCTACGACGGCGTCGGGGGTCTGGACGAGAGCTACTTCCTGTACTCCGAGGAGACGGAGTTCTGCCTCCGCGCGCGCGATCTGGGATGGCGCACCGTCTTCACGCCGACGGCTGAGGTAACCCACATCGGCGGAGGCTCCGGCGAGTCCCCCACCACGCACGCCATGAAGATGGTCAACCGCGTGCGCCTCTACGCGCGTCGCCATGGCCGGATCGCCACGTCGATGTACTACGCCGTCGCTGTGCTGACGGAGGTCCGGCGCGGCATTCTCGGCCACACCGCCTCCTGGACCGCCCTGCGGGCGCTGGTGCGGCCCCGTTCGAGAGCCGTCGCCCTCGGCGCCGGCGGATCACTCATCCCGCGCTGAGAGCAGGATCACCGTGAAGCTCCTGCTGATCGCACCGCACGCCGACCGGGAGGCGACCGGCGAGTCGGCGCTCGCCTTCGAATGGGTCGCGCGGATGGCGCGGCGGCACGACGCCACCGTGCTCACCTACCGTCAGCGCAGCGGGCGGCGACTGTCCGAGCAGCTCCCGGATGTGCGGATCGTGGAGTGGCAGGATCCGCCGCTCATCGGCCGCAACGAGCGGTTCTCTGCGATGCTCAACCCCGGATATCCGCTGTTTCGTGCACGCGCTCGCCGCTGGATCAGGCGCGCACTGGCACGCGGAGAGCGCTTCGACGTCGCGCATCAGGTGACCCCCGTGTCCCTGCGTTATGCATCGCCGCTGAGCGGTCTCGGGGTGCCCTACGTGCTGGGGCCGCTCGGCGGAAGCCTCACGTCGCCCGAGGGCTTCGCCGCGGAGGAGGGCGGCGCCCCGTGGTTCACGGCGCTCCGCCGCCTCGACGGCATCCGCCTGCGCCGGAGCCGGGGGCTGCGGTCCTCGTTCGCCGACGCGGCGTGCGTCGTGGGCATCGCCCCCTACGTGGCCGAGCTCCTGAGCGACGTGCCGGTACGCGAACTGCGCATCATGAGCGACGTCGGCATCGACGAGTTGCCGGCGCCCGCGCGTCCCAGCCGGCGAACGACCGGCGTGCGATTCCTCTTCGTCGGGCGCGTCATCCGCACCAAGGGAGTGCGCGACGCGATCCGCGCACTCGCGCTCCTTCCCCCGGGCACGGCGGCGCTCGACATCGTCGGGGACGGCTACGACCGCGAGGGATGCCAGCAGCTCGTCGCCGAGCTCGGGCTCGGCGGTGCCGTCCGATTCCACGGTCACGTCGCGCACGACGAGGTGGCCGACTTCTACCGCGACGCCGACGTCTTCCTGTTCCCCAGCTATCGCGAGGCGGGCGGGATCGTCGTCCTGGAGGCGATGTCGTACGGTCTCCCGCTCATCGTGAGCGCGCGCGGCGGACCCGCAGCGGCGGTGGATTCTGCCAGCGGCATCCGGGTCGAGGCCCGCGACCCTGCCCAGTACGCGCGGGATCTCGCGGCGGCGATGGCCGAACTGGCCTCCTCCCCCGCGCGTCGACGCGCGATGGGCAGGTCGGCGCGGGCTCGCGTCGCCGAGGAGTTCTTGTGGGACCGCCGGGTGGCGACCATGGACGGCATCTACGCCGACGCCCGGGCACGGTTGTCGTCGGGTCAGCCGAGGTAGCGGGCGCGACGCCACCGCGACCACCGCGCGCGGTGCGCGACGGCGCGCCGGGCGCGTCGGACGGCGGCGCTCGCCGACGCTGCCGGACGGCCGGCGAGCCGGTCGTCGATGTCGCGCCAGAGCGGTGTGCCGACGACACCGGGATCGATCCCCACGGCCACCGCGCGCGCCTGGGCGACCACCTCCGGATCCTCTTCGCCGTGCTCGAGCCGGAGCAACGCCCCGGTCAGCGCCTCACGGGTGAGGTTGCGCTGCACGACCGGCCGCAGCCGGTCGGCGCGCGCCCGGTCGCTCCAGCCGGCGAGGAACTGCTCGTAGGCGCGCCAGCGCTCGGCGATGTCCTGGTAGATGCCGAACGCCGACGAATAGCTCGTGGGCTGCCGCCGGTAATACGCCTGGTCCACGCCGTTGATGTGGCCGACGTCGGAGATGGCGGCGATGCGCAGCCACATCTCGACGTCGAGTGTGTGCTTCAGGTCCGCGTCGTACAGGCCCGCCTCGTGCTGCACGCGGGTGCGGACGACGGCCTCCGGCGACGAGATGTTGCTCCACGACCGGCGCAGCTGCATCTCCGCCCAGTCGCCGCCGCGCCACGTCGTCCAACTCGGGAAGGGGTACGCGCGGCGGGGTACCGGCTGGTCCACGAACTTCTGAGCATGGCCGTACACGAGACCGACGGAGGGGTGACGCTCCATGAGCGCGGCGGCGCGCGTGAGCGCGCCGGGTGCGACGAGATCGTCGGCGGAGATGAGCAGCATGTAGTCGGAATCGACCTGGGCGATCCCCCGGTTGAACGTGCCCACCATGCCCAGGTTCGGCTGGTTGTGCAGGACCTTCACCCGGTGGTCCGCCTCGGCGAGCCCGTCCGCCACCGCGCCGGAGCCGTCAGGGGACGCGTCGTCCACGACGGTCACCCGCACGTCCAGTCCGGGCTGGCTGAGGATGCTGTGCACACACGCGGGGAGGAACGCGCCGTAGTTGTAGCAGGGTACGACCACCTCCATGCGAGGGAGTCGATCAGGGCCGATCGGGCGGGGCGGCGAAAGCTTCACCCGTTCTTTCCTTCCATGGGAGTCAGGACACGGTCGCACAGGCGACCGTAGGCGACGGCCAGCTCGTCCGGTGACGTCGCCAGTAGCTCCGTCACGACCGAGAGCGCTGCACGCCCGCCTCTGTAGACCTGACGGTCGTAGACGTCGCCGCGACGCAGCGAGTACAACCAGACCTTGTACCCCAGGTAGCGGCGGACCGCGCGCAGCGCCGCGGAGTCGTCCGGCATCACCTTCCGAGACGTGTAGGCGTAGTTGAGGATATGGAAGAACCCGTACTCGAACCCACCCGCGCGCTTTCCCGGGTGGACGTTGTGGAACACCCGGGCATCCTCCGCCACCGCGATCAGGAGGCCGTCGCGCAGCACCCGCAGAGCCATGTCCTTGTCCTCGTGGGTGCCGTACCCCACGCGCGACCCCAGGACCGGGTCGAACCGCAGCCGGCGCAGGACCTCGCTGCGGAAGGTCATCCGGTACCCGCCGAGCGTCCCCACGTAGCGGTGGGTCAGTCCCGCGGCGCGCGCAGCGACGGACAACTCGGCCACGCGTGCTCGGCCGTACAGCTCGAACGGCTGGGGGACGACGGCCGCCTCGACCGCGTTGCGCAGGCGCATGACGGCGGGCCGGTCGGTCAGGCGCGTGCGGCGCAACGGCGCTTCGGTGTCGTCGTCGCCGGGGGGCGAGTACGCGTCGACGGCTGTCACGGCGCCGTACCGCTCGCCGGGATCGGCTTCGTAGACCTCCAGGACGCGAGCGGCGGTGTCGGGGTACCACATCGAATCGTCGTCCGGGAGCATGGTCACCGCCGCGCCGACGCGATCGATCCCCTGATTGCGCTGGGCGGGGAGATTCGCGGCCTCGCCGAAGTGCACCTCGATGGGCACGTCCCCCTTGGACTCCACGATGCCGCACATCGCCCGCACCGCCTCGTGGTCGTCGCTGCGGTCGACGACGATGATCCGCCGTGGCGGGCGGGACTGCGCGGCGAACAACGGAAGCGTCGACCACAGCATCTCCAGCCGGTTGCGTGTCGCGACGACGACGTCGTAGTCAAGCATCGACGTTCCTTTCCTCAGGGGGCGCCGTCCGGATCGAACGCGGCAGAGCCCAGCGCAGGGGCGCCGCGAGACGGCGGGGCAGCATGGTGACCGTGTCGACGAACACGCGCACGCGCAGGAATCGGGTGACGGTCAGATACGAGACCAGCACGACGATGCCGCTGGCGGCGAGCGCCAGGATCTCTGGAGCACCGGAGAGGAGCTGCAGCAGGCCGAACCCGCAGGCGGCGGCGATCGCCGCCGGGATCACCGCGCCCAGCTGCGTACCTGCGATCGCGAACGGCGAGGCCTTGATGACCGGCGACAGGACGAACCAGCGGGCGACCGCCTCCGCGAAGGCGATGACGACCCACGCGATCAGAAGGGCCAGGAGTCCGTACCCCGCCGCGACGCCGAAGGACACCAGCGCGATGACGGAGCTGACCGTGACCAGGACGAACCAGCGGAGCGGACGTCCGATGCCGAGGTACAGGCCCTGGTCGATCGCCCAGGAGACGTTGAGCAGAACCACCGCCACGATGGCGGGGACCAGGTCGGCGCTGTGCTGTTTGTCGGTGCCGAAGAGGAAGGGCACCATCACCGGCGCCGCGACGCCGACGAAGACCATCAGCGGAGTCACCGCGGCGTAGCTGATCGCCGACGCGCGCAGATACGCGGAGCGCAGCCGCTCGGGCGTCAGCTTGAGACGGGCGAACGCCGCGGTCGCCACCGGCAGCAGCGCGGAGACCGACAGTTCCTGCGCCGTGAGCACGAGACGCTGGGCGATGATGATGAACCCCATCTCCCGCACCCCCAGCGCGGAGATGATGATCACCGTCTCCACCCATGCCCGGCTCATTCCCACCAGTCCGCTGCCGACGACGGGAAGGCCGAACCGGGCCATGCTGCGCAGCTCGCTCCATGCGAAGCCGCCGCCCGGCCGCCAGCGCGTGACCGCCCAGACGATGACGCCGTAGACCAGCTGCGAGGCAAGGACCTGCAGGACCAGCGCCCACGCTCCTGCGCCGGCGAACGCCGCAGCGATCGCGACGACCTGCGCACCGAGTGCGGAGGCCACCTCGACGATCGCGAGCGTGCGGAACTGCATCCGCCGCCGCAGCAGCGAGATCGGCACCGACGTGATCGCCACGATCACGATCGAGGTGGCCATGACCTGAACCAGCGGCGACACCCCGGGTTCTCCCAGCATGAGCGCCAGCAGGGGCGCCGCCAGCGCGATCGCTCCCGCCAGCAGCAGCCCGCACGTCACCGAGAACCAGAATGCGGTGTTCGTCGTCCGCCGGGTGAGGTCCGTGGCCTGGACGATGTAGGTCGAGAAGCCCATGTCGGCGATGACGTAGAGCACGGGGATGAGCGTGGTCGCCGCGCTCGCCAGACCGAAGTCCTCCGGCGCGAGGAGGCGGGTCAGGATCATGAGGGTGACCAGGGCGCCGATGCGGGTCGCCCACCGCTGCAGAGTCATCCACAGGATGCTGCTCGAGGTCCGCTCCGAGAGGGTCGCCTCCGGCGGTGCACCGTCCGCGGGGGCGTCCTCGCGCATCGCCATCACTCGTACTCGCTGGTCAGCAGGCCGACCGGGTCTGCTGCCATCAGCGCGGCCGCCGAGGCGATGGCATCCGGATCGAAGACGTCGGAGCGATACGTCGCGAACGCGTGTACGACGCCGTGAAGGATCAGGACGGTCCAGCTGATCTCGGATGGCGCGGGCCTGTCCGCGACGCTGAGCACGCTCACAGGCGCATCGCCCTGCCACGGCAGCGCCTGGTAGTCGCGGACGACGCCGAGGTGGCTCACCGCCACCGCCGCTGCGGTGCTCACCTCCGCCTCCCCCGTCGGGAGTCCGCCGCGCGGCGGGCGCATCGATCGGAGCGCCGTGGTGAACAGCGGTCGCCCGCTCTCGAGCGCGCGGTTCACCTCTTGAGCGAATCGGCCCAGCTCGAACGCGGGGCCGCCCGTGGTCACCCGGAGGCCCGTGATGAAGTTGCCGTTCGTGGTCGTTCCGGGTGGCAGGTACCGGCGCAGGTTCACCACGATCGTGCCGACCGGCTGGGGCTCGATCCCGACGCGCTTGAGGGCGGCCGTGGCCAGCAGCAGAATGGCGCCGGCGCCTCCGACGCCGTGCTTCGCTCCCCAGCGGCTCACGTCCCGGGACGCCTCGCGCCGCAGCAGGCACCACTCGTGTCGCAAGACCCGGGGAAGATCCTCGAGACGAATGGTCGTCGTTCCCTCGTCCGGCTGGGCCGCGCTGCCCGCGTCGTGAACGAGCGCCCGCCGGGCTCGCACGTCCCTGGCGAGCGCACGCCACCGTGAGGGCCGCAGGCCGAACGTGTGCCGCAGCGCCGCGGCGAGAGGCTTGTCCGTCTCGGCCGGAGGGGTGGGGACCGCGCCCCCGCGGGCGACATCGATCAGTACGCGCGGAAAGGCGGTGCTCACCGTGGCGTCGACGAGCGAGTGGTCGTACATCACCGCGAGTCGGTCGCCGGCGACGGCAGCCTGGACGGGCAGTCCGGGGATGAGCGAGCCGCGCAGCCAGGCGAGGGGATCCGAGCCGGCCGGCGCCTGCCGTACCAGGTCGTCGCGGCGGGCGCGGATCGTCTCCGGCGCGTAGACCCAGACATCCTCGTCGGCGAGCAGGCCCACCCGCGCGGCCGGGCCACTCGTGGCGATCCGCACGAACGCGTCGCGCAGTGCCTCCAACGACGGCAGATCCAGCCTGTCGAAGAGCTGCATGATGTGATTGTCGACCAGCGTTCGATCGATCGAACTTCGCCGGATGCGCTTTCCCCCGTCAGCCGTCGACGCGCGCGACGACGGCTGAGCCCCAACTCTTGCCCCCATGCGAGAACTGTAGCGGCACAACCTGAAGGCGAGAATGCGCTGGTCAGCGCGCAGCGCGCTTCGCGGCTTTCGGCCGCCGCGCATGCAGCTCGATGCTGCCGACCGCGAGCATCGTGAGCGCGGCGCCGAGGGCGAGGGTCATGGCCTGGGCACGGCGCCGTTCCCCGCTCATCTCCACCACGAGCGGCTGGCTCGGTACGACCTCGGTGGTGATGAGATTGCTCTCGGGCACATTCAGGTCGGTCTGCAGCCGATCGAGCTCGGCATCGATGCGGGTGAAGAGCCGCTCCTGCTCCCGGCGCACGGCCGCGATCGTCGGAGCGGCGACTTGCACATCGAGCTCCTGCCGGTTGTACGAGACCGACCACTGCCCGCCGTTGTCGGGCAGCTGCACGGAGGATCCCTCGCGGATGCCTCGACCGACGAGGGTGACCTGGGAATCTGCCGTACGCGTCATCGTGTCGGTGCCGTTCACTCGTTTTCCCACGACGCCGGCCGCGGTGACGAGATCCAGCGAGGCGACGCGGAGCACGTTCGGGTTCAACGTGCTCGAGGGTGCGAGGAAGTACACCTGTGCGCGGGAGAAGTACACGGGCTCCTGTACCTGGATGAAGGCGAGGACCCCGGCGGTGGCGAGAACGCCCGCCACGACGACGTACCACCGTCGCCGGAAGGCCACGAAGACGTCCCAGACCGTCATGCGCCCTCCCCTCATCCTGCGCAGGCACCATCATGACACGGCCGGGAATTCCCCCAGGTCGGCTCGTGTAGACTCGCCGCGCCAGTGCGGGGGCAGGGTAGAGGAGCGGGCATGGGCTTGGGGCAGACGTTGCGCGCGTTACAGCGGCGTTGGTATGTGTTGCTCGTCGGGCTGATCGTGACAGGGCTTCTGGGACTGTGGGCGTGGCAGGCGACGCCGCCGACGTATGTCGCACACGGCACGCAGTTGCTCCTGCCGCCGGCCGCGCAGGTGGAGGCGGGCACCCGCAATCCGCTGCTCGAGCTGAGCAGCCTCGACGCTCCGGCCTCGCTGATCATCGGCCAGCTCGACGGGCAGGCGGTGCGTGAGCAGGTGGTCGAGGAGTCGCCCGACGCGGAGTACGTCGTGGAGACCGACCCGTCGTTGCGTGGGCCGACGGTTCTCGTGACGATGTCGGACACCACGGCGAAAAAGGCTCTCGCCTCGCTGGAGTACGTCCTGAATCTCGTGCCCGGCACGCTGGAGCAGCTGCAGGCCGACCTCGAGGTTCCCGCTCCCGCGATCGTCACGTCGATGAGACTGACGACGGATCTGGAGCCCGAGCCCGAGTACAGCAACACTCTCCGCACCCTCGTGGTCGCGATCGGAGCGGGCCTGGTCGTCACCATCGTCCTCGCCGTGGCGCTCGACGGGCTGCTCCGCCGCCGCGCGGTGAAGCGGGCGAACGCCCCGGCGAAGAAGGCGCCGTCCGAGGCGCAAGAACCCGAACCCGACGAGGACGACGAGGAACAGGACGGCCTCGACCGTCTGTTCGACGGGGACAGCAGCCAGCGCTCGTCGCGATGAATCCCTTCGAGACCCCGAGACCCGACGCGGTCACCTGGCTGTTCGTCTACGTCATCGTCCTCTATGCCATCCCGTCGCGCCTGGTCATCGAGCAGCTCGGCAGCGCCGGGGCGCCGTCGATGCTGCTGGGTCTGGCGAGCTTCGGCGGCTGGGCGCTCTTCCAGCTCGGCCGCCCGACCGCGGATGCGGACCGGATGGCCCGGCGCCCGGTTCGGATCGCCGCGGTGGTGTTCCTCCTCCTGATCGCCACGAGCTACCTGGCCGGGATGATCCGCCCCATCGACACCGACGAGGTGAGCCCGGCCGACGTGGCGCTGCTGTCCGTGCTGTCGTGGACGGGCGCGCTGCTGGTGGCGAACGACGGGATCGTCTCGGTGGCGCGCCTGCGATCGCTGACGGGCCTGCTGGCGTGGGCGGGCGGCCTGCTCGCGGTCCTCGCCCTCCTGCAGTTCGTCACCAACGACATCCTCATCGACCGCATCTCCATCCCGGGCCTGCGAGATGCGCAGTTCGAGGTGTTCTCACGGGGCGATTTCGTCCGCCCGTCGGGCACGGCCACCCACCCCATCGAGTTCGGGCTGATCCTCACGATGCTGCTGCCGATCGCCTTGCACTTCGCGTACTTCAGCTCGGAGCGCGGCAGACTGCTGCGCTGGGCGCCCGTCCCCCTCCTCGCCGTCGCGATCGCGCTGACATTCTCGCGATCGGCCTACGTGAGCGTCTTCGTGGCGCTGGCCGTGCTGCTCATCGGATGGCCCCCGCAGCGACGACGCGGCTTCCTCATCGGGATGCTGGTGCTGGCGGCAGCGCTGTTCGCCGCGGTTCCCCGCTTGTTCGGCACGATCAGCTCCCTCTTCCGCAACGTCGGCAACGACCCGAGCATCACCTCGCGGACCGACAGCTACGAGCTCTTCTGGGAGTTCTTCGTCAACGCGCCGTTGCTGGGCCGAGGGCTCGGCACCTTCCTGCCGAAGTACCGGATTCTGGACAATCAGATCCTGATGCTCCTCCTGGGCGCGGGCCTGCTCGGCACCCTCGCCTTCCTGGGCCTCATCGCGGCGGGCATCTGGGTCGCCGTCCGCACGGCGCAGAAGGCGCACGAGTCCTCCTCCCGCGATCTCGCGCTGGCCGGCGCGGCATCCATCGCCGCCGGGGCGGTCGGGCTGACGACGTTCGACGGTTTCGCGTTCCCGATGACGATGGGCACCCTGTTCCTGATGCTCGGGATCGTGGGCGCTCTCTATCGGCTGACCGTGGTGCGCGAGCTCCCCGAACCCATGATCGAGCTCCCGCTCACGACGGCGCGGAGTCGCTGACCCGAAAGTTGATCATCGCGCTGTTGTCGTAGTCCTGGGCGATGACCCTTCCGGGATTGCCCGCGACGAGCGCTCGGGGCGGCACGTCGCGCGTGACGACGGCACCGGCGGAGATCGTCGCGCCGTCGCCGATCGAGATGTCACCGGTGATGATGGCCCCCGGTCCGATCCACACGTCGTCGCCGATGCGCGGAAGACCGTGATCACCGCGCGCGACGCGCTGGCCGATGGTGACGTTGTGGTGCAGGACGCTGTTACGACCGATGATGGCCGGACCGATGAGCACGCCGTGCCGGTGCATCAGGAGCAGCCCGGGGCCGATGCTCGCCCGCCGGTTGATGTCCGCATGGTGCACGTTCGTGTTCCACCGGTTCCACAACCGGTAAAGCGCCAGCGCCGCTGTGCCGCGCACCCGGTGCCGCTGCCTCAGGCGCTCTGCCCACTGCCCGAAGCGGTAGGCGGCGACGCAGTGCAGTTCTGCGTCGAACAGCCACAGGGAGATCAGCTCGCGCAGCCGCGGACGCTCGCCGGCGAAGGTGATCGCGGCGAGCTTTTCGTAGTCGACGCGGAACGCGCCACGGGTCATGGGCGTTTGCGTGCGACGAACGCGGTGATCCGGTCGACGGTGTCGAGATTGTCGGGGACCGTCTCATCGTCGCGCACGGTGATGCCGAAATCCTGCTCCAGGAACTCGATGAGCTCGAGGACGCCCGTCGAATCGATGACGCCCGACTCGATGAGCGAATCGTCGCGTGCCGGGACGCGCGACGCGTCACCGAGCAGCAGGGTCTCGAAGATGAACGACTCGACGCGTTCTGCGATGTCGGTCACGGACCGCCCCCTTGCATGACTCGCATCCGACATCCCGTTGAATGCCGGCGTGCCCTAGTCTGTTCTCGCTCGCGGGATTCCGTCAATTCGCCCGCGCAGGGGGGTCACAGGTGCGCGAGCTGTCACGCACCGTCGAGCAGGAGCTCACGGCGATTGCCGCTCGCGGCGGCGACCCCGTCCTGCGCGCGATCGAGCTGGCCGTGTACGCGGAGGAGGCGGCCGGGGTGGTCGTCCCCGCCGCGGTGTTCGATCTCGGCCCGCACGAGGCGGTGGCCGAGATCCGCCGTCTCATCCTGGGCTCGATCTGATGTGCGGAATCAGCGGCGAGAGGCGGTTCGGCTCCCGAGCGCCCGAGATCGGCACGCAGCTCGCCATGGTCGGCGAGTTGCAGCACCGCGGCCCCGACGGCAGCGGCGTCTACCGCGACGCCGACGTCGCGCTCGGTCACGCCCGCCTGACGATCATCGACGCTGCCGGCGGGACGCAGCCGATGTCCGACGAGTCCGGCGACGTCTGGATCACCTTCAACGGCGAGATCTTCAACTACCTCGAGCTCGCGGACGAGTTGCGCGGCCTCGGGCACCGGTTCCGCACGCGAAGCGACACCGAGGTGATCGTCCGTGCGTGGCTCGAATGGGGCATGGAATGCTTCGCCCGCTTCAACGGGCAGTGGGCGCTCGCGGTGTGGGATCGCCGCACGCGCCATCTGGTGCTGTCGCGGGACCGCGCCGGGATCCTGCCGCTGTTCCACACTCGGGTGGGCGATCGTCTCCTGTTCGCGTCCGAGCCCGCTGCGCTGTTCACCGACCCGGAGGTCCCCCGCGCTTTCGATCCGGCGGGCCTCCAGCAGACGTTCACCCTCTGGTCGACCGTCGCCCCCCGGACCGCCTTCCGCGGCGTGCGGCAAGTGGCGCCCGGCGAGTGCGTCGTCTTCGGTCAGGACGGCATCGAACAGGTCCGTCGCTTCGCCCGACCGGACTTCCCGTCCGCCGCGGACGAGCTGCGGTCCGATATCGCCACCAGCGCCGAGGTCGTGCGGGAGACACTCATCGAGGCCACTCGCCTGCGATTCCTCCGCAGTGACGTCCCCGTCGCCGCCTACCTGTCCGGGGGTATCGACTCCGCGGTCACCGCGGGGATCATCAGCCGGTACACGGACGCCGATCTCGACACCTTCTCGCTGCGATTCGCGGATGCGGAGTACGACGAGGGGGCTTACCAGCAGCTCGTGAGCGAGCGGCTGGGCACGCGCCACCACGCGATCACCGTGAGCGGCAGCGACATCGCCGCTGCGTTCCCCGCCGTGGTGGCCCGCGCGCAGACTCCGCTGTTGCGCACCGCCGCCGCCCCGATGTTCCTTCTGTCCCGTCACGTGAGCGAGAGCGGCTACCGCGTCGTCGTCACCGGTGAGGGAGCGGACGAAACCCTCGCCGGCTACGACCTGTTCCGCGAGGCGGCGGTGCGGCGGTTCTGGGCCCGGGACCCGCAGGCCACCGTGCGCTCGCGCGCCGTGGACGTGCTGTACCCGTGGATGCAGCGCTCCCCGGCACGCGCGCCCGCATTCGCGCGCAGCTTCTTCTCGCGAAACCTCGACCCGGACGACCCCTTCCTGTCGCACCGACCGCGGTGGGACTCCACCGCCGTCCTCACCGGCATGCTCACCGAGGCGTACCGCGCTCCCGGTGCGGGTGATCCGGTGGCGGCCGTGGCCGACCTGCTCCCGGCTGAGGCGGACTCGTGGCATCCGTTGTCGCGAGCACAGTGGCTGGAGATGACCACGCTCCTGCCGGGCTACCTCCTTTCGTCCCAAGGCGACCGCATGCTCATGGCGCACTCGGTCGAGGGGAGATTCCCCTTCCTCGACCCGCGGTTCGAGGCGGCCGCCGCGGCGCTGCCGGCGCGTCACAAGCTCTTCGGCCTCGACGAGAAGCACGTGCTCAAGGCGGCCTTCGCCGATCTCGTCCCGCCCGAGGTGCTCCGTCGCCCCAAACAGCCCTACCGAGCCCCCGATGCCGCGGCGTTCTTCGGAGCCGCCACGCCCGAGTGGCTCGAACAGGTCGTCGATCCCGAAGCCGTCACTCAGGCTGGCGTCTTCCGCCCCGAGATCGTGGCACGCCTCGTGGCCAAATGCCGATCGACCGGGGGCAGCGGGTTGGGCAACGTCGACAACATGCGGCTCGTGGCCGTGCTGTCGACGCAGCTGCTGCATCGCGACCTGATCGCCGGTCCCCCGCCCGGGGGTCGAGAGCCGGCAGAGCCGCTGGTCGTCGTCGACCGGCTCGACGTAATGGAGGCAGGATGAGTGCAGCGTTCGGAGCACACGTGTTCGACCTGGATGCGGAGGAGGAGACGGAGCGCATCGCCGCCACGATTCGCCGAGTCGTGGAGCGTTCGCGACGCAAAGGCGTCGTGGTCGCCGTCTCCGGCGGAATCGATTCGAGCGTGGTCGCGGCTCTCGCCGTGCGGGCGGTCGGGTCCTCCCGCGTCTTCGCGCTGCACCTCCCGGAGAACGAGTCAGCCTCCGAAACCCTTCCGCTCAGCACATCCCTGACGCAGTGGCTCGACGTGGACTCGGCCATCGAGGACATCTCGCCGGTCCTCATGGCCTTCGGATGCTACCGGCGGCGCGACGACGCGATCCGCCGCGTGGTGCCGGAATATGGCGAGGGGTGGCGTTCGAAGATCGTGCTGCCCAGCGTCGTCGACTCGGATGCTTACCGCCTGTACTCCGTCGTCGCCGAATCCCCCGACGGCGAGCGCATCACGCGACGGTTGACCCCCGACGCCTACCTCGAGATCGTCGCAGCATCCAACTTCAAGCAGCGCACCCGCAAGACGCTCGAGTACTTCCACGCCGACCGGCTCAACTACGTGGTGGCCGGGACGCCGAATCGACTGGAGTTCGACCAGGGCTTCTTCGTCAAGCTGGGCGACGGCGCCGCCGACGTGAAGCCGATCGCGCACCTGTACAAGACGCAGGTCTACGCTCTGGCGGCGCACCTGGGCGTGCCGGAGGAGATCCGCTCGCGGCCCTCGACCACGGACACCTACTCGCTGCCGCAGTCACAGGAGGAGTTCTACTTCTCCCTCCCCTACGACCGGATGGACCTGTGCCTCTACGCCCTCAACCACGGCATCGGTGCGGAGGAGGTCGCGGCGGCGACGGGGCTGACACCTGTCCAGGTGAAGCGGGTGTTCCGCGACATCGACCAGAAGAGGCGCTCAACGGCGTACCTGCACGCGGCCCCCGTTCTGGTCGAGCCCGTGGCGGAGGTTCCGCCGCGGGAATGAGTCAGTCGTCCGCGACGCTGAGGACGACTGTCGCGACGACGAGGTCACCCCGGGTGGCCACCGTCACGTGCAGCATCGCATCGGCGCCGGCGAGATCGGCGGCGAAGCCGTGGAGGCTCACGGCCGGTCCAGGCAGGCGGGTGTCGCCGGTTACCTCGATCTGCCGCCACGCCAGCGGCTGCGTCCAGCGGTCGGGCCCGAGCGCCTTCCACACCGCCTCTTTGACGGCGAAGTGCTCCGCGAAGCCGACGGCCGGTCGACGGCGGGCGCGGCACATCTCCACCTCCGCCGGTGAGAACCACCTGGTGGCGAAGCCGTCGCCGGAGCGCTCCAGGAGCCGGGAGAACCGCCGCACGTCGGCGATGTCGATCCCCACCCCCTGAATGCTCATCCGGCGGCGTGCCCGGCGACCACCCGCGCGAACTCGACGGCAGCGGCACGGGCTCCGGCGGCGTTGAGGTGGCCGGAATCGGCCGCGAAAGCCGGATGCAGAGACGGCGGCCCCGCCGCTGGCGCGGCGGAGGCGGTCTCGACGGCGGCGATGTCGAACAGGCGTCCTGTTGCGGCGTACTCCTGGCGCACGAGTTGGTTGAACCGGTCGCGGGCGGCGTTGTGCTCGTCGCCGAGACCGTCGTCTCGGCCGAGCCACGTCTTCACGGTGCTGACGAGGTCGCGCTGGGTCGTCAGCGGCACGGTGGCGGCGATGACCGAGACGTCCGGATGGCGCGACGCGACGGCCTCGAGCGCCTCGCTGTACAGCTCGAAGACGGCGTCCGGATCGGAGGCACCGGTGATGTCGGTGTAGCAGAGCTTCAGCACTGCCACATCGACGGCATCCGCCATCCCGGCGTCGAGGATCGCGGTGAACTCGTCCACCTTGCTCTGCGGGTCGCCGTTCACGCCTACCGACGCATGGGCGATCGTCCCCGCCGACACCGCGCCAGGGACGGTGGTCGCCACGATGCGCTCCTCGTCGGCGACCTCTGCGAGTCCTCCCAGGACGTTGCCGCCGACAGACTGATGAGCGAAGAAGACCCGGCGCTCGCCGAGCGCGTCGAGCTCCGCCGCCGTGAGCTCCTCGGGCAGCTCGGGGGCGGGCACGGCGAGTGAGCGCCAGATCAGGGTGGCAACGACGACGGCCAGCGCGGCGGCACCCCCCACCGCGACCATCCACCCGCGCGATCTCCGACGCGCTCTCTCAGCCCGCGCGGTCATCGTCGACTCCCTCCCGGCCGAGGACCCAGGAGCGGATCTCCCGTTTCACGACCTTCCCGTTCGCGTTCAGCGGCAGCTCGTCGACCATGAGGACCGTCGCGGGCACGGCGTACCTGGGCAGCAGCGCGCGACATCGTGCGATCACGTCGTCCTCGCTCACGTGCGCGCCGCGGCGGACCACGACCGCCAGCGCGACGCGTTCGCCTGCCGCCGCGTCCGGGACGCCGACTGCGGCCGCCGCCACGAGATCGCGGATCTCCATCGCCGCGGCCTCCACGTCCTGGCTCGCGATGCGGTGGCCCCATGATTTGACGAAGTCTTCGCTGCGGTCGATGACGAAGATGTAGCCGTCCTCGTCGACGGTCGCCAGGTCGCCGGTGTGGAGCTCACCCCCCGGCATCTTGCGGGCCGTCGCCTCGGCATCGTGGAGGTAGCCGGGCGACACGTTCTCGCCCCACGCTCTGATCTCGCCGACCTCTCCCGGGGCGACGTCGGCGCCCTGATCGTCCATGACGCGCAGGCGCACCCCGGGGATCCCTCGCCCGATGGAGCCGGGGCGCCGGCTCAGCTCATCCGGGTCCAGCGCCGAGAGCCGGGCGGTCGCTTCGGTCTGTCCGTACATCACGTGCAGGCGGGCGCCCGGGTGGGCCTCGGTCAGCTCGCGCAGGAGCGGTCGCGGGAGTCGTCCGCCGGCCTGCTGCACCATCCGCAGGTGCGGCAGCGCCCGGCGCGGGAACGAGCTGTTGCGCAGCAGCGTGTGGAAGACCGATGGCACTCCCGCGAAGACGGTGCAGCGGTGATCATCCAGCGCGTTCACCACCGTCTCCGGGTAGGCGGTGGAGCCGTGCAGCACCAGGCATGCCCCCGCCCGCAGGTGCGTGTGCAGGAGCGATGCCCCGAAGACGTAGCTGAACGGCAGCACCACGAGCGCCCGGTCGTCGGCCCGAAGGTCGAGGTATCCGAGGATGGAGGCGGTGTTGGCCACGATGTTGCGGTGGGTCAGCCGGACGGCGCGGGGCGTTCCCGTCGTCCCCGACGTGAAGAGGTACGCCGCATCGTCATCCGGCTGGACATCGGCGACGGGCCGGTCCCGCCATCGCACCACGCGCTCGGTCAGTGCGTCGGGGGTCAGCACGACGAACTCCGAACTCTCCTGCGCTCCGAGAGTCCGCGATGCGTTCGGGGCGACCATCGCGATGGAGGCCCCGGCCCAGTGCAGCCGAGCAGCCGCCTCCGCCGGTGGGATGCCGACGGGCAGGGGGACGACCGGCAGCCCCGCCTGCATCGCTCCCAGGTAGGCCGCCACCCAGAACAGTCCGTTGGGGGCGGAGAGCCCCACCGTCGTTCCCGACGCCGGGGCTGCCTCCCGCAGCCGGGCGGCCACCGTCGCCACCGCATCCCGCACCTCTCCATACGTGTGGGTGCGGTCGCCGTCGACCAGAGCGACGGCGTCGTCGGGCGCACCGCCCAGCAGCACCTCCGCGACGTTGGGAGAGGTGTCGGTCATCGCAGCCTCTTCACGATGCTGGCAGCGACGTTGCGGGCTTCGCGCGCGCCCACGCGGCGCTCGATGAGCGTGCGAACCGACGCGGCGTCGTCCCCGGCGGTCACGCTGTAGCGGGCCTGCAGCCACGACGATGCCCGGGCCGGGAACCGATCGCTCGAGAAGACCGCGCGGTATCCCGCCGTCCGCAGGGCCCGCAGTGTCGAGCGGTCATAGCGTCCGAGGGGGAACGCCGCCTCGGTGATCGGTCCGGCGCTGGCCTCCGCGAGCGCCTCACGCGCGTCGTAGAACTCCCGACGGATGTCGTTCGCCGACAATCCCCGCCAGGGCACGTGACTCCACCCGTGGGAACCGACACCCATATCGGCCGCGCGCAGCGATCGCAGCGCGGAGGCGTCGACGCTGTCGCCGTCATCCAGTCTTCCCGCCAGCGCGAAGAACGTCGCCGTCAGACCGCGCTCCTTCAGTTCGGGCAGCGCGATGTCGATGTCGGACCGGTTGCCGTCGTCGAAGCTGAGGCGGACGTTCGGGCGCTCGGCCACATCATCCAGGATGCGACGGAACGGATCGACCGCGATCCAGTAGCGCGCCTCGCCGGGCTCGCGTTCGCGGCTGCACACCCCCACGCCGTGGAAGCACAGGTTGATGATCATGAGGTCTCCTCTCCGAGGGGTGTCCGCGTGCTCGAGTCGCGCCCCCAGGATTCATCGGCGCGGCGTCCGCGGCGGGCCGCGAGGAGCGTCAGCACAACGTACGCGACGGCCGGCAGCGCCAACCAGGGGCGGGGCAGCACCACGTCACGGAGCCACGCCCAACGATCGGCCGGTCGCACACTCTCCCCCAGCACGGAGCGGAGTTGGGCGTTGCCGCGCCGGACTCTCGCGAGACGGTTGAGCAGATCGCGAGTGGTCCGAGGCGCCTCGACCACGACGGCGAAGGACGTGACGACCGTGCGCTCGTCCTCACCGAACTGCGCATCCAGGAACAGGTCGTCGGCGATGACCTCGGGGAAGCCATCGAAGCGCGCACGCCCCTCACGGGAGATCGCGATGACGCCGCGGCCGAAGAGTCCGCGCCGGAAGGCCGGCAGGCGGCTGTTGATCGCGACGTATGCGCGCACCGGCCAGGGCCGTCCGGTCACGTCCATCCGGCGGCTGGGGACCGCCACCAAGGCGCCCTCCTCCACCGCAGCGGCCAGCTCGGCGACCGCCCCCGTCGGCAGCACGATGTCGGCGTCGAGATAGATGCGGGGGAACCCCGTCGCCACGGCGTCACCCGCGTTCAAGGCCGCGGCCTTCCCCGGTGCGCTGCGGTCGACGACCGTCACGCCCGGCCTCGTCGCCCTCTCGACGGTGCGGTCGGTGCATCCGTTCGCGCTCACCACGATCTCGGGCCGGGGCTCCTGCGCGAGCAGTGCGTCGAGGCAGCGTCCGATGACGGCCTCCTCGTCGTGCGCGGCGATGACGATGCTGGTCATGGCCGATCCTCTCCTCGGTCAGCCTCTAGGCTGACGCCATGCCTGCCCGCCCGACCGTCCGCCCGATCGGCGAGGCCGATGTGCCCACCGTTGCGGAGTTCCTCCACCGTGAGCTCAACCCCCGCGTCTCCGTTGCGGCATGGGAGCAGCTGATGCGGCCGCCGTGGTCGGCCGACGCGCCGAACCGGGGTTTCGCGCTCTTCGACGACGCCGGCTCCGTCGTCGGCGCCTATGCGGCCGTGTACTCCGAGCGTCCCGCCCCCGGCGGCACGATCGCCGTGTGCAATCTGGCCGCCTTCTGCGTCCGTGAGGACGCCCGGGCGCACGGACTGCGGCTGATACGGGCACTGCTGGCGCAGAAGGGATACGTATTCACGGACCTCTCCCCCAGCGGCAATGTCGTCGCGCTGAACGAGCGCCTGGGCTTCCGGCGGCTCGACACGGCGACCTGGCTGGCGCCGAACCTGCCGTCGCGCAGACCCGCCGGCGTCCGGCTGTCGGAGGATCCCGACGCGATCGCGCAGGTGCTCACGGGGACGGATGCGTCGGTGTTCCGAGATCACCGACGGGCGGCCGCGGCGCGGCACCTCGTCGTTCAGCGCGGGCGGGACTACGCCTACGTGATCTATCGCCGCGATCGTCGCAAGCGGCTGCCGCTGTTTGCGACGGTGCTGTACGCGGGCGGCAGTGGAGAACTGCTCCGCGAGGCCTGGCCGGCGGTGCGCACGCGACTGGCGCGGCATGGACTGGCCGCAACGCTCGCCGAGCCGCGCCTCCTGGGCTTCGTGCCGTCGCCGGCTCGTGCGATCGCACAGCCGCGCGCCAAGATGGTGCGCGGCGACGGATGGGACGACGCGCAGGTCGACTACGTCTACAGCGAGCTCGCGCTCGTCGCCTGGTGACATCGCCGTCTGCCGCGGGGCACCGGGGATTAAGCGGTGCCGGTCTTGCCGGCGACGAAGTCGGTCAGGGTTCCGACCGTCTCGAAGAGCTCTGCGCCGAATTCGTCATCGTCGATGAGGATCCCCAAGCGGTCCTCCAGGGCGGCGACGAGCTGGACGACACCGAACGAGTCGAGCTCGGGCAGCGCGCCGAACAGGGGCGTGTCGCGGTCGAGTTCCTCGGGTCGCTGCGAGAGCTCGAGTGTCTCGATGAGGACGTCGCGGACGATGTCCACTGTCTGGGTGGTCACGGGTACTCCTTCTTTGCGTGTCGTGTGCGCCGTCGTTCCGGCGATCACACCAGGACTTCTGCGGGGGCGGGGTGGCCCAGGAAGGCCGTCGGGCTCGCCGTCAGACCGTAGGCGCCCGCCTGGAAGATGACGACGAGATCGTCGACGTCGGCGGAGGGGATGTCGACCTTGTCGCCGAGGAGGTCCAACGGCGTGCACAGGCAGCCAACCACCGTGGCGGTCTCGCTCTCGACGCCCAGGCGATCACCGACGGTGAGCGGATAGTTGCGGCGGATGGCCTGTCCGAAGTTCCCCGAAGCGGCCAGCTGATGGTGCATTCCGCCGTCGACGACGAGGAAGGTCGTTCCGCGGGAGACCTTGCGGTCAACGACCCGAGTGACGTACACGCCGCACTCTCCGACGAGGTAGCGGCCGAGTTCGATGACCGGCGTGGCCTCCGGCAGTCGCGCGGCGAATTCCCCGTCGACGAGCTCGTGCAGCGCCGCGGCCACGGCATCCAGGTCCAGCGGGCGGTCGCGATCCACGTAGGGGATGCCGAAGCCGCCGCCGAGGTTCACGTATCGCGGGGGCGTCCGGGAGTGTTCGGCCAGAGACGCGACGAGTTGCACCGTCTCGGCCTGTGCCCGCGCGATGACCTCCGCGTTCAAGTTCTGGGAACCGCCGAACACGTGGAAGCCGATCACATCGACCTCGGCGTCGGCGAAGTCCCGCAGCACCGTGGGGACCTGCTCGGCATCGATCCCGAACTGCTGGGGACCGCCGCCCATCCGCATGCCCGAGCCCTTGATCGCGAAGTCGGGATTGACGCGCACCGCGACAGTCGGGGTCACTCCCGCCGCCTCACCGGCGGCGACGAGGCGACGCAGCTCGCCCGATGACTCGACCTCGACGATGACGCCGGCGGCCACCGCTTGCGCGAGCTCGGCGGAAGTCTTGCCCGGCCCGGCGAAGCTGATCCGGTCGGGGCTCATGCCGGTGTCCAGCGCGACGAGCATCTCGAGAGAGGATGCGACGTCGATGCGGTCGACGCGGCGGGCGAGATGCTGCACGATCGCGGGCATCGGGTTCGCCTTCATCGCGTAGCTCAGTTCGACCCGCGAGGGCAGGGCCGCACGCAGCGTGTCGACCCGCTCGTCCAGCAGACCGCGGTCGTAGGCGAAGAACGGGGTCGACCCGACACGGGCCGCCAACCGGCGCAGCGGTACGCCGCCGACGACGAGCTGACCGTCCTGCACCCCGAAGCGCTCGATGTGCTCCTGCGGGCTCATGCCCCCACCTCCGACCGGATCGCCGCTCGATCGAACTTCCCGTTGGGCGAGCGCGGCAGCTCGTCGCGGACGTGCACGTGCGCGGGCACCATGTACAACGGCAGCACCTGCCGCAGCGCGGCCAGCAGGGCATCGACCTCGGGCGGCGCGTCGCTGCCGGCGACGACGAGCACGATGCGCTGCCCGAGAGCAGCGTCATCGACCCCGAAGGCGACGGCGTCGGCGACGAGGCCGGTGGCGTAGGTCGCCTCCTCGATCTCGGTGGGGCTCACGCGATATCCGGAGGTCTTGATCATCTCGTCCGCGCGGGCGACGAAGTACAGGTACCCGTCCTCGTCGGTCACGACCGTGTCGCCCGACCAGACGGCGCGCTCGGGCGCGCGCCACGGCTGGTCCTCGTGCGGGAACTGCCGGAACCGCTCGGCGGTCCGCTCGGCGTCGTTCCAGTAGCCCAGCGCGACCAGTGGCCCCCGGTGGACGAGCTCTCCCGGTTCTCCGGGGGCGCAGCGCTTACCGTCGGGGTCGAGGACGAGCACCTCCGCGTTCGGGATGGCCTTGCCGATGGAGTCAGGCCGCCGGTCCACCTCCGCCGGATCGAGGTAGGTGGAGCGGAACGCCTCCGTCAGGCCGTACATCAGGTACGGCGAGGCCGTCGGGAAGGTCGCCCGCAGCATGTCGAGGGTCATCTTCGGCATGCGGCCACCGGTGTTCGCCCAGTAGCGGATGCGCCGAGCCGTCTCCTCGGGCCACAGCACGCCGACCAGCTGGCGCCACAGCGGAGGCACGCAGGTCAGTCCGGTCACGCCGTACTGCTCGCAGATCCGCGGCACGTCCCGCGGCAGCAGGTAGTTCATCAGGACGCAGTGCGCGCCGACGGCGAACGACGTGGTCAGCTGACTGAGCCCGGCGTCGAAGCTGAGCGGGAGGACGCTCAGGATGACGTCCTCCGCGGTGTTGCGCAGATAGCTGCTCACGCTCTCCGCACCCACGACGAGGTTGCGGTGGCTGAGCACCACGCCCTTCGGCGGCCCGGTGCTCCCCGAGGTGTACAGGATCGCGGCGGGTTCGCTGTCGACCAGTTCCGGCGGGCGTCGCGCGGTGAAGCTCGCCGCGGAGGGCCACGGCTCCACCGTGCGCCCCTCGAGCGGACGCGGCGGCCCCCCGACGACGACCACGTCCGTGACGGCGGTGTCCGACAGGGCCTCGTCGAGCGGCCCGAGCCGGGCGGCGGAGGTCACGAGCAACCTCGCTCCGCTGTCGCGGAGGATGTGCGCCACCTGGCCGGGCTTGAGGACCGGGTTCACGGGCACGAAGACGGCGCCGGCCGCGGAGGCGCCGAAGATCGCGACGACCGTCTCCAGTCGCTTCTCCAGGTAGATCCCCACGCGATCGCCGCGGCCCACGCCGCGGTCGGCGAGGTGCGCGGCGAACGAGCGCACCTGCCTCCACAGCGTTCCGTACTCCACCGTCTCGTCCTGGAAGGACACCGCGGGAGAGCGCGGTCGCTCGGCGGCCATCCGGGCGAGGAGGTCGTGCATGCCGATGACGATGGTCATGCGCGTGCCCCCCGCTCCCGCAAGAAGCTGTCGAGCTCGGCGGCGTCGTCGAGATCCACGTACGGCCGTCCATGGTCGTCGGCGGTCTTGCGCTCCGTGGTCGGCGGCACCGCCGGACCGGGCTGCGACCAGCCCGTGAGCTCGTCGAAGACCGCGACGTACTTCTCGGCCTGCGGACGCCAGTCGAGTTCGCCGACGACCCGGGCGCGGGCCTGCCGGCCCATCGCCACGCGCAACTGCGGGTCGTCGATGAGACGCTCGACAGCATCCGCGAACGCCGCGATGTCGCCCGACGGCGCGTACAGGACGGTGTCGCCGCCCGACACCCGGGTCTCAGCGAGGTCGAAGGACACCGACGCGAGCCCGTACGCCATGTACTCCATCGTCTTGTTCATGGTCGACACGTCGTTCAAGGGCGTCTTGAGGTCGGGGCAGAGGCCGATGTCGGCGCGGCTCAGATACTCGGCGATCGCCGTTCGGTCCACGCGCCCGGTGAAGACGACCCTGTCGGCCAGTCCCAAGCGGACGCTCTCCTCACGCAACTCCTCCAGGCAGTCGCCGAAACCGAGCATGGTCGCACGGATCTCGGTGCGGCCCCGGCGGTGCACGAGCTCGTCGATGACGGCGAGCGCCCGGTCGACGCCGTCCTGCGGGCCCATGATGCCGAGGTACGCCAGAACGATCTCGTCCTTCGCGCGGGGGGTTTCCGGATGAATCGGTCGCATCTGTTCCGTGTCGGGCCCGCTGCGCACGACGGTCACTTCGCGCGGGTCGCGGTCGCCGCGCGCCACCGCTATCGCCTTGTACGACTCGTTCGTGGACAGGATCCGATGAGCCGCCCGGAAGGTGCGGCGCTCCAGCCAGAGCAGGCCACGGTACTGCAGTCGCGCCGGCAGGCTCTGGGGCGTGCCGAAACGTGAGAGGTACAGCTCGGGGTTCAGGTCGTGATGGTCGAACACGAACAGCACACCGCGAAGGCGCCACAGCAGGGCCAGGAGCCAGTACGTGTCGGGCGGGTTGCAGGCCTGCAGGACGTCGAAGCGCCCGCGGCGCCAGACCCGCAGCGACAGCAGTGCGGTCCGCACCCAGCTGTAGGCGAACTCCCACACGTACCCGAGCAGCCCGCGGGCTTCCGGGGCGGGACGATAGCGGTAGATGTCGACGCCGTCGAGGTGCTCGAACGCATCATCCTGCGGCCCGCGAGGGCAGATGACGCTCACCCGGTACCCGCGCGCGATCAGCGCCCGGCACTCCAGCCAGACCCGCCGGTCCAGCGGCACCGGCAGGTTCTGAACGATGATGAGGACGTGCGGTCCTCCGCCGCGCGCGCGGCCGCTCACGAGTTCACCGCCTGGTGCAGGGCGTCGACGACACGTTCCTGCTGCGCCTGGTCGAGGTGCGGGTGGATGGGCAGAGAGAGGATGCGCGCGGCGGCGTCCTCGGCCACAGGGCAGGTCCCCGCGCGGTAGCCGAGATGCTCATAGGCCGGCGACAGGTACCACGGCTGCGGGTAGTGCACCCCCGCCTCGATGTCGGCACGTCCCAGGGCGGCGCGTACGCCCTCCCGGTCGTCGACCCGGATCACGTACAGGTGCCACGCGTCCTCGTTGCCCGCCATGGTCTTCGGCAGCTGGAGGTGTTCCCCGCCCTCGATGAGCCGATCGTAACGCTCGGCGATCTCGCGCCGACGCGCGTTCCACGCGGGCAGGTGCCGCAGCTTCACCGTGAGCATGGCGGCCTGCACGGCGTCGAGGCGCGAGTTCATCCCGACGACCTCGTGGACGTACTTCTCGCGCGAGCCGTGATTGGCCGCGAGCCGCATGCGCGCGTCGACCTCGGCGTCGTCCGTGGTGATCGCACCGGCGTCGCCGTAGGCGCCGAGGTTCTTCCCGGGGTAGAGCGACGTGGCGGCGGCGAGGCCCCAGGCTCCCGCGCTGCGCCCGTTGCGGCGAGCGCCCTGCGCCTGGGCGGCGTCCTCCACGATCGGCAGTCCGTGTGCGGCGGCGATGGTGGTGAGCTGCTCCATGGGCGCCACCTGTCCGTAGAGGTGAACCGGCACGATCGCGCTCGTGCGCGGCGTCACGGCGGCGGCGACGGCATCCGGGTCGATCAGCAGGTGCACCGGGTCGACGTCGACGGGAACAGGTCGCGCACCGATACGCGACGCGGCTTCGGCGGTGGCGATGAAGGTGTTCCCGGGCACGAGAACCTCATCGCCCGCTTCCACACCGACCGCGCGCAGCGCGATCTCGATGGCGTCGGTGCCGTTGGCCACGCCCAAGCCGTGCGCGGTGCCGACGAAATCGGCGTAGGCGCGTTCGAAGGCGGCCACGTGCGGACCGCCGACGAGGTGCCCCGACCGGATCACGTCGAGGATGAGCGGCTCGAGCTCGGGAGCCAGCTCCGCGTGCTGTGCGGCGACGTCGACGAGCGGAATCCTCAACGCTCGTGTCCCGTCGTCACGCTGTCTTCGTCTCGCTGCCACGCGGTTCGTGCGCGGCACACGCCAAAAATCCCCATGTCGTCCCCCCAGACTCACTGCGCATCTCGCTGCGCGGTACGCACAGCAAGACACTCCCCAGCCGAAACAATAGCGTGCGCGGGCGGGAAACGCCAGCGCGCTCGCGTCTCTCCCACCCCCGGCCCGCGAACCCACCTTCTTCGCCCGAACCCGCCGCCCTGGGCGGCGAAAGTGCGCGGGTTGACGCAGGAGGTGTGGGTTCGGCGAGCGGGCGATGGCGCTACAGCTTCCGCAGCAGCACCCGCTCGACGGTGTGGTTGGCCGCCTTCTGTAGCACGAGCGACGCCCGGTGCCGGGTGGGGAGCACGTTCTCGACGAGGTTCGGCAGGTTGATTTCGCGCCAGAAGCGGAGGGCGCGTTCGACGGCGACCTCGTCGGTGATGTCGGCGAACACCTTGAAGTACGAGTTCGGGTTGCTGAACGCGGCCTTGCGCAACGCCAGGAACCGCTCGACGTACCACTGCTCGATGTGGCCGGCGTCGGCGTCGACGTAGATCGAGAAGTCGAAGAACTCGCTCACCGCGACGTCGTTCGGTGCGGGCGGCGGCTGCAGCACGTTGAGTCCCTCGACGATCACGACGTCGGGGCGGCGCACCGTCACGTGCGCGTCGGGCATGATGTCGTACCGCATGTGGGAGTAGAACGGCGCACGCGCCTCGGCCGCGCCGCTCTTGACCTCGCTGAGGAACTCCACGAGGGCCCGCCGGTCGTACGACTCGGGGAAGCCCTTGCGCTCCATCAGCCCGCGGCGCTCGAGCTCGTCGTTGGGGTAGAGGAAGCCGTCGGTGGTCACCAGTTCCACCCGAGGGGTGTCGGACCAGCGGCTCATGAGCTCGCGCAGCAGGCGCGCGATGGTGGATTTCCCCACGGCGACCGAGCCTGCCACCCCGATGACGAACGGGGTGGTCCCGTCGTCCTCGCCCAGGAAGGCGCTGGTGTCGGCACCGAGCCGCTGCGTGGCCTTGGCGTACAGGCTCAACAGCCGGCTGAGCGGCAGGTAGACCTCGCGCACCTCCTGCAGATCGAGCCGATCGCCGAGGCCTCTCAGCTGCACGACCTCGGTCTCGGTGAGCGGCTGCGGGATCCCCGATGCCATGCGGGCCCATTCGGCCCGATCGATGTCGCGGTACAGGCTCAGCACCTCGGCGGGCGCGGCGGTCTCGGCGGGCACGCGCCCATGCTACTCCCGGCGCTCCGCGCGGCCCTCCCGGCGCGGGGAGGCCCGCGCTATCCTGGCCTCGCGAGAATCCCAGCCCGGAGATGGCGACTATGGAGTCCGACCCGATCAGGACGCCCGACCAACGCCTCCGCGTCTTCGTCAGTTCGACCCTCGGGGAGTTGCAGCCCGAACGAGCGGCGGTACGCGAAGCGGTCGAGAGCCTGCGCCTCGCACCGGTGATGTTCGAGCTCGGCGCGCGGCCGCACCCGCCGCGCTCGCTCTACCGGGCGTACCTCGAGCAGAGCGACATCTTCGTCGGCATCTACTGGCAGAGCTACGGATGGGTCGCCCCCGACGAGCAGATCTCGGGACTCGAGGACGAGTACCGCCTTTCCGGCGACCTGCCGCTGCTCATCTACATCAAGGCGCCCGCTCCCGATCGCGAGGAGCGGCTGAAGGCGATGCTCGCCCGCATCCGCGACGACGACCGCGTGTCGTACAAGTCGTTCCGCGACGCCGCCGAGCTGCGTGAGCTCGTCGCGGGCGACCTCGCCACCCTCCTCGCCGATCGCTTCGACGCCGCCGCCCGCGCGAGCGCACCCGGCCGCGCGGGCGGGTCGAACACCACGCCCGGGAGCGCCATCCCGGCCGCCTACACGCCGATCATCGGCCGCGAGAGGGAGCGCGACGAGATCGTGCGGATGCTGCGCACCCCCGGCACGCGCATCGTCACGCTCGTCGGGCCCGGCGGTATCGGCAAGTCGCGCCTGGCCATCGAGGTCGCGACGACCCTGACGGCAGACACCGAGGTCGCGTTCGTGCTCCTGGAGTCGATCACGTCCCCGGATGACGTCCTCCCCGCCGTCGCGCGGGCGATCGGTGTGCGAGACGCCGGCGAGCGCCCGCTGGAGTCGGCGGTCCTCGCGGCCCTCGACGGCCGCGACCTGCTCCTCGTGCTGGACAACATGGAGCAGGTGCTCGACGCCGCCGACGTCCTCGTCCGGCTGATCACCGCCCTCCCCCTCCTCACCGTGCTCGTGACCAGTCGGTCGCCGCTGCGCCTGCGCGCCGAGCACGTCTACGCCGTGGCGCCCCTAGCCTCCCCCGGCGACGACGAGAGCGTGGCCGCGCTCGAGGCGACCGCATCCGTCGCCCTTTTCCTGGAGCGGACGACCGCCGTCCTCCCGGGCTTCCGGCTGACCCAGGCCGATGCCGCCACGATCGCCGCCATCTGCCGGGCGCTCGACGGTGTCCCGCTGGCCATCGAGCTGGCGGCGGCGCGGATGCGGTCGCACACGCCGCGCGAGATCCTCGAGAAGCTCGACTCGGCCCTGTCGCTGCTGGTCGACGGCGCGCGAGATCTGCCGGCACGACAGCGCACGATCCGCAGCACCATCGAGTGGAGCGCGCGCCTGCTCGACCCGTCGAGCCGTGTCGCCCTCGGCGCCCTCGCCGTGTTCGCGGGGCCGTTCACCCGCGCCGCCGCCGAGGCCACGCTCGCCGGGGCGGAAGGGGTGGACGCCGCGAGCGCCCTGGATGTGCTCGTGGAGGCGAGCCTCGTGCAGCAGCGCGAGCGGCGCGGCGAGCGGGTCTTCACCCTCCTCTCCCTCGTGCACGCGTACGCCGACGAGCTCGGCCGCGACGACGCGGTGCGAGAGCGGTGGTCGGAGCACTATCGCACGCTCAGCGAGACCGCGTCGCGCGACATGACCGGCTCGGAGCAGCTCGGGTGGCTGAACCGCCTCGTCGCCGAGTCGGAGAACCTCGACGCCGTGCTGCAGTTCCTCCTCGACGACCGCCGCGACGACGACCTGGCCCGGATGGCGTGGGCGCTCTATCTTTACGCGTGGCTGGCGGGGCTCCTGGGTAGCCAGCAGACCCGGATGTCGCAGATGCTGGAGCGCTGCGTGCGGGAGGGGATCCCGCTCCGACCGTGGACCGAGGCGGTCGCCCAGTACTACGCGCACGCGATCGAGTTCTGGCAGCATCCCGAGGTCGACGTCGTCCCGGGGCTCACGCGCAGCGCCGACCTCTTCGAGCGATCGGGCGACCCCGGCGGCGCCGCGCTCGCGCGCGTGTCGCTCGGACTGGCACTCCTCGCCCGGACGACCGGCCCCGACGTCCCCGCCGCGCGGGAGGTCCTCACGCGCGCCATCGACGGGTTCTCGTCCATCGGAGATCGCTGGGGCGAGGCCATGGCGCTGGTGACGATGGGCCGCGTGGACCTGCTGCTGGGCGACACCGACGGCGCCCTCACGCGGTTCGAGCGGAGCCTGCAACTGGCCACGGCCAACCGCGAGCGCCTCGGCATCGTGATCGCCGAACATCACCGCGGATGGGCGCGGCTGGCCCGGGGCGACATCGACGGCGCCGCATCCGACTTCCGCGAGGGGCTGCAGGCGTCGCTCGCGCTCGGGCACGACGAGGGCATCGCCTACGGCTTCGAAGGATGCGCCGGGGTCGCGGCGCTGCGCGGCGACGTCGAAGACGCGGGGCTGCTCCTCGGCGCCGCATCCGCCGTGCGACGGCGCATGGGCATGGTCGACAGCGGCCAGGCCGCCCTCTACGCGCCCGCTCTCGCGGCGCTCGACGACGGCGCGCGCGCCGAGCTCGACGCGGCGATCGTCCGGGGCACGGCGATGGCGCCGCAGGAGGTGCTGGATGCCGTGGCGCACTGAGGCTCGCGCCCCTGCCGGCGCGCGCGACGACGCGGTGCTGCGGACCACGCGAGGGGTGGCGCTGGCGATCCTGCCGTTCCTCGTCATCGCGGCGTGCCTGCTCTTCGTCTTCCCCGACCGCACCGGCGAGCTGTTCGCCTGGCCGATCACCCCGCCGCTGTCGGCCTATCTCCTGGCGTCGGCGTACGTGGGCGGCATCGGGTACTTCGCGTGGGTGGTGAGAGAGCGGCGGTGGCACCGCGTCGAGCACGGGTTCCCCGCGGTGGCGGTGTTCGCGGGGGCACTCCTCGGGGCCACCCTGCTGCATCTCGACCGGTTCTCGGCGAACCTGTCGTTCGCGGTGTGGATCGTGCTGTACGCGACGACGCCGTTCGTCGTGACGGCGCTGTGGATCGTGCAGCGGCGCCGTGCGCGCCGAGACGCCGAGCCCGGTGACGTCGTGGTCCCCGCATTCGCCGCGGTGGGGCTCACGGTGATCGGTGCGGCGGCGTTCGTCTTCGGCGCCGTCGTCTACCTCGCCCCGGTGTGGGCCGCCGCCGTGTGGCCGTGGGAGCTCACGCCGCTGACCGGGCGGGTCACCGGAGCCGTGCTGAGCCTCACCGGAGTCGTCAACGTCGCACTGCTGTGGGATCGCCGGTGGAGCGCGTTCCGCGCGCTGTTCTTCGCGCAGCTGCTGAGCCTTGCCGCGATCTGCCTCTCGCTTCTCGCGCGGGCGGCCGACCTCCGGTGGGAACGGCCGCTGACCGGCGTCTTCGTCGCGCTGGTCGCCGGAGCGCTGGCGGCCTACGGTGCCTTCACCGCGTGGTGTGAGACACGTCGCCTGCGTTCGTCGCGCCGCTGAGGGGCGCCGCACCGCTACGCTCTACCCGTGCGCCTCGGGGTTCTGGACATCGGCTCGAACACCGTCCATCTCCTGGTGGCCAACGTGCACGCGGGCGGGCGCCCGACGGCGACGACCAGCCAGCGCACCGTGCTGCGACTGATGCGCTACCTCGAGCCCGACGGGTCGATCTCCCGCGAGGGCGTCACCGGGCTCGTGGATGCGGTGGCGCAGGCACGTGAGACCGCCGCGGCCGAGGGTGTCGACGAGTTGCTGGCCACCGCCACCTCCGCCGTCCGCGACGCGACGAACGGCGAAGCGGTGATCGCCCGCATCGAGGCCGCGCTGGGGCAGCCGCTGCAGGTGCTCGGGGGCGAGACCGAGGCGCGGTACACATTCCTCGCGGTGCGACGCTGGTTCGGCTGGTCGGCGGGGCAGATCCTGCTGTTCGACATCGGCGGAGGATCGCTCGAGCTCGCCGGCGGAGCCGACGAGCTCCCCGACCTGGCCGAGTCGGTGCCGCTGGGAGCCGGCCGCATGACCGTGCAGTTCCTCCCCGACGACCCGCCGAACGACTTCGAGATCGAGGCGCTCCGCCGCCACGCGGCATCCGTCCTCGACCCGGTTGCCGCGCGCTTCGCCGGGCTTCCGCGCCCCGATCACGTCGTCGGATCGTCGAAGGCCATCCGCTCGCTCGCCAAGCTCGCCGGCTATCCGGTGCCCGGATGGTCGGGCATCGAGCGGATGGTGCTCCCCCGCCGCGAGCTGAAGGCCTGGATCCCGCGGCTGGCCCGCATCCCCGCCGCCACCCGGCAGGAGCTCCCCGGCATCACGCCCGACCGGACGTTCCAGATCGTCGCGGGCGCCGTCGTGCTGCACGCAGCGATGAAGGCGCTCGACGTCGAGGAGCTCGAGGTGTCGCCGTGGGCGCTGCGCGAGGGCGTGCTGCTGCGCTACATCGAGTCGCTCGATCGCTCGGTGTCGCCCTGACCCTCCCCCCTTGCGTGAATCGGCTGCTAAATCGACGCATTTAGCAGCCGATTCACGCAAGTCGAGCGGCGCGCCGCGGGCGAACGCATCCGAGGGAGTGCATCTCACGACGGGAGGTCCGGATGGCTCGCGCCCGCACTCCGCTCGTGGAACGCACTCCCCTCGCGCCAGCACTCCGCTCGTGGAACGCACTCCGCTCGTGACGCGGGTTCAGCTCGCGAGGTCTCGCAGGTGCCGGTACGCGCCCTTGAAGAACAGCAGCGGCTCGTGCCGATGCCACTCCGACGGGCTCATCTCGTTCACCTTGCCGATGACGATGTGGTGATCTCCCGCCTCGTGCTCCGCCCAGATGTCGCAGTCCAGCCACATCAACGAATCGTGGATGACCGGGTTCCCCTCGCGGGTCGGACTCCACTCGATCCCGGTCCACTTGTCGGAGCCCTTGCGGGCGAACTGGCTCGAGACGGTGTGCTGGTGGTGCGAGAGCACGTTCACGGCGAACCGTCCGGTGTCGCGGATGCGGGGGTAGGTCGTCGAGTTCGTCATGACGCTGAAAGAGATGAGCGGGGGATCCATCGACACGCTGTAGAACGACTGGCACGTGAACCCGATGGGCCCGTCCTCGTCGATGCCGCTGATGATCGTCACTCCGGAGGCGAAGTGGCCGAGCGCGTCGCGGTACGCGCGCTGGTCGAACGCGGTGCCGTGCTCGATCGTCACCGCGAGACCCCCTCGACCGTGCCGGCGTGCGCGGCCACGCGCGCCAGGCGGGAGAGGTTGCCGCGGTACTCCGCGGCCGCGGCGCTCACGAGCTCGTCGAGGCGGTCCATCTGGCTCGCGACGAAGTAGAGTCCGCGCCCCGGCACGATGGCGCCGAGCTCGGCCAGTAACGGCGCGAGCGAGTGCGTCGGACCCATGGAGTGCGTCTGGTCGGCCCCGGTGAGGAGCGGGATGGCGACGACCCCCGCGAGGCCGTTCGCCGGGTACCGGTCGAGGAAGGCCTTGAGGAGTCCGGTGTAGGTGGCCTTGTATGTCGGCGACGCGAAAACGGCCAGATCGCTCTCGGCGACACTGGCGTTCAGGGCCGCCATCTTCTCGGACGGCCACGCGAAGATGTCGGCCTCGTGGTCGGCCAGGTCGATGAGGGTCAGGTCGAAGGAGCCGGGGTCGAGCAGGTGCTCGACGAGCGCGGTCGCCACCTTCAGGGTGCGTGATGCCGGCTTGGGGTTGCCGACGACGACGGATACGTTCACGGTCATGTCAGTCTCACAATGAGCGGTTGGCAGGATGCAGAGACGCTGACGACGAGCGCGGCGCACGGCGCGCGGGACGAGCGGACGCCGACGTCTCTCATGTTCCACCGTGGTTTTTTGTCACGATGGCCCGCAACGGCTTACGTTGCAGCTCCACTATAGGCAGGCGACTGTTTCGCGGTCGTAACGAAGGTCACACTTCGATATTGCGCCGGAGCGCCCGGCCGAAACCCGGGCCCGCATGCGGCCGCGCGTCATCCGCCGACGTGGACCGACGCGCGCCCGGGGGCCGCGATGTCCCCCCGGAGCCGGCCCACCGGGCGCGCCATCAGGTCCCGGGACCCCCGAACACATCACGCGCGAGACGGCGCGCGATGGTTCACCCCAGGTGAACAAACCATACGTCCGCGGGGGCCGCCCCGCAAGAGATCACGGGATGTCGGACGCCGTGCAGAAAGGTCAGATAGCCAGGCGTTCTCGCACCACGGCCGCGATGCGGTCGGCGTGCGCATGGGCGGATTCCGCATCCGCCGCCTCGACCATCACCCTAACGAGTGACTCGGTTCCGGAGGCGCGCAGCAGCACGCGTCCGCTGTCGCCCAGCTCGGCGGTCACGGCGGCGACTTCGGCCTGCACGACCTCCTCGGTGGCCACGCGCGTGCGGTCGACGTCGCGCACGTTGACGAGCACCTGCGGATACACGGTCATCACCGACGCCAGCTCGGCGAGCGACTTCTGCTGCCGCGCCATCTCGGCCACGATGTGCAGGCCGGTGAGCAGGCCGTCGCCGGTCGTGGCGAACTCGCTCATGATGACGTGACCCGACTGCTCGCCGCCGAGCGCGTATCCGTGCGCGTTCATCGCCTCGAGCACGTACCGGTCGCCGACGGCGGTCTGCACGACCCGGATGCCGTGATCGGCCATCGCCCGGTGGAGGCCGAGGTTGCTCATCACCGTCGCCACGAGAGTGTCGTCGACGAGGTGCCCACGCTCCTTCATCGCGACCGCGAGGATCGCCATGATCTGGTCGCCGTCGACGATGTTGCCCTGCGCGTCGACCGCCAGGCACCGGTCGGCGTCGCCGTCGTGGGCGATCCCCACGTCGGCACCGACGGCGCGAACCTTCTCGGCGATCACGTCGAGGTGGGTCGAGCCCACGCCGTCGTTGATGTTGAGCCCGTCGGGATCGGCACCGATCACGGTCACCTGCGCGCCGGCGTCCTTGAACGTCTCGGGCGACACCCCGGCGGCAGCGCCGTGCGCGCAGTCCAGCACGACGTGGATGCCGTCGAGTCGGTGAGGGAGCGAGCCGAGCAGGTGCACGACGTAGCGGTCTTCGGCATCCGCGAACCGGCGGATGCGGCCGACGCCCGCGCCCGTGGGCTGGAGCTTGTCCCACTCCAGCGCCGCCTCGATGCGCTGCTCGACGAGGTCGGGGAGCTTCACGCCGCCGCGGGCGAAGATCTTGATGCCGTTGTCGGGGGCGGGGTTGTGGGAGGCCGAGACCATGACCCCGAAGTCGGCGTCGATGTCGCCGATGAGGAAGGCGGCGGCCGGCGTCGGGATGACACCGGCGTCGAGCACGTCCACGCCGGAGGAGGCGAGGCCGGCGGCCACGGCCGCGGTGAGGAACTCGCCGGAGACGCGCGGGTCGCGCGCGACGACGGCGGTGAGGCGCTTACCCGCCGCGCGGCGCGCGTCGGCGGTACGTCCCTGGCCCAGGACGACGGCGGTCGCCTGGGCCAGGTGCAGTGCGAGGTCGGCGGTGAGGGGGCCGTTGGCCAGCCCCCGCACCCCGTCCGTGCCGAAAAGCGGCATGGATGGAGCCGAACTCAGCGCTTCGAGTACTGAGGCGCCTTGCGGGCCTTCTTCAGACCGGCCTTCTTGCGCTCGATGACGCGCGCGTCACGAGAGAGGAAGCCGGCCTTCTTCAGCGTCGGGCGGTTGTTCTCCGCGTCGATCTGGTTGAGGGCGCGGGCGATGCCGAGGCGCAGCGCACCGGCCTGACCGGAGTCGCCGCCACCGGAGATGCGCGCGATGACGTCGTACGCGCCGGTGAGGTTGAGCACCGTGAAGGGGTCGGTCACGAGCTGCTGGTGCAGCTTGTTCGGGAAGTAGTCCTCGAACTCGCGACCGTTGATGGTGATGACGCCGGTGCCCGGCACCAGGCGCACGCGGGCGATGGCCTGCTTGCGGCGACCGACGGCGGCACCGGGGACGCTCAGGACGGGACGCTCGGCGGCGACGGCGGCCTGCTCGACCGGGGTCTCAGTGGAGTAGTTCTCGATGTTCGACACGAGTGAATCCTTAATCGGCGCTTACTGGGCGACCTGGTCGAAGGTGTACGTCTTGGGCTGCTGAGCGGCGTGCGGGTGCTCGGCACCGGCGTACACCTTGAGCTTGCCCAGCTGCTGACGGCCCAGGCTGTTCTTGGGGAGCATGCCGCGGATGGCCTTCTCGACCGCGCGGACGGGGTTCTTCTCCATGAGCTCCTCGTAGGAGACCTTCTTGAGGCCGCCCGGGTAACCCGAGTGGCGGTAGGCCATCTTCTTCTGGAGCTTCTGACCGGTCAGCGCCACCTTGTCGGCGTTGACGACGATCACGAAGTCGCCCGCGTCGATGTGGTTGGCGAAGGTCGCCTTGTGCTTGCCACGGAGCAGAGCGGCGGCGTGCGAGGCGAGACGGCCGAGAACGACGTCGGTCGCGTCGATCACAAGCCACTCGCGCTGGACTTCGCCGGCCTTGGGAGTAAAGGTGCGCGTCACAATAGTGCTGCTTTCTCATTCGAACGGAGGTGTTCGTGAATCCCGCTCCGGAGGGCTTCGCGCGGCGAAGAACACCAGTTGGAGGGCTCACGTTCGCGGTGTCGCCGGCAGGGCGGCAAGCACCAAAGAGTCAGCTTACGGCATGCTAGAGGCGAGGCCAAACCGCGCCTCGGCATCCGCGCACATCGGGGGTCGGTCATGCACAAGCGCGCATACGAGCGAGCCCACCCCGTCGACCCTGCCTTCCGGGCGGCCCAGCCGCCCGCGCCCGACGCCGCGGCCCCGATCGCCCCCGTCACGGCGCTTCCCTCGCTGACCACCGCATCCGACTGGGCGCACCAGGTCACATCCGTCGCGATCTATCGCCTCGACCCGAGCGGGCGCGTGCGCACCTGGAACGCCGGCGCCGAGCGCATCAAGGGATACAAGGCGCGCGAGATCATCGGGCAGTCGTTCGAACGGTTCTACCGCCCGCAGGAGCGCGCGCAGCACAAACCGGCGCGGCTGTTGGAGCTCGCCGCTCGCGACGGCACCGCCGAAGACACCGGATGGCGCGTCCGCGCTGACGGCTCGACGTTCTGGGCCGCGGTCATCCTGACCGCCGTGCGCGACGAGCGCGGCGTGCTCACCGGGTACGCCAAGATCACCCGAGACCTCACCGCGATGAAGCGTCAGGAGGAGGAGCGGGCGGCGTTCCTGCGCGCCTTCGCCCATGACTTCCTCTCCCCCATCACGGCGCTGCGGGGCTACGTCGATCTGCTGCAGGAGGCCGCGCCCGAGCACAGCGAGCTCGTCGACCGCGTGGCGACGGTGAGCGATCACCTCGTGGCGATGATGGACGAGCTCTCCCAGCACATCCGCGGCGGCGCCGGCGAGCCGCTGGCCCCGGTGCACATCGCCGCCCTGGTTCGCGAGGCGGGCGAGCTCATGCTCCCCGGCGAGGCGTTCCAGCGCCTGCAGATCTCGGGCGACGAGTCGACGACCGTGCGCACCAACGGCGCGGTGCTGCGGCGAGCTGTGGCGAACCTCATCGACAACGCCGCGAAGTATTCCGACGGCGACATCCGCATCGAGATCACCGACACCCACTCCGAGGTCGCGGTGAAGATCGCCGACTCCGGCCGCGGCATCGCCCCCGAGGATCTTCCGACCATCTTCGACATGCACGCGCGCGGTCGCCTCGCCGATCCCGCCGACGGCGGCAGCGGCGTGGGGCTGGCGAGCGTGCGCGAGATCGTCGAGCGGCTCGGCGGCGAGGTGGCGATCACCTCGACGTTGGGCGGAGGCACCACCGTCACGCTGTTGCTGCCGCCCGCGGCCTCGCTCAGCCGCTGACCCGCCCGCGGGGGCGCCGGATTCGGCGAGGAGCGGCCGCGACCACAGCGGCGATTTCACCCGCGGATTCACCCTGTGGATTGCGGCGCGGGCCCCCGGGCGAGTCCTATGCTGACATCAGAACCCGATGCATTCCCGACGCAACGGCACCTGCGACGGCTGGTTCCGCCCCTTCCCGGCTTCGCCGGCGAAGGGGCTTTCTCTTTTCCTCATCGCCGCGAGAGCGCATCAGGTCGTACCCCCGCGTGAACGAGGCGACCGGATGCGGAATGCGTCTATGGTTGCCGGATGCTGCGCCCCGCCCGCCCGCTCACACGCGGCGTCGTGCTGACGCTCCTCGGCGGCTACGCGGTGGCCCTTGCCTTCATCGTGTTCTGGCCGACCCCCGTCGACGAGGGCGCGGGCCCGATCCTCGATCGGGTGGAGAGCCTGTTCCCCTGGGCCACCTACCGCCGCGTCGAGTTCACGGCGAACATCGCCCTGTTCGCCCCGCTCGGCTTCCTGTTGACCCTGCTGCTGCGCCGCTGGGCGTGGTGCGCGGTCATCGGCGTGGCAGCCAGCGGCGCGATCGAGGTCATCCAGGCCGTCGCTCTCCCCGGTCGCACCGCAACGCCATGGGACGTGCTCGCCAACGGCCTCGGCACGATCACGGGCGTCGCGATCGGACTCATCTGGCTCTCGTCGACGCAGCGCACACGCGGCGAGCGATCCGTCAGCCGAGCTGGACGCTCGTTCCCGCGCCGCCCATGAGTGTGCCGATCGTCGCAAGGGCGACCCATATCCCGTTGTAGACGACGTGCACGAGCACCGCGCCCCAGATGCGGCCGGTCAGCAGCACGAGCAGGCTGTTGACGATGCCCACCAGTCCGAGGGCGAGCGCCGCGTCCCACGGAATGGGCGCGAGGAGCGCGTGGGCGAGAACGAAGAGCCCGGTCGAGACCAGCACCGCCGCGAAACCGGCCATGCCTCGCCCGGCCAGCCGGCGCACCCCGGTGTACACGGCCACCAGAACGAGCCCGCGGAAGAAGAACTCCTCCAGCACGGGCGCGATGACCACCGCGCCCAGCAGCTGCTCGAACAGCCAGTCGCCCGGCAGCGCACCACCGATGGAGGGGTACGACGGCCACGCGCCGTCGCCGCCCGCCGCCATCTCGAGCCATCCCTGCACGACGCGCAGGATCAGGCCGAGCGCGACGCCGTAGAGCACGTCGACGGCACGGAAGGTCAGCAGCATCCGGGGTCGCGAGCGCGCGAAGGCGAAGATCACCGGCACCGCGAAGGCGACCCAGACGACCACGAGCGACAGCGGCGCGCCGAGGGGTGCGGCGACGAACTCGTTGAGAGCCGCGGCACCGACGAGCCCTGCCCCGAGGCCGAGGACTGCCCACCCGAGCAGTTCCCAGCCCCAGTGCTGCACCGAGGTGCCGCCCTCGAGCCAGGTGCGACGCCGTCGCGGCGAGCGGCGACGCGACGAACGCGTGGGCTGCTCGTCGCCCCCGGACTCCGGCTCGAGGGGCGGGAGACCCAGCTCGAAGCGGTCGGGGGCGTCGGTAGACTCGGTCATCAGCGCCCACGTTACCGGCGGGCAGCGCCGACACCACAGCGGGAGCCCGATGCTCGACCTGGATCTGAGCGGCCTCTTCTCGCCGCAGCCGGATGCGTCGGGGGCGCCGACCGTGCAGATCCTCACCGTGTGCACGGGCAACGTGTGCCGCTCCCCGCTGGCCGAGCAGCTGCTGCGCACGCGTCTCGCGCCGCTCGACGTCGCCGTGTCGAGCGCCGGCACCCGGGCCTTGATCGACCGGCCGATGGATGCGGATGCCGTGCGCCTCGCCGCGCTCCTCGGGGTGCCGGCCGACGACAGCGCCGCCCACCGGGGCCGCTGGCTGAGCGAGACCGAGCTCGTCTCTCCCGATCTCGTGCTGGCCATGGCGCGGGAGCATCGCGCCGGTGTCGTCGAGCTCGCGCCGGCCCGCACTCGATCGACCTTCACGGTGCGCGAGTTCGCCCGGCTGGCGGCCGATGTTCCCGACGCGCAGGTGCGGGAGGCCGCGGATGCCGCGGGCACCGATCCGCACGCGCGGATGCGGGCGACGCTGGCGCTGCTGGCGGAGCGCCGAGGCGTCGTCGCTCCCCCGTCCGCGGCATCCGGCGACGACGTCGTCGACCCGTACCGCCGCTCGTGGGAGACGTACCAGCTCTCGGCCGCGCAGCTGATGCCCGCGGTGGAGCAGGTGCTGCGCGTGCTCCGCGCGACCCTCGCGTGACCGCTCGCGGGTGGTCGAGTCAGTCTGAAAAGTCGAGGCGGTCCAGCGGCCAGCGGGCCTTCTCGAGGAGCCGCTCCTGGGACGCGACGAGCCGATTGCGCACGCCGACGAGATCGACGTCCACCATTTCGCCGCCCCACTTGCGGAAGCGGCCGTCGACCATCACCGCCGAGACGACCCCGGGATGCGCCGCCTGCGCGACGCTCGCGTACACATTGTTGATCGGCGTGAGGCGCAGGCCGGCGGGATCGAGAACCAGGAGGTCGGCCACGCGCCCGGGAGCCAGGGAACCGGTGACCGCCCCCAGCCCGAGGTTGTCGGCTCCTCGCGTCGTGGCCGCGGCGAGGATCTCTCGCAGGGTCGTCTCCGGCTCGCGTCCTTCGCGAAAGCGCTGCGCGCGTGTGTGGTTGTAGAGCACCTGCATCTCGGCGAACATGTCGACGGCATACGTCGCCGGGTTGTCGTTGCTGATACCGGGCAGCACCCCCATCTCCGTCCACTCGAGGTAGGGGATCTCGCCGCGACGGAACTGGGTCTCGATCCTGGGGCACACGTTCACCCGTGAGCCGGCGTCTCGAAAGAGCGCTCGCTGCTCGACATCGAGAAAGCTGCCGTGGTTGAGCGTCACCCGGTCGTCGAGCTCACCGGAGCCGTACAGCTCGCGCAGCGGCAGAGTCTCCAGGCCACTGTCGAACGACACCCACAGATCCAGCTCACGGCGCACGCGGAGGATGTCGCGCACCTCGGCGGGGTCGTCGCGTCCGAGCGCGTACATCCGCATCGTGACGAGTTGATCCGCCGAGGAGAAGTACCGCTCGCGCAGTCGCGCCGCGTTGTCGAGGAACGCGGGATCGTAAGAGCCCACCCTCGGGCGTCCCGAGGCATGCACGCCGCGGAGGCCGGAGTCGATTAGCGCCTCGACCGAGGCGACGGAATGCTCCAGCGAGCGGGAGTTGTGCATGTTGTCGCCCACCGACGTGATGCCGCTTTCCAGGGCGGTCAGCAGTGTCGCGAGCGTGCCGATGTAGATGTCCTCCGGCTCGTAGAGCGGCGCGAACCGGTGGTGCAGCACGGTGAAGTACGCTCGCGTGTCGTCCGACCCGTCGCGCACCACCTCCGGCAGTCCGTCGGCCTCGGGCGTCGAGGCGTTGTTCGGGATCAGACGGCCGAGCGCTCCCTCCCACGCGTGGATGTGAGGGTCGCAGAAGCCCGGCAGGACGATGGCCCCCTCGAGGTCGACGACGAAGGCGTCCGCCTCGATCGAGGGAGCGATGTCGATGATGCTGCCGTCCGCGACGAGGATGTCCCCTCGCGGGAGGTCTCCTCGCGTGGGGTCCATCGTGAGGACGGTCGCGCCACGGAGGATCATCCGCTCGGCGCGGGGCACGTCAGGATGCGGGATACGCATGATGTCAGTCCTTGTCTGCGTGAATTGCGGCGAGCGCTTCGAGGTTCAGGCCGTATTCGAGCACCTGGAGGAGTTGCAGCTTGAGAAGCTGCGTCAGCGCGAGCCGGGTGTGCCTCCGTACGACGTCGCGCCGTGCGGCGAGCTCCCGGGCGACCTCCCAGGCCCGGTCGAGCACGGCCTCCGGGGGGACCACCTCCGCGACCAGTCCGAGCGCCAGAGCCTCATCCGCATGGATCTCCCGGCCGGTGTAGAGGAAGTGCCGTCCGCGGTTGAATCCGAGGAGGAGCGGCATCACCACATGCATGCCGTCGCCCGGCACCACATCGTTGGCGAAGTGCGCAGAGTCCTGGAACAGCGCCGTCTCCGACGCGATGACGATGTCGGACAGGAGGGGGATCTCCGCGTGCCGCCGGGCAGGGCCGTTGACGGCAGCCACGACCGGCACCTCGACATCCAGCAGGTTCATGAGGAGGTCTTTACCCCCGCTGCGGAACCTGTCCCACTCGTCCGGCGTGCGGGACCCGATGTGATTGGATCCGACGCTGTTGGCCTCGGGACCGGAGAAATCGGTGCCGCAACCCGTGAGGATCACGACGCGGTTGTCTCGGTCCTGCGCGATCTCGCGGAACAGCTGCTCGTACTCGCGGTGCACCGCGGTCATCCACTGCAGGGATCCCCCGTCGGTGTGGAGGGTGACCTCGAGGATGCCGTCCTGCCGGCGCAGTCGGGCGCGGGAGAAGGCGGTGAAGTAGGCGGGCGATCGTGTCTGCGTGCTCATGCCCGCTCCACCTCCCGGTAGGTTTCGCGACCCGCGATGAGCTTGTGGCCGTAGGCCGACGGCTCGAATCGGATCATGTCGGCGAAGATCGCTGCTTCATCGAGCGCGACGCCGGCTTCAGCGCCTGCCGCCTCCGCCATGGCCCGATGGAGGTTCAGCACGATCCGCTCCGGGTTGACCCACGCCGCGAACTCACCGAGGTCCAGCCCGCGTGCTGCCGCGAGCGGTGTCTCTCCTCGGTCCAGGGCACGCGCGGCCGCATCGGCGACGAAGTCGAAGTACGACCGCCAATGCTGAATCTGGGCGACGCCCGCCAGAGCTCCGTGGCCCGGCACGATCACACTCGGCTGCAGCGACTCCATGAGATCGAGAGCGGCGCGAGAGCCCGCGAGCGAGCCCGCCATGAGGATCGGAGTGCCCTCGGTGAACAGCACGTCGCCGGTGAAGAGCACGCGCTTCTCGGGCAGCCACACGATGACGTCTTCTCGCGTGTGGGCCGGCCCGACGTGGATGAGGTGAACCTCCGTCGCTCCCACGTGCAGCGTCAGCCGTCCCTCGAACGCCACCTCGGGAGGCCGCAGTCGGATCTCGCCCCACGGCACGAAAGGATCGCGGCCCATCGGCGAGAGCCCGGTGGCGATCACCGCCTCGCGGCACCCCGCGTGAGCGATGATCGTGGCGTCATCGAACACGAAGTTGCCGAACGTGTGGTCGCTGTGATGGTGCGTGTTGATGAGGAACCGCACATCGTCCTGCCCCGTTTCCCGCCGGATGTCCTCGCGGAACCGCCGCGTGCGGCTTTCGGTGAGCAGCGTGTCGACGACGCACACCTCGCCGTCGTCCACGAGGAACCCGGCGTTGCTGAGCCCCCAGCTGCCGTCGGGCTGGAGAGTGGCGAAGACCCCGGGCGCGACCTCGTGCGTCTCGGCGGGCGGCACGAAGCCGCGGTAGAGGTGATCCAGGTCGGGTGCTGCGCTCACGCGTCCCGCTCCGCATTGGTGAGCGGCGCCGGACGCGAGCCGGCATCCGTGGCGAAGTCAGCCTCGATGTCTTCGAGCGGGCGGTTGCGCCCCTCCTTGAAGACCCATCCCATGAGCGCCAGGATCGCGAAGAGGACAGCGGCTCCGAACGCCAGCGGCGAGTATCCCCACACGGGGTACACCGCCGCGGCGATGAGCGGCGGGAAGAACGACAGGCCGCGGCCCACCTGCAGTGCCGTCCCGACGCCGAGGGAGCGCACGCGCGTGGGGAACTGCTCGGCGAAGACCACGCCGAACAGTGCCGCGCCGCTCGTGCCGAAGTAGGTGAGGAAGACGGCGGCGAGGCTCCACAGGCTGATCACGACCGATTGGAAGAGCACGCCGAGGATCGCGCACCCGAGGGTTGCGAAGATCGCCCACACCGTCCACGCCAGCCGACGGCCGATCCGGTCGGCGACCCAGCCGGAGGTGATCGAGCCGATGGTGATGGCGGCGCCGACGATGACGCTGTACCAGGCTGCGGTGGCGAAGCTGAAGCCCTGCACGGTGATGAGGTAGGTCGGGAGGAAAGCCGCGATGCCGTAGAAGCCGAAGAACGAGATGGAGCACGCGATGATCGACAGGATCAGCGGACGCAGGAACTTCGCCGATCGCACGAGCGGCCAGTCGATCTTCGCGCCGGTGTGCCGCGAGCCGTCTTCGGCGAACTTCTCCCACTTGTCGGACTCTGGGACCGTGAACCGCGCCACGAGGGCGAGGATCACAGGGAAGCAGGAGACGGCGAAGACCCACCGCCATCCGATCTCGGGGAGCAGATAACCGCCCACCAGCGCCGCCCCCGCGAGCCCGATGCCCGCGCCGCTGTAGAGGGCCGCGCCCCAGCGACCCCGCTTGGGAGCCGGCACCACCTCGCTCACGAGCGACTGCCCCACGCCGAACTCCCCGCCGAGCCCGATCGCCGCGATCACCCCGAAGAGGAGGAGGATCTCGTAGTTCGGCGCGAAGGCGCGGGCGAGGGTGAAGGCGCCGAAGAGAGCAATCGTGATGATGAGCACGCGCCGGCGTCCGATGCGATCGCCGAGGTACCCGAAGAAGACGCCGCCGACGGCGATGCCGAGCAGCTGCATCGACAGCAGGAGTGCGGTCTGCCCGCCCTCCAGTCCCATGTCGACCGCTATGGGCACGATGAGGAACGTCATCAGAGCGATCTCGTAGTAGTCGAAGACCCACCCCGCGAAGGCGGTGAGCCACGCCAGGAATTGCGGGCGGGTGAGCTTGTCGGGTGCGGCCGGAGTGGCGACGGCGGTGCCGTCTCTGCGGACGTCGTCGATCATGGACGTTCTCCTTATGGTGTCGTCGCGCCCGGGGGGCGGCGGGAAAGCGAGCGGATAGAGCCGCCTCGCGTCGTCGCGGGGCGGATGGGCGGCGGACTGGGCCTCAGCCCGGGGAGGACAGAGCGGTGCTCAGGACGTCGGTCAGGCCGGCATCGGCGCCCGGCGGCGGGCAGCCGCCGTCTTCCAGCAGCGCACGGAAGGCTCGGGTGCCGGGGAGATCGGGGATCGGGGTGTAGACGTAGACGCGCTGCCCGGGGACTCCCGAGATGGCGAGCGCATCGAACTGCAAGTGCAGCTCGCCGGCGAGCGGGTGGTGGAACAGCTCTTGCGCCTCGATGCGCGGGCGCACCTCGTGCTCGGCCCAGAGGCTCGCGAAGCGCGTCGACTCCATCGAGAGCTCCCCGATCACCTCTCCCACGCGCGGCTCGCGGGGGAACTGCGTGGACGCGGCACGGAGATTCGCCACCGACGCGCGGGCCACCGCGTCCCAGTCGTCGTAGAACTCCGAAGCGGCGGAGTCGAGGAACACCATCATGGCGAGGTTGTCCACGCGCGCGAACGCGCTGTACAGGGCGGCCGCTTGCGCGTTGAGCGCGAGGATGTCGGATGCGGGGCCCACGACCATCGCGGGGGCGATGATCGAGTGGTCCAGCATCAGCCGAACCCCGTCGCTCACGTCGGGAGGGCTGGCCTCCTCATGCCACGCCGGCGCCACGATCTCGAAGAGGTGCCGTGTGGCATGAGCGTCGAGTTGCAGCGCGCGGCTGAGCGCCGTGAGGACCTGGTGCGACGGATGCCGCTCCCGGCCCTGCTCGAGCCGACGGTAATAGTCCTCGCTCACCCCGGCGCGCCGCGCCACTTCCTCGCGACGAAGCCCGGTCACTCGACGATCGCCCCCCGCGTCGATGCCGGCCTGCTCCGGAGCCAGGTTCTGACGACGGGCGCGCAGGAATTGAGCGAGATCACCACTCAGAACTACTTCGTCCATGAGGGTTACGGTACGCGCGCGTCCCCGCCGTGTGCAGGGGTGGGGTTCTCCCCCCTGCGCGTGCTCCGCGGAGCCTCGCGGGAGGAATTGGGCGGGTGGGGCCACGGCCCCTGCCGCCCCACCCGCCGTCGAGCGAGGGTGCGCTCGACTTCCCCTGAATCCCCGGTCATAGCCCGGATGTGCGTGAGGCGGCATCGGAGAAATTCCGCCTCCGACAGGGGATCCTCGTCAGCCTAGGCAGCGGCACCCGGAAAGGATCCCCCCAGCATCAGGGGTTATCAGTGCACGCCCTGCACGACTCCGGCGGCATCCAGGAGGGTCCGCGAGCCGCCGCCCTCGCCGTCGCTGCGCACGACGGTGACCGCACCCGCCTCGTCCGCCGCACGGATCGTCACCGCACCCTCGGGCACGTCGCTGACGAGAGCCGCGATGGCTTCGAGCAGGTGCGGATGCGGCGCCTCCCCCGGCCCCTCGAGCCACAGCATCGATACACGCACACCCCGTCGCCGCGCATCGGCGATGGCGGTGGCGAGCGTCTCGCTGCGCACCCGGGGCGAACGCAGCTCGTCGCGGATCGCTCCTTCCAGCACGCGCACCTCGACGAGCTCGGCCTCGCTCAGCGCCGGCCCGTCGGCGATGCGCCGGAGGAGGGCGGAGGCTTCGTCGCGGATGCGGTGCAGTTGCGCCGCATACTCGTCGGCGGCGCGGGCGGATGCCTCCGCGGCGACCGCCGCCCGCGCCTCGGCACTGCGGTGTGCGCGTTCGGCCCGCACGACGAAACCGAGCCCGACGCGCCACAGCACGCACAGGCACAGCGCGATGACCGGAAGCGCCAGGTTTGCCGCGGCATCGCCGACGGTGCCGCCGCGCACCGCGGTCGCCGCGCCCACCGCGGCGAGCACGAGCGCACCGGCGACCGCTCCGGCGGCGATGTTGCCGCGCGCGATGAGGGCGGCGGCGAGATAGGCGGGCAGGTCGACCGTCCACGGCTCGATGGGTCCGTCGACGCCCAGGCGCAGCACGGCCGCGACGACGGCGGCGGCGGCGGTCGCGACAGCAGCGCGGCGAGAGAGGATGGCCGCCGACCGCTCCGTCACCAGCACCACACCGCAGAATTCCAGCAGCACCGCGACACCGAACGCGAAGCTCCCCGAGGCGCCGGCGACCTGCCCGCCCAGCACCGCCTGCGCGGTGCTCACGGCCCACGTGAACAGCAGGGCCCAGCGCGCCACCGGCATCCCGAGGCCCCCGGCGCCGGTGTCGGACGCGACGGTCAGGCGTGCCATGCGAGACGCACCTCCGTGCCACGGCCGGGGGCGGTGTCGATCTCGGCGGCGCCGCCGGGAAGCGCCGTCATCCGTCCGACGATGCTCTCGCGAAGACCGAGCCGTGCCGGGTCGACCGCCGACGGGTCGAAGCCCCCGCCGTCATCGGTCACGGCGACGCCGACGGCGCCGTCGGCGATCCGCACGCCCACGCGCCGGGTGGCGCCGGGCCGGGCGTGGCGCACGCTGTTGCGCACCGCCTCCGCGGTCGCGGCGGCAAGGGCCTCGACCGCGTCGGCGGGCACGCGCGTGTCGTCGGCGTCCACCTCGACGACGCATCCGGAGTCGGCGTCGCGCGCCGCGTGCACGAGCCGCTCCACCGCATCCGCCGCCGTCACGACCGTGCCCGCCGACGAGCTGCCGACCCGCTCGAGTGTGGCGAGGGCGGATGCGGCCTCCCGGCGCAGCTCGGGCGGCATCGCCCCGCCCAGCTGAACCGCCGCGGTGAAGACGGCGAGCACTTCGTCGTGCACGATGCGCGTGAGCGCGCGCTGGCGCTCGATCGCGGCCTCGCGTTCTGCTTGCCGGAGCGTCGCGGCCTGCGCGACGGCCTCGGAGCGCTGCAGCTCGCCCAGCCGGTCGCGGAGGGCCAGCAGGATCAGCACGAGGGTCACGACCGCGAGGTGCACGGCAGTCACCTCGGCCAGCGACGGCGAGACCGCGCCGATGACGAGGAGCGACGACACGACCGGCGCGAGCGAGGCGACCACCGCCGCTGCGACGGCGAGCGGAATCGGCGCGATGAGCGTGAGGGCGGCGAGCGCTGCCGGATCCAGCGCCCACACCCAGATGCGCAGGTGCGCGACATCACCGCCCTGGTAGGCGGCGAACGAGGTCAGCTCGAGCACGATGCACAGCGGCGCGAGCGCGTACCAGCAGACCGCCAGCAGGCGAAGCGGGGCATGAAGGCTCCCCGCCAGCAGCACCGCGAACAGCGCGAGCACCACGACGCATCCGGCCGTCCAGACCGGAGCCCAGTCGGAGGAGCGCAGCAGCGCCGGCAGCCCGGAGAAGAGCAAGAGCACGACCGCGGCGAGCGCGATCACCAGGCTCAGTCGCCGGAGGCTGCGTTCCGCGCCCTTCTCGGCGAGCGCGAGCTCAATGCTCGTCGACAAGCCCGTCCTCCACGGCCCGGCGGTAGAGGTCGACCTTCGTGGGCGCCGGGCGATCGACGCCGGCGTACTTGGCGCGGATGCGGCGGATGTGGTCGATCACGGTCTCGCGGGAGATGAACAGTGCCGCCGCGACGCGCTCGGCCGTCTCCCCCGCCGCGTAGAGGGCGAGCACCTCGCGCTCGCGATCGGTGAGGCGAGCCGACACGAACGACTCGTCGTGCTCGAGCGCGGCGGCCCAGTCCGACCCGGCGGCGACGCCCTCCCGGAGCACCGCCCGCACCGCGTCGGCGATCACCTCGGCGCGTTCAGTCTTGCGGACGGCTCCGGATGCTCCGGCACGCGCCGCGCGCCGCAGCAGCGCCGGCTGCTCGGCCCCGGTGTAGGCGAGAACCGGGATCCCCGCCTCCCGAAGCTCCGCCACGTTGTCTTCGACCGACGAGCCGTCTGCCAGCGACAGGTCGAGCAGCACCAGGTCGAGCGCCTCCCCGCCGTCGAGCACTTCCGACACCGTCGCCCCGGCGCGCGCGACACGCATGTCGGGTTGCGCGTTGAGCACGCTGGCGGCGCCGAGCAGCACGGCGGGGTGATCGTCGACCAGGCCCAGGCGCAATTTCACGTCGTCTCCCGAGGGGTGGCGAGCGGTGCTCGGGCGCATCGCGTCGCGCTTGATCACGCTACCGGCCCCGCGACCTCACGGCCTGCTGCGCCGCCCGCAGCCACTCCCCCATATACGGGGGATTCCGCACCCGGTCCCCTCACTCGCCCCTCATCGCTCGCGCATGCTGCCTCTCGACGCTGACGCCGCCCCGCGCTCCGGGCCCGAAAGGGCCTGTGTGGCAGGATGAGGGCGTACTTCCACCCCCGAAAGGCGTCATGGAGCTCAGCGACTACATTCGCATCCTGCGTAAGAACTGGCTGGTGATCGTCGCGACGACTCTGATCGGAATCGCGGTCGCCGCCGGGTACTCGCTCACCCGCACGCCGATGTTCGAAGCCTCCAGCCGCGTCTTCGTCTCGACGCAGGCCGGCGGCACGGTCGCCGAGCTGCAGCAGGGCGGCAGCTTCGCGCTGCAGCGCGTGGGCACGTACGTGCAGCTGGCCGAGACGCCGATCGTTCTCAACCCCGTCATCGCCGAGCTCGACCTCGACGGCACCGCCGACAGCCTCGCAGCCCAGATCACCGCATCCTCGCCGCTGAACTCGTTCCTCATCGACATCTCGGTGCAGGACGCCGATCCGGTGCAGGCTGCCGACCTCGCCAACGCCGTGGCCGCGAGCCTGACCGCCGCGGTCGAGCAGATCGAGATGCGCACCGACCAGCAGCAGAGCCCGGTGCAGCTCACGCGCGTCAAGGATGCGTTGGCCCCGACGAATCCCGTGAGCCCCAACGTCCCCCTCAACCTCGTGCTCGGTGCCCTCGTCGGTCTCGCGCTGGGCATCGGCATCGCCGTGCTCCGAGCCGTGCTCGACAACAAGGTGCGGTCCTCGCGCGACGTCGAGGCGATGACCGACCGCCCCGTCATCGGCGCGATCCCCTTCGACCCGAAGGCCAAGGAGCGGCCTCTCATCCTCGATGCCGACCCACACAACACCCGCTCCGAGGCCTTCCGCGCCCTGCGCACCAACCTGCAGTTCCTCGAGATGGACGGCGGCCACAGCTTCGTCGTCACCTCGAGCCTGCCGAGCGAGGGCAAGTCGACCACGGCGCTGAACCTCGCCCTGGCGCTGGCGGATGCCGGCAAGCGGGTGGCGCTCCTCGACACCGACCTGCGCAAGCCCAAGGTCGCCGAGTACCTCGGCATCGAGGGCGGTGCCGGCCTCACCGACGTCCTCATCGGGCGCGCGCGCGTGGCCGACGTGATGCTGCCGTGGGGCAAGCGTCCGTTGTACGTGCTCCCCGCCGGCAAGATCCCGCCGAACCCGAGCGAACTGCTCGGCTCGAAGCAGATGGGTCAGCTGCTCGACGCCCTCGGCAAGGAGTTCGACGTCGTGCTGTGCGATGCCCCGCCGCTTCTTCCGGTGACGGATGCCGCGATCCTCGGGCGTTCCACGACAGGCGCGATCGTCATCGTCTCGGCCGGACGCACGACCGTCAATCAGCTCGGCGGCGCCTTCGACGCCCTCGACACCGTGGGCGCGAAGATCGCCGGCGTGGTGCTGACGATGGTGCCCACGCGGGGTCCGGATGCCTACGGGTACGGCTATGGATACGGCTACGGCGGGTACGGCGACTACGCGGCGGCTGCGGCGGCCGACAAGCCCGCCCCTCCCAAGCCGGCGGCGCCGAAGGCAGGGCCGTCCCGGCGCGGCACCCAGCCCGGCGCCGCACCGGCGACCCCGGACGGTCCGCTTCTGTGACCTCTGCGTAGATCCCCCTGGCGAGTTCCCCGATGGAGGAGTGGCATGGCGAGTCGGCCCCCCGGCCCCCGCACCTCCGCGCGCTGGCTCGCGGGTGCGCTGGTCGCCGTCCTGGCGGTCGCGACGCTCGTGCTCGTCGCCGTCGCCATGAGCCGGGTCAGCGGTCCTGAGGCCGCACCGCAGCAATCGCCGGCGCCCTCCTTCACCTTCGGAGCATCCGCCTCTCCCCCCGCCACGACGGCCGCCCCCACCCCGACGACCGCGCGGGTCCGGCCTACCCGCGCGCCCAGGAGCGGTTCCTCTCCGTGGGCCCCGGAGCCATGTGGCGCGCGGTCGCCGGTGAGTGCGGCTCGGTCGCACCGCTCATGGAGCGCTCGACCGACGGTGGCCAGACGTGGCGCGAGGTGACTCCGCGCTATCTCGGCATCGGTCAGGTGATCACGCTCGACGCCTTCGCAGGCACCGAGGCCGAGTCTGTCGCGCGGATGGGCGCCGGGTGCGAGACACAGGCGCTCCGCACCTTCACCCAGGGTCGCTTCTGGGAGCCGTACCCCGAGGTGCTGGCCGCCTCCCGCTACCTCGATCCGGCGACGCCCGCAACGGTCATCACGCCCGATGGGCCGCTCGCGGCCCCGTGCGACGATCCGCGCAGCGCTCGCGCCGCCGGCTCCACGCTGGCGCTCGTGTGCGCGGGCACCCCGTTCGTCCTCGGCGGCGACCGCCAGTGGGTGCAGCTTCCGGTACCGGATGCCGCGGCGCTGAGCATCGTCGGCGACCGCATCCTCGTGGCGGCCCGCGCCGCCGGCTGCGACGGCCTCGCCGTCACCGCCCTGAGCGGATCGGGCTTCGCGGATGCGGCGTCCCTCGGCTGCGCGCCCGCCGACCCCGCCGCCCCCGTCGCCGTCGCCGCCTTCGACGACGGTGCCGTCGTCTGGTCGGGCGACGCCGTCACCCGCCTCGGCCCCTGAGCGAGCGCAGCGAGACGAAGGGCCACCCCACCGCACCCCGCCCGCCTCGGCCCCTGAGCGAGCGCAGCGAGACGAACGGCCGGTCCCGTACCGCGCTCAGAGAAGGCGGCGGGCGTTCACCCACGCGGTCAGCTCGTGCCGCGACGAGAGCTGCAGCTTGCGCAGCACCGACGACACGTGACTCTCCACCGTCTTGACCGACAAGAACAGCGCCGCAGCGATCTCCTTGTACGAGTGACCCCGCGCGATCAGCCTCATCACCTCCTGCTCGCGAGACGACAGTCGGTCGAGCTCGTCCGTCGCGACCGCGGTCTCGCCCGCGACCGCACCGAACGCGTCGAGCACGAATCCGGCGAGCCGCGGCGAGAAGACCGCGTCACCGCCGGCGACGGCGTGCACGGCCCGAGTCACCTCGGCGCCGGATGCGCCCTTCGTGATGTAGCCGCGAGCCCCCGCTCGGATGACGCGCACGACGTCTTCGGCCGCATCCGACACGCTCAGCGCGAGGAAGCGGGTCTCGCCCGCGATCGAAAGCGCCTCGCGCAGCACCGCCTCGCCGCCGGTGACGCCCTCCTCCGCTCCCGGCAGGTGGACATCGAGCAGCACCACGTCGGGCTGCGCGTCGGCGATGGTCGAGACGGCGGCGGCGACGTCGGCCGCCTCCCCGACCACCTCGATCGTCGCATCCACGTCGGCGCGCAGGCCCGACCGGAAGATCGAGTGATCATCGACGATCACCACCCGCACGATCCGCTCAGGCACCTGCCGTCTCCCCGCCGCCGAGGGTGAGGTGCACCTCGGTGCCCGCCCCTTCCACACCCCGGCCCACCGTCGCGGCACCGCCGGCCCGCCGCACGCGCCCGATGATGGATTCCCGCACCCCCAGTCGATCAGGCGGCACAGCATCGAGGTCGAAACCCGGCCCGCGGTCGCGCACGAACACGTCCACGCGTGATCCGGCGCCCTCGATGTACACCGACACGTCGCCACCCGCGTGCCGCGCCGCATTGAGCATCGCCTCGCGTGACGCGGCGGCGAGCTCGCCGCTGGCCCGTTCCACCGTCGTTCCGGCGGCGACGACCTCGATGTGCACGGGGTAGTCGAGTTCGAGCGCGGCGGCGTGGTCGCGCAGGTCTGTGGGAAGGTCGCTGTCGGCGGGCTCGTCGCCGTCGTAGAGCCAGCTGCGCAGCTCGCGCTCCTGCGCGCGCGCGATGCGCGCCACCTCGCTGGATGCCCCGGCGCGATTCTGGATCAGCGCGAGGGTCTGCAAGACCGAGTCGTGCAGGTGAGCCGCCATCTCACTGCGCTGCTCGTCGCGGATGCGCCGCACCCGCTCGCGCGAAAGGTCACGCCACCGCTCGAGAAGGGTCGACGAGTAGAGCGCTCCGATGCCGATGAGAGGCACGAGCGCCAGCAGGAGCGCCACCGCACGAGTCGCCCCGGGGGATCACACCACGACGACCGCCAGCACGACGAGCACCCCTGTCAGCACCGCGCGCACCGCGGTCGCGTGCCGGGGACCGCGTGCGGGGTCTCTGCCATCGAGAAGCGTCGCCCACAGCCCCGCGGCGAGAGCGAGACCGGTGACGACGACGACCCCGCCGGCCGCCCGCGCGAGAGCGGAAACCGAGAACACCTCGCCGCGCGGGGTCCACACCGAGATCAACGTGATGGCAAGAGCGAGCACCGCGAGCGCCGTCAGCATCCATGCGGCGGGAGCCCGCCGGGTGGGCGCGGCTCCGCTCGCGTCCGAGTCCGAGTCCGACGCGTCGGCCAGCGGCACGAAGGCCCACAGCCACAGGTACAGAAGCACCCCGGCGCCCCAGAGCAGAGAGGTCAGCACGAACAGCCAGCGCACCACGCTCACGCGCCATCCGAGGTGGTGCGCCAGCCCCGCAGACACCCCCGTGATCAGCATCGCCCGCGGCCGCAGCAACCTCGGCCGCTCCCGCGGCGGGGCGAGCGTCGAACCCCGGGCCGGAGCGTCGGCGAAGGTCGGCGTCGTCATGCGATCATCCAACCACCCGGCACCGCCGGGCCTGCGGCGTGGTCGCAGAGTTCGGGGACGAGTCAGGGTGTTCCCCGATGGTTGCGGCGAACCCGGTGGGCGAGGCTGGACCCATGACCGACACCGCTCCGAGCACTCTCCGCGAGCCCGGCCCTCCGCCTCCGCGCCCTCCGCGGGACGAGGCACCCTTCTTCTCGTGGCTGCGCGCCTTACGCGTCGTACGCGAACCGGGCTGGCTCGGCGGCGTATGCGCCGGCGTGGCGACGCGCATCGGCATCGACCCGGTCATCGTGCGCGGCGTCTTCGTCGTGACGGCCCTCATCGGTTTCCCGGCGCTCATCGTCTACGCACTCGGGTGGGCCCTGCTGCCCGATGCCGATGGCCGCATCCATGTCCAGGAGTGGGGCCGGGGGCGCTTCGATCCGGCGCTGATCGCGATCGCGACCATGGTCTTGCTGGGATGCCTTCCCGTGATGCAGTGGCTCTGGTCGTCGGTGTTCTGGCCGTACACCGGGATCCCCGCAGGGTGGGGCCCTGAGCCGAGCGCGATGTACGCCGTGTGGAACGGCATCGCCATCGCCCTTCTCGTCGCCGCCGTCGTCGCCCTCGCGGTCTGGTTCATCGTCTGGGCCGTGCGATACCCCGCCGGGACGAGACGCGGTCGTGTCGGTGCCGAGGCGTCGGGCCTTACTGCTTCGCCCGCGCCGGGAGACGACGCGGCGACGGCACTCGGCGAGGGATCCGCCACGGAGGGGGCCGGCGAAGCGCGGCCCACGGATGTGGCGCCGGTGGAGCCCCCGCCCCCGGATGCCGCGGCACCCGAAGACGCTCTGGCACAGTGGCGAGCGACGCATGAGCGCTGGCGCACGGAGCACGAGGCGTGGCGACGCAGCCAAGCCGCCGCCGACGTGGCGGCGCGGGAGCAGGAACGCCTCGAGAGAGCGGCCGCTTCTCGAGCCTTCGCCGCCGAGGTCGCCGAAAGGCGCCGAGTACGCCGCGCCACCAATCCGCGAGCCCACGCGATGTTCGTCCTCGCCGTCCTGGGCGCCGCCCTCGTGGGGGGAGCGCTGTGCGCGCTGGCGCTCGACGAACCGGCGCTGGCCGTCTCGGCCGGTTTGCTCGTGGCCGGCCTCGTCGCGTCAGCCGGGATGATCGTGGCGGGACTGGCGCGCAGGCGTAGCGGATTCCTCGCCCTCTGCGCCGCCACGCTGGTGCTCTCCGGCGCGGTGTCGGGGCTCGCCGGCGCTACCGGCCCGGTGGCATGGGGCGGGCTCATGATCGCGCAGGTCGGCTCGTCGGACCAGCGCTACCTGCAGCCGTTCGGCACGACAGAGATCCACGTCTTCGACGTCACCGCCGACTCGTCCGGCCGAGTGAACGAAGACGCCGGCCGAGTCGTCGCCGGGGAGATCGCCCTGCGAAAGGGATCGGGCGACACCACCATCTGGGTCCAGCCCGGCACCATGCTTCAGCTCGATGCGACCCTTCACGACGGTCCCGTCGACGTCGTACGTCACGACGACCGCACCGGAGACTGGCTCTCCACCGAGACCCTCGTCCCGACAGAAGGTCGCAGCAGCGGAGCTCACTACGCGCAGCGCCTCACGGGATCAGAGGGCCCCGACTTCGTCGGCACCGTCGTGCCGCTGCATCTCGAACAGAATTCGGGCACCGTGACCGTCATCGTGCAGATGACGGGGGAGGAATGACATGAGTGACGCACTGGGTTACGAGCCCGCGCAGGAGCGACGAGAAGACGCGCCGTCTCTTCCGCGCCCCCGCACACGCTGGGCGGCGGTCGTGTGGGGCGTCGCTCTGGGAGCGACCGCCGCGCTGGGATTGTGGATACTGCTCGATCCTTCTCGCCGATCCGGGATCGCCGACTGGACACTGGGGCTCACGCCTCTCTCGGCGTCCGCCTATCTGGTTCTCGCGATCGGCCTTCTCGTGCTCGTCACCGGCGTCGGCGGTCTCGCCCGCCGCGCTCAACGACGCCTCGCTCGCGACACCGAGGACTCGCGATGACTGCACCCGACCCCATCCGCCCCTGGGACCTCACGCTCCCCGCCACCGAGCCCCTCGACATCACATGGGCGCTCAACCCGCTCGATCCGTCCCAGACCGAAGCGCCGCCGCCTGCCTCGGCCCCCTGAGCGAGCGAAGCGGGACGAAGGGCCGCCCCGCGCCCGCTGAGCGGCATAGCGAAACGAAGCGACCAACCGAACCCCCGGCCGCTGAGTGAGCGCAGCGAGACAAAGCGCCCGCCCGCTCCCGGCCGCTGAGCGAGCACAGCGAGACGAAGCGCCCATCCCGCCATCCCGGCCGCACAGCGAGCACAGCGAGACGAAACACCCACCCGGACCCCCGGCCGCTCAGCGAGCACAGCGAGACGAAACACCCAGCCGAACCCCCGGCCGCTCAGCGAGCAAAGCGAGACGAAGCGCCCACCCGCACCCCGGCCGCTGAGCGAGCAAAGCGAGACGAAGCGCCCGACCCCGAGCACCCTGAAGGGCTAACCGCCCCCGAGGACCACCGATGTGGCCCGCTTGCTCCCGTACCCCGTCCAGCTCCGAAGCCTGCCGCTGCTCATCTTTCAACGCGTGTCCACGGGCGGCGCACGCGATAATGAAGAGCCGATCCGAGCGACCCGGCCTCCCTTATGCCCTTCATCCCATCTCGCCGCCGCGCGCTGCGCCGTACCCTTCTGATCGGTGCCTCAGCGCTGGTGGGGCTGACGTTGACCTGGTTTATCGGGGCGCTGATTCTCTTCGTCTTTCCACGTCAGCAGCCGCTGCAGAAGGCGGACGCGATCGTCTCGCTGTCGCCCCCGCGCGAGCGGCTCCCGGTGGCACTGCAAGCTGTCGAGGACGGCCTCGCGCCGCAGCTGTGGGTGTCGAATGTTCCCGCCGACATCACGCGCCAGGACCAATCGCTGATGACAGCCCTCTGCCGGGAAGGAGAATATGGCGACGCCAAGGTCTCCTGCTTTGCGCCGCTCACCGAAGACACGATCGGGGAGGCGGGAGCGGTCGCCGATCTCATCCAAGAGACAGGCGCGAAGAGCGTGATCGTGGTTACCAACGTGAGCCACTCCACCCGCGTGCGATACCTGTTCGAGCGCTGCCTCCCCGCGGGCACCCGGGTGCAGTTGCTCCTGGTAGACGAGCCAAACTCCCCGTCATTCCGCCTCCGGCGCGTGCTCTATGAGAGCGGCGCTTTCGTGAAGGCCGCCATCGAGTCGAGACGCTGCGAATAGTTCGCGAATCCGTATCTTGTCGTTTTCGGCGCGCAGGCCGGGCTGTGCGAGACTGTGCGCGGGAATTTGTGTCTAGAGGAGTTCCCGGTGCCCCCTCCGACCTGAAAGCAGTCGAGACTTCACATGAACAATGCTTCTGGCCCTGTCGTCGTCGTCGGGCAGGGCTATGTGGGCTTACCACTAGCCATGCGCGCTGTGGAGGTGGGCCACACCGTCGTAGGAATCGATCTGGACGTCACTCGCGCGCAAGCGCTCTCTCGGGGTGAGTCGTACGTTGAGGACGTGCCCGCGGAGGTCGTTCGGGACGCTTTGGACTCGGGGCGGTATTCCCCCACGAGCGATTACGCCGCGGCCGAAGGCTTCAGTATCGCCGTCATCACGGTGCCCACACCGTTGAAGGAGACCCTTCCCGACTTGTCGTTCATTGAGAGCGCCGCAAAGTCCCTAGCGGAGCGGTTACTTCCTGGCGCCACGGTGGTGCTGGAGTCGACAACCTATCCCGGCACTACCGAGGAGCTACTCGTCCCAATTCTTGAGAAAGGGTCGGGTCTGCAGGCTGGCCAAGACTTCTCGGTCGGCTATAGTCCTGAGCGCATCGACCCAGGGAACCAGACCTGGACGTTTGAGAATACTCCGAAAGTAGTGTCGGGTATCGACGAGGACTCACTTGAGCGCATAGACCGGTTCTATTCTTCGCTTGTGGAGCGGACGGTGCCAGTTTCTACTCCGAAGGAGGCCGAGTTGACGAAGCTCCTGGAGAACACATTCCGCCACGTCAATATCGCCCTCGTTAACGAACTAGCAATTTTTGCGCATGAACTGGGCGTGAACGTATGGGAGTCCATAGACGCGGCTTCCACGAAGCCGTTCGGGTTCATGAAGTTCACGCCTGGTCCAGGGGTCGGAGGCCACTGCTTGCCCGTGGATCCGAGCTACCTGTCATGGCAGGTAAAGCGGAAGCTGGGGCAGAACTTTCGTTTCGTGGAACTCGCAAACGATGTGAACGACCACATGCCGAACTATGTTCTGCAGCGCGCGGGTCGAGTGCTTAACGACCTGGGGCAACCGCTGCGGGGCTCTCGGGTGCTCCTTGTGGGACTCGCGTACAAGAGGGACACAGGCGACATCCGTGAGTCGCCTTCCCTACGCTTGATCGATCTGCTCCAGGAAAGCGGCGCTGTCGTCCTCGGGACTGACGATCACGTCGAAGATCATCGCTGGCCCATAGGTGTGGAGAGAGTCTCGTTTGACGCGGAGCAAGTCGGAGCAGCCGATCTGGTGATCCTGATTACGGACCACTCATCTTTCGACCTAGACGTTCTTCGGGACTCAGCTACTTCGGTACTGGATACGCGAAACCGCGCGCGCGGCGACAACGTCGCAGTGCTTTGATCACTTCATGCACGGGAACGGTGACTCGATTATCAATAGAGGATCCCTACGGTGCCAGATCACTCCCTGCCCGCTGTGGCACGGCGCCATCTTTGGGGGCTAGACGGGCTCCGAGGACTCGCCACGATAGCGGTCGTGGCCTATCACTTCCTCTATCGATCGGCGGAACGTTTCCCCGAGCTGGGCGAGCCCGAGAGCTGGATTGAGTGCAGTCGTGGCGCACGGGTTCGACCGCCCATCCGACAGCTGCTGCGGGCAAGATCCGACGGCCGTGGCACCGTCGGGCGGCTAGATGCTGCCGGCGTGCGTGAGGCGCCGGCCGAACCCGCACCTAACAGAAGGCCACTTCTTGCAGGCGCCTGGTCGCAAGGAGAGGGAGCCGAGTCGACCCAGAACTCCAGGTTAGGCTCGATTATGCAAGGTCGAGAGGCGCGGGGTTTCGGAGAAGCGAGTGACAGAGACAAAACACCCAACAGGCCTGGCCCACGGCCTGCGCCTTGAGAAAACGGAATGGCTATATGTCTGGGGCGGCCTCGATGGCGTCGGCGGGACCGAGTCGCGGATGGTTGCGGCTGTCGCGAGTCTCGAATCGCTGGGAATCCGAGTACGTTCAGTCGTCCGGACGCGTCAACCGGACACTGTCTTCCTGAAGTTTCTCGGCGATGCGGGCCTCTGCTTTCGCACTGCCCGGTCCTGGCTGAGCATCGTGAAGATCCTACTCAACAGCGAAGCCGAGGTTGTATGGACCTTTGGGCTCAAGCAGTCGCTGCTCGCGCGACTCGTGCGAATCGTGAACCGTCCGCGCGGCTTACTGGTCATGGCTCGGAACGGATTGGATTTCGGATGGCCGAGGTGGATGTTCCTTGCGGATCGAGCGACTCAGTCGCTCCTGGATGCATACGTGGTGAACTCGCAGAGGGCTCGCCAGCACCTCATCGAGCACGGTATCGCCCCCGAGAAAGTTCTTTGCGTGACCAGCGGCCTCGCTGACGAGTGGTCACAGGAGCGAGTACCAACAGCGAGTCGAGACGTGATTATGGTTGGAAACTCCCGGCCGGAAAAAAACCACGAACTAGCGGTGCGCGCCTTTCTCGCTTCCGGAATCGATGCGACTCTGCGCGTCTTCACCGACAACGCGGCCGCGATCCGCGCTGTTCTCCGGGGCTATCCTCCTGAGCTCCAAGCTCGAGTCGCTATCTCCGAGGGGGTACGGGTCACACGCAACGACTACGACGGCGCGGGCATCCTCCTCCATCCGTCGGCGAGCGAAAGCCTGCCTCTGACCGTGCTGGAAGCCACTGCGAGGGGTTGCTATGCGGTAGCCGGTGACACCGGCGACATCCGACATGTGTTGGATGGAGGATTTGGCGTGATCGTCGACGTCCACGACGAGAACGCGCTCGCGATCGCCCTTCGCAGCGCGCACGCTCTGGTCTCGTCGCCCGCGCGGGCGCGGGTCTTCGCTGACCATAAGACGGTGACAGAGTATGCCGCCGAGCTTGCTGAGTCGCTCGCCAGGCTCGCGACGTCAGGACGACGTCCGTGAGACACAGGATCGGTTCGACGCCGAGAAGCGTTCTGCTTGTCGCTGCGGTCGGGTTCTTGGCCGTCATTCTTGGAGTCTTATTGCGATTTCCTGGCGTGGCGATGCCTCTCGTGGCTGCAGTTGCAGTCGCCGTGGCGAGCGTTCTTCGTCCTGACCTCGTCCTATCCGCAGCCGTAGTTCTTGGCTTGGCGGGTGGGGCGTATGCGTCATGGAGCACGGTCGGTTACGTCCTCGCCACAGTTGGAGGAGCGGTAAGCCTGCTCATGGTGCTCTCGCGGAAGACGTGGCACCACCTAATTGCGGTCGTTCTGCTGCCTCTAATCACATTATCCTTATTGGCGATACGTTTCGTGCTCGCTGGCGACGATTACTTCCTTACCGTCGCGATGAGGTGCGCAGGAATAGTGTTCCTAACTATCTACGCTGTCGCCAGACGCGGGGATCCACTGCCTGCGCTCGCCCTCGCGAGTGTGGTGTTCATCGGGCTGACGCTGATCGTCGGGGATACGAGCGCAACGGGCATGCGGCTCTCGGGCTTCTCGGGAAATCCCAATCGGATGGTCTTCGGATGCTTGATATTGCTGCCGTTTCTGCTCGCCTTCCTATGGCGTCGCAAATCTGTTTTTCGGCACACACTAACCGCTGTCACTCTAGGCGTGAACGGGTATGTCCTATTTCTCAGCGGATCCAGCCAGGCTCTATTCGGGCTAGTAGTGCTATCGCTGGTTGTGATCGCCTACCTTCTTTCGAGCACTCATCCGCTTGCCCGGATGCTCCTGTGGATATATACCGTGGTTGCCCTGATCTTGGCACTGGCAACGATCGATCTCGAACCGTACCTAAGCGACGACCTGATCACTCTCTCAGGTCGTACAGACTTGTACTCCGCCGCATGGGACGAGTTCACGCGCAACCCCCTATTCGGGACCGGAATGACAAGCGTAAGCAGCGGCGATGTGATGGATCGGTCAGCGCACTCGAGTTGGCTCGGGCTCTTGGCAGCCGGTGGCCTCGTCGTCGGTATTCCATGGGCGATGATTCTGCTTCGAATCTGCGCGACGGGACTCTCGATGGTGTCTTCGAGAAACATCGCCGGAGCGGCCGCCGTCCTGTTTGTCGTTGAGCAGCTGGTCCAGTCCGTCGAGTACACGCAACTCGCCTGGTTCGTGGTCGCATACTTCTTCGTGCACACCAAGCTCCAAAAGATCGATACTGCGCCGGTACGCGGGGTTGCAGGCGCCGCCGTGCAGCGCCGTAGGCCCATGCTCGCCTCGCTAAGCCGGAGACGATGATGACCGACGTTGTTCTGGTGGCCGGCAGCTATCATCCTCGTGAGGGAGGGGCCGAGCGACAGATGCGCTCGCTTCTTCCCCGGTTAGTCGCGAGAAATCTGTCCGTCGCGGTGGTGACTCAAGTCTTGCCGGACCGAGCAGCACCCCGCCGAGAGGCACGGGACGGCTACGTGATCTACCGAGTGGGGTCTCGCGCCGCCTTCGCCTATGCTCCACGCTTCGGTCAGGCCACATTTTTCGTGGCCGCCGCCGTTCTCTCGATCATCCTCCGACCGCGAACCCTTACATCATTGCAGATGGGGAGCGCAAGCCTCGCCGCGGCTGCCGCCGCCCGATTCTGGCGCGCGCCACATATTCTCCGTCTCACCGGCGGCGGCACCTCGCAATACCGCAGCGAGCCGCTAGCCCGAGCAGCGTCGCGCGTCGGCCGCGTAGTGGCGAGGGCGTTCTGGCGACGACAAACGACGATCGTCGCTCCAGCACAGCATCTGCTGCAAGATTTCGAGATCGCCTTTCCAGGATTTCCCGGGCGCGCCGTCTGGATCGTGAATGGTGTGCGCCTGCCCCGTTCACACCCATCGAAGGAGAGGCAGGTAGTCTGGTACGGGCGAGCCGGGAGTGAGACGTCGGCCACCATATTGGTGGGGGTGGCCAATCTGATGCCGGATGTGACTTTCTCCGTCATCGGCAAGTTTTCGGACGTCTCGAAGCCAGGAAACGTCCGGGTACTGGGCTGGCAGGAACATCCCGAGGAAGTCATCGGCGACCATAAAGTGCTGCTCAACACGTCGGCGTCCGAGGGGATGCCGAACACAGTACTCCAAGCCATCGCGTGGGGATGCCGCGTAGTGGGATTTGACAATCCCGGCATGCGTGAAGTGGCTAACATGTATGCCTCTGCCGTCGCGCTAGCGCCACACGGCTCCCTCAAGGAAATCGTTCGGCTTCTGCAGGATGCTCTTGATGCGACCTCTCCCCCGCTTGTCGAACCCGTGACGTCAGTCGAGGAAGTAGAGTCATCCTGGTCCTCGTTGCTCACCGATGGGAGGGCCGTAGTGCCCGCAGGTACACGGCGATCGCCGAAACGGTTGCTCTGGTGGTTCATCTACGCAGCGTTTGCGTCGAGACTTCCCTCTTGGAGCAAGGCGGCCAAGCGCTTCCGAGTGTTCTGTGCGCGCCGCTTTTGCGCCGATGTGCATCCGACCGCGAATATCAATCGAGCCGCGCGCTTGAGTTGGCAGACAGTTATCGGGCCGCACGGCGGCGTCGGTGAGGATTGCGTGCTGAGTGGAAGAGTTGTCGTCGGGCCCCACGTGACGATGGGTCCAAATTGTCGGTTCATCACGGGAGACCACCCGGTACCACCGGATTACGGCTCGTTCCGGGACATGAAGCCAACTCACGCAGGCATCATCCTCGAAGAGGACGCTTTCCTGGGCGCAAGCGTAACCGTGCTCCCGGGTGTCACAATCGGGCGCGGAGCCGCTGTCGGAGCGGGCGCCGTAGTGGCGAAGGATGTCGCGCCCGGTGCAATCGTCGTCGGTAACCCGGCCCGTCAGATTCGCCAGCGTCTCGTCTGAAGGAGAGACAGCGACACGCCGAGGGTCTATCGGCACAGGCCGAATCGGGCCGAGGTTCGCAGCCCCTCTGACGCTTCCTACGAGGTCCACTTATGCGCCGGTTCTTCACGCATCCGATCGTCCTATCGAGCGGTCTACGAGTGGTGGCGCTCATCATGGGGGTCTTGGGCAGCGTCGTCATAGCTCGTGTTGGCGGTGCCGAGCTGAAAGGCATCTCCTCCACCTACGCGGCGGCGAATGCGATCGTGTTCGTGTTCCTGAACCTAGACGTCGCCCAGCAGGCACTGCGCCAATCCCGCGAGAGACGGGATCCAGCGCTCGTATGGACCGTCCTCGGCCGCGTTTGGGGGGCCTATCTAGCCCTGGGCGCAGCAGCCATCGTGATCGTAATCTTCGCGGATGCGGAGCCCGCATGGTTGATCTTGGGGGGAGTCGCGTTCACGCTGGGCATGCAAGGTGGCGTTGCTGCGGTTGGCCTTCGCGGGGCTCACATCGGGTCAATCGGAGCGGTGTTCCAGCAGGCGGCGCTGATCTGCGCGGTTCTCGCCACCTCCAGCTTGGGAGTCCTGGACAACTCTTCTATCAAGGTGGTCATCGTCGTCAGCTACCTGACACCCCTTGTGATCTACCTTCCCGCCGTACTCGCCCGGTCTCGTCGCCACGACCCGAACGTTCCCACCCGAGAGATTGCTGTCTGGATTTGGCGCGGGCTCCCCTGGCAGCTGGGACGGCTAATGCAAATTCTGCTGCAGAAGCTTGATGTCGTTTTCCTGTTGCTCGTGGCGGGAGCAGCAGCAGCTGGAATCTATTCAGTCTCGCTCTCGACGGCGATGCTCTGCACGATCGTTCCGGCGCAGGTTTCCAATCATGTACTCCACAAGACCGCCAACAGTCACGGTGACGTCCGGATCCTTCGCCAGCTATGCGTCGCTCTAATGGCCGGTGCCGTCCCAGCTGCTCTCCTCGGAGTCATCGGCGCGCCCCTCATTACACTCCTATACGGGCCTGGTTTCGCGGAGGCGTACGAGCCGATGCTCTTCTGCCTGCCGGGCGCAGTGGCCTACGGAGTTCTACAGGTTCAGACCAACTTCGTGCGAATTCGTGGGAGTTGGCGCACCTTCACCCTCACTGGGGCCCTGGCAGTTGCGATCATGCTGCTGTGCTTGTTCGCGTTCGTCCCTAGCTTGGGTGCGTCCGGGGCAGCCATCGCTTTCTCTGCGGGCACCATCGTCTGCGTGGTGCTCGGCCTCGTGTTCTTTCGGTCAATCTTTCGAGCGCTTTGACGCTCGAAGATCAGCGGACCGATGGGCATCCGCCTATGTCTCGAGTAGATGCCTCAGCCTTGACTCAAACGCCGCCTGGACAGCCGATCGCTCGAACCGTTCAGCGCGTAGGCGACCCGACTCTCCGAGCCGGCGCGCAAGCTGCGAATCTGTAAGGACCTTGATGAGGTTACGTGTCAAGGCATCGACATCACCGATGGGAGAGAGCAGGCCGTTCTCGCCGTCAGCCACCGGGTCGACTATCCCGGTCGCGGTTGTCGCTACTACCGGCACGCCCATGGCTGCCGCCTCCAGGGCGGCGTTGCTAAATCCCTCTCGCAGCGAGGGCAGACACAATGCGCTAAAGAGCGCAATGTACGGGGCGGGGTCCGGAATATGGCCAGTTACGACCACGGGGATGCCTGCTGCCCGAACGCGATCCATTTCTCGGGCGACCACGGCGTCCTCAGTAGCACCGACGACTAGCAATTGGCACGCGATACCACTCTGCCGAGATCGCAAGACGGCCGCGACGAGGGCGCCAATGCCCTTATCGTGCGTGATTCTCCCAACAAATCCGACCACGGGCGACGAAGCATCTAATCCGAGCCGGGACCGCAACTCGACGCGAACCTCTTCAGGAAAGCGCGACGGGTCGTACTGAGTGAGGTCGACCCCGTTGGAGCTCCCCTCGCCGATTACGGAGATAGCCCTTTTCCTCGCGATACCGCTCGCAACGGCCTTTCGTCTCAGGCTCTCGCTCACGGCGACGACGTCGGTGCTCGCTGCCACACTGATCATCTCGGTCGCCAGGAGGATGGGGCGTAACGGGCCGCGGGCGGTCTCGAGGCGAAGTCCGCGCAACACATATTGACGCGACGGCACCCTGGCGAGGCGCGCAGCCAGGAGGCCCAAGAGGCTCGCTTTCGGCGTGCCGACACTGAGCACATCAGGGCGAACTTCACGCAGTAAGCGGTACCACTGAATGATCGCCACCGCGTCGCGCAAGGGCGAAGGGTTCCGGCGCATAGCTATCGCATGCACGGTGACTCCCCTCGTCTCCGCAAGCTCCGACAATCTCGGTCCTCCCGACGAAACGACGTGCACATCCCAACCGCGGGCGACGAGCGCTTCGGGCAACCCCTTCATCAAGCTGAGGGACACGTCGATCGTGGTAGCGAGAACCACGCGTGGCGGCATTACTGCCAAGCGTCTTCGCCTTTGAACCATGCGACAGTAGATTCGATTCCCTCGCGGAGCGGCACCGGCTGGACCTCAGGAAGCAAGCCTCGCAGCAGGGAGCTGTCAGCCTGAGAGGCTCGGACGTCCCCCTTTCGCGGCTCTGCGTGCTCGACTCGCGGCGTAATTCCGAGCCGCTCGCCAATAATCTCGACCAATTCGACTAGCGTCGTGTTCGTCCCGAACGCCAGGTTCACTGGACTTTCAGATACCAGCCGGCGACTGACGGCCGAATAGAGTGCAGAGCAGACGGTTTTCACGTGGGTGAAATCGCGAGACTGGTGCCCGTCACCGTAGATCGTCAGTGGGCGGCCCGCCAGCGCCGCGTCGATAAATCGCGGGATAACAGCGGCATATGCGTGATCCGCCGCTTGGTAGGGTCCGTAGACATTGAAGAATCGAAACGCCAAACTGGAGAGTCCGTACGCGAATTGGTAGGCGATTACGTATCCCTCAGCTCCAAGCTTCGTAACCGCATACGGGCTCATGGGACGTGTCCATGCGTCCTCAGACTTCGGAAGTTGCGGATTCGCTCCGTAGACGGAGCTCGAGGAGGCGAAGACGACATAGGCGCCTTCTGCTCGTGCCGCCTCAAGGACCTCGAGCGTCCCGGTCAAGTTGGCGTGGTGGCTCGCCACCGGGTCCTTGATGGAACGCGGGACGCTCCCGAGTGCTCCGAGGTGAACGATTGCGTCGGCGCCATGCACAACCGCGCGAACAGTCGTCCTATCAGCCACTGACCCATCTACAAAGCGGATCGGAATCCCGGCCAAATTCTCCGGCTTACCGGTACTAAGGTCATCGAGCACGACGATCTCATTCTCCGGGTCGACTGACAGTGCATATCGAGCAAAGTTTGACCCAATGAAGCCGGCTCCTCCTGTAACAACGATTTTCATCCGGCGCTCCTCCTTTGATGCGGCATGGTTTCGGACCCAGTCGAGGACGTGCGTTGTCGCGATGCGAGGTCCTCGAGATAGTGCGCGGTAAGCAACCGTTCACACTGGGCCCCGGTCAGGAACCGGGCGAGCTGGGACGCCGACAACCGTCTGAAGCTGCTCAGTCGAGCGGGTAACGCAGGCACCAGCGCCGACTACTCCACCTCTACCGAGCCTCAGGCCTTGCAGAACTGTGGCGCCCGCCCCAACGAGGACGCCCGTCTCTACGGTGACGTCTCCAGAAATTATCGCTCCCGGGTTGATGGACACGAACTCGCCGACGTTGCTGTCATGCCCAACGATGCATCCGGGATTCAGGTGCGCGTGACGCCCGAGCCTGGTATTAGTCGACAACTGCACACCACCGCAAATCACAACCCCGGGTTCGATGCGTGCGCTCGACCCCACCACGGCTGATGGGTGCACAAGTGTCGCGGCCCGCCAGCCGCGCCGATCGAATTTACTCGCTATCCGTGCCCTAACATTCGGGTCCCCGATGCCGACCACGTAGGCGGCGGGCGCGAGGCCGACGAGGACGTCCGAAATGTCACCGAGGTGCCGGTATCCCCGCGCGATCAATCGGTCGAGATTGATGGGTTCGGGCCCATCGTCGACGACTCCGAGCACGTGCCATGCTGGGCCGGCACCTGCACGGTTAATGGCATCAACCACATCTAGTGTTTCGCGGCCGAATCCACCCGCGCCGACGACGACGATCGGCTCAGCCATCCGAACCTCCGAACTTGGTCATCGTGACATGACCTTCATGGCTGATGCCTCGCCGGGCGATGACAGCACTCATGGTCCGCGCGAGGATCTGGAAGTCCAGGGAAAAACTGCGACGCTCGACGTACTCGACATCGATCCGGAACTTGTCTTCCCATGTCAGGGAATTTCTCCCGCTCACCTGTGCGAGCCCAGTGACCCCGGGGCGCACCTCGTGCCGTCGCGCCTGCTCGGGCGTGTATTGAGCCAGGTACTCGACGAGAAGAGGACGAGGCCCGACGAGACTCATATCGCCTTTGAGCACGTTCCAAAGCGTCGGAAGTTCGTCGAGGCTCGTCGATCGAAGTAGCCGTCCGAATCGCGTGAGGCGTTGCTCGTCCGTCACCAACCCTCGCCGCTCGTCGGGGCGTCGCATGGAACGGAACTTGCAGAGCGTGAAGATGCGACCGTGAAGCCCAGGGCGTTCCTGTCGAAAGATGACCGGACGTCCCAGATTCGCTGCCACGAGAAGCGCGAGTACCGCCATGACCGGCGCCAGAGCAACGAGGCCGAGCGCCGATGCGAAGACGTCGATCAGCCTCTTAAGGAAGTCGAAGCTCAACAGGCGGCCGAAATTCATCTCAGGCGACCCTGCCAAGGAAGCTCCCGATGCGGTCGGTCACTCGCGCTCGCTGTTCGACAGTGAGCGCCGATCCGCTGGGCAGGGTGAGACCTGATCGGAAAAGCGACTCTGCCGCTCCGGAAATCTGCCCGCGGGCGCCCTGGAAGACCGGCTGCAAGTGCATGGGTTTCCAGAGCGGTCTCGACTCGATCTGGTCTTCCTGCAGGTGAGCGCTGAGATCATGCGCGCTCCACCCGGCGACCGCGCTGTCGACTAAGACCGAGGTGAGCCACACGTTGTCAGCGCCGTCGCCGTCGGCGCCGAAGACCTCGACGCCGTCAACCGCAGCGAACAGCTCTGAGTATCCTCGCCTGACGTTCCGTCGTCGCGCGATCATCTCATCGAGGCGCGAGAGCTGGGCCCTTCCGAGAGCGGCGAGCAGGTTGCTCATCCGGTAGTTGTAACCGATGTCGATGTGCTCGTAATGAACAACCGGTTGCCGAGCCTGCGTAGCGAGGTACCTCACGTGCGCGGCAAGATGCTCGTCGTCGGTCAGGAGCATGCCGCCGCCGGATGTCGTCATGATCTTGTTGCCGTTGAACGACACGATCGACGCGGCGCCGAAGCTTCCCGCCGCACGGCCGGCATGAGTCGCCCCGAGCGATTCGGCCGCATCCGCCAGCACCGGTACCTCGAATTCTTCGGCGATCGCGAGGATGCTGGTGTAGTCGACCGCCTTGCCAAGCAGATCGACCGGCACGATCGCCGCCACCTTTTCGCCCGCCGCACGCAGAGCCAACAGCGCCTCTCGCAGGAGGTCTGGGCTCATGTTCCCCGTGCTCGGGTCGCAATCGATGAAGTACGGCTCTGCGCCGGTGTAGACGATGGCGTTCGCAGTGGCGGCGAAGGTCATCGTCGAAGTCACGACCACATCGCCTGGTTTCACGCCGAGAGACAGCAGGCCGAGGTGCAGCGCAGCTGTACCCGAACTCAGAGCGACGCCGTGGGCAACGCCCAGGCGTTCCGCGAGCTCATTTTCGAACGCGTCGACTTCAGGCCCCAGCGGGGCGACCCATCCTGACCGCAGCGCGCGAACGACAGCCTCCTCTTCGAGGGGGCCCACGTCGGGGGGAGACATATAGATGCGTCCGGTCACGCCTTGTGTTCCTTCTCGCGGCGAAGCGAGTCGATCGCTGTCGTGTCGTTTCCGCGCGGATGCGCGAACATCTGCGCCATCCATCCGTCGCGGTTGAGTCGGACGGGCGGGATCGGATCCGCTGTTGTGTGAGAGATCATCGGGTGGAACGGTCGCTCGAGGTGCTCTCGCGCTCCGACGAGCTCTTCGTTGAGCTTCTCGCCCTCGCGCAGCCCGGTGAAAACGATCTCCACGTGCTTGCCCGACATCGCGATCATGCGCTTCGCGACATCGAGGATACGCACAGGCTCCCCCATGTCGAGGATGAGGATGTCTCCGGGCCGGCCGATGGCGCCGGCCTGGATGACGAGCTGGCACGCTTCGGGGATGGTCATGAAGTAACGGGTGACTTCGGGGTGCGTGACCGTCAGGGGACCACCGGCCTCGATCAACGACTGGAACGTCGGCAGCATGGACCCTCGACTGCCGATGACGTTGCCGAACCGCACGGAGAGATAACGAAGACCCGTGTCTTGGGCCGCCCAAGCCGTCAGCTTCTCCGCGACCCGTTTCGAATGCCCGAGCACACTCGTCGGGTTCGCCGCCTTATCGGTCGAGATGTTGATGAAGGTCTCAACCCCGGCGGCACGCGCGGCATTCAAGACGTTGAGCGTGCCCAGCACGTTCGTCTTCCACGCCTCGTCGGGATACTGCTCGAGCATCGGCAGATGCTTCAACGCCGCGGCGTGGAAGACGACCTCAGGACGACGGTCGCCGAATACCGCCGCGAGAGCATCGGCGTCGCGGATGTCGCACAGGACAACGTCCTTGGTGTCGAGCAGTCCGTGACCGGCCGTCACGATCTGCGAGTGCTGAAGGCCCGTCTCGTCTCGGTCGAGCATGGCGAGCTCCGCCGGGCCGAATGCGGCGAGCTGCTTGCACAGCTCGCTTCCGATCGAGCCTCCGGCGCCGGTCACGAGTACGCGACGGCCCGTGACGTACCCCGCGATCGTGGAGACGTCGGTGTCGACCGGGCGACGCCCGATCAAGTCTTCGATCGAGATGTCGCGCAGCTGACTGGCCCCGAACCGACCCGCGAGGATGTCGCCCAAAGGTGGCACGACCTTCACCGTCAGGTCGAGTTCGACGGCCGCATCCTGCACGCGCCGCATGAGGGCGGAGTCCGCACGCGGAACGGCGATGACGAGCGACTCGGCCTTCGTCCGCGCAACGACCCGCGGAAGACTCGCGAACGTCCCCAAGACACGGACATCCCGCACTTGCGTGTAGCGCTTCTCGGGATCGTCATCGATGAGACCCACCGGGCGGTAACCGGATTCGGGATCGCTGAGCATCTGCCGCACCAGCGCGCTGCCGAGCGCACCTGCCCCATAGACGAGGGTGGGGGTGGCCCCGCCCTTCGGCTTCAGCCGTTGCTCGATGACGATCCGCTTCGCGAACCGGACGAGAAACATTGCGACGAGGGCGAGCGGGGTCGCGATCAGGAAGATGCTGCGCGGGATGGCGAACCCGCTCCCGAAGAGGAGGACCGGAAGGCCCAGGAAGACGGCCGTGGCGATGACGGAGAGCGTGAGCGCGCGAACCTCCTCGAGGCTGCCGAAGGAGAAGCGGCCGCGGTAGAGCTCGAAGACGAAGCCGAAGACCAATTGGCCGAACAGCGTGACCAGGATCAGGATGAGGGCCGGCAGGAATGCGCCGTCCGGCACTTCGAATTCGTATCGGAACCAGATGGCGAGCCAGATGGCTGCGGTCCAAGCGAGCGCGTCAAGCGCGAACCTCGACCCGAAGCGCGCAAACGCGCGCCACGAGGCTGAGGTTCTGCTTCCGGCACCTGAAGCAACCACGCGAACAACGTACCGCATGGACCTCCGCGACCTGCCCGCGCTGACGCTGTTTGCAACACCCATCTCCTCGGTGTGAGGCGCCGCATCGGGCCCATGGTTCACGAGCCCCGGTGATACCGTGGCGTGGATGGCAGGCGAGGCGAGACGGCGCACGGTAGGACGCATTGTCGCTGTCTGCTTCGCCGCAGTTCTGGGGCTGATCGTCGTGTGCGCAGCATGGGTCGGCATCCGCGCCTACCTCGCGCAAGAGCACCTCCAGCAGGCACGCTCCATCGCTGCCGGCCTCTCACCGGAGGCTTTCGCCGGCGAGGGCGCTGCCCTCGATGCCACAGTGGCGGAGCTGTCGGCCGAGACGTCCGCCGCGAGGTCGCTGATGAGCGACCCGGTGTGGGCGGGCGCCAGTGCGTTGCCATGGATCGGACCGCAGCTTCGCGCGGTCAGCGCGGTGGCGACCGGGCTCGACGAGATCGTCTCGAGCTTGGAGCCACTGGCGGAGCAGCTGACGGCTGTCGGACTCGACGCCTTCGCCCCCCAGAACGGCGTTATCGACACGAACGCGTTCGTGCAACTGCAGGCCTCGGCTGCCCAGGCCGCTGCCGACTCCGCGCGTGCCGCGGAGTCGCTCGATGACCTCAATGGTGCAACGCTGCTCCCGCTCGTTCGCGCCCCTTTCGAGCAAGCGGTCGAGCTCACCGGGCAGGTCGCCGACGCGATGGACGCACTGGCTCGTGCGACGGTGCTGTTGCCCCCGATGCTGGGCTCCGAAGGCCCCCGCGACTACCTGGTGCTGTTCCAGAACAATGCCGAGTGGAGATCCCTGGGCGGGCTCGTCGGGTCGGTCGCTCTTCTGCACACTGAGGACGGCAGGTTCTCTCTCGCGGGCCAAGGCTCAGGAGGCGGCCTGGGGTATTACCCCGACCCTCCCATCCCGTTCGACGATGAAGTCTTGGGCATCTACGGAACCCGCCCCGGACGATACCCGGCCAACGTCACTCAACTGCCCGACTTCACACTCGGCGCCCCGCTCGCTCGCGAGTTCTGGAAGCAGAAGTACGGCCAAGAGGCGGCGGGTGCGATCGCCATCGATCCCGTGGCGCTGTCGTACCTGCTCGAGGTGGTCGGCCCGGTTCAACTGCCGACGGGCGACACCGTCACCGCCGAGAACGTCGTGCAGTTGGTACTGAACGACGTCTATCTTCGCTACGACGACCCGGTCGCGCAGAATCTCTTCTTCGACGCCGCCACCGCGGCGGTGTTCGACGCCATCTCGACGAGACCTCTCCAGCCGGCCGCGCTCCTCGCCGCCCTCGGCCGAGCAGCAGCCGAGAACCGGCTCTTCATCTGGAGCGCCGACCCCGAGGAGCAGGCGGTTCTTGACGGTACGACTCTGCAGGGCCGCCTCCCCGTCACCGATGCGGATGCCACGCGGTTCGGCGTCTACGTGAACGACGGCACCGGCTCGAAGCTCGACTATTACATGCGGCTGAACACCGGCGTCGCGTGGTGCACGGCCTACCCGGACGGAACCGGAGTCGCTCAGCTTCGCGTCAATCTCCGGAATGATGCCCCCGCCGACATCGCCGGCTACACCCCGTTCATCACCGGCGGCGGCAACTACGGCGTCGAACCTGGGACGACCCGCACCCTCACCTACGTCTATCTGCCCGAGGGAGCAGAACCCTTCTCCGTGACGAGCACCGACGGCAGCGGCGTCGGTGGCGGGATGCACCAGAACCGCATGGTGTACTCCTGGACGACCGACCTGCTGCCCGGCGAGAGCGTCAGTCTCGACGTCATCGTGCGCGCGGACAAGACGAAGATCCTCGACGTCGTCAAGACCGCCACGATCGACGAAAGCGCCGATCTCGGCGACATCTGTCACACCGACGGCTGAGACTCAACCTCATTCGCGGCACGCCGCATAGATAGACTGCCCGGGGTCTCGCGGCCATGTCACGACGATCGAGATATTGGAGAAGCATGCGACTGTCGGTTATTGGCTGTGGGTACCTCGGAGCCGTGCACGCGGCATCCATGGCGTCCCTCGGGCACGAGGTGGTCGGCGTAGACGTCGACGAGCGCAAGGTCGAGGCCCTGTCCAAAGGTGAGGCACCGTTCTTCGAGCCGGGACTGCAGGAGCTGCTGACAGAGAGCATCGCGTCAGGACGGCTGACGTTCACGACGGAGATGGCCGCGGTCCGAGGTTCGCAGGTGCACTTCGTGGGGGTCGGCACGCCGCAGCAGCGCGACGGCGATGCCGCCGACATGACCTTCGTCAACGCCGCGGTCGACGCGCTCCTGCCACACGTGTCACCCGGTGACATCGTCGCGGGGAAGTCGACCGTGCCCGTGGGCACCGCCGCCGGCCTGGCCGAACGCGTGGCAGCCACGGGCGCCACGTTGGTGTGGAATCCGGAGTTCCTCCGCGAGGGGTGGGCGGTGCAAGACACGATCGACCCCGATCGCCTCGTCGTCGGCGTCCCTTCGACGAGCGCCGGGGTCACCGTGGAGGGCGAGCGGGCGGCCGACATCCTGCGCGAGGTGTACCACCCTTCGGTCGCCAAGGGCACTCCGTTCATCGTCACCGACTACGCCACGGCCGAGCTCGTCAAGGTCTCAGCCAACGCCTTCCTCGCGACCAAGATCTCGTTCATCAACGCCATGGCGGAGATCGCCGAGGTGACGGGCGCCGACGTGACGACGCTCGCCGACGCCATCGGCCACGATGCGCGCATCGGCCGCCGCTTTCTCGGAGCGGGCATCGGGTTCGGGGGCGGATGTCTGCCGAAAGACATCCGCGCGTTCTCGGCGCGGGCCGAAGAGCTCGGCCGCGGAGAGTCGGTCGCCTTCCTTCGTGAGGTCGACGCCATCAACCTCCGCCGGCGCGGGCGCGCGGTCGATCTCGTCGTCGACGCGCTCGGCGGCTCGGTGTTCAAGAAGAACGTCACCGTACTCGGCGCCGCCTTCAAGCCGCACAGCGACGATGTGCGCGACTCCCCCGCCCTCGATGTCGCGGTGCGGCTGCACGGCCTCGGCGCGTGGGTGACGATCACCGACCCCGAGGCGATCGAGAACGCCCGCCGGCTCCATCCGCAGCTGAACTTCGTCGACGATCGCGACGAGGCGCTGCGAGGTGCGGATGCGGTGATCGTCGTCACGGAGTGGGACGAATACCGGCGCGAGCTGGCGCCGGAGCACGCCGGCTCGCTCGTGACGGGAAAGATCATCGTCGACGGCCGTAACTGCCTCGATGCCGCAGCGTGGCGGGCCGCGGGGTGGCAGTACTTCGGGATGGGTCGCCCCTAGGACTTGACCACGGATGCTGCGCGATGACGTCGCGCAGGTCTTCCACGGCGAGGTTGTATTCGAGCTCCGCGCGGTCGCGACTCCTCCTCCCCAACTGCGGATGACCGCGACTTCTCCACGGGTTGCTGCCGAGCCGGTTTGCATGTCGGAGGTAGGTGCGATAGTAGTCCTATGGAAGGTACTCCTCTTCTCGAAGATAGCGACGATGATCTGCGGCTCGCCGCGCTCGTCGATGGGCTGCGCCTGGCCGAAGAAGAGATCGCCGCGCTCGAGGCGGTGAAGGTCGCTCACCTGGCTGCCGCGATGCGTATCGCTTTGCGGCGGATGGAGGGTCAGTTCGCGACGCAGCGAGTGCGCGAGATGCAGTTGCGGTCGATCGCGGCGGAGATCGGCACGGCGGTGCGATGGAGCGACCGTGTCGCGCAATCCCGCATGGGCGATGCCCTCGATCTGGTCGAGCGCTTTCCCTCGACGATCGACGCGCTCGCTGCGGGGCGGATCACTGCGCGCCATGCCGCGGTGATCCAAGATGCCGGCTGCGTGCTGGCGGATGCGGACACGCGAGCCGCGTTCGAGACCGTCGTCCTCGAGTGGGCTGAGTGCGAGACCGTGACCCGCACCCGCGATTACGCCCGAGGCCTTGCCGAGCAGCTCCACCCCGAATCGATCACGACCCGATTCGACCGCGCCGAGCAGACCCGGGAGGTGACACTCGTCGACCTCGCCGACGGGATGGCGAAACTCGAGGTCATCGGTGCCGCTGCGCCCATCCACGGCATCTACAACCGCCTCACCACTCAAGCCCGCGCGATCCGCGCGGTCGCTGTGGAGGCATTGCACGACGCAGAAGCCGCCGTCGCGACGATCGAGCCGGAAGGGGTCGAGCCCGCGGCAGCGGATGCTGATATGCCAGTGGTCGATATCCGCACTATGAACCAGATCCGCGCCGACCTGGTCTGCGACATGCTTCTCACCGGGCAGCCCGGGATCGACCCGACGGGCGCCGGCCTCCCCGGTGGGCTCGGCGCGATCCGCGCGCAGGTGCAGGTCGTCGTTCCCGTGCTCACCGCGGCGGGCAAGAGCGATCGCGGTGCCAGCATCGACGGCACGACCCCGGTCGACGCAGACACCGCCCGGCAGCTGATGGCTCACTGCCCCGGATGGGACCGAATCCTCACCCATCCCGTCACCGGCGTCGTTCTCGCCGTCGACCGCTATCGCGCCGGTCATCATATGGACCGTTTTCTCGCCGCCCGCGACATCCACTGCCGCTTCCCCGGCTGCCGCATGCCGGCGAGACTCTGCGACCATGACCACAACCGCGATTGGGCCCTCGGCGGAGGCACCGACGTCTGCAACCTCGCCTGCCTGTGCAAACGACATCACACGTTGAAAACCGAGACCGAGTGGACCGCACGGCAAGAACCCGACGGCACCATCCGCTGGACGACGCCGCTCGGACGCGAGCACGTCGACAAGGTCCCCCCGCGTGTGATGTTCGTGCCCGCCGCCGACCCTGCACCCTTCTAGCCGGAGTATTCGTCCTTCTCGGCGGGAGTATTAGCGTGGCGGGATGAGAACCGTCCCCCTCGGAATCACCGACTCCCGCGTGCCTAATGTCGTCGCCGGAATGATGCGCATCTCCGACAAGAGCGACGCCGAGATCCGCGAGCTGGTCACCACCGCCCGCGACTGCGGCATCGACTTCTTCGATCACGCCGACATCTACGGCACCGACCTGCACCAGTGCGAGCGGCGATTCGCCGACGCGTTGCAGCTGTCGGCCTCCGAGCGCAGCGAGATCACGATCCAGACCAAAGCCGGCATCGTGAAGGACGGGCCGTACTTCGACTTCTCCTTCGAGCACCTGATCGAGTCGGTCGAAGGATCGCTGCGCGCTCTGCGCACCGACTACATCGACATCCTCCTGCTGCACCGTCCCGACGCGCTGGTGGAACCCGACGAGGTCGCACGCGCCTTCGACGAGCTGGAGGCGTCGGGCAAGGTGCGCGCGTTCGGCGTCTCGAATCACACCCCGCGGCAGATCGACCTCCTGAAGACCGCGGTGCGGCAACCCCTCGTGGCCAACCAGGTGCAGCTGTCGATCGCCCACGCCCCGGTCGTCACTCAGGGACTCACCGCGAACATGGCCATCGACCAGGGGATCACCCGCGACGCGGGCGGTCTGCTCGACTACTGCCGCGTCGAGGGCATCACACTGCAGGCCTGGTCGCCGTTCCAGGGTGCCGACGGCGTCTTCCTCGGCTCGTCCCGGTACGCCGAACTCAACGCCGTCATCGACGAACTCGCCGCACGATACGACGTTCCGCCGATCGCCGTTGCGACCGCATGGATCACCCGGCATCCCGCGGGCATCCAGGTCGTCCTCGGAACGACGACGCCGACGCGGGTCTCCGACGCCGCGCTCGGGTCCGACCTCGGGTTGACCCGGCCGGAGTGGTACGCGCTCCTTCGGGCCGCGGGCAACCTCGTGCCGTAGACAGCGATCGCAGAGCAACCGTCCACCCGCGCGTGATGGAATGTCGTCCATGGCGCGCCGGGCTACCCCTCGATCGAGTGGCACGCGCGCGTCGTCCGCGAGCACCGCTCCCCGTGGCGCCTCGTCCCGCAAGCGGCCGGCGACGCGAGGACCGCGCCGTCGGATGACGGCGGCGCAGCGCCGACGCGCCGCGGCGCGCGCACGCCGTCTGCGCATCGCCCTCGCGTCGGCCATCTCGGTCCTCGGCGTCGGAGCCGTGATCTGGGTCGCCGTGATGGTGAACGGTGCCGTGCAGTCCTTCGCCGCCGCAGACGCGTGGGACGCGCCATCCGAGGGAGCGATCGTCGCGCAACCGCCGGACGACCCTTTTCTCCGCTTCACCGCAGAACAGCTCGCCCACGCCCAGACGATCATGGCGGCCGGCCGCGACCTCGGCCTGCCGCTGCGCGACCAGGCCGTTGCCGTCATGACGGCGATGGGCGAGTCGTCGCTCCGCAACATCGACTATGGGGACTGGGAGACCAGCGGGGTCACCAACCCGGACGGCTCCCCCACGACGTCGATCGGTCTCTTCCAGCAGCAGGACGGCTGGGGCAGCCGCGAGCAGCGCCTCGATCCGTACACGGCCGCCACTCTCTTCTATCGCGCGATGGTCGCGCGCGTGCCCGACCCCGGACGGCAGCAGACCGAGCCCACGGAGATCGCGCACCGCACGCAGATCAACCGCGACCCGAATCACTACGCCCGGTACTGGCCGGCGGCGGTCACCGTCGTCGAGCGCTTGTCGGGCGGGAGCCTCGGACCGCTGCCGTAGCGCAACGGAGTGGCCGCGCCCACCATCAGCGCGGCCACTCCGTTTCCCGATCACACCTCGCGGCGTCGCATGGCCCAGACGGCTCCACCGGCGGTCACCAGGACGGCGCCCATCAGGCCGAGCACGAACGGCGCATCTCCACCCGTCGCGGCCAGGGCCGGTCCCGGGAAGTAGGAGAAGCCACCCGCGAGAGCGCCCGTCCCGCACGTGCCGGCGCCGACGACCGTCACCGTCACATCGCCCACCGTCGTACGAGCAGGCGTCGTGGCGCGGATCTGCGTGTCACTGACGACGGTGAAGCTCGGCGAAGCCGTGCCCCCGAACAGCACCGCGGTCGCCCCCGTGAAGCACTGTCCGGTGATCGTCACCACCGAGCCGCCGCCGGTCGGGCCGCTTCCGGGCGTGACGCCCGTCACCGTCGTGACCGGGGTGTACACGAAGCTCCCCGGGTCACTGACACCCGCGGGGCTGAACACCCGCACCTCCGCCGCGCCCGGCGCCCCCGCCGGCGTCGTCACACGCAGCTCGGTGTCGCTCACCACGACCAGGTTCGTGCCGTCCACGCCGTCGAAGGTGACGCGCGTGACACCGGTGAAGTTGACACCCGTGATGGTCACCACGGTCCCCCCGGTCTGCGGGCCGGTGCCCGGCGTGAGAGCGGCGATCACCGGGTCGTCGGTGTACTCGTAGGCGTCGGGCAGCGAGTCGGTGCCGCACGCGGCCGCACCCACGACCGTCACATCGACGACACCGGTCCCGGCCGGAGCGACCGCGGTGATCTGCGAGTCGCTGTCGACCGTGAACGAGGTAGCAGGCACGGCACCGAACAGCACGCCGGTCGCCCCGGTGAAGCACACGCCCGTGATCACGACCGCGTTGCCTCCGTCCAGCGGCCCGCCCGGAGGCGTGACCGCCGACACCTCGGTGCCCGCGACGTAGGTGAAGGCGAACGAGGGCGAGTTGCCGTTGGGGTGCCCCACCACCACCGGGACGGTCGCCGGCACGTGCGCCGGAGTCGTCGCGGTGATCTGCCCGTCGTTGTCGACCGTGAACGCCGTCGCGGGGACGCCGTCGAACGTCACGCTCGTCGCCCCGGTGAAGCCCTCACCGCTGATCACCACCACGGTTCCGCCGTCCTCCGGCCCCTGATCCGGGGTGATGCCGCTGATGCTCGGGATGTTGAGGTACGCGAAGTCCCCCGCATCCGCGTTTCCGCCCGGATGCAGCACCGTCACCTCGACGACCCCGGGAGCGTGAGCCGGGCTCACCGCCGTGATCTCGGTGTCGCTGACGATCTCGAACGACGTCGCAGGTACACCGTCGAAGGTCACGCCGGTGGTGCCCTCGAAGCCGGTGCCCGTGAGGGTCACCTCGGTGCCGCCGGTCTCAGGGCCCTCGGCCGGGTCGAGATCGGTGACGACAGGAGCAGCGAAGTACTCGTACGCATCCTCCGCCACGGCCTCGCCGCAGTCGCCGGCTCCGACCACCTCGATGTCGACGACGCCCTCGTCCGCGGATGCGGGGGCCACCGCCGTGATCTGCGTGTCGCTGTCCACGGTGAAGGCCGCCGCGACACCGTCGAAGAGCACCGCCGTGGCGCCGGTGAAGCAATCGCCCGTGATGATCACGGTGTTGCCTCCGGCGAGCGGCCCCGCATCGGGGTCGACCCCGGTGATCTCGGCGACATCGATGTATTCGAAGTCGAACGGCGCCGAGTCCCCTGACGGGTTCGTCACGACCACGTCAACCACGCCCGGAGCGTGAGGAGGCGTCGTGACGGTGATCTCGGTCCCGGCGGGGTTCACCTCGAAGGGAACCTCCACGCCGTCGATCGTGACCCCCGTGGCCTCTTCGAAGTCGTCACCGGAGATGGTGACCTCCGTGCCACCGGTCTCGGGTCCGCGTGGCGGGTCGAGGTCGTCGATCACCGGAGCGCCGGGTGCGACGTACAGGAACCCGTCCTCCTCGGTCGCCGTGCCGCAGTCCGCCGAACTCGTCACCACCGTGACATCGACCGGACCGGTCGTGCCCGTCGGCGCGACGACGGTGATCTCCGTATCGGTCACCGAGACGATCTCACCCGCCACGGCACCGAACAGCACCTCCGTCGCATCCGTGAAGCAGACGCCCGTGATCGTCACGGTCGTCTCTTCATCGGCGAACCCGAAATCGGGGGTGATGTCGTCGATCGCGGCGATCTCGAAGTACTCGAATGACAGCGAGGTGTCGGTGCCGTCGATGTTGGTGATACCCACCGTCGCGGGGCCCGCAGTGTTCGCCGGGGTCGTGACGGTGAGCGACGTCCCCGCCGGATTCACCGTGAGGGCGGTACCCGGCACGCCGTCGAAAGTCACCTCGCTCGTGCCCGTGAGGCCCGTCCCGGTGATCGTGACCGGAGTGCCGCCCGTGACCGGACCGCGAGGGGGCGTGATGCCGAGTGCGACGGGCGCGGCGAGCGGTATCGCTCGCACCGTCGCCGAGGCGAGGTCGAGCGTCACTACACCGCCGAGAAGCGGAGCGATCTCGACTCGCACGGCCCGCTGCGTAAAGAACCCGACGTCGGGGCCCGAGGGCTGCGAGCCTGCCTCCGGCGAGCCGAAGGTCCCGGGCGTTTCCTGCACGTTGACGGTGATGCGCACCACCGAGTCCAGAACGTCGACCAGGGGATCCAGTCCGGCCGCGACAGCTCCGAGGGCGTCGTCGATCGCGGCGAGCGGAACGTCTCCGAGCGCGTCGGCCACGTCGGGCAGCACGGCGGCGGTGACCTCGGCCTCGATCGCGTCGAGCTCGAGGAGGCCGAGGAGCGGGATGTCGGATGCGGCTGTCACGGTGACCGGCGGTTCGCCGGCGTTGCCCAGCAGCCCTCCCACCGTTCCGTCGACGGCGATGTCGATTCCCCCGGCGAGCGCACCGCCGTCGGTCACGTCAGCCGACACGTCGATCGAGAGAGGCGTCGAGTTCTGGATCGCGTCCTCGAGAACGGTGGGGAGGTTGTCGAGGAGAACGTCGTCGAGCGCCGCCTGCAGGGCCGCGCGCGCAGCCACGCCGTCGGGCGTGGCGCCGAAGAGCGTCGTGTTGGCGGGAAGGTCGTTGAGCGTGTACAGATTGCCGAGGTCGATGGAGATCGTTCCCGCGCCGGGAACGATCGTCACGGTGCCGTCGTCGCTGGAGATCGGATCGTCCAGCACATCCAGGACGGCGGCCAGATCGATCGGGCCTAGGTCGACGGCCACATCGGTGTCGAGGGCGGCAGCGGGGATCACATCATCCACGATTCCGAGGAGGCCGCCCAGGTCGGCGTCCACGTCGGCCTCGAGCCCGTCGGCGAGGACGTCGAGCTCCGCGTCGACGGCGGCGAGATCGTCGGCGAGCCCGTCGATCAGCGCGCCCAGAACAGGAGCCGTGAGCACGACTGTCCCCGTGCCGATGTTGTAGTCGCCGGTCGTGGTGACCGTCGCTGCGCGCGTGGCCTCGGCCTCGGCGCCCAGGGCGCTGAGCACAAGCTCTGCGGTGCTGATGGTGCCGGTCACGCCCAGGTCATCGAGGACCGGCGTGAGCGTCACCGTGGTGGCGGTTCCCGGTCCGCCGTCGCCGGCGACGATCGCGCCGTCGGGGCCGATGAGACCGGAGGAACCGAACGATCCTGCGGCGTCGGCTCGCGCGTACTGGTCGACGGCGCCGAGCTCGAGAGCGGAACTACCGCCGAACAGTGAGACGCCGAGTCCGAGGTCGACGGCGCCGAGCGCCGTGACATCGAGCGCCTCGCTCTGTCCTGCGTTCGCGGGAGGGAAGGCCGTGTAGTACCCGTCGAGCGCCGCGATCGCATCGAGATCAACCAGCGCGCTGCCGCCCCCGAGGAAACGCCCCTCGGCCTCCGAGCGGTCACCCTCCGCCGCGATCGCCGGGACCGTCCCGACGAGGACCAGCGCCGCCGTCAACCCCGCAGAGACCGACGCGAGCGCGGTCCGCCGGCGCTGTGCCGTGTCTCGTGCCCTCCGTGATCCACCGGTTGCACCCCTCAACAGCATGTCGCCCCCCTCTGTCTCGCGGGCGACCGTGACACACCGCACGTCAGCCGCCCCGCCGTCGTGATAGACCGCGAATCTAGGCCGATGAGAGAACTCTCATTTGACCGTTGACTCGGAGGCGTTGGTTAGGCCAAGCTGTGCCTTTCTGATCCTCCGGGGAGTTATAAACCGCTCAGCTGAACGCTCTGCACCGGGCCGACCGCGTCACCGGCGGCATAGCGCAAGCCCACTCGACCGTCGAGCAGCAGCACGAGGACTTCGGCCAGCGTGGGACGGATCTCCAGCGAGCCGGCGCCGTTGGCGTCGAGCACGGTGGTCGCGCGCACCCGGTCTGCGATGAGCGCCTGCACCGTCGCACCGGGCGCGCCCGACACGGTCAGGGAGACGCGGGTGATCAGCTCGTCGTCGATGTCCGTCGAAGAGCTCGTGGCCGTCGGGCTCCCCTCCGGCAACCCCGGAGGTGTCGGCGTCGGCGTCGGCGTCGGCGTCGGTGTGGGCGTCGGCGTCGGTGTGGGCGTCGGTGTGGGCGTGGGCGTCGGCGTCGGCGTCGGTGTGGGCGTCGGCGTCGGTGTCGGCGTCGGCGTCGGCGTAGGTGTCGGTGTGGCGCTCGGCGAGGGCGACTCGGTCGGCGTCGGCTCGGAGGGGGACGTCGGCTCGGGGGTCGGCGTCGGTGAGGCCGCAGGGGTCGAAGGCGCGACGGGAGGGGTGACCGGCGCGGGCTTCCTGCTCGGTGTCCCGTTCGGCGCCGACGTCGGAACAACGGATGTCTCGTCCTCGGCGGCGGTCGGAACCGGCAGCGGCAGGACGACCACCGGGGTCGGCAGAATGGTCGACTCGGCCTCGCGGGCAGACAGTGCGTCGGGGGCGGCAATCTCCGCCGCGGCCACCGGCTCTGCGGTGACCGCCGGCGGCGTGCCCTGCGAGGCGGCGAAAGAGATCCCCGCGACCACGGCGATGCTCGCCGCGAGCAGTCCGACAGCCCCGCCGACGCTCACCAGTGCGCCGCCCGACGCGGCGCCGGCGGCGGCCCCGGCAGCGGCCCCGCCAGCCGAGACGGCGGCGGCACCCGAGAGCGATGCGGCGCCGAGCGTGCCGCCGGCGCCCCCGCCCACCGAGCCGGTGGCAGCTGTTGCGGTGACGGTCGCCGGCATGGCGGCCGCCGCCACCGTCGCGGCGGCACCGTCGCGCAGGGCGGCGAGCGCTGCCCCCGCCGCGCCGGTGCCGACGATGATCGGCAGCAGCACGAAGGCCAGACGCCGCGAGAGGTCGCGGGCCTCTGCCGCGACCGCTGCACAGCTGTCGCACTCGTCGAGGTGCTGCTGCATCCGCTTGCGGTCTCGGGGTCCGAGATTTCCGCGCGCGTAGGTGCCCATCCGCTCGAGCGCCCACTGGCACTCCGGGCCGTTGCCGCTGTCGGCGATGTGCTCCTGGATCCACGCTTCGCGGAGCCCCTCGCGCGCACGGAAGGCGAGCTGCGCGACCGCCGTCGACTTGATGCCGAGAAGCGGGGCGATGTCGGCCGGCTTCAGCTGCTCGACCTCGGTGTACCAGAGCACCTCTTGCCAGCGGGCGGGAAGGGAGCGGAACGCCTTGCCGGTGAAGGAGCGATCGAGCGCCGCATCCGACGTGTGCGCTTCGGCGTCCGGATCGGCGACGGCCTCGAGATCTTCGACGGGGGTCTCGCTGCGATCGCGCCCCCATCCGGCGGCCGTGTTGCGGATGCTGGTGAACAGGTAGGCCCGGAACGACCCGGTCGGCCCGCCCCCACGCTGCACCGCTTGGAAGACGCGCGCGAACGCCTCTTGCACGAGGTCGTCGGCGTCGAGCGAGCTCGTCGCGCGCGCGACTGCGAGACCCGAGACGTAGTGGCGGCGCCACAACTCTCCGTACGCGTCGGTGTCGCCGGACCGGGTCAGCTCGACCAGTTCGGCATCGGACAACGGCTGGCCATCGGCGCCACGACGCACACGTATTCGTGTCATGTCTCCCCCAATACGCTCCCCCGAGCGTGCGACACTTGCGATTCCGCGCGTTGATCGGGATTTTCCCGCAGAATCGAGAGCCATTCTGCCGCACAAGAGGGGGTCGGCGCGCCTTCTTGACAGCGGATTTCAGCGCACTCCCAGATTTTGTTGGAGAACTCCCGTAATAGACCCCGTGGGAGCCCGTCTCATATGCGGGGAAACAGACCGCGCTCCCTCTGGGGATGGAGTGAGGTCACCGGTGCTCCTTTGGGGGCCACCGCGTGGTGGAGCATCGATCTGCGGGGCCCGACTCTCCCCCCGAAGGCGAGTCGGGCCCCGCGAACTCTCACATCGCGGCGGCGAGAGCGCGCAGCGCCCGCGGCGCGTCCGGGCGCGGCTGCACCTGCACGCACACGTGATCCGCTCCGGCGTCGAGGTGCGCTTGCACCGCCGCTTCGAGGTACGACACGTCGCCGTGCACGACGATGCGATCCACGAGCTCGTCGCTGCCCCCGTCGGCGATGTCGGCGTCGGTGAACCCCGCCTTCCGCATGGTGTTCGTGTAGTTCTCCAGCCGCAGATAGTGGCGGAGGAACGCCCGGGCGGCCGCCCGTGCCGCGTCCACGTCGTCGTCGAGCACCACCGTCTGCTCCGGCGCGACGAGCTTGCCCTCCCCCAGGGCTTCGCGCTGCTCGCGCGATTGCTCCGGCACCGTCAGGTACGGATGCGTGCCGGCGCTGCGTTCGCCCGCGAGCTGCAGCATCCGCGGGCCCATCGCGGAGAGGAGCCGGTCTTCGACGGGCACGCCGCGCTCGTCGAGCACATCGAGGTACGCCGACATCGCGGCGATCGGACGCGCACGCTCGGCGGTGGCCTCGCGGTGCCCCGAGCCGATCCCGAGCAGCAGACGGCCCGGATGCTTCCCCACGATGCGGTGGTACGAATCGGCCAGTTCCGCCGCATCCGCCTTCCAGATGTTCACGACGCCCGTGATCATCACGAGCGACTCGGTCACATCGAGAAGCCGCTCCACCGCCGTGAGGTCGGCGGGAGGGGAGCTCCCGAGCCACAGCGCCCGGAAGCCGAGATCCTCGATCTCCCGCGCCAGCTCGTCGCCCACGTCGTTCACGCCGCGCCACACGCCCACGGCGCCCAATCGTTCCGTCCAGGTCATGCGAGTGTCCTTCCGCGCGTTGTCAGAGCCAGTGCTTCCACCGGAACACGCCCCACAGCGTCGCCGAGGTCGCCACCATGAGCGCGATCGCCGCCGGGTACCCCCACTGCCAGTCGAGCTCGGGCATGTGCGTGAAGTTCATACCGTAGACGGTGCCCACCAGAGTCGGGCCGAACAGGATGGCCGCCCAGCCGGAGATCTTCTTCACCTGCTCGTTCTGGGTGAGAGCTGTCTCGGTCTGTCGCTGCGTGACCAGCGTGGCGTTGACGGTGAGGGCGTTCTCGAGGATCGCGCGCTGGGAGGCGAGCTTGTCGGCGATCCGCAGCGCGTGGTCGAGAACATCACGCAGCGCGCGTTGCAACTCGATATCGACCTGGTACTTGTCCGCACCGCCGAGAAGCGCATCCAGCATCCCTTGAAGCGGTTCGGTCGCACGCTGGAAGAGGATCACCTCGCGTGCCAGCTCGTAGATCCGCCGCGAGAGACCGGCGTCGGTGTCGGCAAACAGCTCGTCCTCGATCTCATCCACGTCGTTCTGCAATCCGGCGGCAACCGGCTGGTACTCGTCCACGACCTCGTCGAGGATGGCGTAGAGCACCGCCTCGGGACCGAGTCGCAGCAGCTCCGGAGTCGCCTCCATACGGCGACGCACGTGCGCAAGGTCGGGAGCCTCGGCGTGGCGCACCGTCACGACGAAGTCGGGCCCGACGAACACGTGCAGCTCGCCGAACTCGACGGTCTCCGTCTCCTCGACGTACCGCGCCGGCCGCAGGACCGTGAACAGGATGTCGCCGTAGCGCTCCAGCTTCGGACGCTGATGGCCTGAGAGGGCGTCTTCGACCGCGAGCGGATGCAGCGAGAACTCCGCCGCGACGCGCTCGATCTCGTCACGCGTCGGCCGGAAAAGCCCGATCCACGCCATGCCGTGGTTCGCCTGCATGTACTCGAACGTCTGATCCAGACTGTCGGGATTCTCGATCCGGCGGCCGGCGACGTACACGGCATTGTCGACGATGGGCACCGGGACATTCTCCCCCGCTGAGAGCTCGCCGGTGCCGACCAGGTGCAGGAGGGGATGGCGGCGGATGGCGGGAAGCGCCGGCGGACCCTGGCAGCGACGGCCGGGCCTGCCGCATCCGGGCCGCCTCCGCAACCCCCGCGACCGGCTCCGGCGCCGCTCGTATCGTGCGAGCATGACGCGATTCGGCTACACCCTCATGACCGAGCAGAGCGGGCCGCGCGAGCTCGTCGACTACGCGGTGAAGGCCGAGGCCGCCGGCTTCGACTTCCTCGTGTCCAGCGACCACTACTCGCCGTGGCTGACGACTCAGGGCCATTCCCCGTACGCATGGAGCGTGCTCGGTGCCGTCGCGTACGCCACGACGAACATCGGGTTGATGACCTACGTCACGTGCCCGACCATGCGCTACCACCCGGCCGTCGTGGCGCAGAAGGCCGCCACCCTGGAGCTGCTGTCGGAGGGGCGCTTCACGCTCGGGGTCGGCTCCGGCGAGAACCTCAACGAGCACGTCGTCGGCGAAGGATGGCCGGCCGTGCACGCGCGGCAGGACATGCTGGTCGAGGCACTGGAGATCATCCGCGAGCTCCACTCCGGCGATCTCGTGACCTACGACGGGCAGTACTTCCGCGTCGACTCCGCGCGCATCTGGGACTGCCCCGACGACGGCGTGCCCATCGGCGTCGCGGTGTCGGGCGACAGTTCCATCGACGGGTTCGCCGACCTTGCCGAGCACATGATCGCTGTCGAGCCCGACGCTGATCTCGTGGCGAAGTGGAACTCGGTCCATCCGCTCGGCGGATCGGAGTCGGGCGAGTCGCGCAAGATCGGCCAGATCCCGATCAGCTGGGACCCCGACCGGGAAGCGGCCGTCGCCCGCGCGCACGAGCAGTTCCGCTGGTTCGGGGGCGGCTGGGCCGTCAACGCTGATCTGCCGACCCCCGCCGGGTTCGCTGCGGCGTCGCAGTTCGTGCGCCCGGAGGATGTCGCCGAGTCGATCGCGAGCGGCCCCGACCTCGATGAGCTGGCCGAGAGCGTGCGTCCCTACCTCGAAGCCGGGTTCACCGACATCGCGGTCGTCCAGGTCGGCGACGAGCAGCAGGATCGCTTCGTCTCGGAGGTCGCCGAGCCGCTGCTGGAGAAGCTCCGCGCCCTGTGACAGCGCCCAGGTTTGGGGCGCGGGGTGTGCTTTGGGGCGCTCAACGGTCGCCCCAAAGCACGCTGGCCGCCCCAAACCGGCCGGATCAGCGTCCGAAAGTGAGGAAGGCCGCCACGACGAGCACGATCGTGCCGGCGGCGATGATCGACACCCCGATGATCAGCCAGATCGGCTGACGGTAGGGCGAGCGGATCGGTGCCCGGGAGCGGTGTCGTCCCCTGCTGCGTGCCATTCTCCGACCGTACTAGAACGCGGTTGCGCGCCGGTGAAGCACAACCACCGGATCTGTGGTCGGGTCACGCTCTTCCGCGGAGGATGAGGTGCCAATACACCCACGGCAGGATGCGGCGGTCGAAGAGCCACGACAGGCGCCGCTCTCGATAGAGGGTGCGCCAGAACGGCACGGTGGGTTCGAGGCGACCGTCGCGATCGAACTCCGCGAACACGACGGTGTGGCGGCTCACGGTGTACGGGCAGACACCGTATCCGTCGTAGCGTGCGACGGGGTCTCGGCCGTCGAGCGCGGCGAGCAGGTTCTTCACGAGCACCTTCGCCTGCGACCGGAGGCCCCCGCCGGACTTGTAGGAGTCGGTGTCGGCGGCATCTCCCAGAGCCCACACGTCCGGGAAGCGCCGATGCTGGAACGTCTCGGGGTCGACCTCCACCCATCCGCCCGACGAGGCCGGGGCCGCCAGCGGTGTGGCGGCGAGCCACGCGGGCGCCGACTGCGGCGGCGCGGCGTGCAGCACGTCGTAGGCGAGCGTCTCGGCCGAGTCGTCGTCGCCGATCGTGACAGTGCGCGCGTCGGGGTCGACGGCGAGGAGATGCGCGTCGTAGCGCACTTCGATGCCGTACTTGGCCACGCTCCGCTGCAGCTCGGCGTCGATCCCGGCGATGCCGTGCAGCGTCGGCTCCGGAAGCACGAGCACCACGCGGATGCTGTCGAGCAGGCCCTGCGCGCGCCACCAGTCGCACGCGAGGTACATCGGCTTCTGCGCGGCGCCGGCGCACGACGACGGCCCCGCCGCTTGCACGAACACCACCGTGCCCTCGCGCACGTCGCGCAGCAGCGGGGACGCTTTCGCGGCGAGCGCGAGGTCGTAGTTCGACACGCCGAAGGGCGTCTGCATCGCCTCGGCCAGGCCGGGCACCGCATCCCAGTTCATCTGGATACCCGGGCAGACGACGAGCTGGTCGTACTCGAGGGTGCGCCCCGACGCGAGCACGACCCGGTGCTCCTGCGGGCGGACGTCGGTCGCCGCATCCTGGATCCAGGACACCCCGGGAGGCGTCACCTCTCGCTGCGGGCGCACCGCCTCGCTCGCCCGGGCGACGCCGCCGGCGACGTGCGACTGCAGCGGGGCGAAGATGTGCGTGTCGCGCGGCTCGACGACGGTGACCTCCCCGACGCCCTTGCGATGCAACCGCCCCGCGATCGACAGTCCGGCGTTTCCGCCACCGATCACCAGCACCCGGGCATCCGTCATCCCTGCAGGCTAGGCGCGCCCGTGCTGCACGTCGGGGGGCTTGCATCGGTTACGCTGGGAGGGCAAGGGGAGTACTCCCACGCGGCGGACCCGTCAATACGGACTCGAAGAAGCGTCCCGGCCCGCCGGCCCATCCGGGTGGAAGAGACCTTGGCGTCATCCACGCCACCTCTCATCGGAGTACCCATGCACGTCACGCCCTTCATCTGGCTGCTCACCATCGCGGTGACGATCGCCTTCTTCGTCTTCGAGTTCTTCGCGCACGTGCGAAAGCCGCACGAGCCGACCGCGCGGGAATCGGCGCTGTGGTCGGCGTTCTACATCGGCCTGGCGCTGTTGTTCGGCGTCGGCATCGGGCTGGTCTCCGGATGGGGATACGGCGGGGAGTACTTCGCCGGATACCTCACCGAGAAGGCGCTCTCGATCGACAACCTCTTCGTCTTCCTCCTCGTCATGACCGGCTTCGCCGTGCCGAAGATCTATCAGCAGAAGGTGCTGCTCATCGGCATCGTCATCGCGCTGGTGATGCGCGGCATCTTCATCGCTGTGGGGGCGACGCTCATCGAGAACTTCTCCTGGGTCTTCTACCTCTTCGGTGCGCTGCTGCTGTTCCTTGCCTACCGTCAGGCCTTCGCTCACGGCGAAAGCAACCCCGCGGACGGCCGATTCATGCGCTGGGTGCGCCGCCATCTTCCCGTCACCGACGAGTACCGGGAAGACAAGCTCACGATCCGTCGGGGCGGCAAGCGCCTGGTCACGCCGATGTTCCTCGTCATCATCGCCATCGGCTTCGTCGATCTCATCTTCGCCGTCGACTCGATCCCCGCGATCTACGGGCTGACCGAGGAGGCGTACATCGTGTTCACGGCGAACGCGTTCGCGCTGATGGGCCTGCGCCAGCTCTACTTCCTGCTGGGCGGCCTGCTCGAGCGACTCGTCTACCTCGCCCAGGGGTTGGCGGTCATCCTCGCGTTCATCGGCGTCAAGCTGGTGCTCCACGCGCTGCACGTCAACGAGCTGCCCTTCATCAACGGCGGCGAGCCGGTGCTTTGGGCGCCGGAGATCCCGATCTGGTTCTCGCTGCTGTTCATCGCCGGAACGATCGCCGTCGCGACGATCGCGAGCCTCGCGAAGACGAGGTCGGATGCCGCGCGCGTGGATGCAGGGCGGAAATCATAGCGTTCGCGAAATGTTCTCGGGAAACACTCAGTTTTCTGCCAGGCTGAGAGGACCTAACACGTCTAAGAGGGGACACTCATGACTCAGCAGCCGGCTCCCGGTCAGGACTACCCGGGCAAGACGCTCGGAATCGTCGGCCTGATCGTCGCGATCTTCGCGAGCCTGATCGGCCTCATCATCTCGGCGATCGCCCTGAGCCAGTCGAAGAAGGCGGGATACAAGAACACCCCCGCCCTCGCCGGTGTGATCGTCGGTTCGATCCTTCTGGCCCTGACGATCATTTTCTGGATCATCTGGGCGGTCGTCATCGCCGCCGCCGTGGGCTCGGGAGCCTACGTCGGCTGACAATCGTCGTTCGAGGGCCGGGGCGCGCTGCGTCCCGGCCTTCGTCGTATGCCTGGCCGCGCTGATGAGCGGATGCTCCGGCGCCACGCCTGCCGGCGACCCCGACCTGCCTCCGACCACCGCGGGATTCGACTACCAGCTCGGCGGCGGATACGAGCCACCCGACGGCGTCGGGATCGTCGCACGCGACCGCACCGACGAACCTGCCGCCGGCGCATACTCCATCTGCTACGTCAACGGCTTCCAGACCCAGCCGGGAGAGCGTGGCCTGTGGCCCGTCGACGTGCTGCTCCACGCCGACGGCGCCCTCGTAACCGACCCGGAATGGCCCGACGAGGTCCTCCTCGACACGTCCACTCCGCGCAAGCGCGCCGTGATCGTCGACATCGTGGGCGAGTGGATACGCGGCTGCGCCGACGACGGCTTCGACGCGGTGGAGTTCGACAACCTCGACACCTTCACCCGCTCCGCCGGCGCGCTCAGCCCCGCCGACAACCTCGCGCTCGCGGCAGAACTGGTGTCCATCGCCCATGAGGCCGGACTCGCTGCGGCCCAGAAGAACGCCGCGGAGTTCGCCGCCGAGCTCGAGGACGATGCCGGGTTCGACTTCGCCATCGCCGAGGAGTGCGCCGTGTTCGACGAGTGCGCCCATTACACCGAGGTGTACGGCTCGTCCGTTCTCGACATCGAATACACGGATGCGCTCCCGCGGCCCTTCGATCGGGTGTGCGCCGATCCGCAGCAGCCGGCGGCGACGATCCTCCGCGATCGCGATCTCGTGATGCCAGGACACCCGGCCTACGTGTACGACAGCTGTTAGCGGGCCGATCCAGGGTCCGCGACGCCGTTCCCCAGGAAGCGCGACGCCCGGAACTGCGGAGAGCCCAGGACGCGCTCGATCGTCATCTCCAGCACGACGCGCTGCGGATTGACGCTCGGCTGCCGGTAGCGCGCCGCGTAGAGATCCACGGCGTGCGCCACCGCATCCGCGTCTTCGCGGACGACGGCCGGACCCTCGAAGCTGATCCACCGGCCGCGATCGACCGAGCACACCGAGGCGCGCCCCGATCGCTGGGCGTTGAGGAACTTCTGCGATCCGCGCGAGCCGATGACCCGCACGACCCCGTCCTCGACGGTGAAACCGACCGGCACGGCATGCACTCGACCGGATCGTCCCACGGTCGACAGCGTGGCGAGGTGGTATTCGGACAAGAACTCCAGGGCGGCATCGGTCAGCACCGCTCCACTTTCGCACGTACTGTCGCGCGGTGAAGCGGCGTCGACCGCCGCGGGTGCTCACGCGAGGGCGTGTTGAGCCCGCGGGTCCTTCGGTTCCTGATTCCGCTGGGCGGTCTGTTTCTCCGTCGTCGCTGGCTGGCTGCGGTGCAGCGGCGGGCGATGCGGAATCTCGACGGGGCGGCGCCAGGGTTCTTTCGAGGTGTGCATGGTGGTGCTCCGGCGGGGTGTGTCTTTCCCCGCGATCTAGAGTGCGTCCGCCTTCAGGTGCAGCACAGGCGCTTGACAATTCGACGCGCACGACCTACCGGCCCTCACGGACCACAGGCCATAAGCTGATGACCTTCCCGCACTCCGAAGGCGAGCATGAGCAGCGAACCCCCCGCGTCCGGCGACCAGTTTTCCGAGCCGTCAGCCGAGGAGACCACGCCCCCGAGCAGGCGCAGATTTCTCACCTATGCCGGCCTGGGCGCCGCCGGAGTCGCGGCGGCGGCGGGTGCCGCGTTCGGGCTCGGGAGATTGAACGATCCGGATGCCGCACCGACGGCGACGAGTGACCCCGTGCCCACGCCGACCGGGAGCCTGCCGCCCCGCCCGGGCGGGCCGGGCTTCGATCACCTCGTCGTGATCATGTTCGAGAACCGCTCGTTCGACAACCTCCTCGGCTGGCTCTACGCCGACGAGGCACCCCCGCGCGGCCAGACCTTCGAGGGGCTCCACGACGGGCTCTCGAACAAGACCCACGACGGCGAGGTCGTCGCCGCGCATCGGTACTCGGGCCCCACCGACGTCGTGATGTCGAGCCCGAACCCCGACCCGGGCGAGGAGTATCCGCACGTAAACACTCAGCTCTTCGGCACGGTGTCGCCGCCGGAGAACCGCGGCCGCGCCATCCCCGACATGCGCCCGCCGTTCAACGCCCCCGACGACGCATCGAAGCCCAGCATGTCGGGATTTCTGCAGGACTACATCGACAACTTCACGTCCGAGCACGACGGGCGAGCACCGACCCCCGAGGAGTATTCGGTGGTCATGGGGGCCTTCGACCCGCAGATGCTGCCGGTCTTCTCGACGCTCGCGAAGAACTTCGTCGTGTACGACAACTGGCATTGCGCCGTACCCTCTCAGACCTTCTGCAACCGCTCGTTCTTCCACGCCGAGACCTCGCACGGATACGTGACCAACGGGCACAACGGCGGCTATCACAAGTGGCTGAAAGAGGAGAACACCGCCCCGACGATCTTCAACCGGCTGACGGAGGCCGGTCTCGACTGGGCCATCTACTTCGACGACCTCACGCTGCTCTCCCTCACCGGCTTCATCCACGCCCCGGTGCTGGAGCCGTTCTTCCGCACCGATCACTTCCGCACGATGACGCGGTTCTACGAGGATGCGGCGAACGGCACGCTGCCGCCGTACGCGTTCATCGAGCCGCGCCTGCTGTACGACCACAACGACATGCACCCGCCCGTAGGCGCGCTCACCGAGACCGACGACGACGGCCGGGTCATCACGGGGTCATCGATCTCGGACGTGCGCGCGGGAGAGGCGCTGCTGCACCGCGTGTACTCGGCGGTGCGCGCCTCGAGCACCGTCGAAGGCTCCAACGCCATGAACACGATGCTGCTGGTGACCTTCGACGAGCACGGCGGCACGTACGATCATGTGCCTCCGCCCGCGGTGCCGGCCCCGAAGGAGGCGACGCCGAGCGTGGAGATGGGCTTCGGCTTCGATCGGCTGGGGGTCCGCGTCCCCGCGATCGCGATCTCGGCGTACACCGAGCGCGGGCACATCGTGCACGACCTGATGCATCACTCGGCCGTCATCCGCACCATCGAGGAGCAGCACCAGCTCGACCCGATCCCCGACCGGGCGCGCGACGTGCCGACCCTCACGAACGCGATCACCCTTCCGACGCCCCGCGACCCGCGCGACTGGCCGACGACCACTCCCGCCTACACGCCGGCGAACCCGGAGGCGGGCAAGCTCAAGCCCTACGACGACGACGCCGACGATCGGCCGCTGAGCCCTCCCGGGGTCGGCCTGATGGCGCTTCTCGTCGCGAAGTACGGCGAGAAGGGCGACAAGGTCCCCAAGACGTACCGCGAGGCGTACGAGATGGTCAACCGCCGGGGAAAGGGCATCTTCGGAGCGCCGCAGACGCCCGCCCCCTGAGCGGTTCCGGGACGGATCAGGCCGCGTGGGCCGGTACGCGCCCCTGACGCGCCGCCGAGGTGCGCGGATCGCCCTCGCCTTCGGGAACGGCCATGCCGAGGTCGATGGTTAGGCCGCCCGATGAATTCGCGCCGTTCGCGAGGTCCTTCAAGAACGCGGGGTTGAGGAGTTCGGGTTCCGGCGATGAGAAGACGAAGCGCAGCGGAATGGCCGGCTGCAGCCAGAGCGTCGAGCGTCCGCCCGGGAGATCCTCGGGGTGACGCCACGTGAGGGTGAAGCTCTCTCCGCGGCGGAGCTTGGTCGCGGTGACGACCTTGAGGTGCGCGAGCAGTCGATCGGGGATCTCTATGGGCTGCGACGCGGTGCCGTAGTACAGGTGACCCATGATGCTTTTCCTCTCCGCCCTGCTCGGGCATCCAGTAAGTCACTAGACACGTTACTAGGCAGACTAGCAATTTGGTAAACACATGACGGCGTTCTCATGAACACGCGAATGCAGGGCAGCACCGAGAAACTCACGTAGTGAGTAGCTGCCGCGCCTAACTACACTGGTTCCACCCGAGCGCACCACCAGTCAGAGGAGTGTGCAGTGACCACGACAGACCAGTCTCCGGCGATACTCGACGCCGCCCGAGCGGTCGAGCGATTGCGATTGTCCGAGGCACGCCTCGCGCGCCGGCGTCAGACCGACTGCGGACCGAGCGAGAATGCCCGAGCCGCCATGCGTTACATCCTCGAGCGCTCAGACGAGGGCGAAGCGGTGACCCCCACGGAGATCGCGCAGCACCTCAACGTCTCGACCGCGTCGGTGACCGGAATGCTCGACCGTCTGCACTCCGGCGGTCTCATCGCCTTCGAATCGAACCCGCGCGACCGCCGCAGCAAGCTCGTCGTCCCGTTCGACCGCGACACCGATCTCTCCGACGTGGATCCCCTCACCGCAGCCATCCGCGGATTCGCCGCCGAGCTGTCGGAGCGCGAAGCCGCGCACGTCGCCGAGTTCCTCACGCGCGTGCGCGAGGCCGTCGACAACGAGTGCGCCTGAACCGTCAGCCGCGCTCGGGCTCGCGAACCGCATCCGGATCGGGCTCGGTGACGATGAGAAGCCCATTCGGGCTGTTCGCCTCGCGCATGAGGTCGTCGATCCAGTGCCGGTTGAGCGCGGGCGGGCGACTGCCGTAGAAGTGGAAGACGAGCGGGATCGACGGGTGGATCCACAGACTCCGCGATCCGCTGCCGTCACCGACATTGTGGTGGAACATGAAGGGCTCGCCGCGACGGAGCTTGTTCATGAAGACCAGACGCAGGTGGGAGAGGGTGCGATCCTCGATGTCGAACGATGACCCGACCGCGTTGTAAACCAATTTCCCCACGGATCGAGCGTACTACGCGGGCGGGGCTAACTATCGCGGCAATCGGGTGTAAATCATCTCGCCCGAGAGGGCTTGTCCCCCAAACGGGGGACAAAACGCGTATGCTGGATGTGGCGACTAGGCACCAGTCGTCTGGCCTCCGCCGGCGTCGACTCCGATCCGCCGTCGGAGGCTCTCCCGCCTGACGGGGCGGACGTGGTCCGTCGGATAGAGTCCGGGGAATGGGAAATCGGTCGTCGCGCCCGGCTTCGCGCCGCCGGCTTCGCAGGGCGCTGCTGATCGGCGGCATATCGGTGGCCGCCCTGGCCCTCGTCGCGGCGATCGGATTCGTCGGTACCCACGCGCAGACGCTCGTGCAGATGCTCGCCGCGCATCCGCCTGCCGTCGGAACGGTCGTCGTCGTGCCCGACGAGTCGAAGGCGGCGCAGTGGGTCGCGAGTGGGTCGACCGCGCCGGCCGACGAGGCCGAGGCGACGGAGTACCTCGCCGAGCAGCCCACGGCGTATTGGCTCACGCCCGAGCTCGACCCGATCGACAAGGTCTGGGATCGCGTGGCGCACCTCGCCGCCCAGGCGCGTGAGCAGGACGCCGCACTGGCCATCGTCATCTACGGCCTTCCCGGGCGGGACTGCGGCAACCACTCCGCTGGTGGGCTCAGCCCCGAAGACTACGTCGAATGGACCGACCTCATCGGTCAGGCGCTGGACAACGCCTCCGACGTGCAGAAGATCGTCATCCTCGAGCCCGACAGCCTCGCGCTCGCCCCGGAGTGCGGCAACATCGACGAGCGTGTCGAGCAGCTCTCGGGCGCCGTGGAACGGCTGGGCGGCATCAACACCTGGATCTATCTCGACGGCGGCCATTCCCGCTGGCTCCCCGCCGAGCAGATGGCCGGCCTCATCCGCCAGGTCGGCGTGCTCGACCGTGTCCGCGGCTTCGCCACCAACGTGTCCAACTATCAGACGACAGCCGATGAGTTCGCCTACGCCCATGACGTCGCAGGCTTCCTGGACGGCGCCCACGCTGTCATCGACACCTCGCGAAACGGCGCGGGACCGGCCGGCGCCGAGTGGTGCAACCCGCCCGGCCGCCTGGTCGGCGATCCCGGTGGGGAGTACGGCGACGACGTGGTCGATACGAACGTCTGGATCAAGCCCCCCGGCGAAAGCGACGGCGAGTGCAATGGTGGTCCTGACGCGGGAGTGTGGTGGCCGGAAGCGGCAGTCGAACTGACGCGCGAGGTGCGGTGACGGGTCGGCCCCGACACCCGCCCCCAGTTGTGACGGGTGTGACAGAAGTGTGCGAGGATGTGGCACGACCAAGCGCTGACTCAGTGAGGCAACACGTATGAGCGACTCCGCGGACGCGCAGAAGACGGCCGTGATCGTCGAGGACGACCCCGACATCCGGCACCTCCTCGTCGAGGTGCTCGAATCGGCCGGATTCTCCACCGTGTCTGTCGGCAACGGAATCGACGGGGTGCGCGCGGTCATCGCCTACCAGCCGCTCGTCACGACGCTGGACGTCAACATGCCGGGTATCGACGGATTCGAAGCGGCCCGCCGCATCCGCGCCCAGTCCGACACGTACATCATCATGCTCACCGGCCTGGAGGACGAGGCCGACGTGGTGCTGGGCCTCGGCGCCGGCGCCGACGAGTACGTCGTGAAGCCGTTCCGCCCGCGTGAGCTCAGGGCGCGCATCGAGGCACTGCTGCGCCGCCCGCGCGCCGGCAGCCCGCAGATCGCGGGCGCCGCTCCGCGGCAGGGGCCGGTCGGCCCGTCCTTCCCGGGTGCGCGGCCCGCGACGCAGAGCATCCCGACCTCCCGGCCCGGCGAGGAGCAGCTTCCGCCGGCCGGCGCGACCCCCGCATACCCGGAGTACGAGGAGCATCCGCCCGCCGCGGCCATCCCCTCCGGCCCGATCATCGTGCCGTCGTCGCAGGGGCCCGATCCCCAGGCAGGTCCCGGCACCGACCTCGCCTCGCGGCCGGCCGGCGAGCTCGTGCCGGCCGGCGCCAACTGGCTCGAGCACCGCGACCTGCAGCTCGACCCCGACACGCGCATCGTGCTGCTGGGCGGGCGCGAACTCGAGCTGACGCGCACCGAGTTCGACCTGCTCGCCACGCTCCTCGAATCCAAGCGGCGCGTGCGCAGCAAGGCCGACCTCACCCTGGTGCTGCGCGGCGAGTCGTACGTCACGAGCTACTTCGTGGGCGAGGCCGACAAGCGCGCCATCGAGGCGCACATGACGAATCTGCGGCGGAAGCTCGGCGACAACCCGGCCAACCCCCGCTACATCGAGACGGTTCGCGGCGTCGGCTATCGCCTCACCTCGGAGCTTCTGGCCGCCCCGTAGCCCCGGGATCCCCGGCGCCTCGTCCCGACGTGGGCTGAATCGTCCGCTCCACGTAAGCCAGCGTGGCCCGGCGCGCACGATCGACGACCCCCTCGTCGGGGCGCTCCCCTCCTGCGACGAGGATGGCGAACCGAGACAGCTGGTCAGCGATCTCTACCAGCACGAGCTCGTCGAGGCCGTCACCGAGGAACCGGTAGCCGAGCCGCTCGATCTCCCATCGCACGCGGGCGCCGGTCGTCTGGTTTGCGAGCAGTTCTGCCTGACGGGCGGAGGGCGTCAGATGGTGGGTGAGCCACAGATCTCTCGCCGACCGATTCTCGAAGAAGGCGACATTCGCGTCGATCAGGCGATCCACCACCTCGGCGACGGACCGGCAGGGCGTGGCGTACGCGCGATCGATGATCTCGCCGATTCGGCTGGTCCATAGCAGACGGACGCACTCGACAACGGCGTCGAGGCTCTCAAAATAGTCGTAGAAGGTGCCCGAGGAGATCCCCGCATCTGCGAAGAGCGCCGCGGGATTCGCGACCAGCGCGTCGTAACCGTGAGCCTCCAGTATCCGCTCAGCCGCCGAAAGCACGCTCTCCACCTTCCGCCAGCTGCGGGTCTGTTCGGGAATGCGCCGCAGTTGCACGCCGATCGACGCGCGCGCTTGGTGGCTGTACGTCGGCACGCCGCTACCGGATCTCGCGACCGAGCGTCATCAGCGGCATTCGGTCAGCCTAGCGGCGGCGCCGTGACGGGATGAGCGCGCGGGTCGACGGTGCGACCCGTATCAGCGCCTCGCCAGCAGAGTGTCGACATAAGCGCGGGTCTGCCCCACCGCGTAACGCACGCCGGCATACTGCGCTCCGACGAGCATCATGGGCACCTCGCTGGCCACCGCCCACTCCTGCTCCGCGGGCGTCCAGGCCGGGTAGAGGAACGGCTTGCCGTGTGCACGAACAGCGTCGCGGCATCGATTGATGTCCGCCCAGTCCGCATCGGTCAAGCTCAGCGCACCCCGGCCGCTCAGGAGCGACAGATCGCCAGGACCCATCTGCACCCCGTCGACGTTGGGGAGCGCCGCAATACGCTCGATGTCGTCGACGGCACGGGGGTCTTCGATGAGAGGAAGGAACATCGTGGTCTCGTCGAGGTCAGCGATATGCGCATTCGTCCACGGTCCATAGCCGAACAGGCGACCCCCCGCCATTGAGCGAGCGCCTCGCGGCGGATACTTCGCGAAGGACGCGAGCTCCTCGACATGCTCGGCGCTCTTCACATGAGGAACGATGACCCCGTGCGCCCCGAGGTCCAAAGGCTGCTGGATGGCGGCCTGCGTCGGCTCCAGCACCTTTGCGAAGATCTGCAGACCCAACCCGCGAAGTACGGGGATGAAGGTGTTCAGCGTCTCGAGCCCGAACATCCCGTGCTCGAGGTCGAGAACGACGAAATCGTACTTCCAATCCGACACGATCTCCGCGGTGGCGATGTTCGAATCGGTCAGCCAATAGCCGATGCGTGTCATAAGGCGGCCTCCTCCCGCCACGCACGCTGGCGAAGCGGAGTCAAGTGCTCTTCTAGTGCGGCGAGCGCTCCTGGCGTATCAGCGGCCGAGATGCGGTCGAAGATCTCGCGGTGCTGTCGGTTCACCGCCTGGAGAAACTCCTGTGATGTCTCCGGTCCTCGAAGGGAGTCCCATTCGTGCAGCGGCCAGAGCGTGTCGTAGAACTGGGCGATCACAGAATTGCCTGCAGCGCGCACGTAGACGCTGTGGAACGTCTTGTCCAGAGCGATGTAGGTCGCGCGATCCGCAGGGCCCGAGAAACGGGAGAACCGCTCCATTTCGTTCAGGATGGGCGCCATCGCCTCTGCCACGTCGATCCCGCGCGCGAGGACATCCCTGATGGCAGCGCTTTCCACGAGCCAGCGGGCGCCGTAGGCCTCGATGACTTCGCGCGGGCTCACGTCCCGCACCTGGGCGCCCCGGCGCGGCACGAGTTGGATCACGCGTTCACCCGCCAGCCGCTGGAACGCCTCGCGCACCGGTGTGCGTGACACCCCAGCAGCCTCGCACACAGTGGCTTCGTCCACGAACGCGCCACTGGGCAGTTCCCCGGTCATGATCGCGGACCGCAACCACTCGTAGGCCCGGTTGGTCGCCGACGCACCCATACAGTTTCCGCCTCACGTAGTCGTGCACAGCATATGAGCGCGTGAACGGCGTCGATCACGATCCGCACACATTTAACATGTTCGTAACATGCGATGTGCATTTTCCATGCATACTCAAATCCGATTCGATCCGGATTTGGAGATCACTCGTGAAGATCGCACTGGCGCAATTTTCCGCTACCGCTGACAAACAGCAGAACCTGGACAGCATTCGGTCTTTCGTTCAGGAGGCCGCGCAGGCCGGAGCGGCATGGGTCGTTCTCCCGGAGGCGGCGATGTGCCTGCCACGCGACCTAACCCTGCTGAGGACCGAGGCGGAACCGCTCGAAGGTCCGTTCGTCAAGTCGGTAGCAGAATCGGCGGCTCTGCACAGGGTGGGCGTGATAGTCGGCATCTGGGAGCGCGCGGACGGCGTGGTCTACAACACCGTCGTCGTGATCTCGTCGGCGGGGGTTAGCCGGACGTCGTACCGAAAGGTGCACCTCTACGACGCCTTCCACTTTCGCGAGTCGGATTTCGTAACGACAGCACCCGAGCCGCGTGCTGTGGTCTTCGACGCAGAGCCGTTCCGGATCGGGGTCGCAACCTGTTACGACGTGCGATTTCCGGAGAGCGCACGTGCCCTCATCGACGATGGGGCCGACGTGATGGTTCTGCCGGCCGCGTGGGTGCCCGGGGCGCTCAAAGAAGACCACTGGCGCACGCTCACCCGAGCTCGCGCGATCGAGAACACCTCATACGTGGTGGCCGTGAACCAGACAGCACCCGTCGGCACCGGCTTGAGCGTCGTCGTCGATCCAGACGGGGTCATCGCGGCAGAGCTCGGGCTGGCGCCCGAACTCCGGGTCGTGGAACTGAGCCCCGCTCGGATCTCGGCAACCCGCCAGACGAATCCGTCGCTGGCAAACCGCCGCTACACCGTTCGTCCACTGGCCTGAGCGTTCTACCGCCCCACCCATCCGTAGGAGTCCTCATGTTCCGCATCGGGCAGACGCCCACCCCGCTCTCGCCGCACTCGACGAGCATCGCCTCGCGAGTCGACCCTTCGACGCTCGGCCATTGGCGTGACCGCGGCCTGGCGCACGGGATCAAGCCCCTGACCGCTGAGCGAACGTTCGTCGGCACCGCCTTCACCGTCCGGTTGTGCGACATGGACGCCACCGCGATCCACTATGCAGCTGATCTCCTCGAACCCGGTCACGTCCTGGTCGTTGACATGGGGGGTGACCGGGAGCGGGCATGCGTCGGATCGATACTCGCGTTCCTCGCTGCGCATCGGGGCGCCGCAGGCATCGTGGTCGACGGAATGGCCACCGATCTGGCGGACCTCGAGCGAGTCGGTCTGCCGGTCTTCGCTCGTGGCACGAGCGCGATGACCACGCGCGTCCTAGGCATCGAAGGCGACGTCAACGTCCCGGTGGTCATCGATGGCGTGGTGGTCTCCCCCGGCGACGTCGTCATCGGCACGGCCGACGGTCTCCTGTTCATCGACGAGCAGGACCTCCTCGAGTTGGCCGACCAGGCAATCGCGGCGCAACACAACGAACCAGAGATCATGCATTCGCTCACCGAGGGGACCCCACTCGCGTCTCTATCCGGAGCAGGTGCGGCCATGGAGCGCGCGGGGATCCTGCGCGTGTGATGTCCGGCACCGTTTCACCCCACACAGAAAGCGATCCATCATGACACGTTTGATCAAGCGATCCCTCGCCACAGCCATCCTCAGCCTGGGCGCAGCCGGGGTCCTCTCGGCCTGCGCCTCGGCGGGCGCCACCTCCGGAAGCGGGTCAGCGGCCCCGGCGAGCGGGTATGACTGCGCCTCGCCGAACGCGGACACCAGGACGACGGTTTCGGTATCCGCTCTGCCCATCCTCAGCACCGGAGCGCTGTACGCCGGCATCGAAGAGGGGTTCTTCGCCGAGCATGGTCTCGACCTCGGTATCGAATCGGTCAGCACCCTGCCGGCGGCGATCTCGGCGGTGCAGGGCGGCACTACCGATTTCGGGTTCGCCGGCACGCTGCCGCTCATGCAGGCCCTGCAGAACGGGATCCCCGTGCAGATCGTCGCGCCCTTCGCCGGCATCGCGCCGGGCTACTACGACAAGATGAAGGCGGGCGAGGAGGGGTACACGACGGAGGTCAGTGCGCTGCTCACGATGCGTGACAGCGGAATCGACTCCCCGGGAGACTTGGATGGCAAGACCGTCGCGGTGTCGGACGTGCAGGGTCAAGCCGAGCTGACCACCCGCTATGTCATCGATGAGAACGGCGGAGACTCCGAGTCCGTGACGTTTACGGTGCTCTCCCCGGCGGACGCGTACAACGCACTCCTTGCCGGACAAGTCGATGCCGCGTACTCGGCGGTGCCGATCATCCTGACGGCCGAGGAGGACGGCGCGCAAGTGATCTCGTGGCCCGGCGTCGAGGCGCTGAAGGAGGGGCCGACGTCTGTCATCGTCGCGACCGATCAGTTCGTCGCAGACAACCCCGAGATCGTGTCCCGCTTCAACTGCGCCATGCGTTCGGTAACGACCTTCGCGTCCGAGAATCCGGACGCCGTGCGGGCAGCGATGGCCGACGCGCTCGACGTCGACCCGGAGACGTATGCCTCGGCGGTGGTGCCGTACTTCTACAACTCCGTCGATGTCGCCGGCATCGAGAAGTTTCAGGACCTCATGCTCGACTACGGGTACCTCACCGGCCCGATCGATCTGAAGTCCGTCGTCGCCCCCGTCGCCCTCGACGAGTGATCGCCAGGAGTCTGCACTGATGAACAGGAGTGCGCGCCGCGCGCTGCTGGGACTCGTCGGGGTCGCAGCGTGGCTCGCCGTGTGGCAGTGGTCCACCACGGCGGGCCCGCTCGCCGGCATCTCCGGGCTCCCCTCGGCGTCTTCCTCGATAGAGGTGGCCGTGGCTCTGGGCAGCAGCAGAGGATTCTGGGGCGACATCCTGGTCACCTTTCTCATCGCACTGGGAGCCCTGTTGATTGCCCTGGTCATCGGACTGATCCTGGGGGTTCTCACGGGCACATCCGCCGTCGCCCACGCACTGATGGACCCGCTCGTGCAGTTCCTGCGCCCGCTCCCGCCGGTGGTGCTCCTGCCCCTGGCGCTGCTGCTTCTCGGTCCGTCGACGGAACTGGCTGTCTTCCTCGCCGTCTTCTCAGCGACGTGGCCGATCCTGGTCCAGGTTCAGGCGGGCGTGCACGCCGTCGACCCCGTAGCCCTCGAGACCGCGCGATCGATGACGCTCCCCTGGTGGCGCACACAGTGGTCGATCGTCATACCGAGTGCTCTTCCCTTCCTGGCCACGGGCGTGCGCATCGCTGCGGCCGCGTCGCTCATGCTCGCGGTGGGTGCGGGAATCCTGGCCGGTGCTCCTGGCATCGGTCGCACGATCGTCGTCGCGCAGGAGCTGGGCCAGGCACCCACCGTCTTCGCGATCATCCTCTGGAGCGGCCTGCTTGGGCTGGCATTTGCTCTCACGCTCGGAGCTGTCGAGCGCTCGCTGACGCGGAACTTCCGCGTATCGGAGGCTTCGTGATGCGCACGACAAGAAGAGTGGCCCTCGGGGCGATCCTCCCCCTGGTGCTGGTCGGGACGTACGCCATCTCGGCGTATCTGTCTCCGAGCCCGTTCTTCCCGCCGATCTCGAGAATCATGGAGATGTTCGTCAGCCAGTGGCTCTCGGGATGGGTGTTGACCGATATTGTCCCGAGCCTGAGCAATTTCGCCCTCGGATATCTCATCGCTGTCGTCACGGGCGTCTTGCTGGGCTTGGTGCTGGGCCGCCTGAGTGCCATCTCGGACCTGATGATGCCCGCCCTTCACTTCGCACGCAACGTCCCGCCTCTGATGCTCATCCCCCCGCTGGTCCTTCTCCTCGGCGTCGGAGATGCCTCCAAAGCGGCCATCATCGCTCTCGGTTCGTTCTTCCCGATCGCCCTCGCGACCATCGACGGGGTTCGGCAGACGGACCCGCATCTCAGAGACGCCGCGACCGCCATGAAGCTCACCCACCGCCAGCGGATCGTGCAGCTGTGGTTCCCGGCCGCGACCCCCTCGATGTTCGGAGGTCTGCAAACGGGTCTGCAGTTCGCTCTGGTGCTAATGGTCGCGAGCGAGATGCTCGCGGCGACCAGGGGTGTCGGGTACCGGGCGATGCAGGCACAGCTCACGTTCAACGCCGCCGGCGTATGGTCCGGGATCGTCCTGCTCGCCATCATCGGCTTCGCGATGAACGCGGCGTTCGTCCAGGTGCGCCGCCGCGTACTTCGTTGGCACATCGGCATGCGCGAGCAGTCGAGAGCCCAGTGACTCGCCCCCTAGGAACAGGATCACCATGACCGATCATCTTCCCGCACGGCTCCGCGTCGACAACCTGTCGAAAGAGTACGGCCGTGGCGCCTCGGCCAATCTCGTGCTGAAGGACATTTCGCTCGAGGTGCGCCAAGGCGAGTTCGTGTGTCTGGTCGGCCCGTCAGGGGCCGGAAAGACGACGCTTCTTCGCTGCCTCACAAGTCTCATGCGGCCGACTTCGGGAAGCGTCTCCCTGGACGGCGTGCGGCTGGACGGTCCGAGTGCCCAGATCTCGGTGGTCTTTCAGGAGTACACGCGGTCGCTCTTCCCTTGGCTGACGGTGGAACGGAACGTCGCGCTGCCGCTACGGGCGAGAGGAGTTCCGCGCGCGCTCGTACGCGATCTCGTCCGCGAGACCCTTGAGAGCGTCGGGTTGCCCGAGATCGAGAAGAAGCACCCGTGGCAGCTCTCCGGAGGCATGCAGCAGCGCGTCGCGATCGCTCGGGCGCTGGTCACAGAGCCCGAGGTCCTGGTGATGGACGAGCCTTTCGCATCGATCGACGCGCAGACCCGGCTCGAGCTCGAGGACTTGACGTTGTCCCTCCAGCGCACCCGCGCGATGTCTGTGGTGCTCGTCACCCACGACATCGACGAGGCCGTCTACCTCGCTGATCGGGTGGTCGTCCTGTCGAAGAACCCCGCGACGGTGCAGCGGGTGGTCGCGGTCTCACTGGGGAGCGAGCGCGACCAGATTGAGACGCGCGCCCGTCCGGAGTTCGCCGAGCACCGCGCCACGATCCTCGAGCTCATCCGCGAGTCGCAGCTGCGCGCTGCGGAGGCTCTCGCTGCACGACGCTCATCTCCCGCGTGATCGCGCGAGAGTCCGGGTGGGCGCAGATGTACGGATGCTCCGGCTCTCCCCAGAGCCGGAGCATCCGTGTTTCTGATGCGTCGGGTTCGCTATCAGACCTTGTATCCGTGCTGACGACGGAAAAGCTTGGTGACCATGAGCAGCGTCTGCAAGACGGTGACGACACCGACGATGGGCCAGCCGACCCACAGGATCGACGACTGCACGACCGGGCCGACCAGGTTCCACACCACGGTCATCGCGACGGCGACGGCGATGAGGACGACCAGAGGGGCCCAGTGGCCGAGGCCGCCGCCCCGCTCGGCCTTGGCCTGCATCGCCCAGTTGTCGACCTTCTTGCGGGAGAGGAACCGGCTCCAGGAGCGGACGAAGTGACTGAGGCGGACCCACATGAAGATCTCGGCGGGGAACACCAGCACGGCGAACAGCACGTCCCGTGAGTCGCAGTACTTCATCGTCCGCGCCATGCGGAGGTTCAGCAGCACCGCGACGGCGACCGGGACGAGCCACAGCGGCGAGAAGACGAAGGCGTTGATCGAGAGCGACCCGGCGAGGAGCGTCATGAAGGCGACGCGCACGAACAGGTTCGTGAGCATGCCGAAGTTCTCGAACCAGCGCAGCCGCAGGTTGGGGTGGAACGGCTGCCCCTTGGTGTCGCCGCGCTGACCCGGCCACATGAGCTCGATGGCGCCGTAGGTCCACTTGACCTGCTGCGCGTCGTAGCCCGACAGCGTGGTCATGCCGCCGACGTTGGCGCGGGCGTACGGGCTGATCTTGGTCAGGTAGCCGGCGCTCTTGATCTGCAGGGAGAGGAGCGAATCCTCGACCTCGGAGTCCTTCACCCACGGCGTCACCTGGTGGTTCTGCTTCATGGCGTCGCGGAGGGCGTTGGTGGAGAAGATCGAGAACTGCCCGCCGAGAACGGCCATGTTGCGACCGCGGAGGAGGTTCTGCAGGTTGAACGCCGCGAACTGTGCCCGCTGGCCGGTGATGAGGAACTTGCCGACCGCACCCTTGATCGGCCGGTCGTCGATCGAGTAGATCGCCGAGATGCCGCCGATGCGGGAGTCGGAGACGGCCTCGGTCTCGAGGTACTCCACGGCCTTGGTGTGCGCGATGGTGTCGCCGTCGACGCCGAGGAGGTAGTCGTACCCCTCGACGAGGGAGTAGCCGTAGTTGAGCGCACCGACCTTCTTGTCGGGGTTCTTGCCGATGTCGTGGACGAAGACCTCGGTGAACTGCTCGCCGAGCTCGTTGACGATCTCGTGCGGACCGCTGTACTCCGAGGCGATCTTCACGGTGCTGTCGGAGGTGTTGTTGACGACGACGTGGATGACGTCGGGGACGCGCGTCTGGTTGAGCAGGGCCTCGATCACCTCGGCGATCGACTCCTCCTCGTTGTACGCCGGGATGATGCATCCGATCGTGGAGCGGTGCCCGGTGGTGTTCTCCAGAACCGAGGCGAAGTCATCCGCGAATCCCGCGTCGGGAGTGGCCTGCACCGGCTCGTGCGTGTACGAGGCGGGCACATACGCCGCAGGGGCGAGTGTGTTGCGCGGATCGGTCACGGGTCACTTCCTTTTCAGCGGGGATGTCGGCGGTGCCGGCTGAGTCCAGATTGGTACGCTTCCCGCAGGGAATATCCCGGGTCCGAAGAGCGTCACCGCAAGGTTTGCTCAAGATTGTCCCGGGCCCTTCGAGGAGACGGAGCGGCCGTGACCGGGGTCAGCGATCTGCTCGCGTCGATAGCGGCGTCGCTGCTGGCGGTGGCGGGCCTGATTGCGGTGCGCGCGAGGCTGCGCCGCGATCGGGGACTCCGCGGCGAACTCGTGACCTACTTCGGCGGCGCCACCCTCGCCGCCATCGTCTGCGCGGTCATGAACATGCTCGAGGTCGTCGGCGGCGGATCCGTCCCCGCCGCAGTCGGCAACGCCACCAACGTGCTGGCGCCTGCGCTGCTGTGGACGGGAGCGCGTCGGCTGAACGGACGCGCCGTCGTGGGAACGGTGACCGCCTCCGCTTCGGCTCTGCTGATGTGCGCGGTCACGTTCGTCGTGCCTCTGGACGGCGCGACGCTGCTGAAGACCGGGGGGATCGTCGTGTTCTCGGCGCTCACCGCCCTCGAAGTGCGCCGCGCGGCGCTCGGCGGCATGCCCGGCACGCGCGTGATCGCCGCCGCCATGTGGTCGTTCGCCGCGTTCAACGCCGCCCGCATCCTCGTGGCAGCCACGGCCGGGATGCACTCGGACGTCTGGAACACGTTCGTCTCGGCCGAGATCACGTCGATCGTCAGCGCCGCGGTGATCCTTCTCGTCGGCTTCGGCGCGGTCCGGCTCGGCCGGCATCTGCTCGACGATCCGGAGCCGGGGACGCGCGCCCACGCCCGCGAGCAGTTCCGCGTGGCGGCGGACGCGCTTCTGACGGCGCATCCGTCGGTCGTCGGTCTTCGCGTGCGGATCCCCGAGCTCGACCTCATCCGCGTCGCCCATGGCGCGCAGCGCGCAGACGCCACTGTCGCCGCGCTCGTTGAGGCGGCTCGATCCGGTCTTCCCGGAGCGGTGACCGGCCTGCTCTCGCGCGACACGGTGGGGGCGATCCTCCCGGATGCCGACGACGATGTCGCGGGCGCCGTGCGGGCGCGATTCGCCCGCGCCGTCACGACGGCCGGCATCGACGACGTGCCGGAGCTGCGGATCTATCGCACGGGCATCGCCGAGGCAGGTCAGCTCGAGGCGTTCTTCGACTCGCGTCCCGCCCGCCGATGAGACGGGCTCTCAGCCGGCCGCGGCCGCCGTCGCATCGTAGATAGCGATAGGCACGTACTGGTACACCGTCTGCTGCCCGAACGACGTCTCCGAGTTCGCCGACCCTTCGACCGACACGTTCATCGAGAACTCCAGCGTGATGCCGTAGGTGTCGTTGGGCAGCTGGTGGATCGAGGTCTCGGGAACCAGCAGGCCGCCCTGGAAGGTGTTGAGCAGCAGCCCGCGGTCGGATCGGTTGGTATCGGCCGGGACCAGCGTGCGCGGATCGGCGCTGAACTGGAACGGCGACTGCACCTGACCGGAGGTCTGCGCGGTCTGCGAGGTGATGGAGATGTTCGAGAGGTAGACGCGACGCTTCTCGGCGAGAACCGCCTTCTCGTCGACGCGATGGTCCGTCACGTTGACGGCGAATCCGAACACCTTCGGCTGGTCGGCCGTCCACTCTTGGGTGCGCCTGGACTCGACGGCCCACACGTCGAGGGTGAGCTCCAGGTCGTCGGCGACCTCGGTCGTCAACGAAACCGAGCCGTCGTAGGTGAACTGGGAGTTGAACGCCATGGACTCGGTCGGCTGCGGAACCGGCGTCGACGCCCCGGCCGGCGCGTTGGACGAGTCGGTCGCCGGATTGCCGGAGAGCGTGTTGAAGGTCTCGACGATCTGGGCACAGCCGGTCAACGACGTGCCGGCGAGGATCAGAGCCGCGGCGAGGGCGGCAGCGCGGACGCGCCGCGAAAGACGGACGGACATAGCTCACTCCTGAGGAAAGTGATTCCCGCGCACGCGCGGATTCGGGTGGTGACCACCGCGCTGCGGGATGCAGGCCTCAGGGGGAGTCTGCCGGTCGACGATCCGGATCGGAGGGTCGGCGGAGCAGAGACAGGATGGGCGTCTTAGACAGTACACCACGGCGGCTAGACTTCGCGTATGGCGGCCGTCGACAGCTTTTCTGCTGCATCGTCGCCCGACGGCTCCGCCTCGGATGACGAGGCCGCCCCCTCCAGCCGCACCCGCTCGGTCTGGCTGCTGCAGCTGGTCCTGGCCGCAAGCATCGTGGTCACTGTCCTGGTGGTGCAGGCGCTGGAACCATCGCTGTTCTCGATCTGGACGTTCTCGGCCGGCGTGGCCATCGTCATCGCGCTGACCGCGGTCGCCCTCATCGTCCCGTGGCATCGCTTCCCCCGAGAAGCGATCATGCTCATCCCGTTCAGCGATCTCGTCGGCATCAGCCTCATGTCGTTCGGCAGCGACTTGCGGTTCGGCTTCTTCTGGGTGTTCCCCGTCACGTGGATCGCCACCCACTTCGCCCTGACCGCCCTCATCGTCGCCCTCGTCGCCATCGGCGGGGTGATCGTCCTGGATGCCACGGCGAACGGACCGACCGCCCTGTCCGCCCTGCGCCTGATGGTGGTGATGCTCTCCCTCACCTTCATCGGCCTGACGACCTACCTCACGGCCCGCCAGAACCGCGCCTTCAAGCACCTGCTGCGAAGACAGGCGAGCCGGCTCCAGGGCTCGCTGCAACGGGTGCAGGGCCAGGAGCGTCGCGTGTCGCAGATGCTCAACGGACTCGACACCGGCATCGCTCGCCTTTCGCGCGGCGGCGAGGTGCTCGCTCTCAACGACACCTACGTGTCGCTGTATGCGATCGACCGGGAAGACCCCAAGCGCCCTGGACGCTCGGTCGAGTACTCGTCGCTTCGGGGCGACCCCCTCCCCGAGGCCGAGCGGCCGTTCGCCCGCGCCGCGCGTGGTGAGATCTTCGAGGGCGAACGCGTGTGGCTGTTCGACGCCCAGGGCGAGTGGCACGCGCTGTCGGCCTCGACGCGCCCCCTCACGCCCACCAGCGACGAACCCGACAGCATCCTGCTGATCGTCCACGACATCACGGCGCTCATCGAAGCCGAACGCGCCCGCGAGCGCCTGGCCGCCGTGGTCTCGCACGAGCTGCGCAACCCTCTCACGGCGATCATGGGGCACGCGGAGCTGGCACTCGACGGGGACGGACTGCCCGCCAAGACCCGCGAACAGCTCGAGGTGATCGACAACGCCGCCGAGCGGATGCAGACGCTCATCTCCGAGATCCTCGCCGGGTCGCAGGCGGTCTCCCGCGAGTCGGTCCCCGTCTCCGAGGTCGATGCGCGGCGCGTCCTGGAGGCCTCCCTCGAGTCCTTCCGGCCCGCGGCCGAGAGCCGCCGGGTGCAGGTCAGCCTCGACGCCGCCGAGAGCCTTCCGCTGCGCGGCGACGCGTTCCGGCTGCGACAAGCGGTCGACAACATCCTCAGCAACGCCATCAAGTACACCCCCGGTGGCGGATCGGTCCGCATCGCCGCCACGGAGGAGCGCGGACGGCTGCGGATCGCGTTCGCCGACACCGGGATCGGCATCGCCGGCGATGACATCCCCCGCATCTTCGATCCCTACTTCCGCACCCGGGCCGCCCGCGAGAGCCCGATGACGGGGACCGGCCTCGGCATGGGCATCGTCCGCACGATCGTCGAGCAGCACCGCGGCACTCTCGAGGTCGAGAGCGAGCTGGGCACGGGTACGACGGTCACCATCGACCTGCCGTCCGACACGGAGGCATGACGGTTTCCATGGGATCGACCGCTCTGGCGAATCTCGGCATCGCGCAGGCGACCGTAGCGACGCTCGGCACGATGATGATCATCGGCCTCGGCTTCCTGCAGCGCCCGTCTCGCGCTTCGCTGCTGTGGTCGCTGGCGTTCGTGCTGGCGATGGTGAGCACGTGGGCGACGCTGGCGGGCGAGGCGATCGACGACGAGACCCTCCGCCGCGCAGGGCTCGGGGTGATGCTGGGGGCGCCCGCGCTCATCTGGTCGGGATTCCGCGCGCGCCGGCGCGCTCGCGCGTTCCCCTGGGTGTCGGCCCTGCAGTCCGTCGCCTCGGCGCTGGCCCTCGTCCTCGTCGGCGACAGCGCCTGGTACAACCTGACGTTCCGCAGCGTCTTCCTGGCGGCCGCGGTGTTCGCCGGGCTCACGCTGCTGGAGATCCGCCGCTCCGCCGACCGTCACGACAGGCTCGTGATTCCGCTGGCGATCGTGTCGGCGGTCTTCCTCGCGCTCGGCGCGTTCTCCTTCCTCGCGGGGCTGTTCGTCCCGGCCGGGGGCGACGATCTGTCGCTGACGCGCGTGCTCAACACGCTCGGGATGCTCGTCTATCTCGTCTGCGCGACGGTGACGCTGCTGTTCTTCACGTCGGTGTCGCCGGTGGGCGTTCAGACCGCCGCGTCGTGGCCGCAGTTCACGGTGACCGCGATCGACCGCCTCCGTCGCGCAGAGGCCGCCGGCGAGATCTCGTGGGCGCTTCTGGTCGTGCGCATCGACGACCCGGAGGACGTCCGCATGGCGGCGGGAGCCGCATCCTTCAGCCGGATCGTCGAGAAGTTCGAGCAGCTGGTACGCGCGGGCTTCCCCGCCGAAGCCGACATCGGACGCGAGGCCGGCGGACGTCTCGTCGTGCTCCTCGCCCGCCCCGGGCAGGTTCTGCGGGAGCACGTGCGCGCCCTGCTGCGCGAGGTCACCGAGATGGACGCGGGGCAGCAGATGACCGTGCAGCTGTCGGCGAGCGTCGGCTGGGCGCCGGCCGACATCGTCGGATACGACTTCGACGCACTCCTGGCGTCGGCCTCGCGCGCGTGCGACGCCGCGTCGGAGCAGGGCGGCGACCGGTGGGAGCGCCTGCGCACCTGACGGCCTCAGTCGTCGCCGTCGTCGCCCTTCTTCGTCCCGCCCCCCGCGATGGCGATGGTGAGGGTGTCGCTCGCGGTCTGCTTGGCATACTCAGCCGAGGTGGGGGTCGTCTGCACGAGGAAGTCGTACGTGAACTGCAACTGCACGAACGTCGCCTCGGCGGGGACCTCGCCGATGTTGAAGGTCTGCGAGTAGCTGTAGGGCGCGAGCACCAGGTAGCCGGGGCTGACCGATGACTGATCGGTCTGCGGCGCGAGAGGCGCGAACGACTCGGTCCCGTTGCCCGGCACCGCGATCATCGTCGCGCGCTGCAAGTACACCTGCTGCCCGTCGTCGGGGGTCACCGTCGTCACCATCGACAGGCTCACCGGCTTCAGGGCCGTGGGCGTCCACCGGTCCATTGACAGCGTCGACCAGTAGTTCACGGTCGCCCCGACCGCACCTGCCTGCAGCGTTCTCTCGGTCGCCCCGCTGGACAGGTCGTTCGGCACCGGCTGCGGCGCGGAGCTCGCCGTGCGCGACGGGCGCGGTGTGGGGTCGTCGCCGCCCCCGCCACCGACATTCCACGGCGCGGGGCCGCAGGCGGGGAGCGCCAGGAGGGCGACGAGCGCCGTCGCGATGCCGATTCCGGCGCGTCGTCGGGCTGAGCGGGCCATGGCGCACCTTCCGTTCGTCGCCGCCATTCTAGGGGCGTGCGCGTCGGCGGCCTGCCAGTGCCGCCGACTTGCCCGTCACGTGTACCTCCGGGAGAATGAGCGGAAGAGTCCTGCCCCTCTGGAACCGGTCCCGATGTCGAAGCTCCTCCCCCGTGCCGTCGCGGTGCTCGCTCTTGCCGCCGGCGCGCTGTTCGCAGTTCCCGTGGCCGCCGCGGCCTACCCCGCCGACGATGCCGCCAGCGTGTCCGACGCGGTCGTGCAGCCGGGCGGCACGGTGACCCTGACGGTGGCGGACGGCACGTTCGGTGCGAACGAGCCCGCGACGATCACCGTGACCGGTGAGAACGGCGCGCGCGTGACGTTCGGCATGGTGCGGGCCGCGGTCTCCACCGCGACGTACCGGGATGCCACGACCAACGCTGCCGGCGGGCTCGATCCCGTCCGTCTCACGTTCCCGTCCGACGCGCGCGGCGCGTACACGATCGCCGTGTTCACGTCGTCCTCCCCGGGCGACACCGTGACCGTCACGGTCAACGGCCTCAGCGCCACCGGCGCGGATCTGGGACCCTACCTCGGCCTCATGGTCGGCGGTGGCGCGCTGGCGCTGGCCGGCGGTGCCGTCGCCGTGGCGACCACGGTCGTCCGTCGCCGCCGCGACGCACTCTAGGGCTCAGGCCACCGAGCGCGCCCGCGCGGCGGAGACCTCCGCGGTGACGAGGATCGGCAGATGGTCGCTCGACCCCTGCGGCAGCGTCCTCACGCCCTGGATGTCGAAGCCGTTCGAGGTCGCGAAGTCGTAGTGGCCGCGGAAGAACCGGTAGCGCGTGTAGGTCCGGGAGTCGCTGAGGGTCAGCTCGTACCCCTGCGCACGCACCTTCTGGCCGAGGTTCTCCTTGAACACCGGATAGTTGTAGTCCCCCACCATGAGGGTCGGAAGACCCTCGCCGAGATCCTGCAGCTCGGCGAGCGCCGTGCGGATCTGGTGGCGCCGCAGGGAGTTCAGCGCCGTCAGCGGCGCGGCGTGGAACGAGGCGACGATGATCTCACGCCCCTGATCGATGTCGTGCAGGCGCACACCCAGCATCCGCTCTTCGGCCGGCTTCAGCACGTAGTCGTGCAGCGACTTCTTGAGAGCGAGCGCGCGCACCTCGACAGCACGGAACGTGTTCGTGCTGTAGTACACCGCGAGCCCGAGCCGGTTCCGCTGGGTGGCCTCGGCCAGGTGAAGACCCGAGATCTCCGCGGGCATGTCGGTGGTGTCGCACTCCTGGAGGCACAGCACGTCGGCGCTGTGGCGCTCGACGAGCGTTGCGAGCTCTCCAGCAGCGCGATGCTTGCGCAGGTTGTACGAGATGACCCTCATGACGATCCCACCCTGGCACAGCGCCCCGCGAGACGGAGCGGCTTGACACGGATGCTCAGCGATCCCATAGCCGTCCGGACGGCTCACTCCGCATCGCGACGATGGCGCGTCTGCTCGGCCCGGGAGGCGAGCAGATCGTCGGCCGGATACCCGACCTCGACGAGCGAAAGCCCGCGCGCGGCCAGCACCTTCGCCGCTGCGGTGCGCTCCCCGGCGTCGCGGATGGCGGCGACATCCTGGACGCCGAGGCGTCCCTCCCCCACGGCCGCGCACATGCCCACGAGAGCGCGCACCATGCTGTGGCAGAAGGCGTCGGCCTTCACATTGGCCACGAGCACGCCGTCGGAGTCGCGATGCCAGTCGAACTCGAGCAGGGTCCGGATGGTGCTGGCCTCCTCGCGCGCCTTGCAGTACGCGGCGAAGTCGTGGAGGCCCAGGAGCGAGCGGGCCGCGGCATCCATCGCCCGCTCGTCCAGGCGCGGACGCACCGTCGTGGTGTGATTCCGCTCCAGCGGGTCGTACGCGGTCGCCCCATCGGCGAGGCGGTAGCGGTATCGGCGCCATACGGCCGAGAACCGGGCGTCGAATCCCTCCGGGGCGAGACCCGTCCGCGTGACGGTGACGTCGGAGTAGGCACCGAGGACGCCCCGGATGCGGCCGGCGAGGGCCTCGATCGGCTCCTCCTCGCGGCGACCCCGCGGCAGACGTCGCCGCTGTTCCTCGTCGAGGTCGACGTGCGCGACCTGCCCCGACGCGTGCACCCCGGCGTCGGTGCGGCCGGCGACCACGAGACGAGGGCGCGAACCCAGGATGCGCGTCAACGCGTCTTCGAGGCTCCCCTGCACGGTGCGGAGCCCCGGCTGCGCCGCCCACCCGCGGAAGTGCGTGCCGTCGTAGGCGATGTCGAGGCGGATGCGCACCCCGCCAGCCTATTGCGGTCGATTCGTCTTCCCGGCTCGCTCGCTTAGACTGGCATGTCCCCCGGCCGCGACCCTCGATACGCCACCGATGACCTCTTCCTCCTCGCCTCCCGCTGCCCGCTATGCCGGGCTCGACGGGCTCCGCGCGATCGCGGTCGCGCTCGTGGTGGCTTATCACCTCTTCCCGACGTGGGTGTTCCCGGGCGGATTCGTCGGCGTCGACGTCTTCTTCGTTATCAGCGGCTTCCTCATCACGACACTGCTGCTGCGTGAGCACGAGGGATCCGGTCGCATCGCGCTCGGCCGCTTCTGGAAGCGGCGCGCCCGCCGCCTCCTTCCCGCCCTGGCGCTCGTGGTGACCGTCTGCGCGAGCGCCGCCTGGCTGATCGGCGGCGACGTGCTCGCACGCATCGGCGCGCAGATCGTCGGGGCGGCGACCTTCAGCTACAACTGGATCTCGATCGCCGACGGCAGAAGCTACTTCGACGCCGGCACGCCGGAGCTGTTCCGCAACCTCTGGTCGCTCGCGGTCGAGGAGCAGTTCTACGTGGTGTGGCCGCTGCTTCTGCCCCTCCTGCTCCTGCTGCCCTGGCGTGCGGCACGTGTTGCCGTCGTGCTCGTGGCGGCGGCCGCATCCGCGTGGTGGATGGCGACGCTCATCACCGACGACGGCGCCGCCACACGGGCGTACTTCGGCACCGAGTCGCACGCTTTCGGCATCCTCCTCGGCGTGGCCCTGGCGTTCGTCCTGCAGCGCGTCCTGGCCGACCCGCCGGCGTGGATGCGGACGCCGGCCGCGCGGACGGGGTCACTGGTCGCGGGCCTCCTCTCCCTCGCCGGGATCGTCCTCGTCGGCGCGCTTCCGGCGACCGACTCCGCAGCGACCTTCCCCGGCGCCCTTCTCCTCGCGAGCGTCTGCACGGCGGTCGCCATCACGGCCGGAGTGTGGCCACGATCGTGGTTCGGCCGCGCCATCGACGTCGCGCCGCTGCGCTGGGTGGGCGACCGTTCGTACGGCCTGTATCTGTGGCACTGGCCGCTCCTGGTCCTGTTCACGTCGGGACCGTTCGGCGCCGGTCCCGCCGGCGGCGTCCCCGTGTCGACAGGGGTCGTGGTGCTCGTCGTCACGATCGCCGTCGCCGAGCTCTCGTACCGTCTGGTCGAGACGCCGGTGCGCCGCTTCGGCTTCCGGGGCGCGCTCGGTCGCTGGGGCGCCGCTCTCGCCGCCGGCCCGATCCGGCGCCTGGGTGGCATCGCCGCCGTGGTCGGTGCCGCCCTCGTCCTCGGTGGCACCACGGCTGCCATCGCCAGCGCCCCCACGCAGTCCTCGGCGCAGAGCGTCGTCGCCGCAGGCCTGCGCGCCCTGGCGAACGAGGGCGATGCGCCCGCCGCGACCCCGACACCGTCCGAGCCGACGCCGGCGACACCGACGCCCTCTCCGTCGCCGACTCCCGTGCGCGGGGACGAGATCACGGCCATCGGCGACTCGGTGATGCTCGCATCCGCACCTGCCCTCATGGAGCGCTTCCCGGGCATCCAGGTCGACGCGACAGTGTCACGGTCGATGTATGCCGCACCCGGCATCCTCCAGCAGCTCGACGCAGCCGGACAGCTCCGCCACTACGTCGTGGTGGCGCTCGGAACGAACGGACCCATCGAGCGCGACACGCTCCAGCAGGTCGAAGACATCCTCGGGCCCGACCGCGAGCTGGTGCTCGTCACGGCGCACGCACCACGGGACTGGATACCGGGCGTCAACGACGTGCTCACGTCGTTCTCCCGCAGCGAGGGCGTCGAACTGGCCGATTGGGCCGGAGCGATCGCACCGCAGGAGAACCTCCTCGCGGGAGACCGCATCCATCCGGGTCAGGCCGGCGGGCGGATCTTCGCCGACACCGTCGCCGGCGCCGTCGACGCCATCGAGGCTGATCGCGCGCTGTGGGAGTACCGCCGCGAGGTGCGCGAGTCGGCGCCCCGGGGGCCCGAGCCGCAGTGACCGACGGAAGAGCCCCCGTCGAGGTGACGGGGGCTCTTCCGGAATATCGAGAGCGTTACTTCTTCGCGTCCTCGGCAGCGGCCTCGGCCGCTTCGCCCTCCTCGGGCGACTCGGCACCGGCGTCGGTCGACGCGTCGTCGGCAGCATCCGCCTCGGCGACCTCTTCGGTCGCCTCGGACTCGGCCGCGTCCTCGGCGGTCGCGTCGCTGGCGGGCTCCTCGGCGGCGGGCGCGGCGGCGGCCGGCGCGGCGGCCGACTTCGTCGACTTCGCCTTCGGGGTCACCGGCTCGAGGACGAGCTCGATGACGGCCAGCGGGGCGTTGTCGCCCTTGCGGTTGCCGATCTTCGTGATGCGGGTGTAGCCGCCCTCACGGTCGGCGACCAGCGGCGCGATCTCGGTGAAGAGGACGTGCACGACCTCCTTGTCACCGATCACGCTCAGCACCCGGCGGCGCGCGTGCAGGTCGCCGCGCTTGGCGAAGGTGATGAGGCGCTCGGCGAGCGGACGCAGGCGCTTGGCCTTGGTCTCGGTCGTCTTGATGGACTTGTGCGTGAACAGCGCCGCAGCGAGGTTGGCGAGAAGCAGACGCTCGTGGGCGGGGCCGCCGCCGAGGCGGGGACCCTTCGTGGGCTTGGGCATGTCTCAGTTACTCCAGAAAGTCGTGTCGGGAAGCCGCGGGTCAGACGGTCTCGTCGTCGTAGCCGCCGTAGAAGTGGGCGCCGTCGAAACCGGGCACCGAGTCCTTCAGCGACAGACCGAGCGAGACGAGCTTGTCGCGCACCTCGTCGACTGACTTCTGACCGAAGTTGCGGATGTTCATCAGCTGCGTCTCCGAGAGGGCGACGAGCTCCGACACCGTGTTGATGCCTTCACGCTTCAGGCAGTTGTACGAACGCACCGACAGATCGAGGTCCTCGATCGGCATGGCGAGCTCGTTGGAGAGGACCGTCTCGACCGGCGCGGGGCCGATCTCGATGCCTTCGGCCTCGACGTTGAGCTCACGGGCGAGTCCGAACAGCTCGGTGAGGGTGCGACCGGCCGAGGCGACCGCGTCGCGCGGCGCGATCGAGGGCTTGGACTCGACATCCAGGACGAGCTTGTCGAAGTCGGTGCGCTCACCGGCACGCGTGGCGTCCACGCGGTAGCTGACCTTGAGCACCGGCGAGTAGATCGAGTCGATCGGGATCTGGCCGGCCTCGGCGTACTCGTTGCGGTTCTGCGTCGCCGAGACGTAGCCGCGGCCGCGCTCGATGGTGAGCTCGAGCTCGAACTTCGCGGTGTCGTTCAGCGTCGCGATGACGAGCTCGGGGTTGTGCACCTCGACGCCCGCAGGGGCGGAGATGTCGGCGGCGGTGACCTCACCGGCGCCGGTCTTGCGCAGGTACGCGGTGATGGGCTCGTCGCGCTCGCTGGAGACGACCAGCTGCTTGATGTTGAGGATGATCTCGGTGACATCCTCCTTCACACCCGGGATGGTGCTGAACTCGTGAAGGACGCCGTCGATGCGGATGCTGGTGACGGCGGCACCGGGGATGGACGACAGGAGGCTGCGACGCAGCGCGTTGCCGATCGTGTAACCGAAGCCGGGTTCCAGCGGCTCGATGACGAAGCGGCTGCGGAACTCCCCGATCTTCTCCTCGGTCAGAGTGGGACGCTGTGCGATGAGCACTATGTGTTCCTTTCGATCACGTGCCCGCTATATGACACGTGCGGTGGGTGAGGTATTGAGTTGTGTTCGCGGATGCTGCGGCTCCCGCGAGACGCGGGGCCGCAGCATCCGATAAATGTGCGAAAGGTCAGACGCGGCGGCGCTTGGGCGGGCGGCAGCCGTTGTGCGCCTGCGGGGTGACGTCCTGGATCGAGCCGACCTCGAGGCCGGCGGCGGTGAGCGAGCGGATCGCGGTCTCGCGACCCGAACCCGGACCCTTCACGAAGACGTCGACCTTCTTGACGCCGTGCTCCTGCGCCTGGCGGGCAGCGGACTCGGCCGCCATGCCGGCGGCGTACGGCGTCGACTTGCGCGAGCCCTTGAAGCCCACGCCGCCCGAGGAGGCCCAGCTGATGACGGCGCCGGACGGGTCGGTGATCGAGACGATCGTGTTGTTGAACGTCGACTTGATGTGGGCCTGGCCCAGCGCGATGTTCTTCTTCTCCTTGCGGCGCGGCTTGCGCGCGGCGGACTTGGCCTGTGCCATGTGCGTGTTCTCCTAAACCCTGGGACCGCGCTTAGCGCGCCTTCTTCTTGCCGGCGACGGTGCGCTTCGGGCCCTTGCGGGTACGCGCGTTCGTCTTCGTGCGCTGCCCGCGCACGGGGAGGCCGCGGCGGTGGCGCAGGCCCTCGTAGGATCCGATCTCGACCTTGCGGCGGATGTCGGCGGCCACCTCGCGGCGAAGGTCACCCTCCACCTTGTAGTTGCCCTCGATGTAGTCACGGAGCGCGACGAGCTGGTCGTCGGTGAGGTCCTTGACGCGGACGTTCTCGTCGATCTCCGTCGCGGTGAGGATCTCGTTCGAGCGGGTACGGCCAACGCCGTAGATGTAGGTCAGGGCGATGACCACGCGCTTATCGCGCGGGATGTCGACGCCGGCAAGACGTGCCATGCGGCTCTCCTAGGAGTGTGATGGAGGTGTGGAGCAGGATCGGTGCCCGGGCCTCCGCCCGAGGTGTCCCCCTCGCGGGTTCTGATCCTGCCGGTGTGTATTCAGTTGTGAGTTCGCGGGCTGCGGCGAGCGCAGCATCCGGTCAGCCCTGGCGCTGCTTGTGACGCGGGTTGCTCTTGCAGATGACCATCACGCGCCCGTGGCGGCGGATGACCTTGCAGTGGTCGCAAATGGGCTTGACGGAGGGATTGACCTTCATGATTTCCTGTTTCGCTGTCTTCGCCGGGCAGGCCGGGGCCTGGGGCGTTACTTCTCGACCGGTCTAGCGGTAGCGGTACACGATGCGACCCCGGGTGAGGTCGTACGGGCTGAGTTCTACGACGACACGGTCCTCGGGGATGATGCGGATGTAGTTCTGTCGCATCTTGCCGGAGATCGTGGCGAGCACCTTGTGTCCGTTGGTGAGCTCAACGCGGAACATCGCGTTGGGCAACGCCTCGGAGATGACGCCCTCGATCTCGATGACACCGTCTTTCTTCGCCATATACTCGCTATCGCTTGCATGCAGACCGGTCGGTCTGCGGTGGATGGGGTTCGGTGCTTCGACACGCCAATAGAGGCGCAACGCACCAAAGAACAATCATACGTGGTATTGACCCGCCCGGCAAACGCGCCCCCTCCCGCACGCGCTCGTGGGCGAATCAACGCTCCTGCGCGTCACCCAACGCTCCCATGCTGCATCGCGGCGTGGGTTCATGCACGGATGCGTTGGCTGGTGGCGCGAACTCACAGGCCGCGGCCGGCGAACCCGGGCGGCAACGCGCCGGGCGCGCCGGGTGCGCGGATGCCGAAGCCGGCGAGCCGCGTGCTTAAGCTCTCGAGCGTCCCCAGATGCGCGGTCCCCGCCCGGACGACACGTCGCCCGGTGCGGCCGCGGATGTCGTCCTCCCGCCATTTCTCCGCGATGACGGCCTCCGCGGTCGTGCGCTCTCCGAGCATCTTCGGATCGGTGTACTTTCCGCTGCCGTCGATCTCGAGCCATGCGTCGACGTCGTCGAGCCCGATGTCGATCTCGTAGTACCCCGAGGCGTGCGCGAGCCGCACCTGCAGACGTGGCGGCGCGAACCCGAGCTGATGGAGGTAAAGCCGACTGAGACTCTCGATCGGCGACTGAGCGCGGCCATCCGCGAAGTCCACCACCCATCGACCCTGGACGCTGCCACGGGCACCCGCCTGAAGGGTGGCGGCCCCGAGGATGTGGTGCCGAAGGCCCTCCGCGACCTCCGGATGATAGCGGCGGCGCGTCTGCGGATTCCATGCCACCGCGTGGAGCGCGGCGTCAGCCAAAGCCACCGCTGCCGCCAACGGAATCCGTCCGACGGTGTCGGCCACCGTTCTCGCGAGCGACGTCACGGCCAGACCGTCCACCTCCGCGCGGTCGCCGTCGATGAGCGCGACATGCCGAGCGACGGCGTCGCCCTGCCGCGTGTTGCCGTTGCCTCCCGGTCCGGTGACATGCACGCGCCGAGGCGAGTAGCGGAAGAGCGGAAGCCCCCAAACGACCGCGGCGGAGGTGTGCGAGAGCACGACATCGCCCCCGCGCATCGAGCGGACCGCGGCGATCGCCGCGGCGGTGTGCCGCTCCTCCGTATGCCACTCGCTCCAGGCGGAGGACTCCGTGTACCAACCACGCCGGACGACGATCAGCTTCTTCGCCCGTACAAGTTCCTCGCGGCTGCTGCGCCCGATCCCCTGCGACCGCAGCGACGCGGCGGAGTGCAGGCGTGCGCCGATCTTCCACACGTCCATGCCGGAACTCTGCCGCGGCGCCGACGCCCGATTGCGCGTCCCCCGCGTCCTGTGGAATCCTGCTCGCGATCCGTCGCCTGGGGAGGAGTGCTCGCGCGCCACGTCGGCGCCCGTGAACCAACGCTCACGTGCGTCAACCAACGCTCACATGCTGCGCGGATGCGTGGGTTCACGCACGGGAGCGTGGGTTCGGTGCAGTCAGCGACCCTGAGACGCGTCAGCCGAGTCGACCGACGATGTCGACCTGCGGGTCGCCCGTCAGGTCCTGCTGGTTGTTCAGCACCTCGCCGTTGATGGCGATCGTCGGCGTGGCGATGCCGGACTGACCGGGCTGGACGGGCGTCTCCCGCGTCATCGCGTTCGCGAATCGCGTGTACGTGCCGTCGGCGATGCACGAGGCGACGGCCTCGGATGCTCCGGCCTGCTGCGCGATCGCAGCGATCTCGTCGTCGCTGAGGCCGGATGTCCCCTCGGCGGGCTGCCCGGCGAACATCGCCTGCACGAACGGCAGCACGGCGGCGGGCTCGTCCTCGGCGACGCAGTACGCCGCGCTCGCGGCGCGGGAGGAGTACTCCGTCCCCTGGGATTGCCGGTCCAGGATGCTGATGGGGTGGATGTTGAGCGTGATCGAGCCGTCGTTCACGAGCTCTTCCAGCGTCGGGCCGTACGCCTGCTCGAACTGGCCGCAGATCGGGCACATGAAGTCCACGTACGTGTCCACCGTGTCGGGGCCGTCTCCCACCGCGATCGCTCCGGTCTCGGAGTTGACGACGGAGCTGTCCGGCGCCTCACCGGCCGAGGTGGCGGCGGCGTTCCCCCACCAGACGGCCACGCCGATGCCGATGAGCACCACCACGACGGCGACGCTGATCCAGATGGCGAACCAGTTGGTCTTACGGGCGGTGGCAGCCATGGCTATGCGATCTCCTTCGGAACGACCCCGAACGGCGCCAGCTTCTCGGCGCCGCCATCGGGCGCCGTGAGCACCCAGATTCCTCCATCGTGCACGGCGACGCTATGTTCCCAATGTGAACCGTCCGACCCGTCGAGGGTCGACACCGTCCACTCGTCGTCCTCCACCCGCGTCGCCTGGTCACCGGCGACGACCATCGGCTCGATCGCGACGGCCAGCCCGGGTCGCACCTCGGCCCCGACGTCGGGCGTACGGTAGTTGAAGACACTCGGCGACTCGTGCATCTTGCGGCCGATCCCGTGGCCGACATAGTCGCGGAGGATGCCGTAGCCGCCCTCGGGGGCGTTCGCCTCGATGTACGACTCGATCGCGTCGCCGACCTCGCCGAGGTGCCGGGCGGATGCGAGGGTGGCGACGCCCGCCCACAGCGACCCCTCGGTCACATCGGAGAGGCGCTGCCGGGCGGCGACCACGTCGGCCGGCGCTTGGCCGGGAACGATGACGCTGATCGCGGAGTCGCCGTTCCAGCCACGCAGCTCCGCACCGGCGTCGATCGACACGAGGTCCCCCGCCTGCAGCATCCGCGCGCCGGGGATGCCGTGGACGACCTGCTCGTTCACCGATGCGCAGATCGTGTGGCGGTAGCCGCGCACGAGCTGGAAGTTCGACCGCGCACCGCGACCGCGGATGACGCGCGACGCTTCGGCGTCGAGCTCGAGCGTCGTGACGCCGGGCTCGATGAGCTCGCGCACCGCGTCCAGGGCCGCCGCGGTGATCAGCCCGGGCTCGACCATGGCGCGCAGCTGCGCGGGGGTCTTGTAGACCGAGGAGCGGAACACGACGTCAGGCGGAGGCGGCGGCAGAGGGTGCGAGCCCGCGCGCCTCGAGAGCGGCGAAGATGCGCTCGGTGACCTCGTCGAGCGTTCCGACGCCGTCGATCTCGTCCACGAGTCCTCGCGTGCCGTACACGCCGAGGATCGGCGCGGTCTCGGACTCGTAGATCGCCAGGCGGTTCGCGATGACCTCTTCGGTGTCATCCGCCCGACCCTGGTCGATCGCGCGGGCGCGGAGGCGCTCGATCGACTCGTCGCGCGGGACGACGAGGGCGAGCACGGCGCCGAGATGCTCGTCTCGTCCCTCGAGGAACTCGTCCAGGTGCATCACCTGCGCGAGGTTGCGCGGATAGCCGTCCAGGAGGAATCCGTCCGCGGCGTCCTCCTTCGAGAGGCGATCGCGCACGATCCGGCTCGTCAGCTCGTCAGAGACCAGCTGCCCGGCGTCGATGACCTCCTTCACCTGCAGACCCAGCTCGGTCCCCTCGGCGACATTGGCGCGGAAGACGTCGCCCGTCGAGACGACGGGGATGCCGAACGCCTCGGCGATGCGGACACCCTGCGTTCCCTTCCCTGAGCCTTGCGGACCGACGATGAGCAGACGAACGGGTGAGGCCATCAGCGGAGGAGCCCTTCGTAGTGACGCTGCTGCAGCTGGGCGTCGATCTGCTTCACCGTCTCCAGTCCCACGCCCACGATGATCAGGATCGACGCGCCACCGAACGGGAAGTTCTGGTTGGCGCCGACCGTCGCGAGCGCGATGAGCGGAAGGAGCGCGATGAGGCCCAGGTAGATCGAACCGGGCAGCGTGATGCGGGTGAGGACGTAATCGAGGTACTCGGCGGTGGGACGCCCCGCGCGGATGCCGGGGATGAAGCCGCCGTAGCGCTTCATGTTGTCGGCGACGTCGACGGGGTTGAAGGTGATGGCGACGTAGAAGTAGGTGAAGCCGATGATGAGGAGGAAGTACACGAGCATGTACAGCGGCGAATCACCGGTCGTGAAGTACTGCGAGATCCACACGACCCACGGCTGGGCCTCTTCCCCCGGCTGCGGCTGGTTGAACTGCGCGATGAGCGCGGGGATGTAGAGCAGCGACGAGGCGAAGATGACCGGCACGACGCCCGCCATGTTGACCTTGATGGGGATGTAGGTGTTGGTGCCGCCGTACGTGCGACGCCCCACCATCCGCTTGGCGTACTGCACCGGGATGCGGCGCTGGGACTGTTCGACGAACACCACCAGGCCGACCACCAGGATGCCGACCGCGAGCACGAGGAGGAAGATCTCGAAACCGCGCGCCTGCCAGATCGACCACATCGCGGCCGGGAAGGTCGCGGCGATCGAGGTGAAGATGAGGATCGACATGCCGTTGCCGACGCCGCGCTCGGTGACGAGCTCGGCGAACCACATGATGAGGCCGGTGCCCGCGGTCATCGTGATGATCATGAGCAGCTGCGCCCACCACACGTCGTTGGTGAGGAGGTTCTCGCACTCCGGGATGCCGACGCCCAGCAGCTGACCGCTGCGAGCGACCGTCACGAGCGTCGTCGACTGCAGCAGCGCCAGCGCGATCGTCAGGTAGCGGGTGTACTGCGTGAGCCGCGCCTGACCGGCCTGACCCTCCTTGTAGAGGGTCTCGAAGTGGGGGATGACCACGCGCAGCAGCTGCACGATGATCGTGGCGGTGATGTAGGGCATGACGCCCAGCGCGAAGATCGACAGCTGGAGGAGCGCCCCGCCGGAGAAGAGGTTGACCAGCGAGAGAAGGCCATCGGTGCCGCCGGAATCGGCCAGACAGGCTTGGACGTTCGGGAAGTCCACGAAGGGCGTCGGAACGTGAGCCCCGAAACGGTAGATGGCGATGATGCCCAGTGTGAAGGCGATCTTCCGCCGCAGGTCAGGCGTGCGGAAAACCCGCGCGATGGCGCTGAACAAGTGGATTCCTCCAGAACGGGTTGCGGCGCCTCCGGGCGCGCAGACAACCAGAGTAACCCAGAGGGCCGGGGGCTATCGCCTCCCGGCCCTCTGGGATACGGACGAGGTCAGTTGACCGAACCGCCCGCCGCGACGATCTTCTGCTCCGCAGAGCCGGAGACCTTGTCGACGGTCACGTTGAGCTTCACCGAGACGTCTCCGGTGCCGAGCACCTTGACCTTCTCGTTCTTGCGCACGGCGCCCTTGGCGACGAGGTCCGCCACCGTGACGTCTCCGCCCGACGGGTACAGCTCGGCGAGCTTGTCCAGGTTCACGACCTGGTACTCCACGCGGAACGGGTTCTTGAACCCGCGCAGCTTCGGGGTGCGCATGTGCAGCGGCATCTGGCCGCCCTCGAAGCCGATGCGCACCGAGTAGCGCGCCTTGGTGCCCTTGGTACCACGACCGGCCGTCTTACCCTTGGAACCCTCACCACGACCGACACGGGTCTTGGCGGTGTGGGCTCCGGGGACCGGACGCAGGTGGTGCACCTTGAGCACGCCGGGACGCGAGGCGGGCGCCTGCTTCTCCGCGGTCTTCGTCGCCTTGGCGGCGGCCGGCTTGCGCGCGGGAGCCTTCTTGGCGGGCTTGTCAGCCTCGACGCTTTCGTTCTCAGCCATCAGTCGATCTCCTCAACCTTCACGAGGTGAGCGACGGTCTGAACGTAGCCGCGCGTCTGCGCGTCGTCGGGACGGACGACGGAGTCGCCGATCCGCTTCAGACCGAGCGAGCGCAGCGTGTCACGCTGGTTCTGCTTCTCGCTCACCTTGGACTTGACCTGGGTCACCTTCAGCCTGCTGGCCATCAGACACCTGCCTTCGCCGCAGCGGCAGCCTTGGCTTCGTTGCGGATGATGATGCCGGGGACGACCGCGTCGTACTCGAGTCCGCGGCGCGCGGCCACGGCACGGGGTTCCTCGAGGCTCTTGAGCGCCTCGACTGTCGCGTGCACGATGTTGATGGTGTTCGACGAGCCGAGCGACTTCGAGAGCACATCGTGGATGCCGGCGCACTCGAGCACCGCACGCACCGGGCCACCGGCGATGACGCCGGTACCGGCGGCGGCGGGGCGGAGCAGCACGACACCGGCAGCGGCCTCACCCTGCACCGGGTGCGGGATGGTGGAGCCGACACGGGGCACGCGGAAGAAGTTGCGCTTGGCCTCTTCGACACCCTTCGAGATCGCTAGCGGCACCTCGCGGGCCTTGCCGTAGCCGACGCCGACGACGCCGTTGCCATCGCCCACGACGACGAGCGCCGTGAAGCTGAAGCGGCGACCGCCCTTGACGACCTTCGACACGCGGTTGATCGTGACGACGCGCTCGAGGAACTGGCTCTCGTTGCGGTCGCGGGATCCGCGGTCGCCACGGGTCTGGCTGCGCTCGCGGCCGCCGCGGCGGGCCTCGCGAGGCTCGCGGTTGGCGTCGGTCGAGCCGGCCGTGGCCGTCTCGGTCGTCGCCGGCGCGGTGTCGGTCACTTCGGTCTCCTGGTTATTGGTCACATCACTCACAGGTTCAGCCCTCCTTCGCGGGCGCCCTCGGCGATCGCGGCGACACGACCTGCGTAGCGGTTGCCACCTCGGTCGAAGACGACGTCGGTGACGCCGGCGGCCTTGGCGCGCTCGGCGACGAGCTCGCCGACCTTGCGGGCCTTGGCGGTCTTGTCACCGTCGAGCGTGCGGAGGTCCGCCTCGAGGGTGGATGCAGAGGCCACGGTGTGGCCCTTGCTGTCGTCGACGAGCTGGACGAACACGTGGCGTGCGGAGCGGGTCACGACCAGGCGAGGACGAACCTCGGTACCCACGACCTTCTTGCGAAGGCGGGCGTGACGCCGTGCGCGTGCGACGGACTTCGACTGCACAGCCATGGTTACTTACCAGCCTTTCCGGCCTTGCGGCGGACGACCTCGCCCGCGTAGCGCACACCCTTGCCCTTGTACGGCTCGGGCTTGCGGATCTTGCGGATGTTCGCGGCGGCCTCACCGACGGCCTGCTTGTCGATGCCGCTCACGGTCACTCGGTTGTTGCCCTCGACCGCGAACGTGATGCCGGCAGGGGGGTCGACGAGCACGGGGTGCGAGAAGCCGAGCGCGAACTCGATCGAGCCGCCGCGCTGGGCGACACGGTAGCCCGTGCCGACGACCTCGAGGCCCTTGGTGTAGCCCTGGGTGACGCCGATGATGTTGTTGTTGATGAGCGTGCGGGTCAGGCCGTGCAGCGACCGAGACTCGCGCTCGTCGTCGGGACGGGTGACGATCACCTGGTTGTCCTCGACCTTGACCTCGAGAGGACGCGCGACCGTGAGGTTCAGCTCGCCCTTCGGGCCCTTGACGGAGACATCCGAACCGGTCACCGAGACGGTGACGCCGGCCGGGATGTCGATGGGAAGACGTCCGATTCGCGACATGTCAGATCACCACACGTAGGCGAGGACTTCCCCGCCCACGCCCTTCTGCTCGGCCTGACGGTCCGTGAGGAGGCCAGAGGAGGTGGACAGGATGGCGACGCCGAGGCCGCCGAGAACCGTGGGGATCTCGGTCGACTTGGCGTAGACGCGGAGGCCGGGCTTCGACACGCGCTTGATGCCGGCGATCGACCGCTCGCGGTTCGGGCCGTACTTCAGCGTGAGCGTGAGGGTCTGGCCGACGCGTGCGTCCTCGACGCGCCACTCCGAGATGTAGCCCTCCTGCTGGAGGATCTCGGCGATGTGGGTCTTGAGCTTGGAGCTCGGCAGCGATACGGAGTCGTGGTGCGCCGAGTTCGCGTTGCGCAGACGGGTCAGCATGTCTGCGACCGGGTCTGTCATCGTCATGGGGTTCTTCTTTCGTTCATGAGGTATCGGCTGCCGTTACGCGACAGGCGACCTTCCATGGATGGGGGTGTTACGCCTGGGCGTCCTCGTTGCGGAACGGGAAGCCGAGCTGACGCAGCAGCGACCGGCCCTCGTCATCCGTCTTCGCCGTGGTGACGATCGTGATGTCGAAGCCGCGGACGCGGTCGATCTTGTCCTGGTCGATCTCGTGGAAGACCGACTGCTCCTGCAGGCCGAAGGTGTAGTTGCCGTGGCCGTCGAACTGGGCGCCCGACAGGCCGCGGAAGTCGCGGATGCGGGGAAGCGCCAGGTTGACGAGACGGTCGACGAACTCCCACGCGCGGTCACCGCGAAGGGTGACGTGCGCGCCGATGGCCTGACCCTCGCGGAGCTTGAACTGCGCGATGGACTTGCGGGCCTTGGTGACGATCGGCTTCTGCCCGGTGATCTTGGTGAGGTCGTCGACCGCACCATCGATCACCTTGCTGTCGCGCGCTGCCTCACCGACACCGGTGTTGACGACCACCTTGACCAGTCGAGGGGTCTGCATGACGTTCGCGTAGCCGAACTCCTCTTGCAGCGCCTTCTTGATCTCGGAGTTGTACTTCTGCTTCAGGCGGGGCTGGATCTTGCCAGCCTCCACGGCAGTGGTGCTCATGTTCAGAGGTCCTTGCCTGACTTCTTGGCGAAGCGCACGCGGACCGTGCGCTTCACGCCGTCCTTGACCTGCTCCTCGACGCGGTGACCGACGCGGGTCGGCTTCTTGGTCGAGGGGTCGACGAGGGCGACGTTGGAGATGTGGATGGGGGCTTCGTACGTCTCGATGCCACCGGTCTTGGTGCCGCGCTGGGTCTGGCCGACGCGGGTGTGCTTGGTGACGTAGTTCACGCCCTCGACGATCACGCGGTTCTGCTCGACGAGGACCTCGAGGACCTTGCCCTGCTTACCGCGGTCTCCGCCGCGCTCGGGCTTGGGGCCCGAGATGACCTGAACCAGGTCGCCCTTCTTGATCTTCGCCATGATCAAATGACCTCCGGGGCGAGCGAGACGATCTTCATGAACTTCTTGTCGCGAAGCTCACGGCCGACCGGTCCGAAGATGCGGGTGCCGCGGGGCTCCCCGTCGCTCTTCAGGATGACGGCGGCGTTCTCGTCGAACTTGATGTACGAGCCGTCGGGACGACGGGTCTGCTTGACGACGCGGACGACGACGGCCTTGACCACGTCACCCTTCTTGACGTTGCCGCCGGGGATCGCGTCCTTGACCGTGGCGACGATGACGTCGCCCAGGCCCGCGTAGCGGCGGTTGGAGCCGCCGAGCACGCGAATGGTGAGCAGCTCCTTGGCGCCGGTGTTGTCGGCGACCTTGAGGCGCGATTCGTTCTGGATCACTTGGCCTTCTCCACGATCTCGACCAGGCGCCAGCGCTTGGTGGCGCTGAGCGGGCGGGTCTCGTTGATGACAACCAGGTCGCCGATCCCGGCGGTGTTGCCCTCGTCGTGCGCCTTCACCTTGGAGGTGCGACGGATGACCTTCCCGTAGAGGGGGTGCTTCACGCGGTCCTCGACCTCGACGACGATCGTCTTGTCCATCTTGTCGCTCACGACGTAGCCACGGCGGGCCTTGCGATATCCGCGGGCGTCGGCGTCGCGCACGTCGTGCGCGGAGCTCTCGTGCCCCGCGGCCTGCGTGGGCTCGACGGCGGCGGCCTTCGCGGCGGTCGCCGTCTGGGCAGTCTTCGACGCCGGCTTGCGCGCCGGCGCCTTCTTCTCGGTGGTCTCAGCCATCACTCGGCCTCTTCCTTCGCGGCCTCGTCAGCGGCATCCGCCTTCTTGGCCTTGGTCTTCTTCGCCTTCGTCGCCGCGACGGGAGCGGGCGTGGCACGGATGCCGAGCTCGCGCTCACGGATCACGGTGTACAGCCGCGCGATGTCGCGCTTGACGGCGCGGATGCGGCCGTGGCTCTCGAGCTGGCCGGTGGCCGACTGGAAGCGCAGGTTGAACAGCTCTTCCTTGGCCTTGCGCAGCTCTTCGACGAGACGCTGGTCTTCGAACGTGTCGAGCTCGCTCGGAGCGAGCGTCTTGGTGCCGATCGCCATTACGCGTCGCCCTCCTCGCGCTTGATGATGCGTGCCTTGAGAGGCAGCTTGTGGATGGCACGGGTCAGTGCTTCACGAGCGAGTTCCTCGTTGACACCGGCGACCTCGAACAGGACGCGACCCGGCTTGACGTTTGCGACCCACCACTCCGGCGAACCCTTACCGGAACCCATGCGGGTTTCGGCCGGCTTCTTGGTGAGCGGACGGTCGGGGTAGATGTTGATCCACACCTTGCCGCCGCGCTTGATGTGACGGGTCATCGCGATACGAGCGGACTCGATCTGACGGTTCGTCACGTACGCGGGGGTCAGCGCCTGGATGCCGAACTCGCCGAAGGAGACCTTCGTGCCGCCGGTGGCCTGACCCGAGCGACCCGGGTGGTGCTGCTTGCGGTACTTGACCTTGCGGGGGATGAGCATTACGCCGACGCTCCTTCTGCCACGGGGGCCTCGTTGCGGGGGCCGCGACGACGGTCGCCACCGCGGTCGTCACGACCGCGGGACTTCGGCGCGTTGGCCTGCTCGCGTGCGAGCTCCTTGTTGGTGAGGTCGCCCTTGTAGATCCAGACCTTCACGCCGATGCGGCCGAAGGTTGTCTTCGCCTCGTAGAAGCCGTAGTCGATGTTCGCCCGCAGGGTGTGCAGGGGCACACGGCCTTCGCGGTAGAACTCCGAGCGGCTCATCTCGGCGCCGCCGAGACGGCCGGACACCTGGACGCGGACGCCCTTGGCACCGGCGCGCTGGGCACCCTGGAGGCCCTTGCGCATCGCGCGGCGGAACGCCACACGAGCCGAGAGCTGCTCCGCGATGCCCTGTGCCACCAGCTGGGCGTCGGCCTCGGGGTTCTTCACCTCGAGGATGTTCAGCTGGATCTGCTTGCCGGTGAGCTTCTCGAGGTCGGCGCGGATGCGCTCGGCCTCGGCGCCGCGGCGGCCGATCACGATGCCCGGGCGGGCGGTGTGGATGTCGACGCGGACGCGGTCACGCGTGCGCTCGATCTCGATGTTGCTGACGCCGGCCCGGTCGAGCTGGGTCTGCAGGAGCTTGCGGATCTTGATGTCCTCGGCCACGTAGTCGGCGTAACGCTGGCCCGGCTTCGTCGAGTCGGAGAACCAGCGCGACACGTGGTCCGTGGTGATGCCGAGGCGGAAGCCGTACGGGTTGACCTTCTGGCCCATTACTTGCTCGCCTTCTGGGTGGTCGGGGCGTCGGCAGCAGCATCCTCGGGCGTCGAGAGGACGACCGTGATGTGGCTGGTGCGCTTCTTGATCTGGAACGCGCGACCCTGCGCACGGGGCTGGAAGCGCTTGAGCGTCGTGCCCTCGTCGACGTACGCGTTCTTCACGTACAGGTCGGCGTCGTCCAGGTACTCGTTCGCGGCGTCGGACTTCACGCGAGCGTTCGCGATCGCCGAGGCGACGAGCTTGTAGATGGGCTCGCTCGCGCTCTGCGGCGCGAACTTCAGGATGGCCAGGGCCTCCTGGGCCTGCTTGCCCTTGATGAGGGCGACGACACGACGAGCCTTCTGAGGGGTCACGCGGATGTGTCGCACACGTGCGATGGACTCCACCATTTCTCTCTCCTCTCAGCGCCCCGCGTCAGCGGCGGCGGCCCTTCTTGTCGTCCTTCACGTGGCCGCGGAAGGTGCGGGTGGGGGCGAACTCGCCCAGCTTGTGGCCGACCATGGTCTCGGTCACGAACACAGGGATGTGCTTGCGTCCGTCGTGCACGGCGATCGTGTGGCCCAGCATGGCCGGGATGATCATCGAGCGACGTGACCAGGTCTTGATGACGTTCTTCGAACCCGCCTCGTTCTGCGACACGACCTTGCGAAGCAGGTGCTCGTCGACGAAGGGGCCCTTCTTGAGACTGCGTGGCATCTTCTGTTCCTACCTACTTGCGCTTCTTGCCGGCCGTGCGACGGCGGACGATGAGCTTGTCGCTTTCCTTGTTGGCGTGGCGGGTACGGCCCTCAGGCTGTCCCCACGGCGTCACCGGGTGACGTCCACCGGAGGTCTTGCCCTCACCACCACCGTGCGGGTGGTCGACCGGGTTCATCGCGACACCGCGGACGGTCGGGCGCACGCCCTTCCAGCGCTTGCGACCGGCCTTGCCCCAGTTGATGTTCGACTGCTCGGCGTTGCCGACCTCGCCGATCGTCGCGCGGCAGCGCGCGTCGACGTTGCGGATCTCGCCCGAGGGCAGACGAAGCTGCGCGTACGGGCCGTCCTTCGCCACGAGGCGAACCGACGCACCGGCCGAGCGCGCCATCTTCGCACCGCCGCCGGGGCGGAGCTCGATGGCGTGGATCACGGTACCGGTGGGGATGTTGCGCAGCGGCAGGTTGTTGCCGGGCTTGATGTCGGCGCCGGGGCCCGACTCCACCACATCGCCCTGCGACAGCTTGTTCGGCGCGAGGATGTAGCGCTTCTCGCCGTCGACGTAGTGCAGCAGCGCGATGCGCGCGGTGCGGTTGGGGTCGTACTCGATGTGAGCGACCTTGGCGTCGATGCCGTCCTTGTCGTTGCGACGGAAGTCGATCAGACGGTACTGACGCTTGTGACCGCCACCGATGTGACGGGTCGTGATGCGGCCCTGGTTGTTGCGACCACCGGTCTTGCTCAGCGGGCGCAGCAGCGACTTCTCGGGCGTCGATCGGGTGATCTCAGCGAAGTCCGCCACCGACGAACCGCGACGACCCGGGGTCGTGGGCTTGTACTTGCGAATAGCCATGTGTGTGAGTCCTCTGTCCCGACCGTCAGCCGACTGCCGTGAAGATGTCGATGGTGCCGGACTTCAGCGTGACGATCGCGCGCTTGGTGTCCTTGCGCTTGCCGGTGCCGAAGCGGGTGCGACGGGCCTTGCCCGGGCGGTTCAGCGTGTTCACCGCGGCGACCTTGACGCCGAAGATCTTCTCGATGGCGAGCTTGATCTCGGTCTTGGAGGCGCGGGTGTCGACGTAGAACGTGTACTTGCCCTCGTCGATGAGCCCGTAGCTCTTCTCGGAGACGACCGGCTTGAGGATGATGTCGCGCGGGTCCTTGTTCACGGCGGTCATGCCGAGACCTCCTCGGTGGTGGCGCTCTTGGACGCCACGAAGGCGTCGTAGGCGGCCTTGGTGAAGACGATGTCGTCGGAGACGAGCACGTCGTAGGCGTTCAGCTGGTCGAAGCTCAGCACGTGCACGTACGCGAGGTTGCGCACGCTCTTGACGGCGAGTTCGTCGCCGCGCTCGATCACCACGAGGACGTTGCGCTGCGCCGGGGCCAGGGCCGAGAGCACGGATGCGGCGGCCTTGGTGGACGGCGCGCCCTCGATGCCGAACGAGTCGATGACGTGCAGGCGGTCCCCGCGAGCGCGGTCGCTCAGAGCGCCGAGCAGCGCCGCCGCGATCATCTTCTTGGGAGTGCGCTGCGAGTAGTCACGCGGCTTCGGGCCGTGGACGATGCCACCGCCGGTCATGTGCGGCGCACGGATCGAACCCTGACGGGCGTTACCCGTGCCCTTCTGCTTGAAAGGCTTGCGGCCCGCGCCCGAGACCTCGCCGCGACGCTTGGTCGAGTGCGTGCCCTGGCGAGCCGCCGCGCGCTGCGCGACGACGACCTGGTGGATGAGCGGGATGTTCGTCTTGACGTCGAACAGGGCAGCGGGAAGCTCGACCGATCCGGCCTTCTTCCCGTCCGCCTGAACGACGGTGAGCGTGGAGTCAGCCATGTGGATCAGGCACCCTTCACTGCGTTGCGGACGTAGACGATGCGGCCGCGCGCGCCGGGCACGGCGCCCTTGACGAGCAGCAGACCCTTCTCGGCGTCGACGGCGTGCACCGTGAGGTTGAGGACGGTCACGCGCTCGCCACCCATACGGCCGGCCATGCGCATGCCCTTGAACACGCGGCTCGGCGTCGACGAGGCGCCGATCGAACCGGGCTTGCGGTGGTTGCGGTGCGAACCGTGCGAAGCGGAGACGCCCTTGAAGTTGTGGCGCTTCATGACACCCGCGGTGCCCTTGCCCTTGCTGGTGCCGACGACGTCGACCAGTTGGCCGGCCTCGAAGAGGCCCTCGACCGTGAGCTCCTGACCGAGTGAGTAGTCAGCAGCATCCGCGGTGCGAACCTCGGTGAGGTGGCGGCGGGGGGTGACGCCGGCTGCCTCGAAGTGGGCGGTCAGCGGCTTGTTCACCTTGCGGGGGTCGATCTGGCCGTAGGCGATCTGCACGGCGTTATAGCCGTCCTTCTCGGGCGTACGGACCTGGGTGACCACGTTGGGGGCGACCTCGATGACGGTGACGGGAACGAGCTTGCCGTTCGCGTCCCACACCTGGGTCATGCCGAGCTTGGTGCCCAGCAGGCCCTTGGAGACCTTGGAGTTGACCTGTTCTGAGTGTGACTGTGCCATGTCGGACCTCAGAGCTTGATCTCGATGTTGACGTCGGCCGGGAGGTCGAGACGCATCAGCGAGTCGACGGCCTTGGGCGTCGGGTCGATGATGTCGATGAGGCGCTTGTGGGTGCGCATCTCGAAGTGCTCGCGGCTGTCCTTGTACTTGTGGGGCGACCGGATGACGACGACGACGTTCTTCTCCGTCGGCAGCGGCACGGGGCCGACGACGGTGGCGCCGGCGCGGGTCACGGTGTCGACGATCTTGCGCGCGGAGCTGTCGAGCCCCGCGTGGTCGTACGACTTCAGGCGAATGCGGATCTTCTGTCCCGCCATTGTCTGCTCACTCTCTTTCTCGCGTCATACCCGGGTGGCATTGGACGCACGTGGCGCTCCCGCGCCTGGCACTTCGTCGCTCTGGCGAGCGAGGCGGCACCGCTGTTCTGCTGTCAGACCGCGCGCGGACGCGCGGCAGCCCCGTCCGAAGGTTGGGGTATTTGGCTGTTCTGCTGCCCGCGGCCTAGGCCTGTGCGCGTGAGCGCTGCCTATGCACTGCCCTGGCAGTGATCCGGAGCACACACGAAGCGGCTCCCGGAATGTGGAACTGGATTAGTCTACGTGTCGCCCGGGCGTGTCGCAAACCCGGGCGTGTCGCGATATCCGCGGGCGGCGCGGAGAACAGGCTCGGCTACTCGTTGCCGATGTGCTTGTCGACGTTCGCGCGCGTCTCGTCGACCTTCGCGCGGTGCTGCTCCGGCACGACCTTCTTCACGGCCTCGGCGGCACCGTCGAGGAAGCGATCGCTCACATCCTCGGCCTTCTCGCTCTTGAGGGCTTCGTCGATCTTGTCGCGGTTCTGCTCGAACAGCTGCTTGCCCTTGTTGACGATGTCGTCCACGCCCATGTCATCCTCCTCGGTGGGTTACCGGGCCATTGTGACCCGGCGCGCCGGGGTGACGGAAGGACTTGCCAAGCGCACGACGACGGCCCCCCGTCCGAAGACGAGGGGCCGCCGAGGAAAGCGGGTCAGGCCTGCTCGGCCTGGCGACGACGGATGACCGCGACGCTGGTGACCGCGATACCGGCGGCCAGGAGCGCGCCGCCGCCGATCCACACGCCGGTCATCGACGCCGCGTCGATACCGGTCGGGGGAAGGCCGCCGGCGACCGAGAAGGTCGTGGAGACGTTGGGGCTGACCGCGCCGTCGGCCGTCAGCGTGTAGGTGCCGCTGGCGTTGCTCGGAAGCACGACGCGGACGGTGACCGCACCGGAGCCGTCCGCTGCGCGGGTTCCCAGGTTGACGTTCGACTGGAACACCGCCTGCACGGCGGCGAGGCGCGCGCCGGAGGCGTTCTCACCGCTGAGGAAGAAGGTGACCTGCTCGTTCGGCTGGAATCCGCTGAACGCGACAGTGACGGTCCCGCCGGGGGCCACCGTGCTCGACCCGACCACGGCGCCGCCGGGGGCGGTCGTGACGGTGGGCGACGGCGAGGGCTGCGACGGCGGGTAGGCGTTGGCCGCCAGGGGGATGGCAGTCAGGGCGCCGGTGGCGACGAGCACCGCCGCGATCCTGAGGCGAAGGCTCTTCATGGGTGACTCCGATGCATTGGGTTTGTTCTGGGGAATGAAGCAGGATGCGATGATTCGTCCGCTGGGACCGGACGAGAAAGCGGCACCTTTCCCTGTCTTCCTTTGCCACGGTATCCGGGTTCTCAGCCAAATCACAACTCGCACACAAAATCTTTACCGAAACATTCGCCGTGGCGTAAGGGTGCGCCCGGACGCGAAAAAGGGGCCGAGCCCGAAGGCCCGACCCCTGATCCGTGGATGGAATTACTTGAGGATCTTCGTCACCGTGCCGGCGCCGACGGTGCGGCCACCCTCACGGATCGCGAAGCCGAGGCCCTCTTCCATGGCGATCGGCTGGATGAGCTCGACCGACATCTCCGTGGTGTCGCCGGGCATGACCATCTCGGTGCCCTCGGGCAGCGTGATGACGCCGGTGACGTCGGTGGTGCGGAAGTAGAACTGCGGGCGGTAGTTCGTGAAGAACGGGTTGTGACGGCCACCCTCGTCCTTGGACAGGATGTACGCCGTGCCCTCGAAGTTGGTGTGGGGCGTGACCGAACCGGGCTTCACGACGACCTGGCCGCGCTCGACGTCGTCACGCTTGGTGCCGCGAAGGAGCAGACCGCAGTTCTCGCCGGCCCACGCCTCGTCGAGCTGCTTGTGGAACATCTCGATACCGGTCACCGTGGTCTTCTGCGTCGGGCGGATGCCGACGATCTCGACCTCGGAGTTGATGGCCAGCGTGCCACGCTCGGCGCGGCCCGTGACGACGGTTCCACGACCGGTGATCGTGAAGACGTCCTCGATCGGCATCAGGAACGGCTTGTCCTTGTCGCGCACCGGGTCGGGGATCGACTCGTCGACGGCCTCCATGAGCTCGACGATCGAGTTCACCCACTTCTCGTCGCCCTCGAGAGCCTTGAGGCCCGAGACGCGGACGACGGGGGCGTTGTCACCGTCGAAGTCCTGGCTGGACAGCAGCTCGCGCACCTCCAGCTCGACGAGCTCGAGGATCTCCTCGTCGTCGACCATGTCGGCCTTGTTCAGCGCGACGAGCAGGTACGGCACGCCGACCTGCTTGGCGAGCAGAACGTGCTCACGGGTCTGAGCCATCGGGCCGTCGGTCGCCGCGACCACGAGGATCGCGCCGTCCATCTGAGCGGCACCGGTGATCATGTTCTTGATGTAGTCAGCGTGGCCCGGGGCGTCGACGTGGGCGTAGTGACGCTTCGGGGTCTCGTACTCGACGTGCGAGATGTTGATGGTGATACCGCGCTGGCGCTCTTCGGGCGCCGAGTCGATCGACGCGAAGTCGCGCTGAACGTTGGTGGCCGACGGGTACTTGTCGGCGAGCACCTTCGAGATCGCGGCGGTGAGCGTGGTCTTGCCGTGGTCGACGTGACCGATCGTTCCGATGTTCACGTGCGGCTTGGTCCGCTCGAACTTGGCCTTAGCCACTGGGTCCTCCTCAGGACGGTCGTGTAGAGGTTCCGGGCACTGGATTGCGACCGGTCGTCTACGGGGTTGGGTTCAGTCTAGTGAATGTGAAGTTATGTGTCAGAAGGGGCGATTACTCGCCCTTGGCCTTCTGGACGATCTCGTCGGCGACGTTGCGGGGAACCTCGGCGTAGCTGTCGAAGGTCATCGAGTACACGGCGCGGCCCGAGGTCTTCGACCGCAGGTCGCCGATGTAGCCGAACATCTCGGACAGCGGCACGTTGGCACGGACCACCTTCACGCCCGAGGCGTCCTCCATGGACTGGATCTGACCTCGGCGGCTGTTCAGGTCGCCGATGACGTCGCCCATGTACTCCTCCGGCGTGCGCACCTCCACGGCCATGATCGGCTCGAGGATCACCGGGTTCGCCTTGCGGAGGGCCTCCTTGAAGCCCATCGAACCCGCGATCTTGAACGCCATCTCCGAGGAGTCGACGTCGTGCGAGGCGCCGTCGAGGAGGATCGCCTTGACACCCACGATCGGGTATCCGGCGAGCACGCCGACGTTCATCGCGTCCTGGAAGCCCTGGTTGGTCGGCTCGATGTACTCGCGCGGGATGCGGCCACCGGTGACCTTGTTCTCGAACTCGTACGTCTTGTCGGCCGTGACCTCGAGAGGCTCGATCGCGAACTGGATCTTCGCGAACTGGCCGGACCCACCGGTCTGCTTCTTGTGCGTGTAGTCGTGACGCTCGACTGTCTTCTTGATCGTCTCGCGGTACGCCACCTGCGGCTTTCCGACGTTGGCCTCGACCTTGAACTCCCGCTTCATGCGGTCGACCATGATGTCGAGGTGCAGCTCGCCCATGCCCTTGATGACGGTCTGACCCGTCTCGTGGTTCTGCTCGACGCGGAAGGTCGGGTCCTCTTCGGCCAGCTTCTGGATCGCGATGCCCAGCTTCTCCTGATCGGCCTTGGTCTTCGGCTCGATCGCGACCTCGAGCACCGGGTCGGCGAACGTCATCGACTCGAGGACCACCTGGTTGGCGGAATCCGAGAGGGTGTCACCGGTGGTGGTGTCCTTGAGGCCGATCACGGCGTAGATGTGGCCCGCGGTGACGGAGTCGACCGGGTTCTCCTTGTTGGCGTGCATCTGGAAGATCTTCCCGATGCGCTCCTTCTTGCCCTTGGTCGAGTTGACGACCTGCGAGCCGGAGTCCAGGTGACCGGAGTACACGCGGATGTAGGTCAGACGGCCGAAGAAGGGGTGCGTGACGACCTTGAACGCCAGCGCCGCGAACGGCTCGTCGCGGTCGGCGTGACGCTGGATGATCGTCTCTTCGTTCTTCGGGTCGTGCGCCTCGATCGCCGGAACGTCCAGCGGGGTGGGCAGGTAGTCCACGACCGCGTCCAGCATGGGCTGCACGCCGCGGTTCTTGAACGCCGAGCCGCACAGGACCGGGTAGACCTCGGAGGCGATCGTCATCTTGCGGATCGCGCCCTTGATCTCCTCGGGCGTGAGCTCCTCGCCACCGAAGTACTTCTCGAGCAGCACCTCGTCGGACTCGGCGACGGTCTCGAGCAGCTTCTCGCGGTACTCGGCGGCCTTGTCGGCGAGGTCGGCGGGGATCTCCTGGATCTCGTACTTCGCACCCATGGTCACATCGCCCTTGGCATCGCCGGGCCACACGAGTGCGCGCATGTAGACGAGGTCGACGACCCCGATAAAGTCGTTCTCGGCGCCGATCGGGATCTGCAGCACGAGGGGCTTGGCCTTCAGCCGGTTGACGATCGTGTCGATCGTGAAGTAGAAGTCGGCGCCGAGCTTGTCCATCTTGTTGACGAAGCAGATGCGCGGGACGTTGTACTTGTCGGCCTGACGCCACACGGTCTCGGACTGGGGCTCCACGCCCTCCTTGCCGTCGAACACGGCGACGGCGCCGTCGAGCACGCGCAGCGACCGCTCCACCTCGACGGTGAAGTCGACGTGGCCGGGCGTGTCGATGATGTTGATCTGGGTGCCTTCCCAGAAGCACGTCACCGCGGCGGAGGTGATCGTGATGCCACGCTCCTGCTCCTGCTCCATCCAGTCGGTGGTGGCAGCGCCGTCGTGCGTTTCGCCGATCTTGTGGTTGACGCCCGTGTAGAAGAGGATGCGCTCGGTCGTCGTCGTCTTGCCGGCATCGATGTGCGCCATGATGCCGATGTTGCGGACCTTGTGGAGGTCGGTGAGCACTTCTTGTGCCACGGGGTTTCCTTACGTCTTGATGGCGCCCGGCGGGGAGGTCATCCCCACCGGGCGCCGGATGAGCTGATTTACCAGCGGTAGTGCGCGAAGGCGCGGTTCGACTCGGCCATCTTGTGGGTGTCCTCGCGGCGCTTCACCGCGGCACCGAGGCCGTTCGAGGCATCCAGGATCTCGTTCTGGAGGCGCTCCGTCATGGTCTTCTCACGACGACCCTTGGCGTAGCTGACGAGCCAGCGGAGGGCGAGGGTGTTGGCGCGGTGAGGCTTGACCTCGACCGGAACCTGGTAGGTCGAACCGCCGACGCGGCGCGACTTGACCTCGAGAGTGGGGCGGACGTTGTCCAGCGCCTTCTTGAGGGTGGCGACGGCATCCTGACCGTTCTTCGACTCGACGCCGCGGAGGGCGTCGTAGACGATCGACTCGGCCAGCGACTTCTTGCCGTCGATGAGGATCTTGTTGACCAGCTGCGTGACGACGGGAGCGCCGTACACCGGGTCGTTGACGACGGGACGCTTCGGGGCGGGACCCTTACGAGGCATGGTTCTCAGCCCTTCTTCGCGCCGTAGCGGCTGCGAGCCTGCTTACGGTTCTTCACGGCCTGGGTGTCCAGGGCGCCACGGACGATCTTGTAGCGGACACCGGGAAGGTCCTTCACACGGCCGCCGCGCACCAGCACGAGCGAGTGCTCCTGCAGGTTGTGGCCCTCACCGGGGATGTACGCGGTCACCTCGGTGCCGTTGCGCAGCTTCACACGAGCGACCTTGCGCATCGCCGAGTTCGGCTTCTTGGGCGTGGTGGTGTACACGCGGGTGCAGACGCCCGCCTGCTGCGGGTTCGACTTGAGGGCGGGCGCCTTGGTCTTCGCGACCTTCGGGGCGCGACCCTTGCGCACCAGCTGCTGAATGGTTGGCACGTTCTCTCCTTGATTGCGCTGCACGGTGACAGCGGTGTGGTTTCACCACAAACCCACCGGCGCGCCAGAAGACTGTCGCGTTTGTCGTGGTGGATATGCCGTGGGGGCGACCTGTTCGCAGGCCGGTCCCGTTCGATGTGCATGATTCCGCGTTCCCGCTTCGCACCGAGGCACGACGCAGGGCGCGCGTGTGCGCACACCCGATCAATGATACGCGCGTGCGGGAGGGGTGGCAAACGCGGGATTCAGCCCACAGCGAGCAGGAGCACGGTGATCGCCGCCGCGACCACGATCATCGCCGCGACCGCACCGACGATCCAGACGACGCGCGCTCGCGCCCCGCCGCTGCGGGCGGGCGCGACCGGATGCTGCGGCTCACGGACCGCGGGCGGTCGTCGTTCGACCATCGCCGGCTCCGCCGCGCGCGGGCGGTAGATCTCGTGCGCGTCCGCATCCGGGACCCGCGCTGTGCGCCGCCCGGGCCCCGCCCCGGCAACGGCCGGCTCGGTCGACCCGGGCCGCAGGCGCGCGATCGTCTCCTCATCGGGAAGACGCGTGGATCGGCGGCGCGTCTCCCGCCGCGCGACGCGCGTCGAGCCCTCCTCCACCTCGAGGTCCGCCTCGGCCTCCGGCAGCGCGTCGCTGCGAGGCGGGGCGGGCGCGCGCCGGGCGGCGATCGCCGTCGCGTCATCCACAGGCTCCGCCGACGGGGCTCCGGCAGGATCGACGCGCGGCTCCGGAGCCGGGGAACGCAGCCGCCCGGCCCACAGCGTGGGGGCATCCGGGTCTTCGTCGGGCGTGGACATGGACTCAGGAATCGCTTCTGCGCAGCCGCACCTCGGCGTCGCCGAGGAAGAACCGCTCCCCTGCCTCGAGTTCCTGGCCAGGCTGCGCCTCGACCTCGGTGCCCATCAGCGTCGCGAAGAGGACGCCGTTGGTGGAGCCGAGGTCGGTGACGTACCACGTGTCGGCGCGCAGCTCGAGGCGCGCGTGCGTCTTGGACACCGTGCGGGTCTCATCGGCGATGGCGATGAGCTGCGCGTTCGGGTAGGCCGGGTCGGGTGCCGGTCGCCGCCCGAGGATGACGACGTCGGCGACGATGTCGATCGGTGCGCCGGCCGGCGGGACGAGCCTCCACGCGGTGCGACGCCGTCGCGCGATGATCGTCTGGTCGAGCGCGTCGTCGTCGGATGCCGAGGGCGGCTGTTCGGGCGCTGCGCGGCGGGTGGCAGCCGATGCCGCCGCCGCTCCGCCGAGCGCCGGGGGGACCGGCTGCTCCTCGGCGGGGATCTCCGGCTGCGCGTAGAGCGCGGAGACCGATGACCGCGCCGAGCGGGGCGCGCCGGCGTCGGGAGCGCCGGCCACCGCCGAGACCGCCTCGGACGGCTCGGGGAATCCGTCGTCGTCTGCGGGGGAGGAGCGCAGGGGCGCCCACGCGAGGGCCTCCGGCGCTGGTTCAGGCGTCGGCTCCGGTTCCGGCTCGGGCTCGGGCTCGGGCTCGGGCGCCGGCTCGGGTTCGGGTGCCGATCGACGTCCCGGCTCCGGGGCCGGCCACGCGACGGGTGCCGGCCACACCTCGCGCGGCGCATCCGGCTGCGGCTCGACAGGCGGCTCGGGCTCGACGAGCGCCTCGGGCTCGACGGGCAGCTGCGGCGGAGGGCTCTGCGCGGAAGCGGGCGCGGCACCCGTCTCGGGCGGCGTGGCACGCACCCCCGGGACGAACGAGATCGGGGCGACCGTTTCCGCACCCGCTGCGGGGAACGCGGTGTCCGCAGGAGTGCCGGGTGCCGCGGGCGGAGCGAACGACGTCGCGACGGCAGGCGCCGCGACGTCGGGGACGCGATCCTCCGGGTCGACGGCACTGTCCTCGTCATCGTCGTCGAACAGACCGGAGAGGAGCCCGGCGCTCTCGCGGGGAGCGGGAGGAGGACCCCACGGCCCGAGGAGAGGGGCGGGCTCGGGCGGAGCGACGTCGCTGCGGGGCGCGGCCGACTCGGCGGCGGCCGGCTCCGCGCCGTAGCCGGGCACGCCCAGCGGCGTGGGCACCCAGCCGCCGACGAGGGAGGGGATCGGCGAGTCGGGCTGCGGGGTGCGCACCGGCCCGGCGACGGGGGCGCCGATCCACCGCGCCGACCCGAATCCGAGGACGCTCGCCCAGACCGGGAACAGCAGCGCGGCCAGCACCGTCATTCCCGCGCCGTAGCCGAAGTTCTGGTTGATGCGGTAGGCGGCGATGACCATGAGCACGTAGACGATCAGCTGCCCGACGCCGGGGATGAGGACCAGGAGGATGAGCCATGGCGAGAACCCGCCGATGCCCAGCACGGTCGCGGAGTTGACGAACGGGACCCAGCCCTTCCAGGCCTGCTCCCCCGCCTTGCGGAAGAGCATCGCGAGGGCCAGCGAGATCCATACGTAGACGAGCAGGACCAGCAGCAGCGAGATGATCGCCCCCGGGACCACTCCTGTGTAGTCGGGACTCATGACGTTGTGCGCCCGCGACCGGTGGTGCGGCGCCTCCCCCTCTCGACCATGCGCGACATCCGCTCCGACGCCTGCGGCGCCACGAGACGGACGAACGATTTCAACGATACGGCCGCCAGGATGCTGCGCCAGAGACCACGCCCGCGCGTCAACGCGTGCCGCTCGGTCTCCACGATGCGCCAGAACTCCGCCGCGTCATCCGTGCTGGTGCTCTCGGAGGAGAACACCGCGCGGTCCGCGACGGCGGCGAGCTGTGCGCCGGCGGGCGTCGCGAACGTCGCCGCCAACTCGGGGCGGGTGAAGGAGCGCGGGGCTTCGCGACCGGCATCCACCCCCGCGTCGACGTACTCCTCCCAGCCGCCGGCGATCGCGACGGCCGGTTCCGGGGCGCGGCGACGACTCCGGCGTCGCAGGGCCTTCGCCGCCACGACGGCGAAGAAGGGACCCAGCACGATGAGCAGGACCAGAAGCACGATGCCGGTGACGCGGAGGATCGGCCACAGCCACGCGAGGTCCCAGCCGCCGGCGTCGTCGCGGTCGTCGTCGGCCGCGGTGTCCTCCTGGGTGGGCTCCGGCGGGACGACCTCCTCCACCGTGTCGGGGCGCACCTCGGTGACGTTCTCCGGGTCGCGCTGCTCGGTGACGTCCAGACTCGGCGACTGGCTCCACTGCGGAGTCACGTCGATGGGCACCCACTGCCCGTCGTCGCCGCGGACCTCCGTCCACGCCGACAGGTCGCTGCTTCGGCACCGGCCGTCCTCGCACGTGGCCACGCCCGGGTCGCCCGAGGTCAGCCGCGCCCCCAGCACGACGCGCGCGGGAAAGCCCAGCTCTCCCGCGATGAGCGCGGTCGCGACGGCGAACTGCTCGTCGTCGCCGACGGCGGCGACATAGTTGCCGGATGCCTCGGCGCGCGGGTCGCTCTCGCGTTCGAGCAGCCGCTCGAACAGCTGATCGACGCGGGCGAGCGAGTGCCCCGCCGCGCTCGGCTGGAAGCTGTACCCGCCGAGGCCCTCCATCCACGACGGCGGATCGGCGGGGTCGACCTGCAGGGCATGGCTGAGATATCCCCGCTCGCGGAGGAGATCGACGAGGCCGGCGAGCGCCGCCCCGTCGGAGCCGGCGGCGTGCTCGTCGACCCACCGGGCGAGGTTGTCGGGCGCTTCCACGAGCGCGGTGTCGCCGCCGGGCGCCTTCACGCCGGCGAGATCGACCGGCCGCGGTTCGACCGCGCGGAGCCGGTACTCGTCGCCGGTCTCCCACCCGCCGTCGGCCGTCTCGACCCCGGCCTGCGCGGCGGCGCTGTAGTAGAAGCGGTCGGCCAGCGACGACGCGCGTGGTCCGCCGAAGTCGACGGAGGTGAGCCTGCCCGCCGTCGGCACCCAGATGCCGGAGAGCGCGTCGATCTCGACGGCGACGTCCACCGCGGTGCCGGCACCGCCGTCGAGCTGGGACGGGACGCGCACGAACGGCGTCGGGGCGTCGGCGTTGCCTCCGGCGCGGAAGGTTTCGCCGTCGTAGGTGTCGAGCACGGCGACGCGCACGCGCTCGGGCGCATCCCCCGTGATGCGGAACAGCACCTCGTCGGCGCGGTCGTCGGCGAACAGGGCGCGGTACTGCGCCAGCGGGCTGGCTGCTGCGGCGATGTCGCGTTCGGGACCCGCCGCCGATCGCAGCACGTCGCGGTCGGCGCCGCGCGCGGCCCACGGCACGACGACGAGGGCCGCTCCGAGGGCGACGACGACCATCGCCGCCCCGAGCACGGTCCGGCGTCGGTCGGTGCGGGAGGGGCGCCGCGAGATGCGGACGCCGCTGGCCACTCCCGCCCGCTGGAGCGCCCGCACGCGCTCGTCGTGCGTGCGCCACGCGAGCCACAGGACGGCCGCGAGCAGCCCCCCGGCACCGAGCACCGTCTCCACCGGCGCGTAGAGGGTGACCGGCCCGAGGCGCAGCGGCGCGCTGACCGACGTGCGGCCGAAGAAGAGTCCGAACCCGAGCATCGCGAAGCCCACCGCGACGGCGGCGACCGCCCACCGGTCGGTGCGCCACGACAGCAGCAGCGCCACGCAGGTGCCGACGAGGAAGATGACGAGGGCGGGCACGAGGAGGTTCCGGTAGGCGCCGACGGGCAGGTCGACGGTGACGAGGTCCTTCCAGCCCAGCGCGACGCCGGCGAACGCCTCGCCCAGCCCGCGGAGGATCTCGGGCGGGCCTCCGAGGCGCGAGGGCACGGCCAGCGGCACGGCCAGGAGGACGAACGCCCCGGCCAGGAGCGCGGCGACGACCCACGCGCCCCATCGCCGCCAGGTGACCACCGCAGCGATCCCCGCGCCGACGACGGCGCCCACGGCGGCGACGAGCGCGAACGACCCCGAGGCGTACACCGGCCAGGCGGCGACGGCGGCGGCCAGTGTCGTGACGCCGACGAACAGCGAGCCGCCGACGATCCGCCGGACCGTCACGAGGTCGCTCCCCGCAGGAGCAGCCCCGACAGGTCGTCGAGGGTGCCGATCGTGAGCACCGACACTCCGGCGAGGGTCTGCATCCGCGGGTGCGCACGCTCGTCGCAGACCACCGCCAGCACGCTCGTGTCAGCGGGGAAGGCGAGCGCCGCATGACGCAGCCGCGCGAGGCCGACGACCGAGCCCACGACGACCACGGCGATCGAGAGGCGCTCGTTCGCCTCCGACGCCAGGCGGCAGATCTCCTCCACGGCCATGGTGTTCTCCAGGCGCTCGACGGCGCTGAAGCCGTCGAGCATCGTGCGCGCCGAGACCGTCGGGATGTGCGAGATCGCGCGCAGCCGCCCGCGGACGACCCGCGGGATCTCGGAGCCGGTGACGATGTCGAGGTCGCGCGCGTCGCGCACGGCGCGAAGGCCCAGGGACGCCGCGGCGCTCACCGCCAGCTCGAACTCGTCGGCGTCGGAGTACTCCTGCTGGGCCGTGCCGAGGACCACGGCCATCCGGGAGCGCCGGGACTCCTCGTACTGGCGCACCATCAGCTGCCCGGTCTTGGCGGTGGACTTCCAGTGGATCTGGCGCTGCGCGTCGCCCGGGGTGTACTCGCGGATCGCGTGGAACGACATGTCGGCGTCGACGAGGCGCCGCGTGGGGTTCCCCTCGAGGTCGCGGATGAGGCCGGCGCTGGTGGAGGGCAGACCGACGGTGCGCGGATGCACGTACAGCTCGTGCACGTCGTCGAAGGCGTGCTCGCGGCGAAGGAGCCCGATCGGGTCGCTGCGCACCGTCGTCACGGGGCCGACCTGCACCACTCCGCGGGGAAGCGCGGGGATCTCCAGCGGCTGCGCGACGGTGTGGCCCGGGCGCAGCAGCGGCACACCGAACTCGACGAGGCCGCGTCCCACGGGGATGTCCAGGCGCCCGGGCAGCGCCATCCGCCGGCTTTCGTTCCGCACGACGATCTGGCCTTCGACGCTCTGCCCGGCGACGATGCGCTCGTGCGCAAGAGACAGCGAGACGTCGTACGCGCGCGCGCCGAAGAGGAACGGCACGCTCATGACGATCAGGAGAAGCGCCACCGCGCCCGCGACCATCCACTCCACCCACCCGAAGGTGATCCCGAGCACGAGCCCCGCGGTCGCGGCGACGGTCACGAGCGCGCCGGCCGGCCGCACCGTGCGCGCGCACCAGCGCACGGCGACGGTGAGCGCACGCACGAGCGCTCGCCACGCCAGAGTGGTCCACACGACCGCCCGCACGAGCCCGCGCCCGCGCCGCGCCGTCGTCGAGGTCGACGTCAGCGAGGTGCGGGACGACGTCGACCCGGCGGACGTCCGTGTGAGACGCGACTCCGTCAGACTCATACGGCCTCGCGCTGGGTGGGCGGCGCGACATCCAGCAGCACCTGGCCGATGACGGCCTCCTGCGTCACCCCGTCGAACTCGGCTTCGGGGTGCAGGATCAGCCGGTGCGACAGCACCGAGACGGCGAGCGCCTTCACATCGTCGGGGGTGGCGAACGTGCGCCCCTGCGACGCCGCGCGGGTGCGCGTGGCCCGCGTGAGGGCGAGGGCACCGCGGATGCTGACGCCCAGGCGCACCTCGTCGGCCGAGCGCGTGGCATCCACCAGGCGCGCGATGTAGTCGAGCACGAGCGCGTCGACATAGGTCTCCGCGGCGAGGTCGGCCATTCCGACGAGCGCCTGCGGCGTGATGATCGGGGTGAGCTCCGCCGTGTCCAGCGGCGCGCCGTCGAGGATGCGGACCGTCGCGGCGTGGTCGGGGTAGCCGAGCGAGGTGCGCATCATGAACCGGTCGAGCTGGGCCTCCGGAAGCCGGTACGTGCCGGCCTGCTCGACGGGGTTCTGCGTGGCGAGCACGAGGAACGGCACGCCCACCGGACGGGTGACGCCGTCGATCGTGACGCGGGCCTCCTCCATCACCTCCAGCAGCGCCGACTGGGTCTTCGGGCTCGCCCGGTTGATCTCGTCCGCCAGCACGATGTTGGCGAAGATCGGACCGGAGTGGAACTCGAACTGCCCGGTCTTCTGGTCGTACACCGTGATGCCGGTGATGTCGCCGGGGAGGAGGTCGGGGGTGAACTGGATGCGCGTGTTGGTGCCCTGCACCGACTGCCCGATCGCGCGGGCGAGCGACGTCTTGCCTGTCCCCGGGACGTCCTCCAGCAGCACGTGACCGTCGCTGAGCATCGCGGTGAGCACGAGCTCCACCACGCGGCGCTTGCCCAGGACGGCACGCTCGACGTTGTCGGCGATCTGCGCGAACGTCGACGCGAACCACGTCGCCTGCTCTTGGGTGGTCGTCATCGGGGAGGTCCTCCGGGTCGGTTCAGTGCGGGTCGGGGATGTCAGCCGGCGGCTTCGGGGGCCGGGTCGGGGTCGGCAGCGGGTGTGCAGTCGCCGCCGAAGGTGGCGGTGGCGTTGTTCAGTCCCCAGCCTTTCGCGCTCCAGTCCACGGTGACGCGGATGCCGGACACCGAGGCTGCCTCGGCAGGCACCTGGCGAGGGGCTTCCGCATTCGTGGGGAGGACGTCCCCGTTCGCGTCACGGTAGACCACGTTGGCGAAATCGAACGAGATGTTGGCGTCGCCGTTGCTCGAGGACCGGTCGACCTCCAGTGTTCCGCCGCCCTGGCACGACTGCAGCGACCAGCGGGCCTGCACCTGGTACGGCGCGCCGCCCGGGGCGGGCGTCACCGCCCCGCGGTCGGACTCGCTCCCCCACAAGCGGTGCTGGAAGAACACCCGGATCTGCGGATCCTGATCGAAGACCGAGGTCCCGGGGCCCCAGTTCTCGTAGCGCACCTCGTTGTTGCGGGGGGCAGGACTGCCCTCGTTGATCCGGTCGATCATCCACCGGGCCGTGCGATTCGACTCGTTCACCTGCGGGGCGGCCCCGACCTGGAAGGTGTATCCGCTCGGAGCGTTCCTGCGCTGCTCGGCACGCACCTCGCCCGCAGCCGTCACCTGCCCGAACGACTGGTCCCCGTACCAGGACTCGACGCAGACGGTGAAGCGGTAGGTCTCCCCGTCCGCGAAACCGGTGAAGGTCTCGCGGTCTCCACCGACGCGCGGAGCGCACCGCTGCCCCTCCTGCACGATCGCGAACCGCAGCTCGGAGTTCGTCCCGTTGGGCTGCGCGGTCGCGCTGGCGACGATCGTCGACGTGCCGTCGGCGCCGGGCGTCGACTGCAGGGACAGGGTCGGGTTCAGCGGTGCACCGACGCCGTTGGCCTGGACGACTGCCGCGTCGCCCGAGGGGCGCCCGCCCAGACCCGGCGGGAGGGAGTAGCGGGAGAATGGCGTGACGGTCACCGTCGTGGCGGCGTTGGTGCCGACGCGGTAGTTCCGCACCTCCGTCGAGTCCGCCCCCCGCGCGACGTCGACATCGGTCGTCTCGCCCGTCGCGCTCGCGATCTGCAGGTACCCGGTGTCGGCCGAGTCGATGCCCGCGATCGAGAGCCGGACGGTGCCGTCGCCCGTCGGCACGAAGGTCACCGACGTCGGGGTCGCGGGAGTGTCGTACGCCCACGCGGTGGTGCGGACACTTCCCCGTGACTCGCCGACGGCATTGACCGCCCACGCCTCGTACTCGCGTTGCTCACCGTTCGGTGCCGGGATCACCGGGCACGTCCCGTCGACGCCGCAGCGCGCGACCTCGGTGCCGTTCCACCGGACGACGAAGCCGCTCAGTCCGGGGTAGGCGAGCCGCGACTCGCCGGCGTCGACGCGCAGCGTCACCGCGCCGTCCGCGTAGGCGGTCTGGCGGATCGCGGCGGGCGCCTTGGGGTAGCCCTGCAGATCCAGCAGGATCCGGCCGTCGCGCTCGGATGCGGTGGTGCGGCCCTGCGCGTCGCGCACCGTGAAGGAGGCCGTGCAGGTCGCGCCCGGCGCATCCGGCGTCCAGGACGCCGCCACGGTCGTCGCCGAGGCGACGCGGAAGCTCACGCCGACGCACGCGCCGGTGGGCCGGACGTCGACGAGCTCGAGGGGGGTGCGCGGGAGGGGATTGACCTCGCCGCCGGCGCCGATCACGGGGATGGTGCATCCGCCGCCCGAGGCCTGGGAGCACTGCTGGGTGACCGATCCGCCCTGCGGGAGCGTCGAGGGCGCCGCTCCCACGCGCAGGAGGAGCCGCGCGGGGGCGACCGACGGATGACTGGTCACGCCGATCACGGCGGCCGATTCGCTGCCGGGGATCGCTCGGTCGGCCCCCACCACGGTGACCGTCGAGCCCGACTGGGTCACCTCGAACGCGGGGCCGGCGTACTCGACGCTGTACTGGATGGCTCCCCAGTCCTCGCGAGCGAGCTGCCACGTCGTCATGTTGCGCAGGTCGAACGTCGCGGTCTCCCCCGGGCCCACCGTGAGCGAGCCGGGCCGCAGCTCCGGCTGCGGGTCGCGCGCGATCACCGCGATCGGGACGGACAGGGTGGTCCACTCCTCGGTGCCGGCCAGCCGGACGGGCACCTGACATGCGTCGGTCCACGGCGCACCCGCGCCGGCGTCGTAGCGCAGCGTCGTCCCCGACTCGACGGCGCACGCGGCTTCCGGTCGCGCCCCCGAGGGCTTCACGCCCTCTCCGATCTCGATCTGGGAGCCGCGCCGCATCGCGACGAGGTCCGTCATGTCGAACGAGACCGACTCGAGTTCGGGCACCTCGCGCGGGGACGTGCCCGCGCGAAGCGCCAGCGACATGTCGTCCTCGCCGGGGACGCGGAGGAAGGCGTAGGTGGTGACCTCCTCCTCGCCCAGGGTGCCGGTCACCGCGAACGGGATGATGCGCGTGGTCGCGGGGAGCTCGCCGCGGAGCGTACGACCCTGGGCGGTCACGCCGTCCGGATCCCCCCACAGGCCCAGTTCGAGATCGTCGACATCCCCGCGGGACCACGTGGCCTTGCCCGAGAGCACGTCGACGCCGTCCGAGAACTCGTCGCGATTCTCCGCCGTGAGCACCGTGTCGGCCACGATCGGGTAGTCGGGGACGTTCTCGCGCACGACCTTGACGACGATGAGACCGCGACCGGTGTTGCCCGAGTCCGATTCGACGTCGTAGAGGAAGGACATCGTGCCGGGTAGGGTGCCGGCGGCGATCTCCACCCCCGTGTCGCTCACCGAGAGGATCTGGTCGTCGAGCCGGGCGTACTCGGGGTTCGCGCTCCCGTCCTCGACGAAGGTCTCGGGCAGATCGGGCCGCACACCGGTGATCGTGAGGCGACCCTGCGTCGGGTCGATGTCGTTGGCGAGGGGGCTGACGCGGATGCTGTTCTTCTCCCCCGCCTGCACCTGCACGTAGTCGGTGAAGGTCACGGGGCTGGGGTTGGCCTGCGCGTCGAGGATGCCCACCCGTGCCGTGCCCTCGCCGGCCGTGCCGGCGGCGTCGACGACGCGATAGCGGAACGACACCTGACCGCGGTCGCCGGGAAGCGCGGAGTAGACGATCGACTCGCCGTCGGCCGAGATGGTCGCCGACCCGCGGGCGGGCTGCTCCAGGATGCGGTCGAGCGTCACGACGTCGCCGTCGGGGTCCATGCCGAACCCGTCGAACTCGATCGTGGTGGTGCCGCCGCTGAGGACGCGCCCCTCCAGAGTGTCCGGGAGCGGCGCGCGGTTGGCCTCGTCGGCGAGCACCCGGATGCGGACTGTCGCGGTGTCCACGAGCGACGGCGACCCCGTCGTGTACACGCCGTAGTCCACGGCGTAGTCCCCGGGCTCGGTCGGCGCGAGGTACCGCAGCACGTCCCCGGAGGCGAACGCGAGCGCGTCGGCCGACGACGACGTGACCGTGGAGGGGTCCAGGCTCGGACGCCCGCCCGCGGGCGAGATGTCGTTGTCGAGCACCGGGACGTCTATCTGCGCCCCGGCGCGCACCGTGACGGTGTCGTCCACGGCGATGGGCGCGAGATCGGGCGCGGGCGGGAGGAGATAGACGGTCGCCTCGCCGTCGACACGGGCGCCGGCGTCTTCGGTCCCGTCGCTGACGGTATACGAGACGGTGCCCAGGCGCCCCGCGGCGCCCGTCGCGGTGGTGCCGGAGACCCGCAGGTTGTTCTGGCCGACGGCGTCGACCGAGAGCGTGGTCCCCTCGTCCGCGGTGGCGACGACGTCGCTGAGGAGCAGCACGCGGCGGGTCGGGTTCGACACGGCCGCGAACACGTCGAGGGTGGCATCCTCCTGCGGCCGCACGAACGCGACGACCGGGGACGTCGCAAGCTGAGCGGGGGCGTCGGGCGCGAGCATCGTCACGCGGACGGTCCCCGTCCCCTCCGAGATGCCGTCGGTCACCGTGAAGCCGACGTTGAAGCTGCCGGGCTCCCGCGCGGCGAAGTCGAACGTGGTGGTGTCGCCCACCACGGTGGCGCTCGCGGCGGCGTCGTCGAGCACCCGCACCGACGACAGCGACAGCGCCCCGGCGGTGCCGGTCACGTGGGGGGCGACGTCGATCGTGAGACCTGCGTCGATCGTGTCGACCACCGCGAAGGACTGCACCGTCAGCGCGGGGTTCGGCGACACGCGCACGACGAGCGATCTCGCCGAGGTCTGCCCCGCGGTGTCGGCCACGGTCACCGGCAGCTCGATCAGCTGTTCACCGCCGGAGCCGTCGTCGGCGTGCTGATAGACGACGTCCCCCGACGGCGTCGAGGCCACGGTCCCGATTCCGGAGGGGTTCTCCACGGACAGCAGCAGCAGCGGATCGCCGTCGGGGTCGACCCATCCGGGCAGCACCGGGACGGTCACTGTGCCGCCGCGCGCCACCTCGGGAGTGGGCCACGGGACCAGGCACTTCTCGACGCCGCACCACTGCGGCGCGCCGTCGCCGTCCGACACGGTCAGGGTGACGGTCGTGGGTTCGGAGCGGAGCCCGTCCGCGGCGGTGCCGTCGGTCACCGCGTACGAGAACGTGGCGCTCCCGGATGCGGCGGGGTCGATGCGCACCGCGAGGCGCTGCGCGTCGTCCGTCACGCTCACCGTGCCGAAGCCGGGGTCGAGGCCTGTCACCGACGTCGGGTCGACGCTGAGGACGTCTTCGTTCGGATCGTGGTCGTTCAGAAGCACCGGGAGGGTGGCCAGCCGGCCGGCGCGGACGCCGAACGCGTCGGGCTCGGCGATCGGCGGCTTCGGGTCGAGCACGACGCTGAGCTGTTCCTCGCTGGGGACCGCGGCGGGGTCGGTGCGGTCGTCGAGCGACCAGTCCTGACTCGAGGGGACGAGCTCCCCCTCCGGAACGGTCCACACCCACCCGCTGCGGGTCTCGTTGAGGATGACGGTGTCGGCGGTCGCGACGAAGACGGGCCGGCGGTCGTCGCCGAGTGTCTGGTCGGCGGCACCGTAGTCCAGCGGGGTCTCGCCGCTGCGCGAGCTCCAGAGCACCCCGCCGACGTCGCCGGCGGCGAGCCACGCGGCGAACACCTCCCCGTCGTGGACGATCGGGACGGCCGGCGCGCCGAGCGCGCTTCGAGCGACCTCGCTGACGGCGTCTCCCTCGGCGGTGACGCGGACGAGACCCGACTCCCCGGCCACGTAGACCGCGTCGGCATCGGCGTCGGCAGCGCTGACTGTCGCGTCGCCGGTGAGCTCGATCGCGACGGGCTCGTCGCGTCCGCGGAGCCGGACGAGACCCTCCTCGCGGTCCACGAGCGCCCACGTCTCCCCCGCGGCCGTCAGCGCAGGGCTCGCGACGTCGTCGGCGACGGCGTCGCGACCGACGACCTCGCCCGCGCCGACGTCGTAGCGCAGGACCGACCCGTCGGCCGAGGAGTAGGCGAAGAGCATCCCCTCCTCGTTCAGGGCGAGCGCCTCGGCGGTGTACTGCGGGGCGTCCTCGTCGTCTTCTTTCGCGAACGGCGACAGCTGATCGGCGCCTCCGGTCGAGAGCCTTCCGACGTACACCGCCGCGGTGTCGGTGCGGTAGGCGACGAAGTCGCCCGCCGTGACGACGTCGGTCGTGCCGGGCGGCGTGGAATCGGATGCCCGCAGCGTCTCCTCGTCGAGATCGATGGGGAGCGCTTCGTCGATGCGCGTGAGCTTGCTGTAGCTGTCGGAGAACAGGAAGGCGCCGGCCGGGGACTGGGCGACCGCGCTGGGGTTGCTGACGCTCCGGACGGTGTCCAGCTCGCCGATCGCGGTGTTGACCCGCGCGTATCGGCGCCCCTCCGAGGTCTGCAGCGCCCACACCGACGTGTCGACCTCGGGCGTGTCCTGCGCGTCGAGCCCCGGCCACACGACGCTGACGCCGATGAGGAGGGCGAGGGCTGCGACGCCCGCGGTCAGGCCCGCGATCGTGCGCCGGCGCATCACAGCACCCCCGTCAGGAAGAGCGCCGTGACGGCGACGGCACCGGCGGCGGCCAGCGCGACCCCGCCGAGGACCCAGGGCAGCGCGGCGCGGCGGCGGCGGTCGGAGCCGGAGATGTCGGTGTCCTCGTCGCGCGCGAGGCCCGCGACTCCCGTCGATGCCCGCACCTTCCGGCGGCCGCCGTGGTCGACGGTGGTGCGGGCGGGGCCCCGCAGCGACGCGTCGGAGAAGTCCACCGCGCCGGCCGGCGACCACTCGTCGGTCGCGACCTCGAGCGGGGTGGTCGGGAGGCCGAGTTCGCTCTGCACCGCCCGCAGCGCCTCGCCGACCTCGCGTGCGCTGGCGAAGCGGCTCCGGGGGTCACGGCTCATCGTGCGGGCAAGGAGCGCCTGCAGCGACGCCGGCACGTCCCCGCGGGGGATGTCGGTGTAGCTGGCCCGGGCGATCCGCCGGCGCAGCTGCTCGCGCGTGTTCTGTCCCCGCTCCCGGCGCTCGAAGGGGCTGTGCCCGGCCAGGAGGGAGTACACCGTCGCGCCGAGGCTCCACACCTCGCTCGAGATCGTTCCCGCAGTCTGTTCGGCGACGACCTCCGGCGCGCTCCAGGGCACGCTCATCGCGAGCACCTCGTCGGCGGTGGACCGCACGAGGGACGACGAGATGCCGAAGTCGGCGAGGACCGGGGCCCCGAAGGTCGTGATGAGGATGTTGCTGGGCTTGACGTCACGGTGGACGAGGCCGGCGCGGTGGGCGGATTCCAGCGCGCTGGCCATCTTCACGCCGATCGTCAGCACCTCGGGAACCGGGATGCGCTCCACGCGGTACCGCTGGGCGAGGGAGCCCGGGCAGTACTCCATGACGATGTAGGGGCGACCGTCGGCGGAGATTCCCGCCTGGTAGACCGTGACGATCGAAGGATGCGCGGAGAGGTGGGCCAGGACGTCGGCCTCGGCGTTGAACATCCGCAGGAGATCGGGGTCGCGCACGTCGCTCGGCAGCACCTTGACGGCGACGCTTCGGCGGGGCATGTCCTGCTCGTAGAGGAAGACGTCGGCGAAGCCGCCCGAGCCGAGCGGGCGGATGTAGGCCAGACCCGGAAGGATCGGAGGCGCGGCGGGCAGGCGTGTCGGCACCCGCATCCCCCCGTTCGATTCCCCTCCGTCGCGACGCGACGGACTCGATGTGAGCCCGGTCATGCTAACAAATGGACTGATGAGGGCCGTGATGCTTGACGCCGGACCGCTCCGCGCAGACGCCTCAGAGCGTGGGCAGGCCCGGATCGTTGGGATCGAAGGGCGCGTCGAGCGACCGCGTGAGCTCTTCCAGCATGGCGGTGATCTGCGGTTCGACGAACTCCGTCACGGCCGCCTGGATGCGCAGGCGGTGGTGGAGCAGGATGGCGCAGACCTCCCGGCCGATCATGTTGGCGTAGTCATCCGCCAGCCCGACCTCCTGCCGCAGCGCCGCCTTCGCCTCGTCGGAGAGGGGCGGGAGGGCGGGGATGTCGGCGTCCTCCTGAGCGGCGAGCCCCGAGACAGTGAAGAGGAACGGCGCCCCCGGCACGGGGTCGGGGTCCAGTGGAAGCCCCTCGAACTCCGGCTCGAGGCCCTCCGCGGGGCGGTAGCTGCGTGCCCGGTTGCGGGCGGCCTGCTGGTCGAGCTCGGCCTGCAGCATCGGGAGGTTCCGCGCGGTGTACTCCGCGACGGAGTGGTCGACGATCGTCTTCACGCGGGTAGAGAGTCCGTGCTGCACACCGTGCGGCACGTCGGCGCCCAGACCTGCTGCCGACAGCACCGGCGATCCGAAGCAGCGGCGGCACGGGGCGACGCGCCCCCGATGCGTCGAGGGCTCCCACCGGGGCAGCCACTTCAGCCAGGCGTCCACCGCCTGGCTGACCTGGGTCTCGAGCGACCGCTCCACACGTCCACGGTAGTGCGACACGCCGCGCCCCCCCAGCACCTGCGCGGGAAACACGCTCATTCCTCGTCGTCGCGCTCCCATGGCCAGCGCGGGCGGGACGCTCGCGTGCGGACCAGGGCGATCCCGCCCCACCCGGCCACGAGGGCCGCACCGGCGATCATGAGCCCCGGCCATCCGACCGCCACCCACCCTGCGGCAGCCCAGGCGGCAGCGGCATCGGCGCCGGTCAGAAGCGCACCTCCGACCACTCCGACGACCTCCCCGAGGTAGGCGGCGAGAGCGGTGAGGAGCGCCGTCCAGAACGACGGCTGCGGTGATCGCAGCCCCGCCCACAGGGCACCGGTGAAGGCGGCAGTGGCCAGCAGCATCCCGACCACCCCCGGGATCTGCCCGAGACCGGGGACGGCGATGACGTCGGAGTCCAGGACGAGACTCGACACGCCGAGGGCCGCGATGGCGAGCGCGAGGAACCCGACCACGGCGAACGCGAGCGCGAGGCCGGGAGGCACCGGCCCCCTGTTCCCGCCCGCGTCGCCGGTCATGTCGCGCTCAGGCGCGATGCAGCTGCGGACCCGCCTCGAGCGTGCGCTCGTACTCGCGCTGAGCCTCGTCGTTGAGCTCGGTGACCCGACGACCGCGCGCGGCGACCCAGGCGCCGAACCAGATCGTGAGCTCCCGGCCGAGGACGAAGGCCACGATCGCCAGCGGCGCGAGCACCTGCGCCTCCACGAGCTCGGCGCCCTCGCGGGCGGTGAGCAGCCAGAACGGCGCCTGGAAGAGCTGCCCCAGCAGGTGCCCGAGCCACGCGGCGATCCCGACGAGAAGGCCCCAGACGACCCAGTGGCCCCAGCGTCCGCGGTTGATGATCGCGCCGAGCAGCCAGAAGCCTATGAAGAACACGACGACCGGCACCCACAGCGACCACGTGGTCAGCGTCGCGAGCGTCGCCTCGAGCAGCTCCGGGACGGCGATGTCGCGATACAGCAGGCCGAACCCGAGGGTCGCGGCCAGGTACAGCACGGCGAAGACGGCGGCGGCCAGGAGGCCGATGGCGCCGGCCGCGCCGCGGTTGCCGCGGGGGCGGGGCGCCTCGGGAGCCTGGACGAAGATGGGCTGCGCGCCCCCGTACGCGGTGGGGGCCGGCGCGACGACCGGCTCACTCGGCGTGACGGCGGCCGGCGCCGCCACGGGGGCTGCCACCACCGTCGGGGTCTCATCGGCACGGGCGGCTGACTCGGCGGATGCCGCATAGGCGGCCCAGCGTGCGTCTTCATCGGAGTCGCCGTCGACGACCACTGTCTCGTTCACGACGGTCTCCTCGACGACGACAGTCTCCGGGGCATCCGAGACCTCGGGATCGCGGGCGACGGCCTCTTCGGGCACGTCGTTGCGGGCGGCCTCGGCCTCGGCGAGTCCCTCGTGGGCGCGGCCGACGACGTCCGCATCGCGGTCGGTCTCCTTCGGCTCGTCGACAGGGTCGCCGTACGACGATTGGGGATCAGTCATCGCCCGCACTCCTCACGCGGGGCCGGTCCCCGCCCAGCGAGGGTAACGCGGCGCGGGGGCCGGGAGAGGAAGCCTCGCCGTCGTGTGTCGGACTCCGCCCCGAAGCGGCGCGGGTTAGGGTGAGCGCATGTCCGCCCGCCGCCCCCGAGCCCGCCTCGCGGCGGCGATCGTCGCGGCCGCGCCGATGCTGGTCCCCCTCGCGGCGTGCGCCCCGGAAGCGGGGTCTTCCCCGACCCCCGACCGCTCGTCATCCGCATCTGCGTCCCCCTCCTCCAGCGGGTCCCCGACCGTGTCGCCCTCCGCCTCGCCGAGCACCACGCCGGCCGCCCTCCCCACCGACTGCAAGGCGATCCTCGCCGAGTCGGTGCTCGCCCAGCTCGCCGACGTGCCGCTGAACGACCCGGGTGCGGGCGAGGCCACCGGGGTGCAGCCGAACGGCACGCTGGTATGCCTGTGGCGCGACCCGCGGGCGGACACGACGTTCCTGCGCACCGAGATCTCGCGGATGAACCGCGGCCCCGCGCTGGACCTCCTCAACGAGCTCGCCGCCGGCGGGCAGTTCACCTGCTACACCCCCGACGGCGGCACGCGCTGCGAGGGCACGTGGCCGAACCCGACGTATCCGGTGACCGACGGGCGCACGCTGTTCTGGCGCGACGACGTGCTCGTGGATACGTCGTTCTCGAACCTGGCGCCGACCGGCTACACCAACAGCATCGTCGCGCACGTCTTCCCCTCGTCCTGACGCGCGCATCACGACCTCCGGCCCTCGCTCTTCGCGAGGGGATCGCTCAGCCGGGGAACGCCCGCGACGCCACCTGCGGACCGTATCCCTCGGGCGCCCATCCGGTGAGGACGCTCGAGACCCACAGGTCACCGCGCAGATCGTGGATCTCGCTCACGTCGCCCCGGGTCCGCTCACAGTGCACCGCATCCGTCTCCGCCGCGCAGGTGAAACCTTCGGCCGTCAGCGAGGCCTGCGCGATCGGTCCGCTGTCCGCGGGGACCGTGGCGAGCGTCGTGCTGATCGACCGCGCGCCTCCCTCCGCCCGCCAGCCGCACGTCAGCCGGACGGACGGGGCCAGGGCGGTGACGAGGGCCGTCGTGGTCGCCGGCGGGGCGAACGTCTGCGTCAGCAGGACGTCAGGGGTCCACACCAGCTCGGACCACAGGCGGTCGGGATACAGGCTGCGGCAATCCGTGATCGGCTCCGCGGCAGCCCCGCGCTGCTCCTCGCCGTCGGCCACGGGAGCGGAGGTGGAGCTTCGCAGCAGGTTTCCGGTGAACTCGATCGCGCCCGGCACGCCGGGAGCGGCGAGCCACACGAGCGCGACGACGACCGCGCCGCAGATCACCCCGATCGGCCACGCGATCCACAGGCTCCGCCCTGCCACCCGAGCCATGAGCACCCCTCCGCTGCCACGGTAAGCGGGCGGCGGCCGGGGCCCCGGATGCCACGCCCGCGAACGCCGGCGCAGACAGTCGCCGTCACTCCCCTCGGTCTGTCCCGCTCGAGTGTCAGCGCGTGCCGCACAGCATGTCCGGTCGCGGTACCACCCGCCTCAGCCCGCACCACACGCCCGGCATTCGCGTGGCAGCTCGTGCCTCCTCACGCGACCTGAAGCGGCACAACCCGCCACCCCCGCATTCGCGTGGCAGCTCGTGCCTCATCGCCCGACCTGAAGCGGCACTACCTGCCACTCCGACCCGCGCATACAGCCCCGGACGCCACGCCCGCGAACGCCGAAGGCCCCCGGTCCGCTCGGAACCGGGGGCCTTCAGGGATTCATGCCTCAGTTATACGTGCCGGGCGTGAAGTCGTCGGTGGAGAAGCTGTCGAAGTCGACGTAGCTCAGGTCGGCGTCGCTGTACGCGCCATCCGAAGCGAAGATGCGGTTGGGGTACCGCTCGCTCTTCGCCTCCTCCGTCGCCTCGACCGTGACATTGCGGTACTTCGCAAGCCCGGTTCCGGCGGGGATGAGCTTTCCGATGATGACGTTCTCCTTGAGGCCGACGAGCGGGTCGCTCTTGCCCTCCATGGCCGCCTGCGTCAGGACGCGGGTGGTCTCCTGGAACGACGCCGCCGACAGCCACGACTCCGTCGCGAGCGACGCCTTCGTGATACCCATCAGCTCGGGACGGCCCGACGCGGGGCGCTTGCCCTCGGCCACGGCCTCGCGGTTGATGCTCTGGTAGCGCTTGAAGTCCACCAGCTCACCCGGAAGCAGCGTCGTGTCGGCGTGGTCGACCACGGTGACCTTCCGCAGCATCTGGCGCACGATGACCTCGATGTGCTTGTCGTGGATCGGCACACCCTGGGAGCGGTACACACCCTGAACACCGTTGACGAGGTACTTCTGCACCTCGCGGGCGCCCATGACGCGCATGACCTCCTTGGGGTCGAGCGTTCCGACCAGGAGCGGCTGACCGACGGTGACGTGCTGGCCGTCCTCGACCAGGAGCGTCGCACGCTTCAGGACCGGGTACACGACCGGCTCGTCGCCGTTGTCGGGCGTGAGGATGACCTTCTTGGCCTTCTCGGTCTCGTCGATCGTGATGCGGCCGTCGGCCTCGGCGATCGGCGAGGCACCCTTGGGGGTGCGCGCCTCGAACAGCTCCTGCACACGGGGAAGACCCTGCGTGATGTCCTCGGCCGAGGCCGAGCCACCAGTGTGGAAGGTACGCATCGTCAGCTGCGTGCCGGGCTCACCGATCGACTGGGCGGCGATGATGCCGACGGCCTCGCCGATGTCCACGGTCTTACCCGTGGCCAGCGAGCGGCCGTAGCACTGCGCGCACACCCCGACAGCCGAGTCGCACGTGAGGACGGAGCGGACCTTGATGGTCTCGATCCCGCCCGCCACGAGCTTGTCGATCAGGACGTCGCCCACGTCGTCGCCGGCGGCGGCCAGCACCGTGCCCTGCGCGTCGACGACGTCGGCGGCGAGGGTACGGGCGAACACCGAGTTCTCGACGTTCGGGTCGCGGGTGAGGGTGCCGTCCGGGCCCACCGAGGCGATCGGGAGCTCGAGGCCCTTCGACGTGCCGCAGTCCTCCTCGCGGATGATGACATCCTGCGAGACGTCGACGAGTCGACGGGTCAGGTATCCCGAGTCCGCCGTACGGAGGGCCGTGTCGGCCAGACCCTTACGGGCACCGTGCGTCGCGATGAAGTACTCCGCCACCGACAGACCCTCGCGGTACGAGGAGATGATCGGGCGGGGGATGATCTCACCCTTGGGGTTGTTCACCAGGCCTCGCATACCGGCGATGTTCCGGATCTGCAGCCAGTTACCACGCGCTCCCGAGGACACCATGCGGTTGATGGTGTTGTCCTCCGGGAAGTTGTCGCGCATCGCCTTCTGGACCTCGTCGGTCGCCTCGGTCCAGATCTTGATGAGCTCCTGACGACGCTCGGCGTCGGTGGTGAGGCCCTTCTCGTACTGCGCCTGGACCTTCGCGGCCTGCTTCTCGTAGCCGCTGACGATCTCGGCCTTGTTCGGCGGGGTCAGGATGTCGCTGAGCGCCACGGTCACACCCGAACGCGTGGCCCAGTAGAAGCCGGCGTCCTTGATGCGGTCGAGGGTCGCGGCGACCTCCACCTTCGGGTATTCCTCGGCGAGCTTGTTGACGATCTGCGACAGTTTGCCCTTGTCGGCCTGCTCGCGCACGAACGGGTAGCCCTTGGGGAGCGTGTCGTTGAAGATCGCCTGGCCGAGCGACGTGTCCACGAGCCCGTGACGCTCGTACCCCTCGGGCGCCTGGCCCTCGAGGAACGTCAGGCCGGGAACGCGGATGCGGACCTTCGCCTGCAGGTCGAGGGTGCCCTCGTCCTTGGCGAGGATCGCCTCGCCGACCGAGCCGAACACGCGACCCTCGCCGGGCGCACCCTCCTTGAGGGTGGTCAGGTGGTGCAGGCCGATGATCATGTCCTGCGAGGGCAGGGTGACCGGGCGGCCGTCCGAGGGCTTCAGGATGTTGTTCGACGCCAGCATGAGGATGCGGGCCTCGGCCTGCGCCTCGACCGACAGCGGCAGGTGCACGGCCATCTGGTCACCGTCGAAGTCGGCGTTGAACGCCGCGCACACGAGCGGGTGCAGCTGGATGGCCTTGCCCTCCACGAGCTGAGGCTCGAACGCCTGGATGCCGAGGCGGTGAAGCGTCGGTGCACGGTTGAGCAGCACGGGGCGCTCGCGGATGATCTCCTCGAGCACGTCCCACACCTCGGGCCGCGTACGCTCGACGGCGCGCTTGGCGGCCTTGATGTTCTGCGAGTGACCCAGGTCGATCAGGCGCTTGATGACGAACGGCTTGAACAGCTCGAGCGCCATCTGCTTCGGCAGACCGCACTGGTGCAGCTTGAGCTGCGGGCCCACGACGATCACCGAACGCCCCGAGTAGTCCACGCGCTTGCCGAGCAGGTTCTGACGGAACCGGCCCTGCTTGCCCTTGAGCATGTCGGACAGCGACTTGAGTGCGCGGTTGCCGGTACCGGTGACGGGGCGACCGCGGCGACCGTTGTCGAACAGCGCGTCGACGGCCTCCTGCAGCATCCGCTTCTCGTTGTTGACGATGATCTCGGGGGCACCGAGGTCGATCAGGCGACGGAGACGGTTGTTGCGGTTGATCACGCGGCGGTACAGGTCGTTGAGGTCGCTGGTCGCGAAGCGGCCACCGTCCAGCTGCACCATCGGGCGCAGCTCCGGCGGGATCACCGGAACGACGTCGAGCACCATCGAGGCCGGGCTCATGCCGGTCTGCAGGAACGAGTTGACGACCTTCAGGCGCTTGATCGCGCGGATCTTGCGCTGGCCCTTGCCCTCCGAGATCTGCAGGTGCAGGCTCTCGGACTCGGCGGCGAGGTCGAAGGCCTCCAGGCGACGCTTGATCGACTCCGCACCCATGTGGGCCTCGAAGTACTGACCGAAGCGGTCCTGGAGCTCGTGGAACACGTCGTCCTCGGGCTTGAGCGCGCCCACCTCGAGCGTGCGGAAGTCCTCCCACACGCGCTCGAGCTTGGCGATCTGCTCGTCGGCGCCCTTGCGGATCTGCGCCATGTCCTTCTCGGCGGCGTCCTTGACCTTCTTCTTCTGGTCGGCCTTGGCACCTTCGGCCTCGAGGGCGGCGAGCTCCTCCTCCAGCTTGGCCAGGCGGGCGGCGATGCGGGAGTCGCGGCGGTCGCCGAGCGTCTTCAGCTCGAGGCGGATGTTGTTCTCCTGCGTCGGGAGGTCGCGGTGACGCGCCTCCTCGTCGACCGAGATGACCATGTACGCCGCGAAGTAGATGACCTTCTCGAGGTCCTTCGGCGCCATGTCCAGCAGGTACCCGAGGCGCGAGGGAACGCCCTTGAAGTACCAGATGTGGGTGACGGGGGCGGCGAGCTCGATGTGGCCCATGCGCTCACGACGCACGGAGGACTTGGTGACCTCCACGCCGCAGCGCTCGCACACGATGCCCTTGAAGCGGACGCGCTTGTACTTGCCGCACGCACACTCCCAGTCCCGTGAGGGGCCGAAGATCTGCTCGCCGAAGAGCCCGTCCTTCTCGGGCTTCAGCGTGCGGTAGTTGATCGTCTCGGGCTTCTTGACCTCGCCGTAGGACCAACGACGGATGTCGTCGGCGGTGGCCAGACCGATGCGGAGCTGGTCGAAAGTTGTTGATTCGAGCACTATTTCTCAGTTCTCCTGGGTAAAAGAATCGGCCGGGTCAGATCTCGTCGATCGACGAGGACTCGAAGCGGCTGGAGATGTTGATGCCGAGCTCTTCCGCTGCGCGGAAGGCGTCATCGTCGGTGTCGCGGAGGTTGACCGCCGTGCCGTCCGCCGAGAGCACCTCGACGTTCAGGCAGAGCGACTGCATCTCCTTCATGAGCACCTTGAACGACTCGGGGATGCCGGGCTCCTGGATGTTCTCGCCCTTGACGATCGCCTCGTAGACCTTCACGCGGCCGAGGATGTCGTCGGACTTGATCGTCAGGAGCTCCTGGAGGGCGTATGCGGCGCCGTACGCCTCGAGCGCCCACACCTCCATCTCACCGAAGCGCTGGCCACCGAACTGCGCCTTACCACCGAGCGGCTGCTGGGTGATCATCGAGTAGGGGCCCGTCGAGCGTGCGTGGATCTTGTCGTCCACGAGGTGGTGCAGCTTCAGGATGTACATGTAGCCGACCGAGACGGGAGCCGGGAACGGGTCGCCGGAGCGGCCGTCGAACAGCAGCGTCTTGCCCGAGGAGCCGATGAGCCGCTCGCCGTCGCGCGTGGGGAGTGTCGAGTCCAGCAGACCCGCGATCTCCTCCTCGCTCGCACCGTCGAACACCGGGGTGGCGACCTTGGTGCCCTTGGGGGCCTCGAAGGCCTCCTTCGGCAGACGCGCGGCCCACTCCGGGGTGCCCTCGACCTTCCAGCCCTGCTGGGCGATCCAGCCGAGGTGAAGCTCCAGCACCTGGCCGAAGTTCATGCGACCGGGGATGCCGAGCGGGTTGAGGACGACGTCGACCGGGGTGCCGTCCGCGAGGAACGGCATGTCCTCGACGGGGAGGATCTTCGCGATGACGCCCTTGTTGCCGTGACGGCCGGCGAGCTTGTCACCCTCGGTGATCTTGCGCTTCTGGGCGATGTAGACCACGACCCGGCGGTTGACGCCCGAGCCGAGCTCGTCGTCACCGTCTTCGGCGTTGAACTCCTTGACGGCGATGATCGTGCCCTGCTCGCCGTGGGGGACCTTCAGCGACGTGTCGCGCACCTCGCGGCTCTTCTCGTTGAAGATCGCGCGGAGCAGGCGCTCCTCGGCCGACAGCTCGGTCTCGCCCTTGGGCGTGACCTTGCCGACGAGGATGTCGCCGGGGCGCACCTCGGCGCCGATGCGGACGATGCCGCGCTCGTCGAGGTCCTTCAGCAGGTCGGGGCTCACGTTGGGGAGGTCCCGCGTGATCTCCTCCTTGCCGAGCTTGGTGTCACGGGCGTCGACCTCGTACTCCTCGATGTGGATCGAGGAGAGGGTGTCGTTCTTGACGAGCTCCTGGCTGAGGATGATCGCGTCCTCGAAGTTGTGACCCTCCCACGTCATGAACGCCACGAGGAGGTTCTTGCCGAGCGCGAGCTCGCCGTTCTCCGTCGCGGGTCCGTCGGCGATGACCTCGCCGACCTCGACGCGGTCGCCGGCCGAGACCACGACACGCTGGTTGTAAGACGTGCCCTGGTTGGAGCGGTCGAACTTGCGGAGGAAGTAGTCCTGCGTGCCGCCCTCATCGAGCTGCACGGTCACGACGTCGGCCGAGACCTCCATCACGACACCGGGCTTCTGCGCGGTGAGGACGTCGCCGGCGTCGATCGCGGCGTAGCCCTCCATACCGGTGCCGACGACGGGCGAGTCGCTGCGCACCAGCGGCACGGCCTGACGCTGCATGTTCGCACCCATGAGGGCGCGGTTGGCGTCGTCGTGCTCGAGGAAGGGGATGAGCGAGGTCGCGACCGACACCATCTGGCGGGGCGAGACGTCCATGTAGGCGATCTCGTCGGCCGGGTACAGGTCGACCTCGCCGCCCTGACCGCCACGGGCGAGGACGCGGTCCTCGGCGAAGTGACCGTCGGCCTTCAGCGGGGCGTTGGCCTGAGCGACGATGTGGTCGCTCTCCTCGCTCGCGGTGAGGTACGCGATGTCGTCGGTGACGCGGCCGTTCACGACCGTGCGGTACGGCGTCTCGATGAAGCCGAACGCGTTGATGCGCGCGAACGACGCGAGCGAGCCGATGAGGCCGATGTTCGGGCCTTCCGGCGTCTCGATCGGGCACATGCGGCCGTAGTGCGAGGGGTGCACGTCACGGACCTCGACACCGGCGCGCTCACGCGACAGGCCGCCGGGACCGAGGGCCGACAGGCGGCGCTTGTGGGTCAGGCCCGCGAGCGGGTTGTTCTGATCCATGAACTGCGACAGCTGCGACGTGCCGAAGAACTCCTTGATCGCGGCGACGACGGGGCGCACGTTGATCAGGGTCTGCGGCGTGATCGCCTCGATGTCCTGCGTGGTCATGCGCTCGCGGACGACGCGCTCCATGCGGGACAGGCCGGTGCGCACCTGGTTCTGGATGAGCTCGCCGACGGCGCGGATACGACGGTTGCCGAAGTTGTCGATGTCGTCGATGTCGAGGCGGATGTCGGCGGTCTTGCCGCCGCGCACTCCCTCGAAGGTCGCGTCGCCGCGGTGGAGGCGAACGAGGTACTTGATGGTCGCGACGATGTCGTCGACGGTCAGCACCGAGTCGCTCAGCGGCAGCTCGAGGCCCAGCTTCTGGTTGATCTTGTAGCGACCGACCTTCGCCAGGTCGTAGCGCTTGGCGTTGAAGTAGAAGTTGTCCAGCAGCGCGCGGGCGGCCTCGGCGGCGACCTGCTCGCCCGGACGGAGCTTGCGGTAGATGTCGCGGAGCGCGTCCTCCTTGGTGAGGATCGTGTCCTTGGACAGCGTGTCTTCGATCGAGTCGAAGCCGGCGAACTCCGCGAGGATGTCTTCGCTGGTGAGACCGAGGGCCTTGAGGAAGACGGTGACCGACTGCTTGCGCTTGCGGTCGATGCGCACGCCGACCTGGTCGCGCTTGTCGATCTCGAACTCCAGCCACGCGCCGCGGCTGGGGATGATGCGAGCCGACACGATGTCCTTGTCGGACGTCTTGTCGGGGGTCTTGTCGAAGTAGACGCCGGGCGAGCGCACGAGCTGCGACACCACGACACGCTCGGTGCCGTTGATGATGAACGTGCCCTTGTCGGTCTGGAGCGGGAAGTCGCCCATGAAGACCGTCTGCGTCTTGATCTCACCGGTCTGGTGGTTCATGAACTCGGCCTCGACGTACAGCGGCGCGGCGTAGGTCTTGCCGCGCTCCTTGCACTCCTCGATCGAGTACTTCTCCGGCTCCAGGTACGGGTTCGTGAACGAGAGCTGCATCGTCTCGCTGAGGTCTTCGATCGGAGAGATCTCCTCGAAGATCTCCTCGAGACCGCTGATCTCGGGCACGTCGGTGCGACCGGCGGCCTGAGCCTCCGCGACGCGTGCCTTCCACGCCTCGTTGCCGACGAGCCAGTCGAAAGACTCGGTCTGCAGCGCGAGAAGGTCAGGGACCGTCAGCGTGTCGGAGATCTTCGCGAACGAGAGGCGGGATGCGCCTCGGCCGTTCTTGGGGGTGGTGGTGGGGTTGGATGCGTTGGGCGCAGCAGCCAAGGGAATAACCTCCGCAGAGTCCGGGCAGGACTCGTGATTCCTTGTCGTCAGGGTGGAGTGCTCCCGGCCCCGAAACCTGACGTGTCGCACACCGCGAGAGCGGGGACGCGCAGGAACAGCCGACCACCATATGAGGGCAGGGGAAAGGGGAGCGCAAACAACAACTATACGTCGGATGGCGCATCGTGTCCAGCGGGATTCTTGACGACTCTACCCAGGTGCGGTATAACCGGCCGATGGACGACCGCAACGGCGCGCGAATCCGCACACCCGACCAGCGTTTGCGCATCTTCGTCTCCTCGACCCTGCGAGAGCTCGCCGAGGAGCGGCGAGCGGTGCGCGCGGCGGTGGAACGACTGCGCCTCGCCCCGGTGATGTTCGAGCTCGGCGCCCGCCCGCATCCGCCCCGCGAGCTCTACCGCGCCTACCTCGACCAGAGCGACGTGTTCGTCGGCATCTACGCCGACAGCTACGGCTGGGTCGCGCCCGGTGAGGAGATCTCCGGTCTCGAGGACGAGTATCGTCTCGCGCCGCGGGAGATGCCGAAGCTCATCTACATCAAGAAGCCGCAGGCGCGGGAGCCTCGGCTCGAAGAGCTCATCGGCCGCATCCGGGAGGACGACACCGCCGCCTACCTCCCCTTCGCCGACGCCGCCGAGCTCGAGGAGCAGGTGGCCGCCGATCTCGCGGTGCTGCTGGCCGAGCGTTTCGACTCCTCCCGCGCCGTCGATCCCACCGCCGCGGCCACAGTGGCCACGCGCCTGCCCGCCCCCTACACCGCCACGATCGGCCGCGAGGACGACATCGCCGCGGTGCACCAGCTCCTCGCCGCCGACGACGCGCGCGTCGTGACGCTCGTCGGCCCGGGCGGGATCGGCAAGAGCCGCCTCGCGATCGAGGTCGCTCAGGCCGGGGCGGCGCTGTTCCCCGACGGCGTCGCGTTCGTGCCGCTGGAGGGCGTGCTCGAACCCGGACTGCTCCTGCCGACCATCGCGTACGCGCTCGGCGTCCGCGACAACGGCGAGGCGGCGCTGGAGGATCGGATCGGGCTGTCGCTGGCCGAGCGGCACGTCCTCGTCGTGCTCGACAACTTCGAGCAGGTGGTGGAGGCCGCGCCCTTCCTCGTGCGCCTGTACGACCGGGCGCCCCGCACGCGCTTCCTCGTGACCAGCCGCGTGCTCCTGCGCATCCGCGGCGAGCGCGTCTTCGACGTCCGGGCACTGGGGGCCCCGGATGCCGGCGCACCGGCGACGCTGGAACGCGCGCAGCGATCGCCGGCGGTGGCGCTGTTCGTCGACCGGGCGCGCGCGGCCAAGCCCGACTTCGCGCTGACCGCCGACAACGCCGCCGACGTGTCGCGGTTGTGCGCGCACCTGGAGGGGCTGCCGCTGGCCATCGAGCTGGTCGCGGCGAAGGTGCGAACCCTCTCCCCCGCCGCCCTCGCGCGACGCATCGAGAAGAGCCTGCCGCTGCTGGCCGCATCCGCGCGCGACCTCCCCGACCGCCACCGCACCATGACGGCCGCGATCGACTGGAGCGTCGAGCTGCTCTCGCCCGCCCAGCGCGCGCTCCTGGAGGATCTGGGCGTCTTCGCCACGCGCTTCACGCTCGAGGCGGTCGAGGCGCTCGGGGCGGGCCGCGTGTGGGAGGGGCACGAGCTCGAGGCCCTGGAGGCGCTCGTGGACGCCTCGCTCGTGGCGCAGTCCGAGATCGAGGGCCGGCCGGTGTTCTCGCTGCTGGCCGTGGTTCGCGAGTACGCCCTGGACCGGTTGAAGAGCACCGGCGATGCGGCACGGATGCGCGCCGCCCACGCCGACTACTACCGCCAGCTGGTGAGCGATCTCGCGCCGGGACTGCGCGGCACGCACCAGGCCGACACGGTCGCGCTGCTGGGGCTGGAGCTGCCCAACCTGCGGGCGGCGGTGCGCCACCTCATCCATATCGACCGCCTCGACGATGCCGGCGACTTCGCGTGGAAGCTGCTCATCTACTGGTGGATCGCCGGCTTCTTCGCCGAGGTGCGCGTGTGGATGCTCGAGCTCCTCGGCAAGGACCAGCCGATCTCGCCCCACACTCGTGCGGTGGCGTGGTTCTTCGCGCTGTGGGGGGAGATGTGGCAGCACCCGTCCGAGGAGGTGGTCGCCGGGCTGGGCGAATGCCTGCGGCTGTTCACCGACGCCGGTGACGAGGACGCCGCCGCGATGGCCCTCGCCGCCCGCGCGACCGCGCGGCTGCAATTGCCCGTGCCCGACCTTGACACCGCCGACGGCGAGCTGCGCGACGCCGTCTCGCGGCTGCGGACCCTCGGCAACGGCTGGGCCGAGGCGATCACCGAGGTCGCCCTCGGTCGCCTGGAATGGCTGCGCGGCTCACCCGACGACGCACTCTCCCATTTCCACCGCGCGACCGACGTGGCCGAGGCGGGCGACGATCTGTTCACCGTGTCGGTGGCCGGTGACCACCTCGCCCGCATGCAGCTCGTGCGCGGGGCGATCGACGCGGCCGAGAGCCGCTGCATCCGCACGCTGGGGGTGTCGCTGCGGCTGCACTACGAGGAGGGCGTCGCGTACGGGCTCGAAGGGCTGTGCGCGGTCGCGGCCGCACGCGGCGACGGTGAGCGCGCCGGCACGCTGTGCGCGGCCGCGACGACCATCCGCCGCCGCATCGGCGTCTTCGACGTCGAGCCGTTCACGGTGCACGCGCCGCAGCTGGAGCTCGCGCGCCGCGCGGATCCGGCCGCCGTGGAGCGCGGCGAGGCCCACGGCGCCGCGCTCAGCGTCGCCGAGGCGGTGGAGCTCGCGCTTCCCGATGCCGAGCGCGCGGCCGTGGCGGACATCCTGGCGCGCTGGTGACGCGCCTCCCCGAACCCACCCCGTCAGGGCAGGAGGCGGGAGTGGCGGAAGCGGATGCGGGTGCCCGGTCGCGCCTGCGCGAGGGCGTCGAGCGAGGCATCCGTCACCACCGCGATGACGGGGTAGCCGCCGGTGACGGGGCCGTCGGCCAGGAGGATCGTGGGTCGCGCCGACGGCGGCACCTGCAGCGCGCCGGCCACCATGCCCTCACTCGGCAGCTCCCCGGGGCGCGTGCGTGCGAGTTCCGGGCCGTCCAGCCGCATGCCGACGCGGTCGGCCTCGGCCGACACCTTCCACCGCGCATCGAACAGGGCCGAGAGGGCGGATGCGGCGAACCAGTCGGCGCGCGGGCCCGGTGCCAGCTCCACCTCGAGCAGGGTGTCCTCCGGGGCGCCCCACGGCGCCAGGTCCGCAGGCGGAACGGGGCTGCGCGGCGCGGCGCCGACGGCGACCACGTCCCCGGGCCGCAGCGGCGCCGGTCCGAGCCCGGCGAGCACGTCGGTCGCCCGCGCCCCGACCACGGGTGCGACCGATATCCCCCCGCGGACGGCGAGATATGCCCGCGCTCCGCGCGCGAACCAGTCCACCTCCAGCTCGGCGCCGGCGGGCCATCGGGTCGCGACGTTCGGATCGATCCCGCGTCCGTCGATCCGGAGCGGGCCGGCGGCGCCGGTCACCGCGATCCACGCGTCGCGCTCGGCGACGGCGCGGAAGCCCCCGAGCGTGACCTCGATGCCCGCGGCGGCTTCGTCATTGCCCACCAGTCGATTGCCCCGCCGCAGCGCCGCCCGATCCAGCGCGCCCGACCGGGCGATCCCGAGCGCCGCGCGTCCCCCCCGCCCGAGGTCCTGCACCGTGGCGAGGAGGCCGGTCTCGAGCACGCGGAAGCCGGCCTCGGCGCCGCCCCTTCCCAGCGAGACTGCATCCGCGCCACGAGACTGCGTCCCACGGCTGCTGTCTCGTGGCGCGGGTGCAGTGTCGCGAGCGGTCTCGACGAAGCGCACGCGCGCGCCGGGAGCCAGCAGCACCGGGTCGGGCGATGCCGGGTCGAACAGCGGCGCGTCGGTCGTCGCGATCAGCTGCCAGCCTCCGGGGGTCTCGCGCGGGTAGGCGCCGCAGAACGCCCCGGCAAGACCCACGGCGCCGGCGGGCACGCGCGTGCGCGGCGACTCCCGCCTCGGCACGTCGTAGGGCCACGCGTCGCTCACGAGGTAGGCGAACCCCGGCGCGAACCCGGTGAAGGCGACCCGCCATCGGGCGTCACGATGCCGCGCGACAAGTTCTCCGGGCGATACGCCGAGGAGCTCGGCGGTCGCGGCGAGGTCGGGGCCGTCGTAGCGGACCGGGACCTCGACGAGCGGCCCGGATGCGGCGGCAGCGGTGCCGGGCTCGGCACCGGTGATCCACGCACGCACCGCCGACGCCGGCAGCACGTGGGGATCGAAGGTCACCAGCACCGTCCGGGCGGCGGGGACGAGGTCGAGAATCCCGGGCGGGCGCGACCCTGCGAGCGCGGCCGACAACGCCAGCGCCTCGGCGAGCGAACCGGTCTCGGCCAGCATCGCTCGCTCCCCCATCGGACGCAGCGCGACGCTCACCACGGCGAGGCGACGCGGATGCCCGCGGCGTCGAGCGCGGATCGCACGGCACGGGCCATCGCGACGGCGGCCGGGCTGTCGCCGTGAAGGCACAGCGACGAGGCGCGCGCCTCGATCACGGTGCCGTCGACGGCGTCGACCACCCCCTCGCGCACGAACCGTACGGCCCGCTCCGCGACGCGACGCGGGTCGTCCAGGAGCGCGCCAGCCTCCCCGCGCGGCACGAGGCCGCCACCGGCCGTGTAGCCGCGGTCGAGGAAGGCCTCCGCGACGAACGGCATCCCCGCCTCTCGCGCCGCGCGGACGATCTCGCCGCCGAGCCCGAGGATCGGCAGCGCCCGGCCGATCCGGGCCGAGACGTCGGCGACGGCGGCAGCCACCGCATCCGCCTGCGCCGCGTCGACGGTGATCGCGTGGTAGAGCGCGCCGTGCGGTTTGACGTAGCGCAGGTCGGCGCCCGCGGCCACGAGCGCCTGCACCTGCGTCGCGACCGTCTCCCGCAGCTCGGCGGACGGCGGATCGTGACGGAGGCGTCCGAAGTTCCCGGGATCGTCGTAGGACGGATGCGCCCCCACGGCCACCCCATGACGCGCCGCACGCGCGACCGCCTCGCGCATCGAGTCCGCGTCGCCCGCGTGGCCCCCGCACGCGACGTTCGCGCTGGAGACGACGGCGAACAGCGCCTCGTCGTCGGCGGTGGGCACCCCGCCGATCGTCTCGCCGAGGTCGGCGTTGAGGTCGATCGCATCCGGCATGCCTTCACGCTACCGATGTGGCCCGAGTTCGGACGCTGCCCCCCCCCAGGCAGGTGCGGGCCGCGACGCCGGAAGGCAGGATGGGGGGATGACCCCCGGCACCCCCCTCCTCTCCGTCCGCGACCTCGCGGTCGAGTTCGCCACGATCGACGGACCCGTGCGCGCGGTCGACGGCGTCGACCTCGACATCGCCGCGGGCGAGACAGTCGCCATCGTCGGCGAGTCCGGCTCCGGCAAGTCCACGACGGCCATGGCGATCATCGGCCTGCTCGCGTCGGGCGGCTCCGTCGCGCGCGGCAGCATCCTCCTCGACGGCGAGGACCTCACGCGTTTCTCCGAGTCGCGCATGCGCGAGGTGCGCGGGCGCCAGATCGGCCTGGTCCCGCAGGATCCGATGTCGAACCTCAACCCCGTCGCGAAGATCGGCACGCAGGTCGCTGAGACGCTCCTGGCCCACGGGCTCGCCACGCGCTCCGACGTCAAGCGCAAGGTGGTCGAGACGCTCGAGGCGGCCGGGCTCCCGGATGCCGAGGCCCGCGCGAAGCAGTACCCGCACGAGTTCTCCGGCGGCATGCGCCAGCGGGCGCTGATCGCGATCGGAATGGCGTGCAACCCGCGTCTGCTCATCGCCGACGAGCCCACGAGCGCGCTGGACGTCACGGTGCAGCAGACGATCCTCGACCAGATCGACCGCATGACGACCGAGCTCGGCACCGCCGTGCTGCTCATCACCCACGACCTCGGGCTCGCCGCCGAGCGCGCCTCGCGCGTGATCGTCATGCACCGCGGCCGGGTGGTCGAGCAGGGCCCGGCGACGCAGATCCTCGAGGCGCCGCAGCATCCGTACACGCAGTCCCTCGTGGCCGCCGCCCCCTCGGTCGCCGCCGTACGGCTGCGCCCGGAGGAGTTCGCCCGGCTCGGCCTGGCCGGTGCTGCACCGACCGAGAACATCGTCGAGATCGAGAACCTCACGAAGGTGTATCCGCGACGGGGAAAGGGAGAGGACTTCCGGGCGGTCGACGACGTGTCGCTGGCCATCCCCCGCGGCCAGACGGTCGCCATCGTGGGAGAGTCGGGGTCGGGCAAGACGACGACGGCGCGGATGCTGCTGAAGGTCGTCGAGCCCACCAGCGGCAGCATCCGGTTCGAGGGGCAGGACGTGGCAACGCTGAAGGGCCGGGCCCTGCGCGACTTCCGCCAGAAGGTGCAGCCGATCTTCCAGGACCCTTACTCCAGCCTCAATCCGATGTTCACCATCGAGCGGATCATCGAGGAGCCGCTGTCGTTCTACAGACGCGGGTCGGCGAAGGAGCGATCGGCACGCGTGCGGCAGCTCATGGACGACGTCGCGCTGCCGCAGACGATGCTGCGCCGCTACCCGTCGGAGCTCTCGGGCGGGCAGCGCCAGCGCGTCGCGATCGCGCGGGCCCTCGCCCTCTCCCCCGATCTCATCGTGTGCGACGAGCCCGTGTCGGCGCTCGACGTGCTGGTGCAGGACCAGGTGCTGACGCTGCTGCGCGACCTGCAGCGCGAGTACACGCTCAGCTACCTGTTCATCTCGCACGACCTGGCCGTGGTGCGCCTGATCAGCGACTACGTGTGCGTCATGAAGGACGGCCGGCTCGTGGAGGCGGCATCCAGCGAGGAGATCTTCACCAACTCGCGCGACTCCTACACGCGGCGCCTGCTGGCCTCGATCCCCGGCAACGAGCTCAACATCGCCTGATCGGGCGGCTCCTCAGCGGGCGCGGGTGCGCGGGTCCATGGCCTCCCGCAGCGCCTCGCCGAGGAGCGTGAAGCCGAGCGCGGTGACGGCGATGCAGATGCCGGGGAGGAACGCCAGCCACGGCGCGATGGCGAGCTCGGCCTGGGCGTAGGTGAGCATCCGGCCCCATTCCGCCGTCTGCGGGAGCCCGCCGCCGAGGCCGAGGAACGACAGCGCGGCGGCGTCGATCACGGCGGTGGCGAGGGTCAGCGTCCCCTGCACGATGACGGGCCCCACGCTGTTGGGGAGCACGTGGCTCATCGTGATCGTGCGTCGCGAGAGGCCGAGCGTCTGCGCCGACAGCACGTAGTCGGCGCCGCGCTGCTGCAGCATCGAGGCGCGCAGCAGCCGCGCGAACACGGGCACCTGCGAGGCCCCGATCGCGATCATGATCGCCAGCTGGCTCTGGCCGAGGATGGCGGCGATCGACACCGCGAGGAGGAGGTTCGGCACCGACAGCAGGATGTCGACGAAGCGCATCACGACGTTGTCGACCCAGCCGCCGAACATGCCCGCGAGCAGGCCCAGGAACATGCCGCCGACGAGGCCGAACGCCGTCGACACGACGCCGATCACGAGCGATGCCTGCGCGCCCCAGATGAGCTTGGACAGCACGTCGCCGCCGAAGCGGTCGAGCCCGAGCGGGAACTGCGGCAGCTCCCCCGGGCCGGGGATGTGGGTCGGGGTGATGTAGCGCTGGCCGGGGAGCGCCTCGGCAGGATAGGGCGCGAGGATCGGGGCCAGGAGCGCGACGAGGAGGAACAGCGCCACGATGGCGGCGCCGATCCACGCGGTGGGGTTGCGCCGGATGCGGCGGAACACGTCGCGCCAGAACCCGCCGCGGGTCTGGGCGGCGAGCACGCCGGCGTCGACGATCGCGTTGTCGTCGACGGGGCCGCCGCTGGGCGCGGGGGGAAGGATGCCGGAGCTCATTGCACTCTCACTCTCGGATCGATGACGCTGTAGCTCACGTCCACGAGCAGGTTGATGAGGGCGTACGCGATCGCGATGAAGATGATGAAGCCCTGCAGCACCGGGAAATCTCGCGTGAAGATGGCGCGCGCGAGGAACTGCCCGATGCCGGGGAAGGCGAACACCGTCTCGGTGAGCACCGCCCCCGCGATGAGGAGACCGGTCTGAAGGCCCACCGTCGTGATCACCGGCAGCATGGCGTTGCGCAGGATGAAGCGGTTGCGAAGCGTCGCCTGACCGACGCCCTTCGCCCGGCCCGTCCGCACGTAGTCGGCGTTCTGCACCTCAAGGACCGACGCGCGCGTGATCCGCACGATGATCGCGAGCGGAATGGTGCCGAGGGCAAGCGCCGGCAGCACGAGATGCAGGATCGCGTCCCACGCGGCGTCGAACTCTCCCGTGATCAGCCCGTCGAGCACGTACAGGTTCGTGTAGTGCGTCGCGTCGATGCGGGGGTTCTGCCGCCCGTCCGAGGGCAGCCACCCCAGCTGCACGGCGAAGACGTACTTGAGGATGAACGCGAGGAAGAACACCGGCACCGTGATGCCGATGAGGCTGAGGACGACGGCGATGTGATCCCACGCCTTGCCGTGCTTGCGCGCCGCCCAGTAGCCCAGCGGGATGCCGATTCCCACCGCGACGATCAAGGCGGCGATCGACAGCTCGACCGTGGCGGGGAAGCGGCGCCAGAACTCCTCCAGAACCGGTCGCCCCGTCTGGATGGACGAGCCGAAGTCGCCCGTGAGGAGGCGTCCGAGCCACGTGAAGTACTGCACGTACAGCGGCTCGTTGAAGCCGTACAGCTCGTTGATGCGCTCGACGGCCTCGGGGGTGGCCCGCTCACCGAGGAGCGCCACGGCCGGTCCGCCCGGCAGGGCGCGGACCCAGAAGAACAGCAGGACCGAGAGACCGAACAGCGTGGGGATGAGCAGGAGCAGACGCCTGCCGATGGTGCGAAGCACGAAATCTCCGGGGTAGGAATCCTCGACTTGCGTGAATCGGCTGCTAAACGCGGCGCTTTAGCAGCCGATTCACGCAAGTGGGCGGGATGCTGCGACCCGGGCGCCGCGAGGAGACCCGGGCCGCAGCATCAGGGCGTCACTCGGAGAGCTCCACCATGTTGTAGACCTCGTCCTGCACCGGGCTGGCCGGGTACGACGTCACACGCGCGTCGAACGCGAGCGTGGGGACGGGGCTGGCCAGCGGAACGCCGGGGAGGAACTGGGCGATCTGCTCGTTGATGTCCTGGTAGGCCGCCTCCTGCTCCTCCTCGGTCGCGAGACCGCGCGCCGCCGTCAGAGCCGAGAACAGGTCGGGGTTGTCGAAGCCCCACTCGTTCGAGGCGGCGCCGAAGAACGTCCCCACGAAGTTGTCGGGGTCGTTGTAATCGCCCGTCCAGCCGAGGAGGTGGATGCCGTGGTCGGTGCCGCCCTGGATGAGGTCGAGGTACTCGCCCCACTCGTTCGACACCGGGTTCACGACGATGCCGACGGCCTCCAGCTGCGACTGCAGGTTCGCGAAGATCTGCTCCGGGTTCGGCATGTACGGCCGCGAGATGTTCGACGGATAGTTGAACGTCAGCGTCAGCGGGTTGGCCTCGTCGTAGCCGGCCTCCGCGAGAAGCTGCGTCGCCGCATCCGGGTCGTAGTCGTACGTCGTGACCGCGTCGTTGAAGCCGATGACGCTCTCGGGCATGAACTGGTCGGCCAGCTCGGTGCCCTCCGGGAGCACCTGGGTGACGAGCTGCTCGCGGTCGATGGCGTGCGCGAGAGCCTGCCGCACCCGGATGTCGGCCAGCGCCGGGTCGGCCTGGTTCATCCCGAGGTACAGGACGTTGAACGGGTCGCGGTTCACCAGGGTGAAGCCGGCGTCCTCCAGGGCGCCGAGGTCGGCCGGGGCGACGAGGTCGAAGCCGTCGATGGATCCCGATTCGAGCGCCTGGCGACGCGCCGTGGTGTCGCCGATCACGCGGAAGATGACCTCTTGCACCTGACCCTGCTCGCCCCAGTAGTCCTCGTACGCCGACAGGGTGGTCTCCGCTCCCGGCTCCCACGAGTCGAACGAGAAGGGGCCGGTGCCGGTCGGGTGCGCGGTGGCGTACTCGCTCTGCGTCGGCGCCTCCGAGGTGCCGCCGACGTTGTCGGCCTCGTACTCCTCGAGAGCGGTGGGGCTCTGGATCGCGAAGGCGGGCAGCGACAGCGCGGGGATGAAGCCGGCGAACGGCTGGGTGAGCGTGATCGTCACCTCGGTCGGGCTGGCCGCCTCGCATCCGCCGTAGATCGAGGTGCCGGTGTCGGCGTAGCCCCGCATGAGCTTGCCCCAGTAGTACGACAGGCTCTCGCTCTGCGCGACCCCGGTGAAGTTGTTCTGCCGGTCGAAGTTGAAGCAGACGGCGTCGGCGTCGAACTCCGTGCCGTCGTGGAAGGTCACGCCCTCCTTCAGCTGGAAGGTGTAGGACAGACCGTCTTCGGACTGCTCCCAGCTCTCCGCGAGAAGCGGCGCCGGGTCGGCCGTGCCGGGCTCGACGCCGACCAGGCCCTCGAAGATCTGCCGTGAGACGCGGAACGACTCGCCGTCGTTCGCGAAGGCCGGGTCGAGGCTCGTCGGGTCGCCGGAGGCGCCGAAGACGAAGGTGCTGTCGACGTCGCCCGACGGCTCGTCGTCGCCTCCTCCGCCGCGCTGACTCGAGCAGGCCGACAGCGCCAGCGCGCCGATCGCGATCGCCGCGGCGCCCGTGAGCAGGCGTCGCCGATAGTTGTGTGCCATGTGCTGTGCACCTTCCATGGGGGGATGGAACGGCCGAAAGTCGCACGACGACGTGCCGCTCCGGTTTCACCGATGTACCGACCGTACCCGTAACGCGGCGCCTCGCCGTTCCGGCTGTGTATCGATCTTGTTGCGACGGACCGGCCAGGGGTCGCCGACCGCCGCTAGCGTTGACGGATGGCACGAGCCCGCGTCGAACCCGCCGAGATCGCCTCGACCCGGCTGTCGGACGGCACCCTGGCGCGCATCGTGCCCTCGGCCTACGCGGCCGGGTACGAGCTCGTCGTCGACGGCACGCCGCAGTCGCACGTCGACCTCGACGACCCGACGCATCTGCACTTCGAGTACGTCGCGCGGATGGCGGCGGTCATCGACCGGCTGCGGATGCCGGGGCAGCCCCTCACCGCCGTGCACCTGGGTGCCGGGGCCTTCACCGTCCCGCGGTACATCGAGGCCACCCGTCCCGGCTCCCGCCAGCAGGTCATCGAGCTGGAGCCGGCGCTCGTGGAGCTCGTCCGCGGCGCGCTGCCCCTTCCCCGGGGAGCCTCACTGCGGGTGCGCATCGGCGACGCGCGCGACGGGCTGGAGCGGCTCCCCGCCGGACTCACCGGCGCCGTCGACCTGCTCGTGAGCGACGTCTATGCGGGGGCTCAGACGCCCGCGCACCTCACCACAGTGGAGTTCTACCGGGCAGCCGTGCGCCTGCTCGCCCCCGACGGCGTCCTGCTCGTGAACGTCGCCGACGGCGCGGGGCTCGCCTTCGCACGACGCCAGGTCGCGACGGTGCAGGCGGTGCTCCCGCACGTTCTCGTGCTCGCCGAGGTGCAGGTGCTGAAGGGCCGCAGATTCGGGAACCTCGTCATCGCGGCATCCGCCGCCCCGCTCCCCGCGCAGTGGCTGCCGCGCCTCATGGCGGCGGGTCCGCATCCGGCCAAGGTCGCCGCCGGCGCCGAACTGGAGACGTTCGCCCGCGGAGTCTCCCCGGCGACGGATGCCGACGCCACGCCGTCGCCCAAGCCGCTTCCGTCGCTCTTCGACCGCTGACCCGGCGTGCCGCGCCGGGGGAATCCACGCGCCATCGCAGACTGGGGAGGTCGATCGAGCGAGAGGGGACGACGATGAGCTACATCCGCGGATACGACGCCGAGACCCTGCGTGAGATCGTCGACCTGCGCGAGTGCGAGGAGCGCCTCGCCGAGATCGGACCGCAGCGGAGCCTTCCCGCCCTCCTTGAGCGCGTATGGCTGCTGAAGGTGCTCGACCGCCTGGACGAGGCGCTGTCGGTGTCGGAGCAGTCCGTGCGCGTCGCGCGCATGGCCGGCACGCGCAAGGATCTGCTGCGCGCCCGCATCCTGCACGCGACCGTGATGCAAAGCGGCGGCTCCCTCGCCGCCGCCGCCCAGGAACTCACGACCTGCGCGGAGGAGGCCGAGGGCGCCGGATGGGCCGGGATCGCGGCGTTCGCGCTGCAGCACCGCGGCAAGGTGTCGTACGACGGCGGCGACTACGACGAGGCGCGACGGGATTTCAAGCGCGCCCTGTTCCTGCGGCAGGAGTCGGGAACGCCCGACGAACAGCTCGAATCCACGCTCCTCGCGATCGACGCCGCCGACCGGCGTCGCGCGCACGCATCCGTCGCCAGCTGACTGTCGGACCTCGGGTCTACTGTTCCCCCCATGTCGGATCTGCAGCGAGTGCGCGTGTGGGCTGAGGCGCTCGTGGACCTGCACCTCGACGGCACGTGGTCGTTCGGGTTCGACAACGCCAAGCGCCGCGCCGGCCTGTGCGATTACACGCGGCGCCGCATCACCGTGTCGCGGTACCTCGCCGCACGCTACGACGACGACACCAACCACCAGACCCTGCTGCACGAGGTCGCCCACGCCCTCGCCGGACCGACCGCCGGCCACGGCCCGCACTGGAAGCGCGTGGCCCGCGGCCTCGGGTACGTCGGCGGCACGACCCACGCCGGCGAGACCGCGGTCGAGCTCGCGCCGTGGGTGGGGGTGTGCCCGGCGGGCCACGTCGCCTACCGGCACCGCCGCGCGACCCGTCCGACGTCGTGCGCGAAGTGCGCGCCGCGATTCGATCCGCGCCATGTCTTCACGTGGACCCGCCGCGAGATCACCCCCGCTGCGCGCCTCGCAGCGCAGACCCCGCGCTGATTGGGCGCTTCGTCTCGCTGCGCTCGCTCAGCGACCGGTGCTGCCCCGACCCTCAGCGACGCGGGGATGAGCGACGCGGGGATGAGGAGCGAACGACCCCGTCAGGTCGCAGCTCGGGTCGCCACACACGCCTGAAAGCGGCATCGGCTGACACCCGAGCCGCGCGCGGCGGAAGGCTTACGCGGCGACGAACGCGCCGTCGCGCAGCACGGGGACCACGGATGACGCGTCGACGGCGGCCGCGGCCCGCACCTCGTCGCCCCGCCCGGCCGCCTCGAGCGCGCGACCCGAGCCGCTCGCGGTGAGGAGGTGCCGCGCCGCGCCGCGAAGGGCGCGGAAGGCCTCGGCGGCGACGGCGGCCTCGGGTGAGCAGTGGTCGATGCCGAGGTCGCCGAGCGCGGCGATGATCGCCCCCGCGCCGAGGTGGTCCTCGACGGCGTAGCGCCCCTCGTTCCCGGCGGCGACCACGTTCACGCTCGTGCGGGCGCCGCGCTCGGTCTGACGCCGCACGACGTATCGCGCGACCGCCGACGCGTTGCGCAGCGCCCCGACGATCCGGTCGCCGGGGCCGGGGCCGGGGCCGGGGCCGGGGCCGGGGCCGGGGGGAGCCTCCGCCGGATGCTCGGGACGCGCCTCCGCGACGGCGATCTCGGTCGCCGAGACCCCGAGCACGTCGACGATCACGGTGATGTCGGCCGGCGCGAGCCGCGTGAGGGCCTCGCTCCCCCACTCGAGCCGCACCTGGTACGTCGCCTGGGCGAAGGCATCCGAATCCACGCCACGAGCCTAAGCGCGGCGGGCCGTCGTGCGGTGACGCACGACCCGTCGTCGGGGAGGATGGGGCGATGCGCATCCTCCTCAAGCTCGTGATCGACTGCGACGCGGATGCCGCGTGGCGGGCGCTGCACTCCCCCACCGCTGTCGCGGAGCTCTACGGGCCGCTCCTGGCGATGCAGCCGCTCGCCGACCCGCCCACATCATGGGACGCCGGAACCGACCTGCCGGTGCAGCTGTCGGTCGCCGGCGCCGTGCCGGTGGGGCGGCAGCTGATCTCCGTCACCGAGCGCGAGACCTCCGACGCCACTGGGCGCGTCCGCATCTTCCGCGACAGCGGCATCCCGCTCACCGGCCCGCTGTCGAGCCTCGACGTCTGGGATCACCAGATGGCCGTCTCGGCCGCTCCCGGCGACCCGGGCCGGACGCTGTGGCGCGACCGGCTCGTCATCGGCGGCCCGACCGCGGCACTGCTGTGGCCGGTGCTGTGGTCGACGTGGCAGTGGCGGGGCGCCCGCATCCGCGCGCTCGCCCCGACGTGGGCCCACGATCCCGAGCAGGCCGGGCAACCCGAGTAGCCCGGAACAGGCAAGACGCCGAGAACAGGACGACCGGCTCGCGCATCGTCCTGTTCGCGGCATCGGCCCTGTTCTGGGATGCCGTGCGCTACTCCGCGAGCGCCGCCACGGGGCTCACGCGCGTGGCCAGGCGGGTGGGGACCACCGCCGCCACGAGCGTGAGCACGGCTGTCGCTCCGATCACGATCAGGAGCGGGCCGAGCGGCACCGACGGCAGCACGAACGTCGGCGCCGAGAAGCTCGGCGGCATGCCGGCCGATCCGAGGAGGGACTGCGCGCCGGCCCATCCATAGGCGACCCCGAGCACGACGCCGACGATCAGCGAGGCGATCGTGATGTGCGCGGCCTCCAGGAGCACCATGGCCCGCACCTGCACGTTCGAGACGCCGAGCGCGCGCAGAAGCCCGAGCTCACGCCGACGCTGCACGACCCCGATCGTCAACAGGTTCACGAGCCCGACCGCCGCGATGACGGCGCTGACGGCCACGAGCGTCATCATGACCGCCGAGAACGAATCGATGAGGGTGGCGAACTGGGGCTCGATGCGTCCGCCGCTGGAGATGGCGATCATCGTCTTGACCGACTCCAGCGCGACCGCGAACATCAGCACCAGCGTGACCCCCATGACCACCCCGATCGCCATGCGCGACGACCGCTCCGGGTAGCGCAGCGCGTTCTCCGCGGCAAGACGTGCGGCGGCGGACCGACCGAACATGCGGCCAACCAGGCGCAGCACCGGCGGCATGATCAGTCCCGCCCCGAGCGCGAGCCCCGTGAACGACAGGATCCCGCCGACGAACGCGACGACGACGCCGAGGGGAGTGACGAGCCCGGCGAGGATGCCGAGGGCGAGCAGGGCCGCGCCGCCGACCAGCAGCACCAGCGCCCCCACGTTGCGTCCGGCGCGCGCGGCCAGGGCCTCGTGCGACGCCTCGACCGCCCCGCCGATCGCCTGGAGCGGCGTGACGGAGAGCACGCGCCGCGACCCCACCCACGCGGCCGCCCACGTGGTGAGGGCGACGACGACGGCCGGCGCCAGAAGCGCCGGCTGCACGATGGCGGCATCGACGTCGCGAAGGCCGAGCGCCTCTCTCGCGACGGCCGCGCCGGCGACGGAGACCAGCGTTCCCGCCGTCACACCGATCGCCGCCCCGAGCACCCCGACGACCAGGCCCTGGCGTGCCACCTCGGCGCGCTGGGATCGAGCGGATGCTCCGATGAGGCGAAGCAGCGCGATCCGGCGGGTGCGCCCGGCGACGACAGTCGCGAACGTGTTGGCCGTGACGATCGCGGCCACGTACACCGCCACGCCGATGAGGAGCCACGCGACGATGGCCGTCACCGCGGCGAGCGTACCGCTGTCGCCGATGTACGGGTCGGCACGGAGCATCGCCGCGAGGAAGGTCGTCGCCGACAGCAGCACCGCGCCGAAGGCGGCAGAGAGGGCGGCGACGAGGACGCTGGCGCCCATGCCGCGCTCGCGCAGCCAGGTCAGCCGCCCGGCCGCGGACCGCGGCATCCGCACGTCGACGGAGACGGCGGTCATGCCCGCGCCTCGGCCGTCTCGGCCTGCAGCATGTGCGCGGAGATCTGCTCGGGGCTCTGCCGCGGCTTGTCGGCGACGATGTGCCCGTCGCCGAGGAACAGCACGCGGTCGGCGTAGGCGGCGGCGACGGGGTCGTGCGTGACCATGGCGATCGACTGGCCGTGCTCCCGGCTAGCCGCCGCGAGGAGCCCGAGCACCTCGCGGCCGGACCGGGAATCGAGGTTGCCGGTCGGTTCGTCGGCGAAGACGAGGTCGGGGGCGGTGGCGAGAGCGCGCGCGATGGCGACGCGCTGCTGCTGACCGCCCGAAAGCTCGTGCGGGCGGTGGCGCAGGCGCGACCCGAGTCCGAGCGTTTCGATGAGCCCGTCGATACGGGCCTTCTCGAGCGCCGACGGCCGACGCCCGTCGAGGTCGAACGGCAGCAGGATGTTGCCGAGCGCATCGAGGGTGGGGACGAGGTTGAACGCCTGGAAGACGAACCCCACGCGCCGACGGCGCAGGATGGTGAGCTCGAGGTCGCCGAGTCCGGTGATCTCGGTGTCGCCGATCCACGCGCGACCCGACGTGGGGGCGTCCAGGCCGGCCATCACGTGCATCAGCGTCGACTTGCCCGAGCCCGAAGGCCCCATGATCGCGGTGAACTGGCCGCGGCGGATGCCGACGGAGACGCCGTCGAGGGCGGAGACGGCGCCCTCGCCCTGCCCGAAGGTCTTCGTGAGGTGCTGGACCCGCGCGGCGAGCCCCAGGTCGGTGGAGGTGATCTGCATGCCTCCGACGCTACGAACCGCCCGGGTCCCCGCGCGTCGCCTGGGCGGGGCATCCGGCTACATCGCAAGGATGATTCCGCGTCAGACCAGGCCGTGGTCGTACGCGAAGACGACCAGTTGTACGCGGTCACGCAAGCCCAGCTTGGGCAGGATGCGGCTGATGTGCGTCTTCACGGTGGCCTCGGACAGGAACTCCCGCGCGGCGATCTCGGCGTTGCTGAGTCCCTGCGCCGCCAGCGCGAACACCTCGCGCTCCCGGTCGGTGAGCGTGCCGTAGGACGGCGGCACCGGGGCGGTCGGACGAGAGGCGGCGGCGAACAGCTCGCGCGTCGCGGTGGCGGCGATCACCGCGGAGCCGGCGTGCACCGTGCGGATGGCCGCGAGGAGGAATTCCGGTTCGGCGTCCTTGAGGAGGAACCCGCTCGCCCCCTGCCGGATGGCGCGGGCCGCCGCCTCGTCGAGGTCGAAGGTCGTGAGCATCACCACGCGCGGCGGCTCGGGGCGGGCCAGCAGCTCCGCCGTGGCGGCGAGTCCGTCCAGAACGGGCATCCGGATGTCCATGAGCACCACGTCGGGGCGCGTGGCGGCGACCACGGCGAGCGCCTCGCGCCCGTCGGATGCCTCACCGACCACCTCGAGGTCGGGTTGCGAGTCGATGACCATGCGGATCCCGGCACGGAACAGACCCTGGTCGTCGACGAGGACGACGCGGATGGGCGTGGTCATGCGGCCTCTCCGATCGGCAGGCGGGCGGTGACGGTGAACGTGCCGCGGTCGGGTCCCGCTTCGAGCGTGCCGCCGACGAGCTGGGCGCGCTCGCGCATCCCGATGATCCCGTGCCCGCCGCCGGCCGCCGCCGCGGAGCCGTTCAGCGGATTGCGGACGGCGAGGTCGACGAAGGCCGGATGCCACGCCAGCCGGACCGAGACGGGACCAGACGTCCCGTGACGGAGGGCGTTGGTGAGGGCCTCCTGCAGGATGCGGTAGACGGCCAGCTGCACCGACGCCGACGGCTCGGCGACGGGCGCGGGATCGACATCGACCGAGAGGTCGACACCGGCCGCGCGCACTTGCGCGTACAGCGCCTCCACGTCGGCGAGCGTGGGCTGCGGGCCGGCAGCCTCGCTGTGACGCAGCTGCGTGAGGAGCAGCCGGACGTCGCCGAGGGCCGCCCGCGCGGTCGAGGAGATCGTGTCGAGCGCGGCCGTCGCGGCGGCGGGGTCGGATGCGGCGGCGTAGCGCGCTCCGTCGGCCTGGGCGATGACCACCGCGAGGGAGTGGGCGACGACGTCGTGCATGTCACGGGCGATGCGCACGCGCTCCTGTTCGGCGACGGCATCCGCCTCGGCCGCCTCGCGCGCGCGGCGGGCCTCGCGGGCGCGGATCGCCGTGCGCACCAGCGCGCCGGAGACCCACGCCAGCAGGAGCGCGAAGGTGGCGGCCACCAGCACCGCCAGCCCCACGCTCAGCAGCGACAGGGTGAGGGTCCCACCGGTGAAGACGTACAGGTAGAGCGTGATGACCAGCGCGCCCAGGAAGGCGGACGCGAACCCGAGCCAGTAGACGATGCGCCCGCCGTAGGCGGCGCTGGCGTAGAGGACCGCGAAGATCGCGAGGTTGGAGGGGGAGGGGTTCAGCAGCGCCAGCATCTGCACGAGCGCGCTCACCCACGCGATGCCCAGCGCGAGGCCCGGGGCGAGCCGGCGAAGCGCGAGCGCGAGCGCGAGTATCAGGGCCACGGCGACAGCGGCGAACAACTGCCCGGCGCTGCTCAGACTCAGGAGCGAGGCCTCCACGGGCACGGCGATCAGCGCGAACAGCACCGCCACAACCGCGTCGACGACGATCTGAGAGGGGCGGAGCATGCGGAACATCTCTCCCGAGGCTACGCGCGGGCCCGCGCCGCGGCATCCGTCGCCCGATGTATTCGCGGGCCGGTGACGGACCGGTGCGGGGAGCTACGGGGCGTAGACGCGGAGTGCGGCCGGGATGGCGCGCACGCGCAGGGTGAAGCCGGCGGGGTCGGCCTCCTCGAGCTCGCCGTCGTGCACGTACACCGGGGGCGCGTCGTCGGGCTGCACGCGCACCTCCCACGTCTGCTCGACGAACCGCTCGAGGTCGGACGAGCGCGGCATGAGGCGCAGTGCCCGCAGCACGGCAATGGTCCGCCGCCCGAACGCGAGCGAGGCCATCGCACGCACCCGCGTGCCGCGGGCGTGATGCACGCGGACGTCGAGCACCGCGTCGTTCAGGCCGGAGCGCTGCATCATGGCGTGCCGATCGGGGTCATTGCGGCCCACACTGACGAACACCGACCAGATGCGTGCCCGCCGATCTCCCACGCGGATGCGGATCGGGCGCGCCCCGCGCAGCTCGCGCTGGATGGCCACGACCCCGCCGAGCCACTTGCCGAGCGCACCCCGTCGCTCGCGCTCGGCGAGGAATTGGGGATAGGCGCCCAGCGACACCGCGTTGAGCACGGTGATCGGCTCCCCGTCGTCGACCGTCACCTCGGCGACGGCCACGTCGCGCAACTGCCCCGACGCGAAGGCATCGAGCGCGGCATCCGGGTCGTCCAGGCCGGCGGCCCGCGCGAAGTGGTTGAACGTGCCGCCGGGGATCACCAGGAGCGGCACGTCATGGCGCCGAGCCAGATGCGCCAGGCGCGAGACCGACCCGTCTCCGCCGAGGACTCCGAGAACGCGCGGCGGATGCTCCGCCGCCATGGCGGCCGTCACCGCGTCGTCGAGGCTCTCGTCCTCGCCCAGCTCGTGCACCGTGGCGCGCGCCAGCCGCTCGCGCACGCGGGGCAGCGGGTCGGCGCGCACGACCGCCTGCCCCGACCGGCTGTTGGTGACGAGGAACACGCCCTCGCCGTCGGGCGCGGCGGCGGTGTCGGGCATGTCCCGACGCTAGCGCGGCGCAGCGCCATGGCGGTAGCCCGGACCGCGAGACTGCAGGGCGCCCACGAGACAGCGGCCGACGGATGCTGTCTCGTGGCGCCCGTGCAGTCTCGCTGAGCGGGCGGGGGCGGGAGCTACGCTGGACGGACCACACCACCCCGCCGGTGCGCCGCGTGCACGCCGGCCGACCCCGAAGATCGGAGGTTCCCATGTCCATTCACGCCGCTCCCACCCGTGAGCAGAAGGCGATCGTCGGCGAGCCCGAGGTTGTCGAGGACGGCCGAGCCTCCGGCGCGGAGCGATCGGCCGCGTGGCTGTCGCTGAAGGCGGCCGCCACCGACCTGCAGGGGCTGCAGGCGCAGGACGGATCGGTCCCGGATGCCGCGGACCACGCCCGCGCACGCGAACTCGTCGGCGCGATCACCGCCGCGATCGCCGAGCTGGCGCCGCTGTTCCCGCACGACGCCGCGTATCTGCAGACATCGGTCGCCGACTTCCGGCGCTGGGAGGACGAGGGATTCGGCGTGCCCGACTTCCTCGACTCGCTCGTCGCCTTCCGGCCGCAGGAACACCGCGTCGACGGCATCCGTCACCTCGTGGTCTTCCCGATGTACACGCAGAACGGGTCGCGCGACCGGCATGTGGAAGCCGTTCTCGCCGAGGTCATCTGGCCGGAGTTCATCGCGCAGCTGGAGCAGGAGTACACCAACCGGCTGTTCGTGTCACTGCGCCTGATCGATTTCACGCCCGGCTACGACACGAACTCGGCGGTGCTGTTCCCCGAGACCGTGTCGATGCGTGAGATCCCGACGTTCACGTGGGGCGCGATCTTCCAGGATCGGGAGGCGGCGCGCTACGGCCGCGTCGTCCGCGCGGCTGCGGAGATCACGAAGCTCGAGCTGCCGGCCGAGGCGGCGCGGCTGCTGGACGATCAGGACCTCGCCGAGCAGACGTTCGTCATGTGGGACCTCATCCACGACCGCACGCACATGCGGGGGGATCTGCCGTTCGATCCGTTCATGATCAAGCAGCGGATGCCGTACTTCCTGTACTCGCTGGAGGAGCTGCGGTGCGACCTGACCGCGTTCCGCGAGTGCGTGGCGATCGAGAGGCGCCTGTGCGAGCGGGACGATCCGCTCGACGCCGCCGAGACCGCCATGCTCGAGCACGCCCGGCTGGTGCAGTACGCGGTGATCTTCGACCGGATCTTCCGGTTCGCGATCACCGGCTCGCGCGTGCGCAACTACGACGGGCTCGGCGGGCAGCTGCTGTTCGCGTGGCTCCATCAGCGCGGGGTCCTGCACTGGACCGACACCGCACTGGCGTTCGACTGGGACGAGGTCTCCGCCGCCGTCGTGGCCCTCGGGGATGCGATCGACGAGCTGTACTGGCGCTCGATCGACCGTCCGAAGACAGCGCATTGGCTCGCGGCCTACGACCTCGTGCGCGGCGTCGTGACGCCGCATCCGGCGTCGACGTGGAACCGCGGGCTCGCGGACGAGATCCTCGCGGGGCCGCCGAAGGGATACACCGACGCGGTCCTGGACGACGAGTTCCCGCTGTCGATGTTCTACGAGGCGCTGGAGAAGAAGATGCGGCCGGTCATCGAGTCGACCGCCGGCATCCACTGACCCGCGGTGCCAGCGACCCCCGTCCGCCCACCGGCGCGCGGGGGTCGCGTGCACTCGGCTCCCGTGAACTCGGCTCCCGTTCACTCGGCTCCCGTGCACGTACTCAGGCTTGCGTGTCGGCGCGGCGAGCGCCCCGCCCGTATTTCCGGGGATCGCGACCGCCATCCGGGGTCTGCAGCCTGAGTACGTGCCACGCGGCCGCGGCCGCACTGCGGGGTGTCGTGGACGCTCAGCGGAGGGAGAGCACGGCGTCCCAGATCGCGTCGGCGACCTCGCGTTTGGAGCCGGATGCCTCGGCGAGCACGGCGCCGTCACGCGAGACCACGACGATCGCGTTGTCGGGCGTGCCGAAGCCGGCGTTCCAGCCGACACGGTTGGCTACGAGCACGTCGACGCCCTTTCGCGCTGCCTTGCGCTGCGCGCGGCCGAGGAGGGCGTCGCGGTCTTCCTCCGTCTCGGCGGCGAACGCGATGACGATCTGGCCGTCGCAGCGCTGGGCGGCCAGCCCCGCGACGATGTCGGGGGTGCGGACGAGCTCGAGCGTCAAGCCGGGGCCCGCGGCATCCTCTTTGCTGAGCTTGTGGTCGGCGACGTCCGCCACCCGATAGTCCGACACCGCTGCGGCCATCACGACGAGGCCGGCCTCCGCGGCCGCGTCGGTCATCGCCGACTGCATCTGCGCGACCGTGCTCACGCGCTGGATGCGGATCCGCGGATGCCGTGCCACGGCGTCGAGCACGCCGTCGTCGACGTGCGCGGCCACGAGCGTCACCTCGGCGCCCCGGTCGGCGGCGGCCAGCGCGAGCGCCGCGCCCTGCCGTCCGCTGGAGCGATTGCCGAGGTAGCGGACCGGATCGATGGGCTCACGCGTCCCTCCCGCCGAGACGACGACGCGCGCACCGGCCAGATGGGCGCGCGCCGGGACGACGGCGAGCGCGGCCGCGGCGATGGCGTCGGGCTCGCTCATCCGGCCCGGGCCGCTGTCGCCGCCGGTGAGCGCCCCGTCGTCGGGACCGACGACGTGCACGCCGCGCTCGCGCAGCGTCGCGATGTTGGCCTGTGTGGCGGGGTGGCGCCACATCTCGGTGTGCATCGCGGGCGCGACGACGACGCGCGCGGAGGTCGCGAGCAGCGTGGTGCCGAGGAGATCTCCGGCGAGCCCCGCGGTCATCTTCGCGAGGAAATCCGCCGTGGCCGGCGCCACGATCACGAGCTCGGCGCGGCGGCCGAGGGCTACATGGCGCACCTCCGCCACATCCTCGTGCACACTGGTGGTGACGGGGTGGCGGCTGATCGCCTCCCATGTGGTGAGCCCGACGAACCGCAGCGCGTCCTCCGTCGGGATCACGTGCACCTCGTGGCCGGCGGTCACGAGGAGCCTGATGAGAGAAACGGTCTTGTACGCGGCGATGCCACCGGTGACGCCCACGACGATGAACACGCGCCCATCCTTCCATGCATGGGCGGAGGCGGAAGGAATCAGCCCATGTGCACGGTGATCGTTCGCGTGCCCGACGATCCGACGGCCCCGACGCGGCTCCTGGCCGTGCGCGACGAGGACCCGGGCCGCGCGTGGGACCCGCCGGGACCCTGGTGGCCCGACACCCACCCCGGTGTGGTCGGCGTGCGCGACGCCCGCGCGGGCGGGGCCTGGCTCGCGGCCGACTCCGCCGACCGGCGCCTCGCCGTGATCCTCAACCGCCACGACGTGCCGGGCGCGACCGCATCGCGCGGCGCCGTCGTGCTCGACGCGGTTGACGGGCGCCTCCCCACGGCGCCGCTCACGAACGGGTTCAACCTCGTGACCGTGGACGCGGGCGGGACGCACGTGACGTCGTGGGAGGGCACCGCGGTGCGTCTGACGCGCCTCGACCCCGGAGTGCACATGATCGCGCACGACGACGTCGACGACCCCGCGACTCCCCGCATCGCACGCTGGCGCGAGGAGTTCGCCGCCGCGAGCACGGATGACGCCGGCGAGCGGCCGTGGTGGGCCCCGTGGCTCGGCCTCCTCGCCCGCACCGCCGAGCTGGAGCCCACCGACGTCCGCGCGATCGTGCGCGACAACCGGCCGTACGGCGTGCCGACGCTGTCACTGCTCGTGTGCGCCGCATCCGTGTCGCCGGCGGGGATCGACCTCGAGTACAGCGAGCTGGCCGAGCCCGGGCACTGGAATGCGCTGTCCCTCCAGCCCCCGCAGGGCGCGCACCTACACTGACGGCATGACTTACGATGCGCGCCCCGTCGACGGGCGCCTTGTCCTCCTCTCCGGCGGCACCAGCACGGCGGGGGCGTCCGCCGCCGGCGCCCTGCTCGACGCCGGCGCCCGTGTGGTGGTGGCCGGGCGCAGCCGCGCGAAGCTCGACGCCCTCGCGACGGAGCATCCGGGGATCCTCACCGAGGAGTGCGACCTCACCGACGAGGCCGAGGTCGCCGCGCTCGCTGACCGCGTGCACGACAGCGCCGGGCCCGTCGACGGCGTGCTCCACCTGGTGGGCGGGTGGCGCGGGGGCGGCGGGCTGGCGGGGCAGACGGATGCGGACTACCGCGCGCTGGAGTCCTCCTTCACGTCACTCCGGCACGTCTCGCGCGCCTTCGACGCCGACCTGCGGTCCTCCGCCGCGGGCCGGCTCGCGATCGTGTCGTCGACGGCCGTCGCCCATCCCCTCGCCGGCGGGGCGAACTACGCGGCGGTGAAGGCCGCGAGCGAAGCGTGGACGCGCGCGGTGGGGCAGGGGTTCGCCAAGACGGCACGCGACGGAGGGTCGGCGCTCTCCGGCGCGGCTGTCATCTTCCGCGTGGGTACGCTCGCGGGGCTCGAGGACGCGCTCGCCGACGCGTTCGTCGCACTGTGGGACGACCCCGCCGAGGACTGGAACGACGTCGTGGTGGAGATCAGCGCCTAGGCCTCGGCGTCGACGGACGCGGTCGCGGCCACGTCGTCGTTGGCGTGCGATGTGCGGTACTGCTCCGAGAGGACCCGGTACGAGCGGGTGAGGAAGGCCAGGAGCGCCACCACCACCATGATCAGCCCGGCGACGAGGAACACCAGCGCGATCCCGCGGGCGTCGCCCTCGCCGAGCGCCCAGCCCCACGCGGCCTGGCCCGCCTCGCCTTCCATATACGGGATGATGAGGAACTCCGCGATCGGGGCGATGAGGAATGACGTGACGGGGGCCGCTGCCGACTCGAATGCCGCCGCGAAGCCGAAGACGCGGCCCTGCGTGCGGAACGGCACGACCTTCTGGATCACCGTCTGTTCCGCCGCCTCGACGGCGGGGTTGAGGCCCATGAAGAGCCAGATGCCGAGGGCGTAGAGCCACCACCATTCCCGGATCGTGAAGAACGCCCCGAGCACCCCCATCGCGACGACGAGGAACAGCAGAGTGCGGATCGGGTTGCGCCCGAGCCCCAGCTTGCCGACGAGAAGACCTCCGAGGATGAAGCCGGTGGAGGCGAACCCCAGCACCACGCCCCAGATCTCGACGCTGAAGAGCGTCAGACCGTAGGGGTCCATGAGCGCCATGTAGACGCCGCCGATGAGGTTGTTGAAGGTGCCGAAGATGATGAGGGCGAACAGCCCCGTCGCGGCACGGACGGCGCGGATGCTGCCCCGCAGGTCGAACGCCGCGGATCTGTCGGCGCCCGCCTGCGGGACCTGCTCGGGGATCCGCAGCGTCAACAGGTGCCCGAAGGCGAGCAGCGTCATCACGATCGCGATGACGAGCGTCCACCCCATCCCGAGCTGGCCGACGGCGAGGCCGCTGAAGACGCTCGTGATCACGAAGGCGATGCCCTGCACCGTCCCGACGTATCCGTTGGCGTTGGCGTGGCGTTCGACGGGAACCAGCAGCGTCACGGTCGTCGACAGCGCGATGTTGCGCATGTTCTCCACCACCGCCCCCGCCAGGATGATGCCCGCGAAGAGCCAGAACCACGGACCGCCGAGATCGAGGAGGGCGCTCTCGGGGAACGCGAGGTAGAGCCCGCCCGCGACGAGGAAGGCCGACAGGGTGACGACGCTCGAGACCACCATGACGCGGTGCTTGCGGTGGCGGTCGACGATGGAGCCGAACAGCATCGCGAACACGGCCAGCAGCAGCATGTAGGCGCCGCCGATGATGCCCGTCGCCAGGACCGAGCGGGTCTCGAGGTACACCCAGAACGTCAGAGCCCACCACAGGAAGCTCGTGGTGAGATTGGCGACGGCGGTGTTGACCAGCACGCCCGCGAAGGTACGCATCCCGTGAGGCGGCGGCGGGGGGTGAGCCACGTCTGGGGCGGATGCCGCGGCGGGCGGCGTCTCGGCGGACATACCGGCAGGCTAGCCCGGCCCGCCGACACGGTGCCACCGTCTTAGGCTGAGTGGGTGACCTCCCTGCATGATCCGGCCGTCCGCGGCTTCGCGTCCGACAACTATTCCGGCGTCCATCCCGACGTCCTCGCCGCGATCGCCGCCGCGAACGACGGCCACCAGACTTCCTACGGCGAAGACGTCTACACCGAGCGCCTGCAGGAGGTGTTCGCCGGGCACCTCGGCGAGGGCGTCGAGGCGTACCCCGTGTTCAACGGCACCGGCGCCAACGTGGTCGGTTTGCAGTCGATGCTGCCGCGCTGGGGCGCGGTGATCGCCGCCGCATCCGCCCACATCAACGTCGACGAGGGCGGCGCGCCGGAGCGGGTCGGCGGCATCAAGATCCTGAACGTCCCCACCGGCGACGGCAAGCTCACGCCGGAGCTGATCGACCGCGAGGCGTGGGGCTGGGGCGACGAGCACCGCGCGCAGCCGCTCGTGGTCTCGCTGACCCAGTCGACCGAGCTCGGCACGCTCTACAGCGTCGAGGAGCTGCGGACCATCTCCGCGCACGTGCATGATCGCGGCATGCGCCTTCACGTCGACGGCGCGCGCATCTCCAACGCCGCCGCGTCGCTCGGAGTGCCGCTGCGCGCCTTCACGCGCGACGTCGGCGTCGACGTGCTGAGCTTCGGCGGCACGAAGAACGGCGCGATGATCGGCGAGGCCGTCGTCGTGCTCAACCCCGGAGCATCCGAGGGGCTCACCTACCTCCGCAAGCTCGACATGCAGCTGTCGAGCAAGATGCGCTTCGTCTCGGCGCAGCTGATCGCGCTGCTCGAGGGCGACCTGTGGCTGCGCAACGCCTCTCACGCCAACGCGATGGCGCAGCGCCTGCGCTCCGGGATCGAGGCGGGCCTCGCGGACGGATCGATCCGCGGTGTCGGCTTCACGCAGCCGACCCAGGCCAACGGCGTCTTCGCGACGGTGCCGGACGGCGTCGCCGACCGGCTGCGCGAGAGCTTCCGCTTCTACGACTGGGACGCCGCGAAGAACGAAGTGCGCTGGATGTGCAGCTTCGACACGACCGAGGACGACATCGACGCGTTCGTCGCCGCGATCGCCCGCGAGACCTCGCGCGGCTGACGCGCGATTTGGCTGCCACGGCGTCCCCGAGGGAGGGCATCTCACCACGGGAGTGCCGGATGCGGCCCGCGCGCCCTCCGCTCGTGAAATGCCCTCCGCTCGTGACCGCGACGGCTGAGCGGCCCGCCGGACGCGAGCGAGCCCCAGCATCCGGGCGGATGCTGGGGCTCTGGCTTGCGCCCTTCGACGGGGCTGCCTACTGGGCAGCCTCGACGATCTCGAGGAGGTTCGGGACGTTCTGGTAGGCGTCGGCCGCGTTCTCCTTCGTCACGATGACGGGATCGAGCAGGTACGCCGGGACGACCTTCACGCCGTTGTCGTACTGCTCGGTGTCGTTGACCTCGGCCTCTTCGCCCTTCTGGAGCTGCTCGATCATCTTGATCGTCTGCTCGACGAGGAGCGTCGTGTCCTTGTTGATGGTGGAGTACTGCTCGCCGGCCATGATCGACTTCACCGACTCGACCTCGGAGTCCTGCCCGGTGACGGTGAAGGTCGAGACGTCCTTGCCGGCCTGCTTCACCGAGGTGAGGATGGCACGGGCGAGCGTGTCGTTCGGCGACAGCACGCCGTCGACGGTCTCGGTGCCGTAGGTCGACGTGATGATCGCGTCCATGCGGCTCTGGGCGTTCTCGGCCTCCCAGCCCTGGGTCGCGGTCTGCGCGATCTCGGTCTGGCCCGACTTCACCACGAGGGTGCCGTCGTCGATCTTCGGCTGGAGCACGTCCATGGCGCCGTTGAAGAAGACCGCGGAGTTCGCGTCGTCGGGCGATCCGGAGAACAGCTCCACGTTCCACGGCGCACCGTGGCCCGAGCGCTCCTCGAGCCCTGCCAGCAGGGCCTCGCCCTGGAGCTGGCCGACCTTGAAGTTGTCGAAGGCGACGTAGTAGTCGACGTTCTCGGTGTTCTCGATGAGCCGGTCGTAGGCGATGATCTTGACGCCCGCGTCGGCGGCCTGCTGCAGCTGAGCACCCAGCTGCTTGCCGTCCTTGGCACCGATCACGATGACCTTCGCGCCATTGGTGATCATGGCCGAGATCTGGTTCTGCTGCTCGGCGACGGTGTTCGACGCCGGGGCGTACTGCACGTCGGCCTTGAAGCCGGCCTCTTCGAGCCCCTCGGTGAACAGGTCACCGGCGAGCACCCAGTTCTCGCTGGTCTTGTCCGGAAGGGCCACGCCGATGGTCGCGTCGGCGGCGAAGCCGGCCGCGTCGGAGGAGTCCCCGCCGGCGTCGGTGCGCGCGTTCGAGCACCCCGACAGAGCCAGCGCGGCGACGGCCGCGAGGGCAGTCGCTGCGAGAGCGATCTTCTTCATGGATGAATCTCTTTCTTTCGGTGCGGAGACGAATCGGCCCGCGGGGTCGTCACTGACGGCTCGCGTCGACGGGCTGACTCGTCTCATTGGTTCCCGCAGTCGGTACGACTGCCGGAGGATCGAGGGGCTCCATGCGCGCGCGTCGCCGCGACGACCAGATCCCGATGATGGAGGGGCGACCGCTCATCTTGCTGAGCACGTCGACACCGACCGCGATGAGCAGCACCAGACCCTTGATGATCGACTGCCAGTCGGCGTCGACACCGGTCAGCTGCAGGCCGTTGGTGAGGAAGGCCATCACCAGGCCACCGACGATCGCGCCGATGACCGTGCCGATGCCGCCCGATACCGCCGCGCCGCCGATGAACACCGCGGCGATCGCATCGAGCTCCCAGCCGTTGCCGTCCTGCGGCCCGGACGCACCGGACCGTGCGACGAAGATCATGCCGGCGAGGGCGGCCAGGACCGACATGTTCATCATCACGAAGAAGTCGACGCGCCGGTCCTTCACGCCCGAGAGGGTCGCGGCGAGCCGGTTGCCGCCGACCGCGTAGATGCGACGACCGAACGTGGTGTTGTTGGTGATGAACGAATAGACGATCACGAGCACCAGCAGGATCACCCCGGAGATCGGGAAACCCGTGCCGGGGCGGCCGGTCGCGAACTGCCAGGCGGCCGCGAGGATCACGCCGCCGAGGACGACGACCTTCACCGCCGAGACCCACCCGGGCGCCGTCTCGGCGCCGGTCCGCCGCTGGCGGGCGCGCAGCCGCAGTTCGTTCACCACGATCCAGGCGGCGCCCACGACGCCGAGAAGGAGGGTGAGCACGTTGAACGGCACGGCGAGAGGCAGCTCCGGCACGTACCCCGCGCCGATCACCGTGAACTCCTGCGGGACGGCGAGGGTCGTCGACTGACCGACGACCTGGTTCGCCCCGCGGAAGATCAGCATCCCGGCGAGGGTCACGATGAAGGCCGGCACACCGACGTAGGCCACCCAGAACCCCTGCCACGCGCCGATCAGAGCGCCGACGACCAGACCCAGCACGATCGCCAGCGGCCAGGGAAGGTTCCAGTCGGCCATGGACTTCGCCACGACGATCCCGACGAACGCCGCCACCGATCCCACCGACAGGTCGATGTGGCCCATGATGATGACCATCACCATGCCGATCGCCAGGATCAGGATGTAGGAGTACTGGTTGATGACGTTGATGAGGTTGATCGAGGAGAGCGTCAGGCCGTTGGTCGTGAACTGGAAGAACAGCACGATCACGACGAGTGCGCCGAGGATGCCCAGCTGACGAGCGCTCGACGTTCCACCGCCGAAGGCCTTCCGGATGTCGGCGAAGCCTCCCCTGCGTCGGGGGGTGGTCTGAGCCTGGCTCATGCGGACACTCTCTTTCCTCGGTCGGCGGTCATGCTGCGCATCAGCTCCTCCGGCGTCGCCTGTGCGGCGGGGATCTCATCCGTGATGCGCCCCTCGAACACGGTGTAGATCCGGTCGGCCATGCCGAGGAGCTCGGGCAGCTCGCTGGAGATCAGCAGCACGCCCTTCCCCTGCGAGGCCAGGTCGTTGATGATCGTGTAGATCTCGTACTTGGCACCGACGTCGATGCCGCGCGTCGGCTCGTCGAGGATCAGCAGATCGGGGTCGGTGAACATCCACTTCGCGAGCACCACCTTCTGCTGGTTACCCCCGGAGAGCTTGGAGACGCCGTTGTCGACGTCGCCCGTCTTGATGCGCAGCCGCTTGCGGTACTCCTCGGCGACGGAGCGCTCCTCGTCCTTGTGCAGCACCCCGCGCGGCGCGATCTTGCGCAGCTTCGCCGAGACCACCGATCGGCGGATCGTGTCGAGCAGGTTCAGCCCGAGCACCTTGCGGTCCTCGCTCACGTAGGCCATGCCGTGCGAGATGGCCGAGGGGACGTCCTTGATCGAGACGGGCCTGCCGTCGATGAGGATCTGCCCCGACTCGTAGACGCCGTAGGAGCGGCCGAACAGGCTCATGGCGAGCTCGGTGCGCCCGGCGCCCATGAGGCCGGCGAGCCCCACGACCTCGCCTCGGCGCACGGTCAGGTTCGAACCCTTCGCCACGAGGCGTTCCGGGTCCTGCGGGTGGCGCACCGTCCAATCGCGGACCTCGAAGAACACCTCGCCGATCTGCGCCTCGCGCGGCGGGAACCGGTTCTCCAGCGATCGGCCGACCATGCCGCGGATGATGCGGTCCTCGTCGACGCCGCCGGCATGCACGTCCAGCGTCTCGATCGTCTTGCCGTCGCGGATGATCGTGATGGAGTCGGCGATCTGTTCGATCTCGTTGAGCTTGTGGCTGATGATGATCGAGGTCACGCCGCGGTCGCGCAGGTCGGTGATGAGCCCCAGGAGGTGCTGCGAGTCGGTCTCGTTGAGGGCTGCCGTCGGCTCGTCGAGGATCAGCAGCCTCACGTTCTTGGACAGCGCCTTGGCGATCTCGACGAGCTGCTGCTTGCCCACGCCGAGCTGCTTGATGGGCGTGGCGGGGTCGTCGTGCAGACCGACGCGCTGAAGCAGCTCGCGAGCGCGTGCCCGCGCGGCGTCCCAGTCGATGCGGCCGAAACGCGACACCTCGTTGCCGACGAAGATGTTCTCGGCGATGGACAGCTCGGGGATCAGCGCCAGTTCCTGGTGGATGATCGCGATGCCGGCGTGCTCGCTCGCCCGGACGTCCCGAAACTGCACCGGTGCGCCGTCGAAGACGATGTCGCCCTCGTACGAGCCGTACGGATACACGCCGGAGAGCACTTTCATCAGGGTGGACTTGCCGGCGCCGTTCTCGCCGCAGATCGCGTGGATCTCGCCCGCGCGCACCGACAGCGAGACGTCGGAGAGGGCGATCACCCCGGGGAAGCGCTTGGTGATGTTGCGCATCTCCAGCAGCGGTGCGGATGCGGCGGTCATCGCGCGTGTCCAGTGAATGTCAACGTTGTCATGGCGAGTGGCGACTATACGCCGGTTCGGCGTATTGGGGAAGTCGGAGGGAAGTCACGATCGTGCAACGGGCGAGGGAGGCGCTATCGTGTCTCACGTTGTCACAGTGAGGGACACATGAGCACGCCGACGGCGAGAGCCACCATCGAAGATGTCGCGCGTCTGGCAGGAGTCAGCGCGAAGACCGTCTCCCGCGTGTTCGCCGACTCCTCGCAGGTCGCCCCGGAGACGAAGGAGCGGGTGCTCTCCGCCGCATCCCGCCTGCGTTTCCGGCCGAACGCCCTCGCGCGCAACCTCCGCCGAGGCGGCGTCACGAGCACTGTCGCGTTCATCATCGGCGACATGCAGAACCCGTTCTACTTCGCCGTCGCCGCGGGCATCGAGCAGGAGCTCGCGCAGCACGGCTACACGATGCTGCTCGCAACGACCGACGACTCCCCCGCGACGGAGCGGCGCGTCATCGACGTGCTGCTGGCGCAGCGGGTTCGGGCGCTGCTGCTGATCCCCGTCGCCGACGACCAGTCGTACCTCGACGGCGAGCGTCAGCTGGGCACGCCCGTCATCGGCGTCGACCGGCCCCTGGGCGATCTCGTCGCCGACACCGTCGTGCTCAGCAACCGCACCGGCATGGCGGAGGCCGTGCGCTCCCTCGTCGCGCGGGGCCATCGTCGTATCGCGTTCGTCGCGAATCCGGCGGCGGTCTACACGGTGCAGGAGCGCCTCGCCGGCTACCGGCAGGCGCTGGCGGAGGTCGGCGTGACCGACACCGCGCGCTGGGAGCGGCTCAGCGACGACCCGACGAGCATCACGAGAGACGTCGTGCGCGGCCTGCTGGGAGCCGCTGAGCCGCCGACGGCGATCGTCACCGGCAACAACCGCGCGACCGCCGCCGTGCTGCGCGCACTCCGCGACACCGGCGCGTCGACGGCGGTCATCGGCTTCGACGACTTCGAGCTCGCGGAGATGCTCGGGGTCTCGGTGGTGTCGTACGACGCCTCCGCGCTCGGCCGCGCCGCCGCGCGGCTGGCGATCGACCGGATCGCCGAGCCCTCCGGGCGCGCGCGGGAGATCGAGATCCCGACCCACCTGGTGCACCGCGGGTCGGGCGAGCGCCCGCCGTCGTGACTCAGCGTCCGGCGAGCCATCCGGCATAGGCGTCGAACGAGAACGGCCGCCCGAGGAAGTCGGTCACGAGCTCGTCCGCATCGCGGCTGCCGCCCGGCTCGAGGATGCGGGTGCGGTAGCGGAGGGCGGCATCCGGGTCGGAGAGCCCGTTCGCCTCGAACACCGAGAGCAGATCGCGCGCGATGACGAGACTCCACTGGTACGTGTAATAGCTCGCCCCGTAGCCGGTGAGGTGACCGAATCCCGCGTAGGGGTGGAGCCCGGGGAGCGGCTTCACGGGCGAGGAGCGCGCGTACCAGCGTTCGACGGCGCTCTGCAGGTCTCCCGGACGGTCGACATGCAAGCGGTACGACACCGTGGAGTGGCCGAGCTGACGGCGCACCTCGAGGGCTCTTCCGAACGCGTCGGCGCGGCGCATGCGGGCCACCAGGTCGGGAGGGATCGCCTCGCCCCGCTCGTTCGTCGCGAACGACGCCAGCGCCCCCGCATCCCAGGCCCACTCCTCGAGCAGCTGGCTGGGCGCCTCGACGAAGTCCCACTCGGTCTCGAAACCGCTGAAACGAGCCCACGGCTGGTCGCCGCCGAGGATCGCGTGCACGAGGTGGCCGAACTCGTGGAAGAAGGTCACGACCTCATCGTGCTCGAGCAGCCCGCGGGAGAAGTTGCACAGCAGCACCGCCTCGGGGAGAACGCGCCCCCGCACGCCGGGCGCGAGCGGGAAGCAGGCCGCGTGGTTGTACTTGCCGTCCCGGGGGTGCAGGTCGAGGTGGATGCGGCCGAGACGGACGCCCGCGCGCCGCACGTCGTAGGTGCGCACATCCGGATGCCAGGACGGCGCGTCGACCGGGAGGTACTCCACGTCGAGGAGTCGCGCCGTGGTCGCCAGCACTCCGGGCAGCACGCGCTCGAACGCGAAGTACGAACGCACCTCCTGGGCGTCGACGTCGAACTCCTCGCGCTTGAGGGTCGCGAGCAGGTACCAGAAGTCGGCGATGCTGACGTGTTCCGCGTCGGGCACGTCCTGCCGCAGACGCTGGAGCAGCCGCGCGTACTCCCGGGCGGCCGCCTCGGCCGAAGCCTCGTCCAGGCTTGCCAGGAAGCTCGGGACGCGATCGCCCGCCCCGATCATCCGGACCTGGGCCTCGTAGTCGGCCCAGTCCGGAAAACCCAGCAGGCGCGCCCGCTCCGCGCGGACGGTGAGCAGCTCGGCGAGGATCTCCTCGTTCTGGGGCCAGGCGAGATCATTGTAGGCGGCGACGAGGGCGGTGCGCGTGTCTCGATCCCGCGCATATTCCCGAACCGGCATGAGATCGGTGTACTCGGTCGTCAACAGCACCGAGCCGTCTTCCCCGGCGGGGTGGGACGCGAGAAAGTCGTCGGGCAGGCCGGCCAGACCCGACGGCGGCACCCGGATCTCCCGCCGCCCCTCGCGGATGTTGCGGGCGAACGCCAGCGACAGCTCGGTGTCGCGCTCCGCCAGGATGCGTACCCTCTCCCGTCCCGCGTCGTCGAGGTCGACGCCGCCGCGGCGGAAGTCACGACGGATGTGCCGCAGCATCCGCATCTCATCGTCGGCGAGATCGTCTTCGGTGAGGTCGGAGAACGCGGCCCACAGCCTGCGGTCGAGGAGGCGGGACGCCGCGAACGCCTCGACCTCGCTGGCCCGGGTCTCGGCCGTCGCGCGTACGTCCGCCGAGGGATGCGCCTCACTCAGCAGATACGCCTCGTTCAGCGCCTCCCGGAGGGCGATCTCGGCGTCGTTCCACAGCGCCAACCGCTCCCTCGCCGTTCGGGCGGTTCCTGCGGTGAGGCGCGCGTCAACCTGCCGGACGGTCGCGATGCGGTCGGTGGGGCGCTCCGAGACGAACGCGAGCCAGCCGTCCGGGTCGGTCGGCAGGGGGAGGGGATCCGGGGTGCTCATCCCCCGAGCCTAGAACCGGGGGGGCCTCCTCCGGAGGCCGGCACAGGGCTCAGCGGACCCTCAGCGCAGGGCGCCGACGCTGGCCAGCGCGAGACGCACGAGAGTTCCGCGGCCGCCCTCCATCTCGGCGGCGAGAGCGTCGGATGCGGCCTCCTCCGGTGAGAGCCAGGTGACCTCGAGCGCGTCCTGGCGCGGCTCGCACGTGCCGGTCACGGGCACGACGAAGGCGAGGGAGACCGCGTGCTGGCGGTCGTCATGGAAGGCGCTCACGCCGGGGATCGGGAAGTACTCGGCGACCGTGAAGGGCGTCGGCTGCGGCGGGAGGGTGGGGAACGCCATCGGGCCCAGGTCGTTCTCGAGGTGGCGGAAGAGCGCGTCGCGCACCGTCTCGCCGTAGCGCACGCGCCCCGACACGATCGTGCGGGTCATCTCCCCCACGGGCGTCGCGCGCAACAGGATGCCGACCTGGACGACCGTTCCCATGCCGTCGGTGCGGACCGGTACCGCTTCGACATACAGCATCGGCATCCGCCGTCGCGCCTCCGCGAGCTCGACGTCGCTGAGCCAGCCGGGGTTGGCCGACGCCTCGGGCGACGACGTCTCGAAGGGGGCGCCCAGCGGCGGGCGGCGCTCGTCGCCGTCGTCGGCGGGTTCGGGGTCGGGGGTGCGCACGGGCATGCTCCCTGTATAACCGACGCGGGGCGATCTCGCCCGATCGAATGCGGCGTCGCCGCGAGCCCGGTGGCCTGGAAGGATGGCGATATGCCCGACGCACCGCGCATCGATCCCGATCTCGTCCTGTGGTCCGCATCGCCGGACGAGCGCGCGGGTCGGCCGCTCCTGGTGCTGCTGCACGGCTACGGCGCCGATGAGCGCGACCTGTTCGGACTCGCCCCACGCCTCCCCGAGGCGTTCGCCGTCGCCGCCGTCCGGGCGCCGTTGACGCCGCCGTGGCCGGCACCCGGCTACTCCTGGTACGCGATCGACGGGCTGAACGGCCGCGACTCGGCCGCCGTGACCGCGGCTGCGGAAGGGCTGCTGGCCTGGCTGGATGCTGCGCCGCCGGCACCGCACGTCGGACTGCTCGGCTTCTCCCAGGGGGCCGCGGTGGCGCTGCAGGCGCTGCGGCTCGCGCCGGAGCGCTTCGCTTTCGCCGTCAACCTCTCCGGCTATGTCGCGCCGGGCGCGGTGCACGGCGACGCCGCCCTCGCGCAGCGCCGGCCACCGGTCTTCTGGGGCCGCGGCACGCACGACGAGGTCATCCCGGAGCCGCTCGTCGCCCACACCGTCGACTGGCTCCCCCGCCATGCCGATCTCAGCGGCCGTGTCTACCCCGGCCTCACGCACAGCGTGTCGGAGGACGAGCTGCGAGACGTCCGCACGTTCCTCGACAAGCGCCTCGACGACCTGGCCTGAGGCGGCGCGGCCTCCGGCGCGGCGCACAACGGCGGAGACCCGCGCCGACACGCCGCCGCATCCGCCCGCCGGCCGGCATGTCGCGCATCATCTCCGCCGTTGTGCGGAGTTCAGAGCGAGCGGCGGCGAACCCGGAGCGACACGAGTACGGCGAGCGCGCCCGCGATCAGCAGCGCGAACCCGCCCACGCCCCAGGCGGTGAGGTCGGCACCACCGGTGGGCGGCAGCGGCGCGGGCGTCGAGGTGGGTGTCGGGGTGGGAGTGGGCGTCGGCGGAGGAGCGGGCAGCGCGTAGGCGTTCGCCAGCGCGAGCGCGGCAAGGCCGCCCGGGGGCACGACGGTCGAGGGAGGCGTGACGGAGGACGACGAGAGCACGGCGCGCGCGTTCGCGCCGTCGGTGGTCTGCGCGAGCGTGCAGACGCTCTCGGCCTCCACGCTCGGGAAGGTGGCGGCGACGATCGAGCCGGTCGTCCCCGCCGGAACTGACGCGGCGTACGGGGTGGTCGCGCCGTCCACCGTGCAGCTCACCGCGAGCGAGACCGCGGACTGCTGTCCCGCTGCCGCCCCGGTGATCCTCGCGTCGATGCGCAGCGTCCCGGTGGCCGGCACGGGGACGGCGTAGGTGTCCACGATCGCCAGCGCGTTCGCGCCGGCGGCGATGACGACGGGACCCGGCGGGACGAACGCGGATGACTGCAGCGCGGCATCCGCGTTGCTCCCGTCGGCTGTCTGCACGGCGGCGCACGAGGTTCCCACCGGGATGTCGGAGACCGCGCCGAGCACGACGGTGCCGGTGGCCCCCGCCCCGCCGGTGAGCACCCGGCTGAACGTGGTGGAGGGGTCGCTGCACGTCACGACCAGCTGGATGTCGGACTGATCGCCGGCCGCCGCACCCTGGAACGTCGCGGAGACCTCGAGCGACCCCGTCACGACGGGCGCGACGTAGGTGTCGACGACAGAACCGGCGGACGTGCCGCCCGCCACGATCGGAGACGGCTGCGTGATCGCCGGTGGACCCGAGAGGGTGGCGAAGGCATTCTCCCCGGCATCCGGCTGCGTCAGCACGCAGTCCGTGCCCGCCGGGAGGTTCGGGATGGTCGCCACCTGGTGGCTGCCGGTGACGCCCGCGGGAACCGTGGCCGGGAAGGCGTGCGTGTCCCCGCCGAGCGTGCAGGTCGCGAGGAGATCGATCGCGCCCTGTCGGCCGGCGGCGGCGCCGTCCACGGTGAGGTCGACGGTCAGCGTGCCGGTCGTGACGGGCGCAGGGACGACCTCGCCGCTCGCGCGCAGCGGGACGACCGCCGGGGCGGCCAGGACCAGCTTCTGCGCGGTCGTGCGAGGCGGGTTGCCCTGGTCGTAGACGAAGACGTTCCCCGCGACGACCGTGGGCGCAGCCGACACCGCGAATCCGTCCGGGGCGATGTCGGGGTCGTACCTCACCCACAGGCTCGTCCCCGACGAGATCGTGGCGCCGTCGGCCACCGGCAGTGCCGGATCGTCGGCGGAGAACACCTCCGCGCCGTCGAAGATGTCGATCGTGGACTGCGCGACGCTGCCGCCCACGACGAACGGGCCGATCAGCTCGCCCGGGACCGCGCCCTCCCGGGAAGCCGGGTCGACTGTGAGGGTCGGAAGCGACGGGGTGGGCGGGGCTCCTCCGGCGACCGCGGCCTGCGCCGCATCGACGATCGCCTTCACCGCCGCGCGCTCCTCGGGGTAGAAGCGCGACACGACGAACTGATCCGTGAAGTACCACAGCGCGCCCTGCACGGCGCGCACCTTCTCGGCGTCCGTCCCCGCCGGCGCGGTCGGGACCTGGGGGAAGTAGTTCGTGAGGATCCACTGCACGTAAGGCTGCGCGTCGGGTGGCAGGATCTCGGTCGACCAGTCGCCCAGCTCGTAGTGCACGCCTACCTCGGTCTCGGTGCCGAGGTCGATGCAGTAGGTGACGAGATCCTGACGGCCCGCAGCGTTCGGATCGTCCAGCACGATCTGCGCGGTGGTCACGCTCCGCTGATTCGTCAGCCCGCCGCTGGGGTAGGGCGTCTGCGGCGTCGCGGAGGCGACGTCGCCGCCGAACAGGCCGCTCGTCAGGCGCATCTCGACGATCGTCGCCTCGGTGGTCACTCCCGGTGCGGCGCCGGCGACGCCGTCGAGGTCGGGCGCGGCGAAGGCCGGCGCGGCGACGAGCGCGGACGCGGTCACGGCGATCGTGGTGAGCACCGCCGCGACCACGCGGCGGACGGATGATGTCGACACGATTCCCCTCGCTGACATGCCCACCCTCGGGCCCATCAGCGCCACTCTGCCAGATGCGGGGTTGCGGCGCTGCATCCGGAGCCCTATCGTGGCGGAGTCCTGTCCCGAGTGTGAGGAACCCTCCGGTGAAGATCGTCGACGCTTTCGCGCCCGCATCCGCGCGCTGAACCGTCGACCCGCCGTAGCTCGGTAGACCTGCCCGCCTGCTCCAGGCAGCGGCCGCGTCCGGTTTCAGTGCATCCCACTGATCGGAGGCTCCATGCCCGCCCTCGCCCCTTCTCTCATCCTCGACGCCGTCTCCTTCACGTGGGATGACGGCACCCCCGCGCTGCGGAGCGTCTCCGGCGCGTTCGGGGCCGGTCGTACCGGACTGGTCGGCCGCAACGGCTCCGGCAAGTCCACGCTGTTGCGCCTGATCACGGGGGAGCTCCGCCCGAGCAGCGGCGCGATCACGCGCGGCGGCGACATCGCCTATCTGCCGCAGCGGTTGACACTCGATGTGGATCGGCCGGTGGCGGAGCTCCTCGGCGTCGCCGCGCCTCTCGCGGCGGTCCGCGCCATCGAGTCGGGCGACCCCGACCCGCGGCACTTCGACGCCGTCGGGGACGCGTGGGACATCGAGGCGCGGGCCGTCGCCGCGCTCGCCGAGGCCGGCCTGCCGCCGGATGCGCTCGATCGCGACATCGGCTCGCTCTCCGGCGGAGAGTCGATCCTGGCCGCGATCGCCGGCATCCGTCTCGCCGAGGCGCCCATCACCCTCCTGGACGAGCCGACGAACAACCTCGACGGCCCCGCCCGCGCTCGGCTGGCCGAGGCCGTGCGCACGTGGCGTGGGGCGCTGATCGTCGTCAGTCATGACGTGTCGCTTCTCGAGCTGATGGACGACACCGCCGAGCTCTACGCCGACGAGCTCTCGGTCTTCGGAGGACCCTATTCGGCGTGGCGAGCGTGGCTGGAGACGGAGCAGGATGCGGCTCGCCAGGCCGAGCGCGCGGCCGTCCAGGTCGTCCGCCGCGAGAAGCGCGAGCGCATCGAGGCCGAGCACAAGCTCGCCCGCCGCGCGCAGGTGGGGCACAAGGCTCAGACGGAGAAGCGCGTGCCGGGCATCATCGCGGGCGCCCGAAAGCGCGCGGCCCAGGTGGCGGCGGGGCGGCTGCGATCGGAGGTCCTCGGCAAGGAGTCGGCCGCCCGCGCGGCGCTGGAGGTCGCCGAGCGCCGTGTGCGCAACGACGAAACGCTCCGGATCGACCTTCCCGATCCTCGGGTCGCGCCGTCGCGGCGCATCCTGAGCCTCGGCAGCGGCGAGCGCACGTGGGTGGTGCAGGGCCCTGAGCGGGTCGCACTCGTGGGAGCCAACGGCGCCGGGAAGACGACGCTCCTGCAGTCGCTGGTGCGCGCTTCGGGCGGACCGTGCTCCGTCTCCGCGGATGCGGGCGCTCCTTCCGACCCCGGGATTGCGCGCATGGCCGGCGCGAGCGCACCGCTCGGGCCGGGTACGGTACGCGGGGAGCTCTTCACCGACCGCGTGGCGTACCTGCCGCAGCGGGTCGACGGCCTCGACGAGCACGCGTCGGTCCTGGCGAACGTGCGGGCGGCGGCGCCTGGCCTCCCGATCGCCGAGCTGCGCAACCGCCTGGCACGGTTCCTCCTCCGCGGCGACACCGTCGATCGCGCCGTCGCGACCCTGTCGGGCGGCGAGCGCTTCCGCGTCGCCCTGTCCCGACTGCTCCTGGCCGATCCGCCGCCGCAGCTGCTGATCCTGGACGAGCCGACGAACAACCTCGACCTCGAGACCGTCGACCGGCTCGTCGAGGCCGTGGACGCGTATCGCGGCGCGGTGCTCGTCGTGAGCCACGACGACGCATTCCTCCACCGCCTCCGACCGGACCTCACGCTCGAGATCGATCGGAACGGGATGAGCCAGCGGTGACGGCCTAGGCGGGGAGGGTGAGGCGGAAGCATGCGCCGTCGTCGGCCGGCTCCGCTGTCAGCGTGCCGCCGTGGGCGACCATGATCTCGCGGCTGACCGACAGGCCGATACCCGTGCCCGGGACGGCATCGCGCTGCGCATTGCGGCCGCGGTAGAACCGATCGAAGATCCGCTCCAGGTCCTCGGCGTCGATGACGGATCCGCTGTTTCGCACCGTCAGCCACGCCGTGTCGCCGTCCACGTCTGCACTGATGCGGATGGTGTCGCCCGCGCGCGAGAACTTCGCCGCGTTGTGCAGCAGGCTGTTGAGCACCGTCCGAAGCCCTCCGGGATCGGCGACCACCGCGAGGTCGTCGGTCACCTCGACCGACACCTCGCGCTCGGCGAAGCCCGGCGTGGTCAGGAGCACGTCGAGCGTCTCCTCGATCAGCTCCCGCACCGCCACCTGCACCCGCTGCACCTCGGGCGGGCGATGCAGTCCGTCCAGGAATGCCGACGTCATCGCGAGGAGATGCTCGGCGTTGCGGGCGATGACATCGACGCGGGTAGATGCGGCCGGCGGAAGCGGGTCGGCGCTCAGGAGTTCGGCGTATCCGACGATCGAGGTCAGCGGCGTGCGAAGCTCGTGGGCGAGCGTGGCGAGGGCGTCCTCGCGCGTGCGCTCGGCGCGGAGCGGATCGGTGATGTCCTGCACGATGAGCATCGACCCGGCCACGCGTCCGTCGCTGCGATGGACGATGCGGCCGTTCGCCAGGAGCGCGCGCTGCCGCCCGCGCGGGCCCACCCAGTGGAGGAGGTCCTGCACGGCCTCGCCCCGTCGCAGTCGCGCGACCGGTTGCTGATCGGCGGGCATGGGCGTCACCTGGTCGTCCTCGAAGACGAGCCTGCCCCCGCCGCTGAGATCGTCGTAGTGCGCCATCTCGCCGAACGCGACGATCGGCTTGTTGAACATCGGCGGAGCGCCGTCGGCGTCGAGGAAGACCATCCCCAGATCGATCTCGTCCGAGAACGAGCGCATGACCGCGCCGATGCGCTCCGACTCGGCAGCGGCGGCGTTGCGCTGCTCCATCGCCTGCCGCGTGCGTTCGTTGGAGCGCTGGATCCGGCGCACCAGGATCACGGCGACGCCCGCCAGCACCGACACGATCACCGGCGGCAGCAGAGCGGACGTCCATGCCGCCGGGGACGGCGGTGTGTGCGCGTACATCAGCGGCACGATCGCCGCGATGTACCCCGCGACGATCCCGACCCCCGCCCCCACGAAGCCGCCGATCACCGCGAGCCAGATGACGGGGAAAGCGGCGAGCATGCTGGCCGTGGGGATGTCGTCGTGCAGCGCGGCGGCCAGCACCGTCACCCCGACGAGATCGAGGACCGCCATGATGCCCTGGCTGCGCGTGGGAAGCCGCTCCCACGGAACGACGAGCGCGGCGAGGGTCGTCGCCCCGAGGATCCCCGTGGCGAGCACGAGCGACCCGAGGTGCGCGGAAAGGTCGACGCCGAAGGCGGCGGCCACCAGCAGCAGGATGAGGACCGCGGCGGCCAACGGGGCCTGCGAGCGCAGGAACAGCGCCCAGCGCGGGCGCTGCTCTCCCTCGAGCACTCTGGCCATGGCGGACCCCGAATCCTAGTGAGGACGAACCTATATCCCGCGACGCGGCGGGCGGGATACGGACGCGCGGGCGGCGACGCGGTCAAGCCCGCCGCGATGTCGGAGGCCCGGGGGAAGATGGGGGGATGGACGCCGTCCTCGACCGGTTCGGTCCTGCCACGCAGGACTGGTTCCGCAGTGCGTTCGCCGCACCCACCGACGCGCAGATCGGCGCCTGGGAGGCGATCTCCGCGGGGCGCCATGCCCTCGTGGTCGCGCCGACCGGCTCGGGTAAGACGTTGTCGGCCTTCCTCTGGGCGCTGGACCGGGTCTTCCACGACAAGGCACCGGATGCCCCGGCACCGGAGCGGGGTCGCCGCACCGCGCCGCGCGGCTCGACGCGCATCCTCTACATCTCGCCCCTCAAGGCTCTCGGCGTCGATGTCGAGCGCAACCTCCGATCCCCGCTGGTGGGCATCGGGCAATCCGCGCGCCGGCTCGGGATCGAGGTGCCGGGGGTGACGGTCGGGGTCCGCTCCGGCGACACCACGTCATCGGATCGGCGCAAGCTCGTCACCGAGCCGCCCGACATCCTCATCACCACGCCCGAGTCGCTGTACCTGATGCTCACGAGCCAGGCCGGCGACACGCTCCGCGACGTGCACACCGTCATCGTCGACGAGGTGCACGCCGTCGCGGCCACCAAGCGGGGCGCCCATCTCGCCGTCAGCCTCGAACGGCTCGACGCGCTGCGGCAGAGCTTCGCCCCCGACGTCGCGCCGGCGCAGCGCATCGGCCTGTCGGCCACCGTCCGCCCGATCGACGAGGTCGCCCGATTCCTCGGCGGCTCCCAGCCCGTCGACATCGTCGCCCCGCGCGCGACGAAGGCCTTCGAACTGAGCGTCGTCGTCCCCGTCGACGACATGCTCCACCCCCCGCCGGCCCCGGGCGCCGAGCCGCCCGCCGGCGAAGGCGACGCCGAGTGGTACGCCGAGAACACCGAGATGACCGGGTCGGTGTGGCCGCACGTGGAAGAGGCGATCGTCGATCGCATCCTGCAGCACCGCTCGACGATCGTCTTCTCCAACTCCCGTCGCCTCGCCGAGCGCCTCACCGGTCGCTTGAACGAGATCTACGCCGAACGCACCGGAGCCGACGACGCCGTCCTCGCCAAGGCGCATCACGGGTCGGTGTCCAAGGAGCAGCGCGCGCTGGTCGAAGACGAGCTCAAGTCGGGCACCCTGCGCTGCGTCGTGGCGACGAGCAGCCTGGAGCTCGGCATCGACATGGGTGCCGTCGACCTCGTCATCCAGGTCGAGGCGCCGCCCAGCGCCGCATCCGGTCTCCAGCGGGTCGGCCGCGCCGGCCACCAGGTCGGCGAGGTGAGCCGAGCCGCGCTCTTCCCGAAGCACCGCAGCGACGTGCTCCACACCGCCATCGTCACCGAGCGGATGCTGGCGGGCCAGATCGAGGCGATCTCCGTGCCGCAGAACCCGCTCGACATCCTCGCCCAGCAGACCGTCGCCGCGTGCGCGCGGGGTCCGATCGACGTCGAGGAGTGGTTCGAAGCCGTCAAGCGCAGCGCGCCGTTCCGTTCGCTCCCCCGCTCCGCCTACGAGGCGACGCTCGACCTGCTCGCCGGGCGCTACCCCTCCGACGAGTTCGCCGAGCTCCGCCCCCGCGTGGTGTGGGACCGCGATGCGGGAACCCTCACCGGGCGGCCCGGCGCGCAGCGCATCGCGGTCACCAGCGGCGGCACGATCCCCGACCGCGGCCTGTTCGGCGTCTTCGTGGCGGGCGAGTCGCAGAACGCCCGCGTCGGCGAGCTCGACGAGGAGATGGTCTACGAGTCGCGCGTGAACGACGTGTTCACCCTCGGCACCACCAGCTGGCGCATCGTGGAGATCACGCACGACCGCGTCAATGTGCTGCCGGCGTTCGGGCAGCCCGGCAAGGTGCCGTTCTGGCATGGCGACGGCATCGGCCGCCCGGCGGAGCTCGGCGAGGCGCTGGGGAAGTTCTCCCGCGACCTGTCCACCGCCGACGGCGCCAAGGCCCAGGCACGGCTGCGCGACTCGGGACTCGACGACAACGCCGTGGCGAACCTGCTGTCCTACCTCGCGGAGCAGCGTGAGGCCACCGGCACGCTCCCCACCGACCGCACCCTCACCGTCGAGCGCTCCCGCGACGAGGTCGGTGACTGGCGCGTCATCCTCCACTCGCCCTACGGCCTGCAGGTGCATTCGCCGTGGGCGCTCGCGGTCAACGCGCGCATCCGCGAGCGGCTCGGCGTGGAGGGCGCGGCCGTCGCGAGCGACGACGGCATCATCGCGCGGGTCCCGGATGCGACGGCGGAGCCTCCCGGCGCCGACCTGTTCGTCTTCGAACCCGACGAGCTGGAGCAGATCGTCACCGACGAGGTCGGCGGGTCGGCGCTGTTCGCCTCCCGGTTCCGGGAGTGCGCGGCGCGCGCACTCCTCCTCCCCCGCCTGAATCCGAACCGCCGATCGCCGCTGTGGCAGCAGCGGCAGCGCTCGGCGCAGCTGCTGGAGGTCGCGCGGCGCCATCCGACCTTCCCCATCATCCTCGAGACCCTCCGCGAGGTGCTGCAGGACGTCTACGACCTTCCCGCGCTGCTGCGGATCGCCCGCGGCATCGGCGAGCGCCGCATCCGGCTGGTCGAGACGACCACGTCCTCCCCGTCGCCGTACGCGCGCGACCTGTTGTTCGGATACGTCGGCGCCTTCATGTACGAGGGCGACTCGCCGCTGGCCGAGCGTCGCGCCGCGGCGCTGTCGGTCGACCCTGCGCTGCTGAGCGAGCTGCTCGGCAAGGTCGAGATGCGTGAGCTCCTCGACCCCGACGTGATCGCGCAGTTCGTGCGCGAGGTGCAGCGCCTCGACCCCGAGCGCCGGGCGCGCGGCGTGGAGGGGGTCGCCGATCTGCTGCGGATGCTCGGCCCGATGGATGCGGCCGAGGTGGCCGAGCGCCTCGAGCCGTCCAGCGAGCCCGGCTCCGACGTGCTCGCCGACGCCACGGCGCATCTGGATCAGCTGATCTCCGATCGGCGCGCGATCGCCGTGACGGTGGCCGGGGTTCCGCGCGTCGCCGTCATCGAAGACGCCGGGCGCCTGCGCGACGCCCTCGGGGCGGCGCTTCCCGTCGGACTCCCCCACGCGTTCCTCGAGCCGGTGGCCGATCCGCTCGGCGACCTCGTCGCACGCCACGCCCGCACGCACGGGCCCTTTACGGCGGACGCCGTCGCGGATCGGTTCGGGATCGGCGTGGCCGTCGCGCGATTGACGCTGCAACGGCTCGAGGCGCAGGGGCGGGTGTCGAGCGGCTTCTTCCTCCCCGCCCCCGCGAGCGACCCGCCGGCAAGCGCCGGAACCGGGCCGGGGGATGACACCGAGTGGTGCGACACCGAGGTGCTCCGCCGCCTGCGGATGCGCTCCCTCGCGGCGATCCGCGGGAGCGTCGAGCCGGTCCCTCCCGAGGCCTACGCGCGCTTCCTGCCGGTGTGGCAGCACGTCACGCGACCTCTCGAGGGTGTCGACGGCGTCGCCGCCGTGGTCGAACAGCTCGCGGGGGTGCCGATCCCCGCCAGCGCGTGGGAGTCGCTCATCCTCCCGTCCCGCGTGAGCGGGTACAGCCCCGCCATGCTGGACGAGCTCACCGCCACCGGCGAGGTCATCTGGTCGGGGTCGGGCACTCTCCCCGGCCGCGACGGGTGGATCGCGCTGCACCCCGCCGACGCTGCGCCCCTCACCCTGGCCGCGCCGGAGGACGAGCTGGCCCCCGGGTCTCTCGAGGCACGCCTCGTCACCGCGCTCGAGGGGGGCGGTGCGTACTTCGCCGCGCAGCTGCGCCAGCTCGCCGACGCCGAGAACGAGCAGTCGGTCATCGAGGCGCTGTGGGCGCTCACGTGGGCGGGGCGCGTCACCAACGACACCTTCGCCCCGGTGCGCACCCTGGTCGGCGGCGGCGGGCAGGCCCACCGCACGGCGCGCCGCGCCCCCCGCGCGCGGCTGTACCGTTCCGCGACCCTGCCGCGCACATCCGCCCCGCCCCGCCCCCCGGCCCTGGGCGGTCGGTGGTCGCTGCTGCCGACGGCGGAGCCGGATGCCACCCTCCGTGCCACCGCGTCGGCCAGCCTCCTCCTCGACCGCTACGGCGTGGTCACGCGCGGCGCGGTGCAGTCGGAGGGCGTCCCGGGCGGATTCGCCCAGGTGTACCGCATCCTTTCGGGGTTCGAGGAGGCTGGCCACTGCCGCCGCGGCTACGTCATCGAAAAGCTCGGAGCAGCGCAGTTCGCCGCCTCCACGACCGTCGACCGGCTGCGCGAGTTCGCGGGTCTCCCCGACCCGGCCCCGCTGCGCGCCGTGACGCTGGCCGCCACCGATCCGGCGAACCCCTACGGCGCCGCGCTCGGCTGGCCCGCGCTGGAGGGAGTGACGCACCGCCCGGGCCGCAAGGCCGGCGGCCTCGTGGTGCTCGTCGACGGGTCGCTGACGCTCTACCTCGAGCGCGGCGGACGATCGGCCCTCGCGTTCACCGACGACGAGGAGCGCCTGCGCGCGGCGACCCGTGACCTGGCGGCGACGGCACGCGCACGGCGGCTCGACACGCTCACGATCGAGCAGGTCAACGGCGCCTTCGTCTACGGCACGGCGGTGGGTGCCGCCCTGCGGGACGCCGGCTTCGTCGAATCGCCGCGCGGGCTCACACTTCGCCGTCTCACCGCCGGTGACACGCTCCGCGAGGCAGCGCGTGCCTGAGGGCGACACCGTCTATCGCACCGCCGAGCGCTTGCGCGGAGCCCTCGAAGGCCAGGAGGTCACGCGGTTCGACATCAGGGTGCCGCGCAGCGCCGCCGCCGATCTGCGCGGAGAGACCGTCACTGCCGTGGTCGCCCGTGGGAAGCACCTTCTGGAGCGGGTCGGGCGCTGGACGCTGCACTCGCACCTGAAGATGGAGGGTCGCTGGGACGTCTACCTCCCCGGACAGCGGTGGCGGCGGCCCGCGCACTCGGCACGCGCCATCGTCGGCACGGCCCGAGCCGAGACCGTGGGCTTCGATCTCGCTCTGGTCGAGGTGCTCCCCACCGCGGAGGAGGACCGGGTCGTGGGCCACCTCGGTCCCGACCCGCTGGCGGCGGACTGGGACGGCGCCGAGGCGGCGCGGCGGCTGGGGTCCGACGCGCGCGCCGCGCACGTGGCGCTGCTGGATCAGCGCAACGTCGCCGGCTTCGGAAACGAGTACGCCAACGAGATGCTCTTCGTCCGCGGCATCCCCCCGACCCGCCCCGCCACCGAGATCGACGCGGCCGCCCTGCTCGACGTCGGGACGCGCATGATCCGCGCCAACCTGCCGCGGGGTGAGCGCACCTTCACCGGCGACGCCCGACCGGGACGGCGCACATGGGTGTACGGGCGGGAGGGGCAGCCCTGTCGTCGCTGCGGCACGAGGATCCGCGCCGGCTCGCTCGGCGCGTCGGCGACCAGCGAGCGCAACGTCTTCTGGTGCCCGGTCTGCCAGGCCGGCTGACCCTCTGTCACCGGACGCCCGTGTCAACCGGGTGTCGATGCCGCCGCATGGGGGGCATCGTCGAGTCTTGCCTCGCTGCGGCATCCGTCGCGGGGAGGATACCGAACAACCATGCGCGGGAATGAACACGCATTCCCCGACGTTGCATTCGTTGTCGGCGCCAGATGGTGCCGCCGGAGGAGAACGTGGGCAAGAACTACATCGACATCGAGAACGACCGCGGCGAGACTCTGCGCTATCGCAAGCACGTCAACGGTCGGGGTCTGATCGCGCATGGCGCCAAGGTGCACCCGAGCGCACTCGTCGAGGCGGGGGCGTATGTCGAGCCTGGCGCGCATGTCGCGGAAGGCGCGCGCATCGGCCGTGGAGCGTGGATCGAATCCGACGCGACGATCGGTCCGCAGGCGCACATCGCGCCGCACGCGCACGTCGGGACCGGAGCTGCCGTGGGGGCCGGCGCCACGATCGGCGTCCGCGCGCACGTGGGAACCGGGGCGCGCGTCGCCGTGGGGTCGCTCATCGGAGACGACGAGACGATCGCCGACGGCGAGGTGGTCGCGACCGACCGACGCGGCCTCCGCCTGGCGGCCTGAGTCAGGCGAACAGCAACAGCACGAACCCCAGCAGAGGCAGGGTCCCCTGCAGCAGGGCGGCGCCAACGTAGCGCCGGCCGCTGGAGATGAGAACCAATGCCGCCGCCGCCATGGACCCCAGCGTGAACAGCATCAGCGTGCGCCCGGCGACATCGGCGGCGGTGCCGGTTCCGCCGGCCCAGAACAGGACGATCCCTATCGTCGCGCCGATCGCGAGGAACAGGTTGTAGAACCCCTGGTTGTAGGCCATCGGACGGATGGCGTCGGCCGTCTCCTGGTCGGTCACCCCGAATCGGCGCCAGACGCGCGGCGTCGTCCACTGCACGCTCTCCATCACGAAGATGTACACGTGAAGGAGGGCGGCCAGAGCCGCCAGGACTGTCGCCACGATCGCCGGCATGAGCGAACAGTAGCGCGGATGGCCGCGGCGCCCCCGGTTAGCATGACGGCATGGCGAGAAGCGGCCCCCGGCGCCCCATTCCCCCGAAGGGGTCGGGGAGGCGCGCGCCGACCCCGCAGCGCAGCCCGAAGCCGGCGCCCCGGCCTGCGCCCGAGCCTCCGCGGACCTTCCGGCTCGGGGTGGTCTCCGGCGCGATGCCGGGGAAGTGGATCCAGGCGTGGCGCGCCCGGATGCCCCGCGTCCCCCTGGAGCTCGAGACGATCGGCGTCGCCGAGCAGCGGACGCTGCTCGATTCCGGAACCCTCGACGCCGCCCTCGTCCGGTTGCCGATCGACACGGAAGGGCTCTCCGTCATCCGCCTCTACGACGAGGTCCCCGTCGTCGTGACCTCCGTGGAGTCCTCGCTGACCGCCGCCGAGGAGCTCGACCTCGCCGACCTCGCCGGCGAGGTCGTGATCGTGCCGCGCGATGCCGTTCTGACCGCGCCCGTGCCCGGCGCCGTCCCCGCCGCCTTCGACCCGCCCGAGACGACCGCCGACGCGATCGCCACTGTCGCTGCGGGCGTCGGCGTCGTGATCGTCCCGATGTCGCTGGCCCGGCTGCACGCGCGCAAGGACGTGACCTACCGGCCGCTGCGCGAAGGCCCCTCCTCGACCGTCGCCCTCGCCTGGCCCCGCGACGCCGACACCGACGACGTCCAGACGTTCGTCGGCATCGTCCGGGGGCGGACGGCCAACTCCTCGCGGTGAGGAGCGGCCGGGTCGGCACGCTCTAGAATTTCCTGATGTCCTCCCCGCTCCTCTACGTCTGCGTGCGCCCGCAGCTCGAGGCGGCCGACGCGGAGTACGCCTCCTTCTGCGAGGGGCTCGGTGTGGGAGAGGGCCTTCTCGCCCGGCACGACCTCGTCCGCCGGCCGCTGCCCGCCGACGCCTTCGATCGCTTCGGGGGTTTCGTCGTCGGGGGGAGCCCTTTCAACCTCACCGATGACGAGTCCGACAAGTCCGAGGCGCAGCGGCGCCTGGAAAGCGATCTGGAGCGCATCGCCTCCGCGGCGGCGGAGGCCGCGACCACGGCCCTGTTCACCTGTTACGGCATCGGCGTCGTCACCCGGATGCTCGGGGGCGTCGTCTCGCGGGAATTCCCGGAGGACACCGGCCCCACCACCATCCGGCTCACCGCCGCCGCCACCGGCGACGCCCTCTTCGGCGGCCTCCGCGCCCCGTTCGTGGCGCTGACCGCGCACAAAGAGGGGACCGCGGCACCTCCTCCGGGCGGCGTGCTGCTGGCGGAGAACGAGGCGTGCCCGGTGCAGGCGTACCGCGTGGGCGAGCGCCTGTGGGCCACGCAGTTCCACCCGGAGCCGACCACCCGCGCGTTCACCGAGCGCATGGCGATCTACCGCAACGACGGGTACTTCGCCCCCGAGGAGTACGACACGCTGTCGGCACGCGTCCTGGCGGCATCCGTCTCGGAGCCGGCGCGGCTCCTGCAGGCTTTCGCCGCCCGCGCCGCGGCGTGACTCAGTCGCCCTGCGGGCGCAGCAGCCGCAGTCCCGCGACGGCCAAGGGCAGCACCGCGACGACGGCCGCGACGACGATCGCGGTGACACCGATCGCCGTGCTCTGCGGCTCCCCGGCCAGGCGGCCGACGGCAAGCCATGTCGCGCCCCATCCGATGGCGAGCCCCGGCGTGACGCGCCATCCGCTCGCCCACGCGATACCGAGGCCGATCACGCCCACGACGACGAGGACGGTGACGCCGAGCGGCGCCGCGGCGTCCTCCCAGTCGCTCGGAACTGTCGCCGTCAGAAGCGCCGCCGTGTTCGCGACGGTGGCGAGGGTCACCCACCCGAGGTGGAGCCCCGTCACCCCGTCCAGGAGCACCGCGTCGGCCACGCCGTCGCCCGGCGTCCGCGTCACCACCGCGACGCGGAACGTGATCGCCAGAGCGACCAGCAGCAGGGCGATGACGACGACGGTCGCCGTCAGGGTCCAGAACTGCGCTGCGACCAGCCACATCCCGTTCAGGACCGTCGTGAGGGCGACCAGCCACCCGAGGTCGCGTTGCCGCTCCGTCGCCCGCTGGCGCGGGAGGGCCTGCCAGATCGCGTACGCGACGAGGCCGATGTAGATCACCGACCAGATCGAGAATGCAGGGCCGGCGGGGGCGAGGTACGACGCATCCGAGTCCAGCGCGCCACCCTGCACGTCCCGGACGGGAGTGCCGCCGAGGAGCCCCGTGCCGAGCGCGGACGCGACAAGCATGAACGACACCGCCGACAGCACGGCGATCTGGCGGAGCAGGTCGAGCGGTCGCGAGGTCATGCTCCGACGGTACGGGGCACTGGCGCGCGACGGCCCCCGGTTGACAGCCGCTCGCCGCCGATCCGGGCGCGCGTACCGTACTCAGTCTGAACGTGCCTGGCCTCGGCACTGGCCCGCGGATTTCCGCGGACCAACCCCCGTGGCGGCTCCAGCCAGACTGAGTACGGCACGGGGCAGGTCGACGACGTCGGTCAGCGGGAGCTCGCCAGCACCCGCGCGCCCTCCCGTTCGGCCCGCTCGTTGCGGATGCCCGCGCGCGACCCGGCGAGCTTCGCGGCGATGTGCTCGCCGACGGTGACCGGCTCGTAGAGATCCGGATGCCCCGCGTCCACGCACGACGGCAGCGTGCGGATGACCGCGTCGACGTCGCCGTCGTGGAAGAACGCCACCGAGCGCCGGCGCTCGATGGTGCCATCGATGACCGGCGGCTTCACCCGGTGGAGCGTCGACATCCACCGTTCGTTGGTCCAGCGCGCCGTGACGTCCCCGAGGTTGATGAGCAGGGCGCCGTCGGCCGGTGACACGTCGTTCCAGGAGCCGTCGGCGCCGAGCACCTGCAGTCCGCGCACCCGGTCGGCCCACAGGATCGTGACGATGCCGTAGTCGGTGTGCTCCCCCATCCCGACGAGGTCGCCGTCGAGCGTGACATCCGTCCCGGGCGCAAGGGCGTAGTTGTTCATCCGCATCACGTCGAGGGAGTGCCCGGTGCGCTCGGCGAAGAAGCCGGGTTCCAGCTCCAGGGCGTCGGCGAAGATCCGCGTCATCGTGCGCGCGACCCTCGCGGCCTCGGCGAAGTACGCGCCCACCTGTCTCTCGAAGCCGTCGACGGCGGGCCACACGTTGTCGGCGTAGTCGGGCTGCGGAAGATCGACGCCGGGATAGGTCACCGCCGTCGCGCCGATGTTGAACGCCTCGAAGAAATCGTTCATGCGGTTCGCCGACTCGACGCCGAGCGACAGGCTCAGCGACTCCGACTTCGGCGGGCTGTAGCCGCGGTTGATCTCCGGCGGCGTGCGGTAGCGCTTCTTCTCGTCGAGGTCGAGGGCGAAGAAGCGATCCACGGCATCGGTCAGGCCATCGAGCACGGCGGTAGGGACGCCGTGGCCCGTGATCTGGATGAAGCCGACGGTGCGGCAGGCGTCGTCGATGCGACGCGCCACATCGGCGCGGTCGGCAGGGCTTCCGTCGACGACGTAGGACGTGATGTCGACGGTGGGGACGGTGAAGGTCATGGCAACTCCTCGATCGGAGGCCGCCGCGCGGGCGGCCGGATTGTTCGGCAGCCGCTTACGCATTCCCGACGCCCGGGGCGTCTCGCTTACGAGCGAGCCCCCACGGTACGCGCCACGCGTTTCGCGCGCGTTACATCTCGCCGAGATCACATGCTGTTGGCGAGCGCACACCGTGTGGGGTCCGAAACGGTGTGCGCTCGGCGAGAGCATGTGCTCTCGCCGAACCCTGCGGCGTAGGGTCGGACTGCAAGCATCCGTCTGAACAGAGGGAGCCGCCGTGTCCACCATTCCCCCCGCATCCGAGTCACCTATCGACCACGAGCCCACCGACGAAGACCGCCCCGCCGACCCCGACGAGGACCGCGCCGAGCCGCTCCCCGAAGACGAGCGTCCGCTCGACCCCGCGGACGCCGTGCCCGAGCCGCCGCTCGACGACGATCGGCCGGTGCGTCTGGACGACGGCGAGGACTAGAGCGGCGGGCCGTAGATCACGGCCGCATCGGCCGGAACGAGCATCTCCGTCGCGCCCGGCAGCTGCTCGGGCGGCTCGCGGAGATCGCGCGTGGCCAGGAGCACCACGCTCCCGGCCGGAACGGAGACGGTCGCCTCGCTGCTCGTGAGGTTCGCGAACACCACGAGGTCGCCCGAGCGCAGTTCGTAGGTGCGGCCGTTGCCGCCGTCTCCGACCCCGGCCGTGCGCGCCGACCACGCGGGGTCGGTGAGCTCCGGGCGTTCCCGCCGCACCCGCGCCAGCGTGCGGTAGAGCTCCAGCAGGCGGGCGTGATCGCCCTCGGATGCCTCCGCCCAGTCCAGCTTGGAACGCTCGAAGGTCTGCGGATCCTGCGGGTCGGGGACGACGGATTCGTCCCATCCCATCTGCTCGAACTCCGCGATGCGCCCCTTCGCCGTCGCCTCGCCGAGCTCGGGCTCGGGGTGGGACGTGAAGAACTGCCACGGTGTCGAGGCGCCCCACTCCTCCCCCATGAACAGCATGGGGGTGCCGGGCGTGGTGAGGGTGAGCACGGCCGTGACGGCGAGCCGGTCGTAGGACAGGGTCTGCGACAGCCGGTCGCCGACGGCGCGGTTGCCGATCTGGTCGTGGTCCTGCGCGAACGTCACCAGGCGCCACGCCGGCACATCCCGCGGGATGGGAAAGCCGTGGTTGCGGCCGCGGAACGACGAGTAGGTGCCGTCGTGGAAGAAGCCGCCCTGGGTGACCTTGCCGAACGCCTCGAGTGCGGCGAAGTCCTCGTAGTAGCCCGTCGTCTCGCCGCTGACGGCGACGTGCACCGTGTGGTGCCAGTCATCCGACCACTGCGCCGTCAGGCCGTATCCGCCCGCCTCGCGGGGCATGATGAGCTTCGGGTCGTTCATGTCCGACTCGGCGATCGTGGTGAGGGGGCGCTGCTGCGCCGCCGACAGCGCGTCGGCCGCCTCCGCGATCTCGCGGAGAATGTGGCTCTCTCGCTCGTCGTGCAGGGCGTGCACGGCGTCCAGGCGCAGGCCGTCGACGCGGTAGTCGCGCATCCACATCAGGGTGTTCTCGACGATGAAGGAGCGCACCGCGTCCTCGTCGAGGTTGACCGAGTCGCCCCACGTGTTGCGGCTGCCGGTGCGCAGGTACGGCCCGAACTCCGGCAGGTAGTTGCCGCTCGGGCCCAGATGGTTGTAGACGACGTCCTGGATCACGGCCAGGCCGACGGCGTGCGCCGCGTCCACGAACCGCTGGTACGCGGCAGGGCCGCCGTAGGCCTCGTGGACCGTGTACCAGGCGACGCCGTCGTACCCCCAGTTCCACACCCCGTTGAAGCCGTTGACCGGCAGCAGCTCGACGTGCGTGACGCCGAGGTCGACCAGGTGGTCAAGCTTGCCGATCGCGGCATCCAGGGTGCCCTCCGGCGTGAAGGTGCCGAGGTGGAGCTCGTAGATCAGCCCGCCGGCCAGCTGCCGTCCGGTCCAGTGGGCGTCGGACCACGCGTGGGCAGACGGATCGAACCACGCGGATGCGCCGTGCACGCCGTCGGGCTGACGCCGCGACCGCGGATCGGGGCGAAGCTCGCCGTCACCGAGGACGAACCCGTAGCGCTCGCCGTCGGCGAGCTCGACGTCGGTGCGCCACCACCCGCTCTGCGGGTCTGCGGTCAGCTCGACGTCTTCGACGGCCGTCGCGCCGTCAGCATCCAGCCGGCGCAGCCGCACGCGCTCCGCGAGGGGTGCCCACACCTCGACCGTCATCGCCGTCTCCATTCCGCGAGATCACATGGTGTTGTCGAGCGCACATCGGAATCGGCCGGGCAGCATGTGCGCTCGGCGAGGAGATGTGCGTTCGAAGAAAGGTGGCACATGCTCACGCCTCCGCAACGAGGAGCGCCACGGGGTACACGGCGAGAAGCTCCGCGAGCGGCACCGTCGAGCCCTCGTACCGGCGGCCGGTGTAGACGTCGACGGCCGGGCCGGGAGAACGCAGCAGCACGGTGTCGCCCCAGCCGCCGCTGCGCGCCAGCCCGACCGGCAGGCGCGTGGCCACCGCGAGCGCCCCGCCGCGGTCGAACGCGATCGCGTGCGCGGATGCTTCGCCCACGACGGTCATCGGCGTGTACCGGGAGAACAGCTCGGGGCGGTCGCGGCGCAGGCGCAGCGTCCGCGAGGTCACGAGGAGCTTCGCCGCGCCGTCGGCATCGACCGGCGGAAGCTCGCCCCGAGCGAACCCGGCGTCGATCGTCGCCAGGAGGGCGCGGCGCGCGGAGAAGTCCACTGGACGGCGGTTGTCGGGATCGACGAGAGACATCTCCCACAGCTCCGAGCCCTGATAGACGTCCGGCACGCCGGGGCCGGCCAGCTGCAGCACCTTCTGCGACAGGGCATTGGTCCAGCCCGCGGGGGCGATCTCGTCGACGAAGCCGCTGACGAGCTCGGCGGCGTGGCCGGTCGCGGCGTCGACGACGCCGTGCATGGCCGACTCGAACGCGGGCACCGGGTCCCACCATCCGGTCGCCTCCGCCGCTTCCCGCGCCGCCTTCTCGGCGTACGCGTGCAGGCGCTCGCGCAGCTGCGGGTCGGGACTGCCCGTCCACGCTCCGACGATCGCCTGCCACAGCAGCGCGTCGAACGGACCGTGTCCGGTCGTGGCGACGCGACGGAAGGTGTCGAGCGTGCGCGACCAGCGATCGGGCATCTCCGCCAGCACCGTCAGGCGGGCGCGAACGTCTTCGCCGCGCTTGGTGTCGTGCGTCGAGAGGGCCGTCATCGCGTGCGGCCACGACGCCAGGCGCGCGGCCTGGGCGGCGTGGAAGCCTGCGACCGGGAGCGAGAACTGCGACGGATCGCCCCCGACCTCCGTCAGCGGCCCGAGCCGGGTGTGCCGGTAGAAGGCGGTGTCTTCCACGCCCTTGGCCATGACCGGGCCGGTCACCTGCTGGAAGCGCCGCGCGACCTCGTTCGCCGGGTCGGCCAGTGCCGGCAGAAGGCGGACGATCGCCTCGGCCAGGTCGGGGCGTCGACCGGATGCGTCGGCCGCCGCCGCGTCGAGATGCTCGCGGCCCGCGGGCAGGTACGACCGGTACACCGGGAAGCAGGTCAGAAGCTCGGCGAGGGCGTCCTGCAGCACGGCGGAGTCCAGGGCTCGCAGATCGCCCGGGAGCACGCGGATGAGCCGGCGGATCTCCGCGACCTGGATCGTGTCGGCGATCATGCGCTTGGTGTCGTGGATGAGGTCCGCCCACCCCATCGTCGCCGCCATGCGCGACTCCCGGCGCAGGCGTGCATCGAGCGCATCGAGTCCCTGCTCGCCGACCGAATCGACGAGGACGCGGCCGAACTCGGCGAGCGCGTCGTAGCCCGTCGTCCCGTCGGTCTCCCACCAGGCGGGAAGGGCCTCCCCGTGCTCGAGGATCTTCTCCACGAGCACGTATCCCACGTTTCCCGGTCCCTGGGCCTGGCGGAGGGCGTCCGCGAGCCGCTCCAGATAGCCGCCCGGGTCGAGCAGCCCGTCGGGGTGGTCGATGCGCAGGCCGTCGGCGAGGCCCTCGCGCACCCAGCGGAGGATCTCGGCGTGAGTGGCGTCGAACACCGCGGGGTCTTCGATCCGCAGCCCCGCCAGCGTCGTCACCGCGAAGAAGCGGCGGTAGTTCAGCTCGGCGGCCTCGTCGCGCCAGAAGCGCAGCTCGTAGTTCTGCCGCTCGAGCACGGCCCGCACGATGGCGGGGTCGGTGAGGTTCTCCAGGCCGGCGTCGTCGATCGAACCCGGGGCCAGGGGGAAGACGTGGTCGAAGTACCGCAGCAGCCCCGACGGCGCGTCCTCCGCGGGTTCCGGGTCGACGACCAGCTCGCCGGCGCGCAGGACGTCCTCCGGGGCGCTGCCCAGCACGGGAACGCGCACGCGCCCGTCGGCGGCATCCCAGTCGATGTCGAAGGCGGCGGCGTGCGGGGAGTCCGGCCCGAGACGGAGAACGTCCCACCACCACGGGTTCTCCCGCGGCTGGGAGACCCCCATGTGGTTCGGAACGATGTCCACGAGGATGCCGAGGCCGGCGGCGCGGGCGGATGCCGCGAAGCGGGCGAGCCCATCGGGACCGCCGCGCTCGGGGTCGACGCGCGTCGGGTCGACGACGTCGTACCCGTGGTCGGAACCGGGGGTCGCGCGAAGGAGCGGCGAGAGGTAGGCCCACGAGACCCCGAGGTCGCGGAGGTACGACGTCACCCCCGCCGCCTCATCGAGGTCGAACCCGGCGCGGATCTGCAGGCGATAGGTCGACAGCGGACGCCGGGTCATCTCAGAGCTCCGGCTTGGGAGCCTGCGACGGCAGGTCGTCGGGGGCCGTGAGACCCGCGTTGAGCGTGAGCGATGCGGCCACCGAGTGGTCGATCTCGGGCTCCGGCAGGTCGTGCTCGCACAGCACCATGAGCGACTTGGCCGCGAGGGGCAGGGTCGCCCCGGGCAGCACCGGCTCGGTGTTGGCGAAGGCGCCCGCGGTGTCGACCAGCACATCCCATTCCGGGCTGTACTTCTGGTCGGGGAGGGCGAAGTCGACCTCGTCGTCACCGGCGTTGAACAGCACGATGAAGTGCTGGTCGGAGATCTGCTCGCCGCGGCGGTCGCGCTCGCGGATGCCGCGGCCGTTGAGGAAGACCCCGATCGCCCGGCCGAAGCCCGACTCCCAGTCCTCCGGCTGCATGACGGAGCCGTCGGGGCGGAGCCAGACGACATCGGGGATGGGGGCGCCCTCCTCCATCTTCACCGGCCGGCCGTTGAAGAAGCGGCTCCGCCGGAACGCCGGGTGCTCCTTGCGCAGGCGCGACAGTGCGGCGGTGAACTCGATCAGCGGCTGATCGGCGGTCGACCAGTCGACCCACGTGATCTCGTTGTCCTGGGCGTAGCCGTTGTTGTTGCCGCCCTGCGTGCGTCCCATCTCGTCGCCGTGCAGGAGCATCGGCACCCCCTGGCTCAGCATCAGGGTCGCGATGAAGTTGCGCTGCTGACGGGCACGGGCAGCCAGCACCGACGCGTCATCCGTCGGCCCTTCCACCCCCATGTTGTTGGAGCGGTTGTGCGATTCGCCGTCGTTGTTGTCTTCGCCGTTGGCCTCGTTGTGCTTCTCGTTGTACGACACCAGGTCGCGGAGCGTGAAGCCGTCGTGCGCCGTGACGAAGTTGATGGATGCCACGGGCCGGCGCCCGGAATGCTCGTAGAGGTCGGCGGAGCCGGTGAGCCGCGAGGCGAACTCGCCGAGCGCCTGCGGCTCGCCGCGCCAGAAGTCGCGGACGGTGTCGCGGTACTTGCCGTTCCACTCCGTCCACTGCGGCGGGAAGTTGCCGACCTGGTAGCCACCGGGGCCCACGTCCCAGGGCTCGGCGATGAGCTTCACCTGCGAGACCACCGGGTCCTGCTGCACGAGCTCGAAGAATGTCGCGAGGCGGTCGACCTCGTAGAACTCGCGGGCGAGGGTCGAGGCGAGGTCGAACCGGAACCCGTCGACGTGCATCTCCAGGACCCAGTAGCGCAGCGAATCCATGATCAGCTGCAGCGTGTGGGGGTTTCCCACGTTGAGGCTGTTCCCGGTGCCGGTGTAGTCGGTGTAGTACCGCTTGTCGTCCTGCTCGAGCCGGTAGTAGGCCTCGTTGTCGATGCCGCGCATCGACAGGGTCGGCCCCATGTGATTGCCCTCGGCGGTGTGGTTGTAGACCACGTCGAGGATGACTTCGATCCCTGCCGCGTGCAGAGCCCGCACCATGGCCTTGAACTCCTGCACCTGCTGGCCGTGCTGACCGGTCGAGGCATACGTGTTCTGCGGCGCGAAGAACGCGATGGTGTTGTAGCCCCAGTAGTTCGACAACCCCTTCTCCTGAAGCGTGGAGTCGTTGACGAACTGGTGCACCGGCATCAGCTCGAGCGCGGTGACCCCGAGCTTTTGCAGATGGTCGATCACGGCGGGGTGGGCGATGCCGCTGTAGCTGCCGCGCAGCTCCTCGGGGATGTGCTCGTTGAGCTGGGTGAGGCCCTTCACGTGCGCCTCGTAGATGAACGACTCGGCGTACGGCGTCTTCGGCTGGCGATCACCTGACCAGTCGAAGAACGGGTTGACGACGACGCCCTTCATCATCGCGGCGGCGGAGTCGTCGTCGTTTCGCGAGTCCGGGTCGCCGAAGTTGTACCCGAAGACCGACTGACCCCACTGCACCTGCCCGTCGACGGCCTTCGCATAGGGGTCGAGGAGCAGCTTGTTCGGGTTGAAGCGCTGCCCGTTCTCGGGATCGTTCGGCCCGTAGACGCGGTAGCCGTAGCGCTGACCCGGCTGGATGTTCGGCAGGTAGGCGTGCCACACGTACGCGTCCACGTCGCGGAGCTCGACCCGCGTCTCCCGCCCGCGCTCTCCGAAGAGGCAGAGCTCGACGCGCTCGGCCCCTTCACTGAAAAGGGCGAAGTTCGTTCCGTTGCCGTCGAACGTCGCCCCGAGGGGATAACTGGATCCTGGCCATGCCTGCACGGGGCAACACTAACCGAGCGGAATTTCGGCGCACGCCGGTTGACCGGGGGTGCTCTGCGGGTTATGCGCCGGCCGGCGGATGCTGCAGCAGCTCGATCCGCTCCGCGAGGTAGCGCTCCAACGGCAGATACCCCCCGGCCGCGCTCCAGCGCACGACCGGGACGCCCTCCCGCACCGCGAGGGGCGTGGTGCGGTCGGTCATGAGGTGCAGGCTGAGCGGCACCCAGTCGATGTGGACGATCTGACCGTCGGCGAAGCCCCCGCGAGAGGCCGCCGCCGCCACCGCGGCACGAGCGCGCTGGGACTCGGCTGTGAAGCCGCGCACCGCTTCGGCCCGCGCACGGATGATCTCGCCGGTGGCCAGCACCTCCTCGTCCGTCAGGAGGAGCACGCCGAGGTGCCAGGCCTCCCCGGCCGCGACGATCCGCGGGGCGCGCGCGATGCCGAGGATGCGGCGACGCTCCTGAAGGGCGCCGAGAGCTTCGCGCGGCGCGCCGCTCAGGGTCCGTCGCGCCCGCTGGAGCAGCTCGCGCGTGCGCTCGAGATCGCGGGGGTCCACGCGCTCGATGCTATGCCGACGGGCGCGGATCGGTCTCCGGCGCTTGCGTCGCGGGCGGCACCTCCAGCACCACCGGATCCAGCGCGGGGGTCGTCACGACGGCACGGTCGCCGTGCAGCGCCATCCCGAGGAACGGGAACAGCAGCACCGACAGCATCCCGGCCCCCACCATCGCGGATGCGACACCCGACGTCATGAGGTCCGCGTCGACGGCGATGGCGGTGACGGCGACGATGATCGGCAGGCCGGTGGCGCCCAGCAGCCCGAGCGCGACGCGATCGCGCATCGACGACCCCGCGGGTGCCGCCCACGCCGACGGCAGCCCCCGCACGACGAGCAGCGCGACGAGGAAGGCCGGTACGAGCACCCCGATCCGCCAATCCGAGACGAGGGCGCCGAGGTCGAACGAGACCCCGGTGTAGAGGAAGAAGAGCGGCACGAGGAAGCCGAAGGCGATCCCCTCGACCTTGCTCTCGACGGCCTCGCGCACCGGGCGCCGGGCGTTGCGCATGACGAGCTTCCAGAGCATCCCCGCCGCGAAGGCCCCCAGGAGCATGTCGAGCTCGAGCCACAGGCTCAAGGCGACCAGCGCGCCGAGGATGAGCAGGACCAGGCGGACCGCCATCTGACCCGACGTGTGGAGCGTGGCGTGGACGAGGCGGTGGATGCGGCCGTGCTCGAAGCGCAGCGCGAACCAGATGGCCGTCCCGGCCAGGGCGAGGAACACCAGCAGGACGATGGTGGACGTGCCGGGGTCGCGCGCTCCGAGGAAGAGGGAGATCGCCACGAGCGGGCCGAACTCGCCGACCGCGCCGAGGGCCGTGGCGGCACGCCCCCAGGGCGTGCCGAGCTCGCCGGCGTCGCGGAGGACCGGGAGGAGGGTGCCGAGCGCGGTGGAGCACAGCGCGATCCCGATGACGACGGCGGTCTCCCCTGGCGCGACCAGGACGCCGATGCCGAGGCCGGCCGCCAGCCCGAGCACCCACCCGATGCCGGCGCGGACGAGCGGACGTCCCGCGATCGCCGGCACGTCGATCTCGCACCCGGCCATGAAGAACAGCATCGCCAGCCCGAACGACGACAGCACGTCGAAGAACTCCGACGGCGCCACCCAGCCCAGCAGGCTGGGCCCGAAGACGATGCCCAGCAGCAGCTCGAACACCACGATCGGGATGCGTACCCATCGTGCGAGGCCTCGCGCGAGCAGCGGCGCGGAGACGGCGAGAGCGGGAAGGAGGAAGAACCCGGCGCTCAGGAGCGACATTCCGCCACAGTAGCGGGGAGCGCCGCCTCCCTCACGCCGCGGCGAGCCCCGTCGTGAGCGTCCACACTCCCACGGCGAGGAACACGGGCGCCGCGAGGGCCCCGCACCAGAAGCTCGGCTCCGCCATCCGCCGTCGGACGACGAAGCCCGAGACGGCGATCGCGGCGAGGAGCACGGCGACACCGTGGAGCACCGGCTGGGCGAACACCACCGCGAGCGGGAAGAAGTGCAGCCCCACCACCAGCAGCACGAACGGCGCGATGAGATGCGTGCGCTTGCGCCGTGTGAGCATGATCGCCCCTCCGACGGCCACCACGACTTCGACCCAGAACCACACCAGGTAGGCGATGAACTCGGGCGTGCCCGGCGTGATGGCCGTCCCCTCGCTCCACGCTCCGACGACGGCGGGCACCGCGAAGGCGACCAGCGCGAGAGCGGCGATGCTCGCGATCGCGAGATACACCCGCCACGCGACCGACGGCGGCCGGTCCTGGGCCCATCCCGCCCATACCAGCGCCGCGACGCCGAAGATGGCGGCGATCATGAGCAGATCGCGCGGATGATCCGGATTCAGCATCGTCGCTCCTTCTCGGGTCGTCGGCGACCGCGTCGCTTCGATGCTACGAGCGCTCAGACCCCGTGCGCGTCGAGCCACGCCACGAGGAAGGGCAGGGCGAGGTAGGCGATGGTGGCGTGCGTGGCCCACGGGATCGTCTGCTCGGTCACGTCGATGCCGAGGCTGCGCTCGGAGGCGGCGAATGCGGCGGTGTCCTCGGGGAGGATGAGCTGGTCCGACAGCCCCTGTGCGAGGAACAGGGGCGCGTCGAACGCGACAGCTCCGGCGGAGTTCTGGGTGAGCAGCGTCCGCCACGGCTCCGTGGTGGTCGGGTCGACCGAGACGAAGTCCCCCACGAGCGGCCCGCCGATCTGATGCAGCCGGTCGAGGTTGCTGAGGAGGCAGAGCTCGTTCATCTGCGGGACGAGGCGCTGCGCGGCGGGGGTGAGCACCGCGTCCAGGGTGGCGCCGGGGACTGTCGCACCATAGGTCTCGGCGTAGGCGGTGAAGGCGTAGGCCCCGATCGTGACCCCGGAGATGTCGTCGAGGTGGTCCTTCATGAGGCTGAGGAGGTCTGCCGCGGGTGCCGCCGCGGCCACGGCGACCACGTCGAGCTCCGGCGCGTAGGCCGCGGCATCCTGCGCAGCGAAAAGAGCAGCCTGCCCTCCCTGCGAATGCCCCCACAGCACGACATCGGCCCCCGCCTGCGCCCCCGGGATCGCGCGCGCCGCGCGCACCGCGTCCAGGACGTTGCGGCCCTCGGTGCCGCCGATGAGGTAGGAATCGGGCCCGTCGGTCCCCATGCCGGCGTAGTCGGTCGCGGCGACCGTGTAACCGCGGTCGAGGAGGGTGCGGAGCCCTTCGATGCCGAGGAAGGGATCCAGTCCGTACGACGGCGCGCACGTCCGTGCCGCTCCGGTCGTGGGGTGCGCCCACGCCAGCACGGTCCGGCCGCCGGGCGGGGGCGGCCCCCACGGCGTCACGACGACGCCCGTGACGACGACGGGATCGCCGGCGTCGGTCGTCGAGCGGTACATGACGCGCCAGGCGTCGGCGGCGAGCGGGGTCCCCGCGAGCGGCTCGCTTCTGACGAGGGTCCCCGGATCACCGGTGACCGCACCGTCCGGCTGCGCGTAGAACGCGTCGATGCCCGACCGCTCGAACTCGTCGCCGACGAGGCGGCCCTCCTCCGCGATCAGCACCGCGCCGACCGCGACGGCGATCAGGACGACCGCCGTCCAGCGGATCCGGCGCCGGATCACGGAGCCGGCTCGAGGGAGACGATCTTCGCCGACCACGGACAGTAGGTGTCGCTCGTGAGCGTGCGGTCCTCGACGAACTCGGGGAGCCCGTCGCACACCTCGGTGGTGAAGTCGGCGAACTCGACCGTGTCGGGGTCGATGTGCCACGACCACGGCTCGTTCACCGACGCGTCACCGCGGACGATGCGTCCCACCGGGATCGCGGCGACCTCTTCGCCGTCGAGCAGCTGCCGCGCGTGCTCGACGAGCTCGGGCGTGACGAGCTCGATGCGATACGTCTGATCCACGACCTCGAACGTCGCGACGGAGGGGACACTGTCTGCACCGCCTCCCGGGCCGGCGCATCCGGCCAGGAGCGCGACGGCCGCGACCAGCGTCAGCGGGGCGATTCGTTTCATCGGTCCTCCTCCAGGGCGGCGCGGGCGCGGTCGGCGTCCTTCGCCGCCGCCTTCGCGCGCGTGGCCGCATCCGCCCGCTCATCCTCCCGGCGCTCGAGCTCGGCGTCTGCCGCCTCGGCGTCGCGCTGTACTCGGGTGAGGTCGGCCCGGATCTCCTCGACGCGCTCGTGCAGCAGATCGGCGCGCTCGCGGGCCTTGTCAAGCTTCGCCTGGAGCCGGGCGAGCTCGCGCTCGGCCTCGGTGGCGGCGCGGTCGGCCTCTCGCACCGCGGCCTCCGCGGCCTTGCGCGCACGGCGGGCGGCGAGGTCGTCGCGGCTCGGCTCGGGGCGGGCGGCGACGCCGGGCACCGATCCGGCGACCGCGTCGGCGAGCTCGGCGTCATCCGTTCGGTCGGCGGAGACCGTGCGCACGAGACGCCCGGTGAGCACCGCGGCTCCGGCGCTCTCGTCCACGATCGCGGCGTTGATCGTGCGCTCCACCTCCTCGACCACCGTGCGGCTGAGAGGTGAGCCGGCGTCCTTCGCGAGCGCCGCCGCGGAGCGCGCGAGCCCCGCGACGAGCGCGCGGCGCTGGCGGCCGAGTTTCGCCAGCTCGGCAGCATCCAGGTCGTCCTGGGCCTCGTGGAGCGCACGAGAGAGCTCCACGGCCTCGCCGAGCTGCCCGTCGCGGACGAGGAGGTTCACCGCCCACGCAGCGACCGAGGGCTTGCGAAGGCCCTTGATGCTCCGGGCGAGCGCCCCGGCGGCCTGGGCGGCACGCGCGTTGCGTGCGGCGGTGAACTCCCCCGGCGTCACGCCGTAGAGCGCGTCGGCGACCGCATCCAGTTCGTCCGTCGCATCCGCCATGCGCCGATTCTGCCCGACCCGCCCCGCGCACAACGGCGGAGACCGTCGGCGACGCGCCGCCCGAGCGGCCGGCGACCCCGCGCGGCGGCGCAATCGCCCGCCGTTGTGCACGGCGAGCGCGCTCAGATCGAGACGACCTCGGGGGCGGCGCCGCCCCGGATCTGACGGTGGAGCCGCTCCATCCGTTCGTCAAGCTCGGCCGCGGTGTCGGCGGCCTCCTTCAGGCTCGCGAGCAGTTCGCCTGGCACCTGCCGGTCGTACTTGTAGTAGATCTTGTGCTCGAGGCTCGCCCAGAAGTCCATCGCGATCGTGCGGAACTGCACCTCGACGGGCACGGACACGCGGCCGGTGGAGAGGAACACCGGCACCTCCACGATCGCGTGGAGGCTCTGGTAGCCGTTGGGCTTCGGACGGGCGATGTAGTCCTTCACCTGCAGCACGGTGATGTCGTCCTGCTGAGTGAGCAGGTCGAACAGCCGATAGGCGTCGCTGACGAAGCTGCAGGTGATCCGGATGCCGGCGATGTCGGTGATCTCGGCACGCACCGTGGCGAAGTCGGCGTCGATCCCCTTCCGCCGGACCTTCTCGACCAGGCTGTCGGGCGTCTTCACCCGGCTCGAGACGTGCTCGATCGGGTTGTACGCGTGCATCTCCTGGAACTCCTCGCGGAGGATCGAGATCTTCGTCTCGACCTCGGCCAGACCGAACCGGTATTCCATGAGGAACCGCTGGAACTCGTCGCGCATCGCGCGAAGGGCAGCGCCCGAAACGGTGATCTGCTGCTCGTCGAGCGATCCGGGCATGCCCAGCACGCTACGGTCCGCGCCTACGAGACCCCTGTGAGCCGGTCAGTGAACGGCGTGCGACGGATGCCGGCGCTCGAGGGCGGCACCTTCGACATCGACGTTCGGGACGATCCGATCCAGCCACCGCGGCAGCCACCACGCCGGACGGCCCAGCAGGTGCATCAGCGCCGGGACGAGCAGCATCCGCACGAGGAACGCGTCGGCGAGCACGCCGAACGAGAGCCCGAAGCCCATGGACTTGATGATCACCGACTCGCTCGTGACGAAGCCGCCGAAGACCGACACCATGATGAGGGCCGCCGCGATCACGACGGTACGGCCGGCGCGGAAACCCTGGGCGACGGCGAGTCGTGCCGGGGCGCCGTGCACGTACGCCTCCCTCATGCCCGTCGCGAGGAACAGCTGATAGTCCATGGCGAGGCCGAAGAGGATCCCCACGAGGATCACCGGCAGGAAGCTCAGGATGGGACCGGGGCTGTGGATCCCGAAGACATCGCCGAGCCAGCCCCATTGGAAGACCGCCGTGACCGCGCCGTACGTCGCGAAGAGCGACAGGACGAACCCGACAGTGGCCAGCAGCGGCACCAGCAGCGAGCGGAAGACCATCACCATGATGAGGAACGACAGCCCCACGACGACCGCGAGGTACAGCGGCAGCACGTCGGCGAGGCCCTCGGAGATGTCGATGTTGATCGCGGCCTGGCCGGCGACGCCCAGCTCGATGTCGCCGTCGACCGCCGGCAGCGCGCGAAGGTCGCGCACCAGGCGCTCCGTCGAGACGCTGTTGGGCCCTCCGGCGGGCACGATCTGGAACGCCGCGAGGGCAGAGTCCTCCGACACGGCGACGGGGGCGACGGCGACGACGTCGCGCTGAGCGGAGAGCTCGCGGGCCACCGCGAGCTGCGCGTCCTGGACCCCGTCCTCGTCCAGTCCGCGCGGCAGGGCGGCCGTCACCAGGAGCGGCCCGTTGACGCCCTCGCCGAACGCCTCCGCCGTCGAGGTGTACGCGCGGTACGCGGAGGAATCGGCGGCCTCGGAGCCGCCGTCGGGAAGACCCAGCCGCATGGAGAGCGACGGGATCGCGATCACGAGCAGCACGGCGACGGCGACGACCGCGGTGACGACCGCGCGCCACGTGGGCATCGCGCGCACCGCCCGCTCGCGGGAGCGCCGCAGCGGCGCATCCGTCCCCGACGCCGCCGTCGCCCGCGCCCGCGCCCGGCGGCCAAGCACCCGCATTCCGGCGAGCCCGAGAAGGGCGGGGGTGAGCGTCACGGCGATCAGCACGGCGACGGCCACGCTCACCGCGCCGGCCGTTCCCATGAGGCCCAGGAACGGGATCCCGGTGATGTTGAGAGCCAGGAGGGCGACGATGACCGTGGCGCCCGCGAAGACGACCGCATTTCCGGCGGTGCCGTTGGCCAGTCCGATCGACTCGACGACGTCGGCACCGCGCAGCAGCTGACGGCGATGGCGGTACAGGATGAACAGCGCGTAGTCGATGCCGACGGCGAGGCCGAGCATGACCCCCAGGATCGGTGTCACCGATGCCATCTGGACCAGTCCAGAGAACGACAGGGTGGACAGCGCCCCGATCGCGACCCCCACGAGCGCCGTGACGATCGGGAACGATGCCGCCAGCAGCGAACCGAGGACGACGATCAGCACGACCGCCGCGATCGCGACGCCGACGGCCTCGCCGACACCGAGGATCTGCGGGACGCCCTGCGAGATGTCGGTCGAGAACGACACATCCACGCCGTCGATGGGCTCGTCGGAGAAGTGCGCCATGACGGCCTTCTTCGACGCCTCCGGAAGCTCCAGGCGGGGCTTGGTGAACTGCACGTTGACCAGGGCGGTGGCGTCATCCTCGGCCACGACGCGGATCTCATCCGCGAACGAGAGCAGCTCGGCGCCCCGCTCGAGCGTCACCTCTTGCGTGTCGAGCTGTGCCCGCGCGTCGGTGAGCGTCTGCTGCTGCGCGTCCAGCGCGGCCCGGCCCGCCTCGAGCTGGGCCTGCTGCGCATCGAGGGCGGCGCGCTGAGCCTGCCGCTCGTCGTCCGGCAGATCGGCCGCGTCGAGCCGGCTGCGGGCTGCGTCCAGCTCGGCTTGCCCCGCGTCGAGCTGAGCCCGCCCCGCATCCAGCTGCGCCTGCCCGTCCTGCGCCTGTGCCCGGCCCGCGTCGAGCTGCGCGCGGCCGTCCTCGACCTGCTGGCGCGAGGCGGCGAGCTCCTGCTCGGTCTCGAACGGATCGATGACATCGGCGACGTCCGGAAGATCCCTGGCGGAGACGACGAGGTCCGAGATGGCCGTGCGCTGGTCATCGGTGAGGGCTTCGCCGTCGGTGGTGAAGACGACGGTTCCGGATGCGCCGCTGAAGTCGGGAAGCGAGTCCTGCAGTTCCTCGATCACGGCACCGGAGGCGGTGCCGGGGATGTCGAAGCTCGAGCTGAGCCCCTTGAAACCGACCAGGAACCCGCCGACGGCGATCGCGAGCAGCGCGATCCAGGCGACGAGGACCGCCCACGCGCGGCGGGCGGCGAACGTCCCCAGTCGATGCAGCAGCTCTGCCATGCGATCCCTCCGACCTGTGAGGGCTCGCCGGAGGACGCCCTCGACACCGACAAGCAGCGTTTAAGATAACACGCAACGTCTCGTCTATTCCTGGAGATGAGCACTCATGCCCCTCCCGCGCAACGGCCCCGTGCGCAGTGAAGCCGTCCGCCAGGCGGTGTTGCAGGCGGCCGCCGACTCCCTCGTCGATCGCGGCTACGACGCGCTCACGATCGAGGGCATCGCCGCGCGCGCCGGGGTCGGCAAGCAGACGATCTACCGCTGGTGGCCGTCGAAGGGGGCGATCATCGCCGAGTGCCTCCTGGAGGGCAAGGTCCTGTCGGGCCGGCTCGTCCTCCCCGACACCGGAGACATCCGGCGGGATCTCGGCGAGTGGCTTCGAACGGTGTTCGCGGTGCTCGGCGGAGAGCACGGCGAGGCCCTGCTGCGCTCCCTCGTGGCGGCGGCGGCGGAGAACGCCGACGTCGGTCGGCGCCTCAGAGACAGCCTCACGGTGTCGGGCTCGGTCACCGAACGCCTCCGCGCCGCCGTCGGCACGGCCTCGAACCTCGCACCGGAGACGCCGGTGGAAGAGCTCGCCGAGGCGCTCATCGGCGCGGTGATCGTGCGCGCTCTCAGCCGCGTGCCGGTCCGCGACGGGGACGCGGACCGGCTGGTCGCCGCGGTCATCGGCCGCTGAGCGGGGCGCCGGCCTCAGAGCGGGGGCGGCGCCGTCGTCGCGCGCGGGACCAGGACCGTCGGCAGGCGCAGGTGCGTCTCAGCCGGCGCGGCGCCGCCCATCAGCTCCAGCAGCATCCTCAAAGCCTCCGCGCCCAGTCGCTGCATGGGCTGGCGCACGGTGGTGAGGGCGGGCTCGGCCTGCGTCGCATCCGGGACGTCGTCGAAGCCCACCACCGACAGGTCGCCGGGGACCGAGAGGGAGCGCTCGGCCGCCACGCGCAGCACCGTGAGGGCGGAGATGTCGTTCGCTGCGAAGATCGCCGTCGGCCGATCGGACTGCGACAGCAGGTGCGTCGCCGCCGTTCGGGCGGTGTCCTCCTCGTAGCGCCCCACCGCGACGAGGCTCTTGTCGAAGGGGATGCGGGCGTCTTCGAGAGCACGGCGATAGCCGCCCTCGCGGAACATCGAGGAGCGCAGGTCGGGACGGCCGGCCAGGAAGCCGATCCGGCGGTGGCCCAGCGAGATGAGGTACGACACCGCCTGGCGGGCCCCGGCGAAGCTGTCGGATTCGACGGTGGGGAGGTCGGCGGGGCCGGTGTGAGGGTCGATGGCGACCACGGGAACGTCCGTGGAGACGTTGACCACCGACGGGGTGACCATGATGACGCCGTCGACGAGGGTGCCGCTGAGACGGCTGAGCGAGCGTCGCTCCCAGCCTTCGGATGACTGCTGCCGCGAGCCGCTGTAGGCGAGGAGGTCGAGGCGGGATTCGCGCAACGCCGCTCCCACTCCCTTCAGGACCTCGGCGGAGAACGGCTCGAAGTCGGCCACCAGCACGCCGATCACCCCGGTGCTGCGCGCGCGCATGCTGCTGGCGACGAGGCTCGACTCGTATCCGAGCTCGGCGACGGACGCGAGCACCCGCTGCACGGTCGCCGTCGAGACGCCGTAGCGGCCGTTCACCGCTTTGGAGACCGTCGCGACCGAGACGCCCGCCGCGGCCGCGACGTCGTGGATGGTGACACGTCGGCGCATGGGGCCATCGTAGGGGCATGGAAAACATTTTCGAAAACGTTTGACGAATTTGTTGTCCTTTCAGACAATTGCGGTGCACCGGGCGTTTTCCACCGCGCGGAGACGAACGCACCTCGACGGGCGAGTGTGCACTCAATGAAGAGACAGGTGAACTCATGCGAACCAACCGAATCGCGGCCGGGGCAGTGGCCCTCGCAGCGGGCGCGCTCGTTCTGAGCGCGTGTTCCGGCGGCTCTCCGTCCGAAGGCGGCGACGTCGAGATGACGCTCTGGCAGAACTCCACGACGGGCCCCGGTCAGCAGTTCTGGAAGGACGCCATCGCCGCCTTCGAGGAGGAGAACCCCGGCGTCACGATCACGATGCAGTCCGTGCAGAACGAAGACCTCGACGGGAAGCTCCAGACCGCGCTGAACGCGGGTGACCCGCCCGACGTCTTCCTGCAGCGCGGCGGCGGCAAGATGGCCGCCATGGTCGAGGCCGGGCAGTTGATGGATCTGACCGATTCGATCGACGCGCAGCTGAAGGAGGAGATCTCTCAGGCGGCATTCGACGCGGAGACGCTCGACGACAAGATCTGGGCGATGCCGCTGTCGGTCCTGCCCGGCGGTTTCTTCTACAGCCAGGACGCTTTCGATGCCGCCGGCATCGCGGAGAACCCCACCACGGTCGACGAGCTGAAGACCGCCGTCGACGAGCTCAAGGCGACCGGCATCGCGCCGATCGCCCTCGGCGCGAAGGCGGCCTGGCCGGCGGCTCACTGGTACTACTTCTTCGCCCTCCGCGAGTGCAGCTCCGACGTCATCGAGGAGACCAGCGAGACGAAGGACTTCAGCGACGCGTGCTGGCTCACCGCGGCCGAGGATCTGGCCGACTTCGCCGCGATCGAGCCGTTCAACGAAGGCTTCCTCACCACCGAGCCCCAGCAGGGCGCCGGCAGCTCCGCAGGCCTCATCGCAAACCGCCAGGCGGCGATGGAGCTCATGGGCGCGTGGGATCCGGGCGTCATCGCGTCGCTGACGCCGGATGAGAAGCCCCTCCCTGACCTCGCGTGGTTCCCGTTCCCCGAAGTTCCCGGCGGTCAGGGCGCCCCCGGCTCGCTGATGGGTGGCCTCGACGGGTACTCCTGCTCCGCACAGGCTCCGAAGGAGTGCGCGGACTTCCTCAACTTCGTCGCCAGCGCCGACCAGCAGACGAAGTACTACGAGGCTTTCCAGTCGCCGCCGGTCAACTCCGTCGCGCAGGAGGCGGTCACCGAGCCGTACCTCATCGGGATCCTCGAGGCCTACAACGAGGCACCGTTCATCTCGCAGTGGCTCGACACCGTCCTCGGCCAGAATGTGGGCAACGCGCTGAACGTCGCCGTCGTCGACATGCTCGCCGGCAGCAGCGACCCCGAGAAGTTCATCCAGACCGTCAACACGGCGGGTGCGCAGGGCTGATCGTGACCCTTCGCGAGATGTCCGCCACGGACGCGAACCTCGCGCAGCACGACGGGGGCGGCACGACGCCGCCCCCGTCCGTGCCGCGCGCGCGACGTCGTCGCGGGCTGGGCTGGCCCGGGCGCCTCGAGGTGCTGCTCATGGCCGGCCCGGCCGTGCTCTTCTTCGTCGGCTTCGTGATCGTCCCGGTGATCATGGCCGCGTACTACGGGTTCTTCCGCTGGGCCGGGTACGGGCCGGCGACCGACTTCGTCGGGCTCAAGAACTACGTCACGATCTTCACCGACCCCAACTTCCAGGCCGCGCTCCTGCACAACGGTTTCATCGTCGTGATGTCGCTGGTGCTGCAGGGGCCGATCGCCATCCTGCTCGCTCTGCTGCTGAACCGCCGGATGCGGGGGCAGTCGGTCATCCGGGTGCTCATCTTCGTGCCCTATGTCATCGCCGAAGTGGTGGTCGGCACCGGCTTCAGCCTTCTGCTGGCCACGAAGGGCGCGGCAAACGGTGCGCTCGAGAACCTCGGGCTCGGTTTTCTGACGGCCGACTGGCTGTCCGATCCCGCGATAGCGATCTGGACGCTCATGGCGATCCTGACGTGGAAGTACGTCGGCTTCGCCGTCATCCTCTTCCTCGCGGGCCTGCAGGGCATCCCCGAGGAGCTGTATGAAGCGGCCGCGATCGACGGCGCCACCTACTGGCAGATCCAGCGACGCATCACGCTGCCGCTTCTCGCGCCCACCCTGCGCATCTGGGCGTTCCTGTCGATCATCGGCGCGCTGCAGCTCTTCGACCTCGTCTACATCATCTGGGGCCAGTACGTCTCCTCCGTCGCGGGCACCAACACGATGGCGATCTACATGGTGGCCACCGGGCGCAACGCGGGCAACTTCGGCTACGGCAACGCCGTCGCCGTGGTCATCTTCGTCATCTCGCTGATCGTCGCCCTCGTCTACCAGCGATTCGTGCTGCGCCGCGACACCGCCGGCGCCATCACAGAGAGGGGCGCCCGATGACCACGATGACGCTCACGACAGCCCGCACCGCCGGCCGCGCGCGACAGCGGCAACGCCTGCCGTGGGGCCCGCCGGCGGTGTACTTCATCGCCCTGGTCGTCATCGCCGTGATGCTCGGACCGGTCATCTACATCATCCTCGGCGGGTTTCGCACGAACTCCCAGATCACCGTCGACCCGGCCGGGTTCCCGAGCCCCTGGAACCTCGAGAACTACGCCGGCGTCATCAGCAGCGGCCAGTTCTGGACCCAGGTGGGCAACTCCACCCTCGTTGCGCTCGCGACGACGGCCGGAGCGGTGGCCCTGGGTCTCATGGCCAGCTACGTCATCGCCCGCTACAGCTTCCGCGGCCGCGGGGCGCTGTACGCGCTGTTCGCCTCGGGGCTGATGTTCCCCATCACGGTGGCGATCACGCCGCTGTACATCGTCGTGCGCTCGCTCGGGCTCATGAACAGCCTGCCGGGCATCATCCTCCCCCAGATCGCCTTCGCCCTGCCCATCACCGTCATCATCCTCGTGCCGTTCCTGCGCGCCATCCCCGACGAGATTCAGGAGGCCGCCTACATCGACGGATGCGGGCGGCTCGCGTTCTTCTGGCGGATGGTGCTGCCCCTGGCCGTGCCCGGGGTCATCACGGTGGCCATCCTCGCGTTCGTCAACAGCTGGAACGCCTACCTCCTGCCTCTTTTCATCCTCAACGACGAGGCGGCCTTCACGCTCCCCCTGGGCGTGCAGGCGTTCTCGTCGCAGTACTCGGTGGACACCGCTCGCGTCCTGGCGTTCACGTCGCTGTCCATGCTCCCCGCTCTGGCGTTCTTCAGCCTGTTCGAGCGACGGATCGTGGGCGGCCTGACCGGCGCGGTGAAGGGCTGACATGACGCACGCACACACGGGACCCTCAGCACGCGTGCGCGCGCTGCTGGCGGACATGACAGTCCAGGAGAAGCTGGCGCAGCTGGTGGGGTTCTGGGTCGATCAAGGCGGAGAGGTCGTCGCTCCTCTCGCCAACGAGATGGTCACCTCGTCGAAGTACGCCGACGTGACAGTGCACGGGCTGGGCCACCTCACCCGCGTGTACGGCACCCGCCCTGTCGATCCGATCGAGCGCGCCGGATGGCTGTGGGGCGAACAGCGCCGGCTCCTCACCCAGACGCGACTGGGCATCCCCGCCATCGTGCACGAGGAGGTGCTCACGGGGCTGGCCGCGTGGAAGGCCGCGACCTTCCCGACGCCGCTGGCCTGGGGCGCCTCCTTCGACCCGGCCCTGGTCACCGAGATGGCCTCGTCGATCGGCGAGTCGATGAGACAGCTCGGCATCCATCAGGGGCTCGCGCCCGTGCTCGATGTCATCCGCGATCCGCGGTGGGGACGCGTGGACGAGTGCATCGCCGAGGATCCGTACGTCGTCGGCACGATCGGCACCGCCTACGTACAGGGGCTTCAGAGCGCCGGCGTGCACGCGACCCTCAAGCATTTCGTCGGCTACTCCGCGTCGCAGGCGGCCCGCAACCATGCCCCCGTGCATGCCGGGCCGCGCGAGCTGGCAGACGTCCTCATCCCGCCGTTCGAGATGGCGTTGCGCGACGGCGGGGCACGGTCGGTGATGAACTCCTACGCCGAGATCGACGGCGAGCCCGTCGCGGCCAGCAGCGCGTACCTCCACGACCTGCTCCGGGAGCGCTTGGGGTTCGACGGCCCGGTCGTGTCGGACTACTTCTCGGTGGCGTTCCTCCACTCCACCCACGGCGTGGCCGCCGACCTCGGAGAGGCGGCCGATCTCGCCCTCCGCGCGGGCATCGACGTCGAGCTCCCCACGGTCGACGCCTTCGGCGACCCGCTCGTCGCGCGCATCCGGGAGGGCAGCACTCCCGAGTCGCTGCTCGACCGGTCCGTGCTGCGCGTGCTCGCGCAGAAGGAGGAACTGGGCCTTCTCGACGAGACCTTCGCCGAACCGCCCGTGGCCGTGGACCTGGACTCCCCTCACCATCGCGACCTGGCCCGGCGCCTGGCCGAGGAGTCCGTCGTGCTCGTGAGCAACGACGGTGCGCTCCCCCTCGCCGCTCCCCCGCGCGTGGCGGTGATCGGCCCGAACGCGGACGCCCCGGAGGCGCTCATGGGCTGCTACTCGTTCGTCAACCACGTGCTGGCCCACCACCCCGGCGTGGAGCTTGGCATCCGCATCCCGTCGGTCCTCGACGCGCTCCGCGCGGAGTTCGCCGATGCCGCCATCGAGACCGCGCGCGGCTGCGACGTCGACGGCGACGACGTCTCGGGCATCGCGGATGCCGCGGCCACCGCATCCGTCGCCGACGTCGCGATCGTCGTCGTCGGCGACCGTGCGGGCCTCTTCGGGCGCGGGACCGTCGGAGAGGGCAACGACGTCGACGACCTCGAGCTGCCCGGCGTCCAACGCCGGCTCGTCGAACAGGTCGCGGCGACCGGAACCCCCGTGATCCTCGTGGTGGTGTCCGGTCGCCCGTATGCGATCGACTGGGCGCTGGAGGGCGACTCCGCCGTCGCGGCGGTCGTGCAGACGTTCTTCCCCGGAGAAGAGGGCGCGGGAGCGATCGCCGGTGTGCTCTCGGGGCGGGTGAACCCCTCCGGGCATCTGCCCGTCTCGCTCCCGCGCTCAGCGGGGGCGCAGCCCTACACCTACCTGCACCCGCGCCTCGGCGGGCGCAGCGACATCACCAGCGCCGACCCGACGCCCGCCCGACCGTTCGGGTTCGGCCTGAGCTACACCGCCTTCGAGCGCACCGACCTCACCGCCGATGCGGCCGCCCCGGCGGGCGAGGCCTTCACCGTGGCGGTGACGGTGCGCAACACGGGCGGGGTCGCCGGCGACGACGTCGTGCAGCTGTACGGCCACGACGTGCAGGGGAGCATGACGCGTCCCCTCGCACAGCTCCTGGCCTACCAGCGGGTGCCGCTCGAGCCGGGAGAGAGCCGGCGCGTGACGTTCTGGGTTCCGTCGACCCGTCTCGCGTTCGCCGGACGCGACGGGCAGCGCATCGTCGAGCCGGGCCGTGTGGAGCTGTGGGTGGGACCGTCGTGCGCACAGCGCGACGTCGAGACCACGATCGATCTCACCGGCACGGTGCACACGGTGACGGCCGCCGACGCCCGCATCGCGACGGCCGGCATCACGCTGGCGCTCCCTGCGTCGGTCTGAACCCTGCGCCGGAGCGGACCGGCGCGGGGTGCGTCAGCCGACCTCCGTCGCGCGGACGGCGGCGACGTGATCGTAGGCGGCGCGGATGCCGGGGCGCGGGTCCGAGACGGACTCCTGTTGCAGCGGCACCGGCCAGGTCGGCCGCCTGCCCGTCAGCGCCCATGCCGCCTGGCGAGCGGCGCCGAGGGCGACGTACTCGCCGGGGGTGGGGACGACCACCGGCACGTCGAACACCTGCGCCGCGATCGTCGAGACGGCTGGGCTCTGCGCCGCGCCGCCGATGAGCAGCACTCGCTCGGCGCCGACGCCCAGCGAGCGGATCGCGTCGAGGCCGGTCGCCAGTCCCGCCAGCATCCCCTCGACCGCGGCGCGCGCGAGATTCTCACGGGTGGCGTTCGCCAGAGACAGCCCCGACACCGACGCCCGCGCGGTCGGCAGGTTCGGCGTGCGCTCGCCCTCGAACCACGGCACGAGCACGACGCCGCCGGCGCCGGGGTCGGCCGCGAGGGCGAGGGTTGCGAGCTCCTCGTGGCTCACGGCGAGAAGGCGCGCTGTCGCATCCAGCACGCGAGCGGCATTGAGCGTCGCCACGAGCGGCAGGTAGCCGCCCGCCGCATCCGCGAATCCGGCGACGGTCCCGGTGGCGTCGGCCACCGCATGGTCGGTCACGGCGAAAACCGTGCCGGAGGTGCCGATGGACACCCCGACATCGCCGGGTGCGGCGTCCAGGCCCAGCGCGGCACCGGCGTTGTCGCCGGCGCCCGGGCCGACGAGGGCGCCCTCGGGCGTGCGGCCGACGCTCTCGCCGGCGTCGGCCACGCGCGGCACCACCGCGTCGTGCCCGAGCGCGCGCACGAGCAGATCGCGGTCGTAGCCGTGCGGCCCCCAATAGGCGGTGCCGGATGCATCGGAGCGATCGGTCGTGAGCTCGTCGAGGCGCGGGTTCTCCGGGCCGAAGCCTCGGAGGCGCCACGTCAGCCAGTCGTGCGGCAGCGCGACGGCGGCGACGGCGGCGGCTTTGTCGGGTTCGGCGTCGCGCAGCCATCGGAGCTTCGCGGCCGTGAACGAGGCGACCGGCACGACACCCGTCCGCGCGGCGTACGCGTCGGCGCCGACCTCCCGGACCAGGTCGGCCGCAGCACCCGCCGACCTGGTGTCGTTCCACAGCAGCGCAGGGCGGATCACGCGGCCCCGGTCATCCAGCGCCACCATGCCGTGCTGCTGCCCGGCGATCGACACGGCGGCGACGTCGGGAAGGCCCCCGGCGTCGGCGAGTGCCTGCCGTAGCGCCTGCCACCAGGCCTCGGGGTCGACCTCGGTGCCCACCGGATGCGGTGCGCGGGCCTCCCGCACCACGACCCCGGTGTCGGCATCGAGGATGACGACTTTGCAGGACTGCGTCGACGAGTCGACGCCCGCTACCAACGGCATCCGCGTCTCCTTCTCACAGGGCGTCGAGTGTCCACGACACCCCGCCGCGCCCCCAACGCGAGCGGCGAGTCGTGGACGCTCGCCGAGGGGGTGTCAGCGCGCGCCGAGCAGATGCTCGGTGGCCAGCTGCTGCAGGCGGACGAAACCGCCGCCCTTGCCGCCGAAGTAGGCATCCGCGTCGAAGTCCTCGAACGCGGAGCGGTCGGCGAGGAAGTCGTCGTACGTCTCGCCGTCGCCGAGCGTCGGGGTGGAGAGGTCGTCGACCTTCGCGGCGGCGAGCGCCTCCTGCACCTCGGGGTCGGCCCGGAACGCCTGGGCCCGCTCCTTGAGCAGCAGATAGGTGCGCATGTTGGCCGCGGCCGACTCCCACACCCCGGTCTCGTCCTCGGTGCGGGACGGCTTGTAGTCGAAGTGGCGGGGACCCTCGTACGCCGGCACGCCACCGGGCCCGCCGTTTTCCAGCAGGTCGACGAGCGCGAACGCGTTGTGGAGATCACCATGACCGAACACGAGGTCCTGGTCGTACTTGATGCCGCGCTGCCCGTTGAGGTCGATGTGGAAGAGCTTGCCGTGGTACAGGGCCTGGGCGATGCCGGCGGCGAAGTTGAGCCCTGCCATCTGCTCGTGCCCGACCTCGGGGTTCAGTCCCACCAGCTCCGGGCGTTCGAGTGAGTCGATGAACGCCAGGGCGTGGCCGAGGGTCGGGAGCAGGATGTCGCCCCGGGGCTCGTTGGGCTTCGGCTCGATCGCGAAGCGGATGTCGTAGCCCTTGTCGACCACGTACTGACCGAGCAGGTTGACGGCCTCACGGTAGCGCTCGAGGGCCGCGCGGATGTCTTTGGCGGAGTCGTACTCGGCGCCCTCGCGGCCGCCCCACATCACGAAGGTCTTCGCGCCCAGCTCTGCACCGAGGTCCAGCTGGCGGAAGACCTTGCGCAGTGCGAAGCGTCGCACATCGCGGTCGTTCGCGGTGAAGCCGCCGTCCTTGAACACCGGCGCGCTGAAGAGGTTCGTCGTCACCATCGGCACGATGAGCCCCGTGTCGCCCAGCGCCTTCGTCAGCCGATCGATCTGCGCCTGCCGCTCCGCGTCGCTCGAGCCGAACGCGAACAGGTCGTCGTCATGGAAGGTCAGTCCGTAGGCGCCGAGCTCGGCGAGCCTCTCGACGACGTGCACGACATCGAGAGCGGGTCGCGTCGGGCCGCCGAACGGGTCGGTGCCGTTGTACCCGACGGTCCACAGACCGAAGGAGAACTTGTCCGCGGGGGTGGGTGTGGGCATGATCCGCGCCTTCGTCGAGAGAATTGTTGCCGTCCACAACCTATCGCACCTTGCGCACCGTCGCTACTGTGGGGCGATGAGCACGCCGCGGACCGGAAGCGAACAGGTCCGCGCCGCCAACCTCGGGAGACTGCTGCGTCGCGTGCACGTCGGCGGGGCCGCGTCGCGTGCGGTGCTGACCGCCGAGCTGGGCCTCAACCGCTCCACGATCGCCGACCTCGTCGCCGAGCTCGCGGACCTCGGGTTGGTGCACGAGCTCGCGCCGTCGCCGGAGCGTCGGGTCGGTCGCCCCTCCCCTGTCGTCCAGACCTCGCCCGGACCGACGGCGATCGCGGTGAATCCGGAGGTCGACGCGCTCGAGATCGCCGCGGTGCGCCTGGACCGCAGCATCCCGGTGCGCGAGCGCGTCGAGATGTACTCCCTCCTCACCCCCGCGGCCACAGCCGACCTGGTCCGCACCCGCGTGCAGTCGTGGCGGAAGGGCGTGCTCTCCGACGCGACGATCTTCGGCATCGGTGTCGCCGTCCCGGGGCTCGTGCGCGGTGTCGACGGGGTCGTGCGCACCGCGCCGCACCTGGGCTGGACCGAAGCTCCGCTGCGCACGCTCTTGGCGGATGCCACCGGCCTCCCCACTGTCGTGGCCAACGACGCCACCCTCGGCACGTGGGCCGAGCACCGCTTCGGCGCCGCTCGCGGCATCGACGACGTGGTCTATCTCAACGGCGGTGCGAGCGGCATCGGGGGCGGGCTCATCGTCGGAGGGGTGGCCGTGGGAGGCGCCGGGGGTTACGCCGGGGAGTTCGGCCAGAACCGCCCGGGCATCGTGTCGGACGACGACCGGCGCGCGCCCGACGGCGTCCTCGAAGACGAGGTCAGCCGCGCGCGGCTCCTCGAAGCGGTCGGGCTCGCCACCGCCGACGAGCAGACGCTCGCCGCCGTGCTCACCCACACCACCTCGCCGGCGGCGGCGTCCGAGCTCGCGCGGCAGCGCCGCATCCTCGCCACGGCGCTGGCGAACGCCGTCAACGTCCTCAACCCCGCCGTCATCGTGCTCGGCGGCTTCCTCGCGACCCTCGCCGAACTCGATCTGCCCGCTCTGGCGGCGGCGGTGACGGCCCAGTCCATGCCGGCGAACGCCGAGGGCCTCGACATCCGCGTGGCCTCTCTCGCCGCCGACCGGCTGCTCATCGGAGCGGCCGAGGCGGTGTTCGAGCCGGTGCTGGAAGACCCCGCGGCGATCGCTACACCCCGATCCTGACGCGGGCAACCCGTTGGCTGCGCACGCGGTCGCGCGAAGAGTGGATGCATGAGCGATCCCACCCTTCCCCCCGACCTCCCCTCCTCCCCGGGACTGCCCGATCCCTCCCCGGACGGCCCCCCGGCCGAGCCGAGCGCGCCGTACCCGGACGAGCCCCTCGCCCCGAACCCCGATGAGCCGACCCTGCCGCTGCCGCCGGAGGGTCCGGGCGGTGGCATCGGCTGAGCCGCACCGCTAGCGTCGGGGTCACACGGGCACGCGCCCGCGGGCGGAAGGAGCCCCCATGTCCACGACGACCGGTTCTGGACGGCGCACCGAGACCGAACTCCAGGCCGCCGCGCGCGACCATCTGTGGATGCACTTCGCGCGGCAATCAGCGATGACCGAGGGCGCGGGCATCCCGATCATCCAGCGCGGCGAAGGCCACCACATCTGGGACACCCGGGGCAGGCGCTACATCGACGGGCTCTCCGGGCTCTTCGTCGTCAACGCCGGGCACGGCCGCCGGCGCCTGGCGGAGACGGCCGCCGCGCAGGCGACCGAGCTCGCTTACTTCCCGATCTGGTCGTACGCGCATCCCGCCGCGATCGAGCTCGCCGAGCGTCTCGCCGCGTACGCGCCGGGAGACCTCAACCGCGTGTTCTTCTCGACCGGTGGCGGCGAGGCGGTCGAGACCGCCTTCAAACTCGCGAAACAGTATTGGAAGCTCGTCGGCCGCCCCACGAAGCACAAGGTCATCTCACGGGCCATCGCGTATCACGGGACCCCCCACGGCGCTCTCGCGATCACCGGCCTCCCCGCAATGAAGGAGATGTTCGAGCCGGTGGCACCCGGCGGCTTCCGCGTGCCGCACACGAACTACTACCGCGCTGCCGAGATGGGCTTCACGGGAAGCGAGGAGGAGTTCGGCCGGTGGGCAGCCGACCGCATCGAGGAGGTGATCCTGTTCGAGGGGCCGGAGACCGTCGCGGCGGTCTTCCTCGAGCCGGTGCAGAACTCCGGCGGATGCTTCCCGCCGCCCCCGGGCTACTTCGCCCGGGTGCGCGAGATCTGCGACCGCCATGACGTCCTGCTCGTCAGCGATGAGGTCATCTGCGCATTCGGTCGCATCGGCGAGTGGTTCGCGTGCGACGCCTACGGATACGTCCCCGACATGATCACGTGCGCGAAGGGCATGACGAGCGGGTACTCGCCGATCGGCGCGACGATCATCAGCGACCGCATCCACGAACCCTTCGCCTCCGGCACGGTGAGCTTCCCGCACGGATACACGTTCGCCGGTCACCCGGTCTCGGCCGCGGTCGCCCTGGAGAATCTCGCCATCTTCGAGGAGGAGGGGCTCAACGAGCGCGTACGCGAGAACTCCCCCGTCTTCCGCGCCACGCTGGAGAAGCTCCGGGATCTCCCGATCGTGGGCGACGTGCGCGGCGCCGGGTACTTCTTCGGCATCGAGCTGGTGAAGGACCAGGCGACGCGGGAGACGTTCGACGCGGAGGAGTCGGAGCGGCTCCTGCGGGGATTCCTCTCCGGCGCCCTCCTCGAGGCGGGGCTCTACTGCCGCGCGGACGACCGCGGCGACCCCGTCATCCAGTTGGCCCCGCCGCTCACGACCGGTCCGGCGGAGTTCGACGAGATCGAGCAGATCCTCCGCAGCGTCCTGAGCGAGGCCGCGTCGCTGCTCTGACGTCAGCGGTGGCGGCGCGGAAGCAGCTCCCCGTCGACGACGTCGATGGGGACGAGGCCCGCGAAGACATCGGAGTGCTCGGCGGCGTCCTCCTGATCCGATGCTCCCTGGTGCGGACGTGCAGCCATGACGGCCTCCCTCGCGAGAACCCCAGGCTCCCGCGCTCCCGCCGACGCCGCATCCCCTTGACAGCGACCGCGGACGCGGCGTAACCGGCCCATAGGGGCCCAGCGGGCCCGGAGGCTAGGGTGGGGGCATGGGCACCATCTATTACGGCGGATCGGGAGCTCCCATCCACATCGAGGATCGCGCCCTCGCGCACCTGAAGGTGGTGATCGCCACGAAACTCCGTCGCGGCGAGAGCTTCACGGTGTCATGGCGTCATCCCGACGGCTCCCCGCGCGGGCGCAGCACCCTATGGCTGCATCCCTCGATTCCCCTCCGGTTCGTCTTCGACGATCCGGAGCCGGCCACGCTGAGCCGTCAGTGGGTCGAAGAGCTCGCGAACTCCGCCAACTCCTCGGGGGGTATCATGCTCGTCGCCGAGCATTTCGACGTCACGACGGAACCGTCCGAGTTGTCGTAGCCTCAGCCCTCCTCGACGACCGCGTCCTCCGAGGGCTCCGGCACGATCGAGAGGCCGTTCGGACCGCTGGCAACGAGCATGAGCTCCTCCACCCAGGCGCGGTTGATGCGGGGGCTCCGGCTGCCGAAGAAGTGGAACTGGATGGGGACGGCCGGATGCATCCAGTAACTGCGTCGACCGCTGCCGTCGCCGACCTCGACGTCGAACATGAACGACTCCGAGCGCCGCAGCTTGTTCATCACGACGATCCGGAGGTGGGCGAGCGTACGGTCATCGATGTCGACCGAGTTCGCCATGGTGTCGTAGATGAATCTGCCCATGCGGCGAGCCTAGCGCTCACGGCTCGCCGGCGAGACGCCCGCGTAGGCGCAGCGACCGCCGGGCGCAACCCCTCCGGCGCGACGGGGCGGGCCCGATAACGTATTGACGTGGGAACGATCTTCTACGGCGACTCCGCCACACCCATCGAGATCGAGGACCGCGCACTGGCACACCTCAAGGTGGTCATCGCGACGAAGCTGCGTCGAGGTGAGAGCTTCACGCTCTCATGGACGCATCCGGACGATCAGGAACCCGGTCGCAGCACCGTGTGGCTGCATCCGTCGATTCCGCTGCGATTCGTGTTCGACGACCCCGAGCCGGCGATGCTCAGCCGCGCGTGGATCGAGGAGCTCGCGAACTCCGCGAACTCCTCCGGCGGGCTGCTGCTCGTCCCCGAGCCGCCCGAACCGGGGCAGTGACCGCGACGGGCGTCACGCCTGGTCGAGCAGTTCGCGCACCCCGGCCTCGACGGCGACCGGCACCACGAGCGGGCGGCCGGCCGTATACGCCTCCCACTCCCGCATGAGCACCGCTTCGATACGGGTGGTCGGCAGGGCCGGGTACTCGGCCCGGAGGCGTTCGACGACGGTCGTGAACGCTGCCACTTCGATGCCTTCGATCACCGTGATCGACGCGTCGGAGGATGCTGTCGCGGGCGAGCCGTCCGCGGCGTTGTCGTGCATGAGGCTCATCGTGTCATGCCCCTCGAGCGATTGCGAATGCTCGTTCGCCGAGTAGTTCGAGAGCCTGATTAGTCACCGCGCCGGCGTCAGAACGCCACTTCGACCGGTGGCGTCTGCTCGCCCGTCGACACGTGCTTGTCGACCTCGTCGACGGCTTCCTGCAGGCGCGCCAGGCACTCGATCACGACCGCGCTCTCCTCGGGCGTCATGTCGATGACGGCGGCCATCATCCGCTGGTGCATGCTCCCGAGCGTCGCGCGCACCTCGGCATCGGACTCCGCGGTGGCCACGACCAGGATGCTCCGCCGGTCCGACGGGTGCGGCACCCGCGTGACGTGACCGGACTTCTCGAGCCGGTCGATGATCGCCGTCGTGGAGGCCGTCGAGACGCCGAGGTATCGCGTCAGCTCGCTCGGCGAGACCGACCGGCCCTCCCCCGATGCCTTCAGCAGATAGCGCAGGACGAGGAGCTCGTTCTCGCCCATCGACATCGACTCCCGCGTACGCCGGCGCATCGCGATCTCGGCGGCCCGGTAAACCCGGAAGGCCTGCAGCACCTCGACGGCACGGCGCCGACGATCTTCGTCCGTGGCGCCGTACCAGTACCGCGACGATTCGGCCGGCGTTGATTCCACGTCTCGCATCCTATGCCAGCGCATGCGCCGCGCGTCCATCCCCCGGCCGGTTGCGCCCGACTCCTGCGCCGATCGCGTTCGCGGAGTACGATCCATTCAGTTGCAGATCTACTTGATCGGCAGCGGAGTATCTAGGTTACCTACCGATGCACGCCGGGGAGGGACGTGAGGCACACAGCGACAGCGGATGATGTCGTCTCGGCACTCGACGACCTGTCCGCGGCAGAGACCTCTGTCGACCGCGCCATCCTGCAGGCGCTGGGCATCGGCCCGAGGGATGCTCACGTGCTCCGCCACCTCCTGGATCTCGAGGCGAGCGGCGAGACCGTGACGCCGCGGAGTCTCGCCGATCTGCTCGGGATCTCGTCCGCAGCCATCACCGCTCTCATCGACCGCCTGGCCGACGCCGGGTGGGTCGAGCGGGCGCCGCACCCGCAGGACCGGCGCAGCATCCTCGTGCGCGCGACGGTACCCGCCGGCTCTCCCGCCCGCCGCCTGCTGGCCGTGCGTCGCGTCGCCGTCGCTTTCGCCGCCGCGCGCCTGGGCGCCTCGGAGCGGCGGATCGTCGTGGACTTCCTCGACGAGCTGCACCGCGCGGAGGAGCACTATCTGGCCGACGTCACCGAGAACGCCACTGCGGCGGCACCGCCTTCGGCGCGATGACCGGCGCCCGCGCCCGGATCGGGACGTCGGGGTGGAGCTACGCCCATTGGCGCGGTGTGCTGTACGAGCGCGGCACGCGCGACCAGCTGGCGCGGTACGTGCAGGAGTTCGACACCGTGGAGCTCAACTCGAGCTTCTACCGCTGGCCGAGACCGGAACGCCTCGCCGCGTGGCGCGACCGTGTGCCGGAGGACTTCGTGATGGCCGTGAAGGCGCCCCGCGGGGTGACGCACGCGCGCCGGCTCGAGCTCAGCGAACCCTGGCAGGAGCGGATCGCCGCGGGCCTCGCGGCGCTCGGGCCTCGGCGGGGTCCGTTCCTCGCGCAGCTTCCGCCGGGGGCCGAGCGCGATGACGCGCGCTTGGAGGCGTTCCTCACCGGCCTTCCGCCGGACTCGCGACCGGTGATGGAGCTGCGGCATCCGTCGTGGGCGGCGGAGGAGGTGTTCCAGATCCTCGAGCGGCACCAGGCGGCGTACTGCGTGATGAGCGGGGCGAACCTGCCGTGCATCCTGCGGGCGACGGCTCCGTTCGTGTACGTGCGGCTGCACGGCCCCGACGACACGCTCTACAACGGCTCGTACGGGCCGGAGGCGATCGCGTGGTGGGCCGACCGCATCCGGGAATGGCTGGGCCAGGGGCGGGACGTGTTCGCGTACTTCAACAACGACCTCGGCGGCAACGCGGTCCGCGACGCGCGGGCGCTGCGCGACGCTCTGGCCTGACGCGCGAAAGTGCACCGCCCTGCCGAACCGGCACCATATCCGGTACCGTTTCGGCGAGGCGATGCACTCTCGGCGAGGGCTACTTCGCGAGCGCCAGGCGCGTGCCGGCGACGAACAGCGGGGCATAGCAGACCAGCGCGGCGAGGGTGCCGATGAGGCCGAGCCCGAACGCGGGCAGGACCCACGGGAGGAACGCCAGGGGCGCGATCCACCACGTCACCGCCTTCGCCCGGGCCAGGGCGAGTCCGAGCAGGCCGATGCCGAGGATGCCGCCGGCCATGCCGGTGTACTGCCAGATCGCGACCGACCACTCCTTGGCGGACTCGTCCATCAACACCGCCTGGTCGATCGTGAGGACGTTGCCGGCGCTGACGAGGAACCAGTCGCTCAGCAGCAGCCCCGACATCTGGATAGCACCGAATGTCAGGATCGCGACGGCCAGCGGGAGGAAGACGCGGCCGCGCGCACCGCGGAGAAGGCCGAGGGCCGACACCGCGCCGATCGCGAGAGCGACCCAGCCGTAGTGGAGGAGGTTCGCCGACCACAGGCTCAGCGCCGGGTCGGCGGCGAGCGAGGCGATGTAGCCGGCGTTGCCGGGCTCGGTCTGGGCGGGGGAGGTGAGCATGCCGCCGGTGAACAACAGCGGCGCGGCGACGAGGGCAAGGCCGCCCATGCGCTGCAACAGGGTGGGGCGGACGGGTCCGAACTCGATGCCGCGGCGCTGCGGGCGGGTGGGGGCGGCGGCGGTCGCCGAGGTCGCGGATGCGAAGAGGTCCATGTTCGTGTGCCTTTCGGGGCGTTTCTGGTTGGTGATTCCAGATTCCCGCCCCGCCGTCCCGGGCGCCCAGGGCGCTGCGTCCCGGCGATGTCCCGAGTCGCGCCCGGGACGGGTCAGCCGCGGCCGAGACCGGCGTCCCGCGCCCGCACGATCGCCTCCGCGCGGTCGGCGACCTGCAGCTTGGCGAAGATGTTCGACACGTTGTTGCGCACCGTCTTCGGCGAGAGGTACAGCGCCTGCGCGATGTGCGGGTTCGACCGCCCTGCCGCCAGCAGGTCGAGGATCTCCCGCTCCCGCGCCGTCAGCTGCGGAAACACGTCCATCCCCGGCGCCGACGCCGGGCCCGCGGCGAAGTACTCCGCCACGCGGCGAGCGATCGCGGCGCCGAAGACGAGCTCGCCGCCGGCCACGGCTCGGACGGCGGCGAGGATCTGATGCTGGCTCGCCCCCTTCACGAGATAGCCGCGCGCCCCCGCGCGCATCGCGGCGAAGACCGTCTCGTCGTCCTCAGACATCGTGAGCACGACGACGCCGAGGTGCGGATGGCGCGTCACGAGCTCCCGCGTGGCGGCGATGCCGTCGAGCTTGGGCATCTGCACGTCCATGACGACGACGTCGGCGTCGGCCCTCTCGACGACGGTGAGCGCCTCCTCGCCGTCGGCGGCCGTGCCGGCGACGTCGACACCGTCCATCGATTCCAGAAGCAGCGACAGACCCTCGCGATAGACAGGATGATCGTCGACGAGGACGACCCGGATCGGCTCAGCGGACATGGGCGGACGCCTCCTCTTGGATGGCACGGGCGGAAGAGTCGGAGCCGGCCGGGACCAGCGGAAGGAGCGCCCGGACGACAGTGCCGGTTTCGCCCGGCCGCTCGATGACGACCGTCCCGCCCAGCTCTGCTGCGCGCTCGCGGAGAGATCGCAGGCCGACACCACCGGCGGCGTCGTCGGGGATCCCCGTTCCGTCGTCGCGCACGATCAGCTCGAGCTCGGGACCGTCGGCCCGCAGCTCGACGGTGACGACGGATGCCTCGGAGTGACGCCGGGCGTTGGCCAGGGCCTCGGACGCGATGCGATACGCGGCCACCTCGACCGCGGGCGGGAGCGCCGCGGGCGGGTTCCCGGTGACGGTGGCGACGAGGCCCCCGCCCGACAGCCGCGCGGCCTGTTGGCGCAGCGCGCCGAGGAGACCCAGATCGTCGAGGGCGGGCGGGCGCAGGTCGTGCACGATCCGACGGATCTCGTCGATGGCCTCGCTCGAGTCGGCGATCGCGGCATCCAGGAGCGCGACCGAGCGCTCGGGCGCCTTCTCCGCGAGGTTGCGCGCGGTCTCCAGGCGCAGCTTCACGCCACCCAGCACCGGCCCGAGCCCGTCGTGCAGCTCGCGCCGCAGGCGCGAACGCTCCTCCTCGCGGGCGAGGACGAGTCGCTCGCGGATGGCCTGCAGCTCGCGACTGAGCTCCGCACCGCGGAGGGATGCGGCCGCCAACCGCACGAGGTCGCCCAGGAGGCGCTGATCACGCCGTGAGACCACCGGGCGCCGACCCGGCTCGAGCAGGATGCGGCCGATCACGACGCCGCCGGAGTCGATCGGCACCGTCACCGGCGCCACCCCGGGCGTCCCGCGCTCCGCCATGAGCGGCGCGCTCTCGGCGCGATCCAACTCGACCCGCACGTAGGGGGACGCGAACGCCTCCGCGACCGCGGCGGCGAGCTCCCCCAACTGCGTGCGCGTGTCGGCTGAGCCGTCCAGCCGGTCGCCGAGCGAAGAGACGACGGCATACGGGTCGCCGCGACGACCGCTGACGAGACGGCTGAAGAAGGCGAAGACGCGATCGCGCAGCGGCGCGTAGACGGCGGTGACGACGATCATCGCCGCCACCAGCGCCACGCGATCGTCGATCGCGCTGCCCAGCGCCAGGACGAGCACGATGTCGACGGCCAGCACACCGACGAGCAGCAGACCGTACGCGAGGGTCCAGGGAAGCACGCGGTCGATCGCGTACAGCCGGTGGCGCGTCACGGCGAGCACGACCGAGGCGCAGACCAGCCCGATCGCCAGCGTGAGCATCACGTCGACGAGGAAGGTCGGGACGTACGGCATGCCCACCAGCGAGGCGACGAACACGATGCCCGACCACACCAGCCAGCGCAGTTGCGCGCGTTCATCGGCCGACGCCCCGAATCGGCGACTGACGCAGACGACCAAGGCCAGCAGCAGCGAGAGCGCCATGCACGGCGCGCCGACCTGCAGGAGCACCGACCACACCCCGTCCGGAAGCGGCAGCACCCCGATGTCGCGCTCGTAGACGGCCATCAGCGGGTCGCGGTCGGGGTCGTCAGCGGCCAGCGCCCGGGCGGGGGCGAAGAGGAACGCGAACGGCATCACCAGGCTCAGCGCAATCGACACGATCGACACGATCCGCCATCCGCGAGGACGCAGCCGGCCGTCGGGGAAGAGCAGGAGCAGCAGGGTGATGGGAAGAAGCAGCACCGACCCGAACCGCGTGAAGAACCAGAAGGCCGGGAGCGCCCACGCCGCCGCGCGGTCGAAGTACCAGGCGTAGTTGACCGCCGCGGAGGCCAGCCCGTCGACGACCCACAGCACGCCGAACGCGGTCAGCACGACGGCGATGGGATGCCACGCCAGACGCCACAGCAGGAGGCTCCCGGCCACCAGCAGAGCGGCGCCCGGGAGGACCCCCGCCCATCCGGACGACAACGGCGGTTGCGGATGCGCCGGCAGCACGAGGACGTCGAAGACGAGGGCGCCCGCACCGGCGACGACAGCCACCGCCAGGGCGACGAGAGTCGCGACGCGGCTCGAGGCCAGGGCGCGGGTCATCCGCTCATCGTGTCAGCAGCAGTGTCCCGCTGTCACGGGACCGGTGTCCCGAGTTGCACGAACGCGGCTACTGGGGGGAGCGACCCGTCTTCTGCTGCAGCCGCTCGATGTGCTCAGACGCCTCGGCCTTCGTGATGTCTGCGGGGATCTCCTCCCCGGCCTCGCGGGCGAGGGTGTCGAGGTAGCTGCGCTGCGCGGCCGTGATCGGCTCGTCGCCGGTCACCCACGTCGAGGGATCCTTCTGAGCCGCGTCGGCGCCATCGGAGGTCGCGCCGAGCATCTCGCGGTCGTCATTCGATTCGGACATGCCTCGATGCTAGGCAGGGCAGCCGACTCCGGCCCGGGCCTTGACTCGGAAGCTCCGACCCCGCGGGCACGTCGACGCGGCGTTTCAGCGCCGGCTGAACGCGGCGTCGAACGCGGCCCCCGACGGCTCGTACGACGACAGCTTCCGGACGAACCCGAGGGCCTCGGGGGCGCCTACCAGGCGGTCCATCCCGGCATCCTCCCACTCGACCGACAGCGGGCCGTCGTAGCCGATGGCGTTCAGCATGCGGAAGGCGTCCTCCCAGGGCACGTCGCCGTGGCCGGTGGAGATGAAGTCCCACCCGCGGCGCGGGTCGGCCCACGCGAGATGCGACGACAGCCGCCCGTTGCGACCGTTGCCCAGGCGCTTCTTGGTGTCCTTGCAGTGGACGTGGAAGATGCGGTCGCGGAAGTCCCACAGGAAGGCGACCGGGTCGATGTCCTGCCAGACCATGTGGGACGGATCCCAGTTCAGGCCGAACGCCTCCCGGTGCCCGATCGCCTCGAGCGCACGGACCGTGGTCCAGTAGTCGTAGGCGATCTCCGACGGATGCACCTCGTGGGCGAAGCGCACTCCCACCTCGTCGAACACGTCGAGGATCGGATTCCACCGGTCGGCGAAGTCCTGATAGCCGGCGTCGACCATCTCGGCAGAGGCCGGCGGGAACATCGCGACGTACTTCCAGATGCTCGATCCGGTGAAGCCGGTGACCGTTGCCACGCCGAGCTTCGCGGCCAGGCGTGCGGTGTTCTTCATCTCCTCCGCGGCGCGCTGACGCACGCCCTCCGGGTTCCCGTCGCCCCAAACGCGGTCGGAGAGGATGTCGCGATGGCGGGCGTCGATGGGGTCGTCGCAGACGGCCTGCCCCTTGAGGTGGTTGGAGATCGTCCAGATCTTCAGGCCGTTGCGCTCCAGAACGTCGAGCTTCTCCTGCACATAGGCGTCGTCGTCCCAGCGCCACGGGTCGAGGTGATCGCCCCAGCAGGCGATCTCGAGGCCGTCGTAGCCCCACTCGCCGGCGAGGCGTGCCACCTCGGTGAAGGGCAGGTCGGCCCATTGGCCGGTGAACAGGGTGATCGGTCGCGTCATCGCGATCTCCTTTCCGGGGATGTCAGTTCTCGACGGCGGTCCACGCACTGGAGGCTTCGGAGCTGCGCTCCACCGCATCCAGGACGCGCTGTACGTGCAGTCCGTCCGCGAACGACGGGCGCGGGGGCGTCCCCGTCGCGATCGCGGTGACGAAATCGTAGGCCTGATGTGAGAAGCCGTGCTCGTAACCCAGCGCATGACCGGTCGGCCACCACGCGCCGGCGTACGGATGCTGCGGCTCGGTGACGAGGATCCGCCGGAAGCCCTGCTCGGTGCCGGGGAGGGTGCCGTCGTAGAACTCGAGCTCGTTGAGACGCTCGAGATCGAACGCGATCGCACCGAGGGATCCGGAGATCTCGATGCGGAGCGCGTTCTTGCGCCCGGTGCGGAAGCGGGTCGCCTCGAAAGAGGCGAGGGCCCCCGAGGACAAGCGCCCGGTGAACAGGGCGACGTCGTCGACGGTGACAGCGCCGCGCTCGCCCGCCGCGGTGCCCGACAGGCCGACGCCCTCCGCGAGGAGCGGGCGCTCGGCGACGAGGGTCTCGAGGATGCCGGAGACCGTCTGTACGCGCTGGCCGGTGATGTACTCGGTCAGATCGACGGCGTGCGCACCGATGTCGCCCAGCGCGCCCGAACCGGCGAGGTCCTTCTTCAACCGCCAGGTGAGCGGCGCCTCGGCGTCGGTCAGCCAGTCCTGGAGGTACTCCGCACGCACCTGGCGGATGTCGCCGATCCGCCCGGCGGCGACGAGATCCCGTGCGAACGTGGCGGCGGGAACGCGGCGATAGGTGAAGCCGACCATCGCCCGCACGCCGACGGATGCTGCCCGCTCGGCGGCGGCGGCCATCTCCTCCGCCTCGGCGACGGTGTTCGCCAACGGCTTCTCGCAGAGGACGTGCTTGCCGGCCGCGAGCGCGGCGACGGCGATCTCGGCGTGCGTGTCTCCCGGGGTGACGATGTCGATGATGTCGATGTCGTCGCGCGCCACGACATCGCGCCAGTCGGTGGCCGCCTCGCCCCACCCCCACCGGCGGGCGGAGGAATCGGGATCATGGCGACCGACGAGCACGGCCATGTCGATCGGACGGGGGAAGTCGAAGAAGCGCGGCGCGACTCGCCAGCCCTGCGAGTGCGCAGCGCCCATGAAGCCGTGGCCGACCATCGCGATGCGAAGAGTCTCGGTCACCGGGGTCTCCTCTCGGGAGGGAGGCGCGGGGCGCCCGTCCGCAGACGAGCGCCCCGCGGAATCGTCAGGAAGCGAAGGCGAGGTCGATGTAGGTCTCGACGTTGTCCTTCGTGACGACGGGGGCGTCGAGCACGATCCGGTTCGGGATGCCGGGCGTGATCAAGTCGCTGACCGTCTTGTCCTGTGCGATGAGGCGAGCGAGCGCAATGCCATCGGCGGCCTGCGTCGACGGATAGATGACGGTCGCCTTCAGCACCGAATCATCCGCCTGGATCAGGTCCATGGCGTTGCGGCTTCCCGCGCCGCCCATCATGAAGAACTCGTCACGGCCGGCCGCGTCGATCGCCGCCAGCACGCCGACGCCCTGGTCGTCGTCGTGGTTCCACAGCGCATCGATCTGGGGGTTGGCCGACAGCAGCTGCGAGGCCGCGGCCTCACCGCCGGCGACGGTGAAGTCGGCGGCGACACGCGCCGTCACCTCCAGACCGCAGTCCTCCAGCGCGTCGGCGAAGCCCTGCGAGCGGTCCTGGGTCAGGGGCAGCGAGTCGATGCCCGCGATCTCGGCGACCACGGCGTCGGGGTTGTCGCCCAGCTGCTCGCAGATGTACGTGCCCGCGCTCACGCCCATGCCGTAGTTGTCGCCGAGGACCGTGGCGCGCGCGGCGAACGGGCTCGAGAACTCGCGGTCGACGTTGATGACGGGGATGCCTGCCTCCATCGCCTTGATCGCCACCTCGGTGAGAGCGGCACCGTCGGTGGGAAGCAGCACGATGGCGTCGACACCCTCGTTGATGAACGTCTCGACAGCGGCGATCTGGGCGTTGGCGTCGTTCGTGCCCTCGGCCACGCGGAGCTCGACATCGTCGAAGCTGTCGGCGGCCGCCTGAGCGCCGGAGTTGATGGCACCGAGCCAGCCGTGGTCGGCGGCCGGGCCGGAGAAACCGATGACGACGGTGTCACCCGACTCGGCGTTCTCCTCGCTGGTGGTCCCCTGCTCGGTGACGTCCTCCTCGGCTCCAGAGCCGGTGCAACCCGCGAGAAGGCCGATGGCCGCGAGGACTGCCGTGCCGGTCAGAACCAGCCGTGTCCGCGCCGGAAAGCGTGAGCGCATTTTTTCCTCCTTGAAATGTGATGCAGCACGTCAGCAGCCTCCGAGCGAGAGTGCCCACCTGCGAGGTCGGCGCTGACGAACCTCACCGTAGCAGAAGAAGGCGCAAGTGCGTCAGCTTTTGTCTGTGCCCCGGCAAAAGCGCCAGATGCTTCGGAAAGCCGCGAATTATTCGAGGGGATCAGTCCTGCCGTCACGGGCATGCGGACGCATTCGGATCGAAAGAAGAAACTCCCGTCGGCCGCCACGGCGTGTTATGTTGCCTCGGTGATCAAAGTTGACCATGACTCGGCATTACTCGAGGCGCGAGGCATCACGAAGGCCTTCGCCGGAGTCCAGGCGCTCCGCGGCGTCGACCTCGAAGTGCTGCCCGGGGAGGTGCACTGCATCCTCGGCCAGAACGGCGCCGGCAAGTCCACCCTGATCAAGACGCTCGCGGGCGTCCATCGGCCTGACGAGGGTGCCCTGCTCTGGCGGGGGGAGACCGTGGACATCCCCGACCCGCAGGCGGCCCTCGAGCTCGGGATCGCGACGATGTACCAGGAGCTCGACGTCGTCGACGGCCTCACGATCGCAGAGAACATCTTCCTCGGGCACGAACTCAGCCGGGGCGGATTCTCTCGCCGGTCCGAGGCTGCCCGCCAGACGCGGGAGCTGCTCCGGCGGCTCGGGCATCCGAAGATGTCCCCTCACACGGAGGTGGGCTCCCTGAGCGCGGCCAACAAGCAGATCGTCAGCATGGCGCGTGCGCTGTCGCACGACATCAAGCTCATCATCATGGACGAGCCCTCCGCCGTGCTCGACGCCGAGGAGGTCAAGAACCTCTTCGCGGTCGTGCGCGAGCTGACATCGGAGGGCATCGCGGTGGTCTACATCACGCACCGCCTCGAAGAGATCCGCCAGATCGGGGACCGCATCACCGTCCTCAAGGACGGGCGATCGATGGCGAGCGGCCTGGCCGTCGCCGACACTCCGACCAGCGAGCTGATCACGCTCATGACCGGACGCACCGTCGCGAACGTCTTCCCCCCCGCCACGCCCGTCCCCGCCGACGCACCCGTGGTGCTGGACGTGGACAGCCTCGGCCTCGCCGGCGTCTTCGAGGACGTCTCCTTCACCGTGCGCGCGGGCGAGATCGTCGGGCTGGCCGGCCTCGTCGGCTCCGGTCGCTCCGAGATCCTCGAGACCGTCTACGGGGCCCGCAAGGCGACAGCCGGCCGGGTCTCGGTGGCCGGCAAGGCGCTTCGCCGCGGCTCCGTCGTCGCCGCCGTGGATGCCGGTGTCGGGCTCTCGCCGGAGGAGCGCAAGAGCCAGGGCTTGGTCCTGGACGAGCCGATCTTCGTCAACGTGACCCTCTCGTCCGTGTCGCGGTTCGCCCGGGCGGGGTTCCTCGACAGCGGGGCAGAGCGGCGCGTCGCCGCCGAGCAGATCGACGCGCTCGAGCTGCGGCCGAATGATCCGGGCCGCCCGGCGCGAACGCTCTCCGGCGGCAACCAGCAGAAGATCCTGTTGGCGCGATGGCTCGTCCACGGCACCCGTGTGCTCCTGCTCGACGAGCCGACGCGCGGCGTCGACGTCGGGGCGCGTGCCGAGATCTACGCGCTCATCCGCCGCCTCGCCGCGGCCGGCAACGCGGTGGTCATCGTCTCCAGCGAGATCGAAGAGGTGCTGGGCCTCGCCGACATCGTCCTCGTGGTGGCGGACGGTCGCGTCCTGCAGACCGTGCCCGCCTCCCAGATCGACGAGCACGGCGTGCTCGACCTCGTCATGAAAGGAACAGCCGCGTGAGCGAGCAGATCACTTCCCGGGCCGACTCCGTGCCCTCCACCCCGCCGGCGGCCTCCGACGGCCGCAGCAGGCTGCAGCGCGCGCTGTCCGGCTCGGTCGGCCGCAACCTGGGCCTCGTCGTCGCCCTCGCCCTGATCGTCGCGGTCGGCGCGGCGACGGCCACCGACACGTTCTTCGGCGTGTCGAACATGCTCACGATCCTCCGCCAGGCCTCGATCATCGGGGTCGTCAGCATCGGCATGACGCTCGTCATCATCGCCGGCGGCATCGACCTCTCCGTCGGCGCCGTCGCCGGCCTCGCCTCCGTCGCAGCGACCCTGGCCGCGGTCCAGGATCTCGCCGACTCGACGCACTGGATCGTGCTCGTCGTCATCGCGCTGGCGGTGGGGATCGGGGCGGGTCTCATCAACGGCATCGTCATCGCGTACGGCAACGTCGTGGCGTTCATGGCCACCCTCGCCATGCTCGTGGCCGCGCGCGGCCTCGCCGAGATCCTCGCCGAGCGGCGGACGCTCGTGGTGCAGGAGCGCGGATTCATCGACTTCATGAATCTCGACTTCCTCGGCGTCGACGTCCTCATCTGGATCTTCGCCCTCGTGGCTGCGGGCGGGTGGGTGCTGCTCAACCGCACCACGTTCGGTCGCCGCACGGTCGCGATCGGCGGCAACCGCGAGGCGGCACGGCTCGCGGGCATCAACGTGAAGCGCCACACGATGTGGCTCTACGCCCTCGCCGGGCTGAGCGCCGGAATCGCGGCCGTCATGATCCTGGGGCGCACCACGGCGGGCACCTCGACGCATGGTCTGCTGTGGGAGCTCGACGCGATCGCCGCCGTCGTGGTGGGTGGCACGCTGCTCGTCGGCGGCCGCGGGACGATCACCGGCACCGTCTTCGGCGTCCTCATCTTCGCGACCCTGTCGAACGTCTTCGTCCAGAACAACCTGTCGTCGTCGGTGCAGGCCGTCGCCAAGGGTGTCATCATCGTCGTCGCCGTGCTGCTGCAGCAGAGGTTCGCCCGCCCGAGCGGGCGCGCCTCATGACGGCGGCGTACCCCGTGGGGGCGCGGATAGAGTGAAACGTGGCGAAAATGAGCGGTGACGCGACCTCCCCCGTGTCCGGCGTCACTCAGCTCTTCCAGATCCTCCGCGACGGCGTGCCCCGCACCCGCGCCGAACTGGCGAAGTCGACCGGCCTCGCGCGCTCGACGATCGCCGCGCGCGTGGACGAGCTGATGCGGATGGGCCTGGTGACGCCGATCGCCGAGACCGTCTCCACCGGGGGGCGGCCGCCGTCGCAGTTCGCGCTCAACCCCGCCTCGCGCCTGGTGCTCGCCGCCGACATCGGCGCCTCGCACGCCACGGTCGCCGTCGCCGACCTCTCGGGGACGACGCTGGCCGAGCACAGTGAGCCGCTGGATGTCACGCTGGGACCCGTACCGGTGTTGACGTGGCTCGTCGACAACGCCGCCGCACTCGTCGAGGGGATGGGGCGCTCCCCCGCAGACCTCGCCGCCATCGGCGTCGGCATCCCCGGCCCCGTGGAGCACTCCACCGGACAGCCGGTCAACCCGCCGATCATGCCCGGATGGGACCGCTTCGACGTTCCCGGATGGGTACGGCAGCACCTGGATGTCCCGGTGCTCGTCGACAACGACGTGAACATCATGGCTCTCGGCGAGAGCGCCGTCGCCTGGCCGGGGGTCGAGCACCTCATCTTCGTCAAGGTCGCGACCGGCATCGGGGCGGGCGTCATCTCCGGCGGCGCGCTCCAGCGCGGGGCGCAGGGGATCGCCGGCGACATCGGTCACGTGCGGGTCGCGCGGGGCGCCGGCGTCCCCTGCCACTGCGGGAACCAGGGCTGCCTCGAGGCGCTCGCCTCCGGACCCGCCATCGCGCGGGCCCTCACCGCTCAGGGGGTGCCCGCCGAGAACGGCAACGACGTGATCGCCCTCGTCAAGCGGGGGAACGTCGATGCCATCCAGGCCGTGCGTCAGGCCGGGCGCGACATCGGCGAGGTGCTCACGACGGCCGTGAGCCTGATCAACCCGTCGGTCATCGCCGTCGGCGGTTCGATGTCGCGCGTGGGAGAGCATCTCATCGCCGGTGTCCGAGAAGTGGTCTACACGCGCTCCACGCCGCTGGCCACCGAGCACCTGGCGATCGTCGCGTCGGCGGCCGGTCAGAAGGCAGCCGTGATCGGCGCGAGCATGCTCGCGATCGAGCACGCGCTCTCGCCCGCGACCCTCGCCACGCTCGTCACGGCCTGATCGCCCGTCACCCCGGGACGACGGCGCTCCGCCACCCCGTCAGCACATGCGCCACCGCGCGCGTGTGCGCCCACGGCATCTCCGGGGCCTCCCGCCGCCCCGCCGCGAGAGCACGGCTGACCGCATCCGCCTCGGCGGCCATCGGCTGCACGGCGGGAACGTCGATGATCCGCCGCTCCTCGCCGTCAGGGCGCAGGATGATCCGCGTGGCGCTGACGTCGCGCTCCCCCCACGCATCGGGGAGCTCGATCGTCCCGTGCTCGCAGCGGATGACCGCGGCCGGCGTCAAATCGCGGACGATCGAGGTCCGCAGCACGGCGTCGATCTGGCCGAGCCGGACACGCGCGGTCGCGTCGCCGTCCACGCCCGACACGATCTCGCCCGAGGCCGACTGCAGCGCGACCGCCGACAGCGGAACCTCGCCCGCGGCGAACGCCACCTCCACGGCCAGTGACGCGGGATAGCACCCGACGTCCAGGATTGCGCCGCCGGCCAGCGCCGGGTCGAAGAGCCGTCCGGAGCGCTCGGGCGCGGCGAAGCCGAAGGCGGCCTCGACCTCGCGCGGAGCGCCGAGCGAGGCGCCCGACAGCACCGATCTCAGTTCGTCCGCCCAGGGGCCGAAGCGGTTCTTGTACGCCTCGACGAATGGCCTGCCGGCACGCTCGGCGGCCGCGAGGATGCGGTCCACGTCGGGGGCGGTGGGGGCGGCCGGCTTCTCGCACAACACCGCCTTGCCGGCCTCGAGCGCGCGGATCGCGAGGTCGGCGTGCAGCGGATGCACCGTGCCGATGTAGACGGCGTCGACATCGGCGCGCGCCAGCACCTCGTCGTACGTGCCGGTGAAGCCCGCGCCCGCGTCGTCGGCGAAGCGGGCGGCTCGATCGCGATCGGAGCTCCCGACGGCTCCGAGCGTCCCCGACGCGCTCGCTCGCAACCCCGCGAGGAAGTCGCGGCTGATCGCCCCCGGGCCCAGGATCGCCCAGGTCGTGCGCTGCGTCGGATCCGGTCGTGTCTGCGGCTCGGTCACTCCCCGATGCTATTTCCTCCGCCGAGACAGGGACCGGCGCTCGCACCGGGGCGGCGCCCACCCATTCGACGGTCGTCGCCGGCTCGGCGGAGAGAGCCGCTCAGTAGCGCGACGGATCGCCGCCGATCTGCGCGAAGACCATCGTCGCGGGCTGGTCGCCGCGGTTCTCCCATGCGTGGCGGGTGCCGCGCTGCACGACGACGGTGCCCGGGGTGATGCGCACCTCGCGACCTTCGTCCAGCACCAGCCACATCTCGCCCGAGAGACAGATGCCGTAGTCGATCGAGTCGGTCGTGTGAAACGGCGTACCGTCCTCGAAGACGCCGAGAAGGCCGGGAAGAAGCGCCTCCGCCTCGGCGGGATCGGCATTCCCGTCCCCCTCGACGACCTGCCCCGCGGGCGCCCACGTCACCCCCACCAGACGCGTGCCGTCCGGTCCGGGGAAGTACGGGCGCGTCTGGCCGTCGGGGAGCGACGCATGATCCTCCGTCGCCCACAACGGGAAGAAGCGGAACCCGGCCAGCGCAGGAGTCTCGACCGGCGGCACGTCCCCGGTCGAGACGAACCCCGACGTCCCGTCCGAGCGGACTTCCGTGACGACGCGCGTGATCTGCATGCGAGTGCCTCCTCGTCGGCTCCGCGGCGATGCGGAATGTGACCAGGCTATCCGGGGCCTGCAGATCCCCGTGTGTCCCTTCTGGACGAATTCCGCCCGTGCAGTTGGCGCGAGAGGCCGATGCATCGGTCATCTGCGACAACTACGGTATGCAGAGCGAGGCAGCCTCCCCGAACGCGAAGCCGCATCGGCGGCGCGGCGCCCGCGCGAGAGGAGTCGCCGATGATTGCTCGGACCGAAGTCCTGATCGAGGGCCTGCGCTTTCCGGAGGGCTGTCGGTGGCATGACGGTCGCCTGTGGTTCAGCGACATGCACAGCGGCACGATCTACGAAGCGGGATCCGACGGCCGCGCGCCCCGCGCCGTCTTCGAGATCGATGACCAGCCCTCCGGCCTCGGGTGGCTGCCCGACGGCAGCGTCGTGGTCAGTGCGATGCTGTCGCGACGACTCCTGCGCTGGACGCCCGAACGCGGCGTCGAGCTCTACGCCGACCTGTCGGACGCGACGGACCATCCCATCAACGACCTCACCATCACCGATGACGGAAGGATCTTCGTCGGCGGCTTCGGCTACGACCTCTACGGCGACGCCCCGCAGGCCCCCGGACCGCTGTTCCGCGTCGACCCCGATCGCTCGATCCACCGAGTGGCGGACGACCTCGTCTTCCCCAACGGGATGGCGATCCTGCGCTCGGGAGTGCTCGTGGTCGCGGAGACCTGGGCCGCGCGGCTGTCGGCGTTCGACATCGGCCGGGGCGGCGAGCTCGGCGCGCGCCGCGTGTGGGCCGAGCTCCCCGAGGGGTCGACCCCGGATGGCATCGCCGTCGACGCCGAGGACGGCGTCTGGGTCGCTTCCATCGTGCCGCGCACCTTCCTGCGCGTGACGGCGGGCGGCACGGTCACCGACGTGTGGGAGCTCGGAGACCGTCTTGCGGAGGACTGCGTTCTCGGCGGCGACGACGGTCGCACCCTCTTCCTGGCCACGTCCAACAGCTGGAGCCCGCCGGAGACCGAGGCCGCCCACGCCGGACGCATCGAGAGCGTTCGCGTGGACGTGCGCGGCCCCCACACCTGAGCCGACTGCCCGCTCGGAGCGCTTTCGTCCACAATGGCCGAAAAGCGCCCGATGAGTTGGCAAGGAGAGCCGATGTGTAGGGAAAACCCGACAACTAGCGTGATTTCACGATGCAGCCCGAACACCCGCGGGACGCAACCCGATCGAGATGAGGACGTCTCGTGAACGCGGCGGCCGACAAGGCGCCGGGCACCTTCGGCGACCTGCGCCCGCAGACCGCCGCACTGCTTCGCGATGTCGCGAAGAGACTGGAAACCCAAGTGGACGAGATCGCCGACACGATGATCCGCACGCAGCAGGTCGAGATCCCTGCTTACGCGGACATGCACGACACCACGCTGCTGGCCGACGCCCGGTCGGTCTCGGTGGCCGTCGTGAAGCTCTGGCTGATGGTCATGGCGACCGGTCGCCCGCTGGAGGACGACCTGCTGGTCCCCGTCTCCGAGGGCGCGCGGCGACGGGCGGCCCAGGGCGTCGGTATGGAGCCGCTGCTGCAGGCCTACCGCCTGGGCATCCGGGTGATGTGGACGGAGATCACCTCGTCGCCGGCATGGCACGGCGACGACCTGGCCGAGGGGGTGCGCGCTGCGGCGGCGTGGGTGCTGGATTTCGCCGACCGCCTGACCACGGCCGTCGCGGCGGCCTACGTCGACGAGTCGGCTCATCTCGCCCGTGACCGCGAGCACCGCCGGTCGAGCCTTCTCAACCTCATCCTCGCCGGCCCCTCGACCGAGCAGCACCGCGCCCTGGCCGATCTCACGGCGCCGCACTCCGTCGTTGTCGCCCAGGTGAGCGAGGGCGAGTCCCTGGCACGCCTGGAGGCGGTCGGCATGATGCTGGAGCGGCACGTCAACGCCTACCTGTGGACCGTGCGCCATTCCAGCGTGGTCGCCGTGGTGTTCGGCAGCCTGTCGCGCGCCGAGATGCGCACGCGCTTGGACGCGATGCCCGATGACGGCCGCATCCTGGCGTTCGGACTGGGCAATCGCGCGTCCTCGCCCGCGGAGACCCGCGTGAGCTACGCCGAGGCCTCCGAGGCGCTTCAGCGGGGGCCCGCGCTCGGCACGCCGTGGGGGCGTGTCTACGACCACAGCGCGCTGGCCCCCCTGCTCGCCCTCCTCCGGGAGCCCGCCACCGCCCGCCGCTTCGCGGCGACCACGCTGGAGCCGTTCGCGCCTGTCCTCTCCCGGCGCTGGGTGCTGCCGACCCTCGATGCCTTCGTCACGCGGCGTGGGCGGCTGGGCGACATGGCCGCTCATCTGGATGTGCACCCCAACACCGTGAAGTACCGGATGAGCGAGCTGCAGCCCTATCTGTCCGACGGGGCGCTCGACGGCGATCAGGCGACCACGCTGCTGCTGGCGATCCGCGTGCACCGGTATCTGGAGCAGGAGGGCTGATGTTCGGACGGATGCAGGAGCGGCCGCTGTCGATCTCGGACGCCTTCCGCCGCGCGGAGAGGCTCTTCCCCGACAAGCTCATCGTGACGCTGGCACCGGCACCACTCGAGGATGTCGCGATGCCGGTGTCGGCGTGGGCGGTGCGGGTGCGTCGCCTCGCCGCGGCGTTGGATGACCTGGACCTCGCCCCGGATGCGCGCGTGGGCACGTTCGGTGTCAACAGCCAGCGGCACCTGGAGGCGTACTTCGCCGTCCCGATGACCGGCCGCATCCTGCACACCGTCAACATCCGCCTGTCGGCCGCCGACCTCGAGTACGTCATCACGCACGCGGCCGACGAGGCGCTCCTGGTCGATCGCGGGCTCCTGGCGACCCTGTGGCCGCTGGCCGACCGCCTCCCGACCGTGCGCACCTGGATCGTCCTGGCTGACGGCTCGGATGCCCCGATCCCGGCGGACCCCCGCATCCTCGACTACGACGCCCTCCTGGCCGCGAGCACGCCCCGCGACGATGACTTCCGCATCGACGACGAGACGCGTGCATCCGCGCTCTGCTATACCTCCGGCACGACGGGAAAACCCAAGGGCGTGCTGTACTCCCACCGCTCGACCATGCTGCACACCCTCGGCGCGCTGGGCGTCGACAGCCTGGCGGTGAGCGAAGCCGACGTCGTGATGCCGATCGTGCCGATGTTCCACGTGAACGCCTGGGGTCTGCCGTACGCGGCCGCCCTCGCCGGGGCGACCCTCGTGCTCCCTGGACGCGCCACCCGGCCACCCGAGCTCCTGGCCGCCATGCAGCGCTACGGGGTCACGCTGACCGCCGCGGCGACCACGGTGTGGAACATGGCCGCCCCGCACCTCGCGGACTACGACCTCTCCCGGCTGCGGATGGTGCTGTCGGGCGGATCGTCGACGCCGACGGCGCTGTCGGAGACCTGGCGTCTGACCGCCGGCGTCCCGATCACCCACTCATGGGGCATGACCGAGATCTCTCCTCTCGCCGTGCTCGGCAGGCTCCGCCCCGAGGACGCGTCGCTCGACGAGGACGAGGCCCGGGCGAAGCGCTCGCTCCAGGGCCGCCCCGTCGCGCTGGTCGACGTGCGTCTGCGCGCCGACGGCGTCGAGCGGGCATGGGACGGGGAGTCGGTCGGAGAGGCCGAGGTCTCGGGGCCGTGGGTGGCCGCCGGCTACTACCGACGTGACGACGACGCGTCCATCACCCCGGACGGCTGGCTCCGCACCGGCGATCTCGCCACGATCACGCCCGACGGATATCTCCACGTCGTGGATCGCCTGAAGGACATCATCAAATCCGGTGGCGAATGGATCCCGTCGGTCGAACTCGAGAACGCGATCATGGCCCATCCGCTGGTCGTGGAGGCGGCCGTGATCGGTCGGCCGGACGAGCGGTGGGCGGAACGCCCGGTCGCGTGCGTGGTGGCCGTGGCGGGTGCGGCGCTCACCGCCGAAGACATCCTCGACCACCTCCGCCCGCTCGTGGCCAAGTGGTGGCTCCCCGACGACATCGTCTTCCTGCCCGAGCTGCCCAAGACCGGCTCGGGCAAGTTCGCCAAGGCCGAGCTCCGGCGCCGGTACGCCGCCACGGGGGCGCCCATGTGATCCGAATCCCGCGCCGCGCACAGCATCCGTTCCTGCAGATCTCACCCGTTTCAAAGGAGAAACCCATGCACCGCTCACCCCTCTCCCGACGCCTGGGCACCGCACTGGTGGCCGGCGCCGGCGTTCTCGCCCTTCTCGCCGGATGCGCCTCATCCGGTGGGACCGGCGGCTCCGACACCGATACCGGAGACGCCGGCGTCGAGGGCAAGACCATCGCGTTCCTCGGCTACGGCGACACCAACCCCTGGGGAGCGGCGTTCAACGCCGACTACGTCCCCGCACTCGAGGCCGAGGGCGTCGAGGTCATCGACTACGCCACGATGGATCCCGGCACCCAGGTGCAGAACTTCAACCAGGCCGTCGCCGAGCAACCCGACGCGATCGTCGTCGCCCTCGTCGACACCGCGGCCATGGTGGCGCCGATCAAGAAGGCGGTGGCCGCCGGCGTGCCGGTGATCGTGTTCGACGGGCGCCCCGATCCGGCTGTCGCGGAGGAGGAAGGGGTCCGCCAGGTGCTCTCCGACAACGCCGCTCTCGGGAGGTTCGCCGCGGAGAACATCATCGAGGGCCTCCAGGCCCAGGGCAAGGACAGCGGCAACATCATCGTCATCAAGGGCACCGCCTCGATGCTGGTCACGCAAGACCGGATGGAGGCGTTCACCGAGGCGCTCGAGGGCACCGGGTACACCGTGATCGCGGAGGAGGACGGCAACTGGGACCCGACGCTCTCGGGCACCATCGCCACCTCGCTGCTGTCGAAGTTCGGCGCCGACGGCGTGGATGCGGCCTTCGGCATGGCCGACTACATGGCGATCCCGATCGTGGAGGCCGCCAAGCAGCAGAGCATCCCGGTGGGGCCTGACGGTCTCATCGTCACCGGCAGCAACTGCTTCAAGGCCGGAATCGACTCCATCACCGCCGGCGAGCTGTACGGGACCGCCACCGAGGACCCCGAGACGATCGCCGCCGCGACAGTGGACTACACCCTGGCGTTCCTGCGCGGCGAAGAACCCGAGCGCGTCGTCACGGTCCCGTCCGACCGAGTGACCGCCGAGACCGTGGACACCTTCGCGGAGCAGTGCTCGTTCGCGTGAGTACGACAGACATCGCATCCGCTCCCTGGAGCAGCGCCACGGCGCTGCTCCAGGTGGCGGGTGTGACCAAGCGGTTCGGCGCGGCGACGGTCGTCGACGACGTGAGCTTCACGGTGGCCCCCGGGGAGGTGCGGGGGCTCTGCGGGCACAACGGCGCCGGCAAGAGCACCGTCCTGCGCATGATCTCCGGGCAGCTCGCCCCCGACGCCGGCGAGGTGCGGATCGAGGGCCGCGATGCGCGCATCCGGTCCCGATCCCAGGCGCAGCGCGCCGGCATCGCGCTCGTCGACCAGGAGCTGAGCGTCGTCCCGTCGCTGACCGTCGCCGAGAACCTCGCGCTGGGAAGCAGCGCGGCGGGGTTCTTCGTGCGACCGGGGGCACTCCGCGCCCGCAGCAGGGCGCTGCTGGACGGCGTCGGCCTGGAGCACGTCGACCCCGACACCCTCGTCTCCGAGCTCGGACTCGGCGAACGGCAGCTCATCGAGGTGGCACGCGCCGTCAGCGAGGGATCGCGGCTGCTGATCCTCGACGAACCGACGGCCACCCTCAACGACGCCGAGAGTGCGCACGTGTACGCAGCGGTGCGGCGGCTCGCGGCAGACGGATGCGGCATCCTGTTCGTCTCCCATCGGCTCGGCGAGGTCCTGCGTCTGTGCGACAGCGTGACGGTGCTGCGCGACGGCAAGGTCGTCGACACCACCCCCAGCGCAGAGCTCACCGTCCCCGCTCTGATCGAGCAGATGCTGGGCGGGCTGGACGACGTCCCCCCGCCCGCGCGGGCCGCCGACGACACGGTCGCCCACACGCTCTCCATCCACGGACTCACCGTCCCGGGCGTCGTGACCGACTTCACGCTCGACGCCCATCCCGGCCGCATCTACGCCCTCGCGGGCCAGGTGGGCTCGGGCACCTCCGACGTGCTGCGCGCGCTTGCGGGCCTGCACACCAGCGCGCGCGGCGAGGTCGTCGTGCGCGAGCGCCGTCTCCCGCTCGGCGACGCGGTCGCAGCGAGCCGCTGCGGCATCGCCTTCGTGTCGAACGACCGCAAGGAGGAGGGCCTGTTCCTCGCCCGCTCCGTCGGCGACAATCTGCTCGCCACGCGCCTGAGCGCCCTCTCCCGCGCAGGCCTGCGCCGACCGGCTCATGAGCGCACGACGTCGCGCAGCCTCCGCGAGCTCGCCGGCATCCCCGCAGCGCTCCGCGCCCGCACCGGCGCGCTCAGCGGCGGCAACCAGCAGAAGGTCTTCGTCGCGCGCAACTTCGACCGGCCGGGAACGTCGGTGCTGCTCGTGGACGAGCCGACCCGCGGCGTGGACGTGGGCGGGCGTCAGGCGATCCATCTCCTGCTCCGGGAGGCGGCGGACTCCGGGCTGGTCGTGATCTTCACGTCGACCGAGACCGAGGAGCTGCTGGAGCTCGGCGACGTCGTGATCACGATGCGGGGCGGCCGCATGGTGGCTCGCCACGACTCCCCTCCCCCGGTCGCGACGCTGCTGCGGGAGACCACGCACGAGGAGGACGCCTCATGACCACGCTCACTGACGCACCCCCGGTCGAGCCGCGTCGGCGGACGGGGACGCGCGCGGGGTGGATCGCGCTGTGGGTGGTCGTCGGAGCGATCGCGCTGTACCTCTGCGTCACGACCGACCGGTTCGCGACGTGGGAGAACGCGCGGGCGATCCTCATCGCCTCCACCGCGGTCGGCATCACGGCCATCGGTGCCACGTTCCTCACGCTCGTGGGCTCCATCGCCTCACTGGCCACGTCTCAGCAGGTGTCGCTCCTGGCCATGATCTTCATCGCGGCGCAGGCGTGGGGGCTTCCGGTCGCCCTCCTCGTGACGGTCGCCGCCGGCGCGCTCTTCGGGGCGCTGCAGGGGTACGCGGTGGGTGCCTGGTCGGCCAATTCGATCGTCCTGACCATCGCGGTGGGCTTCGGGCTGGTCGGGGTGTCGACATGGGTCACCGGCGGGCGGATGGTCGCGCCGTCGGACACCGGGTTCGCGCTGCTCAACGCCACGCCGCTCGGCATCCCCATCGCGGTCTACGTGCTGTGCGCCCTCGCCGTCGTGGCCGAGCTGACGCTGCGATGGACGACCCCCGGCCGTCAGGTGCTTCTCGTCGGCGAGAACGTGCGAGCGGCACGGGCGGCGGGGCTTCCCGTGACGCGCATCACCGTGTTCGCGTGGACGATGTTCGGCGTGGCATCCGGGGTCGGCGCGGCGTTCCTGGCCGCGTTCAACCGGCAGGCGAACATCACCCTCGCCGGCAACCTCACGTTCGATGTGATCGCCGCGATCCTCGTCGGAGGCACGCTCATCAGCGGCGGGCGCGGCTCGGCTCTTCGCACCCTCGGCGGCGCGGTCGTCATCGCCGCGATCACCAACCTGCTTCTCCTGCGCGGATTCTCCACCGGCGCGCAGATGGTCCTGAAGGGTGCCCTCGTGCTCGTGATCGTCGTCGTCGTGCACCTGCGGACGAGAGGGGGCACCCGATGAGCACCGCACAGGTCGCCCCGTCCGCCGACGCGCGCACACCCGCACCTGCACGCGCGGTGCGCCGCTGGCGACGGCCCGATCGTCTGGTGCCCGCCGTCGCCCTGACGGTCGTGGCCATGTGCTTCGTCGTTCTGCCGCTGCTGGCGGGGCGCGACTTCCGCGTCTTCGACCTGTACAACGGGTTCCAGGGCTTCGCGCAGTTCGGGTTCGTCGCGCTCGCCCTCGGCCTGACGATGATGGCCGGGGAATTCGACCTGTCCGTCGGCGGCATGGCCGCGGTGGGCGGCGTGATCGCGGTGTCGCTGGGAGCGGAGGATCCGCTGTTCGGCGTGCTGGCAGCCGTGGGCACGGGCTTGGCCGTGGGGCTCGTGCAGGGCGGCGTCATCGCCGCGACCGGGATCTCGTCCCTCCCGGTGACCCTCGGGACGCTGATCGTTCTGCTGGGCCTGGCGAATCTGCTCTCCGGAGGGCTGAGCCTCAGCTATCCGAACACCGACGCGACGCTGTGGGTCGACGAGGCACTGCTCGGGGTGTTCTCGCCGCGGAGTCTGCTTCTCCTGGCCCTGTTCGCCCTCGCCGCGCTCGTCTTCGGCGGCACCCGGCTCGGCCGCGACCTCCGCGCCGTCGGCGGCGACCGCCGGGCCGCACGCGTGTCGGGCGTACGGGTGCGGGCGGTTCTCACGGCGGTGTTCGGAGCATCCGGAGCGCTGGCTGCCACGGGAGGAGCGCTGCTGGCCTACAGCTACTCGTCGGCCAACCCCGACCCCGGCCAGCAGCTGCTCATCGTCGGGGTCGTCGCCGCGCTCCTGGGCGGCGTCTCGCTCGCCGGCGGGAGAGGCCGCCCGCTCGGGCTCCTCTGCGGCGCGATCGCCGTGGCGTTCCTCACGCAGCTGACGACGATGCTCGCCCTCCCCGCCTTCGTCACGCAGCTGGCGTTCGCCGCATTCCTCGTCCTCATCGTCGTGCTCGACGCTCCCGGCCTGGCAGCCCAGGTCGAGCGGCTCGTGGCGCGGCGGCGCTGACACCCGCCCGGCTAGAGGCGGGGGTACAGCGACAGCGGATGCTCGATGGCCGAGGTGATGCGACGGAGGAACCCGGCCGCGTACCCGCCGTCGCAGATGCGGTGGTCGAAGACCAGCGACAGCTGCACGATGCGCCGCGCCACGATTCCGCCGTCGACGACCCACGGCCGCTCGATCATGCGGCCGACCCCGAGGATCGCCACCTCGGGATGGTTGATGATCGCCGCGGATCCGTCGACGCCGAGCGAGCCGTAGTTGTTGAGCGTGAACGTCGAGCCCGCGAGCCGCTCCGGCGGCAGCTGCCCGGCGCGGGCGGCGACCGCCACCTCACGGAGTGCGCCGTCCAGCCGGTCGATCGAGAGCCGGTCGGCGCGCGGCACGACGGGAACGAGGAGTCCCCGCTCGGTGTCGGCCGCCACGCCGAGGTTGACGCCGTCGTAGCGGATGATCTCCTGTCCGTCGTCGCTCAGGCGCGACGCGAGGAGCGGATACTCCTCGAGCGCGAGAAGCACGAAGCGCGCCAGGAGGGCCGTGAGCGACGGTGCGCGCTCGCCCTCGCGTGCCATCTCCGCCCGCAGGTCCCACAGCCGCGTCGCATCGACGTCGACCCAGACCGTCGCCTCGGGGATCTCGCTGCGGCTGCGTGACATCTTCGTGCTCACCGCGCGACGGAGCATCGACATCCTCTCCCGTCCGATCTCGGCCAGGTCGGCGGGAACCGAGGCGCCGGAGACAGTGGCGGCTGCGGATGCCGCGGGGGGAGCGGCGTCGCCGTCCGCCACGGCCGCCGCACGCAGGATGTCGCCGCGCGTGACGGCGCCGTCCGACCCCGACGGGGTCAGCGACGTGACGTCGACTCCGAGGTCGCGGGCGAGGCGGCGCAGCAGCGGCGAGCGCACCGGCACGTTCGGACGCGTTCCCGTCGTCACGGGGCCCGCGGCAGGCGCGGGGGCCACCGGATGCGTGCTGCCGGATGCGGCCGCACGGCGCGCGCGTCGCCGTGCGGCGCCGTGGCCTCCGGATGTGCCGTAGCCGATCAGGACGTTGCCCGAGCCGGCGCGCTCCTCCTCACGGTAGGCCTCGATCTCGGCGGCCTCGGCGGGCAGTCCCTTCGCGCCCGAGGAAGTGGCCTCACCGGGGGACGCCTCGACGGGAGCCGCCGCGGCGGCGGCTGCCGCGCCCTCCGCGCCGACCTCGATCACCGGCGCACCCACCAGCAGGGTCTCCCCGACCGTGCCGTGGAGGGCGAGGACGACGCCGGCGAAGGGCGACGGCAGCTCCACGCTGCTCTTGGCCGTCTCCACCTCGGCGATCGGCTGGTCGATCGCGATCGTGTCGCCGACTTCGACGAGCCACTGGACCAGCTCGGCCTCGGTCAGCCCCTCACCCAGGTCGGGGAGGCGGAAGATCTGAGCGGTGACGGTGTTGGCGGATGCGGCGGTCATCAGTCGTCCTCCCACTGCAGCGTGTCGATGGCGTCGAGCACGCGGTCGACGTCGGGCAGGTAGTACTTCTCCAGCTTCGGCGGCGCATAGGGCACATCGAACCCGGTCACCCGGCGCACGGGCGCGTGCAGGTACGAGAAGCAGTGCTCCGAGATACGCGCGGCCAGCTCCGAGGCCACCGACACGTAGCCCGGCGCTTCGGAGAGCACGATCGCCCGGCCGGTGGAGCGCACCGCGGCGAAGATGGTCTCGTCGTCGCAGGACGTCAGCGTGCGCACATCGACCACCTGGACGCTGCGACCCTCGCTCTCGGCGACACGGGCGGTGTCCAGCGCGATGCCGACCGACGTGCCATAGGTGACGATCGTGAGGTCGGTTCCGGGGCGGACGACGGCCGCCTTGCCGACCTGCTCGGCGCGGTCGAGGTCGACGGCGCCCTTCGACCAGTAGAGCTTCTTCGGCTCGAGGAAGACGACCGGGTCGGGTGACCGGATGGCGGCGCGCAGCAGGCTGTACGCATCCTGCGGGTTGGAGGGCGTGACGACCGTCAGCCCCGCGGTGTGGGCGTAGTACGCCTCCGACGAGTCGCAGTGGTGCTCGACTCCCCCGATGCCGCCGCCGTAGGGGATGCGGATCACCATCGGAAGGCGCACCCGTCCCCGCGTGCGGTTGGCGAGTTTGGCGACGTGGCTGACGATCTGTTCGAACGCGGGATAGGCGAACGCGTCGAACTGCATCTCCACTACCGGCCGCATGCCGTTCATCGCCATACCGATCGCGGTGCCGACAATGCCGGACTCGGCCAACGGGGTGTCGAAGCAGCGGTCCTCGCCGAAGGTGGCGGCGAGCCCGTCGGTGATGCGGAAGACGCCGCCGAGGGCGCCGACGTCTTCGCCGAAGACGAGCACGGACGAGTCGGCGGCCATCTCGTCGGCGAGCGCACGGTTGAGCGCCGCCGCCATCGTCATGGTCGTCTGGGTCGGGGCCGCGGCATCCGGGGCCATCTCCATCAGCGTCATGTCAGTTCCCTTCTCGGGCGATCTCGTCGCGCACGAGGTCGCGCTGCGCGCGCAGCTGCGCCGACGGCTCGGCGTAGACGTAGGCGAACAGGTCGTCGGGGTCGAGCTCGCTCTCGGCGTTCATCGCGTCCCGGAGCGCTGCCGCGGTGTCTTCGGCGGCGAGCGCGAAACGCGCCTCGTCGTCGTCGGTGAGCACGCCCTGCGCGGTGAGGTAGGTACGCAGACGCGTCAGCGGATCGCGGGCGACCCAGGCCTGCACCTCGTCGCGCTCGCGGTAGCGCGTGTCGTCGTCGGCGTTGGTGTGGGCCTGCATCCGGTAGGTGTGCGCCTCGACGAGAGTCGGCCCGCCGCCCGATCGCGCCCGCACAACCGCCTCGCCGAGCACGGCGAGCACGGCGGCGAGGTCGTTGCCGTCGACGCGGCGCCCCGGGATGCCGTACCCGATGCCCTTCGCGGCGAGCGAGGGCGCAGCGCTCTGGCGGGAGAGCGGCACGGAGATGGCGAACTCGTTGTTCTGCACGAAGAACACCACGGGGAGATGGAACACCGCAGCGAAGTTGACGGCCTCGTGGAAGTCACCCTCGCTCGTCGCGCCGTCGCCGCACATCGCGAGGACCACGGTCTCCTCGCCGCGGAGCTTCGCGGCGTGCGCGACCCCGGCCGCGTGAAGGAGCTGCGTCGCCAACGGCGTCGCCTGGGGGGCCACGTGATGCTCGTAGGGGTCGTAGCCCGAGTGCCAGTCCCCCTTGAGGAGCACGAGGGCGTCGGCGGGGGCGACGCCGCGCGTGATGACGGTCACCGAGTCGCGGTAGGTCGGGAAGAGCCAGTCGCCCTCGTCGAGCACGAGAGCCGCGGCCACCTGGCACGCCTCCTGCCCGTGGGAGGAGGGGTAGACGGCGAGGCGACCCTGCCGCACGAGGGCGTTCGCCTGGTCGTTGATGCGGCGGCCGCGCACGAGCTCGCCGTAGGCGCTCACCAGCCGATCGGTCGCGGGCACCTCGTACGACTCCTCCGGTGTGCGTTCGCCTGCCGGGTCGATCAGCTGCACCGGATGCTCCGGCGGCAGCAGCTCTTCGTGGGTCATCGTCGTCCTCCACCGTCGTCCCGTGTCGTCTACTCAGAGTGCGGGATTCTGCACCTCGGAGCACTGCTGGGGAAGCATCCGGAGACGCATATCGCGAAACGTGCGCTCTTACTGACAAACTGTCCAGCATCGACCCCTTCCCCCTTCGAGGAGCCGCCATGGCACTGGACACCATCGATCGCGCCATCTTGCAGGCGCTTCGCCGCGACGCGCGGACGTCGATCCACGTCATCGCGCAGGAGGTTAACATCTCCCGTGCGAACGCCTACGCCCGGGTCAAGCGGATGACCGACGACGGGGTGATCCTGGGGTACGGACTGCGCACCGATGCGATCCTGGAGGGCTACCACGCATCCGCCTACGTCGCCCTGAACGTCGATCAGCAGCAGTGGCAGGGCATTCGTCAGAGCCTCATCGCGCTGCCGGAGGTCGAGCACGTCGCCCTCGTCGGCGGCGAGTTCGACGTGCTCGTCCTCGTGCGCGCTCGCGACAACCGCGATCTGCGCCGGATCGTGCTCGAGACGGTCCAGTCGTTGCCCGGTGTGCGGTCCAGCCGCACTTTCCTCGTGTTCGAAGACCTCGACGCGACCGCGCTGTAGCCGGCGCCGTCGGGGGGTGGGGCAGCGACGTTACGGCTCGTTCCGTTCCGCGGGCGCCTTCGAGGGGAGGCCCGTAGCCTCCTCCCATGGGGACCGACGACGCCGCGGAGCTCGCGCGACTGCAGCACGAGGCTGTCGAGTTCACCCGCGCCCTCATCCGCATCGACAGCGTCAACACCGGGGTCGCCGAATCGATCGGCGACGGCGAGACCCGGGCGGCGCGGTACGTGCAGGAGCGGCTGGCCGAGGCGGGGATCGCCGCCGAGCTCGTCGAGCCGGTCGCCGGGCGGGGCTCGCTCATCGCGCGGATCGCCGGGAGCGACCCCGACGCCGGCGCCCTTCTCGTGCACGCGCATCTCGACGTCGTCCCCGTCGCCGGCCAGGAGTGGACGCACCCGCCGTTCGGCGCGGAGGTGCACGACGGGTGGCTGTACGGCCGCGGGGCAGTCGACATGAAGAACTTCGCCGGTACCGTCCTCGCCGTCGCACGCTGGTTCGCGCGCACCGGGACACGTCCCCGACGCGACCTCGTCCTCGCCTTCCTCGCCGACGAGGAAGCAGGCGGCGCGCACGGCGCCGGGTGGCTGGTCGATCACCGCCCCGATCTGCTCTCCGGAGCGACGGAGGCACTGAGCGAGGTCGGCGGATTCTCCATCCCGGGTGCCGCCGGTCGCCGAGCGTACCTCGCCGCGACGAGCGAGAAGGGGGTCGCCTCGGTCACCCTGACGGCGCGCGGGCGGGCGGGCCACGGGTCGCGCCCGACCGACGACAACGCCGTCGTGCGCCTGGCGCGAGCCGTCGCGGCGGTCGGAGCGCACCGGTTCCCCGTCGTGCGCACGCGCGCCCTCGAGGCGTTCCTGGACAGCTACGGGCCAGCGAGAGGCGTCCCGCTGACGGCCGAGACCCTCGACGCCGATACGGGGGACCTGGGGTTCATCGCGGATTTGATCCGCCCGAGCCTGCGCAACACCGCCACCCCGACCGTCCTCGCCGCAGGCCAGAAGACGAACGTCATCCCTGCCGAGGCGCGCGCGCGGCTCGACGTGCGCGTGCTCCCGGGGCAGGATGACACGCTGCGCGCTGACGTGCGGGCACTGGTGGGCGAGGGCATCGACATCCGCTGGGGACGCTGGTGGCCGGCGACCGAGGCCGATCCGTACGCTCCCCTTCTCGATGTGCTCCGCGCCGCGATCAAGGCAGAGGATCCCGACGGCATCGTGGTGCCGTACCTCCTCCCCGCCAGCACCGACAACAAGCACTTCGCACGTTTGGGCATCGCCGGGTACGGGTTCGTGCCGCTTCGCGTCCCCGACGGGTTCGACGTCTTCGGTCAGTTCCACGCCGCGGATGAGCGCATCCCGGTGGAGAGCCTGGCGTTCTCCGCGCGCACGACGGCGCGAATCCTTCGCGACGCCTGAGACCGCCCGCGACGACGTGTTACGGCGCATGACCAGCGGATGCGCCAGATGACACCGGCGCCTGCGGCCCCCGGCGGCGGATCCTAACGTTGCCGATCATCCGCGGCTCTCGCGGTGCAACCGACAGGACTCGGCACATGACCTCGACGATCCAGGCGCCCCCGGCGACGGGCGAGCCCTCCGCCGCGGCATCCGGCGCACGCTCCCGCGTCGACCTCGCGGCGGTGCGGGTGGTCCACACCCGTCATTGGTTCCGCTGGACCCTCAGCGCCCTCCTTCTCTTCGTGATCGCGCAGTTCGCCTGGTCCCTCGTCACCAATGAGAACTACGAGTGGGGCGTCTTCGCGTCGTACTTCTTCGCGGAGCCGGTGCTGATCGGCATCGGCTACACGCTGGCACTCACCGCGATCTCGGCCGCCGTCGGGTTCGTCCTCGGCACGGTACTGGCCCTCGGCCGCCTGTCGCGCTCACCCCTGCTGAACTCGCTGTCGTGGAGCTACATCTGGTTCTTCCGCTCGGTGCCGCTCGTCGTGCAGATCATCGTCTGGTTCAACCTCGGCTACCTGTACCCGACCCTCGGCCTCGGCACCCCGTTCACCACCGACTTCTGGATCGTCGAGTTCCGCACGGTGCAGCTGATCAGCGCCTTCGCCGCCGCGATCCTCGGCCTCGGCCTCCACCAGGCGGCGTACTCGGCCGAGATCATCCGCGGCGGCCTCATCTCGGTCGACCCCGGCCAGCAGGAGGCGGCCGCCGCGCTCGGGATCCCCGCCCACAAGCGACTGTTCCGCATCATCCTTCCGCAGGCGATGCGCTCGATCGTGCCGAACGCGACGAACGAGGTGATCGGCCTCGTGAAGGGCGCATCCGTGGTGTTCGTCATCGCGATCCCGGAGCTCTTCTATGCGGTGCAGGTCATCTACAACCGCAACAGCCGGGTCATCCCACTGCTTCTGGTTGCCGTGGTCTGGTACACGATCATCACGACCATCCTGAGCGTCGCTCAGTACTACATCGAACGCCACTACGCGCGCGGATCGGTGCGGATGCTGCCTCCCACGCCGCTGCAGCGCGTGCGCCGGTGGGTCACGCTGCAGTGGGCGCGCCTGGGCGAGAACCCGGCGGCACCGCGATGAGCGCCCCGGCGTCGACCGGAACACACGGGCTCGTCGAGATCCACAACGTCCACAAGAGCTACGGCCAGCTCGAGGTGCTCGCCGGCATCGACCTCACTGTCCAGCCGGGCGAGGTCGTCGCGATCCTGGGACCGAGCGGCTCGGGGAAGTCGACGCTCCTGCGCACGATCAACCACCTCGAGTCGGTCGACCGCGGGTCGGTGCTCGTGGACGGACAGCTCATCGGGTACGAACTTCGCGGCGGCAGGCTCCACGAGCTCAGAGAGCGCGAGATCCTCCGCCGGCGCACCCAGGTGGGCATCGTCTTCCAGCATTTCCACCTGTTCCCCCACCTCACGGCTCTCGAGAACGTCATCGAGGCGCCCGTCGCGACGCGCCTGCTGAGCAAGGATGCGGCACGCGAGCAGGCTCGCGTCCTCCTCGAGCGCGTCGGCCTCGCCGACAAGGCCGATCACTTTCCGCGCCAGCTCTCCGGCGGACAGCAGCAGCGGGTCGCGATCGCTCGCGCCCTGGCTCTCAGCCCGCGCGTGCTGCTCTTCGACGAGCCCACCAGCGCCCTCGACCCGGAGCTCGTGGGCGAGGTGCTCGACGTGATCCGTGATCTCGCCGAAAGCGGAACGACGCTTCTCATCGTCACGCACGAGATCGGCTTCGCCCGCGAGGTCGCCGACCGGATCGTGTTCATCGACGCCGGACGAGTCGTCGAACAGGGACCGCCCGAGCGCGTCCTCGTCGACCCCGAGCACCCCCGCACACGCGAGTTCCTCGCCAAGGTCCTGTCCTGACTCACCGCCTTCACCCGAAGACCGACACCGAAAGAGAATCCGCCATGGCCATCAGCAGAAAACAGGGAATCGCGATCGGCGTCGCCGTCGTCGCGGTCGCCGCGATCGTGGGCGGCGTCTTCGCCGCCGTCAGTCTGACCGCAGGAAGCGCGGAGGCAGCGCCCGCAGGCGAGCCGTCCGCGTCGGGCAACACGGCCACCGAGGAGATCACCTGGTTCCACACCGAGCCCGTCGCCGAGGCCGTCGCCGCCCTCGAGGCCAGCGGCTTCGAACCGATCGAGCCGGGGAAGCTCACCGTCGCCGTCGGCGCGTTCACTCCGCCGCTGAGCTATCAGCCCGACGGCACGTCCGCGGCGACGGATGTCGCGGGAACCGAGCCCAATATCGGCGCACTGATCGCGGAGGGCCTCGGCCTGGAATACAACCCGCAGGTCGTCGCGTGGGCCGACTGGCCGCTGGGCATCCAATCGGGCAAGTACGACCTGATCACGGCGAACGTCACCGTGACGGAGGAGCGCAAGGACCTGTACGACTTCGCGAGCTACCGCATCGACCAGCTCGGCTTCTACGTCGCCGCGGACAGCGACATCGGGACCATCGAGGAAGCCGACGACATCTCCGGACTCAAGATCATCGTGGGGTCGGGCACCAACCAGGAGAAGGTGCTGCTGGCCTGGAACGAGGAGCTCGAGGCGGCCGGCGAGGAGCCTGCCGAACTGCTCTACTACGACGACAACGCCGCCGCCACGCTCGCGTTGGTGTCCGGCCGCGCCGACGCGAACTTCGGCCCGAACGCGTCCTTCGCGTGGCAGGCGCGGGAGACCGGGGAGATCGAGCTCGCGGGACTCGTGCCCGGCGGATGGCCCGAGACCGCGAACATCGCGGCGGGAACAGCCAAGGACAACGGCCTCATCGAGCCGGTGTCGATCGTGCTCGACTCGATCATCGAGGATGGATCGTACGACGATCTGCTCGAATTCTGGGGCGTCGAGTCCGAGGCCGTGTCCGAGTCGCTCGTGAACCCTCCGGGGCTTCCGCGACCCTGACTGATCCGGGTCCGGGTGGCGTCACGACGCCGCCCGGACCACCTCCTGTCCGACCACTGCAAGGACTCGCATGACCTCTCGTGTGCCGTTGGCCGTTCTCGACCTCTCCCCCTACGGCGAAGGGCAGCGTCCCGCCGACGGCTTGCGCGCGAGCATCGAGCTGGCCCAGCGCGCCGAAGCCCTCGGCTACGCGCGCTACTGGCTCGCCGAGCATCACCTCAATCCGGGCGTCTCGGGTGCCGCGCCCCACGTTCTGCTCGCCGCGATCGCCGCCGCCACCGACAGCATCCGGCTGGGAACGGCAGCGACGATCATCGGAAACTACTCGGCCCTGCAGGTCGCCGAGGCCGCGGGCGTCGTCGCGGCGCTGCATCCGGGACGCTTCGATCTCGGCATCGGACGCAGCGGTACGACCAGCGCCGGCCGCCCTCCCTTCCCGGATGCGGTCTCCGACGATCGCGTCGTCGACGGCCTCCTGCTTCCGAGCACGCCGCCGCTTTCCTTCGCCGCCGACCGCTTCGTCGCGCAGGCGCGGCTCCTGCGACGCGAGCCCGGCGACGCCGACCGCTTCGAGCAGGACGTGCTCGACATTCTCGACTTCATCTCCGGCACCTACGTCGCGCCCGAGGGCGTTCCCATCCACGCCACGCCGGCCGAGGGCACCGACATCGAGGTATGGCTCCACGGCAGCACCGCGGGCCCGAGCGCCGAGCTGGCCGGGCGCCTCGGTCTCGCATTCGGCGCGAACTATCACGTCGCTCCGACCTTCGTGATCGACGCGGTGCGTGCGTACCGCGACGCCTTCCAGCCCGGCGTGCGACTCGCGTTGCCCTACGTGACGGTCTCGGTGGACGTGCTGGTCGCCGAGACGGATGCGCAGGCCCGGCATCTGGCGGCCGGGTACGAGGAGTGGGTGCACAGCATCCGCGCCGGGGATGGCGCGATCCCCTACCCGTCGCCGTGCACGGCGCGAGCACTCGACGCGGCGAGCGCCGGACTCGTTCGGGACCGCGCGCTCACCCGGTTCGTGGGGAACCCGGAGCACGTCGCGGCGCGCCTGGAGACGCTGCAGCGAGCGACCGGTGCCGATGAGCTGCTCGTCACCACGATCGCCCACGATCCCGCGGTGCGGCAGCGCTCGTACGAGCTGCTCGCCGACGTGTGGGGTCTTGAATCGCGTGCCCGCATCGGCGAGCTGGTGGCGGACGCCGTCTGACCCGCGTACAGCCGCTCGGGAAAGGCGCGCGCGATCCCCGGACCTGACGCTGGCTCCCGGCGTGGACGCTTCGTCTCGCTCCGCTCGCTCAGCGACCGAGGCGGCGTCGATTCCGGTCGCTGAGCGACAGCGCACCGACGAGACGAAGCGCCCCCACGACGTGACTGTTCCTCCACAACCTGCCCGAGAAAATACCTGTCCACAGCTTCTTTCCGGCGACCTGGGCGGGGACGCTCGATGTCGGTGGCCCTGCCTATCGTGGAGGGTATGGACACGTTCCCGATCCCCGGTGGGATAGACCCCGAGCAGGCGGTGCGGATGCGCGCAGCGCTGGCGGGGGTGCTCTCCGAAGACGCCGTCATCGCGGCGGCGCAGGCGAAACGGGTCCGTCACCTCGCCGCACTGATGACCGAAGCGATGACACAGATGGAGGTGTCGGGGTCGGCGGTGCGGGAGATGCCGGTGCGGTCGATCGCCGCGGAGGTCGCGTTCGCCGCGCACATGCCCGACCGCACCGCGCAACGAGAACTCGACGACGCCTACACCCTTGTGACCCGGTTCCCGCGCACAGTAGAGGTATGGGAGGCGGGACGAATCTCCCGCGGGCACGCTGCCATCATCCTCAAGACCGGGCTCCCCCTGCCCGACGAAGTCCGCGCCGCGTGGGAAGAGACGGTGCTGGAGTTCGCGGTGAAAGAGACCCCCGGCCGCACCGACGCCTACGCCCGCGAACTCGCCGAAATCATCAACCCGGTATCCATGGCAGAACGGCACGCCGAAGCCGTCACGAAAAGGTCGATCAGCGTGGTGGACCTGGCCGACGGGATGGCGTTGCTCCAGGTCCTCCTCCCCGCCACGATCGCATACGCCATCCGGGACCGGATCCGTCAACAAGCGAAGATCGTCCGCGACACCGCCAACGCCCACCGCGCCCGCCGTCGCACGGAAAGTGCTGGCCCACGGGTTGACGGGACCGTGACCGAGCCCGCCGACGGCGCGGTTGTGGATGATGTCCGCACGACCGCGCAGATCAGCGCGGACCTCGTCGCGGACATGCTGCTGTGCGCGACCCCGACGATCGACCCCACCGGGAACGCGGCGCTGGACCGGATCACGGGGCACGTGCAGATCACCATCCCCGCCACCGCACTCACCGGGATGACGGAATCGGGGGCGATGCTCAACGGACGCACCCCCGTCGACCCCGACACCGCCCGCCGCCTCGCTGGTGGCACGCCCGGATGGGATCGGGTGTTCACCCACCCGATCACCGGGATCGTCATCGCCGTCGACCGGTACACCCCGGCGGCGTCGCAGGCCCGGTTCCTCCGCGCCCGCGACAGGCGGTGCCGCGGATACGGGTGCCGGCAACCCGCCCACCGGTGTCAGATCGACCACAACCACGAACACCACGACGGCGGCGAGACAACCAACACCAACCTGGCGCACTTCTGCACCCGCCACCACACCCTCAAAACCGAAACCCCCTGGACCGCCACCCAACACCCCAACGGCACCCTCCAATTCCGAAGCCCGTTAGGCCACACCTACACCGACCAACCCCCACCCCACGTCACCTTCATCCCCGACAACCAACCACCACCCTTCTGACAACTCCGCGCATACGCACCGCATGACCGAGGCGCGCAGGGCGCTTCGTCTCGCCTACGGCTCGCTCAGCGACCGAGGCGAGGCACCACGCCCCACCGCGCGGAGACGCTTGCCTCGCCCTCCGGGCTCGCTCAGCGACCGGACGGGGGTGACGCCTCGACTCGCCTGCGGCTCGCTCAGCGACCGGATGGGGGCACCACGCCACGCCGGAGGGGCGGGTCAGGGGGTCGTTACGAGGTCGGCCAGGATACGGCCGATCACGGGAGCGAACTTGAAGCCGTGCCCCGAGAAGCCCGCACCGATCGTCACCGGGCCGAACCGCTCGAGGAAGAAGCTGGAGTCAGGGGTACTCGTGTAGGTGCAGGTGATCTCGCTGGCGTCCTGGCTCACCACTCCGGGTAGCCACTCGTGCGCATAGCGTCGGATGGCGGCAGTCAGCGCCGGGTCGGGCTGATACGTCCGGCGGTCCGGATGCACTTCCGGGCCCACCCCGTGCCATCCGGCCTTCACACCCTCCCCCGGCGTCCCCATGCCGTAGACCCCGCTGAGGAACCACGCCGTTGCCGGGTCATCGGCCGCCGGCGAATGATTGAAGCCGGGCCAGAGCGCGTCGTCGTCCTCGGGGACGAAGTGCGCCGGCTGCTCCTGGGTCACCCGCAGCGGAGGAAGCGGGATGCGGACACCGAGCGCCGCGAGCACGTCGACTGTCCACGCCCCCGCGGTGACGACGATCCGATCGGCGGTCAGAGTCTCATCGGCGTCGGCGGAGCGCACCTGGACACGCACGCCGTCGTCCGACACCCGACCCGTGCTGACGGCCGAGGAGTAGCGGATGCGCGCACCGGCATCCCACGCGACGTCGGTGAACGCGGCCACCGCCCGGTCGGCATGAAGGCGTCCAGCATCCGGGGTGTAGAGCACAGGACCCGCGAACCGGAACCCGGGCCAGCGCACGCCGGCCTCGGCCGCGCCGAGCAGCTCCGTTGCGAACCCGCCGGCAGAGACCGCGGCCGCTACCGCGGCATAGTCGCGGCCGGGGCCGTGATTGACGATGCCCGTGCGGGTGAGAAGGGGTTCACCCGACACCGCCTCGATTTCACCCCAGAGCCGATCCGCCTCGCGAAGCCACGAGAGATGCCGCGGGTCTTCGTATCCGACGTTGAAGTTCCTCGATGCGCCGTGTGATGCGCCGCGGCGATGTCCTCGCTCGAAACGCTCGAGCAGCACCACCTCGACGCCCCGCGCCGCGAGCTGCCACGCGGTGGCGGCCCCCATCACGCCGCCACCGACGACGATAACCTCCGCGTCGCGCGTCGCCCCGGCGCTCACTCCGCCCCGCGGCGGAGGAGCGGCGCCTGCCCCGTCTCGATCCCGGATGCGACCGTCATGCGGCTGCCCTCACGCGCTCGCGGCGAGCACGCCGCGAGCGGGAGCGGCGATCCCGAGGTTGTCGCGCAGCGTCCGTCCGGTGTACTCGGTGCGCAGGGAGCCGCGCTCTTGGAGCAGCGGCACCACCTGGTCGACGAACTCGTCGATCCCGTGCGGCGTGTGATAGCCGCCCAGCACGACGCCGTCGGCACCGTCGTTCTGAACGAACTCGTCCAGTGCGGCCGCGACCTGCTCGGCCGTGCCGATGTAATCGGCACGCGCCGAGACCTCCGCCGCCAGGCCTCGGATGCTGAGGCCCTTCTCCTGCGCGAGCGCCCGCCAACGCCGCACCGTCTCGATGCGGTCCTGGTAGAGGAACGCGCGTCCCTGGATGAACGGCGGCGCCTCCGGATCGGGGTCGACGTCGGGGAGCGGTCCGTCGGGGTCGTAGGCGGAGAGGTCGCGGTTCCACACCTGCTCGAACTGCACCTGCACGGCGCGGTCGCTGAGCTGTTGCGCCAGCAGGTGCCGGGACTTCTCCTCGGCGTCGGCGAGCGAGTCGCCGAGCACGAAGCCGATGGCAGGGATGATCTTCAGGTCGTCAGGGTTACGGCCATGCGACCGCGCCCGACCCTTGATGTCGGCGTAGAACTCCCGCGCCTCGGCGAGGCGATGATACGGAGAGAAGATCATGTCGGAGTTCGCCGCCGCGAAGTCCCGGCCCTGAGGGGAGACGCCTGCCTGCACGATCACCGGCTGCCCCTGCGGACTGCGCGGCACCGTGAACCGGCCGTCGATGTCGAACTGGTCGCCGCGGACGGCGAACTCCCCGGCATTGGCGTCGGCGAGGAAGCGGCCGGTGACCTTGTCGGCGATGATCGCGTTCTCCGGCCAGGAGTCCCACAGCCGCCGCACGGCCGCGACGAACTCCTCCGCGCGGACGTATCGATCGTCCCGCGACAGGAAGCCTCCCCGGCGGAAGTTCTGCCCCGTGAACGCGTCCCAACTGGTGACGACGTTCCAGCCGGCGCGGCCGCCTGACAGGTGATCGAGCGTCGCGATCTGACGCGCCAGCTCGTACGGCTCGTTGAAGGTGGCGTTGAGCGTTCCGACCAGGCCGATGTGATCGGTGACCGCCGCCAGCGCCGCCAGCACGGGAAGGGTGTCGGGGCGCCCGGCGATGTCGTGATCGAACACGCGGCCGTCCCGCTCGCGAAGGGCGAGGCCCTCGGCAAGGAAGAAGTAGTCGAATCGACCGCGCTCGGCCGTCTGCGCGACATGGCGGAAGGAGTCGAAGTCGATCTGGCTGCCGGCCTGCGGATGCTCCCACAGGGTGTGCTCGTTGACGCCGCCGACGTACGCGGCGAGGATGATCTGCTTTCGTGGAGTGCTCATCTCGTTCTCTCTGTCGGTCACACGGCCAGGGCGGGCGCGTAGCGATTCGGGACCGTCGAGGGAAGGCCCAGCGCGGCTCTCAGCGACGGCGCACCATCCGGTGCGAGGAGCTCCCGATCACGCAACAGCGGAACGAGCTCGTCGGCGATGCGGGGAAGATCGTCGGTGACGACGCCCGGCCGGAGCCGCACCCCGGCGTAGCCGAGCGCAGCCAGGGCCCCGATCTCATCGGCCAGCGACTCGGCGGATCCCGTGTAGATGCGCGCATCCGACGACAGCGGGCGGCCTAGTGCGTCCAGCCGTGCCAGCCGATCGGCGGCCTGCTCGTCGGCGTCGAGGAACACCACGAGGTCGGCGAAGACCTGGAGGGGCTCACCGGAACGTTCGACGTGCCGCTCCGCCTCGCGGACGGCCGCCAGGATGCCCTGCGCCTCGCCCGACTGCACGGGGGTGACGAAGACGAGATCCGCCGACTGCGCGGCGAAGCGGTAGGGCACGGTGGCGTGCGCGAGGGCGGCCACCACCGGCGCGCCCTGCGGGGGTCGGGGCGTGATCGACGGACCCCGCACGCTGAACCACTCCCCCTCGAAGTCGATCGTGTGCAGCTTGTCGGCGTCGAGGAACCGATCGGTCGCGACGTCGCGGATCTCCGCGTCGTCCTCCCAGCTGTCCCAGAGTCGCCGCACGACCTCCACGACGTCCGACGCCTCCGCGAACAGCGCCCCCGTCACCTCCGCCACGCGCGGATCGTCGAAAGTGTCCACGAGCGGCAGCTCCCGCCGCCCGGTGAGCCGTGCTTCGTCGGCGCGCCACGAGATCCTCGGCTGCCATCCCGCTCGCCCTGCGCTGACGTGGTCCAGCGTCGCGACGGCCTTCGAGATGTGGAACGGCTCGGTGTGCGTGGTCGTCACGGTCGGAAGAAGTCCGATCCGCGACGTCGCCGGCGCCACGCGCGACGCCACGAGGAGAGCGTCCAGGCGCCCGCGGATCTCGTCGACGCGGTCGTCCGCGCCGACGAAGGAGCTCGACTGCAGCGAGAACGAGTCGTCGAAGGAGGCGAAGTGCACGCCGGCGTCCTCCGCACGCTGGACGAGCCCCACCCAGTACGCCGGCGTGAAGAGCTCGAGCGGGCGGGCCGAGGGTTCGCGCCACGCGGCGGGGTGCCATCCGGCGCCGTCCAATGCGACGCCCAGACGAAGTCCTTCGGATGCCATCTCTGCTCCTGTTCCACGACGGTCCGGCTGCCGTGCGGCCTGCCGACCGCCCCAGCCTGGTGGCGTGCGACCTTCGGCGGGAGGGCGGACGTCACGGAGCTTCTCCGCCCGTCACGCGCCGTCATACTCGGCGATCACTCCCCGCGCACGGGGATACCGTCGCGGGTATGAGTTCCGGCGCGTTCCTCACCCCCGCCGACGAGGCCGTCCTCGACAACCCGGCCTGGTACTCCCTCACGGGCCCCCACGCATCCTTCGCGATCGGGAACGATCTGGCTCGGGCATACCCCGAAGACGTCTCGCCGTTCATCGCGGTACGCACGTGGGACGACCCGGCGGTGTGGGGCGCGCTGGCCGAGCTGGTGCCGCCCGGCGGCGAGATCGGGGTGTCAGGCTACGACGGCGACTTTCCGGCGGGCTGGGAGCCGACCGGACGCGGCGAGGGCGTGCAGCTCGTCGAGACCCCGGCGCTCGAACCCCGACCAGACCCCGAGGCCGTCGAACTGAACGCGGCGGACGTACCCGAGATGCTGGCGATCGTGGAACGGAACCAGCCGGGGCCCTTCCGTCCGCGGACGCACGAGCTGGGCCGGTACATCGGCATCCGCCGCGACGGGGCGTTGGTCGCCATGGCCGGAGAGCGGCTGCATCCTGCGGGCTGGACGGAGATCAGCGCCGTGGCCGTGGACGAGAGCCACCGCCGGCAGGGATTGGGTTCCCGCCTCGTCCTCGACGTCGCGTACTCCATCCGGGCGCGCGGCGACCGCGCGCTCATGCACGCCGCCGCCACCAACGTCGGGGCGATCGCCGCCTACGAGCGGCTCGGTTTCGTCGTGCGCCGACGCACCACCTTCTCCGCCGCGCGCACACCCGCGCGCGCGGCGGTGCACGACGACGCGGCGGTCTGATCTCCGCGCGACCCAGCCGTCGGACGAGGGGGCGCTCGATCGCGCGGAGCATCCGCCCTTTCCGCCACGAGATGGTCGCGCGCGCCCGGTAGAGTGGCAGCCGCGAGGGGGAGTATCCCGAGAGCGCGCATCCGTCATCACGGACGGTTCTTCCGTCCCGGGTGCGCGTCGCGGCATCGCCGCGGGGAGAGACTTTCGTTCTTTCGTGCTCCCTCCTGAAAGGGTCCTTCCGTGGACTTGATTCTCCCGTTGTGGTTTGAGATCGGCGCTTTGGTGGTGTTGTCGCTGGTTTTGGTGGGGGATTTGTTGTTGATTTTGCGGCG